>CALIAU010000001.1 GCA_938045585.1 uncultured Saprospiraceae bacterium
ATTGTCTTCACCAGCGACCCATAATTCATTATCATTGACCATAGTTATTCCTTCTGGAATTGCAAGACCTGCTACACTTTTTTCACTTAAGATTGCTCCATTTGCTGGATCCACTTCATAAATAATCTTACAAGCTTGGGAGAGTATTAATAAGGATCCTGTAGGTGTCCATGCTAAGCCTGCTGCATCAAAATTTGTACATGTCGGTAGATTAGTAAATGCTTCTGTAGGAGTAATTGTATTTCCGATTTCACTAATAGGGTTACTCAGTACGTAAATGGCAGGGTCAATATTTGCATCCCCTTCTTTGCCAATATACAGGACATCATTTGCTGCATCATAGGCTAATCCTTCAAAGCCATTATTTTGTGTTTCGCCTGAGTCGTCAAATGATATTATATTGCTGTTGCTATAATTAATAGTGTTCGGTGTATTACTATCAATAGTAAGGATTATAATTTCTCTTCTTCTTTCTTCGGTGAGTGCAAATTGGCTATTCCCTAAATAAACAATACCCTCTGTGTCTTCAAATCCGTTAAGGGTGTAGCTGTTATTTACTACACCATCTAAGCCTATTTCATGTATTTTAAGGTTGTCTTCTACTCCGTAAAATACCTGGTCATCAATATCAAAAGTAAGACCTGAAAGTTCTACAACTCCGGCAACATTATCAATTCCGCAAGTAGAGCTGAAATTATTTAAATCTATACCAGCTATTGTTGCTGCTTTTTGAATTGTAAAATAATCTTCTGTAACACCATTTTCTCTAATGAATTTTACATCCAATTGGTCACCATCTACTTCAAGGACACAGGATCCTAGCTCTTTAACAGAGTAATGCATAGCTGGGTGGTCTAACGAACCGTTTCCAGAAATTCTACCTGCAGAGCCTGTTGTAATATAAACAGCACCGTCATTTGTAAGGCTTTGATATGCACCATTTCCATTTATTTGTCCATCACCGCCACCTTCAGACCCCACAATCATTGCATTGCTATCAAACGTCCCTGACAAACCATAATGACCATTGATGTAATATGAACGTTCATATGAATGGCTATGACCTGACATAACGAGATCCACACCATTGGCTTCTAACATTGGCAAGAAGTTTTCACGCATTTGTATTAATGGTGTTTCTGTATCAGAGTTATGCGAGCCTTTTGTATAAGGTGGATGATGCCAAATAGCGACTATCCAATCTTGGGTAGTATTCTGTATATCTGATTCAGCCCAGTTGTACATAGCACCTCCTACGCTCTTATCCGTTTCATAAGATTCTAGTGAAATGAAATGTATATTGCCATAGTCAAATGAGTAGTATGCTTCTGTTCCAGAAGCAATTCCTCCAGACTCTCCATTTTTAGGGAAATTAAAAATTTCATAGTAAGGTCCTGTTTGGCTATCAGAGTCCGCAGTAAATCCATCATGATTTCCCAGACAAGACCACGCTATTGTATTTTTTAGCTTCTCATCATAGATCTCAAAAACTGCATTCTGATATTCGGTATCTGTTCCAGAATTATAGGCATTATCTCCTAGGTACAATATACCATCCGTATGCCCAGATCCTACATACCCATAATAGGCGTCTCTTACTGCTTCTGCATCCCCATTTGCTGTTCCACAATCTCCAAGAACCCAAAATCTATAGGCCTGGTCTGTACCAATGGTAGGGTGTGTTTGGAAATATTGATCGGAGGAGGCTGGTACTAGAATACCGTTATTATCTGCAATATTATAGTAGTACTTCGTTTCTGGATTTAAACCTGAAATTTCTAAAGCATGATCTGTATTCAAGCTTTGGTTATCAATAGACTGATTTAGGTTGTTTAGGTTCGTTCCATAATTTACAATGGATTCTGTGCTTGCATTTGTTCTCCAATGTACAGTAACAGAATTTGAATTGGCTTTTTGTAAGTAAGGTCCTCTAATGACGGTTTGAGCCTGAAGACCTGTACATGTCCAAATGAACATGTAGGTGATTAAAATAAATTTTTTCATTTTGTTGCATTTAAAGGTGATTAGAAAGTTTGGTTTTAGTATTTTTTATTGATGCTGCAAGTTCTCGCATCGCCTTGTTGTTTTGTATTCGGATTGGAAGTGCATGAAATGCTTTTTCGCTTTTATTCAAATGTTTTGCTGCTAAATCGAAATCCTTTAATAGAAGAGCGATCTCTGCTGCTTCATAATGTGCACGTTCTTTTCTTTGCGCATTTGCAATAATTAGTTTTTGGACAAGAAAAGCGTCTTTGTACATTTCGTTTTCTACTAAGTATTCTTTCTTTTTTCTTAAGAAAGCCGGGAGTTCTCCTAAATCATGGATTCCTTGATCTATGAGTAAAATTGCTTTCGTTGTATTGTTTGCATCAATCCAAGATTTTGCGCCATCTAAATAGTTTTCAGGAAGAGCACGTTTGGTGGTATTTATAAGAAGTGCATATGATTCTGCTGATTCCGCATATTTTTCTAAAGAGTGCTGAACTTGGGCTTTTATTTTTAAAGCGTTTACGTTTTTAGAATCGTGTGCTAGAATTTGTTCAGCGTATGCAAGCGCTACTTTATGGTTATTGAGTTTTTGGTGTGCTTTAGCATAAAACAAATGGGTCAGAGGGTCCTTCAGGCCTAGTTTATCTGATGTATCTAAGTCAAGAATAGACAGATTAAATTCATTGTGATAGAAGTACAGCTTAGCTCTCTCAAAATAGAGATTTGCATCATTTGGCTTTGCATTAATTTCACTGGTCAGTAGCAGAATACGTTCATGCAAGTCACCGTGTGCAAATAGAACTTGTGAACAGAATACAAATGAGTATAGTAAGAATATGGGTGTTCTTATCATTACAAAAGGTGTTTAATAAATTTGTATTGAACTTATCGTTCGAGTGTACTCATTCAGCGGGAGAATTAAAATTACATTTTTTTAAGTAATTAAATGTTAAAATAAAGAAGAGTAAATTTTGACAGGATTTGATCTCTGATTTCTTATTAAAATCATAATACAATTCTGCTACGTGAACTGTTTTGTGTTACATAATTCTTGTAATAAATTGCTATAATGCTGGATTTCTTGTATTTGATTTTTAATATACCATTACTTAACTAGGTTTTTTTACCATCGTGAAGAAATGATGAAACTCTTAGCCGACACCTACAATTTCTATGAAAGTAGCTGTTATTTCAACTATATTTAGGGCATGAGAAGAATGGGATTTGTCTGCATTACAATTAGTTGCATATTTATCTTAATATGTTCTATTGCTGTGCAGTTAATATGTCAGGTGAATGATCAGATTGTAAATCACTATACCTTGGAGCAGGGTCTACCGTCAATGACAGTTTATGATGTTGTCCAAGATTCAAAAGGTTTTATATGGGTTGCTACCGAGTCAGGAGTTTCTAAATTTGACGGATATAATTTTACCACTTTAACAGCAAAAGATGGCCTTCTCTATAATGAGGTTATAAAAATGTTTATAGATAGTAAAGATAGGATATGGCTGAATACTTCAGGTCCTATAAGTTATATTGAAAATGATAGTGTGTATTTTCTAAATGATCTGGACTATCCTAACATGACATGGGAGTTTCAAGTAAAAGAAGATGAAAAAGGGGATATCTGGCTAGCAAAAAAACATACAATTGTAGTTTTAGATGGAGAGTCCTTAGAACCTATTTTAGAGATTGATGATGGTTTAAAAAATTTAGATTATTTCATATATGCTGGCATACAAAATGATGCTGTATATTATTATAATGAGGATAAGCTATTAAAAATAAATTCAAATAAGATTGTAGAAAAAATACCTTTTTCTGTTGGGATGAGGAACTCCAGTATTTATAAACTAAAATTTATGCTGAAGGATAATAAACTATACTATGCCAATGGCAAGTCTCTTTCTGTATTTGATTTAAAAACTAGACTATCAAAACTTATTGATCCAAATTTTGCTCCAGTAAAGAACTTATTTGTTCATGATAATAAGATTGTAACTCTAGGCAATCCGAATGGAATGATAGTAATTACTCTTGACGAATCTGACGAAATTGTGAGAAGAGAACTCTTGTTTGAAGATGTAAATATTTGTAATACGTATGTCGATAATAACAACTTTACCTGGGTTTCAACTTTTGATTCTGGTATATATTTACTTAAACCTGAGTCTAAGATTCTAGTTGAATACTTATCTGACTCAAGTTTAGAAACTATGAGTTTGCATAGTAGTTTAAAAGACCCTAATGGTGTTTTATGGGTTGGTTCTGAGAATGGAACATTTTTTAAGATAGAAAAGGATGAAATTGTTGAATTTGTAATTCCATTTGCAAATAGATATGGTGTCAATAGAATACTTGATATTGACTATATTTCTGCTGATGAATTGTTGTTAACTACAGATATAGGACTGATACATTTTAATAGGGGTGCATTTAGTCGAATCAGTAGTTTAGCATCGAAACAAAGTTCCATCCAAGATAGGACTGTTCTTATTAGTACGTATTACTGCAGTAAATTAATACATTTAGATTCGATTGATTTTAATGTAAGTATAACTGCTAATGAAGTTGGAACTGCAAATGGAATTAATTTGATATTAAAAAATAGGTCCTATGCTAATTACCTTTCTCCGGAGGGAGTCATGTGGATTAGTGATGAGAAGGAGGGATTAATTAGAATAGATGATAAGGATACTATATATTATAGAGATCGTTCACCAATTTTTACACCAACGATAAAAAAGCTTGTGCCCTTTGATGAGAATACACTAGTTGCAGCATCAAAAGGAGAGGGGCTTATTTTTATTGAAGAGAATGATTTTTTTGTTGTGGATAGAACAAAAGGACTTTCAAACAATAGCATAAATGATTTATACGTCGATGGTAATGAAATCTATGTATCTACGAATAGTGGTTTAAATATTGTTACTGTAAATGATCTCAAGAAGAGAGATTTTGGAATTAATGTAATTGGAGAATCCTATGGTTTGAAAACATCGGGAATTCATAGTACAAACGTCTTTGATGATAAGATATTGCTTTTTACTTCTAAGGGGATGATTGCAATAAAAAAAGATAAATTAAAATATTCGTCTACTGAATTTTTTTCTCCATTTTATTTTAAACAACTGAGAGTAAATGATTCCTCTGTGCCTTTAAAAGATTCTTATGAGTTTGACAGTGATGAGAACAACTTGATAATAGAATATTCAGGAATAATATTTAGTGATTTAGATAAAACCTTGTATGCTTATAAGATGGATGGTGTTGATGAAGATTGGATATTCACCCGTTCAAGAGAAACACACTATAGCCAACTAAAGCCAGGTGATTATACGTTTAGAGCAGCTCTGGTGTCTGATGAGTCAGATTTATTAGAAAAAAGTAGTTCCATTGATATCACTATTAAGCAACATTTTACTCAAACAATTTGGTTTAAAGCTCTCATGTTTTTGTTAGCATTATTTTTGATTGCTGCATTCTTTTATTATGACAGCCTTCGGAGAGAAAAAGGAGTGCTCTCAAAAATGGTTAAAGAAAAAACATCTGAATTAGATTTACGTATTGAAGAACTTGCTATGGCAAACGCTCAATTAGAAATGTCAAATAAAGATTTAGAAAATTTTGCCTATGTAACTTCTCATGATTTAAAATCACCATTGAGAAATATAACAAGTTTTATACAGTTATTAGAAATTAAGAATATAAGTGCCTATGATAAGAAAGATAAGGAGTATATAAAATTTATTAAAGAAGGTGTAGGAAGAATGGAAAATACAATAAATGATCTGTTGCTGTATTCTTCCTTGGATAAACCAGAAGAAGCTTCTGAAATAAACATATACAATTTACTTGAAGAGATAAAACTGGATTTAGATTATTATCGAGTTGAAAAGGGGGCAGAAATAAAACTTGAGGGCGATTTTCCTATAATGCATTTACACGTATTCAAGATTAAACAGTTATTTCAGAATTTAATAGAAAATGGTCTTAAGTATAATACCAGTAATATACCAAAGGTAACAGTGCACTGTGTAAAGCAAGAAGACATGTATTTGTTTTCTATTAAAGACAATGGAATTGGTATAGAAAAGAAATACCAGGAAAAGATATTTGAATTATTCAAACGCTTACATAGTAATTCTGAGTACACGGGTACAGGAATAGGACTAGCAATTGGGAGAAGGGTAGTAGAATCATATGGCGGGAAGATGTGGCTGGATTCAGTACCTGCTTATGGCAGTACATTTTACTTTACAATACCTTCATTTTTGTCTAAAACATAGAAAGAGGCCTACTATAGGTAGACCCCTTAACTATGGCAACGTGTTATGCGACTTTTGCATCTCTCCAATGTGGATTATATTTTAATCCACCATCGCTTGTTATTACTCTTAATATGTTCAGGGATTTTGTTTGACTGAAGAATTTTCTCGGTCTGTTTCCTGAAGAATAGTTTTTGCTTGATCTTGTTAATCCTTTCATTTGTTTAGCATTTTATTGGTTAGAAATTCACTTGCTTTGTATGTTTAGAAGAAATCGTTATTCCCTCTCAGTTACATAATAAAGACGCTTTTAACAGAATTTAAGTTGCATTTCTAGTCTTGTACTCGTCTAAAGACGAGAGATTCTCGATGAAAGGACGAAAGCGCTCAGACTAGAATTTTCTGATATAAGTAGGCTCTTGTATAAAATAGACTCCCTATTCCTTGCTTTTCATTTAAAACCTTGTCAACTTCGTAGCAGACTTTTGAATTTATCTTATGATATCTATTTATCTCTATATATTATTCCATGCTTTAAGCGCACATGACTTCCATTTAAGCAAGACTGAAATACGTTATAAGGAAGATGTTTCAGCAATCCAGGTGTCCACACATATATTTATTGACGATTTAGAGGAAACCCTTGCCCTTCAAGGCTATAAGGATTTATCATTATTTACTAAAAATGAGGACCCTTTAGCGGATGAATACATCTATACATATCTTCAGTCTACCCTATTAATTGATGTTGATGGGGTACCCTTAAAATTTGATTGGGTGGGTAAAGAAATGTCAGAAGACTTAGCAGCGGTCTGGTGTTACCTAGAGGTGCCAAATTTACAAGTGCATAATGAAATTAATGTATTAAATAAGGTATTGCATGATTTATTTGATGATCAAAAGAATGTAGTAAGCTTTCAGTATAATGCAAGCAGCAAACAACATATGTTTTTTTCCAGAGGAGATAAACCAAAATCTCTAGATCTGTGATATTCATATTATTTAAGAAACTGTTCATTTTACCTATACGAGCATATCAGATATTACTTTCTCCTTTGCTTGGACAAAATTGTAGATTTATGCCTACCTGTTCTTCATATATGATCAAAGCGATAGAAGAATGGGGAGTAATCAAGGGATTGTATTTAGGAACTAGACGTATTATGAAGTGTCATCCATGGGGTCCACATGGACATGACCCAGTACCAAAAAAAGAGAAGCGTGTTTAGAAGACCTCGAAGAAATAGAAAATCAAAGGCGGTAAGAGCACTTGTGCAAGAGCATAGGGTGCAAGTGGAAAATTTAATTATGCCACTCTTTCTGATGGAAGATCCTTCGAAAGAAGAAATTATTCCATCTCTACCAATGGCCAAGAGGCAAGGAATCGATAAAATTCTATCAGAAATAGAAACTTGCACTGCCTTAGGTATCCATAGTTATATGATGTTCCCTAAAATCGCAGAAAGCAAGAAGGATAAAACTGGAAGCTATAGTCTTGCTCAGGAAAATTATTATTTACAAGCTGCAGAAAAAATAAAAAAACACTTTCCTGAAATTAACTTAATAAGTGATGTAGCCTTAGACCCGTATAGTTCAGATGGGCACGATGGTGTAGTTGAAAACGGTAAAATTTTAAACGATGTCACTGTTGAAATATTAGCGGAGATGTCTGTTGCTCAAGCGCAGGCAGGATTTGATATGATAGGACCATCCGATATGATGGATGGAAGAGTTGGGTTCATACGAGAAGCCTTGGACGAAAACGGATTTACAGATACTGCAATTATGTCCTATACTGCCAAATATGCAAGTGCATTCTATGGCCCTTTTCGTGATGCTTTAGACTCTGCTCCTGTAGACGATCCAAATATTCCAAAGGATAAATACACTTATCAAATGGATCCTGCAAATAAGCAGGAGGCTATGATTGAAGCTGAGTTGGACTATTTAGAAGGAGCAGATTTTTTAATGGTAAAACCTGCCTTGCATTATCTAGATATTATTCATAAGTTACATGAAGAATTTGATATACCTATTGCAGCCTATCATGTGAGCGGAGAATGTTCCATGTTATATGCTGCGTGTAAAAATGGGTGGTTAGATTATAAGACTGCCATGCCGGAAACACTTTTAAGCATTAAACGAGCTGGTGCAACTGCTATTATAAGTTATTTTGCTAAGGACTTTGCTCAGATGATTAAGAATAAATAATATTTCTTCCTGACTATTCGCCTTCGCTTGCTTATATTTACTAACATGAGATACAACAGTATTTATGTTTTAAGTTTCCTATTGATAAGTAGCATTTTAGGTGCTCAGACAAATAATGATATTTCTAAATTAGTAGCCGCCATGCTTGCTGAGACGCCTTTAGAGGAAGATCTTCAGGAGTTGTGTGATGAGATTGGAGGTAGGGTGACGGGATCAGCTGCGAATGAACTATCTGTGGAATGGGGATATCAGAAATTTAAAAAGGCAGGTGTGAAAGTGCGGAAGCAGGCGTTTGAAATGCCTGTGCTTTGGCTGCCAGAAGCTTGCAAAGGGCGAGTGTCAGGTGCACTTGACTTTGCTCCAGTTATGGTTGCCAAATATCAAACTGCACCAGGATCCTATACTGCTGAACTTATTGACCTTGGGTATGGGAAAGAAGAAGATTTTGTCAGCCTTGCAGTTCAAGTTAAAGACAATTTTGTACTTATTGAGACGGATATTTGTTTTGATATTGCTGGTTTATTTGCTGAATATATCCAAGCAGCTAAAGTAGAAGCACTTGCAGAGAAATATGGTGCTAAGGGTATAGTCTTTATGTCAACACGTCCAAATGGATTGTTGTATCGGTTTATTACATCCAAAGGAACAAACGTGCCCTTACCGCAATTTGTGATGGCTAGAGAAGATGCCAAAAGAAGTTTGAGAAGTCTACGAAAGGGCCAACGTCTTTCCTTTGTTGCAAAACTAAAAGCGACAGTTGGTGAGGCCTTTACGTCCGAAAATGTAATCGCTGAAATCCCAGGAACTGAGTTTCCAGATGAGGTCATCGTTATTGGAGCACATTTAGATTCTTGGGCATTAGGAACGGGAGCAAATGACAATGGTTGTAATGTAAGCATGATGATAGATATTGCACGGCAAATGACGCAAGCGAATATTAAACCGAAACGCACCATTCGCTTTGCTTTATGGAATGGCGAGGAGCAAGGCTATTTTGGATCACATGCCTACACCCAAGAATATGAAGCAGATTTAGATAAACACATGATGGCACTGTCAGTAGATATTGGCAGTGGCCCTATCATTGGGTTTTTCACAAATGGTAGAGAAAAGTTAATTCCCATTATGGATAGTCTGCTCCAACCTGTAGACACATTGAGTAATTTTTTAAATATCATAAACCCGATTGTAGGAACAGATAATTTTGATTTTATGATGCAGGGTGTTCCAAACTTAGTCGCAAATCATAAACCTGCATTATATGGGCCAAACTACCATGCAGCTTCAGACACCTATGATAAGGTAGATTTAGTTTCTTTGAAAAAAAATTCTGCAATAATTGCAGCTATGGTATTGGGGTATGCAAATAGTGATATTGATTTAAAAAGGCATAATAGAGCCGAGGTGCAGCAAATGATAGAAACCCAAAACATAGAATTTTCTATGCGTATGTTTAATGTATGGGATAGCTGGGTGAATAAAACCAGAGGCATAAAAAAATAATATATGAAAAACATTCACTTCCTAAAAGAAAGTTACCCTATTTGCTTGACTCTGCTTCTATGTCTATTGGTAACTTCCTGCCAAAATAAAAGCAAGACTAATAAAGAAGCCATCCATTCAATTTCAATTGACGGGCTAGAACTTGAGGAAATAGATATCCCTAGCCTACAAGAAAAATATAACTCCGGAGAAATAAACGCACAACAAGTTGTAGCCTATTATTTAGACAGAATAGAAAAATTAGATAAATCTGGCCCTAGTTTAAATTCCATAATACATGTAAATCCTTACGCAATGGAAAAGGCTCGAGAAGTGGACAAAGAAAGAAAGGAAGGCATAGATAAGGGGATGATGCATGGGGTGCCAGTCATTGTAAAAGACAATATTGATACTGGGAATATGCCTACAACTGCCGGTTCATTAGCACTGGAAGGATCTGTTCCCTTAGAGGATAGTCCAGTAGTAAAAAATCTAAAAGAAGCAGGTGCAATAATCTTAGGGAAGGCAAATCTAAGTGAGTGGGCAAACTTTAGAGGCCAAAAATCTACGAGTGGTTGGAGTGGGTTGGGAGGCCTGAGTAAGAACCCGTATGTGTTGATTAAAAATACCTGCGGTTCTAGTGCAGGTTCTGCTGTCGCAGTAGCTGCTAATCTATGTATGGTTGCTGTCGGTACAGAAACGAATGGTTCCATAGTATGTCCTTCGCAAACAAATTGCCTAATAGGCATTAAGCCTTCGTTAAATATTGTCCCAACAAAGGGTGTGATTCCTATTTCCAAAACGCAGGATGTTGTTGGTCCAATGGCAAGAACGGTAATGGATGCTGCTATTTGCTTAAATGCAATGGTAGAGAAAGAGAATATATCCTCCTATGGAGCAGGCACTTTTCCACGCAGTTATAAGGACTATACTATGTTCTTAACAAAGAACGGATTTAAAGAAAAACGTATAGGTCTCTGGAAGGGATCTATGGGTTTTGATCCTGCTGTTGATGCACTAATGAAAAAAGCGGTGGAAGCATTGGAAAATTCAGGTGCGACAATTATTGAATTAGAGCAAGTAACAGAAGATATAGGAAACGCTTCGTTTCAGCTTATGTTATATGAATATAAGGAAGGACTTAATGCATATTTTGAAAGCCTAGGACCGAATGCAAAAATTAAATCAGTAGAAGAGCTCATTGCATTTAATAAGGAGAATCCAGAAGAATTAAAATATTTTGGTCAGGAGTATTTAGAAATGGCGCAAGAAAAAGGGGACACGAAGTCTGATGAATACAGACAAGCCAAAATAAAAATGATACAAGGTGTGCGCACAAATGGTATTGATAAGGTTATGAAAGAACATAAATTACATGCAATTATAGCACCGACTGGAAGTCCTGCTTGGGATACTGATCTTGAAAATGGAGATACTTACAAAGGAGGAAGCTCCTCTCCAGCAGCGCAAGCAGGCTATCCTAATATTACAGTTCCCTTAGGCTTTGTGGGTGAACTTCCTGTTGGAATTTCCTTTTTTGGTAGAGCCTACAGTGAACCATTGCTTTTGGAAATTGCATATAACTACGAACAGTTGACCAAGCATAGAAAGCGACCTAAGTATTTAGAAGGAGAGTAGTAGGTTTAGGTTTTGTTATTTTGAAAGTATTGGAATTGAGTCTAAGGTGGTTATGTTTTTAGTTGCTCAGGAAACTATGCCAAGAAATATATACTACTGTATAAAACCATCACCCATACTTTGCGTAATCTTATATAACATAAGTTCTTTCATAAGACGCGCTCTTTTCTTTGCTTCCTCAGCTCGTTCGCCTTCGAATAAACTATTTACAGTTTTTTCCCATATCGTAATCCATCGCTCAAAATGAGGTTCAGCTAAACGTATCCTTTTATTGAGATGAATATGGGCTAGCATTACATTCCCTTTGTAGCTTGCTGTACCTAGTAAAACAGATTGCCAAAAACTGTACATAATAGGTAGGTGTTCTTCAAAGGAAAGTGACATGTGTTTGTTGAAGAAATGTCCTATTAGAGGATCCTGCTTGAGTACAGTGTAGAAGCTGTCTACTAATTCTACAATATCTTTGTTTGTCTGGATGTCTGGTTTTGAAGATTCCATAATCTAAAGGAACGAATATATTTTTAACTAAACTAAGTATTACAAATGTTACCTATTTCATTTTTAGGTATATACTATTGATACAAAACTAATCCTACACATGCATCCTTCTATAAGAAGGCTACTCTGTTCTAGAGTTATCATCCACGTGTGTAAACTCTATTTCTCAATTGTGGACTATGAAATTCAGTTTATTTAGAACAGAATTTCAATGATTAGAAAATTTGCTTAAGGCTAGGTCAGTAAACAATATTTTTTAATCAAAACAAATTATTATGAGAAATTTTAGTTTAACAAAATTGTCAGCAATGGTGATTCTGTTCTTATTTATTTGGTCACAGCAGAGTTTAGCACAAAGCCAAGTTTCATCGTCTGATCCTATTGGAAAGATCGAAGACGAACATGTCGGTTGTGCTATAGATGTGCATGTTCATGAGTTGATGCAAAAAGATCCTGCATTTAAGAAGGCACGTGAGGAGGCCTTACAGTCCTTAAAGAATGGAGATCATACCATGCGTTCAGTAACTGATAATGTCGTCCCTGTTGTCTTTCATATTATTCCGCCATGTGAAGGAGAATTTGATTTTACTAAAGAACAATTACAAGAATATTTAGACGAGGTAAATGTTGATTTTGCGGGTACAAATAATACTGAGTATAACTGTGCCATTGATCCAGCATTCTGTGGAATTCAGGCAGGAGATATTGGCTTAGAATTTAAGCTTGCAACAGTGGATCCGAATGGAAATCCTACTGAAGGTATCACAAGAACACATTCCTTTTACTCTTATGATGGGATGAATAATGCTCAGATCAAAGAACTTATTCAGTGGGACCATACAAAGTATTTGAATATTTGGGTAGTGCAACAAGTTGCTTATGGTAATTTTTCTGCGTTCGCAACATATCCATCTTCTGCTGTATATTATCCAACATATGATGGAATAGTTACAGACTTTAGGTATTTGGGAGAAAATAATCCTTACGTAGATAATGGAAGACCAAATACGCTTACACATGAAATAGGACATTGGTTTGAGTTACATCATACTTGGGGTTATCAGTATGGACCAGGATGGGATGTAAATTGTGATACGGATGATTTAGTAGATGATACACCCAATTGTAAAGGGACCACATATTGTCCTAATATTCCTGTTAATAGTTGTAATGATGGAGCAGGGGATTTAGATGATAATCTACATAATTTTATGGACTACTCTTGTCAAACCATGTTCACAGAGGGGCAAAAGGATAGAATGTGGAGTTATATAAATGCAGATGTTGGTGGAAGAGGCCAATGTGTTACTACTATGATGGATGCCCTTGTTTTCCAAGATAATCATGCTGATGTAGGAGAGGCAAGAATTCAAACTGATAAGTTTGTTTTTACAGAAGAGTTTTTTGACCAAGGAAATGTGACGCAAACTGCTGAAATAGTTTTAGAAGATTGTGCTGGCTGTTCCTTTGTAAATAATCTTAGTGGAAAATTTACTGTCAATGGTCCTGCTGTAGTTACTAATGGTATTACTATTACGAAGACAAGCGCAACAACAGCTAATTTGGAGGTCAATCTTAATTTTATGAATCCAGTACAACATGATGCTCTGAGTGATTTGTTTTTTGATATTCAATTTCAAGCAAGTGCTATCAATGGAATTAACAACGTGAATGAAGTTTTTAATGATGCTTTACTTGCTGGCTTTAAAGTTGACTTTAATAACCCAGGTACAGGAGTTCTGCATACAGATATAACGGATGGGCAAAATCCCCTTCCGGAAGGAGCACAATATTGGGTTTACATAGGTATTCCATATGTTTTTCAAGGTATTTACATAGACAATTTTTTTGGATACTACAGGATGCAGCCTGCATATCCAGCAGACATGCCTATAGAAGTGGCTATAGATCCTGGCACTAGTTTTATCAAGAAGCTAGAGAGTGGAGAAGAAGTAAGTTCTCAGTCCTTTATCCCTATTGGACCGCTTGGTAACTCTGTACTATTTAGTAGTGACTGGGCAGATAGCGAAGGTTATGTAGGATTGAAAATTCCAGGTCTTTGTGGAGAAGTATTTTATGCTTATATACGTCTTGATTTCCGAAATAATGAAATGGAGATAATTTATGCAGTAATCAACCAAGACGAAGGAAATGGACTACCTACTGACTTGCTGCCAGAATGTGTTCCTTATGCTGCGAGTACTGAATTTAACTACATTAGCAATGTCGAAATTAATGACTTAGTGAATCAAAGTGGTGACAATGGTGGATACGAGTTCTTCAATAGTCCAACTACTGAACTTCTAGAAGGGGAGACTTATAATGTTTTATGTGAGGCTCTAAACACACAAACTAATATACCTGCAGGAGAATGGCATGTGTATATAGATTTAAATGGAAATGGTAGTTATGTGGATCCTGAAGATTATATATTTTCAAAATTCAATGCTATGTCCATTGATGAAGCAATAGAACTCATTCCTGCAAACACACTGAATGGGCAAAGTGAAATTAACACGACCATGATGATAATTTATAGTTGGTATGATTTGAGTATTCATCCATTCTGTGCAGATTATCCATTTCAATATGGAGAGGTGGAAGAGTATAATGTAACAATTACCTCTTCGGGAGCATGTACTCCTCCTGAACCATGCATTCCAATGGGCTGTGATCAAGCATATTTATTTATAGATCAAGTCCAACTAAATGATATAGATAATACAAGTGGAAATGACGGAGGATATGCTTTTTTTAGTTCTGAAACTACGGACATTGTAGAAGGAACGGATGTTAATGTACAGTGCACGAATGGAGGTATTTATGAAAATGATAGCTATAGTAAATGGCACATCTATGTAGACCTGAATGCTGATGGAGATTATCTTGATCCTAGTGAACTAAGATATATTGGCTATAATATTAATGATGTAAATGCAAATGTTCCTTTGATACCTACAGGCTATTTGAATGGACAAGCAGAGTTGGCTACAACTATGATGGTAGTCTTGAGTGTTCATGATATCGTAGATATTTGTCAAGTGATAGCCTATGGTGAGGTAGAAGAGTATCCTATTACAATTGTTGGCAATTGTCCTACACCACATAAATCTGATATCACACGATCACTTTGGTGTAATAATAAGATGTTTTTGAAGACGACTGCATACATTGGTGTTTTACATCAATACCGATATCGTAAACAAGGGACTACAACTTGGACAGAAATGAACCCAACTACTGCTGCATCCATTTCAATGGGAATACTACCAGAATGTACTTTATATGATATTCAACTTCGTGTATTTTGTGATGGTACAAATGATTGGACAGATTGGTCTGGGTCAAGATTCTATAGAACACGTGCCTTACGTGCGACTCCATCGAGTATGACTGCACAAGCGGGCGATTGGTGGGCATATTTGATTCTTAATAATTACCCAGGGGATAGTAAAATCTTCAGATATAGAGAAGTGGGAGAAGCATGGATTACTAAGCCAGCAACTACCTCGCATTATGTCTTTTTGGATAATTTATCACCAAATACAAATTACCAATTTCAGGTAAGGAGAAGATGTGGGACAATTGGTTATTATTCCTGTCAATCTGTTGTACATAACTTTAGTACAACTGCAAGTGGAGCTATGAATATAGGTAATCCACCAACACAGGACTTAGAAGTTGCGCAAAGGAAGCGCATGATGCATGATGTAAATGTATATCCAAATCCGTTTGCTGGAGATAGGCTTACAGTAGAAATGCCAGATGAAAACATTACGCATCTTAGACTATTAAATCTTAATGGCAAAGTGGTTCTAGATCAAGACTTTGAAGGGTCTAATTCAGTTGATGTATTTATTGAAAATTTAGACGCAGGAATGTATCTACTACATATAAATGAAAAGATAGTAAAGCGTATTGTACGCACTAAATAATTTAAGTCAAGTAAGGGTATTTGAACGCAGCCCCAGTGATGGGGCTGTTTTTTTTGCTCAATTCAGCATTACTATAGAAATA
Source organism: uncultured Saprospiraceae bacterium (assembly GCA_938045585.1). GTDB lineage: Bacteria > Bacteroidota > Bacteroidia > Chitinophagales > Saprospiraceae > CALCMJ01. The sequence continues at coordinate 16,107 of CALIAU010000001.1, forward strand.
TTGAGTGCTGTTGCAAAACTTACCCATAAGAGATAGGGGTACATCAGTAAGGTCGCTGTTTTGTCTACTTTTCTAAATGCCCGTATTGTCATCAAAATCATAAACCATAAGACTAGGATGATACCCAAGGCCAGCATAGGTTGTTTTAGACCAAAGAAAACAGGATTCCAAATCAAGTTCATGATGAGCTGCATGATAAACAGTCCAACTCCTTTTTTCACCATTTCATTCTCTAAACCAAATCCTTGCACACGCCCCACAGCTATTCCCATCAAAATATAGAGGAATGACCACATGGGTCCAAAAATCCAATTGGGTGGATTCCAGCTAGGTTTATTCAAAGCTGCATACCAGGTCTTAATAGAGTCTTGACCTATGAGACCAGATAATGCACCTGCAACTAGGCAAATAATTACCCATATGATTATTGTCTTTGATTTTTTATCCACTTACTTATTTTTAGGCTATACTATAAGTCAATCCACTTTTGTTCACTCTTCCCGCTTTCTATTACTTTGTAGATAAATTTCATACCACGCACGCCATCCTGTATACTTGGGAAATCATTATCTTCTGGTTTGGGGTCTTTCCCTTGGATACGTGATTGGATACATTTAGCTACATTTTTGTAAATATTGGCAAAGGCTTCTAAGTAACCCTCTGGGTGTCCGGCTGGAATTCTTGTTGCAGCTTTTGACGCTTCTGATAAATCACCAACGCCAGTTCTTAAAATCTGCATAGGCTTGTCTGCCATTCTTAAGATGAGACTATTCGGTTCCATCTGCGCCCATTCAATTCCGCCTGTTTCTCCATACACACGAATGCGTAGGTTATTTTCTTCACCCGCAGAAATTTGACTTGCGTAGAGAATTCCCTTTGCTCCATTATCAAAACGTAGCAAGACGTTCCCGTCGTCATCGAGTTCTCTTCCCTCTACTAGTGTACTTATATCTGCACAGAGCTGGGTTATTTTTAAACCTGTTATATACTCAGCAAGATTTTCTGCATGTGTGCCTATATCTCCCATGGCTCCTGCTATACCCGACTTGCTAGGATCAGTTCGCCATGCTGCTTGTTTTTGATTGGTCGCTTCTACTAGGGTAGATAACCAACCCTGTGGATATTCTACAACCACCTTTTTTATTACTCCCAATTCTCCTTTAGAGATTATAGATTTAGCCTCCTTTACCATTGGGTAGCCCGTATAGTTATGCGTCAAAGCAAATATAAGACCCGTGTCTAAGACCGTTTTTTCAAGATCTTCTGCTTCTACCATATCAAAAGCGAGCGGTTTATCGCAGACTACATGGAAGCCATTATCTAGGGCCATTTTAGCTGGGCCGTAATGCACATGATTAGGTGTTACGATAGAAACGAAATCCATACGCTCACTAGCAGGTAGTGCTTTTTCTTTTAATATCATCTCCTCATAGTTAGCATAGACTCTGCTTTCATCTAGGAAGAAATCTTTTCCAGATAGTTTTGATTTTTCGGGATCGCTGCTAAAGGCACCACAAACAAGTTCTATTTGACCATCTAAGGCAGCTGCCATTCTGTGCACAGCTCCTATGAAGGCGCCTCTTCCTCCACCGACCATGCCCATTCTAATTTTTCTCATCTGTCTTCTTTATTTTCTCTGCAATATAGTTTTCTACTATGTATTCTAGGGTATTTAAAGGTATACTTCCATTCGCCAAAATCAAATCATGAAATTCTCGAATATCGAAATCGTTTTCTAATCTTTTTTCTGCTCGTTTTCTTAGTTCACGGATTTTCAATTCTCCTATTTTGTAAGATACTGCTTGTCCAGGCCAACCGATATAACGATCAATTTCTGTATTCACTTCATGTAACGAGAGAGCTGTATTTGAAGCCATAAAATCAACAGCCTCTTCTCTAGTCCATCCCATATAGTGCATACCGGGATCTACAACAAGGCGACATGCGCGCCACATTTCATACGATAGTCTACCAAAATGTTCATAAGGCGATGTATAGATGCCTGCCTCTTTTCCTAAATACTCACAATACAGAGCCCAGCCTTCGCCAAAGGCGCTTAAGTAGGTTGAGTTTCTTAAAGGTGGAACATCTTCTAGCTCTTGCGCAATGGATCCTTGTAAGTGATGACCGGGTACTGCTTCATGAAGGGTGAGGGCTGGAAGCAAATAGTTTTTTCTACTTGGCAGATTATACGTGTTCACCCAATACTGTCCGGCTCGTTGGTTTTCTATAGATCCTGGTGAATATCTTCCTGTCGTATAATTCGCTTCTATACTTTTGGGAACTGGATTAACGGTAAAAGGATTGCGAGGTAATTTGATAAAATATCTTGGTAGTATTTCTTCTGCTTTCTTAGAAATCCAGGCTGCATGGTAGAGTAATTCTTCAGCAGTTTTTGGGTAGAATTGTGGATCTGTTCTCAGATAGCTAAGAAAGTCATCAAAGCTTCCCTCAAATTTTAATTCTGCAATGATATCCATCATCTCTGCTCGTATTCTTTTTACCTCACTTTGACCTGTTTCGAATACATCCTCTGGAGTCATTTCCAAGGTCGTAAAATATCTAACACGTTGTTCGTAGAACTCTTTACCTCCTTCGATATTGCTGATACCAATATCTGCTCGCGTTTTTGGAATGTACTCTTTTTCTAGAAACTGATTAAATTGTTCAATAGCAGGGTAAACTTCAGATTCAACGACTGCTAAGCATTGTTGTGAAAAATCTGTGTCTTCCTCCGGGAGTGTTTTTAATGGGTCTAAAAGAAAAGAATGCATTGGTTTAACAGAAACATGTCCTTGAAACAAACTGAGTGCTTTTTCAGCAATTAGTTTAGGTACAGACTTGTTTTTATGTAAGCCTTCTTCAAGTAATTTTTGTTTGCTTACTATATAAGTCGGTAGGGTCTTTAGTTTTTCTAAGTAGTTAAATTTTCTTTCTTCGCTGGAAAGTTTCTTTCCACTGAAATTGTAGTAGATTCCTGTAATAAATCCGCCTTCTGAAGTCAGGGGCATATAATGTGCTCCATGTTTATCTAAGAATAATTTATCTTCTACAACAAGACGCAAGAACTCATAATTAATCTTATCGTCAAGGGAATACGATTCTGTATTCAAGACAGCTAATTTACTTGCTAGTTCTTCGTGAAAGCGAATGTCTGCTGCTAATTCTTCTTGTATGTCTGGCCAAGTAGTATAATAGGCAGTTGTTTTCTCTTTGTCGTACTTTTCTTTAGAAAAGAAGAGCTCCTTTAATTCGGAGTCAGTTTGTGCAGGTAAAACGATATAGTAAAGGAGAACAGCAAAAAGGAGTGTATATTTTTTCACAGTGTTGGATTTATCTATTATCTGTTAATTTAATAAAACTAATTATCAAATTATACTTAGTAACAAGTCTAAAATTTGGTCTAAGTAGAGCTGTTTTGCGGTGGCTGTTGTACCTTAACTGTTGATGTTAAAGAATAAGAACAAAGCCTTAAAGCATTTAAGGAAGGATCCTGTAATGGCAAGGATGATAAAAGAACTTGACTATCCAAAAATGGATATTCCAAATCCTGTTTATTTAGAACTCTTACGTTCGATTATTTATCAGCAGATTTCGATAAAGGCTGCGGGAAGCATTTATCAACGGTTTTTAGAAAAAATTGATTTTCAAACGGAAGACCCAGATGTCATTCTTTCCTTAGACTTTGATGACTTACAATCCTGTGGTTTGTCTCGTCAGAAAACAAGCTACATCATAAACATTGCCCAATTTTTTAAGGATGAACAGGTAAAAGAAGAGGATATCTATAAGATGTCAGATGAAGATATTATACAATACTTCACTCAGATTAAAGGGGTAGGAAGGTGGACAGTAGAAATGCTACTCATCTTTACAATGTTTAGAGAGGATGTATTTCCAGAAGGTGATTACGCTGTGCAAGTGGCTATTAAAAACAACTATAATCTAAAAGAAGAAAAATCTGCTTTGCTTAAGAAAATGCGCGCAATAGCTGAACCATGGAGACCGTATAGAACACTCGCTTCAAATTATTGTTGGCAATGGATTCGTGCCAATCGTGCGAAATGATACTGGGGCAAGCAAACACAACAAAAGAAAATGCAGTTTTTTATCCTTAGTGTGAAAAGTTTATCTTCTTCGTTTGTGCATTATTTTCCGTGTTCTGTTCACCACCACTTTCTCCAACTATATTAAATACTAAAGGCAGAGTCCCGTCCTGTTGATTCGGGAAAAACTGAGCTACTATACCAAAATTTAAAGTAGAGTTTGCAGTAATTATTCCTGAGTGCGTCCATATGTGGTAGTCTGGATTTGTTGCGTCGTAGGTCCATTGCGGATTATTTACAGGTATCGCGATTATGTTTGTCAAAGTAGGATCATAGCTAAACTCTAGTTTAGGATCCTTCGCAAGCGTAACTGTAATAGGAGTTGTTGTATCATAACCATTTATTTCATCCACATTTACAATTATCGAGCTTTGTGCATTGCCGTTAAATTCTGTTAACTGCATAAGAATATTTGGTGCTAGATCAGGAAATTCAGCAAGTGTAAAATCTACTTTCAACATATACAAACCTGTACTTATATCAGAAGCAAGTATGCATCCGGAAGGTAGGAAGGGATAGGTCCCCCAGTTTCCTTCATATCCACCATATGAACTGTTGTCATAGGTGTCGTAATAGGCGATTAATTCAGGGTTGACAGGATCTGCAATGTCATACACCTTTAGGCCATCATGATAATAAGAAATAAACAGGGTATCTTCTTTAACAAATGGATTATGTGGCGGTACAAGACCTCCAGCTATGAGCGGGTCATAGAAGTCGTTAACTGCTTCAATATCATTATTTGGATCTCCAAGATTTTCTAAGTCAATTACCTGTATTGGCCGTCCAGGTCCTACCTCTTCTGCATAATATAAATACGCATCATCATCTGTTAACCAAGAGCTGTGGTTGTATCCTCCTGCATCTTGCGCGCCTAACTCAATAGGGTCAGTTGGATCGGTAAGATCCCAAACAATCAAACCGGAATATCCATGGGAGCAATAGGCAATATTATCACGCACAAATACATCATGTATGTATGCTCCTAAATTTACCTCTTCAATAAGTGTTGGATTTGCAGGGTCAACAGAAAGGTCAAGGATTACCATACGCGTTCCAGATGAAACACCTGCACCACTTCCAAAACCTACTGCATACAATCGATCGTTCGCTTCATCGATATAGATATTATGCGCTTTGGTGAAAAACTCGGTAGTGGTAAGTTCATGCGTAACGGATGAGCCTGCTGCAGAAAAAATGTGTAAGCCTTCACTACAGCCGTCACAGACCGCGTAGATATGACCATTATAATACTTAAAATCTCTCCAAACTGGATTCCCTCCGCCATCAAATTCAAATATGGGTTCTGGATCATAACAGTCAGTTACATCCACAAAAAATATCTTTGCTCTACTTCCAAGGACTGCATATTCCCCTCCATCTTGGGTATATCCCCATACGTCACTGTATTCTGAACTCGGTACAGGATTGTACTGAGAAGCCTTTTTCATAAAAAGCGAATCTTGGCCAAAAAGTGATATAGATAGTATAAGCGCAGAAAACGATAGAAAAACTCTCATAATTTGGGTATTTAGATCATTGGGGAACCCTAATTTAAAGAAAAATTAGAGATAGTGCGAACGAAGTGGAAGTGGTCTTCTCAAATTGTCGCTCAAAGGCACAATTTAAGTATAATCTATACCTCTTTTAGACCCTCCTTTCCTGCGGATAGATTATTTATTGTCCATATTAATACTCTATCTTTGCCTATCACAAGATAGACCATGGAAATATTTGATCAGGTAGAAAAATTAATTGGAGAGATTAACGCTTATCCTATCTCAAATGCAGAGGAATTAGAACAATTTAGGATTGCGTATCTGGGCTCTAAGAATAGCATCAAGCCTATTTTTGGACGTATCAAAGATGTTCCAAACGAACGAAAAAAGGAGTTTGGCCAAAAAGTAAATGAAGCTAAGCAAACAGCAGAAGCTAGGTTTAAAGAATTGCAATCCTCTTTAAAAAATGCAGGTACTTCAGATAAGTATAAAACCTTTGATCCTACTTTACCAATGGATGGTGAATGGGAGGGTTCTCGACATCCTGTTTCCATTGTCATGAATAAGATAATCCATGTCTTTGAGAAAATAGGTTTTGAAGTTGCTGAAGAAAGAGAAATTGAAGATGATTGGCATAATTTCACAGCGATGAATACACCAGAAGATCATCCCGCACGTGATATGCAGGATACCTTCTATCTAAAAGATTCAAAGAGCAGTCTTTTGCGCACACATACTTCCAGTGTGCAGGCTAGAGTTATGACCTCACAAAAGCCACCTATCCGAATTATTGCACCAGGCCGTGTTTATAGAAATGAAACTATTTCAGCAAGATCACACTGTCAGTTTCATCAGGTGGAAGGCTTGTATATAGATAAGAATGTTTCTTTTGCTGATATGAAGCAAACGCTCTTGTATTTTGCGCGAGAAATGTATGGAGCGGATACAGATATTCGTTTACGTCCAAGTTTTTTCCCATTTACAGAGCCGAGTGCAGAGATGGATGTTTGGATGGGAACGGATACTGATGCCACCAAACGTCTTACAAAAGGAACTGGTTGGTTAGAAGTGTTGGGCTGTGGTATGGTAGATCCGAATGTTCTAAAAAATTGTGATATTGATCCAGAAGTCTATTCTGGATTTGCCTTTGGGATAGGAATAGAAAGAACAGCTATGCAAAAATATGAGATCAATGATATTCGATTACTGTTCGAAAATGATCTTAGATTCCTAAAACAGTTTAGTTCAGCTACCTAATATGAAACCGAGTGTTCCTAAGGGTACCCGAGATTTTCTTCCTTCTCAGGTAGCAAAAAGAAAATATATTTTTGGTGTTATAGAACAGGTATTTCAAAAGTATGGTTATGTTGCTATAGAAACACCTACTATGGAAAACCTTTCTACGCTGACTGGTAAGTATGGTGAAGAAGGAGATAAGTTACTGTTTAAAGTTTTAAACAATGGTGATTATCTAAAGAAGGCAGACGCAGAAGCCTTGGCCGAAAAAAATTCCTCGAAGCTCACCTCTAGTATTTCTAAAAGAGGTTTGCGCTATGATCTTACTGTGCCCTTTGCACGCTATGTGGTCATGCATCAAAATGATCTGTACTTTCCATTTAAGCGTTATCAGATTCAGCCTGTCTGGAGAGCAGACAGACCTCAAAAGGGAAGGTACAATGAATTTTATCAGTGTGACGCGGATGTGGTCGGTTCTGATTCTCTTTTATATGAAGCAGAGCTGGTCCAGATATTCAATGAAGCCTATGGACTGTTAAACGTAGACGCGCAGGTTAAGGTAAATAACAGAAAAATATTATTTGGACTTGCAGAGGTGATAGGAGCGACAGATAAGTTTATGGACATAACCATTGCAATCGATAAGTTAGATAAAATAGGATGGGAAGGCGTGAAAAAGGATTTGCAGGGTCGCGATCTTAATGAAGAACAATTAACTAGGGTAGGTGAGATTCTTGCTGTTAAAACTATTGAGGAACTGGAACCTCTCATGCAAACTAGTGCAACGGCTTTAGCAGGAATCCAAGAAATAAAAACTGTCCAAGAATTTTTGGAAGGAAAGGATTTTGCTGACTTTTCATTTGATATAACTTTGGCGCGCGGTTTGAATTATTATACAGGCTGCATATTAGAAGTAGCACCTCCAAAAGAAGTACAGATAGGCAGTATAGGGGGTGGAGGTAGGTATGATGACCTGACCGGTGTGTTTGGTTTGAAAGATGTTTCAGGTGTAGGTATATCTTTTGGCTTTGCACGTATCTATGATGTCATGGAAGAGCTCAACTTATTTCCAGAAACTCTAGTGCAAGATGTACAGGTCTTGGTAACCTATATGGATAGTGCGTATCAGAAATTCGCTTTTGACTGTGTTTCTCGTCTCCGGAAAAAAGGCGTGCGTGCTGATGTATACCCAAGTGCAGCGAAGTTTCAGAAGCAAATGAAGTATGCTAATAAGCGTGGTATTACACAGGTAATTATAATAGGTCAAGAAGAGTTTGATTCTAAGGTGCTCAGTATAAAAAATTTAGAATCTGGAGATCAGAAGAAATTAGGCTTAGATGAAATTATTCAGGATCTACTGTTCATTTAATATTGTCGATAAGTTCTTACTGTTTATCTAGTTAGTCTTAAGCTTCTGTTTCATTTCATTACATTCGTAGTATACAAATATTGTATGTCGGCTGTAACGCACTATTTAGAACTAAAAAGAAAGATATTAGATCGCAGGCTCTTGGAGTTTGGGATTCAACCGTATTTAGCCTATATTTTAGCTCCCCTCCTTTTTTTCTTCATATCCTTTTTACTCTTTTATAAAACGGAGTATGCAGTGTATATTTATTCAACTCTTGCTCTGAGTTATCTATTTCAATTTTCAAATAAAAAAAAGTCAGATTTTTTAGAATTGTATTTTAAGAAGGAAGCGTTTAAGAAAATCCGTATTGTAGAAAACGCGTTGGTCGTGTTACCCTTTGTGATTTTCTTGTTGTTTAAAATGCATTTCATGTGGGCATTGGGTCTGACTTTATTCGCCTTAGGCTTAAGTTTTTTTAAAGGAAAAGCAAATTCAAATTTGCATTTGCCTACGCCCTTTGGAAAGTATCCATATGAGTTTGCGACGGGTATTCGTAAATTATTTCCATTTTATTTAGGGATTTTATTCTTGCTACTCATGGCTGTATCTGTAGGGAATTATAATTTGGGGTTGTTTGCTTTAGCAATGGTTCCTTTTTTATGTATGAATTTTTATGGCGAGTTAGAGAATCCGTTTTATGTATGGATTTATAATAAAAGCCCAATGGACTTTTTAAAACACAAAGCGCTAGTTGCCTCATTCTATTTATGTCTGTTGTCTTTGCCAGTTTTTATTGTATTGGCCTTTGTTTTTCCAGAGATGATTAAAATTAGTATTGCGGTCTTTGTCTTGTCTTTTGGATATCTAGCAAGCTATATCGTTTTTAAATATGTGCGTTTTCCGCAGCAACAAAATTTTGCACAAATTGTGTTGTTGACTCTATCGTATTTATTTCCACCCCTCTTAATTGTTACGGTGGGCTATTATATTGGCAAGGCTAAATTAAATCTCCAAGAGTATTTAAAATGATAGAAATAAAGAACTTACAGAAATGGTATGGAGCTAAAGAAGTGCTGAAAGGAATCGATTTGGCATTAGAAGAGGGAAAAGTCTATGGGATAGTAGGAGAAAACGGAGCAGGAAAGACAACTTTGTTTCGATGTATAGCTGGATTAGAAGACTACGAAGGAGAGGTGCTTAGTCCTTATGTGCCACTTAAAGAGAGTCTTGGATTTCTGACTACCATTCCATTCTTTTTTGACAGAATGAAGGGGCGTGAATATATTCAACTTATTTCTGTTGCAAGAGGCAATGCGGATGTAGATATTGATGGACAAAATATCTTTGATCTGCCCTTAGATCAGTATGCAGAAAACTATTCTACTGGAATGAAAAAGAAGTTGGCACTTACTGCCATCCTCATGCAAGAGAATGCCATTTATATCCTTGACGAACCATTTAACGGTGTGGATATCCAGAGTAATCTTATAATTGCTGAAATCATAAGAAAGCTAAAAGAGTTAGGTAAAACTATTCTAATCTCATCTCATATTTTCTCTACACTAAGTGATGCCTGTGATAAGATCTGTGTTTTGAAAGAAGGAAAGATTGTGCAAGAGATAGAACCTAAAGATTTTCCCCAACTCGAAAAGGATATGCGGGAAGAAAGTAGTTTAGAAATTATTCGTAAATTAAATTTACGATAGACTAAATAAATGAATGACGTAGAATATACCAATGCAGTCACTGATGCTGACTTATTAGAGATACTAGAACTCCAAAAGAAAAATCACTATACAAATATTACAAGAGATGAATTGGATAAGGAAGGTTTCGTTACCTGCATCCATGATCTTGATTTGTTGAGAAAGATGAATAGCCCCTTTCCACATGTAATAGCGAAAGCGGAGGATGCTGTTGTAGCCTATGCTTTGGTTATGACCAGAGAACATAGCCAGGCGCTTGCGATACTAAAAACGATGTTTGATAAAATACATACACTAACATATAAAGGACAGCCACTCGCAGATGCATCGTATGTAGTTATGGGGCAAATCTGCATTGCTAAAGAATATCGATCGCAGGGTATTTTTCAAGGGCTGTATAAGCAAATGAAAAAGCAGATGGCTACTCACTTTGACTATATCATCACAGAGATTGATGATAATAATAAAAGATCTCTGGCAGCGCATGCACGTGCTGGATTCCAAACCATAGATACATATAATGCGGGCAAAGATTGGCATATAGTTTTACTAGAGACAGTTTTTTGAGAGTACTTAAGTTTGTTAGTAAACTGCCGCGTGAGTTGCCTGGAAGGTGGACTCTGTCCAGACCTGCCTGCGTGCGCAAGCAGGCAGGCCTCAAGGGGCCGACCGAATAGGGAGCCTGTAAGGGAACGACCTATAATTAAGGACTTGTCCTGAATTATATCCTGAACGCAGTGATGGACTTGGGGCACGCCCAAAATATTATTACAAATTAAAACTACCTATCGTTTAGATTTCTCCAATGCCTTTATCAATGCATGGATATCATTTTCGTCATTGAAGACATTTGTAGATATACGTAAATTGTCACCTCGGACTGAGAGAATAATATTTTCTTTTTTTAGAGCCGCATCTAGTTTGATCTCGTCAATACGCGCACCAAAAGGGATAGAAAAAAGATGATGCGCTAGGTAGGCATCTTCCTCCAATCGAATATCAATAGAGGATAAATATTGCTTCAGTTTTTCGGTCAAGTTTTCACAGTAGGACTGAATGCCTGCTACTGACCAAGTATTGATTTGTTCCAAAGCTGCTTGCAGGATGGGCAATAAAATGAAGTTACTGGTTTCTCCTACATTGTATCTAGCTGCACCTGGATTATAATCGGGCGTGTATTCTGTCAGTGACCTAAAGTCTGCAGCATTTGTTCTATTCATCCAAGATTCTTCAAGAGGTGTGCCTTGATTAAAGTCTTCAGTCATATATAGAAAACCCATGGAGTATGGACCCAATAGCCATTTATAGGTAGCGCATATCAAAGCACTGATATGACAAGCCTTAACATTGAGAGGGAGCGCACCCACAGACTGTGTACCGTCCACCACTAATTTAGCATTTAGCTTTTTACACTTTGCTCCTATGGATTTGAGATCATACTTAAGTCCTGTCATCCAATGCACAGTAGGAACCAATACGAGACTTGTATCTTCAGTTATACTTGCAAGGATTTTTTCATTCCATGCCTGTCCAAAATGTTCCGCCTGTATATCTGGGTCAATCGTTTCAAGTACATTGTTGTTTTCCTTACACCAGCGTTCTAGTGTGTAATAGCCACTTGGAAATGCTTCTTTAACTATGATTGCTTTTCCATTTGTTTTTGCGGTGATGTTGTTGAGTGCGCTGGAGAAGCCGTAGGTAACGGAGGGGATAAGAGCAATCTGTTCTGCTTTAGCGTGAATGATTTTAGCAAAATTTTCTTTGACCATCTGTGGTAGATGAAAAAAATCCTGAATGCTTATTTGAGATGGATTCCGTTCGCGTTGAATAGCTTGTAATGCTGCTTCTTCAGCAGACTTCATCATTGGTGCCTTGTAAGCACAGTTTAAATAATGGATAGTTGGGTCAAGACTAAAGAGATGTTTTTGGCAATTCATTTTTGGCATTTATTCAAAATACAATAATCTATGTGTCTACTTGTCTAAGCCATAGGCTTTTTTCGCAGAATGTATTTGGTCTTCTTCGGATGTCTCTGGGAAAAACAAATAGCTGGGTGCAAGTATGGCTTTGGTACTCTTCACAGTAATTTGTGTTAGGCTGTTAAATGGAAATTTTTCACCTGCCATTGCATATAATGGTTTCTGTAACTTATCCCATTGAGGATCGCCATTGAAAATAATTTTTGCAGTGCCTTTGAATTGAAAACCTTTCTGTACTAGGATGTCTAGAATACTAATACAGACCTGTGGATTTGCTTTGATGTTTTTTACAGTTTGAGGAGAGGCAATATTAGCAACCAGGATATCTGAGTCGCCCCAATAGGTAAAAATTTCCTTAGGAGAGACATTGGGTAGGTTTTCTGTAGAGGCGGTCGCAAGCCAGGACAAGACACAACGATCTATGTAGGATTTGTGTTCATTTGTAAGCATAATCAAAAGTAAAATAATTGATAGACTTAGATAAGACTTATATTGGTATGCTTTTACAATTTAAAGATGTAATTAGCACTCTGAAACATGGCGAAGAAAATAAAATCAAATCTCCATCCACGCAGTAAGCATCGAGAACAGTATGATTTTGATGTCCTTAGTGCAGTGCATGCTGAGCTTAAGCGGCATGTGCAGGAGAATGCATATGGAAGTCTAAGTATTAAATTCTTTGACCCTTCAGCGGTAAAGGCTCTGAACACTGCCTTAATAAAGCATTATTATGACTTAGAATATTGGGATATTCCTCAGGGCTATCTCTGTCCGGCGGTTCCCGGTAGGGCAGATTATATTCACTATGTTGCTGATTTGTTTTCAGAAAAGAAGAGAAGAACATCTTTGCGTTGTTTTGATTTAGGAGTGGGTGCAAATTGTGTGTATCCTATTATTGGTACAAAAGAGTATGGGTGGCATTTTACTGCTTCTGATATTGATGAAACAGCAATTCGTTCTGCAAAGAAAATAGTACAGAAGAATGTCAGACTACAAGATAAGATAGTGCTCAGAATGCAACGAGATGAACGTTTTCTTCTAAAAGACATCTTAGGGAAAAAAGAGCATTATGATCTGCTTATAGCAAACCCTCCTTTCCATGCAAGCAAGCAAGATGCAGATAAGGCTGCAAGAAGAAAGTTGAAGAATTTAAAGGGGAAGCCAGCGAAAGAAATTCGGCTTAACTTTGAAGGCCAAAGTAATGAGTTGTGGACAGAGGGAGGCGAACTGCGTTTTATACGTCAATTGATTGACGAAACGTCTATGTATAGGGAATCATTTCACTGGTGTACGAGTTTAGTTTCCAAAGAAACAACACTGAATAAGTGTCTTAGGAAGTTGGAAAAGAAAGAAGTAAGTGAAAAACGAATTATAGAGATGGGAACTGCCAATAAGAAGACGCGTATCTTAGCGTGGCAATGGAAATAAAATAGAAAATGAAAGATCAGTCAGAAATATTAAAGAAGTTAGGAATAACTGCATTGAACCCTATGCAGAAAGAGGCCTATGATCTTATTCGTGACAATGATGAAGTAATGGTATTGTCACCTACTGGAACAGGGAAAACCTTAGCCTATCTGTTACCTGTCATGTCTCTAGTAGATAGACAGCTAAGAGAAGTGCAGGTCTTGATCTTAGTGCCTTCTCGTGAGCTTGCCATTCAGATTGAACAGGTAGCCAGAGAGATGGGAACTGGTTTGAAGATAAATTCAGTATACGGAGGACGGGCGGCAGCTAAGGATAGAGAAGACTTACAACATGCACCCTCTATACTTGTGGGTACGCCAGGTAGAGTAGCGGATCATCTGCGCAGAGGCACATTTTCTACAGAGTATATTCAAACCTTAGTACTTGATGAATTTGATAAATCCCTAGAGGTAGGCTTTGAAAAAGAGATGAAGGAAATTATCTATGCCCTCAATAAACTCAAGAAAAAAGTACTCACTTCAGCTACGCAGAAGATAGAAATTCCCGAGTTTGTAAATATTCAGTGGCCTAAGAAAATTACGTATCTCGGTGAAGATTCAAATTTGCTTACGGTTAAAACAGTTATTTCTTCTACAGCGGATAAGTTAGATACGCTACTCCAACTTATTGGTGAGATAGGAGAGGGGAATGGTATTATCTTTTGTAATTTAAAAGCAAGTATAGAGTTCTTAAGTGATTTCCTTTTATCAAAAAATATTGGTCATGCCTGTTTCTATGGAGGGCTAGAGCAGCGTGAACGAGAACGGGCACTTATAAGGTTTAGAAACGGTACACATCGCTTGCTTTTAGCAACGGATTTAGCAGCACGAGGTATTGACGTTCCTGAACTTGATTTTATCATTCACTATCAAATTCCTTTTTCGGAAGAAGAGTTTACACATCGGAATGGGCGTACTGCACGGATGCATAAAAACGGAACTGCCTATATTCTGAAGTTTGCGGAACATGATTTGCCTGAGTATATGAATGCGGCAGAAGTGGTGGAAGTGCAATCAGACAAAAAACCTTCTAAGAGTAAGTGGGGTACCCTATTTATTTCGGGAGGTAGAAAAGATAAAATTTCAAAGGGAGATATTGCTGGCTTATTTTTTAAGCAGGGCGGATTACAGAAAGATGAGTTAGGAATTATTGAATTAAAAAAAGACTGTGCCTTTGTTGCAGTTCCTATCGATAAGGCCTACGATCTCATAAAGAAGTTAAACAACACGCGACTTAAAAAGAAGAAGGTGCGGATTAGTTATATTGATTAATATATATACCTAGTTTTTTGAATTAGTCTAATTCTCTACCTAGTGGTCTCTTTCTAATTTCCTTTAGTTCTAATCTCTCCATTTCTTCAAGTAACATCTCCTCTTCAGCCAACTGTTCTTTTAATTCGCGTTTATAACTTAGTCTATCTATTTCTTTTTCTAATTCTTCTTCTTCCCAGTTAGTATTAATGCCAAATACACCTAGGTGCTCTGTTCCAAATACTCCAAAATAATGAGAGGCCAAACCTATGCCCCAGCTTAGACCAACAATGATAGCAGGAATAAAGTCTCCTTCATTGTCTAAATACATGATAGCTGTAATCAAAGCAAGTACACCTACGTAGGCAATTAGATGATAGAAAAATCCTTTTTTCTTCTTCACCTTTTTCTTAGCCTTTTTATAAATTTCGTCGTTATACATAGTTGTGTTGTTTATTAAATTAAGATAGAATCTTTATTGCTGATTAAAAACATCTTTCTACTGAAGGGCATCAAATATATCATAGAATTCATTTTTTAGCTCATCTTTTACTTTTTGATATTCAGTAGCGCTTTTGTCGGTCAAGTCGCTATAGGTCCATGAAAATTCTTCTTTAGTATTTCTAGGAAATACATGTAAGTGAAACTCACCGGTATCATTAAAATCACCTCCGTTTTGCATGATAGAGTAGCCTTTAGGATTGTATTGCGACTTGAGTAAACGTACATAACACTGTGTGAGTTTCATAATTTTTGCTAAGACCTTGGCTGGGAGTTCGTCAATATCTTTATACGATTCTGTAGGAATTATGACTACATGTCCTTTTGAAATAGGATCAAATGATAAAACTACTTTTGCTTCGTGATCTTCAAAGATTATATTTTCTTTTGGCGGAATTATTTTCATGCTTCGTTTTGAATTTTAGTAATTGATATATTTTCTATTCCTGTTTTCTCATTTACTAAGATATTAGCAAGTTCCTTTGCTTCTTGAGTTATAGAATTTGGGTATCCAGCAATTTCAAGTATTTTGATAGCATTACTCTTTTGTAAGGCTCCTTTTTTTAATCTATAGTCGAAGGCTAAGTTTTGCTCATGTATGCTTTCTTGGAAAAAATACAAATCATAGCCCTCTTGCAATAATTTTGTTAATTCAATATCATGCGTAGATACGAGTACAATATGTTTGCTTTTGTTTAGGTATTGCAAAATTGCTTTGGCAGTGCTAATACGTTCAATTGTATTTGTGCCTTTGAATATCTCATCAATGGTAAATAGGTATTGTTTGGATGTTTCTTCTGAGGAGTTTATAAGTTCTCCAATAGAATATACCTCTTCCATATAATAGCTACTACTATCATTCAATTTGTCTTTTATTGTCATGGAAGTCATCAGACTAAGTGGAGGTGCAGCATAGTGTGAGCTGAATGCGGTGTTAAGAACCTGTGCGGAAATTACATTTAAATTGATTGCTTTTATAAATGTTGATTTCCCTGCCATGTTAGACCCTGTCAGGAGAAGACTTTTGTTATTTAGATGTAAATCATTAGATACACAATCTTCAATTAATGGATGATATAAATCTTTGCATTCTAACTCTTTTGTTTCTTCTAGAAAATTGGGAATGGAATAGTAGGAAAGGCCTGCTCTAAGTGAGCAGATAGATATAGCTTGGTCAATTTCTCCAATGGCAGTAAATATACTTTCAATATGAGTTCTAGAAGCTCCAATTTTGTCTACCAATTTATTGAATACTACAATCTCGCTTAAACTTAAGATTTTAAAAATTTCTAATATAAACCAAAAGAAGGACCCAAATTCACTTTGTTGTAATTCGTCTGTTTTTAAAAACAAGACTTGGGAAGTGATATTGTCAATGCGTTTGATGTCTTTGCGTAATTTGCTTTGTCTTGCTTCCTCATTGGGGCTGTACGCTAGTATTGTTTTTAGTGTCTTAGATAATTTTGTTAGACGTGCAAAATAAATTGTGAATTTTCCAATTCTACTTTTATTTAAATAGTGTAAGCATAGATGTATGCTAAAAAGAAGGATTAGTGGAATTAGAAATATTGGGTTTATAAAAAGGAATATAAAACAAATCGCAATGGATAGTTGCAGTGCTAGAATAATAGAGTTATTGAATTTCTTTTCAGGTAGTGTTGCGAATGTAAGGTAGGGGAAGTAGTAGTCTGTGTCTTTTGTAAGAGTTTGTAAAGCCATTTGTGTTTTCAGTCTTTCCTCTACATTAGTCTTATAATGTTGAACATACTTTTCTTGATGAGAAAGCTCTGCACGTTCAACGGAGTTGTTTATTAATTTGTGATATAGAAACTGCTGACCTACATAGGAGTTGGTTCTATCCACAAATTTGAAATAATCATAAAAGTCTAGGTCAATAATTGTTTTATCACTTAGGACAGCTTCATTTCCTGTGTTTTTGTAATGGGCATATTGTTCAATGAGTTCAAAGCTAAAGTGTTCGTCTTTAGTTTTTCCCCATCTTGAAATAATATCTTGTTTTCGTTTCTTTTTATTCATGCAAATTTTGCACAATTAGGAATTAGAGTGTAATCTACTTTTTAAAAATTTAATTTGACCATTATGATTTGATTCATGTTCGACCACATGAAACCATTTGCAATAATTGTTAGTAGGGCTACCCCAAAATTGTGTATCTACTTTTTCTAACCAGCTATCATCATATTTGGCCAATTCCTTAAGACTAAATTCTCTACAGGCTTCTAATTTGTCCAAGTAATAATTCAGCTCTTTTCCTTTGAATGTAGCTCTACCAGCATCACCCAGATTGGAGGCAGCTCTATACATTTGATCTGCTTTTTCACCAGGTTCAAAATGTGCATTGTTTTCAAAGGTATTCTCTTGATAAAAACGTTCTGTTGCTACCAAGTGCATAAGCATTGCCCCAACCGAGTTTGCGTTTTCATCATGCAGGTAGTCAAGGTCTCTAGTGGACATACCATACACTGGACGAAGCATGGTTGTACGCATCCAGTTCATCATTGAGACGAGGGTTCCAATTTCAGGGGTATATCCTTTTTTAGGCCCTACTATGTTGATGCCATTTATTTCTTGCTTGGTTTTGTGCATAGCTTGTAAAGGATTGGAAGCACTTGATATTACACTTACTCCCATTGTTAGTGCTGTTGTCTTTTTGATGAAGTTTCTTCTGTTATTCATTGTGATACGTTTATTTTAAAGAAATAATATAGTATGCTTACTCTTTATAATACGCTATCATCTCAGAATAGTTACTATCCAAATCTTGCTTCATAGCACAAATCTGCGCAAAGCTTAAATTTTTCTCTTCCATTAAATACTGAACGACAAGTGCATACTTAAAATAGGATAAATTTTGGATAGTGCCATCACTTAGAATAAAAACAGGTACACCCGTATATTCTTCTTGCTCTTTCTTGAGGTATAATTGAATTTTCTCTTTCAACTTACCATCATGTTTGAATTCTCTGGAGATGTATTCTGCATATCCTTCTAACTTCCAATTGATTTTTCTAATCGAATTTAGGTTGTAATACCCGGAGTCGAAATTGAATTGTAAATTATGAGTAAATTCATGTGCTAGCAAGGCAGTCAAATTATATTTTCTAAACTCATAATTGTTAATTGCCCATGAAAACTCAGCATAATTGTCCTTGAAATTTGCTTGGGATGCATAGATAATAGTTTTGTTTGCAAAGGCGTACGCCGTTCCACCTGCAAAGGGATGTAAATTAGGATAGATTTTATCGTCATTTAGACAGAGCTGAATGTCTAAATTTTGGTCATAAATGTCAGATGTCTTCAGAATGGCAACTGCATCTTTCAGGATCAGATCAATGCCTTCTTCTAAGGCTGAATTATGAAATACAGTGATGTTTTCAATTTGTGTTTTGTTTGCATAGGATAAGTTAGGATTGAGTAATAGTACTGTCCAGACCAGAAAACTTATTCCAAGTACAGAAATACAACTTATCAGTAGTTTCTTTAGTTTTTTCATTGCGCCAGTCGTTTTGTGCTTTTAAGATGCATATTAATTTGTTGAGATTTCATTTCCTTCGACCTAAAGCCCTTAAATATCTACAAAAGCGACAAGTGCTCTCTAAAATTTGGCTACGAGTATAATGAACAAACCTTTGAGAAAAGAATTTCTACGCAAACGGGTTTGTTCCCATTTTTCAACTATAGAATAGAATTTTAGTAGCTACGAAAATAGCTCAATGAGTTTTTTCTGATGTACATTGCTTGGTAAGGACCCAAAGCCAGCCTGCACATTGTCAAGCATATGTTTTGCTTTTGAAGTACCTGGAATAACACAGGTAACTGCAGGGTGTGCGAGTATAAATTTGAGAAAGATTTGGCCCCAGGAATGTGCATCAAATTCATTTGCCCAATCTGGCAAAGTCATTCCTTTTGCTGTCCTAAATAAATTGCCTCCCTCATAGGGTCTGTTTATTAGGACAGCAATTCCTTTGTCTCTAGCAAGAGGTAAAATCCTGTCTGCTGCTCCACGCACCTGAAGATTATAATTGATTTGAATAAAATCTAAAGCATCTTCTGTGCGCATAATGTTTTCCATTTCTGCATAGCCTCCACTATGGTAATGTGTAATACCTATATATTTAATCTTTCCTGCAGCTTTCCAATCCTTCAATGTTTTCATGTGGGTTTTCCAATCAAGCAAATTATGAATTTGCATTAGATCTATAGGTGCTGCCTGCATCAGTCGCATTGAATCATCCATCTGACGAATCCCTGCTTCTTTTCCTTCTGTCCATACCTTAGTAGACTCAAATATTGAGTTTTTAATATTTAGTTCGGTTGTCAAATCACCTACCACCTCCTCAGATCTACCATACATAGGGGAGGAGTCGATCACAGAACCACCTGCATCTATAAGTGCACGTAAGACCTCTTTCAAGGGTGCACGTTCTGCAGCTGAGTTTCCTACATCAAAGGTCTGCCAAGTTCCTAAGCCCACCACGGGAATCTCTTCTAGCGTGGATGGGATGCGTCTTTTTTGCATAGTCTTATTCATTGTGAAGGTATTATGTGAGGACAAGAAATATGCTCCTGTTTGTAAGGCAATTAGTTTTGCAGCCGTTCTCCTATTTATATGATGATTCATTAGGACTATTTTGTTTTAGTAGATAAGTAGAATTATCGTCACAACTATAATTAGGGCTAAGCCGTGATATCTATAATTTGTATACCATGGCTCTAACTTAAGAGCAGCTGTTTCTTCAGTAAATTCTGAACGTGACCATACAAGCTTCGCTAATTCTGTTTCTGCTTTATTTTCTCCAAAGAACGATCCTACAAAGAGTAGGCCACAGCAAATAAGAAAATGCCAAAAGGCAACATACAAGAAATTACCCAATACAATATCAGAACCACTCATTTTAATCCCTATTAATCCTGCGGTAAGTAGAAAGCCAACAATTATAGAAAGAATTGCGCCCGTTGTGTTTGTTCGTTTAAAGAATAAACCCATAACAAACAAGGCTACTATAGGAGGACAGAACCAGGCCAAAGTATTTTGTAAATAGTCCCACAACTTTTCGAAATGTCCAATCTGTGGTGCCCAGAATATAGCAATCACCATGACAATCGCTGTTACAATTCTTCCCATATTCATCAGAGATTTTGAACTTGCATCCGGCTTAAACTTTTTTATAAAATCCATAGTAATTAAAGTAGATACAGAGTTTAGACCAGAATCCAAACTAGACATCATTGCAGCAATCAAACCTGCCAGAACAAGACCGAGCAAACCTGTAGGTAGTAGATCAAAGAGCATGGTAGGATAGATCATATCCATCTCTGTCATGTCAGGATAAATAACACGCGCAAAGGCTCCCGGGAAAATCATTATAAATAGAATGGAAAGTTTTAGGAAGCCGGCAAACATTGCTCCCCATTGTCCCTGTCGTAGGTTTTTAGAGGCAAGCGTCCGTTGTGTAATATATTGATTAGTCCCCCAGAAATACATGCCTAGCAATAGGACGCCAGTAAAGACACTGGGCCAGGGCATGTTGGGATCATCAATGGGTTTCATAACATCAAAATGCGCAGCATCTGTTATTGCATAGACAGCATCCCATCCACCGATTTCCTGGTAAGCAAACCATGTGATACAGGCTGAACCTAGAATAAGGATAACAGCCTGAATGGCATCTGTGTACATGACCGAACTAAGACCCCCAGTAATCGTATACAGTCCTGCTATAAGTGCTAAGCCCACAATAATCTGCCATAAGGCAAACTGCGGAAAAATCAAATTGATAACTAAGCCTCCAGCGTATAAGGTGGCTGCAATATCCACAAGTATGTTTAACACAATTGCTATTAAAGAAGCATAGGCACGTACTGCATAATTGTATCGCTTCTCTAAATATTCTGGAATGGTAAATATTTTATTTTTTAAGTAGAAGGGTAAAAAGAAAACTGCAAAAATTATAAGCACGATGACAGCCATCCACTCATAACTATACACAGAAAATCCATCCTTGTAACCAGCACCGGCTAGCCCCACCAAACTATTACTGGACATGTTAGAAGCAAACAAGGAAAACCCAATTATCGGCCAGGTGAGGTTTCTCCCTGCTAGAAAATAATCCTCTGCATTTTGATGTTTCTTGCTAAAGTAAAAACCGAGTGCAACTACGAAGAGTAGATAGAAAACAATAATGCTAAGGTCTAAGGTCGATAAGTTGAAATCCATAATATCAAGTTGTTAGTGCGTTTTAAATTAGTCGTTCATGCTTTTTAATAATCTAGCCTCCCAGGGGAGTAGGGTGTTCTTGTCAGAGCTAGAGACATTGGTGAAGCATAGACTATAGTTGTCTACATTGAGATCTAAAGCATGAGTGTTGTCAGAATGATTTAGTATCACTAAAATCTTATAATTTGCATCAAATCGTTCGTATACAAATAAATCATCGGAAGCCATAGGAATGATTTTCCAATCTCCATAGATTAAAGTTTTTTCTCGTTTTCTAAAACTGAGTAAGTCACGATAAAAATAGTAAATAGAATCTTCGTCAGCTAATACATCCTCCGCGTTAATCTCTGTGTAATTTGGATTTACCCTAATCCAAGGTTCACCACTTGTAAATCCTGCGTGTTTTTCTTTATTCCATTGAATAGGAGTACGCACATTATCGCGACCATGTGCATGCACCTGTTTCAGAAACTCTGCATGGCTCGTGCCAGACTCAGTAAACTCTTTATAATAATTATGCGTTTCCACATCGCGATAATCTTCGATGTTTTCAAATTTCACATTAGACATGCCCAGTTCGCTGCCTTGATAGATACATGCAGTACCACGCAAGGTAAGAACTAGCATAGCAAGTAATTTGGCACTTTCTATTCGGTACTCTTCATCATTCCCAAAGCGCGAAACAAGTCTAGGAAAATCATGATTGTCTAAGAAGATGCTTATCCATCCAGAGTCGCCCATTGCATCATACCAGTCTGTAAATATTTTTTTGATATCCTTCCAGTCATAGTGTACAGGATCAAATTTTCCTCTTGGACCATGACCCAAAAACATATGGTCTAAATGAAAAATCATATTGAGTTCACCACGATCATGTCCCACATAATCTAAACCAGTTTTGGTGCTAATACCTGGCCCTTCACCTACTGTCATTATATCATACTCTTTCAGCACCCGCTCATACATTTCGTTGATAAACTCATGGACACGTGGACCATTAGAATATACCTGTTCCACGACATCATTAAAAGCGGGAAGGGGAGTATCTGCAAACTCAAGACGTTTAGAAATGAGAGGAATTACATCCATTCTGAAGCCATCAATTCCCTTGTCCAACCAATACCTTACCACCTTATATATTTCTTCTCGCACTTTGGGATTTTCCCAATTTAAATCGGGTTGTTTTTTAGTAAACAGATGCAAGAAATATTCGTCCGTTGTAGAATCATATTCCCAAGCACTCCCGCCAAAAAATGATCGCCAGTTATTCGGAGGTCCTCCATTTTCTCCTGGCTTCCAAAAATAGTAATCGCGATATGGATTGTCTTTTGAAGCGCGCGATTTTTCAAACCATTCGTGTTCATCTGAGGAATGATTAAATACCACATCCATAATAAGACGCAAACCATGCGCATGTATTTCTTTTAGCAATAGATCAAATTCTTCCATCGTGCCAAACTCAGGATGAATCGCATAGTAATCACTAATATCGTAACCGTTATCATCATTTGGTGAAGCGTAAATAGGACTTAACCAAATGATGTCCACACCCAAATTTTTGATGTAATCTAGTTTTTCAATTATCCCTTGAATATCACCAATGCCATCGCCATTACTGTCATTAAAACTCCGCGGATAAATCTGATAAATCACTTCTTCTTTCCACCATTTTCTTTCTATAGTCATGTTCTGAAAATAGTAAATTATCTCTAGTTAATATGTAGAGAACTGAGAGTAAGTTTGTTTTTTTGGGCGTGCCCCATATCAAAGATATGGGTCGGGCCATGCAGGGGTACCGCCTGCCTTCCAAGGAACGCAGGCATGTCCTCACATTACATGTGACGACATCCCTTACTGTCCCTCACGCGTTTATAGCCTTTAGAACTAGAATTCTTTTCTCTTTAAATGAGGCTATTTTTTTGGTAAATCTATGATAAGGGGCTTATCATTATTTGGAGCAACAAGAAACTTGTTCTTGCCTAAACGAATAATCTCCCGACTATTCAAACTAGGAGGAAGGGGAAGGCTAGTGTAACTTGTAAAGCTCTTTTCTTTTGCATCAAAGCCAGATAATATTCCACCTGAGTTTGATAAGCTCTTTCCTAATTCAGTAAGATACTCATGATGATTTCCTACAAAGTAAATTGTATTATTCTCATCCACATAAAAATCTTGGATGGTACTCATCTGCGCTTCAAAAGGAAGTGCAATAGCCTCATAGCCAGACTCTGTGGCTAGGTACAACATTGAGCGTAATTCTGTCATCTTTTTTGTCTCCGCTAAACTCGCTTCTTTGAACATTTCAAAGTCTGAAATCTTTTGAATGCCAGAGTAGTCGTTATACTTAAGGAACTGCTTTTTAATACTTGGTATCTGTCCACTCAATTTGTCTAAGGAAGGGAATATTTTACTTTCACTAAAGTAGTCTGCGAAGATAATATGTTCTACCTGCCCGTTTCCATCAAAGTCCGCAACATACATTTCCACAGGGTGTTCATCAGATGCTGTCCACTTAAAATTGGATCCTGCGTTACCAGCGATAATATCAAGTTTTCCATCTTGGTTTATGTCTAGCGTCTGTACCGTGTTCCATAAACCTGAAGTCTTAGGAAGCGCATTGATCTGTGTAGTGAGTTTTCCATTGCCATCATTTTCTAGAATTTTTATATCCATCCAATCACCGCATAATACTAAGTCAAGATCACCATCATTGTCCATGTCTGCCCATTCACTATCCGTTACCATACCATAGCGTTTCTTGTCTAAAATATCTACACCAAAACCACCCTTGTTCTTGAGTGTAAAACTATAGGGAGAAAGACCATAGGCAGTAGGAATAGATCGTGCTCCTACGAAAATATCTTCAAAGCCATCCTTGTCTACGTCGGCTATAGATACAGTGCTCCCATTTGTATGTGGGAGCGATAAGGGTAATCGTTTCAGATTGCCTTTACCATCATTTAGATAAACCCTATCTTCTAGCAGTTTATTTAATTCTTTTACGTCATTTCCTCCGCTCACTACATATAGGTCTAAGTCCCCATCTTTATCAAAATCAATACTAGCGGCATCTACATCTTCATACTTTGCATCTACAGCAAAATCTTTTGACTCTTTTGCTTTGTACCCACCTCCTTTGGTGCCTAGATAATATTTTGCTTCCTGAAAACGTGCACCACCAATATATAGATCATCTATATTGTCACCATTAAAATCCGCTTTAACAACAGCAGGCCCTTCACGTGACAGGAGTTCTGGAATAAGTTTGTCCTCATTATAATCAGAAAATGGATTTTCTAAATGTCTAAAATTCAGTTCGCTTACACGAGCTTTTGCCCCTGATGGAATCTGTGCAGCAAAGGTCTTGCTATCAGCCTTTAAGATGTTGTGCTGTTTATCTATTTCTAAGGCATCTAATTTCTGTACACTACCATCTGTCCAGTATACTAAAGCAGAATCAATGGAAGTATGCGCACCTAGTCCAAAATGAATTTTATGACTACTAGAGGACTGGTAGCCACGTGTAGTTATGTAGGATTTCTCCATGAATTCTCCTGCTACAAATAATCGTACTCTAGAATTTTTTACTGTCCCATTATCGGAGCGCAGATGAAAAGAGATGTAATGATTATCTGTGCTTTTGTTTTCTAAAATACTAACAGGATCATTTATGTTGTTGACAATTATATCCAGATCTCCATCATTGTCAAGATCAGAATAAGCAGCACCATTTGAAAAACTGGCTTGACCAACTTTAGATTCTTTTAATTCGGAAAAAGAAAGTGGGCTTGTTTGCGTAAAAAGAAGGTTGCTTAATTTTTCTGAGGGCATAATGCCTAAGATTTCTTCTAAGCTTGTATCTGAAATGTTTTCTCTTGCTGTTGGGTTGAGTTGGTTTAGAAAGTTTATATAGTCTAGATCATTGGGTCTTTTTACTATGCCATTGGTAATAAAAATATCATTCAAACCATTATTGTCAAAGTCTTGCAAGAGTACAGACCAACTCCAATCCGTTGCATAGGTATTTGTCATTAAAGCGATGTCACTAAATGCACCATCTTCTGTTTGCAGCTGAAAATGATTTCTGGCATATTGATATTGATATCCAAAATCTGTTCTGATCTTAAACACCTCATCTGTATCTTCTCCTCCTGAACGTAGAGCAACGCCCTTGTCGTAAGGTAGCATGTCTGTTGTAAATATGTCTGCCAAACCATCTCCATTCATATCACTAATATCTACTCCCATAGAGAATTTAGAAGCGTGTGGCATTTTATTAACTATAGATTCCGTAAATGTGCTGTTCTTGTTATTGATATAGATATAATCATTTTCATGAAAGTCATTCGCTACGTAAATATCTGGATAACCATCACGATTAATATCTGCACTAATAACACTTAAGGCATAGCCCAGTGAGCTGCTGTAAATTCCTACCTTATCCGTTACGTCAATAAATTTCTTTGCAGACTCATTTAATTGATTTTCATAGAAGCGATCTCCGGCTAAGGCATCTTTTTTTGTACGTAGATCAGTACGGCCATAGCTGCGCACGGAGTGAACGGAATGATTTGCTAAGTACATATCTAAATCACCATCTTTATCATAGTCTAGAAAACTTGCCTGCGTGGAATATCCAGAAAAGTCAAGACCGTAGTCCTTTGCTTGTTCGGTAAAGCCAAGATTGCCATTATTTATGTACAGTAAATTGTGTGTTATTTCTGCATTCACAGGATCTACTTTACATACATAAATATCTAGTAAGCCATCTCCATTCACATCATCCATGGATACACCACTTGACCAGCTACTAGACGTATTGATTCCGCTCTCTTGCGTGATATCCCTAAACTTTAGATTTCCCTCATTAAGAAATAGCTTATCAGAACTTTCGTTTGCTGTCAGGTAGATATCTTCTAAACCATCGTTATTAATATCACCTATGGCTACGCCTCCTCCATTATAGTAATAGAGGTATTCTAAAATGTTATTCTCCGCACTTTGCTGTAATGCATTTGTAAAATCCAGACCCTGCGCCTTAGCATCTAATGCATTAAATACTATTGTTGCTCTTGAATTCTCCGCGAGAGATGCAGTATCTGTTTCAGGATTACATGCAGAGAGAATAAGACCTAATCCAAGGAATATATATAAGACGTATTTTGTCATGTTACTTAAAGCTAAAGCTACGCAATGTATCATTACTTAGCGTGACCAGTAGGGTATTATCTATGACCTTTAGATCACGGATTTCACCTTGCACGTGAAAACCCAGTCCATCCTTTTTGTGACTAAATGTGTTGTCTCCATTATTTTCTAGATAGACTCCAAAATTGCCATCGTAAATGCCCATTTCAGGAAGTACATTATATAAATTACCACCCATTACAATGTCCATGTCTCCATCGGCATCAAAATCATACACACTACTTGCGTAGGTGGGACTAAACTGTACTTCTTTAGGTAGAGTAAGAGATGTAAATTTAAAATTGCCCTGATTTAGAAGTAGAAGAGTTTGCAATTGATCTGTTTGTAATATTGTAGCTTCCGCTAGTTCTTCTGGTGTGAAGATTGTTGTTATGTCTGCATCCTTAAAAGACTCAAAGTCGGGAAATCTTCTTTTTAGTTTTTTGATTTGATCTACTAAGTTATGACGTAATGCATAGGGATAGTATTTACCATTTTCTGCCTTACTGCACATCACGCCTTCTTCTGATCCATTTTTATCAAAATCTGAAAAATACAGCCGGATAGGATATTCTTCGGAAGCTTTAAAGCGCGAATTCTCTCCTAAGTTTCCTGCTAATATATCCAGATCACCATCCTGATCAATATCCACAAGATTTATATCGTTCCACCATCCAGAAATGCCGGTGTCTACATCTAGTTTCTTTTTGGAGAATTTTCCATTGATATTTTCCAATACTGTTATTTCCATAAACTCACCACAGAGGATGAGGTCCGGATCTTTGTCATTGTCAATGTCTGCGAATACTGCATCTGTTATCATCCCTATATCTTTCAACTCTTCTGTCAATTCATCTGTCTTATCCAATAAGTTTCCTGCACCATCATTTTCTAAAATATAAGCAGAACCCGCTGCTCCAAATTTTCCAATCTTGATGCGTTCACCTACAAAGAGATCCTGGTCGCCATCCTGATCTATATCTGCGTGGGCGAGTGCGCCAGAACTTATTCTTGCTTCAGCCCTTGGATATTTGCCCTCTACCAGACTAAGATTACCTTGTCCATCATTTAGAAAAAGATGATCAAAGAGTTTCTCTGAAAATTCAGAATGTTCTACACCACCGCTAGCAAAGTAGACATCTAAGTCTTGGTCATTATCGATGTCAATGAGGGCACAACGTATATGTTCCGCGTCTTTCAGTTTCTCTAAATCTGCATTGCTAGATTGCGACCTATAGCTGCCATCCGTTTGTCCTAGATATATTTTTGAAGCCTGTCCTTTGGGACCAGCTAAGACTAAGTCAGTAAGACCATCGCCATTTAAATCTCCTTCAGCAATTTTACCGCCTTCGTTATTGCGCATATGATAGATAAGACGTTCTCTGTTGAAATCAACATAGGTGTTTTCTTTGTGGAAATGTGCAATTACATCTTCTTTTTGTTGGAACAAGTGTTTGGTGTTTCTAGCAGATGCTGCTGAGGGAGTGGCATCCGATTCTTTGATGGTTAAGCTTTGGTTTACTTTGACATTCTCCATTATTGTCTTTGCACCTGAAGGCCAAATAACTTCTACGTCTACTTGTTCTACTTTTCCTACTCCAATATTTGGTCGTGGATCTATACTGGATTGAAAACCCTTGGCTGGTACGTTTTCATATTGATAGATCTCTTCTTCTGCCCTTACAATAATTTTGCTGCCAATGCCATAGGTGTTTGCTCCTCCACCTTCTAAGTTAAATTTCAGATAGTTTCCACTTCCTTGCTCTAAGCTGTTTTCAAAAACAAAGGCTTGCATGTTTACATTATTCACGACCAGGTCCAGATCTCCATCATTATCTAAATCACCGAAGGCGGAACCATTGGAGAAACTTGGAGTAAGGAGTCCACTGTCTTCATACTTCTCAAATTGGACACCGTCGGTATTTTTATAGGCATGGTTTGCAACAGGATTTGTAGGTATAATATCGATCAGTTCTTTGTAATTAACGCCTTCTTCGTTGATAATTGATTTCATGACTGCCTCGTTTGAAATATATTGGAGGTAATCTTGATTCGTTAAGTCTTTATAGATGCCATTGGCAATAAACAGATCTTTATATCCATCATTATCCATATCAAAAAACAAAGCACCCCAACTCCAGTCTGAAGCGTCCACGCCTGCATAACGCGAAACTTCGCTAAAGGTGTTGTTCCCATTATTTCTTTGAAAAACGTTTCGGGTAAACTGATGGTGGTAGCCGTTTTTTAAATTGTAAGAATAGCGATTCCAGTCGTCGAATGTTGTCACTGTTTTCAATCGTTCGTATTCAGAGGGTAGCATATCTGTTACAAAAAGATCCGAGTGACCATCATTATCTACATCTGCTGCATCCGCGCCCATAGAGGCTGCACTGATAGAATGCATCTGTGTAACTAAGTCTTCTTTGAATGTGCCATTTGTTTGATTTATATAAAGGTAGTCTCGCTCAAAGAAATCATTACTAACAAAAATATCTGGCCAATTATCGTTATTAAAGTCACTTACCGTGACGCCAAGACCAAAACCGATTACACTACCATAGATGCCTGCCTCGCTACTTACGTCCACAAATTTCCCGTTCCGATTTTCCATTAACTTATCGCCTCCTAATTCATCGCGATTGGGCCGTTCATTTTTTCTGAGGTTAAAGCTTCCAATTGCTGTGTAGGAATTGTTCAATAAGTAGACATCTAAATCACCATCTTTGTCATAATCGAAAAACGAAGCATGGGTCGAATAGCCCTTATCATTCAGACCGTAGTCTGCAGCTGATTCTTCAAATTGTAGATCACCCTTGTTTATGAACAATTCGTTTTCCTTATTGTCTCCCTTAATATCCCCGGAGTTGCATACATATATATCGAGCAATCCATCATTATTTATATCTACAAAGGAAACACCAGTCGACCAAGAACGCGTGCCTTCTACACCAGCTTGTGCACTGACATCTTCAAACTGCAAGCCACCTTTGTTAATGTATAGTTTGTTTTTATTTTGATTAGAAACTAGATAGATATCTATGAGCTCATCGCCATTTATGTCACCGAGTGCCACACCACCTCCGTTATAAAAGTTACGATACTTATAGACGTTAAATTCTTTCGTTGAATTAAGCGTATTGTTAAAGTCAATTCCAATTGTACTATTATCTAAGAGTTGGAATAGAGGCCCAGATACCTCATCTTTTTTACAGGAGTTTAGTGTGCAAAGAAAGACTGTGCATAAGAATAGAATACTATGTAAGCTATGTTGTTTTTTCAATCGTTTTCTTTGTGGGTGAGGTCAGTAATTTTGACTGATATTCTTTGATTGTCTAAAGGAAACATTAGAATTTGTCTGTTTCCATCTACTTTTACTAATGCTTTTATCTGCTCGTCAACATCAATTTTTATAAACGGGTTTCCAGCATATTGGCGCATATATCGTTCTTCCATGTATGACATTAATTGATCCGATTGATGCTCTTTGTTCCAAGGGGCCCATGCAGTAAAACTCATTTTCATTTCCATGCCATGCATGATATTTTGTTTGTCAAAGATCCCAAAGAAAAGAACTTCAACGCGTTTAGTAGAATCTGCAGTCAGGTCAGGTTCCATAAAATATTTAGCGTATTTATTTCCAGAGCCCTGTGATATAAGTTGCTCTTTATTTAATTGCCAGCATTTTTCAAAGAATTCCTTTTTTGTATCACCCACTGTTAAATTGAAAAGTAGGGTATCATGCCGTAGACCAGAATTAATTTCTTGCTTTACAGTCTTGTCATATTCAGACTGACATGCACTGAAAAGAGCAAGAGTGAAAAGAATGAGTATTAATATACCTGGTGTTTTAATTTGGCTCATTGTTAAATATGTACGTACGAACAGTTGCATTATTTTCTCCTACAATTAAATTATTTTCTTTTGTTACTTCTAAGCTGCGTATCTGGCCATCAATACCTAAGGGATGCACCTTATAAGAAAGTGTATTTTCAGTTGCGTCTATATTTAAGTACCACACGGTAGAAGCATCTTCTCTCCCATACTGGGGCTTAACAAGGTATTGATTCCCACCTACAATTAGTTCTTTTTTACCGTCATTATCAAAGTCATGCGCCAGTGCTGCATGAATAGAAGAGTATTGTAATTCTTCAGGCAGTATGACAGGTTTAAAACCCTTTTCTGATTGCAATAACAGCATGCTTTTCAGATTGCGCAAATTTAATATTTTACTCCTATTCAAATTGTCTACAGGAAACAAATTCTGCATAGTTGCAGTCGCATAATCCTTATAGTAGACATACTTTTTCTTGAGGAAAGGAAACTGCGATACAAGTTCATCCATATCTAATGAGGGATAGTCCTTGCCATCTACCTCTTCTACTAGTATAGACTCATGTCGTCCATTCTTGTCAAAGTCATTTACATACAATTTATGTGCTTTAGATAGGCTGGAGTTTTCTCCTTGATTGCCAATAAAGATATCATCAAGCCCATCCATGTTAAAGTCATCTACTAGGATAGTATGATATAATCCAGTTGAGCCATCTAATTTGTATTTGCTGCTTTGATCTTCAAAGCCTGATTCAGTATGAATAAAGAGTCTAATGGGCATCCATTCTCCGGCAATAATAAGATCCACCTTATCATCCCTATTTGCATCTATCCATGCCGCTGAGGTGATCATTCCTAAATCATTAAAGAGAGGTATATCTACAAGTTTAAATGTCTTGCCTGCTTTATTCTCAAAGAGAAACCCACTTCCTTCTGCACCGTAGTCTTTATTAGTTCCTTTTTCTCCAATAAATATATCTGGAAAACCATCTTGATTATAGTCGCCGATGCTCACAGCTCCAGTTGCAATTGGACTTTTGAATTCTATACAATCTTCCTTTAATCTAAAGTCTCCATTTCCGAGGTTTTCATAAATACAATCATCTAACTCTTTAGCGAAAGGGGAGAAGGCTGTACCGCCGTGCGCAACATATAAATCAAGATCGCCATCCATATCCATATCAAAAAATTTACTATCTACAACTTCCGATCGTTTTTTTGATGCAAAAGCTGCAGTTTTACTTTCATAGTTGTTGCCAGTAGAAAGTAGTAATGTCGAACTTTGATTTTTTGCGCCCCCTATGAAATAGTCATCGATGCCATCCTTATTACAATCTCCTACTGAAATACTAGGTCCATCTACCGTGTTCATTTTATGTAATAAGCGTTCGCGGTTAAACTGGTTAAACTTTGTTTCCTTGTGGGTAAAGGGCAAACTATCTGCTTCAGTAAAAATTTCTATTGCTGATTCTACACTTGATTTTTTGTCCGATAGAAACGTGGATTCATCAAGATGAAGCGTTGTGTTTATTTCAGGATTTAGAATTTCGCTAAGTGTACCATCTGGCCAGTATATTTCTATTTTG
Source organism: uncultured Saprospiraceae bacterium (assembly GCA_938045585.1). Lineage (GTDB taxonomy): Bacteria > Bacteroidota > Bacteroidia > Chitinophagales > Saprospiraceae > CALCMJ01. The sequence continues at coordinate 48,044 of CALIAU010000001.1, forward strand.
TCAATCTGTGTGCATGCACCTAGTCCTACTAAGATTTCATTTGGGACACTTGACTGGAAGCCCCTTGAAGGAAATTGTTCATGCATACGCTTTTCTCCACAAGCATGAACGATGACCTTTGCACCTATACACTTGGAGTTTAGTTTTGTACCCTTTAAACGTATTTTCGTAAATGCATTTTCATTCGAATTATTTTCATATACAAAGCTGGGCATGTTGACATTATTTATGACTAGGTCTAAATCACCATCATTATCTAAATCGCCATACGCACATCCATTGCTAAAGCTAGGTGTGTCAAAGCCCCATTCTTCAGATACGTCTTCAAAATTAAAATTGCCAATATTTCTAAAAGCTCTATTTGTAATTGCTTGAGAAGGCATACTGTCTATTAGAGTTTTAATCGCATCGCCACCCTGATCTATAAGTTTTTTGACACGCGTATCATTCGCCATGAAGGCAAGGTAGTCTCTATCTAGAAGATCTTTATAAATTCCATTTGTTATTATAATGTCTTTGTTTCCATCATTATCATAATCTTGTAATAAGCTAGACCATGACCAGTCCGTAGCATGGACTCCTGCCTTTCTACCTATCTCTACAAAGCCAGCTTTGCCAAGATTCCTTTGTAGCATGTTTCTTGGTTGTTGATGGGCGTAGCCCTTTGAAACTGCCAAGGAATATTTTTTCCATGACTCATAAGTTGCCTTTGTTTTTTTTCGTTCTAGGGAGCCTGGGAGCATCTCGGTAACTAGGAGATCCGCATTGCCATCATTGTCTAAATCTGCGGCATCTGCACCCATGGCACCTAATGGGAAGGATTGGAAATATGCTTCTCCTTCTTCAGAGAAACTGCCGTCCTGTGTATTAATATATAGATAGTCTTTTTCAAAAAAGTCATTTGATATATAGATATCTGTCCAACCATCAGAATTAAAATCGCTGAGCGTTATGCCTAATCCAAATCCTATAGCACTCGAGTAAATTCCTGCTTCTTCGGTGATATCATAAAATACGCCATCTCTATTCTCTAAAAATTTATTACCATCTGGGCTGGTTTCTTTTCTTTTGTCTTTGACCAGGTCAAATCCTCCAATTGCTTTTATGGAATTATTAAGTAGGTAGCAATCTAAGTCGCCATCTTTGTCATAGTCAAAAAATGCGGATTGGATAGAGAGGCCTTTGATGTCTAAACCATATTGTTTTGATGCTTCCTCAAATTGTAGATTCCCATTGTTGATGAAGAGTTCATTGTATCTTTTTTCTCCCTCCGGCTTTCCAGCCTTGCAAACATATAAGTCTAGGAGTCCATCACCATTAATGTCAACAAAGTTTGCACCGCTCGACCATACGTTTGGACAGGCAAGCCCAGTTTGTTTTGTCACATCTTCAAATTCCCAATTCCCTTTATTTAGAAACATTTTATTGTCTACAAGATTCCCTGTTAAGTAGACATCAAGTAAACCATCGTTATTGATATCGCCGATGGCTACACCAGCGCCGTTATAGAAATTTCTGTATGTGTAAGGATTAAATTCTTCTGTATAATTTAATGTATTATTAAACGCAAGATTTGTGTCTGTACGCAGTTTGAATAAGCGATTGTCTTCTTGGCATGCGCTCAAGAAAAGGCAGTAGCAACAGAGAATAATATAAAGCGTATATCGACACATGCTGTGGGTAAAAGTAAAATAAAAAAGGCTCGCTTCATTACAAAGCGAGCCTTTAAAACTGTATTATTTAAATCTACTAGTAACCTGGGTTCTGTGATAGATTTGAATTTGCTTGTAATTGCTCAAATGGTATAGGCATCAAAGCAGTGTGTGCTGGAGAAGCTGGCTTTTCCCACCATGCATCGTTGTACCTTCCAAAACGAATTAAGTCAGTACGTCTTGCTCCTTCTTGGAACATTTCTCTACCTCTTTCTGCAAGGAAAGAATCAGCATCTAAAGAACCAAGTGCAGAAACTCTTGCTCTTGCTCTTATCGTATTTACATCATCAAGACCCATAGCCCAGTTTCCTGCAGCTCTAGACATTGCTTCTGCTCTTGTCAAATAGATATCTCCTAATCTTACGATTGGATAATCATTACTCTGATCATTTCTTCCAAACTGCTTAAATGAGAACTTACCCGGTCTAGCACCTGCCTCTCTAAGAGAGTTAGGCTCAAGTTCGTTGATTGCAGGTGTGTAGTTTAATACAAGATTACCATCATCAGATGCGAAATCAAGTATTGCGGAACCACCAAAGTCAAGCTGCTCACCTTGTATAAAGTTTGCTGCTTTTCTAGCATCACCATCTTCATATGAGTTGTAGAAATCTTCAAGAGTAGCGTAACCATTCCATGGCTGACTATCCAGGTTCCAAGTAAACTGAGAAGAATAGTGTAAGTTCATCTGAGAGAAGTTCATGCCACCACCACTTACTTCGTCATAATTTACAACGAATATGTGTTCTGGATTTGCATCATTATTTGGCGCAAATACTGCAGCGTATCCTTCAAGCATTTCAGGATCTGCATCTACAGTAGGACGTTTTCCAAGATTTGGAACAGTACATCCATCTCCACAAAGTGAGTAAACACCACTATCAATGATATATGAGGCAGCGATTGCAGCATCATCATAACGAGGAGCACCTGTATATACTTCTGCATTCAAATACACTTTAGCTAAGATACCTAAGGCAGCAAATTGATTAATTTGATACGCATTGTTATCTGTTCCTAAAGCGGAACCTGAAAGATCCATACCTGGTGATACTGAGCCTATTCCTAAGACATCTAGTAATTCAGACTCTATAAAAGAGAATACTTCTGCTCTGGATGATTGACTCGGACTTTCAGTACCTGGTGCAGTTACAACAGGAACGTTTCCATATAAATCCATAAGTCTCCAGTAGTAGTATGCTCTAAGTGCTCTTGCCTGTGCTGTTTGATTCGCATCAAGAGAACCCGCTAAAGCTTCATTTACTGTATTAATGGCACCATAGGTTTGTACCCATGTACCATTTAAAAATGCATGTGTTGGTGTGTAGGTGTGTCTATGTAACTCAATTAGAATTCCACCATCAAACCAGTCACCTCCTTTTGCACAGATAGCCATCTCATCAGAAGGAAGCTCTTGTGTAGAGTAGTATCCTCCATGATTTGCAGTTCCTGCATTTCTTAAAGATGCGAATGCTGCAGATAAGGGACCACTTGAACCACTTCCGCCTCCTGTATCTATTCCATCAACATTTATTTCGGTGGTAACGTCCCCTATTAGATTTTCTTCTAAATCTGTACAGGAGTATGTTGTAAAGACTGCTATAAAAAGCATTAAAAATTTCGATAAATTATTCATATTCCTTCGATTTAAAAATTAAGATTTATTCCTAAAGTAATTGTTCTTGCACTAAAGTAACTATTTCTTCTGTCAAGTCCTGGCGCTAAAACATCACTGAAGCCGACATTTCTATCACCATTTGCTGTTTCACCTGTATCTACTAATGCTGGTTCAGGATCCGTTCCTGTATAACCCGTAAATACAAGTGGGTTTTGAAGTATCAGCGAGATGGTAGCATTGTCAAAATAGTTTCCTGGAAGTGTAACGTTTTTACCTATCGTAAGGTTGTCTAATTTGAAAAAATCTGCTTTTTCAACATATAGAGAACTAAATCTTGCAGTTGTTAATCCTTCTTCCGCTTTACTTGTATTTACAAAGTTGTAAGAAGATTGCGTTGATACTTGAGGCTCGTAAAAAGCTCTGAAAGTATTGACTAGACTGTGTCCAAAGGCTCCACGGAAGAATGCATTAACATTCCATCCCTTGTAAGATATCTGGTTAGTCCATCCAAGTTCAAAGTCAGGCGTACCGTTTCCAAGAACTTCAAAATCTACATCTTCTTCTAAGGCCTTATCCTGCCCAGTAACTTTAACACCATCGCCATTAACGTCAGCAAATACAGGGTTTCCTTCAGCATCTACGCTTTCGAATACAGGTCCCCAAATTTGTCCAATTTCTTCACCTACTGTCACCTTGATTACATTTGTGCCATTTTGTCCCGGAGCTCCTAAGTTTGCTCTTGTTTCTGCTGGTACTACATAGTCTTCAAGGATAGTATTATAGGTAGAAAATACAACACCTGTGTTGTAAGAAAAATCAGATGATTGAGCCACATCATAATTTAATGCTAACTCAAGACCTGTTGTACTTAACTCACCTGCATTTTCCCATCTTCGATCAACTCCAAACTCAGCTGGGTCAACCGTTCTAAGAAGTATAAAGTCAGAAATGTTTCTTCTATATACATCTATGGTTGCACCAAATCTGCCTGTAGCTAATTCTAAACCTAAGTTGTGCTCTGCTTTTTCTTCCCATTGGAGATCAGGGTTAGCTGCTCTAGAAAGAACAGTACTTACAGCTCCACTACCATCATTTACAATCGTTCTAATTTCTTGTGAAAGACCACTCAGACCTGGAAGTGCTCCTGTTACACCCCAACCATAACGAAGTTTTAATTGGTCAAAGCCACCTAGGTTTAAATATTGATTTAAATCAATACCTAGACCTACAGCTGGAAAAAGACCCCATCTGTTATCCGCTCCTAATTTAGATGAACCCTCTCTTCTCAATGATGCATTTACAAAAATCTTATCATCAAAGTTTAGGTTCGCTCTTCCAAAGAATGCGATAATTTTATCATCTGGTGATGCATTTGAATTCGCACCAATAAAACCAGCAACTTGTAAATCTTGAGCACTTTCGATAATGTTAGAGAAGTCCAGATCATTATTCGGGAAATCACCAATACTAAAGAAGTTGTCTACAAAATTTTCTTGTTGGAAACTATATCCACCTGTAAAGGTTACATCGGAAGCTCCAAAAGAAGTTAAGTATGTAGCATACGTTTCGTATAAGCTAAACGAAGTGTTTTGCTCATAGAACTCAGCTAAGCCCTTTCTTGTTGGACTCGTTGCATTTCCATTAAAGTTAGAAGTAGTTGGATAATAAATTCTATTTGCGAAATCAGCATTTTGTCTTGCAACTCTAAAGTTAGCAGTCAATGCGTCTGTAAGAGAATATCCAAAATTCGCTCCATACGTAAATTCAGTTCTTGAACCGTCATTTCTATTTTGCTCAATGATAGATACCGGATTGAAACTATCAAATAGACCAAGTGTTTCAAAGTATCCTCCGAATTGCGCTGAGTTAAAAGGGAATGGAGAATTATCACCTAAGACAGGTGCAGTTGGATTATAAAGAACTGCATACCTAAGCGCTTCTTGGAAACCGTTTTGCTGTTCCCGCGTTGTAAATGATGAATTAAAATCGATAGTTAATTTATCATTTAGAGCCTTAGTTGAAATATTCATTCTAGTATTAAATTGATCAAAACCAGAATTGTTTAGAATACCTTCAACGTCTCTTATGTTTGCTGAAACTCTAAAGCTTGTGTTGTTGAAACCGCCAGATGCTGAAAGCCCATGTAAGCTACTCAAGCCTGATCTTGTTACCTCGTCCAACCAATCTGTTTGGCTTCCAAGGTCAGTTCCTCCAGCTGCCACAAATTCTGAAGCAGTCATTACAGAAATACCATTCACTGGTGAAGATGTACCCAACTGACCATTATAACTCAGCTGTATGTTGCCATCTTTTTCTCCTTTTTTGGTTGTAACGATGATTACACCACTTGATCCTCTACTTCCGTAGATTGCCGCTGCAGAACCATCCTTAAGGACGTTTACAGATTCAATATCATTTGGATCTACATTGTCTAAAGAAGCACCGATGACTCCATCTATTACAACAAGTGGAGAAACATTCGCACCAATCGTAGAGATTCCTCTCATACGAATTGTGCTTGCCCCGTTCGGGTCGCCTCCTCGATTGTAAACTTGAAGTCCTGCTACCTTTCCTTGCAAGAGTTGTGCAGGGTCAGTAATGGCTCCTTGGTTAAAGTCTTCATTGTCGAGTTTAACAACAGCTGAAGTAATTTCTTTTTCATTTTGGGATCCATATCCCACGACGACAATTTCGTCGAGAAGTTGTCCTGCGGAAAGACCAATGTTCAATACAGATTCATTACCGATAGCAACAGTCTGAGTTGTAAAACCTGCATAAGAAATAACAAGTTCGTCTGCACCTGCAGGAACATTGAGAGAAAAGTTTCCATCAATGTCAGTGATTGTACCTGATGTAGTACCATTCACTAAAACATTGGCCCCAATAAGTGGCTCGTTGGTTTCGCTATCTATAATTGTTCCTGAAACGTTCCTTTGACTGTACATGTCAGAGGAAGTAAAGAGCAAGGCTAGAAAAGCAAAAGCAACCGTTTTTAATAGTTTATTCATGTAGCTTTTAATTTATTAATAAAAATGAATAGTCTGAACCGCCGATTATCGATTCAAACGAGAATTTAAAATACAATTCCTTTTAATATATATAGAGCGTGAAACCCAAAATTTCGTAAAATTTACTGAAACGTTTACGGTAATTTTTTGGAGATATTCAAGGAATTATTTGTGTAAAAATAAGCAAATCAGTGGATTATCTTCCGTTTGTACTTGAATTCAAGCATATATTTCGACTAAATTTTCGTAAATTTTCGAGAATATTAAATTCGTTTTCGATTAAACTATGAAGAAAAGAGCAAAACTTAAGGATATTGCTGACGCATTGAATATATCAATTGCAACAGTTTCACGTGCATTAAATGATAAATATGACATTAATGCTTCTACAAAAAAAGAGGTTCTTCGCGTTGCAGAAGAATTAAACTATAGACCTAACCCTATAGCGGTTTCTTTAAGAAAAAATAGCTACAATGTCATAGGCGTTGTATTGCCAAGTATTGATCACTATTTTTTTTCCACTGTGCTGAAGGGAGTCATGAATAAGGCGCATAAATCAAATTATCTGGTAATAGTAGGTGAATCAAATCATGACCCAGATAAGGAAAAATCAATTTTAGAACAATTTCTAAATCATGGTGTGACAGGAGTAATCATTTCACCTACTATGGGCAAACCCGCTGAACATTTTTCCAAGTTTAGAAATAAACGAATTCCTTTGGTGCTGGTTGACAGACCCTTGGTAGATGATGTAGATTCGTTTGTACGATATGACGATCCAAATGGTGCGTTTTTAGCAGTGGAACATTTGATAGATCAGGGTTACAAATCAATAGCCTGTATCAAGGGGAATGACAATTGTGTAATATCAAATGCGCGCTACTCTGGCTATGCCAAAGCCTTAGGACAAAATAACTTAACAGAGAATCCTAAACATGTAAAAACCTGTATCAATCTCGACTCAAAAAAAGATGGGTATCTGCTTGGAAAACAATTACTCTTGGCAAAAGACAAACCAGATGCCATCTTTACAGTTACAGATGAGGTAGCAGCTGGTGTCTATGCAGCAGCAAAAGAATTAAAAGTTGATATTCCTGGAGAATTGGGACTCGTAGGATATAGTAATTCAAAAGTATCCATACATTTGTCACCGCAATTAAGTACAGTAGAGCAACCCGGAGTAGAGATGGGTGAAGAGGCCTTTGATTTTTTGCAACAGATTATGTTAGGAAGTACTGAAATTTTAAAAAAGACCTTTGATGCACGATTGATTGTAAGAGGATCAAGTACTCGACATGCTACTATTAATAATATGACTATTGTGTAATTTTTTATGAGATATATACCCTTCCTTTTTATCTTTTTTTTCTTGTCATGTAAGCAAGAAAACTATGTGGAATCGCCAAAATTACTGGATGGAAAGATATTCCATGCCTCTGTAAAAAATCTTACAGACGTTATGATACATGATATTTTTTCTCCACCACAAGCAGGAAGAAATTACGCCTATCCAGCCATTGCTGCCTATGAAGTCTTGCGGTTTACAGACCAAGAAAATTATAAATCCTTTGCAGGTAGACTGCATGAATTGACTGCTGTACCTAGTCCAGATACAAGTCAAAATATTTCTTACGGAATTGCTGCATTTGAAGCTTATAACCTGCTTGCAAAAGCACTGATATTCTCTGAAGATAAAATGGAGGCATTTATTGATGAGATGTATTTAAGAAAGGAGCTTGCTGACGTGCCTAAACAAGTACGGGAGTCTTCCAAAAATTTTGGAACAGCTGTAGCAAAACATATTTTACAATGGTTGGAAAAGGACAATTATAATCAAACACGATCATTTCCAAAGTTTGCAGTCACAGATGAACCTGGCAGATGGAAGCCTACACCGCCAGCTTACATGGATGGCATAGAACCGCATTGGAATAAAATACGTCCCTTTATTTTAGATGCTGCGAATCAATTTAATCAGGGACCTCCTACCGAATATAGTACCCAGAAAAATAGTAAGTTTTTTCAAGAAGTTTTAGAAGTCTATGAAACAGTAAATAAGGCGCAAGCAGAAGAGAAAGAAATTGCTGCATTTTGGGATTGTAATCCCTTTGTGATGAATATTGCTGGTCACTTCATGCATGCCACTAAAAAGATAACGCCCGGAGGTCATTGGATGGGAATTACTGGGATAGCATGTAAAAAAGAAAATGCGAATGCTCTACGTTCTCTCGAAGCCTATGCCCTCACTGCAATCGGGATATCAGATGGATTTATCAGTTGCTGGGATGAGAAATACAACAGTAATTTAGTTCGTCCAGAATCCATTATTAATGAAGAGTTGGACGAAGAGTGGATACCACTATTACAAACACCACCTTTTCCTGAACATACTAGCGGCCACTCAGTTATTTCAACGGCGGCTGCAACAATTCTTACTGCACTCTTTGGAGACAATTTTGCCTATGTTGATGATGTTGAATTAGAGTTTGGATTACCCCAAAGAAGCTTCAATTCGTTTAATGAGGCGGCGGCTGAAGCTGCAATTTCGCGCCTATATGGTGGAATTCATTATAGACCAGCTATTGAGGATGGAGTAGTGCAGGGGAGAAAGCTAGGAGAATATGTTGTGGAAAAGCTCATTTCCCCCTAAGTCAATGACTACAGTCCTTTCAGCCTGCTTGTCCACAGTCTAATTCCATATTGTGGATTAATATGCAGATTTGCAATTTGTTATATATTGATATTTTCATATGTTTCGTTTCTAAAGGATTAGATTTGCGCTCTTAATTATTGGTTAAGTAGGAGAGTGATAGAGTGAAGAGAGGGGATTTATGGCATAGTAATTGATATACAGGTCATAACACATTATATATTTTTTTAATGTGTAACTAAGCTTAAATCCCAAAAAGAGTATATGTTCATTTTTTGAACATGTATGAAAAGAATGCGTTTCCCAAGAACGTCATTCCATTAACTGATTTTAATTTATTACCATGAACAAGCTAATGCATTCAATAGCAATTAGATTATTTTTGGTGTGCTTTTGTTTATCTACATCCCAGATAGTATTTGCGCACGATTCTTTAGAAGAATCAGACACGAACGGTGAGAAACTCAGCGAAGAGGCGAGATTTATCCAAGATCGTCTGAACAATATGAGCTCTGTAATCGACCTGAGATATACAGATTACGTAGCCAAAAAAATTCAAAATTATACAGTACGAGGCAAGCATGAAACAGAAAAGCTGTTAGCACGCTACTCTATGTATGCAGGCAAAATTGAGAATGAGATTTATGCCAGAAATCTACCAGATATTCTCAAATTCATTCCAATCATTGAATCCGAACTCAAACCTACAGCTAGATCAAGGTCTGGTGCCGTTGGTATGTGGCAGTTTATGAAGCCAACCGCAAAACATTATGGGTTAGTGATAAATAGTACTGTGGATGAACGTATGGATTCTGAACGTTCTACTGAAGCAGCTTTGGAATATCTTACTTACCTGTATGAGAAATTTGGGGACTGGTCCTTAGCCATTGCGGCTTATAACTGTGGACCTGGGAATATGAGAAAGGCAATTAAAAAGTCTGGAGGGAGTAAAGATTATTGGGTAGTTTCAAAATACCTCAAAAAGGAAACGCAAAACTATATTCCTAAGCTAATTGCAGCTAAGTATATGATGACGTATTCGTACGACTATGATATAGTTCCAGATTTTTCTGAACAATTATACTTTAGTACCAGTGCTACCAAGGTGCACAATAAATTGGAGCTAAAGGAAATTGCAACTACCTTGGATTTAGAGTTGGAGATATTACAAAAAATGAATTCTCATTTTAAGAAGACGTACATTCCACAAAGTGATCAGGGTTTTAATTTTGTTCTTCCGTCGGAAAGCTTGCATGACTTTTATACGCATTACCAGTCGTATAAAATTAAGCCTGAAGAATATCTTGCGGCTACCCCTATCGTGAAAGTAAAGCCCATCGTAAAAAGAAGTAAAATTGCAAACGCAGTTCTAGTAGAACGTATCAAAATTCTCAAGATTCAATCTATAGAAGAAGAGGAGGCAGATATTACGTTTGTAAGTTATTAAGATAAAACAAAACGGGAATCTAGATGATTTAGGCTCAAGTACTTAAATCTGAAAGATTCCTCCTTTTTATCTTACTTATTTATCCAATTAGATTTTAATTCCTAAATGAATTTAGTAAGGATTTGGTGCAACGTTTAGAGGAAAATTGGCATATATACATATAGAGACTCTCAATAAGGCAAATTGTCTTGCTGAAGTATTTTCGGAGAGAGTAAAGACTTTTGATTGTCGCCTTAAACAAGCTTAATTTGGTAAATATTACCGTTCTTACTAAGTATGCGAAACCAACTAATATTTTGCTTCTTATTACTTACCTATATTTTGGAAGCCCAAATTCCAGATCCCTGTGGTCCCAATCCACAGATGACTTCGTTTTGCTCAACTGCATGTGTTGTTTGTGACATTGATGGCTTTACAGGAGTGAATGATCTAACTGCAACTGGACAGGGTTTCCCAGAGTTTTGCACTATTGATTATGATAACATGCAATACATTGCTTTTGTTGCTGGTAGTACAAGTCTAACCATACGAGTAGATGTTTCAAATTGTCAGGGTGGTTTAGGGAGCTTGGAAGTTGGCTTTTTCTATACAGATGATTGTCAAAATTTTGAACGTATTACCTGGTGTGACACAGATATTCTTTCAGGTCAAAGTCAGACCTTTCTCAGTGGTGATTATAACGGGGATGGTATTGCAGAAGATCCCAATCCTTTGACTATAGGCCAACATTATTATTTAGTTATTGATGGTTCGAGCGGAGCCAACTGTAATTGGACATTTTCAGTTCTTGATGGAACAACAGAGGTCTTGCCATTGACAAGTTCCGGAGTATTATCTTATACAGATGATCCTTGTACAGGTGCACCAGTTACATTTACAACGACAGGAGAAGTAGGTGCAGCAATCTATAACTGGACTGTGGATGGGGATGACATTGGAGGCTTTGTAGAAACTAAGGAAATTGATTTTCCTAACCCAGGAACCTATGAAGTCTGTGTTGTTGCATCGAATGTATGTGATCAAGCACCTCCTAGTTGCACTACAATAACTGTACGTGAAGTGGGGGCAAGTTCCTTTGATGAACGCCTTTGCGACGGGGAATGCTTAGACATAAATGGTAAACAGTTTTGTGATACGGGAAGCTTTCAAGAAATAATTTCCTTATCCAATGGCTGCGATAGTATTATCGATATAGACATAGTAATTCTTCCCCAAGCTTTAGAGAATCTTGATGTCTGGATTTGTAATGTGGATACTTTTTTTATCGGTCAAACACCTTATAACCAAACCGGTAGTTTCACAGAAACTATTCTTACGGCCGATGATTGTGATAGCCTAGTAAATTTAGAATTGCTTGTAATTGAATGTGAAATATTAGCAATAGCAGAAGAGATACCAGTTATCTGTCATGGAACAGCAACAGGAACCCTTATTTTTTCTGTTAACCAAGGAACTGCACCTTTGAATTATACATATACAAATATTCAAGACAGCAATATTACCGGGACAGGAACAACTAACCTCTTAGTGGACAATGAAATTCCTAATATTCCTGTAGGTGTGTATAGAATTTATATTCAAGATGATTTTGGGAATGATGCAGTGGTAATACAAGAAGTGACCGAACCAGAACCCATGGAGATAGATCTTTTAGTGTCTGATTATGATGGCTTTAATGTATCCTGCGAATCTGATGAAGGTGACCTTGATGAGAACGGTACCTTAGAGGCAATTGTTTTAGGAGGTGTTCCACCTTATTCTTATCAATGGAGTGATGGTCAGCAAAGCCAACTTGCTACTGGCTTAGCGGCACAAAATTATTCAGTTATAGTAACGGATGCAGTTGGATGTCCTATTGAAGCAAGTTTTACTTTAGTGCCTCCACCTGCGATAGTTCCCAATGTTAATTTTATAGATCCTAGCTGTGAAGGATTTAATACAGGAATTATACAAGTGGATGGTGTAACAGGCGGTACACCTGGATATAGTTATTCATTGACAGCAAACAACTTTAGTTCAGATTCTATTTTTAACGGACTAGAGGGTGGAATATATTCCTTATACATTGAAGATGCAAATGGCTGTGTTGTTTTTGTACAGGAAGAAATAACTCCGCCACAGATTCCTATTATCAGCTTTGGAGATGATTTGGAATTATGCTTAGGCGATAGTGTAATCATACTTCCCGGAATAAACGACATTACAATCAAGGAAATCATCTGGACGCAAGAAGAGTTTTTAAGCTGTGACACCTGTTTTAACCCTATAGCACAGCCGGTTAATAATACGCAATTTGATCTTACAATTATTTCTGAAGATGATTGTGAAGACACAAATTCCATCCGGATAAATTTGATCAAGAATAGAGAATTTTATGTGCCCAATATATTTTCTCCAAATAACGATGGCATGAATGATGTATTCACAATCTACGGATCCAAAGAGGTCGATGAAATTGAGAATTTAAGCATTTACGACAGGTGGGGTAATCTTGTTTTTAATGAAGATAATCTAAGCCCCGGAGACGAAGCAGATGGATGGAATGGAAAGTTTAAAAACGCAGATTTAAACCCGGGTGTATATGCTTGGTATGCAGAACTTAGATTTAAAGATGCAGAGCTATTTACATATTCAGGAAGCATAACTCTTGCGCGTTAAGGACTGTGTGGATTGGTTCGAGTTACGTTTTATTGAGAAGAATTCAATGCATGTTATTTTTTTTGATTAAATTAATAGAATGTCCTCCCAAACAAGCTCTTTTTGTCGATATTTACGTTCCTTATAAAACATGCGATACCATTATATATTCATACTTCTGTTTACCTGCTTTGGCTTAAATAGCCAAACACCGGACCCCTGTGGACCTAATCCTATGATGACCTCGTTTTGTTCTACTGCATGCGTTATCTGTGATATAGATGGGTTTACGGGAAGAAATGACCTTACCGCAAGTGGTCAGGCATTTGCTGGGTGTGGTCCTATAAATGATGACGATCCAAATTGTTTTTGTACTACTCAGTTTAACAATATGCAATACATAGCTTTTATAGCAGGAAGCACAAGTTTGACGATACGTGTAGATGTGGATAATTGTGATGGATTGGGAAGTTTAGAATTGGGATTTTTTAGAACAGATGATTGCGAAACATTTGAAAGAATTACCTATTGTGACACAGATGTTGAATCTGGACAAAGTCAGACATTTATAACAGGAGATATTGATGGCGATGGGATAGCTGAATTTCCAGACCCATTAACTATAGGTCAACATTATTATCTTATAATGGATGGCTCAGGTGGATCAAATTGTGATTGGACATTTAATGTCTTAGAAGGAACAACAGAAGTATTGCCCTTGACAACATCAGGAGATATTACAGTTTCGCAAGACCCCTGTACGGATGCACCTGTAACAGTGTCCACTACAGGAGAGGTAGGAGCTGCTTTGTTTTTCTGGACTCTGGATGGAGTCTCTATTAGTGGTCTTACCCAAACAAATGTACTTAATGTGACTGACCCTGGAACTTATGAAATTTGCGTTACCGCTGCAAATGTGTGTGATGAAGCTCCTCCGAGCTGCTCTACGTTTACAGTACGTGAAGTAGGTTCTTCTTCTTTTAATGAAAGGCTCTGTGATGGAGAATGTTTTGAAGCAAATGGTGTTCAGTTTTGTACAACTGGAAGCTTTCAAGAAGTTATTCCTTTGGCCAACGGATGTGATAGTATAATTGATATTGAAATACTGGTACTCCCGCAAGCACTGGCGAATTTAGATGTTTGGATTTGCGATGTAGATACATTTTTTATAGGAACGAGTCCCTATACACAAACGGGTTCGTTCACAGAGACAATTCTTACAGCAGATGACTGCGATAGTCTAGTAAATTTAGACTTACTTGTAATTGAATGTGAAATAATAGGGACTGCTGAAGAGATACCTGTAATATGCCACGGTACTGCAACAGGTACTTTAATTTTTTCTGTGAACCAGGGTACTCCTCCCTTAAACTTTACCTACACAAATATTGAAGACTCAAGCATAACTGGAACAGGAACAACAAACCTACTTGTCGATAACGAAATACCAGGAATACCCATTGGTGTGTATCAAATATATATTCAAGATGATTTTGGAAATGATGCGGTAGTACTCCAAGAAATAACAGAGCCACCACCTTTAGAAATAGATATTGTTGCCTCAGATTATGGAGGCTTTAATGTGTCTTGTGAATCGGACGAAGGAGATTTAGATGAAAATGGTACGCTAGAAGCAATAGTGTCCGGCGGAGTAGCTCCTTATACGTTTCAATGGAGTGATAGCCAGCAAGGACAGTTAGCAACAGGACTATCTGCACAGACGTATTCTGTAATCGCGACTGATGCTGTAGGTTGTCCAATAGAAATGAGTTATACCCTCATACCACCACCTGCCATTGTACCTACTGTAAATTTTATAGACCCAAATTGTGATGGCTTTGATACAGGGATAGTACAGGTAGATAATGTGGTGGGTGGTACGCCCGGATATGCCTACTCGCTCTCTCCTAATAACTTTAGTTCTGACTCTATATATTCTGGTTTGACTGAAGGGAGCTATTCTTTGTATGTACAAGATGCAAATGGATGTGTCATCTTTGTTGAAGAAGAGATTACAGCTCCCCAAATACCTGTGATAAGTTTTGGAGATGATTTGGAACTTTGTTTAGGAGATAGCATATTGGTTATACCAGGTTTGAATGATATTAATGTCAAAGAAGTAATTTGGACACAGCAGCAATTTCTGAGCTGTGATACCTGTCTGTCTACGATAGCCCAACCGGTAAACACTACCGTATTTGATCTGACTGTTATTTCCGAGGATGATTGTACAGATTCAAATTCAATACGCATCAATTTGATTAAGAATAGAGAATTTTATGTTCCCAATATATTTTCCCCAAACAATGATGGAATGAATGACCGCTTTACTATTTACGGTTCTAAAGAGGTAGAACAAATAGAAAATTTGAGTATCTACGACCGCTGGGGCAACCTCGTTTTTTCTCAGAACAACTTATTTCCCGGAGACGAACAAGCAGGTTGGGATGGGAGATTAGATAACAAAGAGTTGAATCCAGGCGTATATGTTTGGTATGCAGAACTTGAGTTTAAAGATGCAGAGGTCTTTACGTATTCTGGAAGTATTACCTTAGCGCGCTAATACCGCAAACGCGCATGAGCATAATATTATTAGCATGTCTTTAGATTGGGATTTAATAGAGCAAG
Source organism: uncultured Saprospiraceae bacterium (assembly GCA_938045585.1). Taxonomy (GTDB): domain Bacteria; phylum Bacteroidota; class Bacteroidia; order Chitinophagales; family Saprospiraceae; genus CALCMJ01. The sequence goes on from CALIAU010000001.1 coordinate 63,741, forward strand.
AACTTGTATTTACAACTGCCCGTTCAGGGGGTAGTGGGGGTCAGCATGTGAATAAGGTAGAAACCAAAGTTGTATTGAAATTTGATCTTAAAAATTCTCAACTATTCACACGAGAAGAAAAGAAACGGATTGAGAATAAGCTTGAAAATAAATTTGACAAGTCCGGAGTCTTATCCATATACAATCAAGAAAGCCGATCTCAAAAAAAGAATAAAGAGAAGGTTATTCAGCAGTTTAAAGTGCTAATCACAAAGGCCTTAGTGATAGAAAAACCAAGAAAAAGAACTAAAACACCAAAGGCAGTTAAAGAACAAATTCTTAAGAATAAGAAGTACAGGTCTGCAATTAAAAAGAACAGAGGAAAACCGAATGTATCTGATGATTAGTCTCATTTTTTGGTATTTTAGAAGTATCAAATATGAGAAGACTTGCTGCTACACTCCTTATGCTCTTTTTAGCTGCTGTTCAGTTACTCAATAGCCAGAACATCTCTCCTCGCATTGCCAATTATAAAATTGATGTAGCCCTAGATGTAGAGAAGAAAACTCTTGAAGCGGATCAAATAATAATCTGGCAAAACATTTCTACGGATACCATAAAGGAATTGCGTTTTCATATGTACTATAATGCATTCAAAAATGATAACTCTACCTTCTTACGAGCACGTGGCATGAGTGACATACTTTCTGGTTCAGAATTTGGATGGACAGAGGTACAGTCGCTAAAAGACGATGATGAAATAGAATTGATTGGAAATAGTTATTACGATCCTGTTGATGATGGAAATGAAGCGGATAAAACAGTCTTGGTAATACCCTTAGCAACTCCAATTCTCCCCCTTGGGCTAGCAACATTTGAAATGAAATGGCAGGCAAAGGTACCTAAGATTATGCCACGTACGGGATATAATAAAGACTTCTATTTTTTCGCACAGTGGTTTCCAAAATTAGGTGTCTACGAACCTGCAGGCATGCGATATGCGGAAGAAGGGCAATGGAACTGTCACCAGTATCATTCATCTGGAGAATATTATGCTGACTTCGGGAATTATGATGTAACGATGACCCTCCCAAAAGAATTTAAGGTAGCTTCTTCAGGTGACTTGGTACAACACACGGACCTAGGAGAAAAGGCAGCCTGGCATTTTAGAGTAGAAGATGTTATAGACTTTACTTGGTCCTGCAGTCCACATTTTGTCTTAGAAGAACGGGTACACAATGAGGTCCAATTGAAATTTTATGCCTATCCGTATAAAACACATTTTGCAGATAGGTATTTTCATACGCTTACGTTTGCAATGGATTATTTAGAAGAACATTTAGGACCCTATCCATATCCTACTTTGAGTATTGTAGATGCACCCTTGCATGGCATTTTTTGTGGTGGGATGGAATATCCTACTCTTGTTTCATCTATTAGTTTTTGTTTTTTGCCCAAAGGAGTGCGCATTGCTGAAACCTTTGTCGCACATGAATACATTCATCAATATTTTATGCAATTGGTTGCTACAAATGAAGCAGAAGAGCCTTGGATGGATGAGGGCATAACAACCTATTATGAAGGCCGTATAATGGATGCCTTGTATGAAGGGGATCGAGCCTCCATAGACGTGCTTGGAGTCACTGTAGGAAATGCAGAATATAATCGTACCGAATTTTTTGGCTCTCCCAATATAAAGATAGCGCCTAACACTCGGAATAGTTGGGAGTATAAAGATGGGGGATATAGTACTGTTTCCTATAATAAGACGGCTATTTGGTTAAAAACATTGGAAGGTTTAGTAGGCATAGAAAAGATGGATGAAATTATGCAGGCATATTTTTTACGTTGGAAATATAAGCACCCTTGCAAAAATGATTTCATTGATGTTGTTAATGAAATTTCAGGAAAGGATATGTATTGGTATTTTGATCAAGTGATGGAAGATGTGCTCGTTTGTGATTATGCAACTGATTTCTTATGGTCGTACAAGGATGAAGAAGATTTGTTTAAATCTGGAGTAATTGTACATCGCTTAGGAGAGATGAAATTACCTGTGGAACTCCTGGTGAGATTTGAAGATGGAACAGAACAACTTGAAACCTGGGATGGTAAATCTCCTACGCATCGTTTTGAATTTGAAAGTACAAGTAGGCTTGTGTCAGCTGAAGTGGACCCAGATCGAAAAATATATATTGATAAAAATTTCTTGAATAATTCTCTAATGGAGAAACCATCGAAAGGTATAAAGAATTTTTTCAATCTGGTTCTCGTGCATACGCAACAGGCCTTAGAAACATTAAATTGGATCATTTAAGATGGGTTTAGCAATACAAGCCTTCCTTAAGGGTTTATCGACTCTAACAAACTCAAAGCGTATTTGGATATTTCAATATGTCATGAATTTCTTATTTGCCTTATTGATTGCATATCCGTTTTCACGTTTGCTAAAGAGTACAGTGGGAAAATCTCTGAGTGTAGAACATGCCTTATCTGGATTTAACTATACACTTCTTAATGACTTCTTGCAAAATTATGGACTTGGTCTTGATGCGATTAGAAGTCAAGGCCTGATTGTTTTTCTTGCTTTCTTTTTACTCTTGGTTTTTTTTAATGCAGGCATAGTACATGTTGTTCAGAGATATCCAGGATCGTATAGATTCCGTGAATTTTTTTCAGGAGGAATCGAATATTTTTGGCGTTTTTTTAGATTGAGTTTATATTTTCTGTTAGCATATTTATTCTTAGCCTTTGTCGGGTTTAAGATCATAACATTAGGAGGTGTTTCCCCCTTTGAGTTAGAGAATGAATTAGGATTAATATCACGTAGTAAAATTGTACTTATTGTATTAGCTATTGTGTTTGTCTTACTACGTATGATACAAGATGTGATTAAGATCATGATTACTAAATCAAGAGAACCGATAATTTTTAAACCTATATTCTCTGGGTTTAGCTTTTTTAAACGCCATTTTTTATCCTCTCTAGTTCTTGCCGTTTTACATCTCATACTTAGCGTAGTGTTTATAGGAGCCTATATTCTTGCCCAAAAAAGTTTTGGAAATGGGGGTGGCATTTTTTTTCTAGTGTTTTTTATGGGCCAATTATTTGCTCTGGTAAGAATAGCTTTGCGCATTTGGCGATTGTCGAGTGTTTATCAACTTGTCCTTCGAGCCTAATTCAATTTAGAATAGACATGATCTAGACAAGCTTTAGAGTTAATATCTTAATCTAAGATTTGTGAATGCTATGTTAATACATGTGATATTGACCTTCAACACCTCTTTTTGAATGACATTTGCTGAAATATTTCCCAAAGCTCCAAACAAGGGTATAAGAAATACTATTTTTGTTTTAAAATAGATCGTTCTATTGATATGAGAATCAGATTGTTCAGTAAGATTTTTACCATTCTTTGCATAGCTAGTAGCAGTGTGGCCCAGATGAATTTTGTTGAAGATGACCATTCTTTTGTGGTCAAAAAACTACAAGGATCTATAGTTCTAGACGGGCATCTAGATGAGTCGAGTTGGGCTAATGCTTCTAAGCTTGAAAATTTTTCACAGTATGCACCCAGTAGTGAGGTAACGGCAAATAGCCAGACTGAGGTGTTTATGCAATACGATGATGACAATCTTTACATTGGCGTACGTTGTTATACCAAAGCAGATAAGTTCAGTGCGTCAACCCTTAAGCGAGATTATGGGTTTATGTCAAATGATAATATGACCTTTATCTTTGACACCTATAATGATGTAACGAATGCATTTGTATTTGGTGTAAATCCCTTTGGTGCGAATAGAGAGGCTTTAATTTCAGATGGCGGTCGCGATCGTGGAGCCTTTGATGATTCCTGGGATAATAAATGGAGAGCTGAGGCACAGAGGCATGAAGATAATTGGACAGCAGAATTGATTATACCTTTTAAGGCAATACGGTTTAAAGAAGGGACAACTAAATGGCGTTTTAATACCTATAGAAATGATGCGCAATCGGATGAGATAAGTTCGTGGATGAATATTCCTAGGAATCGTATTCTTATGGATTTAACCTACATGTCAGATATGCGTTTTGAAGAACCGCTTAAAAGTGCGGGATCCAATACAGTAATCATCCCCTATGTAGCAGCTTCTGCAACTCGGGATTTTGAGAATGTAGACGAATTAGAATCGCAGTTAAGTTACGGTATAGGGGGTGATGCAAAAATTGCATTAAGTCCAAGTATGAATTTAGACCTAACGTTTAACCCGGATTTTTCTCAGGTAGAGGTAGATAGGCAGGTGACAAATTTGGATAGGTTTGAAATTTTCTTTCCAGAACGCAGACAGTTCTTTCTAGAGAATGCAGATTTATTTGGTGGCTTTGGATTTAGAAGAGTAAACCCATTTTTCTCTCGTAGAATAGGTGTAGCAGTTGACACGACGACCGGTAGTAATATACAGAACACAATTTACGCAGGTGCGCGACTAAACGGTAAGTTGAATGAGCGTTTACGATTGGGTGTCTTGACAATGCAAACCGCTTCTCAGATTGAGAACGATTTACCATCTTTTAATTACTCTGTTGTAGCAGCAGAGCAAAGAGTCTTTAGTCGTTCTAATATTGGATTCATCTTAGTAAATAAGCAAGCTTTGAATACAAGTGAGTATTCTGGAACAGTGGATAATTATGATAGAGTTGCGGGTGTAGAATACAGATTAGCTTCTAGTGATAATAGGTGGACAGGTAAGGCTGGTTGGATGCAGGCGATCACTCCCAATAATGAGGAACAGAAGTTTGCCCATGTGTTTAACTTGAATTATATAGTCCGCAGATTTTCATTGCAGTATGCACATTCCTATGTAGGAGAGGGCTTTGATGCCGAGGTAGGATTTGTACCTAGAAGAGATTATTTTGCAAGCAATCCAGAAGCTAGAATTGATTTTTATCCTTTAGAAAGTCGATTTTCGCAAATTACATTGGGAGTGAATACGCGGTTTGGATATAAGGTGGGTAAAGAAGAGAATGACTATGTGGAGGGATTTTCATTAGTAGACAGGCAACTTGAGTTATTTGCGCGCTTTAATTTTACAAACAACTATGGTTTAAATTTTAATTTGGTCCAAGAGCATGTTTTCCTATTAGATGATTTTGACCCCACAGGAATTCAATCGGATGAAGTTTTTTTAGCTGGAGGAGAGGAGTTTGACTTCACTTATTTCCGTGCAAGATTTAATACTGATAGAAGAAAGCGATTTTTCTTAAATATGAATGGAACGATCGGTCAGTTCTTTAGCGGGCAACGTTTTGGTTTAAATGGGTCTATAGGTTATAATATTCAACCCTATGTTTCCTTAGCAAGCAATGTTAATTATAATAGGATTTCATTTGATGCACCTTTCGAGACAGCAAATTTATGGTTAATAGGTCCTAGAGTGGATGTTGCATTCACAAAAAAAGTATTCCTCACAAGTTTCTTTCAGTATAATAACCAAGAAGAAAATTTTAATATCAATACACGCTTTCAATGGCGTTTCGCACCAGTGTCTGACTTTTTCTTAGTCTATACGGATAATTATCTTACGGATAATTTTTCACAGTTCTCTAAACGGAATAGAGCATTGGTTGCTAAGTTGACATATTGGCTAGGTGTATGACATAGAGAGTCATGACGAACAGAGGAACGGACAAGCACTTCTACGCAGACTTTGGCATATCCAAAAAACTTTCATCTCCATCATCTAGTGGTCCCTTTTTATCTTCTTTCATTATAATACGCAGATTAAAGTAGAATAGGATAAGTGCAAGACCTAACCAGATATACATCCAAACATTTGCTGGAAGGACACGCATAATCTCCGCATATTTTTTTAGATCAGACGTAGGACCAACATTAAAATCTTGAATAATAAATATAATGGAAGCGAGTCCAAGGAACATAAGAACTTCTCTGCCAAAATTAGTCTTCCATATGATTAGGAATAGTATCAATGCAAATCCAATAAGGAAGCCTGTGGTAAACATACTGTTGAACCAAAAAATGGCAGTAAAAATCATCCCTGAGGCAAGAAGGCCAAGAAATGGTTTTACGAGTGGTTTCATTCTTGCTCCAACAAGAAAGAGTATATTCCCAAACAGAGCACTGCCTAAGTAGCCCCCCATAAGCGTTACAGATCTATTTCCCCCTATCGTGCGTGTGAAGCCACTACCATCCTGATTAACCTGCACGTTTTCTACTGACCCCCCTGTAACGACCGCTCCTAAAGCATGACCAAATTCATGTAAAAAGGTGACAAACAAGTTAATAGGATATAGAATTTTTCGTCCTATATCTCCACCAAAGTATTTTAAACCGAGATAGATGCCTAGGATGGTAATAATTCGAAGTAATAGTGAGCCGCGCATACTTATGTGTATTTATGGTAATATCTGTATTCTTTTATGAAAACAGAAATTTCTTCGACAATCATACACTGATAATCGAGCAGCTATTTTGTGCTTCTCATTTATTAATAAAGATTAAAAGCAAATTAGTCTTCTTTTAAATTTTTGCCTTTAAATCGCTCAGAATTAATAAAATACACACCAATAAAGAGTATAAAAGCTGCAAGAATGGACTGTGAAGTAACGAGTTCGTCTCTGAAATACCAGCCTACAAAAAGGGCGACTAAGGGATTAATATAGGTACTTGTAGCGACCTTTTCTGGAGAAACATGTTGCAAGAGGTAATTGAAGGCGGTAAATGTGACTATGCTACCTAGAAAAATAAGATACCACATAGACCAATATGAGATTGCAGAGACTTGAGATAGTTTTTTCATAGATAGGTCTTCTATGCCTATGCTAATTACCAAGAGCAAGATTCCGCCCACTAGCATCTGTACTGCAGTATTTAAAAAATGAGATTTTGGTAAATCTACTTTGGTAACAAAAAGGCTAGCGTAACCCCAAGAGATTAAACAGACAAAAGACAGTCCAATACCTATTGTTTGATTTCTGTTAAAGTCAAAGGCATCCTGATTTATGAGCAAATACATCCCAAGGAGTCCTAAAAAGCAACCAAATAGCGACATAAGCTTTGGGACTTTTCCCTGAAGAAACCACATCATTACTAGTAAGACGAGTGGTTGAGTAGCTACAAGTAAAGACATGAAACCAGAATCCACAAACTGTAATGCCCAGCACATTAATCCATTTCCAACTGTTAAAAAAAGAAAGCCGGCTATAGAAGAATTTATAAATTGGGTTTTTGTAATACGCGTGTCTATACCACGGATCCACATAAAAATATAAATACAGAATCCAGCAATTATAAATCGAATTGCAGCCCAGAAAAAGGGAGGTACTTCTTCTACACCATAGGCATTTGCCAAATAAGTTGTTCCCCAAATGATATAGATCGCTAAGAAAGCACCTATAGTGAGAAGTTTGTTTGTATTTTTGATTTGCAAGCTTTTAGCAAAGCTAGAATTTTAACGATGTAAGCGCTGAATTTTAGAGGATTGATTAAAAAGAATGGCCTAAATGCAACATTGTTGCATTTATTTATTTACCTTTGATTTATCTTATTAATCAAAATTACTATAGAATGAAAAATTTTGCTTATTTACTTACGCTTCTGTTGGTGTGTAGCTTTGCTTTTACAAGTTGTGATAAAGATGAACCAATGATTCCAAATCCAGAAGAAGTGATTACTACTGTGATATATAATCTTACTTCTACAAGTGGAGATGTTGTTGTCTTAAGCTGGCAAGACTTAGATGGAGATACTGGCGGAGATGACCCAGTAATAGTAGGTGGTACACTCGGTGCAAATGAGACCTATACTGGGTCTATTGAATTGTTGAATGAGTCTGTTACACCTACAGAGGATATAGGAGAAGAAGTAGCGGAGGAAGATGATGAACACCAACTATTTTTTGAAACAAACCTGCCGGGTATAACAGTTACGTATGATGATGCAGATGGAGATGGAAATCCAGTTGGTCTGAAAACTATGCTGACTACAGGAGATGTGGGCTCTGGCACAATTACTATAACGCTTAAGCATGAACCAGTTAAAGATGCATCTGGAGTGGCAGAAGGAGATATCACGAATGCTGAGGGTTCTACAGATGCTGAGGTCACTATACCTATTAATGTGGTATAGCAGAATTTCCATATCTTTTATTTTACTCATTGCTTTTTTTACTTGTGATGCGCAGACGTGCACATTCACAGTAGATGGTGTTGTCTATGATGAAGCTTCGCAGTCTCCTTTGTCCTATGTAAATATCTATGTCCAGGAAACACAGTCTGGAACAACAACAGATGAAGAGGGTAATTTCATGCTTGAAAACATTTGCCCTGGCGAATATCACTTTATACTTTCACACATAGGCTGTGAAGGCAAAAAGTTTCATATTGACATCGATCAGGATACAACAATCCGTCTTGCCTTATCACATACACACACGACCCTGGGTACCTTTACTGTCGAGGGCAAGAAAGAAGATTTTAGTAAGCAGGGAAATGTTTCTGTTAACCGACTGACGATAGAAGATAATACAAATCTTAATATTTCCGGAATGCTTGAAAACGAATCAGGCATTCATTTATTGAAAAACGGGAATGGTATTTCTAAACCAGTTGTCCATGGACTATATGGGAATCGTCTTTTGATTCTGAATAATGGAATTGCACAGAGTGGACAACAGTGGGGAAATGACCATAGCCCAGAGATAGATCCTTTTTCTGCAGATAAAATAAGCGTATTAAAAGGAGCAAGTGCAATCGAGTATGGAGGAGGAAATCTAGGGAGTGTCATTCTTTCTGAGCCGAAAAAGATTGAACGCGAACCGCATCTCCATGGACAGGTAAATTATATTTTTGATACAAATGGAAGAGGACATACCATAAATGCACGTCTTGAAAAATATTCCTCAACCATACCTTGGCGACTCAACGGAACACTCAAGAAATTTGGCGATAAAAGTTCAGTGGATTACTTCCTGAATAATACGGGATTAGAAGAAGCTAACCTTTCTTTGCAGTTAGAAAAGAGCTGGAATGAAAATTTATTTTTTGATTTTTATGCAAGTACTTTCAATACAAGCCTAGGTATATTGCGTGGTTCGCATATAGGGAATCTCACTGATTTAGAGGCAGCAATAAATAGTGAAGTGCCATTTAATACAGAGGATAATTTTAGTTATGACTTAGAGGCACCTAAGCAAGATGTATCTCATCATTTTGCAAAAGCGAAAATTAAATACTTTCTAAAAGAAAATCAAACGTTTGAATTTGTATTGGCAGGTCAGTTGAATGATAGAAAAGAGTTTGACATCAGAAGGGGAGAACGATCAGAAATACCAGCACTCAGCTTGAGGCAGTATACTACACATCTGGATTTTAAATATGCACATTATATAAATGAAGATTGGGTATTTAAATTAGGAAGCCAAAATGTGCTTACAGATAATACGAATGATCCTGAGACGGGCATCCTGCCACTGATTCCTGATTATCGTAGTTTGAGAAATGCTGTCTTTAGCACTGTTTCTGGACGTGTACATAAGACCGCATTACACTTTGGCTTACGCTATGATTATGAGTATCAAAATGCTCTGACCATAAGCAGTACTCTGCCAAGAGAGATCATACAATTTGAGAACCGGTTTAACAATGTCAGTGCTTTAATTGCTATAAAAAATAAAATTACCAAGGCACATTCTATAAGTTGGAAACTGGGCTTTGCGACTCGGAACCCGGCAATAAACGAACTCTATAGTGCAGGCTTGCATCAGGGTGTGAGTGGGATAGAAGAAGGAAATATAAATCTTAATACAGAGAAGGCCTTAAAGAATACCTTGGAATATATATGGTTAGCAAGTTCAAAATTTAGTATTAATGCGCTTGCCTACTTTCAACGATTTAATGGGTATATTTTTTTAGAACCGCAGGATGAATTCCGTTTGACGATACGCGGTGCATTTCCAGTGTTTATATATCAACAGACGGATGCAAATATTTACGGCATTGATCTGTCTTCACAATTTACGCTCAGTCCATCCTTGGTGGGAGTCTTAAAATATAGCTATCTAAAAGGGCAGGAAAGAGAGAATGATACCCCGCTCGTTTTTATGCCACCAAATAGTTTATTTGGGAGTCTTACTTACCGCGTTCAAAGTAATATAAAACTGTCTGAAGGATTTAGGATGGAGGACTCTGAGATAGAGCTAACGAATAGATTTGTATTTGAGCAAACGAATATCCTTCCAGAGCAAGATTTTATTCCACCTCCAGATGCGTATAATCTGCTAGGATTAAAATTCTCTACTAACCTGATCTTACCTAAATATAAGCTTCGATTTTTTGTCAAGGCAGACAATCTGCTGAATGCTAAATATCGCGACTATCTCAATCGTCAAAGATACTTTGCTGATGACCTAGGTAGGAGTCTAAGCATGGGAGTTAACCTTAAGTTTTAATGAGCTGTTTTTCTTGCTGTGCTATTACCATGAAGGTATGATTAGCTCCCGCGAGAAGGACCTGCCTGCGTGCACAAGCAGGCAGGTAGGAATGATTCTGTAAGAAGTCCGAAGGACCGTCTAGCCCATAGGACTGAAGTCATGGATAGCCTGGTGCAGTCTGCCTGTAAGGCAGACTGCGCTCGCCCAAATTATACTTTAAGTAGCCTTAGCATATCAAAAACTTTGGATATTAAAATTAATCCGATATATTTGTCAAGACAACTATTGTCAATGCAACTAAAACATTAAGCAATGAACTATATGACAAATCCAGCTCCTGAAGTGAGCAACGATATCATGCCTATAAACGGAACAGACTATATTGAATTATATGTAAGTAATTCTAAGCAAGCGGCATATTACTATAAGGCGGCCTTTGGTTTTCATTCAGTTGCATATTCTGGATTGGAAACTGGGAATCAAGAAAGTGAATCGTATGTTGTAGGCCAGGACAAGATTAGGCTTGTATTTACTTCTCCCTTGCATAGTAATTCAATCGTTGGAAAACATATAGACAAACATGGAGACGGTGTTAAGGTAAATGCACTTTGGGTAGACGATGCTACACAGGCTTACGAAGATGCAATCAGCCGAGGAGCAAAACATTACATGGCACCTACAGTAGAAAAAGATGAGCATGGACAGATTGTGCGCTCTGGAATTTACACCTATGGAGAAGTGGTGCATGTCTTTGTGGAACGAAAGGATTATACAGGCGTGTTTATGCCGGGATACAGAAAATGGGAGCCACGTTTTGAAGCGGAGCCTACAGGTCTAAAGTACGTAGATCACATGGTAGGAAATGTAGAATTGGGAAATATGAATAAGTGGGTTAAGTTCTATGAGGATGTAATGGGCTTCAAGCAGATTCTTTCTTTTGATGATAAAGATATTTCAACAGAGTATACTGCCTTGATGAGTAAGGTGATGAGTAATGGCAACGGAAAAATAAAATTTCCAATTAATGAGCCAGCAGAAGGAAAAAAGAAATCTCAGGTAGACGAGTATCTTGAATTTTATGAAGGCGAAGGTGTGCAACATGTTGCTATGGCAACGGATAATATTATAGCAACAGTGACTGCTCTCAGAGCGCGCGGTGTAGAATTTTTGGATATACCGGAGACCTACTATGAAGCCTTATTGGATAGAGTAGGAGAAATTGATGAGGATCTTGCGCCCCTAAAAGACTTAGGTATTCTTGTAGACCGAGATGAAGATGGTTACCTACTACAGATTTTTACAAAGACCGTTAATCCGCGTCCTACTATGTTTTTTGAAATCATACAAAGAAAGGGTGCTAACTCCTTTGGGAAAGGAAATTTTAAGGCGCTATTTGAAGCGATAGAAAGAGAGCAAGAATTAAGAGGTACCTTGTAGTCAGTTACATTCATGACATCAAAAGAATCGAATAAGACGTCTAGGCGTGTTGGGTTTTTATTAGAGAGCACAACACGTGTGGTTAAATTAAGTTTTACGAAGGCGTTTAAAAACTTAGGGATAGATATTACACCTGAACAGTGGGTGATTCTAGATACACTCTATCAACGCGGGGAGTTGTCACAAAATGCGCTTGCAGAAGCAGCGTATAAAAATGCACCAACTATTTCTAGAATTATTGATAAGCTAGAGCAAAAGAATTTTGTCGCACGCTCTGAAGATGCTGAAGATCGCCGGAGAACGACTATCCGTATTACCAAGCAGGGCATAAAAACGGCAACACTTTGTTATCCTGAAGTGTACAAATTGAGAGCACTTTCATGGGAAGGTTTGTCTGACAAAGATTATAAAACCTTACAAAGGATATTGGAAAAGGTGTTTAATAATAGTGAAACGTATTTGTGATTATTTTTTATCTAACTAGTTGATATAAAGTCTCTCAGTTTTTTTATTTCTTCTCAATACCCATCAATATACACATAGCTGTATGGCTATCTCCATTCAGTAAATAGGCCTGTGCTAGAAGTTCTAAGGAGGTAGATGTATTTTCTGATTCTTGATCGAGTAGATCAGCTAATTCTGACTGTACTTTTGAAATTTCATCCTGTGTAGGGAGCGCTTCCATGTTGCCTAGCATGCCCAAGTTATTTCCAGTAAGGATATCGCTGTTTTTTATGTGATCGGGAAGATTATCAATGCCAATTCCGAGAGTACTCAATGGTTTTTCCACTTCAAAAAGGGCATCACCAGAAGCCCTACAATACCAATTGCCTCCTAGGCGTCCTACTAAATCCAAAGTGACCGTATCTAATCTATTCTCCTCTGTGAGGTAGTCTGGATGAATATGCATTTTTAAAACCTCTGAAATAACCATATTGCCCGCTCCCCCCTCTGTGCCTAATTCTATCACTTGTCGCACCTTGCATTCAAATGCTACAGGAGATTCAGCGACCCTTGGAGGACTTACCAGATCAGAAGAGATTTCCGTAAAGCCAGCTTTGATAAATTCATTTACACCCTTAGCGTAAGCGGTACTTGCTAAGGACATTTGTTGCACCATAGGAAAGTTCACCACGTTTATGACGACTTCTGCATGTTCTTTTACATTATGATAGGTGTGTTTTTGGGATCCATCACGTGCACTCACTGCTGGAGAAAAAACCAAAATGGGAGGATTAGTACTAAATGCATTGAAGAAACTATAGGGGGCTAAATTGACTTGACCATCCTTATCTACAGTACTTGCAAAGGCGATAGGCCTAGGTCCAATGGCAGTGAGTAGATAGGAGAAACGCTCTCTTTGCGAAATCGAATTTAAATCAATACTTAGGTATTCTTTCATAATGTAGTTTCAAAATTATTTTGCTGCTAAGACCTGAGCGCGCACCTCGCCAAAACCCACGCGTATTCCATCTTTTTCACAATGGCCGCGCATGACTATTGTGTCGTTATCTTTAATAAATTTGCGTTCAGCTCCATCTCGTAAAGGAATTGTTTTTTTACCCGCATAACTCATCTCTAACATAGAGCCAAAGGATCGTTCATCTTTCCCACTGATAGTACCTGAAGCCATCATATCACCTACATGGACATTGCAACCGTTAACCGTGTGGTGAGCAAGTTGCTGTGCCATATTCCAATACATGTATTTAAAGTTTGACTCACTAATTACTGTTTCTGATCCATTTTCTGGCGTTAGGGAAACCTCTAGCTTTAAATCAATGTTGCGGACTCCCTGATACTTTAGATAATCTAATACTTCCGGTTCTTGCTTAGGACCTGGAACCCTAAACCTATCGAGGGCTTCTAGTGTGACTACCCAGGGTGAGATCGAACTGGCAAAACTTTTCCCGAGGAAGGGACCTAGCGGGACATATTCCCACTTTTGAATGTCTCGCGCACTCCAATCATTGAATAGAACCAAACCAAAAATATGTTCTTCTGCTGCTTCCGTACTAATAGAATCGGATAGCTGCGTTTCTTTCCCTATAATAAAGCCCACCTCTAATTCAAAATCCAATAATTTACAAGGCCCAAAAACAGGTGGACCATCTGCTGGCTTCATCTGTCCCTTCGGTCTATGAATATTTACACCAGACTCTACAATAGAACTTGCTCTTCCATGATAACCCACAGGAAGATGTCTCCAGTTCGGTAGCAGAGCATTTTCAGGATCTCTAAAGAGCTTCCCTAAGTTCGTAGCATGTTCTATACTGCTATAAAAATCTGTATAGTCTGTTACCTTCACAGGCATGTGCACCTGCACCTCAGCTTCGTCTAGAAATACTTGTGGATTATGTTTTAAGATACTTTGATCATCCGTAAGCATTTCTTGAATCTTCTTTCTTACAGCCTTTGTTTTTTCCTTGCCTTCTGCAATGAAATCATTCAAGAAGTCTGCATTAAAGACATCAGGAAGTACACCTAAAGATGAAAATACATCTAACTTGGCAAGCGCATACAGATCAATTATGGAATCGCCTATACGCGTTGCTACACGCTTAGAAAGACTTGCAGATGAAATAATACCAAATGGAATATTGTGGATACTAAAATCTGATGTGGGATCTAATTTAAACCAACTCTTCATTTTCTTTTGTTCATGTTAATTAATGTGCGCCCTCTAACCAAGACTGATAATATTTACCATCATCGATGGCAAGAGCCGCCTCAGTTATCATTAGAGGCTTAAATGTATCTATCATCACAGCCAGTTCTTCCGTTTGCTTTTGTCCTATGCTACGTTCATAAGCACCTGGGTGCGGGCCGTGTGGAATACCTCCTGGATGCAAAGTCATATAGCCTGGCCCTATGTCGTTTCTACTCATAAAATCACCATCGACATAATACAACAATTCGTCTGAATCGATATTACTATGGTTATAAGGAGCTGGTATCGCATTGGGGTGATAATCATACAGTCGAGGGCAAAAAGAACAAATCACGAAGGCCTTTGTTTCGAAGGTTTGATGAACAGGCGGTGGCTGATGAACTCTTCCTGTAATAGGCTCAAAATTATGAATAGAAAAACCATACGGAAAGTTATATCCATCCCAGCCCACTACATCAAAAGGATGCGACTTGTACACAAGCGAGTGTAGATGCCCTTGCTTTTTAATTTTCATCAAAAACGAACCCGTTTCGTCATGTGTTTCAAGTTCGTATGGAAGTTTGTAATCTCTTTCACAATAAGGTGAATGTTCAAGCAATTGCCCAAAATAATTTCGGTAACGCTTGGGAGAATAGATAGGGTGGAAAGATTCAGCATAAAGAATCCTATTCTCTTCTGTGTCAAATTCAATTTGATAAATCATCCCTCGGGGAATAATAAGGTAGTCCCCATATTCAAAGTCTATATTTCCTAGTAGAGTCCTGAGTTTTCCCGATCCTTTGTGGATAAAAAGCATTTCGTCCGCATCTGCATTTTTATAGAAGTACTCTGTCAGCGACTTTCTAGGTGCTGCAACTCCAATGTGTACGTCATTATTAGCCAACATAGTTTTGCGACTCTCTAAATAATCATCTTCTGCTGCGATATTGTATCCAAGAAGTTTTCTTGCCTTCATGTTTTTTGAAACAGATATTTTTGGAGATACATCTATAGATTCTCCTATTTCACTTACCATGGTGGGACGATGGTTGTGATACATGAGAGAGGACATACCATCAAAGCCTATGGTTCCGAATAGCTGTTCATAATATAAATTACCGTCTGGTTTCCTAAAGGTAGTGTGGCGTTTTGGAGGAACTTTCCCGAGTCTGTGATATAAAGGCATAGTCCAATTATTTTGTTGTGTCTAATATACTAACAATTGTTAGTAAACTCTAAGTTATATTCGTATAATTGAGTAGAACACCTAATATTTATAGGTAAATAGATACTAACAACTGTTAGTATTGATATTGATTTTAGTATGAATAGAAAAATCTCAGAAGCTGATATTTATAGATCTACGCTCAAGGGTATTTACCATCAGGGCTATAAGTCTACTACCATGCGTGCCATCGCAGCAGATATCGGGATAGAAGCTGCCACTATTTATAATTATGTCGATAGTAAAGAACAACTACTAGAAACCCTGCTGTTTGAAATTGCTGATAAGTTTCTTGAAGGCGTGATACACATAGATGAATCTTCATATGCACCTTTGGATAAAATCAAACAATTTGTCGCGCTGAATATAAACTTAAGTAGAAGCTATCCATACCAGGTTTCGTTATTAGTAAACGAATGGCGTCATTTAAAATCAAATAAGCAAGAAAAGTTTCTTGCGCATAGAAAAGCCTATGAAGACATTGTAGCTAAGATAATTCAAGAAGCTATTGATTGTGGTGATTTACGAGATGTGCATGTAGATATATTGAAGAATACAATCTTGTCTGCCGTACGTTGGCTCTTTTCTTGGCTGCCTGAAAACAAAGAGAAAATAAATCCAGTAGAAATGGAGAAACACATTTTGGAATTAATTTTAAACGGAATATCAAAATAAAATAAATATGTCAAAATTTGTCTATAAAGTTCGATGCCTAGTTGAACAAGATGTAGCCGAAAAATGGGTAAGATTTTTTTTAGATAAACATCTTGCGGATGTTATGAATACAGGTTACTTTACTAAGTGCAAATTCTTCGAAATACAAACCAATAGTAAATTAACTAGAACATTTTGTTCTGAGTACTATTATGAAAAAGAAGAAGACTTAGAAGCATACAATCAAAACTCTGCTAGTTCCTTAAAAACAGAAACAAAAGATCTCTTTGGCGATAAGTTTTCTTGTCAACGAGAATTATTAGTACAAATCGGTGCTATAAAACGAGCAGAACTTACTAGTGTATAATAACATGAGCTCTAAGCACTCAACAATGATTTAAATCTGTCCCTATAAGCATACACCAGGATAAGCCCTAAGACGAAACCTACTATTGCACCAACAATATTTTTAGGATCATGAAGTGCATGAAATAATATTGCATTAAACATGATTGCAATCAAGAAGGTGAGAGCTAGTGGAACAAATTTATTACTTATTAATGCTAATCCCCCCAAAATTTCAAGCACACCAATTATTTTCATAAATCCAGAGCTGGCATAAATACCCATTAGTGTACCACCATCTCCTGGTATAGGAGGAAAAGGCATAAAGTTTAAAAATTTGTTTAATCCGAAAATAAGGCAGAATAGTCCAAATAGAATACGGACTCCCATGGTTACTTTATTGTTCATAAGTGATTGTTTTGTTGTATTAAAGTACAAAAAATCTCTAAAGTAAATTGCAAGCAAAAGTTCTTTTAATGGCGGAAAGGAAAATTATCTCTACATTTACTGAGTAACAATTGAAAAATGAAAGAAACTAGTATTACAGCTCTCGTATTTCTCATTTTGGGTGGCACTATAGTCTGGGGTATCTTGACGGGGATTTTTAAAATGGTAGGTAAAGAATGGACGGAAGGTTCTTTTAATGCACAAGCTATTTGGAATCTTTTTAAGTGGCCTGCAATCGCACTTATCTTACTCTTAGTTTACATTTTTGCTATCATGCCTAGAATCCAATGAAACTTAGTATACAATCCAAATTACCAGACGATGTAACGAGCATATTCGCGGTAATGGCCAAAATCTGTAATGATGCACATGCAATAAATCTTGGGCAGGGATTTCCTAACTTTGATTGTGCTGATGGACTCAAAGATAAAATAGAAGAATATTTACGCGCTGGGAAAAATCAGTATTGTGCCATGCCAGGCTTATTTGCATTGCGAGAAGTCTTAGCCAATAAAGTAAATGCAGCATACGACTCCTCTGTAAATCCAGAAGCTGAAATTACAATTTCGGCTGGAGCAACACAGGCGATTTCAAATATTATTACAGCCTTTGTCAAACCAAAGGATGAGGTGATTATATTAGAGCCTGCCTATGATTCTTATAAACCAAGTATCGAATTATGTGGTGGAGTAGTTGTACCCTATATATTGAAAGCGCCTGAATTTTTAGTAGACTGGGATGCTTTTGAGGAATGTATTTCTGACAAAACAAGGCTCATAATTATAAATACTCCGCACAATCCAATAGGCAAAACACTTAAGCAGCATGATATGGAAGCGCTGCAAGAGTTAGTGCAGGGTAAAAATATAATTGTTTTAAGCGACGAGGTGTATGAACATCTCATCTATGATAAGCAAGTACATCAAAGTATCTTACGATTTCCCAAATTATACGAACAAGCAATAGCTGTATATTCTTTTGGAAAAACTTTTCATAGTACAGGATGGAAATTGGGTTATTCTATAGCACCAGATTATATTACGAAAGAGATTCGTAAAGTCCATCAATGGAATGTCTTTAGTGTGAATTCCTTCTTGCAATACGCTTTAGCAGATTATATGTCTGACCCAGAACCCTATCTT
This sequence comes from uncultured Saprospiraceae bacterium, assembly GCA_938045585.1. GTDB lineage: Bacteria > Bacteroidota > Bacteroidia > Chitinophagales > Saprospiraceae > CALCMJ01. The sequence goes on from CALIAU010000001.1 coordinate 82,050, forward strand.
GGTCTAGGAAAATTTTATCAAGAAAAGCGAGACTTCTTTAATGAGGCAATGAAAGACTCAAAACTCCGGCCTCTAGCCTGTGAAGGTACCTACTTTCAATTGTTTGACTATTCTGAGTTATCGGATGAAGATGATCTAGAGATGGCTACACGTCTTACACGCGAATATGGAGTTGCCAGCATTCCAGTTTCTCCATTTTATTCGGATAGATCTCAAGGAAAGGTATTGCGTTTTTGTTTCGCTAAAACTGAAGATCTACTTAGCCAAGCCGCAGAAAAACTGAGTGGCATATAATCAAATCTGTATTGCTTTGTATCTTTAGAACATGAAGAATGTCATTGAAGAAATTGCACAAGCTATAGGTCCAGATAAGTTCTTGAGTGCTGATCAAATATCTGAACGATTTGACCATGTATGGAATACTGAGAAGCCTCTCCTAGCTAAAGCTGTCATACTAGCCACAAAGACAGAAGATGTATCTCAGGTGCTTAAAATTTGTAATGCTGCTGATCAACCAGTAGTCATGCATGGAGGACTAACAAATTTAGTGGGCTCCACTCGATGTAAGGCTGAGGATATAATTCTTAGTTTGGAGAAGATGAATAGCATTTTGGAAGTTGACGAACAAAGTAGAACGATGACGGTGGAGGCTGGTTGTATTTTAGAAACTATCCAACAAGCAGCAGCCAGACGCAATCTACTTTTTCCATTAAATTTTGGAGCAAAGGGTTCGGCACAAATTGGAGGCTGTGTAGCAACAAATGCAGGCGGACTGCGTGTGCTCCGGTATGGGATGACACGTAACTTGATCCTAGGGATGGAAGCGGTGCTTGCAGATGGAACAATCCTGAGTTCTCTAAAGAAGATTATTAAAAATAATTCAGGTTATGATTTAAAACACTTATTGATTGGCTCTGAAGGGACCCTAGGAATAGTAACAAAATTAGTCTTGAAATTAGAAGAGGCACCGCAGAGTAGAAACAGCGCCTTTGTTGGCTTCGATGATTTCAATAAGCTGATTGCGTTTTTAAAATTTGCTGACAATCGATTAGGAGGAACACTCAGTGCGTTTGAATTGCTTTGGCATGAAACTTACAAAGCACTAACAACTGAGCCATCCCAAATGAAACCACCACTACCATATGATTTTAAGTACTATGTACTATTTGAATCCTTAGGCGGAAATGTGATAAAGGACAATGCACTCTTTATGGAAGTTCTTGTGTCTGCAATGGAAAAAGAATTAATCCTAGATGCAGCACCTGCACATACACAAGCTGACCAGGCTTGGTTTTGGAATATTAGAGAAGATGTAGGAGTTATAAATGCAGTCTGTATTTTTGATCAGCATTTTGATGTCAGTCTGCCTATATCTAAAATAGATGCTTATGTAGACAAGATCTTAAAAGAAATAGTTGAAATAGAAGGAGTAGACGCATGCTATGCCTTTGGTCATGTGGCTGATGGAAATATTCACTTTATAGTAGATAAAATGGATGATAGTGATGCATTGCGTAAGGCAATTAATGCAGTAGTGTATCCTCCCTTAGAAGGCTTTAATGGTTCGGTTTCTGCTGAGCATGGAATAGGATTAGATAAAAAACCCTATTTGAGTATTTGTCGAACGCAAGAAGAAATTGCTACTATGCGATTGATAAAGAATTCTTTGGATCCAAAGGGGATATTAAATCCGGGAAAGATTATAGATTAGAAAACGATTATTTTTCATCATTCGTTTGTAGTGCTATATTCCCACCAGACAATTCCTTTTTGCCTTCAATAAAGCATACACATTCATAGATATTAATATGATGTTTGTCGTGCTCCGTCATAAGACCAGACACCTTTAGCATATCTCTTACGGGACCATGCGCACCGCACATGTATAAATCTATACCTGATGCCTTTAAGCTATTGTCTAAATCTCTTAGAGCATGTATTCCACTGCTATCTATGCTACTCATATTGGAAGCATCTAATAAGACCTTGTTGACTTTTTCATTTTCAGCATGTGTGGCCATTTTAAAAATACGTTGCTTGAACTCAGCAGCGTTTCCAAAATATAGCTGTTCATCAAAACGTATAATTAAAGCGTCTTCGATTTCTTCTGTTTCTTCAAAACGATCTAGATTTCTAAAATAGTTCGTCCCAGGTATTTTTCCAAGGACTGCAATGTGTGGTTTCGATGTGTTTAATAACATAGCAAAAACAGATAAGGCAACACCTATAAATACACCATGATCAATGCCAAAGGCAAAGCAGCTTAAAAAAGTAACCGCCATTACTCCAAAATCTTTTCGATGTGTTTTCCATAAATTTTTAGCTTCTTTATAATCAAACAAACTAATAACGGACAATATGATTATTGCAGCTAAGACTGCCTTAGGAAGATAATAGAATAGTGGAGTAAAAAATAATAATACAAGGGCAACGATAAGGGCAGCAAACACAGAAGAGAAACTTGTTTTTGCTCCAGAGTCTGAATTTAATGCGGATCTAGAAAAGCTGGCAGAACTTGGAATTGCTTGAAAAAAAGCACCCAAAATTTTTCCAGTACCCAATGCTAATAATTCTTGATTTGGACGAATTGTATACTCTTTGTGTTTTGACTCCAAGGCTTTGGCAATACTAATACTTTCTACAATGCCGACTATAGTGACTGTGATCAGGGTTGGAATTAAAATCCGAATAGTTTCCAAACTGAGGTCAGGTAGAATGATAGCAGGTAATCCCCCTGGAACTCTATTTACGATATCTACACCCTGGTTTTGTAGCTGCATGTAGTAGGTGAAAATACTAGCAATAATAACAGCTAGTAAAGAACCTGGTATTGCCTTGTTTATTTTTTTAAGGATAAATATGAATACCATGGCAGAAAGCGCAATTATAACAGTTGCAGAATTTCTTTCCCCAAAATTGTTAACTAAATAACTAATACTTTCAAGCATATTTAAATTTCCAGGAAGAGGAATACCAAAAACATCCTTTAATTGAGTAATGCTTATAATTATAGCTGCGGCAGAGGTAAAACCTGATATCACAGGATGGGAAAGAAAATTTGCTAGAAAACCCATTCGTAATAAAGCAAGTACAAGCTGGATTATACCAATTAATAAGCCACAGGTTATGACAAGTGAAATATACTGCTCGGTACCAGGTTCAGCTAGCTTACTTATTCCTGCTAAGACAAGTAAGGCAGACACGGCAACTGGTCCGACTGATAGCTGGGGAGTAGAGCCTAAAAATGCATATACGAGTAAGGGAATGAGAGCAGTGTACAAGCCATAAATTGGAGGGACTCCTGCAAGTAAAGCATATGCCATTGCCTGCGGTACTAGTAAGACAGCTACATTTATACTTGCAATAAGATCGCATCGAAATTTACTTTTGTTGTAAGAATTGAAATTTCGAATAATAGGTATGATATGTTCCTTGGGATACGTTCTTGCCAAGTGCTAATACTTTTCTTTTAGTGTTTTTAAATGATGCAGGTTGTGATAACTCGTCCACATGAGAAGTTCTCTGATAGTCATTTTGCCCATTAACGGGTGGGGTAGGAGATATGTATCTAGTTTGCTTTCAGAACATTTGCTAGCTAGCTTTGACACTAGTGTACCTGCTTTATTGAATTTTTTTAAGCAGCTATTTTTTTGTTCTATTGTGAAATCGTGAATCGTCATAGGAGATGTTACTCCGTGAGGAATGTTTTCAAGCTTCTCTTTATATCGTGTACATACTTCCTCATAATTCCGTAAACTTCTATTTGGTTTACCAAATTTCCATCTAAGTATGGGTCTAGGAATGCGTAATCCTTTAGCTACCATTTCTGCCGTTTGTGTTAAATGGTCTAGGTGACCTGATGTTTTCCACTTATCCTTGGGTCCTTCGACAAAATGTGCATTTTCTTGTTGCTCTATCCATGCACTTACCTGCTCGAAACTATCATCAAGTCTATGAACTATCTGTGTTAAAGATTCCATATTGTAAAGATAGAGAATTGTCCATTAGTGAAGGGCTTTCTGGGGGTAGGACTGTAAGATTTGTATCATCTTTTCAAATTCTTTGTGGTAAGCAGCCTTCAAAAGGAGTGGAGTTTCAAAATGAAGTGTTAGCTCATTCGCATGCAGAAACATGGTCATGCTATTAAAATGTTCTTTAAACAATTTATTTTGTTTGTTGCAACCATGGGGTCTGTCACCAATTATGGGATGAAAGATGTGTGCCATGTGCATACGTAATTGATGGTATCTGCCTGTTTCTGGTTTGAGTTCTACAAGAGAATATCGAGATGAATTATGCTTTCCAAAAGCGATTGGAACTTCAAAATGTTCTAGAGTCCTGTAGTAAGAAATGGCATCCTTTGTTTTACCGGTTTCATTTTTAATAGGATAGTCAATTGTGCCTATGTCCTTAGTAAACCCCCTTACAATAGCGTGATATGTCTTACTGACCCTACGTTGTTCAAATAAACTACTTGCCTTGGATTGACTTTCTTTATCCAAGGCAAAAACAACAACTCCTGAAGTTTTTCTATCTAGTCTATGTATAGTATAGAGAAACTTATTAGTTTGTAATTTGAGTTCGCGAAGCAAGGAGGTTTCTGCATCTCTTGCAATCTGACTTCTATGCATTAGTAAACCACAGGGTTTATTAACTGCAATAAAGTGTTGGTCTTCATATATTATCTCTAATGGCATAGCTAATTTTCAGGGTTTGCCGTTAATAAATTAGTGTTTACCCTGAATTTTCTTATTGTCTTTTGCTTTAAATTTGATTGTATAGTAAGAACAATTCCGTTATTAAATCCTAAACTATGAAATATTTAACTACACTCTTATTTCTTGCTTTTTTATTACCTAATACAGCTCAGTTGAGTCCAAAACAAGACCATAATCCCTTACAACAACAGTCATTAAAGGGGTCAGAAATTCTTCCTGTAACTATTTTGGAATTTAGAGGAAAAATAGTGCTGGGGCAGTACATCTTATTAAATTGGGCGGTTCGTGATGAAGACAATGTAGATTACTACGAAGTTCAAAAAATTGTTCAGGGATTTTGGACTCCTATAGATAGAGTAGAGGCGAATGGAGGAGATGAATATAATTATCAGGATCCTAATATTGATGCATTTAATATATATCGTTTAAAGGTGGTAGACCTGGATGAAAGTTTTGCGTTTTCAGATCAGGTAAGAATTAAATCGAGACGCTTAGCTTCACCATTTTCGGTATTTCCAAATCCTTTTACAGAGTCGTTTAAAATCATAAATGAAAATCAAGATTATAGTTATAAATTATATGACACTATGGGAAATTTGAAAGCAGAGGGTGAAAGTAATGCAGAAATTGAAGATGCTTCATTCCGATTGTCAAAGGGCGCATATATTTTACAAGTGATAGATAAAACTACACAATTAAAAGAAACGATTAAGATTAGAAAAAATTGATAGGAATATCATAAGTTAATTACACACCCTTAATATGCAGGAGCTTCAATGTAAAATGGAGCTCCTGTTCTTTTATAATGAGTCCCCCTTTTTTTAAGATTCTACTTGATAGAATTACTTGGAGATAAGTGCATATTCTTATCTTTAGCTATGCTTTTTAAACAGTTGGGAAATTCCGATCTAAATGTAAGTGCTGTCTGCTTAGGTATGATGAGTTATGGTAGCAAGCAATGGAGGTCATGGGTGCTCAGTCAGCAAGATGATTGTGATCTTCATGTGAAGAGAGCTTTGGAACAAGGGATTAATTTTTTTGATACATCTAATACCTATTCTTCTGGAGTCAGCGAACGTATGACTGGTAAAGCACTTGCAAAATATGCACAGAGGCAAGATTACATAATTGCAACTAAAGTGGGTTTACCAGTTCCTGATTTTCCTGATCGAGTTGGTTTATCTAAAGAACAAATAATTTTAAACTTAGAACAATCACTAAAGAATTTGGGTACAGATTATATTGATCTATATCAGGTTCATAGATGGGATTATCAAACCCCTATTGATGAAACATTAGAAGCTCTACATAGTCTAGTTCAATCTGGTAAGATTAGATACATTGGTGCCTCAAGTATGTATGCTTGGCAGTTTTGTAAAGCACAATATGTAGCAGACATAAAGAAATGGACGCGGTTTGTATCTATGCAAAACCATTATAATATTATTTATAGAGAAGAGGAACGTGAGATGAATCCGTTTTGTAAAGAGGAAGGCATCTCATTGATTCCCTGGAGTCCAATTGCCAGAGGAATTGTATGTGGAACGCGTACAAGAAATGGAGGGACAACACCTAGAAGTAAACATGACCCCTACGGAGATAAACTGTATAATAGAGAATGTGATTTTAAAGTAGCAGATGCAGTAATGGACTTAGGCAGACAGAAAGGAGTCAGTGGTGCCGAGATTGCCCTTGCATGGTTACACAGAAATCCTATAGTGGCCTCACCTATTTTTGGTGCCACAAAACTAGAGCATATTGATGAGGCAGTACATTCAGTGTTTTTGCCCCTTAGCGAAGAAGATGTTATGAGTATAGAAAAACCATATGAGGTCAACATTGTAAAACCATGGAATTTAGATATTAATCAGTTCTAATAAACCAATGCTTTGGAGAATAGAAGAGAGAACATATTAGCAATTCGTCCAGATTTAGGTTTGAAAGAAGCAGAGTACCATTCTGTTTTGGAAGAATTCCAGAATAAAACATTGCGACCTATTCTAAAATTGCAACATACCATTTGCAAACGTTTACTTCTTGCTGAGAAAAATTTCGATAGAAAAATATTCAAGCAGAATAATCAGGACATAGGAAAAGCGCTTATGCAATATCTAAAATCAAATTCAAGATTTAGAAATCAAATTATTGCAATGATAGTTGGAATGATGACAGTAGAAGAGTTTGAATTGTATCTTGAAAATCGATCAGAATGTAATAGACGTATTATTTCCATGCAAATTAAGCGCTATATGGATACCTTTGTATCAGGTGGACTAGCAGACTATTAACTTTCCAATAATTACTTGCGTTCTCTAGATTTCATCTCTTCTTGTACTTTTCTTAGTTCAGAATATACAGTTACTGCTCCTCCTATAGAACAAATTATAATAGTAAGAGTGGCCCAGTCTAATCCTTCACCCTGGGAATAGTCACGCCATAAAAAGAAAATTAAGGCAAGTATGATAGGAATGAAAATGCCAAATAAAGTTTTATGCCCCTTTAATTGTTTTTGTAAATCTTCCAGAGAGATTTCTTTCAGATTCAGTCTATTCATAATGTATTCATATTTGCAACATCTGAGATTAATCACAAATCTTTGCTGACCATGTCCCACTGACCATAGAACTACCATCTTCATTTAATAAGCTAAGCGTTCCACTTACGTTAGTATCCGTAATACTATCTACAGAATAACAACCAGATGTTGTGGTAGCAAATTCCATTGATGCAGCGTGAAATAAGGTGACAATTTTAAGACCTCCAAAGTCTTGCGTCTCTGTTGTGTTATCTACGAAGAAGGTAATTTGACTTCCAATTAATAGAGTGCCAGAAGTTTCGCATACGTCTGTGATATTAATATCATCATCACCAAACATTTGAATTTGATATTCATCCTCATCTTCATCGTACAGTGCGCGAGCAGCTTGTAAACCAAATGGGCGTTCTAAGACGGTACCTGAAAGCTCTGCTACGGAGCTTGAAGAACAATCTGAGTTATCTGCATTTTCGTCGCCACAAGAAGTAAAAAAGAACAAAAGACATATGCTTAAAAATATCAAAGGATTTTTCATACACTAGTTTTTATGAATTAAATATATACTATTTCTGTGAATCAAAAATGCAAGTAGCTATACATTAGCTATGTATTGTAGCCCATTCTGTCCATGAACCATCATACACAGAATATGCGCCATCGCCATAGGCAAGTTGCATTGCTAAAAGTACTATGCAAGCCGTAATCCCAGAGCCACAACTAAATATCATCGGCTTTCTAACTAAACTGCTTTCTTCTAAAATACTTTTTAATTCTTCCTTGCTCTTCATAAGACCATTTGCGTGTAAAGTAGTATGAGGTATGTTTATAGAATTTGGAATACAGCCACTTGCTAATCCTTGTCTGGGTTCTGGAGCTGTTCCATTAAAACGACCAGAAGATCGTGCGTCTACTACTAAGTGCGTTTCTAGGTCGATATTGTTTTCGATAAAGTGTGCATCTTTCACGACTTGCGGGTTTAGCTTTGCGTTAAAGTCACCGGCAGGATATACTTTTTCAGTCATGTTTTCTGTGGTGTAGCCCTGCCTAAGCCATTCCGGGAGACCACCATCTAAGACTGCGATGTTAGAAAATCCCATAACATGAAACATCCACCAAACTCTTGGGCTAGAAAAAATACCTACACTATCATATACTACAAGTTTGTTCGAATTATTCAAGCCTAAGTTTCTACATTCTTTTTGAAAAATTTCTTGCGTCGGAAGCATATTGGGATAGGGGGAGGAAGCATCACTAAAGACCTCTTTAATATTGAAGTAACGGGCATTTGGAATGCTCAATTTATCTGGATTGTTTTTTAAAGTCTTTGCGTCTATTTTTTGTGTAGCGTCAAGAATGACAAGATTGGGGTCTGTTAAGTTATTTTTGAGCCATTCTACTGAAACAAGAGGAGTGTCCATACATAGTCTATTTGTTAAGACAAGTATACGAACTATAATTTTTAATTAAGGAGGAGAGTTATTTGGTTTCAGGAAATATCTTTAAAAATTTCTTAGGAAGATTCGATTCTACTTTTAAATTCTCCTTAGTTACGGGATGTACAAATTCAAGAGAAGTAGCATGCAGGTATAACCCTTTTCCTTTCAATACTTTCCCCGCAATACCGTACTTCGCATCCCCTAAAATAGGATTCTTCAATTCGAGCATATGTATGCGTAATTGATGTCGTCTACCTGTCTTAGGATGTAATGCAACCAAATTTAGAAATTCAAATTTTTCTGATTCAATGGATGCAATAACTTTATAATCTGTGGTAGCAAGTTTTCCTTTTAATATGTTTTCGATATTCCCCTCTGTATCCATATTGCCTATTGTAACAGCATGGTAGGTTTTATCTATTTTTTTCTCTTCAAACAATTTATTGAGTGCCATTACTACCTTATGTGTTTTACCACAAAGGAGGGCTCCGCTTGTAGGAAGGTCAAGTCGGTGGATAGGTTCAGCTCTTGTAAGTGCATCTTTCTCTTTGCTTAGACTGAGATTAGAATTGAGTGCATTCTCTAGCTTCCATTTTTTATTTCCACTTACGACTATGCCAGCAGGCTTGTTTACGACAGCAAGAAATTCATCTTCATAAAGTACTTCAAGATCTAGGTCAATTTTTGTCTTATGTTCCTTTGGCTTGCTTTGGTATAATTCTACAATTTCACCGCCTTGTACGTAGTCTGCTGTATGGCCAGTTTCTCCGTTGAGTTTTACAAGTCGTTTTTCTATAGCCTTCTTCATTCCTTTTTTTGATTGAATGGATTCAAACTTGCCAGGAAGATGGTCGGATAAGCGTTCTTGCTTTTCTAAGGGAGGGACGGTATATGTTTCTATCTTTTTCAGAGTAGTTGATTGTTTGGACAAAGGTAGAGAAAGGAATTGATTATATTCACCTTATAATTTTTATTATGAATACAATATTAGAAGATAAGGCAAAACCTCTTGGTAATTATCCACATGTTAAAAGAGTGGGAGATTTATTATTTGTTTCTGGAACAAGTAGTAGAAAACCGGACAATACCCATGTAGGTGCTACACAAGATGAAAATGGTAAATGGACCTATGATATACGCCTACAAACGGAGGCAGTCTTAAATAATATTGATGCGTATCTAAAAAGTGTGGGTGCAGATATTTCACATGTTGTCGATATTACCAGCTTTTTAGTAGATATGAAGGACTTTCCTGGCTACAATGAAACTTACGCCAAGTTCTTCAATAAAGAGTCAGGTCCTGCTAGAACTACGGTTGCCGTACATCAGTTACCACATCCAAACATTATTATAGAGATAAAAGCAATTGCTCATTTTCCTATAAAGTAGTTCATCGTTTTTTAACTCACCAGCCTGATTGTAAAACACCAAATTCTTACTCTCAACATTTTTAACGTTTTTTTTGAATAAAAAAATTTAGTTTATTCGCAATGATATTTAGCTTAGCTGTGAAAATGAAGTAGCTTGATTTTGGAATTAATAATTGAATAATAAAACTGTTTACATGGAATTTAATTTGGAAAAGCTAATTGAAAAAGCATATGAGTATGGGCCAGGTGTCATAAAAGCGATAGTGGTTCTTATCATCGGCTTATGGATTATTTCTCGTCTCGTTAAGTTTTTAAAACAATTGATGATAAAAAATGGAGTAGACAATGATTTAATTCCATTTTTAAGCTCACTGACTTCCGTAATATTAAAAGTTCTTTTGGTTTTTTCAGTAGCTGAAATGGTTGGTATTAAAACAACATCCTTTGTAGCTATGCTTGCGGCAGCTGGATTTGCTATTGGAATGGCATTGCAAGGTAGTCTGGGCAATTTTGCATCTGGTGTATTAGTCTTACTATTTAAGCCTTACAAAACGGGTGATTTAGTTGAGATCGATGGACAAAAGGGTTGGGTAAAAGGAATAGAAATATTTAATACCACACTTAAGACGGCTACGAATCAAAATGTAATCATTCCTAATAGCAAGGCAACAGGAGATACTATAGTGAATCACTCTTCAAATGGATATATCCGAGTTGATTTATTTTTTGCTATGCCCTATGAGGAGGATTTTGAAAAGGTCAAATATGCTATCTTAAATGATGTCCGTTCTTTGGATGGTGTTTATTCTGATCCAGCACCATCGGTGGCAATTGAATCGTTTGAAAGCCATAATATAAATGTTGGAGTCTTTCTGCATTGCAAGCCTGAAGACTATTGGAATGTGTTCTATGCAGCTAATAATCAAATCAAGGCTACGCTAGGACAGAACAATTTCAAAATGGCATATTCTGAAGGGATTGAATTGGGTAATATTGGAAAGAATTAGGAATGAAAATTTTGCTCTTATAATTACTCATATTTTAGAATGTCTCCCGGTTGGCAATCCAATTCTTTACAAATTGCACTTAGCGTAGAGAAACGAACGGCCTTTGCTTTTCCAGATTTCAGAATCGATAAATTTGCTGTTGTTATTCCTATGGCATTTGCCAAATCCTTGCTTTTCATTTTACGTAAGGCTAGCATGATATCAAGCTGAACAATAATCTTCATAATTAAATGGTTAAGTCGTTTTCAGTTTTCAATTGAATTGCATTTGTGAATAGTTTGCTTGTTAGCATAAAAAACAAACCAATGCAGATGATGAATAAATAAATGAAGGTTTTGTCACTAACACCAATGGAGAGTGTATTGTCAAAATGTATGCTTGAAAGACCATCAAATAACCACCAAAAGACACCAGTAAGAATAAAACTTTTACCAGCCAAATCAGTATTCATACTAAGAGAAGGATTGTAAATATTATTTGAAAGGATGAGCTTTGCAGCTGTACGTAATTTGATTAAGCCAAAAATAAATACAAAATAGAATATGAGATTAAGACCCATAAAGATGTAATGAGCAATTGTTAAATCACTTATTGCTATTTTGTTTCCATCGAAAGTAAAAGAATAATCTATCTCTCCAAGCTCGGTAAAGGAAAAGAAGCTGAGTATGAGCCCTAAGCCAATTGATAAGAGGGTCAGAAATATTAATACATTCAAAGTTGTAAATAAGGTCTTTGCAGTGTTCATAAGTAAAGTAATTATTTTTTAACTACTCCAAAGTTATATAAAAAATTATTGAAAAACAATAATAAATTATTATTATACAATAATTTGTATACAATCATTCACTAATTAGGAACGAGTTAGGTGATATTACTTCTGAATGTCATTATAAAAAGCCTTCTCTGTAAGTTCTGACCATTTATTAATCTTCTTTCTAAAAGCATTATAACTATTATATACCTTTTTCGCCATCGGATCAGATTCAGTTAATTCGGCTAGGACCTCATCGGTTTTTTCTCTGAGCACATCCAGTACCTCCTTTGGGAATCGTCTAACTTCTGTTCCGCTGTCTAGAATTTTTTCCAAATAGGCTCCATTCTGTGCATCAAATTCTGCAAGTACCCAGGCTTGGACACGAAGACTAGCAGTAAATAAAATCTCTTGGAGATCGGCTGGAAGACTGTCATGTGCTTTTTTGTTCACTATAAATTCTAATTGCGAACCAGTTTCGTGCCAACCAGGGGTGTAATAATATTTGGCTGCTTTATTGAGTCCAAGTTTATAGTCATGGTAGGGACCTACCCATTCTGTAGCATCAATAACGCCGCGTTCTAAGTTTGTATAAATTTCACCACCAGGTACTGTGATAGCGGCACCGCCCGCTTTTTCAATGACCTTCCCTGCTAGACCTGGAATCCGCATTTTTAAGCCTTGTAAATCAGTAGCTTTATTTATCTCCTTATTAAACCAGCCTCCCATTTGAACTCCTGTATTGCCAGCAAGCAATGGAATTAAGTCAAAGGGTGCATATACTTCTTTCCATAGTTCATAACCCTCGCGGTCACCACCAATTAACCAAGCCAATATCTGTTGCGCATTCATACCAAAAGGAACAGCGGTAAAGAAGGGTGCTGCTGGGGCTATTCCTTGCCAGTAATACGCACCACCTGCACCCATTTCTGTCGTACCAACCGAGGTGGTATAGAATGTTTGCAATCCTGGCGCCAGCTCACCTGCACCAAACACCTTAATATTTAATCGACCTCCTGACATTTTCCCTACCCATTCCGCAAACAGATTACAAGACTCACCAAATACAGGAAAATTTTTCCCCCATACAGTAGTCATCCTCCAATTAAACACCGTATTAGAATGCATATTAACCAAGGGTACTGCGGCTTCATTTTTACAAGCACTTGTGTTTGCAAGTAAAGCTGCGCCTGTAATTCCTAGTGCGGATTTTTTAAGAAAGTCTTTTCGTTTCATAGTTATTAAGTGAACATGTAAATCAATTCAGGATAAAACATAAGTATGGAGATACAGACTATTTGAATTAGAATAAAGGGTAAAATACCTCTATATAAATGTGTGCTCGTAATCTGGGGAGGTGCAACCCCTTTGAGATAAAATAGAGAAAATCCAAACGGAGGGGTAAGGAATGAAGTCTGTAAATTCATTGCCATTAAAATTGCCACCCAAAGCATGTCCACTTCATAGACATTAAAAATAGGTGTAACAACTGGAATGAAAATAAATATGATCTCAATAAAGTCAATAAAAAAGCCACTTATAAACATGACAAGCATAACGATAATAAGAAAGCCAGTCGCAGATAAATTGGCAGACTCCACTAGGTGCACTAAAAATTCATCTCCGCCTAAGGTTCTAAATACAAGTGTAAAAGTAGTTGCGCCTAATAGAATTAAAAACACCATAGCTGTCAGACGCATCGTTTGTCGCATGACCTGATGCAAAACACTCAAATTAAATTTCCCCTCGATGAAAGTAAGTACACTAGCTCCAAAAGCTCCTACTGCCGCCGCCTCTGTGGGTGAGGCTATTCCTTTTAGAATAGACCCAAGCACAGCAATAATTAAAAGCAGAGGAAGCACAAAGGCCTTAACTACTTTTTTCCCAAAACCCTTAGCTCTACTTCTTTGTATCTCTTCTTTGGAAATAGAAGGTGCCCAGTCAGGATACATTTTACAGATAATCAAAACATACATAATGTATGCAAAAACTAGAAAGACACCTGGGAGAATTGCTGCCTTAAAAATAGTGCCTACATCTACTTGTGAAACACCTGTGGAGTTGGCACCAATCTGATCTGCTAACAAGATTAAGACCACTGATGGAGGAATTATTTGCCCTAAGGTCCCTGAGGATGCAATAACGCCTGTAGCTAACTCTTCCTTGTATCCTCGCTTCAACATAACAGGCAAACTTATAACACCCATAGTAACAACTGTTGCTCCTACTATTCCTGTAGAGGCAGCCAAAAGAGCTCCCACTAAGATGACAGAGATAGCAAGACCTCCTTTTATTTCTCCAAAAAGATTGGACATGGTATCTAGTAGGCTTTCTGCTAAACCTGATTTTTCTAACATTATTCCCATGTAAATAAAAAGAGGGACTGCCATGAGCATAGTATTATTTAATGTGCCCATGAAACGAGGTGGAAGTAAATAGAAATCACCCAAGCGAATTGTGCCTGGGGCAACTAGCATCAATACTAGAGCAAATAAAGTAGATACTCCGCCAAGTGTGAGAGCAACGGGATAACCCTTGAGGATTAAAATGAAAATTATCAGAAACAATATGACTGCAAGTATTCCCATTAATAGGAAGGATTATTTTTTTGACTGCCTGAGTCATCTTTACCTAAGGTTTGTATTGCTTGAATGATGCTTGCAATACCCTGTAGCAATAAAAGAATGAATCCTAAAACAAGACAAAACTTTAATATATATAAACAGGGGAGACCACCAGATTGCGCAGAACTTTCTCTAAAGGTAAAAGAGAATGAAAAATATTTCCAACAAGCGATAATAGAAACAATACTCCAAGGGAGTAAAAACAAGAGGCCACCCAATAAGTTTACCAATGCCTTTCGTTTATCTGACCATTTATCATAAAATACATCTACACGCACATGCTTGTCGTGCTTCAATGTGTATCCAATACCAAAAAGAATAATGAAGGAAAAAAGATACACCTCTAGTTCAGAAAGCCAAATAAATGAAATATTGAATACATATCTCAAAATTACATCAAATACAATCATCCACACAAGTAGGGTACATGACCAGGCAAACAGATTGCCTATGTACTCATTCAAGTTTGAAAATGTGTCTTTTAGAAATTCCATTGCTTAATTCTAGCATAAAATATAGGATAATTTACATAAGTCTAATGAAACAGATAATATCCTTATTATTTCTAAAAATTGAGGATGTAATCCATAAGGACAATGGGTCTTGAAAATCTCAAAATTAGTCATATTCGACTAATTTTATTTAGTATATTCGTCACCAACGACTATAAGGATGCCTAATCATCGGTCGTTGAAGACTATACTCAAAGTATGAAAACCAGAGAACGTATAATGTATGCCGTTGTAGATGCCTTTAATGACAAGGGCTTTCATGCGTATTCTTTGACCGATCTGGCGCACTTATGCAAAATGAGTAGAGGGAATTTAGCCTACCATTACAAATACAAAGAAGACATCCTCGATGATATTGCTGTTAAAATGCAACGCGATATAAATAGATTTAGAAGATATCGAAAAGAAAATCCGGCCTTCTATAATCTAAATCTTGATATACGCACTTGCCGATTTTTACAAAAACGTTATCCATTTGTTTTTAGAGATATGTCCATTTTAGAACATGATTCTATTAAGGAGGTTATGAACAATTGGTCAAGAGAAATTATCAAACGGAATTTAGAGGCATTTGCATATGGGATTTCTATTGGTAACATAAAACCCGAGCCCTATCAAGGATTGTACTACCAGCTATCAGTAAATGCTTGGTTGATTACGTATACTTGGTTAGCACAGGATCAGGTGCGCAAGATTGGTGTAAAAGAAGAAGCTGAACGCATGGTTTGGAGTACCATTGTAGCGTATTTTACGCCCAAAGGATTAGATGACTTCATAAAGCATTATGGGAAAGATTTTCTTGTTGATTACGGAATTCCCATGAAGCAATACGCAACATTGAAACACTTATTTTAAATATAATATAGAGATGAATCAAAATTATTTTACTGAAGAGCATAATTTATTCCGAGAAGGTTTCAGAACATTTTTAAAAAACGAGGTGGTACCACATTTAGACGAGTGGGAAAAGACAGGAACAATTGCTAGAGATATTTGGAAAAAGTTTGGAGAGATGGGCTACTTCGGAATTCGTTATCCAGAAAAATATGGCGGCTTAGATCTTGATATATTTTACCTAGTCATCTGGCTTGAAGAATTACAACGTATAAATTCTGGTGGATTTGCGGCCGCAATGTGGGCACATACCTATTTAGCGATGACCCATCTCAATAAAGAAGGAAGTGAAGAGATAAAACAAAAATATCTAAGAGGAAGTATAGATGGCACTATGATGGGATGCCTATGCATAACTGAACCATTTGGCGGATCTGATGTAGGTGCCATGCGTACCACAGCAGTAAGAGAAGGAGATGAGTATGTGCTCAATGGCTCCAAAACATTTATCACAAATGGAGTTTACTCAGATTACCTTATAGTGATTGCAAAAATGGATGCAGATATAAACCCTAAATCTATGGGTGTTTTTTTAGTAGATAGAGATACACCAGGCCTGAGCGCTTCTAAGTTAGATAAATTAGGTTGGCGTGCTTCTGATACAGGTGAAATAGCATTCGATAATGTACGTATTCCTGCAAGTCATTTAATGGGCGAACCTGGAAAAGGATTTTATTATGTAATGGAGCATTTTGCCTTGGAAAGACTTATTATGGGAATTAATGCACATGCCCGAGCAGAATATGCCATTGAGTATACCTTAAAATATATGACAGAACGCATTGCGTTTGGAAAATCTTTAGACAAGTTTCAAGTCTTAAGACACAGAGCAGCTGAAATGTCTGCTGAAGTGGAAATAATCAAAACGTTTAATTACCAAGTGGCCCATAGTCTAGATGCAGGGGAATATGTTGTAAAAGAAGCATGTATGTCTAAAATGCAAGCAACAAAAATTGCAGATGAGGTTATCTACGATTGCCTACAATTTTTAGGAGGATATGGCTATATGGAAGAATATCCGCTTGCTCGTATGTTTCGAGATAGCAGGTTAGGACCTATTGGAGGGGGTACATCTGAAATTCTAAAAGAGATTCTCGCTAAAATGATTATTGATAAAAAAGAATATAAGTCAAAACTAAAGAAAGCTAAGCCTCTAGCTGTCTAATAGTGATGTTCTTACCATTAGATGATTTGCGGATTTAGATACAGTTTAAAACATCCTTAATCCAATTTCTAATAATCTTTTATTATTATCGACTAAGATGATTTTAGACAGAAGTATTGCAATTGATTTATCCAGTGGTCCAGCTTATTTAGAAATAGATTACTTTTAAGAGATCTATGCTTAAACATTTGTTAGAGAACATTAGAAATATTGGAGTTCATCCGCATCTAAGTGATGAGGAAAGTAGTGTTGTGAAAATGGTAAATGATGGATTAATAATAGCTATCATTTTTACAATTTTGGACACCATAATCTCGCTTCTAACAGGAAAGATAGATACCGCTTTGTTTACCATGATGTTTCCTGTCCTTTTTATGCTATCTATGGTGTTGCATCACTATGGTAAGTATTATTTAGCTAAGGTATTTCTCATAACTATTTTGGGAGTACTGTTGGTTATACAATCTTATTTTTTTGGAGATACAGTTGACATAACAAATCTATTTATTGTTTTGATAGTATTTGTAATAGTTGTGTTTGAAAAAGATTTTCTTTCTATAATAATATTTACCCTATATATTTTACTGGCATTCTTTTTAAAAAATTGGATAGTCAAAAACTTAGATCATCCCTTGGCAAATGAAGGAATGATATATGCTAAAGAAGTATATTTCATTCTATCCTTAATACTTACAAGTATATTAATTTTGAGAGTGCTAAAGCGTAAGCAGAGATATATAGATTTATCAAATAGCTTGCTTACTGATTTAGAAAAAAATAATTCTGCACTCAAAGAAAGTAATGATAGACTAAAGAGTTTTGCATATGCAACTTCCCATGATTTGAAAACACCCTTGAGAAATGTAGCAAGTTATATTGAATTGTTGTCACGGCGAATTTCAAATTTAGACGATCAAAAAATTCAAGATTATTTGTCTCTGACTAAGAAAGGGGTTGGAATAATGAACGAAAGTATAGACGACATTCTTACTCTTTCAAGTCTAGAGTACAATTCAGAGAGATGGGTAATTTTGGATTTGGAAGAAATAATTGATGAACTCAAATTTAATTATCAAGTTAAGTTAGAATCTGATAGTTTGGAAATTAGAACAAAAGCCTTGCCTAAGATTTTGGGTAATAGAGCCCAATTAATTGTATTGTTTCAAAATCTAATTGATAATAGCATAAAATATAATGAGAATTCTAAGGTCATTATCCAAATGTATGGAGAGAAAAGATCAACGGATACTTTAATTTTATTTAAAGATAACGGTATTGGAATAGAGCAAGAATATGATACTTATATTTTTGAACCCTTCAAACGTCTACATAGTAATTCTAAATATGATGGGACTGGGCTAGGTCTGGCAATCGTTAAAAAAATCATGGATTCACACAGTGGATCTATAAAACTGCAGAACAATAAACAGAATTTCGGGACACTGTTCGAACTTCGTTTCCCAAAGTTAAATAATGACAAGGGGTAGTTTTCCGTTCTTCTTTTCTGTCCGGTGTTTATTTGTAATTATCTAAGAGTCTTCATAACTATGCTTTCCTCTTGTCCAGCCATTTTTGCCTAAGTATTTTACTCCATCATCAGCTGCAGGCTCTTCTAATTGTGTACCCATAGAATCATTCCATCTGTTTAGATATCCAAATAATGCTATTACAGCTAAAATTTCAACAATTTCACCGTCATCCCAATGTGCGTGCAAACGATCCGATATTTCTTGATTTACCGCATTAGGTATAGAAGAGGCAGCGATGGCAAAATCAAAAACTGCTCGTTCTGCCTCTGAAAAGGCAGGGTAGCTTTTGTAATCCCATATATTATTTAGTTTATCTTGTTCGGACCCATAACGCTCGGCAGCTCGAATAGCATGTGCTTCACAGTATCGACATCCTGCTGTCCTACTAGAAATATAGGCCAATAGACGTTTCAAACCACTGGTGACTCTGCCTTTATTCTCCATGACTGCCTGATTCATCTCTAGAAAAGCGCTTGCAATCCTAGGTCGGTGCATCATTGTGAATAGGCTATTGGGGGTAAAACCAAGAGTTTCTTGATAAAATTCAGCCATCTCCTTGGCTTTCGTGCTTGCGTTTTTATCTAGAGGAGTAACTAAGGGTTTTTTCATTTTTCTTTTTTGCAAATGTAAATAATTTACTAGAAGTATTTCGTCGCTTAGAATGCTTACATAAATGTCAGCTAAAAGGACTATTTTAGCACTATATCAGTATTGAAAACAATCGGAATGGAAAGGATTTTTAGATCATTGCTATTTAGGTCTGTTATTATTTGTATTCTCAGTACAAGTTATTCAGCTACCATTTTAGGAAAAGATCCAAATTTAGATAGCCTAAAGTCTTTAATACGTATTGATAATACAGATATATCGCAGGTTGATTTACTGAATGATATAGCATTTATCTACAATAAATCAGACTTAGATACTACCTTCCATTATGCAAGTATTGCCTTAGAAAAGGCTAAAAAATTATCCTATGTCATAGGAGAGGCAAGAGCACTCAATTTAGTAAGTGGAAAGTATTTATATAAGAAAGATTATGATACTTCCATCCAATTAAATGAGGAAGCCTTACAATTGGTAAAGGATAGCTCTAATCATAAAATACTTTCTCAGATTTATAACACACTTGCAGTAAATTATTATTACATGCAGGATCAAGCAAGGAGTATTGCTCTGCTTCAACGTTCCTTGGACGAATCAAAATTGGCTAAAGATTCTCTTAGTACAGTTATTATAAGTACAAATATTGGTTTCTTGCATTTAGAAAATAACGAATTAGACTTAGTCGAGGATTACCTTAATGAATCTGCTGAGATATCTGAAAAAATTGATTATACCCTTGGAAAGACCTTAGCTCTGAGAAATTTAGGAACCCTATATTACAAAAGAGGGAATAAGGACAAAGCTATCGCATTATACCAAAAGGGATTAGCTCTTTCTGTTGCGAATGATGACCATTTTAATACAGGCCATATCAATCTCTTACTAGGAAAAGCATATCACGAAAACCAAATGTATAATGAAGCCCTATCATATTATTTTGAAGCAGTCAAGCATTTTAAAATTCGTAAAGAAGATCAGACAACCATAGATTGTTACTTTCAAATTTCAGAACTCTACTTTGATACGCAGAAATATGAAGATGCAATGCAATACGCAAATTTAGGAAAAGACTTAGCAGATACGGATGCAACATTTGAACATCAAGTACGCTATAGCGAGCTAATGGCCAATGCCTATGAAGCAAAAAATAACTTACCTCTTGCATTTAAGTACCAAAAAGAACTTAAGTCTTGGAGTGATAGTCTATACAATCGGGAAAAAAAACAAAAAGTAAATGAACTTGAGAGAAAATATCAGCTGCAAAGAATTGATGTAGAAAATCAGTTACTTAAAGAGGAAAAAGCAAAGCAATCCGCAGTCATAAGCGAACAGAAAACTAGGACTATTGCATTTGTTATTTTTTCATTATTGGCATCTGCCTTAGCCTTTGTATTGTATAGAAGTATAAAAGCAAGTAGAAATTATAGTACAAAATTAGAACAGGTAGTACAACAACGTACCCTAGACTTAAAGGTAGCAAATAACGAATTGAAACGTTCAAATGAAGAGCTTGAAAGTTTTGCATATATCGCCTCGCATGATTTGAAAGAGCCCTTAAGAAATATCTCAACGTTTTCACAATTGATCAAGAAAGAACTTGGTGAAAAGACAAATACAAAATTGGACAGTTACATTGGTATAATTAACGGGATGACCGAACAAATGAATTTTTTGGTAACAGGAATTCTTCAGTATTCTAAAACAGCAAATGCACGTGACTATAAACCAGTAGATCTGAACTTAATTTGTAAGAATGTACAAGAATATCTTAAAGTACAAATTGATGAGAAACGTGCTAAGATTACTGTAGATAGACTCCCCACTATAATGGCGAATGAGGCACAAATATTCCAAGTGTTTAAAAACCTTATTGAGAACGGGATTAAATACACGACGTGTTGTCAACCTCAAATCCACGTAAAATATGAGGAAGATAAGAACTTGCATGCTTTTTCCATCACAGATAATGGAATCGGTATTGATGAGAAATACCTAGATCAGATTTTTGAAATGTTTAATAGACTACACAACAGATCCGAATTTAAAGGAGCTGGACTAGGCTTATCTATTGTCAAAAAAATAGTTCATGGGATGGGTGGTGATATTACTGTGGAAAGTATGCCAGGGGAGGGGAGTGTTTTTAAGTTTACTTTACCTAAAAAACAAATAAAGGAAGAAAACCTAAGTTAGTACTTAAGTTTTCTTCCAAAACAATTTATTTGACAACAAGCATTACACTAAGATCAAAATCATCATAAATGGTTTTGTCACCTAGGTTATCAAAAAAACTTCCTGAGCCATAACGCACATCAAAATCTGTTCTGTCAATTGTAATGTCCGCACGCACCTTTGTATCTCCTTTCATGTTTTCTACTTGCGCATTAAACTTTATCTCTTTCGTCGTTTCTTTAATGGTAAGATCACCAACAATCTTATAGTCACCCTCCATTCCTCTTGAACTTACCTTAGTAATTTGGAAAGTTGCTGTTGGATATAGTTTTACCCCAAAAAAGTCTTCGGATTTTAAATGTCCCTCTAGTTTAGCTGCTCCACCTCCTTGTAGATCAGTGCATTTAATTGAATTCATATCAATAACAAACTTACCACCAGTCAGTACACCCTCGCTCATCTCTAACTCACCAGACTGGAGTTGTATAGTACCCATGTGGGAACCTGTTACTTTCTTACCGCTCCATTCCACAGAAGATTTTGTTAAATCTATTGCCGATGTTTCCATTCCAGTAAACGACAAACCAATTAAGAGAACAAGAGCACCTACGCTCATTAGCATCATTTTTTTCATTGTACAGTTTTTATTTAAGTTTTAAAAAATAGTTCTTTAGAGGTCTAAGACCTTAATTTATCTAGCAGAGTACTTAATTGTTCTGCCTCTTTTTTACTAAGCTTTCCAGCTATATTTTCAATGTTAGAATCTGAATCAGAAATCTTATTTAATAATTGTTTGCCCAACTTAGTAATCTGAACATCAACACGACGCTTGTCAAGGTTACTTTTACTTTTTTCTACTAATCCTTTTACTTCTAAACGGTCTACCATGCGTGAAGCATCCGACATCTTTTCAACAAGTCGTTGACGAATATCACAAGTTGATATCGCCTTGTTCGCACCTTTCAAAATCCGCAATACATTATATTGTTGTCCAGTTAATTCATACTGAGAGAACACCCTTTGTAATTCTGCTTTTACCCAAGCATGCGTATATATGAGATTCACCAATGCCTTTTGATAGGACGACTCAAAGGGCTTAGACTGTTTAAGAGCTTCTTCAATACGAATCATAAATCAAATATAATGTTATAACATCAATGTTGCAACATTAAAATGTAATTTTTTGATCACATACCAATTATTCGTAGGATGTACCTTCAAATCCATATTCTAATCTAAGCTCTAGCATCAAATAAAAAAGCGATGACAAGAATCCTTATCACCGCTTTTTTACTTTTTTAGTATCTACTTTCTTAGTCGCTCTGTAACTTACTCAGTAATCGTAAGAATTCAACATACAACCATATAAGAGTAAAGAGCAGCCCCATACCAAATAGCCATTCATAATGCTTTGCTAATTGATTACGTTCCCCTTTTTCAAAATTATCAAAGTCTAACAATAGATTTAGAGCAGCAACTCCAATGACAACTACAGTTATTCCTATACCTATGGTGCCTGACTCATGGATAAATGGAATTTCAAATCCAACAAAATGTCCAACCCAACTAATTAAATAAACTAGCATAATTGCTCCTACTGCCATCGATACTCCCATTCTAAACTTATCCGTAACCTGAATGAGACCTGACTTATATACAAGAAGCATAGTGAGTAGGGTACATATTGTTAAACTCACCGCCTGAAATAAAATACCTTCAAATTGCGCAGCATAAATTGCTGAGACAGTTCCCACAAACAGCCCTTCCAAGATTGCATACAAAGGCGCTAGGGTAGGCGCAAAGTGCGGTTTGAAACTAGTAAACATATATACCGCTGCTCCTCCCAAAACACCCACAGGCATATAAATACTTGCCGGACTCATAAATGAGAAGACTGCTGCAACTAACATGATACCTACTAATAAAATGGTTTTATTCACTGCACCGCTCACAGTCATGTACTCCGTAGCCTCATCAAAAGAACCACCTGTTCTTGCTTTTTCTAAAGTTTCAACCTTAGCCTTAGCAATTGCTTTATCATTTAGCATGGGGTTGTTAGATTTAAATATTCTACTCATTTTTCTTCGTTTTAATACATTTTACTACAATATATACAACACAAGCAGAAATATATAAGTTTCAGCAGCTTAGTTAATATCTCTTAAGGTTTATGGGATAATGACTTCTTGGGCGATACCTGCTTGCTACGCATTTCGGCGCAGGTCATCCAGGGGTTCCGTCGCCAAAAGAATTGTGGCGACAGCTTTTGGCCCTGCCTGCTTCCGCACGTAGGCGGGTTCCTTACCAACTGCCTTCCGAGGAACGCAGGCAGGCCCTTATCGCAAAAAATTCCTAATTAAATTTCTCTGACACCCATATATCACTTACCATAAAGGGATAAACCGTTTTTAGACTTAACAAAAAAAAGGCCGTCCAATTAGGACGGCCTTTTTTATATCATGAACAAGAAGTGATTATTTTACAACCACAAAACTTGTTGACTGTACTTGATTTGCAGTCTGGATCATTAGAATGTATTTACCCGCTCTTAAATCACTAACGTCAAGCATCTGAGTGCCTTCAATTTCAAGAGCTGTAAAATCACGTAAACGCTTACCAAACATATCATAGATCATAACCGTAGCATTGATTCTATTTCTTCCGCTCATCTCTAGGTGAATATTCTCAGTAGTAGGGTTAGGATAAATAGACATAAGCAATTCATCTTCTCCTTCAGAAACTAAGTTTTCATCACATAGTGATCCGTCACCTGGAGTCCATTCAGATGAAGAGTCTCCTTCACCTGAATATTCTAAACTATTAGATCCGGTCCAGTCCGGTACAAAGTCACCAGTTGTCCATATCCCTGCTGCTACTGCAACAGATGAACGTTGATGACCAGTACTGCCCCATTCCACATAATCAACGATGCTATTTGAACTTCCAAAGCTATCGTCAGAATAAAGCCCCATTTCACCGTCATCACTAGATAATAAAATACCTGACTGTACAACTAGAATTTCTCCTGGATCTAGAATTAGATCATCACCGCAGACTATTATTAAGTCATCCATTAGCACATAGCTAGGGAAATCACATAACCACCATCCAGATAAATCTTGTGGTGCAAGTCCTATGTTCTTTAATTCTATCTCCGTACTTACATTGATTTCATTTATCACGATGATAGGCGCTAGATTATCGCAATCATCACCTACTACTCTAACGACTTCAATTGGATTAGAAAGGCTAAAGCAACCCATTAGATCATCAGCGTTATTTCCTACTTCAGCACCTGTTAAACCATCTTCAAAAGATAAATGCCAAACAAGACAAGTGCCTTCCCCAGCTCCATCAAAATCCACTTCTTCATATCCAGGTGGAAGACCTAAGATCATTCCATTCTGATCCGTTACTACCCACTGTGAGTTAGTACCAGAATTACCTGTTAAGACGATATCACCAGTAGCAATATTGTCCGCTTCACCATCGCCTACACAGAATGTGAATGGACCACCTTCTAAGGTTCCACCATTCGGCTGATTACGTACAACTGAAATTGGATTAGACAGGCTGAAACAACCTCCTAAGTCAGAGGCATTGTTACCTAATTCTGCACCTGTTAAATCATCTTCATGTGATAAATGCCATACTAGACAAGTACCTGGTCCAGCTCCGTCAAAGTCTACTGCTTCATATGCAGGTGGAAGACCTAAGATCATTCCATCCTCATCTGTTACTACCCACTGTGAGTTAGTACCTGAATTTCCTGAAAGTGTAATTAAGCCAGTTGCTATTGTATCTGAAACACCGTCTCCTACACAGAATTCAAAAGGTCCTCCTTCTAGTGTACCACCCTCTGCCATACAATCATCTTGACAATCATCTCCTGTTAATCTAACCACTGAAATTGGATTAGACAGATTGAAACAACCCATAAGATCAGAAGCATTGTTGCCTACTTCAGCACCTGTTAAACCATCTTCAAAAGATAAATGCCAAACAAGACAAGTGCCTTCTCCTGCGCCATCAAAATCTACAGCTTCGTATGCTGGTGGAAGACCTAATATCATTCCATCCTCATCCGTTACTACCCACTGTGAGTTAGTACCAGAGTTTCCTAAAAGTGTTATAAGACCTGTTGCAATTGTATCCGCAACACCGTCTCCTACACAGAACTCAAAAGGTCCCCCTTCCAAAGTTCCACCATTTGGTTGATTACGTACAACTGAAATTGGATTGGACAGGCTGAAACAACCTCCTAAGTCAGAGGCGTTGTTACCCAATTCTGCACCTGTTAAATCATCTTCATGTGACAAATGCCATACTAGGCAAGTGCCTGGTCCAGCTCCGTCAAAATCTACTGCTTCATATGCAGGTGGAAGGCCTAATATCATTCCATCCTCATCTGTTACTACCCATTGTGAGTTAGTACCTATATTTCCTGTAAGTGTAATTGCACCCGCTGGGATATTGTCCGCTTCACCATCGCCTACACAGAATTCAAAAGGTCCACCTTCCAGTGTTCCACCCTCTGCCATACAATCATCTTGACAATCATCTCCCGTTAATCTAACGACTGATATAGGATTAGAAAGGTTGAAACAACCCATAAGATCAGAAGCATTATTACCTAATTCTGCACCTGTTAAACCATCTTCAAACGATAAGTGCCAAACCAGACAAGTACCTTCTCCTGCTCCGTCAAAGTTTACTGCTTCATATGCAGGTGGAAGACCTAATATCATTCCATCCTCATCTGTTACAACCCACTGTGAGTTAGTGCCAGAGTTTCCTGTCAATGTTATTAAGCCTGTAGCAATAGTATCTGCAACACCGTCTCCTACACAGAATTCAAAAGGTCCCCCTTCCAAAGTTCCACCATTTGGTTGATTACGTACTACTGAAATAGGATTAGAAAGGTTGAAACAACCCATAAGATCAGAAGCATTGTTACCTAATTCTGCACCTGTTAAACCATCTTCAAAAGATAAATGCCAAACTAAACAAGTTCCTGGTCCAGCTCCGTCAAAGTTTACTGCTTCATATGCAGGTGGAAGACCTAAGATCATTCCATCCTCATCTGTTACTACCCATTGTGAGTTAGTACCCATATTCCCTGTCAATGTAATTAAGCCAGTTGCAATAGTATCCGCAACACCGTCTCCTACACAGAACTCAAAAGGTCCCCCTTCCAAAGTTCCACCATTCGGCTGGTTTCGTACTACTGCAATCGGATTAGAAAGGCTAAAGCAACCTCCTAAGTCTGAGGCATTGTTTCCTACTGCCGCACCCGTTAAATCATCTTCATGTGATAAATGCCACACAAGGCAAGTACCCGGTCCAGCTCCGTCAAAATCTACTGCTTCATATGCAGGCGGAAGACCTAAGATCATTCCATCTTCATCTGTTACTACCCATTGTGAGTTACTACCCATATTTCCTGTAAGTGTAATTGCACCTTCTGGGATATTGTCAGCTTCCCCATCGCCCACACAGAATTCAAAAGGTCCCCCTTCCAATGTACCACCTTCTGCCATACATAGGTCTTGGCAATCATCACCTGCTAGTCTTACAACTTCAATTGGATTAGATAGGTTAAAACAACCTTCTAAGTCAGAAGCATTGTTACCCATTTCTGCACCCATAAGTCCATCTTCAAAAGATAAATGCCAAACGAGACAAGTACCCGGTCCAGCTCCGTCAAAGTCAACTGCCTCATATGCAGGCGGAAGACCTAAGATCATTCCATCCTCATCTGTTACTACCCATTGCGAGTTTGAACCTATATTTCCTGATAATGTGATGGCACCCATTGGAATATTATCCGCTTCACCATCTCCTACACAGAATGCAAAAGGTCCCCCTTCCAACATACCACCATCAGGCTGGTTACGGATGACTTCAATCGGATTAGATAGGTCAAAACAACCTTCTAAATCATCTGCATTCATACCCATTTCTAAACCAGAGATATCTTCATAAGCTAATCTCCAGATTAAACAAGTACCATTTCCAGCGCCATCAAAGTTTACATTGTCATATATAGCAGTCACTGTCGGCGGAAGTCCTAGGATTGTTCCATCCGAATCAGTTATAACCATAGTTGTATTTGTTCCTACACCTGGAGTAACCGTGATTGCTCCAGCAGGGATAAAGTCCTCTTCACCATCTCCTACACAGAACTCAAAAGGTCCCCCTTCTAAGATTCCACCATCAGGCTGGTTACGAACAACTTCAATCGGATTAGACAGGTCAAAACAGCCTTCTAAGTCAGCAGCATTGCTACCCATTTCAGCACCCATTAAACCATCTTCAAAAGCGAGATACCAGATTAAACAAGTACCATTTCCAGCACCATCAAAATCCACTGCATTTAAACTTGGCGGTAGTCCGAGAATAGTACCATCAGCGTCCGTAATTACCCACTGGAAGTTAGATCCTACTGCACCTGTAACCGTCACCTCATCATCAGCTATATTATCCGATTCACCATCTCCTACACAGAACTCAAAAGGTCCCCCTTCTAGTGTTCCACCATCCGGTTGGTTACGGATGACTTCAAGCGGATTAGACAGGTCAAAACAGCCTGCTAAATCATTTGCATTCATCCCCATTTCTAAACCTGAGATATCTTCATAGGCTAATCTCCAAATTAAACAGGTACCATTTCCAGCACCATCAAAGTTTACATTATCATAAATAGCAGTAACTGTTGGTGGAAGTCCTAAAATTGTTCCATCCGAATCAGTTATAACCATCGTTGTATTTGTTCCTAGACCCGGAGTAACCGTGATTGCTCCAGCAGGGATAAAGTCTTCTTCACCATCTCCTACACAGAATTCAAAAGGTCCCCCTTCCAATGTTCCTGCATCAGGTTGGTTACGTACTACTTCAATCGGATTAGATAGGTCAAAACAGCCTTCTAAGTCATCAGCATTCATACCCATTTCAGCACCCATAAGTCCATCTTCAAAAGAAAGATGCCAGATTAAACAAGTTCCATAACCAGCACCATCAAAATCCACTGCACTAATAGTAGGTGGCAATCCAAGAATAGTACCATCCGAATCAGTAATTACCCATTGGAAATTAGATCCTACTGCACCTGTAACCGTCACTTCATCATCGGCTATATTGTCCGCTTCCCCATCTCCTACACAGAATTCAAAAGGTCCCCCTTCTAAAGTTCCACCATCAGGTTGGCTACGCACCACTTCAATTGGATTAGAAAGGTCAAAACACCCTTCTAAATCATTTGCATTCATCCCCATTTCTAAACCTGAGATATCTTCATAGGCTAATCTCCAAATTAAACAGGTACCATTTCCAGCACCATCAAAGTTTACATTATCATAAATAGCAGTAACTGTTGGTGGAAGTCCTAAGATTGTTCCATCCGAATCAGTTATAACCATAGTCGTATTTGTTCCTACACCTGGAGTAACTGTGATTGCTCCAGCAGGAATAAAGTCCTCTTCACCATCTCCTACACAGAATGCAAAAGGTCCACCTTCTAGTGTTCCACCATCCGGTTGGTTACGTACTACTTCAATCGGATTAGACAGGTCAAAACAACCTTCTAAGTCATTTGCATTCATACCCATTTCTAAACCGGAGATATCTTCATAAGCTAATCTCCATATTAAACAAGTACCATATCCAGCACCATCAAAGTTTACATTATCATAAATAGCAGTAACTGTTGGTGGAAGCCCTAAGATTGTTCCATCCGAATCAGTTATAACCATCGTTGTATTTGATCCAATACCCGGAGTTACTGTGATTGCTCCAGCAGGAATGAAGTCGTCTTCACCATCTCCTACACAGAACTCAAAAGGTCCTCCTTCTAGCACACCCCCATCTGGTTGGTTACGAATAACTTCAATCGGATTAGACAGATCAAAGCAACCTTCTAAGTCAGCAGCATTCATCCCCATTTCAGCACCCATCAGTCCATCTTCAAAAGAAAGATGCCATATCAAACAAGTACCATAACCAGCACCATCAAAATCTACTGCACTTATAGTAGGAGGTAATCCTAGAATAGTACCATCTGAATCAGTTATTACCCACTGAAAATTAGATCCAACTGCACCTGAAACTGTTACTTCATCATCTGCGATGTTATCCACTTCACCATCTCCTACACAGAATTCAAAAGGTCCTCCTTCCAAAGAACCTCCATCCGGTTGGTTACGGATGACTTCAAGCGGATTAGACAGGTCAAAGCATCCTTCTAAATCATTTGCATTCATCCCCATTTCTAAACCGGAGATATCTTCATAAGCTAATCTCCATATTAGGCAGGTACCATTTCCAGCACCATCAAAGTTTACATTATCATAAATAGCAGTAACTGTTGGTGGAAGTCCTAAGATTGTTCCATCCGAATCAGTTATAACCATAGTTGTATTTGATCCAATTCCCGGAGTTACTGTAATTGCTCCAGTTGGAATAAAGTCCGCTTCACCATCTCCTACACAGAACTCAAAAGGTCCTCCTTCCAAGGTTCCACCATCAGGTTGGTTACGAACAACTTCTATTGGATTGGATAGGTCAAAGCATCCTTCTAAATCAGCTGCATTATTGCCCATTTCTGCACCAATAAGTCCATCTTCAAAAGCAAGATGCCATATCAAGCAAGTACCATATCCAGCACCATCAAAATTTACTGCACTTATAGTAGGTGGCAATCCAAGAATAGTACCATCTGAATCAGTTATTACCCACTGAAAGTTAGTTCCTTCTGCACCAGTCACCGTCACTTCATCATCTGCAATATTGTCATCTTCTCCATCACCTACACAGAACTCAAAAGGTCCCCCTTCTAAAGTACCTCCGTCTGTTTCAGTTTCACAGCAAGAGGCTGTAATTGTAATCTCATCTACATCCCATACGGATATAAGCGCGCCATTACCCACAGGACAATACGCTAACATTTCTATATTAAATACAGTTTCCTCTGTTACAGTGAACTCAGGATTATCTGCAAAGTCAAAATCTACCTGTGTCCATTCAATATTAGTTGCTATCCCGCTTTGTGCATATATCTCTGCACCGTCTTTAAGGACACGTACAGCGAATTGAGTAGGATAGTTATTATCGCCTGAATTTCCACCAATCCAGTCGTATTCTGGATTTGACTTTTCATAAAATGAAAGATAGGATAGAGAACCAATACCTGAGGATCCAGGTGTGACTGTTACATCTATCAAAACGGATTTATCTGAGCCAGGATTGTAATCACAACCAGCATCATAACTTACACACATACCTTCCGAATCATTTACACCGGGAGTACATGAGTGTGAGTTTACAGTTGGGTTGACACGATATACGTTATCTATGCTCATTATGTCACATCCCATATCAGAAGTAAATACAGGAGTAAATTCACTAAAATCTTGATTTGTTCCATTACTTGGAGATGCAGTACATGCATCCATATCAAAATATGCAGTGCTTTGCTGTGCCTGCGAGAGTTGCAGAGAAAGCAGGAAAATAAAAAAGAGGAGAATGTTACGTTTTTCCATAAGTTAAGATTATTTGTTGAATTAGAAAGCTAGAATTTAGTATTAAACTATTAATACTATTTGCCAGATTAATAAAGGTTGCTTTGTGATTAAAAAATTCTTGAATCTACCTAGTTGATTCTCAGTGAGGTGTTGTAGCTTAAATTTATACAAAAATTATTGTTTTTTATGGCTGGTTTTGCCACTTTCTCTAACATATTAAATTTCATAATATATGAATAATTGAATGTGTTGATAATCGCGTAAAAAACGTATTATTTTTTTATATAATATGAAGAGAGGAATATTCTAAGTAACTATAAATAGAAAAAGCTCCATCGTATTAAGATGAAGCTTTGTGGTCCCACAAGGGCTCGAACCTTGGACCCTCTGATTATGAGTCAGATGCTCTAACCAACTGAGCTATGGGACCCTGCTTTTTCAAGCGAGGCAAAGTTAATAGATTTTCAAAAATATACCTCTGATTCATCATATATCTTATCGCAAGCTTTTGTCGATAAATGCTCTCTGTTTGTATATATATTCTAAAATAGCGCTTCCTCTAAACCGTAGGGATGGCTATATATCCTTACTTTTGTACAGAATAACTGCGTATGAAACCAATAATATCTCTTTTCTACATTCTTTCTTTTAGTTTGTCCATTACTGCCCAGAGCTCAAGTATCTCAGGTAAACTCTTAGATAATACGGGGGAGCCTGTCATTTATGCCAATGTGGTTCTGTATGCTGCCATAGATTCTACTCTTGCAAAGGTAGAAACGACAAACGATTCTGGTGATTTTAGTTTTCAGGCTTTAAATCCGGGCAATTACTATATC
Organism: uncultured Saprospiraceae bacterium; assembly: GCA_938045585.1. Classification (GTDB taxonomy): domain Bacteria; phylum Bacteroidota; class Bacteroidia; order Chitinophagales; family Saprospiraceae; genus CALCMJ01. The sequence continues at coordinate 113,721 of CALIAU010000001.1, forward strand.
ATGGCTAGCTATATTGGCTTGCAAGATGCACAGGTAGATGCTCTTAGCCTTACAGAGGATGAGGATAAAAAATTAGACGCAATAGAAATGACTGCCACCTCTTTTCAATTAGAAACAGCAACGGTGACTGCTAGAAGAGCTATGGTTGAGGTAAAAGCAGACCGTACCGTATTTAATGTGCAAGGAACAATCAACAGTACAGGCGATAATGGTCTGGACTTGCTGAGAAAAGCGCCTGGCGTGCTTATAGATAATAATGATAATGTGACCGTATTAAGCAGATCTGGTGTTCTCTTCTACGTAGATGGTAAGCGTATACCTCTAAGCGGAGAGGATTTGACTAACTACTTAAGAAATCTGAGAGCGGAGCAAATTGATCGTGTAGATATTATTACCAATCCAGGAGCAAAATATGAGGCACAAGGAAATGCAGGAATCATTGATATTCGTCTCAAGAAAAATGAAAATCATGGCACAAATGGATCAATCTCTTCTACGACAACTAAGGCTACATACTGGTCGCAAAACCTAAATTTGAATGGTAATTTTAGAAATAGCAAACTCAATAGCTACGCCCAATTAGGGGGAGGACTTGGTAAACGAGCAAATACCATGTTCTTTACTGATAATGTTGCAAACAATAGAATTGTCAATAATTTTTCTTCAAGCGATGAGAATAATAACGTGAATTATAGATGGGGTACAGATTTTTTCATTGCAAAAAACCAAACTGTTGGCTTTATACTAGGTGGTGGGTTTACGGATAATGAATCTCTATCTGATTCTGATAATTCTATTGCGAATAGAAGCACTCCACAGCAGATTGATAGTATCCTACTCGCGGATAATACAGGAGATGCTCAAAGACAAAACCAAAGTTTCAACTTGAACTATGCCTACGATACAAAAGAAAAGACCTTTAATATAGATGTCGATTATGGACGTTATAGAAATGAGTCAGATAACTTTCAACCAAATCAATATTTTACAGCGGATACAGTAACACTCTTGAGAGAAATTAATACCGCAATTAATACACCTGTTGATATTGATATTTATACGCTGAAATTAGATTATGAGATGACTGCAGGCAAGGGAAGATTGGGTTTTGGAAGTAAATTATCTAGGGTTGCAACGGATAATACCTTTCTGTTTTTTGATATTCCAGCTTCAGATCGCATCCAGAATAATTTTAAATCGAATCAGTTTTTCTATGACGAGAATGTATATGCGGGCTATGTTTCCTACTCAGCAAGCATTAATGATAAATGGAGCTATGTGTCTGGTCTACGTTTAGAACAAACAGATGCCACTGGAAATTTAGAACCCTTTGATGTCAGTTTGCAAGAAGATCCTGTGGAGCAAAACTACCTGAGTTTTTTCCCTAGTGCTGGATTAACCTGGCAAAAAAGTAGGATGGAACAATTTTCATTGAACTACAGTAGACGTATTAATAGACCCGATTATAATGTTTTGAATCCTTTTAGAAATCAATTAAATGAGCTGTCTTTTAGTACTGGTAATCCATTCCTCCAACCAGAGATAGTGAATAATCTGGAACTTGGGTTTTTGTGGAAATATAGATACAATTTCAAACTTGCTTACAGCAGAACCACTGATCAGATTACGCGATTGATCGGTGTAGATACTACGGATGATAGAGCCCGTTTTATTAATTGGGATAACTTAGCAGTGCAGACGGTTATAAGTGCAAACGTAAGTTTACCCATCCAATTTGCTTCTAGATGGTCTGCCTTTTTCAATCTTTCAGGATCTTATCTAACGAATGAAGCAGACTATGGGGATGCAGGGGTAATTGATTTAAGTGCGTGGAATTATAACATCTTCCAGCAACATTCTCTAACACTAGGGAAGGGTTATATTGGGGAGGTCTCTGGATGGTTCTCAGGCCCAGGAATCTGGGGAGGTACCTTTGAGTATGATACAAGTTGGTCTCTAAATCTGGGACTTCAAAAGAAATTCTTGGAAGATAAGCTCAATGTTAGATTGAGTGCGCAGGATATTTTTAATCAAGCACACTGGAGTGGACGTTCTGTGTTTAATGGTCTAGAATCTGAAGGAATAGGATACTGGGATTCCAGAAGAGCTTCAATAAGCCTGAATTACAATTTTGGTAACTCCAAGGTAAAGTCTAGGAAAAGAAAGACGGGTAATGAAGACGAGGAAAAGAGAACTGGTGGAGGCAATTCAAATGCCGGAGGATAATTACAATTCCTCTATTCATTTCGGGAATCAGAATTCTACCCTAAGCTGCGATACTTGTCTTATCTTTGTATCGTGAAGCAAAAAATTATTATTACGGGCGGCATGGGCTATATTGGTTCGCATACAGCTGTCGAACTAATCGAAAGTGGTTTTGCAGTTGTTATTATTGATAACTTATCGAATGCACGCGAAGAGGTACTAGATGGTATTCATAGCATTACAGGTGTAAGACCTGTTTTTGAAAAACTAGATTTGGTTGAACATGAAAAAACCTTAGCAGTCTTTGAAAAACACAAGGATGCAATTGGAGTTATTCATTTCGCAGCATTAAAGGCAGTAGGGGAGAGTGTGGCAAAACCTGGTTTGTATTTTAAAAATAACATTTTAAGTTTGGTCCATGTCCTTGAATGCATGGAGCGATTCCAGATTCCAAATCTAATATTTTCTTCTTCTTGTACCGTCTATGGTGAGCCAGATAAATTACCTGTAACAGAAGAAACGCCTACCAAAAAAGCAAATTCACCTTATGGGGCTACCAAACAAATAGGAGAGGAAGTCATCCAAGCAGAATTACATGCAAATTCCCAGTTAAAAGCAATATCTCTGCGTTACTTTAATCCAGTAGGTGCACATAACTCAGCAAAAATAGGAGAACTTCCTCTGGGTGTTCCCAATAATCTCATGCCTTACATTACGCAAACAGCTCTTGGTATTCGTGAAGAGTTGTCTGTATTTGGTGCAGATTATAATACAAAAGATGGCACAGCGATACGAGATTACATACATGTTGTAGATCTTGCGAAAGCACATGTCTCAGCCTTGGATAGGCTTGCACATGATACACAAGAAAAGAACTATGAAATATATAATATAGGAACAGGTAAGGGGTATACTGTATTGGAGGTGATTCATGCCTTTGAACGCGCAACGGGTCAAAGCATACAGTATAAAATGGTAACAAGGCGTGCGGGCGATGTAGAAGCGGTGTATGCAAATGCTAATCTAGCAAATGAAAAACTAGCTTGGTCTGCTCAGGAATCCTTAGAGACTATGTGTAGTAGTGCGTATACGTGGGAAAAAATGTACAGAGGAACAGAAAAGAGCGCAACTTAATTTAAATACTTCTTTCTAAAGATGACACCTTTTTTAGCATCATACCCAGGTTGTATACCTCTATGGATGAGGGCCTGTTTGTAATTAAATTTATTGGAGTCAATGATAAATACCCTGCAGGCTAAACACTTCTCTAATTCTTTATGAGACTTTTTCCAACAGTATGCCAGTTCTTGAGCTGTTGCATTATAGTTCTTGCTCCATTTCTTGGACATAACAACTTCAATAGTAAAGATACCATTCTCGACTTCCAATAATTTAGAAGACAGGCCGAATCCAACCCGATAGTACATATCAGTTTCTACAAAGTGTTTCCTGTTAATTTCTTCTATATTCATCACGACCTTATGAAAACAGAAATTATGCCACAATGCTGATCGTATTTGAATTTTTTGAATATGAGGCATATTATTTAAGTAAAGCCAAAGGATTTCCTATTTATACCCTTGATTGTCAATGAGAAATGAATATCTATGTATGTATGCATTTTTTATTTTTTTCAATTAGACTTGCTTGGTTCGAACTAATTTCTATGAATTCAGTTATATTTCCATCATGAGATATTTAGAGATTATATGGGAAGCGTATAGTGGATATGCTAGCTATTTGTGGTATGAAATAACCCATCCCGGGATCAACAATTATTTTTATTGGCTAATCCTTATCTCCTTGTTCTTCTTTAGTCTCGAAATCATGAATCCTTGGAGGAAAACACAGGCTAGATTTCGAAAAGACTTTTGGTTGGATGTGTTTTATATGTTTTTCAACTTCTTTTTGTTTTCACTTATAATCTATAATGCAGCGTCGGATGTTTTTGTAAATCTGTTTAATGATGCAATTAAGGCGATAAGTAGTTTTGATTTGCAGGCGAGTAATCCAATGCGAGGTTTACCTATGTGGGGCATCTTACTGATAGGTTTTGTGGTGAGAGATTTTGTGCAATGGATGACACATAGGTTATTACATCGATTTGAATTCTTGTGGGAATTCCATAAGGTGCATCACTCAGTAGAAGAGATGGGATTTGCAGCACACTTACGCTATCATTGGATGGAAACGATAGTGTATAGAACCCTAGAATATATTCCGCTTGCACTGCTGGGGATAGGTTTGTACGACTTTTTTATTATTCACATATTTACTCTAGCCGTAGGTCATTACAATCATTCTAATATTACTGTATCTGGAAAAATTACAGGAGGAATTCTGGGAGGGGGCATTGGCTTGATCATAGCATGTTCATTTTTTGACATACAGTTGTTAGACAATCCTTCTTTGGCTCTTCAAGTGACTACAGTCGGTATAGGAATAGTTTTGGGTAGTTTGCTTTTAGGTAGATTTATGAAGTATTTATTCAATAGTCCCGAGATGCATATCTGGCATCATGCATACAATCTTCCTGAGGAAAGACGCTATGGTGTAAACTTTGGGTTGACGCTTGCGATTTGGGATTATCTTTTTGGAACTGCACATATTCCGGAAGATGGTAGGGATATACGCTTAGGCTTTAAGGGGATAGAAGAATTTCCTAGTACATTTAAAGATCAGACTCTGCATGGGTGGAAACGCTAATAAGGGCAACTATTTTTTCATCATGTGCTTTTGTAGCTTTTAATAATGCTTCATTTTCCTCTTGATAAAATGAAACCTGCAAATGATCTCCTAAGAGGACTTCAGATTTAAATAAGATTTTAAAATGACGGAAGCTCTTAAATTGCTCTTGCGGAATAGCTGCAAGCATGTATTCAATTAACTTACTATTGTTGAGATGATTGTTCCAGTCCAGATCAAATCTGTTTATTACATAGTCAGTCACAGAGCTGGCTTCTTTTTCAAATCGAATTTTGAAATTTGTTTTAGCTAAGTTGGATTTTGGAAGTTGAATGTCGAATAGATGTTTTGGTAGCTTATCCATTTTACGCGTCTCAAGATGGATAACGGCCCATTGTGAGCGTGCCTCTGCAACTAAGTTGTTTTCTTGATCAAATACCTGCCATTCTCTGTAAGCGAAGAATTTATCAAAGTCTGAAGGATAGGTTTCCACACGTAAGACTGCATTTAGAAGTGGGTAACTGAACACCTCCATTTCTTTTTTAATGAGAACCCAAGTTTTATTTGCCATGCGTGTATCCCAGATAGATGCTCCTAGTAGAATAGCATGTTGTAAAGATGCCTCCTGCAGCATACGCAGCAGAGCGGGGAGATGCATGTGTTTGTCTGCACTGACATCGTGCGCGCGGACACGGTAATTTGCTATGTGTTTTCCTTCCATGCGTAATAATAGTTTGTAAACAAATGATTTTCTATGTTTACAAGCACGTTCAAAATTACATAAGTATTTAGTACTTAGATAGAATTCATGCATAAGGATACCATACATACGATTCTCAAGGATACATTTGGTTATTCTTCCTTCCGTGGGAGGCAAGAAGAAATCATCACGGATGTATTGCAGGGCAAGGATGCGCTGGTGATTATGCCCACAGGAGGAGGAAAGTCTATATGCTATCAGATTCCTTCCTTGGCAAAAGAAGGTTTTGGTGTTGTCGTTTCTCCTTTGATCGCCCTGATGGACGATCAGGTAACTGCACTGAAGCAGATGGGAGTCAATGCTGCAGCCCTGCATAGTAATTCTGTAGATAGTCAAACGGTATATGCAGATATTGATAAGGGAACACTGGATGTGCTGTATGTTTCTCCAGAGAAAATCCTTAGCATGGGCTTTATGGATTTTCTTAAAGAGAAAGAGGTGGCCTTGTTTGCTATAGATGAAGCGCATTGTGTTTCTGTCTGGGGTAATGATTTTAGACCAGACTATGTAAAGTTGTCTGTGCTAAAAGAGCAGTTTCCGCAAACGCCCATGTTGGCCCTAACAGCTACAGCAGATAGCACAACCCAAGATGATATTATTGGCCAATTGAAACTGAACGTACAGAATAAATTTATTTCCAGTTTTGAAAGAGAAAATATTAAGACGATAGCACGCTCAGGCTTAAAACGTAAAGAGCAAATCATTTCTTTTTTGCGACAGCACCATGATGAGGCTGGCATAATCTATTGTCTGAGTAGAAAAAGTACAGAACAATTGGCAAGTTCATTAAAGGGGCGTGGTTTTAAGGCAGAAGCCTATCATGCCGGTTTAGATGCAGCTCTAAGAAGAAAGGTGCAAACTGATTTTCAGAATGATGATCTGCAGATTGTTTGTGCAACGATAGCCTTTGGTATGGGAATCGACAAACCTAATATTCGCTGGGTGGTGCATTACAATATGCCTAAGAACATTGAGTCGTATTATCAAGAAATAGGAAGAGCAGGAAGAGATGGGCATCCGTCTGAAACTTTATTGTTTTATAGTTGGGGTGACTACGTTAATCTAAAACGATTTATAGACGAGGGTAGTGCAGAGAAAGATTTTAAAATAGTACAAACTGCTAAGTTAGATCGCATGTGGCAATTTGCTACTGCTATTAGTTGTAGAACCAATGTGGTCCTAAACTATTTCGGAGAGTATAAAGACGCAGCATGCAATCACTGTGATAACTGCATTCATCCTCCAGAAGTATTTGACGGAACAAGGTATGTGCAGATGATACTTTCAGCTGTCATTCGTACGCGAGAAGCCGTAGGGATAAATGTGCTCATCGATATTTTACGAGGAGGGTTTACACAAGAAATAAAACACAATCAATACAACCTGATAAAAACCTATGGAGTAGGGCGTGATATTCCATTTCTTGACTGGAAGCATTATGTAACCCAATGCATAAATCAGGGTGTACTGCGCATTGATTTTAAGGATGGTTCGCGATTAAAAACAACACCGCTGTCTATGCCAGTATTAAAGGAAGGCAAAGAGATACAACTTGCACGCTTTGTACCAGAAAATAGAAAGAAGAAAGCAAAAATCACAAAGTTGAGTATTGATACTACAGATGCTGACTCTAATTTAGTTGCAACCTTAAGAGAGTGGCGCACGGATAAGGCTAGAGAATTGGGTGTGCCTGCTTACATTGTGTTTAATGATAAGGCTTTGTTGCAAATTGCAACTTTGAAGCCTCGATCATCTGCCGCCTTGTTAGCAGTGGAAGGGATTGGCAAAGTAAAATTAGGGAAGTATGGTCCGGCTATTTTGGCAATGGTAGATGAGAGTAGTGCGTAAAGCGGCTTGACTGCCTATGCACGTAGGTAGGTTTCATAATTGTTTACACCTGTATCCTTCTCTCTCTCTCTTTCGTCCGTTTCGTCCCTTACGTTATATTCTCGTCTTTTAAAATATATCGATCTCTCCGTCTTGTATTCCGCGTGAGTCTGCCTGGATGGCACCGCAGGTGGTCGCGAAGCGACCGAGCCGAGTAGGCGAGTCAGGAAGGGAGCGACCTCCATCCTTGGGATGGATGGGCACGCCCAAATAATCAATGGAATCAGTTTCTTTTCGGAAAGTTTGCTTTTCCACTCATTCTCTAGTGAAATAAGGGTAAATAAGCAATAATTGTGTATTTTCGCAGCCGTTTAAAATGAATAACAAACTTAAAATCAATAAATTATACAGATTATGGGACAGAATTTAATCTATATGATTCCGGTCTTTGGAGTGATTGCCTTGATGTACACATTTTGGAAGTCAGCTTGGGTAACTAAGCAAGAGGTAGGATCAGCAAAGATGGCTGGGATTGCTAAGAATATTTCAGATGGTGCTATGGCTTTCTTGAAAGCTGAATATAAGGTACTCTCCATTTTTGTGGCAGTGGTGGCATGTCTTATGTTATGGAGTGGAACTACAGAAGGTTCGTCTCCACTCGTAGCCTTATCGTTTGTTCTAGGAGCATTTTGCTCGGCGCTAGCAGGCTTTATAGGAATGAAGGTGGCAACAAAGGCAAATGTTAGAACGACAAACGCAGCAAGAACAAGTTTAGGGAAAGCCTTAGAAGTTGCATTTGCAGGAGGTGCAGTAATGGGACTAGGTGTTGTAGGACTGGGAGTCTTAGGATTAGGTACCCTTTTACTAGCATATAGTAATATGGGCTGGGATATATCAAAAATTATTACTGTAATCACAGGTTTTTCTTTTGGAGCGTCTTCCATTGCACTTTTCGCTAGAGTTGGAGGAGGTATCTATACAAAAGCTGCTGATGTGGGAGCGGATTTGGTAGGGAAAGTGGAAGCAGGAATTCCTGAGGATCACCCATTGAACCCAGCAACTATTGCAGATAATGTAGGGGATAATGTAGGAGATGTTGCGGGTATGGGAGCGGATCTTTTCGAATCGTATGTAGGATCTATTATTGGAACGATGGTACTAGGAGCTACGTTTATAGGCGCTAGCGGATTTGATGTAGCTAATCAGTTTAATGGATTAAACGCAGTATTGCTTCCACTTGTCTTAGCCTGTGTAGGAATTGTATCTTCTATTATAGGAACGTTCTTTGTGAAAGTGAAGGAAGGTGGAGATCCTCAGAAAGCATTGAATACCGGAGAATTTGTAGCGGCAGGGTTAATGCTCGTAGCTACATTCTTTATTATCAGGTGGATGTTACCAGCTGATTGGACTTTTGGTGGTGCTGATTATGGTGCTATGGGTGTATTCTATGCGGTACTTTTTGGACTTGTATCAGGGTTATTGATAGGATTAGTAACCGAGCATTACACAGGAACAGGTACAAAGGCTGTACAGTCTATCGTAAATCAGTCTGTAACCGGAGCGGCAACGAACATTATCGCTGGTTTAGGAGTAGGGATGATTTCAACAGTAATTCCAATCTTAATCTTAGCAGCAGCAATTATTGCAGCGCATCATTTTGCTGGTCTCTACGGGATTGCAATCGCAGCAGTAGGTATGTTATCGAATACAGGAATTCAGTTAGCAGTAGATGCATACGGACCTATTGCAGATAATGCAGGTGGAATAGCAGAAATGGCGGAATTGGAAAAAGAAGTAAGACAAAAAACAGATAAATTGGATGCAGTTGGAAATACAACGGCAGCAATTGGTAAAGGATTTGCAATAGGTTCTGCAGCCTTAACGACTTTGGCATTATTTGCTGCCTATATCACAGCATACAATGTAGCCAACCCAGATAATATTCTTACTGGGATTGATATCATGAACCCAAAGGTTATGGCAGCACTTCTCGTAGGAGGTATGCTTCCGTTTCTTTTCTCTGCATTGTCTATGAATGCAGTGGGAAGGGCAGCAATGGATATGATTCAAGAGGTGAGAAGACAGTTCAAGGATATTCCTGAATTAACAAAGGCACTTGCTATGATGAGAAAGAATGAAGGGAGAGAGATGAAAGATTGGAGCGAGTCAGATAGAAAAGTGTTTGATGCTGCAGAAGGAAAAGCGGAATATGATAAGTGTGTAGCAATTTCTACAAAGGCTTCCATTCGTGAAATGGTCTTACCTGGTATGATCGCAGTACTATCACCTGTACTTGTTGGATTTTTAGGAGGAGCAGAAATGCTTGGAGGATTACTTGCTGGTGTGACAGTGTGCGGTGTGCTTATGGCAATCTTCCAATCGAATGCTGGGGGAGCATGGGATAATGCAAAGAAGATGTTTGAAGAAGGCGTAGAAGTAGATGGTAAGAAGTATTACAAAGGTTCAGATGCACACAAAGCAACTGTGGTAGGTGATACTGTAGGAGATCCATTTAAGGATACATCAGGACCTTCACTAAATATATTATTGAAGTTGATGACAGTGGTTGCACTTGTAATTGCACCATTTATCTAGAAAATATATCATTACAATATATAAGCAGCTTTGACCAGAGTGTTAAAGCTGCTTTTTTTATTGACTGCACAATGAAAGATATCTACATTTGAGGAATTGAAATAATCTACATTGATAGGGTAATTCGGAGTTTTCTGGATTACCTTTTTTTATTGGGTATAGTTATAAAAGTTAGTTATGCGTATGATATGATGAACTAATGGGTAATATTACTTGTTTAATAAGGTAAAAATACCTATATTGAACTATGACATCTAGAGAAAAGAAACTATATACCGCAATACCCTCTCAAATAAATCCTGTACAGGTATTGGAATTAGTCCACAAAGGATCTGTGACGTCTAAGTATATGCATATACTTAAGAGTGTTTCTGAGATAGCAGACGATGTTATTTCGCAGTGGCTAAATATCAATGTCAAGACATTTAGAAGCTACAAGTCTAAGAATGTAAAAATCAAAGAAGACTTGCAAGAACATACCCTGATGTTGTTATCATTAATGCGGCACGGGGAAGAGGTGTTTGGGGATACAGAGACCTTCAATACTTGGTTAGACACGGACAACTTTTTTTTAAATTGGAAGAAGCCCAATGTCTATCTAAATACTATTTCAGGTATACAGTTTGTTGACGACCAGTTGACAGGTATGGAGTATGGAGACAACGCATAGCAAGGATGGAAGTGTATCGCATTGCAGCAGAGAAATTTGCTAATAATTTATTTGCTTCTGGAAGACCTGCACGTTGGAATGCTAAAAATCAATTTGTTCTCTATACAGGAAGTTCGCGATCTCTTTGCGCCCTAGAATTACTTGTCCGGCGGGCAGCAATCAAAACTAAGATTCCTTACAAGATCATGTGCATAGAACTTAGTATTACAAAGAAACAGATCCAGCAAATACGATTAGAGGATCTAGGTAATAATTGGAGGACTACAGGTGCCTACGCAGACCTGCGAAAACGTGGTTCGGATTGGTATCTACGTGCAGATAAAATGGTACTCAGTGTGCCCTCAGCTGTGATTCCACAAGAGCAAAATTATATTATTAATACCCAACATAGAGACTATAGTAAGGCAGCTAAACTTATTAAGGCTGAAGAGTTCCTTTGGGACGAACGATTATTACTTAATGATTAAAAAAGCGTCCTGATTTAGACAATCATTTATCCAAGCCATCTATTTTGATAAAATTCAACCAATATGCTTATACAAATGAACGTTAGAAGCTCTAGAACGTTATACATTAGTTAAATGGCCATTAAGGACAATCTATTGAAAACTTTTATCGTCCAAAAACTATATATTTATAAAGACTATTTTCTAATAAAAATTGAAGAAGTTGAGAAGTTATATAATCGTAGCACTAGCAGCCCTCCTGATTGGATTTGGGGCATTTTATCCAAGTGATGATTTTAAAGAGAAAGAAGGAATGATCCTCCATGCGGTCATGAACTATTTGAAGGTTCTCCATTTTGCGCCCCAAGATATTAATGATGAATTTTCTAAGAAAGCTTATGATAATTATCTAAAGAGTCTAGATGGGAATAAACGATTTTTGATCCAATCAGAAATTGACTCGCTTAAATTATATGAAACGGAGATAGATGACCAGGTACATTTACGTACGTTCGAGTTTTTTGGAAAGTCTGTAGATATAATTGAAAATAGCTATGATCGTGCAGAACGCTTGTACAAAGAATTAATAGATCAATCCTTTGACTTTAACGAGAAAGAATACATTGAGTTTGATAGTGAGAAAAAGGATTATGCAGAGAATGAAGACGCATTAAAAGAAGTGTGGAGAAAATATCTAAAGTATGAGGTGCTGACTAAGTTACAGTCTAAATTAGAAATACAAGAAAAGCAAGAAAAAGAGGGAGTAGCAGAAGGAGAAGAAGCGGTGGAGATAAAGACGATGAAGGAACTGGAAGTAGAATCAAGAGAGGAAGTGAAAGAGACCTTCGATGACTGGTTTGTTAGACTAGAAAAGATTCGACGTTCTGATAGATTTGAATCTTATATAAATGCAATAGTACATGTCTATGATCCGCACACAGATTATTTGAATCCGAAGGAAAAGCAAGACTTTGATATTCGTATGGGAGGAAAGTTAGAAGGGATAGGAGCGAGACTATCTCCAGAAGGTGAGTATACGCGTGTTGTGAGTATAGTGCCCGGAGGACCAGCGTATAAGGCGGGCGATCTAGAGGTGGATGATTTGATTATGGTCGTGACACAAGAAGATGGTGAACCTATCGATATAAAAGGTATGCGTTTGGATGATGTTGTTCAACATATTCGTGGAGACAAAGGAACAGTAGTAACGCTGCAAATTAAAAAGGCATCTGACAAAAGTATTGTGGATATACAGATCGAGAGAGACGAGGTGATAATTGATGAAGGATTTGCTCGATCTCTACTGCTAGAGACGGATGATTCAGAAGAAAAAATTGGATATATTAAGTTGCCTAAGTTCTATTCTTCTTTCGAAAGAAAAGGAGGGAATAGCTGTTCAGAAGATGTGAAAAAAGAATTAGAGAAGCTAAAGGAGAACAATGTATCTGGTGTTATTCTTGATCTTAGAAATAATGGGGGAGGGTCTCTTAGAGATGTGGTTTCTATGACAGGACTATTTATTGAAGATGGTCCAATCGTTCAGGTAAAGCCTAGAGATAAGAAAGCAACAATTTATGAAGATACGGATGATGGTGTTGTATATGATGGCCCTCTTGTAGTTATGGTAAATCAATACAGTGCATCTGCATCAGAAATACTAGCTGCTGCCTTGCAAGATTATAATAGAGCTATTATTGTAGGTTCTAATTCCACCTTTGGTAAAGGAACAGTACAGCGTTTCTTTGATTTAGATGAGGCGTACAAAGGAAAGGGTCCTGAATATTCAAACTTAGGAAACTTGAAAGTTACTATGCAGAAGTTCTATAGAGTGAATGGTGGTTCTACACAATTAAAAGGTGTTATTCCAGACATCGTTCTTCCTGATAACTACCACTACTTGGATATTGGAGAAAAGGACTATGATTATGCAATGGATTGGTCAGTGATTGATCCGGTTGAATATGAGCAGAACGTGCTTACCTTCCCTAATATTGATGAATTAGCAGAGAAAAGTGAGAAGCGCATTGAAATGCATCCAGAATTTGCTCTGATTATGGAAAACGCGAAACGTCTTAAAGCAAATAGAGATGTCACAGCCTATCCACTAAGCCTTAATGATTATGAGGAATTTCTTGATAAAAGAGAACAGGAGGCAGAACAGTTTAAAGACTTGCTGGACAAAAATGTTGAAAATCTTATGATTAAGAATCTAGAGACAGATATCAGTTATATTAATTCAGACGAATCACGAATTGCAAGAAATGAGGACTGGATTAAGAATTTAAGTAAGGATATCTATGTAGAAGAAGTGCTTAAGATCATGCAGGACGGTAAGTTAAATAACTAAAAAAGCCAATATTTAGCTTGAAAGAGCTGAGTGTGAACGATTAGCTAATACTACAATGCACTTATTCTAGACAAATTTTTGAAAATGCCAATAAGGCGACAAATTTTCAAAAGGATAACTTTCTTTTTCACCTATTAAATTGTGTCTTAGTTAAGAAGGTTATGGGTTAATCCCCTTTCCTTTAGAGGTAATCATAAATGCAAAGGGTAACATTTCTAATCATAGCAGTTTTCTTAGTCGCTAACTTTAGCAGTTTGGCACAATCAGTGGAATACTTTGAGAGAAGTTTTACTGAAACCACTTCCGAGCGGGAAAAATTTTCCATGTACCTAGACTCCATAAATGTTTATTTACTTAAGGATGTTGATGTAGCAGAATTTGCAGCTGAGCAATGTGAGAAGATAATAGAAAATAAAGAAGACTTAGGTGACTCCTTGATTTTCGAGTTAATAATTCAAAAAATTTGTATTAAACAAACAAAGAGTAGGCCGCTTGAGGCATATAAATTGATTTTGGATACGGATAGGGCAATTGCTAATGGGGAAATTGTAGTCAGCGATCCGGGTTACTACAATTACTTAAAAAGTTTTACCTATATGACTATAGGAGACATTGAAGAAGCACAAAAATCATACTATAAGAACTTAGATTTAGCGGAAGAAAATAAAGATACAACAGCACTAATTTCAAATTATTTTTCTCTAGGTCAGCTCTACAATGATGAAGGAGAATATCAATCTTCAATAAATTCATTGAATATAATTCTGGAATCATCTGACGACTATGAAGTCAGGAGTTCTACCAAAGCGCAGGCATATTATGAGCTCGCGTATGCATATAAAAATTTGGAGCTATACGATAAGGCAATTGAGGTATTAAAATTGGGTTCAGAAATTACCGAAAAAGAAGACATGCGTTTGCTTTACGTTGATTTTTTAATTTTTATGGGTGATGTACACATACTAAGAGGTGATATTGCTGCAGCTCAAGAAATATATCAAGATCTAAAACTTTACAAAAAATCAATAGATCAGGGTGCATTTTATGCCTATGAATTTTTCAAAGCCGAACTATTCAGAAAACAAAAAATGTATTCTAAAGCCTTGCAGACCTATGAAGGTATGCTGGATTCAATAGATAGAGTTAATGAAAATACTGTTCTTGAACTTTTAAAAAACACAGAGGAGCTATGCCAAGAAATGGGGAATTATTCCTTAGCACATAAATATCTTTCCGAATATACTGACGTAAAACAAAGGCGAGATTCAGACGCATCCAAACAAAAGACTAGTTTTTTGAAAATTAAATATGATTCAGAAAAGAAAGAAAGAGAGAACAAATTATTAAATGCGCAAGTCTTCCAATACAAGGCCGAAAAACGTTTGATGTATTTGGGTCTGATACTAGCTCTTTTTATTTTGTCATTTTTGGCATACATATATTACCAAAGTAAAAGACATAGTAGAGGCTTAGAGAGAAAAGTCTTAGATAGAACTCAGAATCTTAAGACATCCAATGATCTACTGGACAAATCAAATTCAGAACTAAGGGAATTTAATAGAATACTCTCACACGATTTGAAAGAACCACTTAGGAATATTATTGCCTTTAGTCAGTTAGCAAACAAGAAGCTTGATAATAATGAGGAGGCAGAAAAATACCTAAAATATGTCTTAGCGGGTGGCAAACAATTAGATAGTTTAATTAAAGGAATAAGCGTTTACCAAAACGTATGTACATTGGAAGTGGGAGAATTGGAGTCATTTGAACCCAAGTTATTAATTGAAGAATTATTGAAGCAGTTAGAAGATAGCTATCCGAATAAAATAATAAATCTGGACTACCGAGGTGATTACAGTGCGATAGGTTCAAAACACTTAGTGCATTCTATTCTCTACGTTCTGCTGGACAATGCTGTGAAGTTTAATGAAAATAATCAGGTATTTATTAAGGTCCGGCATTATACAGAAGAAGGTATGTATAATATTGAAATAGAGGATAATGGGATAGGAATAGCTGAGAGATACCAAGAACACGTCTTTGAGATGTTTAAGAGATTACATGGTAGAAAAAAATATAAGGGGGCAGGACTAGGTCTTAGCCTCGCGAAAAAGCTAACTGAGAAAATCGATGGAAATATTTCTATTCTAAAATCGAAAGAAAAGCAAGGATCCACCTACTTGTTCAGCTTTCCAAAACAGGATATTGATGAAAACTTAGAAGAACAGAACTACACTTCAACCCGCTCAATATCCGCACCCAAGGCCTTTAGTCTACCATCAATATTCTGATAGCCTCTGTCTATCTGGTGAATGTTATTGATAATACTTTTCCCTTCAGCACTTAATGCTGCAATTAATAAAGAGACACCCGCTCTAATATCTGGTGAACTCATCGTTATCCCCTTCAGCGCATGCTTTCTGTCTAAGCCAATCACAGTAGCTCTATGTGGATCACAGAGTATAATTTGTGCTCCCATATCTATGAGTTTGTCCACAAAAAATAATCTACTTTCAAACATTTTTTGATGAATAAGTATGCTTCCCTTTGCCTGAATAGCAGTTGTTAGTAATATACTCATGAGGTCAGGAGTAAAACCTGGCCAGGGCGCATCATAGACCGTCATGATACTACCGTCGATGAAGGATTGGATTTCATAATTTGATTGACTTGGAATAATAATGTCATCCTTGTCAAACTCCATTTGTATGCCTAGCTTTTGAAAGGTCTTGGGAATAATACCTAATTCCGGAATCTGACAATCTTTAATGCGTATATTAGATTGTGTCATGGCTGCTAGACCAATGAAAGAACCTATTTCGATCATGTCTGGTAAAATGGTATGTGTAGTGCCCCCAAGAGAACTAACGCCTTCTATTTTCAAAAAGTTAGAACCTATTCCTTCAATCTTTGCTCCCATGCGCACAAGCATCTTTGTAAGTTGCTGCAAGTAGGGTTCGCATGCTGCATTATAGATACTCGTAATACCTGGAGTAAGAACAGCTGCCATTACCATATTTGCAGTTCCTGTTACTGATATCTCATCCATATGCACATAGGCACCCTTCAGATTTTCTCCTTCTAAGAAGTAGGTATCTTCTTTTTCATCAAAGACAAATTTTGCACCCAATTCGATAAACCCATTGAAGTGTGTATCCAATCTTCGTCGTCCAATCTTATCGCCTCCGGGCTTAGGTAAAAACGCTTTTTTAAATCTCGCTAATAGTGGCCCAAGCAACATTACCGACCCGCGAATCTTTCTTGCTTCTGTTTGATACTCAGGTGAGGCAAAATAAACTAAATCAATATCTTTTGCTTCAAAGGTATAACTGCTGTCGTTTAATTTAGTTACCACTACACCTAATCCCTTGATCAAACTAATCAACTTCCGTACATCAATAATGTCAGGAACATTATGAATGGTAATTTTTTCCTCACTTAGCAGTGTTGCTGAGATGATTTGTAAACATTCATTTTTGGCACCCTGCGGTTGTAACACTCCATCTAATCTATTTCCTCCGGTTACATGAAAAGCTTGATTACTCATATCTTATTTCGTTTCGTTTATTGAGCCATATAGATGAGCCCAAATATATTAAATATATTTCTAATATGTTATTAGCTCTTGTTAAGGCTTTCAACTTTTTATATATCTAATATCGAAGGATACATGCAAAGGTGAGCTATGAAACTAGGATTTGATAGGAAAATATGAGGATGCGGGAAAATTTAAGATTCTTTTTAATCGACAGGCAAGACGGAGAGATAAAAGCATAAAGGGACGGAGAGCTTGCCTACCTCTGGTAGGAGAACGACATGTTCGTGAAATAGTCTTTAAAGAATTGCATAATTCTAAAAATTCTTTTGATTCCAATAATTCTGATTTAAAAAATAACTGCCTATTTACCTTTCGAATAAAGAAACGCAAACCGTGTAAGCAGGGCGCAGCCCAGAAACCGTGAAGCCGCGATACCCGTGAGCCTTAGGCTCACCTACCTCCTTCTCTTGTAATTGCTATTTCTTCCGTTATTTTTTCTGCCTCCAGACTTTCCTCTTGAGTGTGATCTACGGTTGTTATTTTGTTGAGGTTTTGGTTGGCTATTTAGAAGAATATCCAAATGGGTGCTTGCATCCAGGTTTATCTGTCCCTTCGTCATCACTTTAAGATCCTCTTTGATAATTTCATCACTTACATAATGCTCTCTATTCCAGTTCTTATAAGCTAACTTCATGTAGGATCCAATGACTCGGATATACATTTCTTTTTTCTCTCCGTCTTCCATGGCCAAAGCTGTATCGATCATCTTCTTTACGTTGATACCATAATGTCTAAATGTGGAAGATCGCTCTGGATATTCTAATGAGGGTGGCTTTGCAGTGGCTTCTTCACGTGTAGTAATAGTTCCTTCTGGAGAATCTACATCGAGATCATAATCTGCAATTCTAAATACATGAGACCAAAATTTTTGGTTGGCTTCTATAAGCGACCCACTTATTGGATTCATTTGTTTCATGAGCTTTACAATTTGCTCAACAAACCTTTGTCTCTCTGTCTTATCCTCTATTGTCTTTGCGTGGTTTATCAGATTTTGTACGTTTCTTCCATACTCTGGAATAATAAGTAAATCTGTTGTGGAGTTATACTCCATATTTAATTGCTTGCTCATAATTCTTTATTCTACTGTTACCGATTTTGCTAAATTTCTTGGTTGATCCACATTACATCCACGCATCACTGCAATGTGATATGCAAGAAGCTGTAATGGAATCACTGATAATAATGGTGTCAAAGGATCTGAAGTTTCAGGAATTTCAATCGTGAAGTCCGCAATTTCTGTAATAGCTGTATCGCCCTCACTCACAATCGCAATCACAATTCCTTTTCTAGCTTTGACTTCTTGTATGTTACTTACGATCTTCTCATAAGAACTCAAGTTATTGGCAATTACAATTACTGGCATATACATGTCAATAAGTGCAATAGGACCATGTTTCATTTCCGCTGCCGGATAGCCTTCAGCGTGAATGTAAGATATTTCTTTTAGTTTTAATGCACCTTCAAGAGCAATCGGAAAGTTATATCCTCTTCCTAGATACAAGGCATTATGCGCATTACGGATCTCACCCGCTATAAATTTAATCTTTTCATTCAATTCTAAGATACGCGCAACCTTAGTTGGAATGTCTGCTAACTCATTCAGAAGTTGATTGTAATAGCTAGCAGATATCGTTCCGCGTTCATGCCCTAAATAAAGTGCCATTAGAGTAAGCACAGTTACCTGACTTGTAAAGGCTTTCGTAGAGGCAACACCAATCTCAGGTCCAGCATGTGTGTATGAACCACTATCTGTGATACGCGCTATAGAAGATCCTACCACATTCACTATCCCATACAACAAGCTTCCCTTTTCCTTTGCCATCTTCAATGCAGCTAAGGTATCTGCAGTCTCACCTGACTGCGAAATAGCCACAATTAAATCGTCCTCATTTATGATAGGATTTCTATATCTAAACTCAGAAGCATATTCTACCTCCGTGGGGATACGTGCTAATTCTTCGATAAGATATTCTCCTATTAAAGCAGCATGCCATGAGGTTCCACAGGCAAGTAAGGTGATTTTTTTAGAATTCACCATGCGTTTTAGATGCTGTTGCATTCCTCCAAGAACAGCCCAACCCTCTTCCACATTTAAACGGCCCTTCATACTATCAGAGATCGTTACTGGCTGCTGGTATATCTCCTTGAGCATATAATGATCATAGCCCGCTTTTTCTATTTCTTCTAACTTTAAGTCTAACTCCTTGATATCATGATTAAGAATTTCGTTTTCAATATTCTTAATCACATAATTACCATCTCTTTTTACAGTAACTATCTCTTCATCATCCAGGTATACAACTTTGTTTGTGTATTTTATAATGGGACTTGCATCCGAAGCAAGAAAATACTCACCATCATTTATTCCTAAGACTAATGGGCTTGACTTACGCGCTCCTACTAATTTATCAGGATCATCCTTGTCAAAAACAACAATTGCATATGCACCCACTACCTTTGTCAATGCTTGGCGCACAGCTTCTTCTAGGTCTAAATTATCTCTGTTCTGTAACTCTTCTATAAGGTGCACAAGTACTTCTGTATCGGTATCACTTTGGAAGCTATGTCCCAATTCTACAAGAGCCTTTTTTATAGTATCATAGTTTTCGATAATCCCATTATGCACTAGGCTGAGTCTACCATTCCCTGATACATGTGGATGGGCATTTTCATCATTTGGTTTACCATGTGTAGCCCATCGCGTATGACCTATGCCTAGCGTACCATCTAGACTTTTTTCAGAGGCATCCGCATAGTCTACAAGCTCCTGCACCTTACCCTTCTTTTTGAAAGTAAGTATTTCACCGTTTAATAAAGATACCCCAGCACTATCATAGCCACGGTATTCTAGTCTACGTAATCCCTCAATAATAATTGGATAAGCCTCCTTGTTTCCTAAGTATGCTACTATGCCACACATAAAAATTAATTTGTTGTAATTACTAATCTAAGTTTCGCAGGATATTGGCTGTGGTTTGGTCCGTAAAGTATCGTTCTGTTTACCTCTTGCTCTCTGCGCACTGGAACTAAGAATAGCTCTTTTGAAGCTATTTCTCCGCTGATAATATCTAAAACGTGGGAAGTTACTCCTAAAGTATATTTTTTCAAGCCATTTGTATCATCTTCTAAGGTTCCTCCAAAGAAATTTGAGATAGAAAGACTTTCTACATAGTCTTCAATAAACACTCTATCGCCATCTTCATCCTCATAAGCCAGATAAAACGCATCTATTGGAGGATACAAATCAAGGTTATCTTCACCAAGTTCAGCAACAAAGAACTCCAACTCCGCTACATTTAATGATACATCACTTAGGTCATCTAGCGCACTTAGATCAATCTTTATATTCACACCTTCCATGCCCTGAACATATAACAAGCTATCACCAATTGCAGGATCAGTTAGGGCAGTCTCGATATCACTACCACTGTAGTCAATATCAGCAAAATAAGATCTATTTACAGCAACAGGAAAATCATAACGGATTGCAGAATCAACTTCTGAGTAATACACTGCTAATTCACGTTGATTTAGGCTTGAGTTAGCCAGATTTAAACCAAAAAATGAGTTATCGCTAGGTGTTGAACGTATTGCGAAACCAAAATTCTCTTTGATAAACGTCGTATCATCCACCACACCATCATTTTCTTCGAAAAAAGCCATTGCAAATGCATCATCAAGCTTAATTCTCAAATGGGGTAGGTAGCCAATAATACTATCTTCCGTAGGTGCATAGGCAAAAACAGAATCACGTGTATTCGGCACTAGATCGACGCTCCCTATCGCCACAGGCTCATAAGCAAAACTGGTATTTGAAAAGAATGTATCTACATCCTCTTCAAATCCTTCTGTTAATTCGAATACCTCAATCAAATGACTAGCATCTAAGTTTCCGTACGTTCCCAAGGTGTCATATGGTAAGAGTAAAACTATGGAATCTAAAGTTTTACCATCAAACTCAGGAGTACCTACACTCTTGTGTATATCCATAAAAATTGTAGTCTGATTAGAACCAAAAATGGGTTCATCTACGCTGCCCAGTGGGTAGGTGCTAAGATCTGACGTACCAAAATCACCAATAATAAATAAAGGGACAGGATCTTCTGTAACGGTTGACATAGGGAGCGGACTGATGTCAACAAATTCTAAGTTTAAGCTCTCATTATTGAGTAGTTCCGACCCTATATTAGAGTCATCACTACATGCAAACATTACACTTGCAACTATTAGGAATAGAAAAATATTTCTTGTCATTCTGACTGCGGAAATTAGTTATTTAAGGAGCTCCTTATAGAACTCTAAGCAGGCTGCAGGCATTTCTGCTTCCTCTTCAAACTCAAGTTTTGGAGCATCATATTTGGATACCACAGTAGAAACGTTTTTAGAGAGCTCTTTGCTTCCTATTGTAATGGCATCACTATGTGCTATACCTCCCTCGTGCAAGGTGATTTTACTCCCTTTTTTGAAGTTTGATAAATCTTTTACCTCCAAATTATTAATTGCTGCAAGCTCTAAAAACTTTTTATCAAAAGAAGACTCATAACTGTCAGCATAGGGCGTATATATTACCTTTGATTCCTTGAAAATAGGATCTTCATTATATACATTTTTAAGGTAAAGTGGAATCAAACTCGTCATCCAACCATGACAATGCACGATATCTGGAGCCCAACCAAACTTTTTCACTGTTTCTAATGCACTTTTACAGAAAAAGACCATTCTTTCTTGATTGTCTTCAAATGCTTTCCCATCCTCATCATCAAAAACCTGCTTTCTCTTGAAAAATTCCTCATTATCTAAAAAATAGACCTGCATACGTGCGCCTGGCAAGGAAGCTACTTTGATTATTAATGGATAATCGTCGTCATCAACGATAATATTCATACCAGAAAGACGTACAACTTCATGTAATCTGTGTCTTCTTTCGTTAATTAGACCATATTTAGGCATTAAAACACGTATTTCCATGCCTTTATTCTGAATATAGGGGGTAAGCTTCCTTACTAATTCTGAAACCTCTGATACAGCTGTATACGGATTCATCTCCTGAGTTACAAATAGTACTCTTTTTTTACTCATAAAACTTTTTCTACTTGAGCGTTTTTCAAATGGAGTGCAAAGATAAGGAAAATATATGATTTTAAGGTCTAACTAGTTGACTATTAGTTAGTTTTAAAGCGGAAATTAGCCACTTACATATTGCATCAATGTAGCGCATATAATAGCTCCATAGGTTCCTAAGGCATAACCTAATACTGCCATCAATACACCTACTGGGGCTAAACTTGGATTAAAGGCGGAAGCAACAATGGGAGCGGATGCCGCACCTCCAATATTTGCCTGTGAACCCACAGCAACAAAAAAGAAAGGCGCCTTAATGAGCTTGGCAACTGTCAAGAGTAGAATGACATGCACCGCCATCCAAACAAGTCCTATCGAAAATAATCCAAGGTTTTGAAGAACCTCACCTAGATTCATCTTCATTCCAATCGTAGCCACCAAGATGTAAATAAAGATGGAACCCCAACGGGATGCCCCTATACCTTCCAGTTTTCTAAATCGCGTAAAGGAAATAGCTAGACCAAAGGTAGTTGCAATTACGACCAACCAAAAGAAGGATGAGGTAAGTGAATTTAAATTATAGGCTGTCAAAGTTTCTTTATAATTCGACATCCAAGGCGCAATAATATCTTTACCAAAATGTGCCAAGGCAACACCGCCAAAGGCCACGGCTAACATCACAAACAAACTCGTCGTGTCTGGCATACGCTTAATACTCTCTCTATAATCACTGACCTGATTTTTAAGGCGCGTGATCGAACTGTTATCTGCCTTTAAATACCTATCGATTTTATCACTCCTACTAGCACCAAACAATAAGAAACCCATCCATATATTCGCAACAACAACATCCACAACTATCATCGTCCCAAATAGGTTATCACTCACCTGATATACCTCCTTCATAGCCGTCTGATTCGCACCTCCGCCTATCCAACTTCCAGCCACAGTAGAAAGTCCCTGCCAAACTTCCGTAGGATTTGCACCTAACATATCAGGAGCTACAGCGGAAACAATTAGCAAAGCAATAGGACCACCGATGATGATTCCCACCGTCGCAGTAAAAAACATGATCAAAGCCTTAGGACCCAGTCCCATCAGCGATTTCAAATCAATACTTAAACACAATAGAATTAAACTAGCAGGAAGTAAATACCTTGATGCCACATAATACAATTGAGAATGGTGCTGAAACTTCCCATAATCTGACTTAGTAAAACCACTATCATTTAGAAAGGCCGTTATCTGATCATAACTCATCCCATCCTTAATACTCAGATTATTGTTAGATAGAAACTGCAAAAGCCCATCGTCATACCAGTGCGGAGCAATCAATCCAGTAGGCCAGTTTAATAATGCCGGCAAAAAATAACAGAGCAATAACCCAGGCACATACGTATAGAATTTTTTCCAACCCGGACTTTCCAAAGACTCCGTATAAAAAATTAAAGCTAAAACGAGGAGCAATAGTCCTAAAACAACAGCATCATTTGTAAACTGTGGTGACATAGAAGCAAAATAGAAAATTAATTTAATAATCCAGTATTGCTATTCTCTATTTGGGCATCCCCCTCACCTTGTTCCACAAGCCTCAGGTCGTGCCATACATGACTCCACATACGTTTGGTCCCTACGGGACTAGCTTTCAGCTATCATTCCTACCACTGATGCGGATCCACCACTTCGTTATTCGTAGGTTGCACCTACGAATCCATATCTTACATTTTCTGTCAATTGAATCTATCCTAGTTATACGTAGGTTGTACCTACGAACCCGTTCCATCCTTTCCGTCCGCCCTGTCCGTTGCGTCCTTTCCGTCCGCTCCTTAATTTAAAACAGCCAAAACCTCCTCATTCGTATATCCCTTCCTTCTTAGCGCTGCATAGATCTTTTGCCGCTTCACGTAGCCCTCATGCTTATCATATTGCAATACGTATTTTTCTAATAGGCTCTCTAAATTTTCTAAATACTCTCCTTCTTCTATCTCAGTAAAACCTTTTTTAATACAGTAATCACTGATCTGCTTTTGCTTAAGCTCCATTCTTATTTTTTCACGACCCCATTTCTTCATGCGATACTTACCGCGCACATAGGAGCGTGCATAGCGTTCCTCGTTTAGATAGTCTTCTTGAATAAGATCTGACATGATGTTTTCTAAGTCTTCACCATATACTTTTAATTGCAACAGTTTGGTACGCACCTCCTTGTGACAGCGGTCCTGATAGGCACAGTACTTTTGTAATTTTGCAAGAGCATGGTCATAGCCAGTAGCAATACCTCCTTGCTCAGATCTTTCCTTCTTGGGCATAACGTTCTAATTGAAACAAACGCAAGATATGGAAATGAATGTTAGTGCTTAGACACATAGGAGCTACACAACTTGAAAGGAAGAATCAAACTGTTGCTCTAAGCCTTCCTTTGGATCATGTAATCTAGCCTGCCAGCCAAAACTACGTGCAGCCTCTACATTGTCAAATAAGTCATCAAAAAACAAAATATCAGATGGAGCACATCCAATCTGCTGTGTAACATATGCATAGATATTTTCGTTTGGCTTTACCATGCCAATCTCATGACTATAAAACGTCTGATTAAAATACTTGGTATCGAAATCTTCACAGTCATATTCTCTTTTTAAGTAGCGTCTAATCCAGCCTAAATGAATACTGTTCGTATTACTTAGCAAATACGTATCATATTGTGTAGCAATGCCAGCCAGTAATTCTAAACGTCCTTTTGGGATACCAGTCAGCATAGAATTCCAGCAGTCTATTATGTCTCTAGGGTTGAGCTGTGCATTATACTTGGATTGAAATTTCCATAAAAACGTCTCTTCAGAAATTTCTCCTGTTTCTAGAAGCACTATCCATTCTTGCATTTCTATAGGAATCTTCTCCTCCCATTGGACATCCAATAGGGTTTGAAAATTATTATGACATTGCTGATAATCTATGTCAATAATAACATTCCCAAAATCAAAAACGAGTATGGGTTTTTCTGGCGAATCAGAATTTGCTGTCATCTTTTCCAAGTTTTCTAATGCACCATCTGCGAGGCATAGGTTCTGTAGCTAGGCTGCTTTGGCGAGATAAGAAAAAATACTTCGCCCTGACCTTTGATTTCAATGCTATCATTTTCTATTTGCACTAAACTATCAATAGCTAGATTGCCAGCAGCACTGCTGAGGCCAGTGCTTAGGATGTAGACAGAAGCAACACTTTGGGCATCTACCTCTACTGTGTATTTACCATTGATTTTGATGCGCTTACATACTATCCCAGATGTGTCCAGTTCAAAAGGGCTATCTCCGCCAATAATGGTTTTTATTGTGTTTCCTTCCACTTCTTCAACAGGAAACTGAGCATCTTTATAATCACTATAACTAGCAGCCTGCTGCAAAGTTTTTGATAAATCTGGATCTACCCATATTTGAAACATACGAGCATCCTTGTTCATATGTTCTGCGTGACTAATACCACTGCCTGATCGAATGATCTGCACGTCACCGGCCTCTAAATCTTTCCAAGCATTCATCTTGGTGTCAAAGTGTCGAATACTGCCTTCTAAAACAAAGGAAATAATTTCAAATCCCTTATGTGGATGTAAGCCTATAGTGCTATCTACTTTCGCAATCGCATTTGCCCAATAAAATATATTTGAAAATGCACGTAATTTTCCTCCATCTTGTGGAAAACCAACGGGTTTGTTTTCTACAATTTCACCGCCATTGAATGCACCATATCCCTGCTCTTCTTTGAGCACATATTGTATTGCCATGGTCTAAACTTGTTTTTTATTTTTCGAAAACTGAAAACTCCATGTTTAATCTGAGATCCATATTTGTTGGAGTAATGGATCTGTAATTCAAACGAATTTCGACTATCATTCTGTCTTCAGTAATTATATCGTTTAGAACAGTCAGATTCCCAAAAAGTTGTATCTCCTGCTTTGCTCTGATTTCAGCAAAATCTAGAAAGAAAATTTCAGTACCTACTAGGCTGCCATTTGTATATGCAATAGGATCGTTAGGGTAGGCCCAGACGGATACTTTTTCAATGTAATTTAGATCTTCACCAAAAAGGGACACGAGTGTTGCCCTATTTGCCAAAACATCTCCAAGTGCGTTTACATCAAGTCCACTATTACCTAAATGACTACCCCAGAGAGTAGGTACATCAAAGTTTGTGTAGTAATGGGTAGCTATAACACCCTGTCCGGCAAGAACCTGTATGTCGGTTTGGTTTTTTACCTCCAAAAGGCTCTCATTGCTTTCACCGCAGGCGCTCAAGAACAAGAGCAAGCAGAGAATTGGATATATAGAAAGTCTCATATGTAAACAAACGTATAAATGGCAATAAATATCTTAACAATTCTTATTTTTTTCAAGAATCCTATTCACAAGACATTTTTTACCCAATCTGAAGCAGATTTTATATCTTTTGACAAAATTGTAATCATGGGCGAACAACGGGTTTCCTCTCTTAGAAGTAAAAAGAATATGCAGCTCTTTGTATCTTCTTTATTGTCTGATGTCCAGGCTTTAGAGCATATGTTGGAACGAGATATGTTTGAGAAAGGGATAACACGCATTGGTGCAGAACAGGAAATGGTAATGGTCAAATCGGATAACTTTAAACCTGCTACAATAGCCATGGAAGCCCTAGATGCAATGAAGAATTATGACTGGGTTGAAACAGAAATAGCACGGTTCAATTTAGAAACAAACCTTACACCTGCAGAGTTAAAAGGGACATGTTTTTCAAACTTAGAAAAAGAAAATCAAAAGAAGCTAGACCTTATCCAAGAGAAGCTAGATAAAATGGACACGAAATATGTTCTAACAGGCATCCTTCCCACGCTTAGAAAGTATCATCTACACTTAAAAAATCTTACACCAAAAAAAAGATATAAAGCCTTATTAGATTCTATTAAAGCACAACAACTTGGTAGCTCATTTGAACTAAAGCTAGTAGGAATAGATGAGTTGCTCGTTAAACATGATTCTGCTCTTTTAGAAGCGTGCAATACTAGCTTTCAGATTCATCTTCAAATAGAAGCTAAAGACTTTGTGCAATATTATAATATAGCACAAGCCTTAGCAGGGCCCGTAATGGCTATTTCCGCGAATTCGCCCTTAGTCTTTGGAAAAAGGCTCTGGCACGAAAGTAGAATTGCCTTGTTTCAACAATCTCTAGATACAAGATCTACACACGAACATATGCGAGAAAGAAGTGCTAGAGTTACATTCGGAAATGATTGGATTCACGATTCTATACTAGATATTTATAAGGAAGATATTACACGTTTTAGAGCCTTGATTAGTTCGGATGTAAAAGAAGATTCTCTTAGGACTTTGAAGAAAGGAAAGGTGCCAAAATTGCGTTCACTCCAAGTCCATAACTCGACTATTTATAGATGGAATCGACCCTGTTATGGTATCAGCGAAAATGGCCAACCCCACCTGCGTATAGAAAATAGGGTAATTCCTTCTGGACCTACTGTAATTGATGAGGTAGCGAATGCCGTCTTCTGGATTGGTATTATGATTCATTTTGGAAACACAATACCAGACATTAGAAAGAAGTTAAGCTTTGCAGATGTACGAGATAATTTTGGGAAGGCTGCAAGATTTGGAATAGATACGCAGTTTAATTGGTTTAAGGACAAAAAGATTGGCGCCTGTGATCTAGTGCTTAAACATTTACTTCCTGCTGCACGAAAGGGTTTAGAAAGTAGAAAGGTGAGCAAGAGAGATATCAATAAATATTTGGGTGTCATTGAAGGCAGAGCTAAAACACATATGAATGGTGCGCGATGGATACTGCGTTCATACACAGAATTGCGTTCCAAAATGAATGAAGATAAAGCACTCTCTATACTTACATCTGCCATTATCGAAAATCAACGAAAAAATAAACCAGTGCATACCTGGCCTGCAATTTCTCAAGCCACCTTTGCAGAATACAATCCTTCCGAATTGCTGGTGTCTGACTTTATGATTACGGATCTATTCACTGTGCAAAAAGATGATATCATAGAATTAGTAGCCAAAATGATGGAATGGAAAGGAATCAAATTTACACCTGTTGAAGATGTAAAAGGAAATCTAATGGGACTCGTGACCTCTGCCGAATTAATTAAGAACTTATTAAAGCAGAAAAAAACAAAGAAAACCCTTACTGTCAAAGACATTATGATAAAGGAGTTTGACAAAGTAGGTCCTAAAACGACAATCAAAAAAGCAATGAAGCTTATGCGCAACAGTAAAATTGGTTGTTTACCTGTGGTCCAAGGCAAAGAACTCATCGGTTTAATTACAGAAAAGGAGTTTTTAGACATTACGGGAAGAATACTCTAACTGTTCTCCATTTAAATCTTTATTTTCGCACATCTTAAACAGAAAGCATGTTCACTATAAATATATATTTAAAGTTCGCTCTAATTGCCGCTACACTAGGCCTTGCATTTTTATTTATGTTCTTAGAAGGCTTTGGTCCGGGATATTATGTTCCCTTCCTGATCATTGGTTTGATACTATTGGGTAGCTATATATTTTTAGGTACCGTAGGTTCTGCAGCGCAAATGGTACAGAAAATGGATTTTGACGGAGCAGAGAAACGTCTAGGTTTAACCATGAATCCTAAGTTTCTTTATGTAACAAACAGAGCCTTTTACTATATTCTCAAAGGATCCATTTTTGCAAATAGACAGGACAATAACGAGGCAGAAGAATTATTTGAAAAAGCACTGGCGCTAAAACTCCCAAGCGATAATGAAAAAGCGATGGTATTACTCCAATTAGCAAACATCAACGGAAGTAAAAACAAATGGACTGCTGCAAAAAAATATTTCAGAGACGCCGAAAAACTAAAAGTAACGGAGCCACAAATCAAGGAACAAATTGACATGTTCAAAAAAGCAATTAACAATAGTGGTCAGATGAAGTCCCAGGGTATGCGTGGTGG
Source organism: uncultured Saprospiraceae bacterium (assembly GCA_938045585.1). Lineage (GTDB taxonomy): Bacteria > Bacteroidota > Bacteroidia > Chitinophagales > Saprospiraceae > CALCMJ01. Next base: position 142,881 of record CALIAU010000001.1, read on the forward strand.
TAAACGCGGAACAAACATGATGCAACCAGGCAGCCGTAAAAGAAGACGCCCAAAAATGCGCTAGAAGTCTGATACCTCATTGAATTCCCTTAAAAGCACCCAGCTATTCGTAGGTTGCACCTACGAATCCATATTATGCCCTCGCAAACACCTTACTCTTCTTTAAGTCCGTTAGTCCGTTAGTCCGTTCGTCTGTTCGTCCGTTCCATCCATTAATCCCTCTACGTCCCCCGGCTCTCCCAAAAAATAACTAATTATCTTCTTAGCATGAGCAGGCCCAATAAGTTCTTGCAACTCGGCCTCACTCGCTTCTTTAACCCGTTTTACTGATCCAAATTCTACCAATAATTTATTTGCAGTCTTTTCACCAATGCCAGGAATCTTTGTGAGCTCTGTCCCCAAGAAATTTATCGAGCGCTTATCTCTATGGAAGTTGATCGCAAATCGATGCGCCTCATTTCTCAATTGCTGAATGAGTTTTAAGGATTCAGATTTCTTATTAATATAAAGAGGAATCGGATCTTCTGGGAAATAGATTTCTTCAAGGCGTTTAGCGATACCTATTAGAGTGATTTTCTTTTCGATGCCCAGCTCCTTAAAAATTTCAAACGCTGCGCTCAGTTGTCCCTTGCCACCATCTATGACAACTAACTGAGGAAGAGGCTGATTTTCCTTAAGGAGTCGCGTATATCTACGAGTTACTACCTCCTTCATGGATGCAAAATCATCAGGGCCAATTACAGTTTTAATGTTGAATTTCCTGTAATCTTTTTTCGATGGCCTTGCATTCTTGAAAACAACACAACTCGATGTCGGATTTGTTCCTTGAATATTGGAGTTGTCAAAGCACTCGATGTGCAGGGCAAGCTGATCCATTTGTAAGTCCTCCTTTAGAGTATTCAATATGCGCTCAGCAGGGGTGATTTTCTTTATCTTATTAATTGCCTCTTTCTTTTTCTGTAACATGAAATACTTCATGTTTTTTTCGGCAAGTGCGAGTAGTTTGCGTTTGTCACCTATCTGGGGAATCGTAGTAGTAATATCCACCTCAATGGTTTCGATAGGGAAGGGGACTATAATTTCTGGCGCGATACTATTAAACTTCTCTCTTAGCCTATTTATACCAAAGGCAAGTAATTGCTCCTTATCTTCATTTAGGTTTTTTTTCATCTCAACTGTGTCCGTATTGATAAGTGCACCGTTTATAATTTTTAGATAATTCACATAGGCATGTGTCTCGTCATCAATAAATGAAAACACATCTACATCACGAATGGTTGTACTTACCACCATAGACTTTGCTTGGTAGTCCTGTAAGACTTCTAGCTTTTCTTTTATGCGTTGAGCTTCTTCAAACTGCATATTTCCTGCATAAAAATCCATCATGTCATTGATGTAGTCTTTCACTGGCCTAAAGTTGCCTTTTAAAATATTTTTAACCTGATCAATTTTTTTTAGATAGTCTTCTTCTGATTCTTCACCTACGCAGGGTCCTTTACAATTTTTAATATGGTATTCTAAACACACACTAAATTTACCAGCGGAAATATTTTTTTCAGATAGATTGAGAGTACAGGTACGTAAAGGAAATAAGCGCTTTATTAGCTCCAATAAAATTTTGACCTGGTACTTTGAAGTATAGGGCCCTAAATAAGTAGATCCATCACGTATTACTCTGCGCGTAAAAAAGACGCGAGGGAAGGGTTCTTTTTTTATGCATATATAGGTATAGGATTTACCATCCTTAAGCATAACATTATACCTAGGCTGCAGTCTTTTTATAAGTGTGTTCTCTAGTAAAAGTGCATCCTGCTCTGTATCTACTACGGTAAATTCTAAGTTATGTGCATTTTTTACCAGCGTTTTAGTTTTAAACGCTTGATGTTTTTTTGAGCCAAAATAGGAAGCAGTACGGCTGCGTAAATCCTTCGCCTTGCCTACATAAAGGACGATTCCGTGCTTGTCCAAGAATCTGTAAATTCCAGGTTCGCGTGGTATATTATCCGCTATCTTTTTATAATCCTCGGTTAGCAATTTTATTTTTTGAAGTGATATTCTATGCCGCGTAATAAGTAAAAGGCTGCCTTGGGATTTGTTGCCAGTGGTACATTATGCACATCACATTGTCTCATCAACATTTGCACGTCGGGTTCATGTGGATGTTTGTCTAAAGGATCTCTAAAAAAAATAACCATATCAATCTTACCGGTGGCAACCAAGGTGGCAATCTGAGCATCCCCTCCAAGAGGTCCTGAAAGTAGGGGAGTAACTTCAAAGCCTTCGTTTGCTATGTGCTTGCCTGTTGTGCCTGTTGCATACAGATTTGCATCATCTAAAAACTTCTTGTTTGACATGATAAAAGAAACCATTTCAGCTTTTTTCCCATCATGAGCGATTAATGCCAGGTTTATACTCATATTTTCATTTATTTTCCAAAGTTACGCATCAATACTTGTCTTTTAGTAAAAGCTTCTATAGCTTTTCACTAAATTTATTACAAAGCTAGAATTATGAGACTATTTGCCTTTTTCAGTGCCTTCTTCTTTTGTGCAGGATTATTTGCGCAAGGAAATAAAATCATGGATCCCTCAGTCTATGAATCATGGAATAGAATAGCAGATGAACAAATTTCTGATAATGGAGATTGGATTAGTTATAATCTTACACCGGGTAAAGGAGATAAGACTCTGGTAATATATAATAATAGAAATCAAGAAGAGTATACTTACCCCAGATCTGCTTCTACAAAAATAGATCGATCAAATAATTTCCTTTCATTTCTGACTAGTCCTCCCGAAAAGAAGATCAAAGAAATGAAAAGAAAAAAGGTGAAGAAGAAAAAAATGCCCAAGGACACCTTAAAGATTTTTAAGACGAAGACCTTAGATGTAGAGAATTTAGGGGCAGTAAAATCCTATAAGCTTCCTAAAGATTGGGGTAATTTCATAGCCTATCATTTAGCAGACAAACGGGATACAAGTAAGACAGTAAAAAAGCAATCTAAAAAGAATGGATCTACACTCGTCTTATATAATGTGTATACAGGATGGAGAGATAGTTTGCATTATATTACAGAATACGCCATTGCAGATAAAGGCAAATTTGTAACAGCTATAAGCACAGGAAAAGACAGTACGGAGGAAGAGCATCTTGTTGTATATGATCTTATAGCAAAATCTTCAGATAAGATAAAAGGACAACATCATGGATTCCATAATATGGTAATTAGCCCTCAGGGGAATTATGTGTCTTATATGGAAAATAGAGATAGCAGTGAGAAAGCGCAGATCCCTAATTATTCATTTAATCTATATGATATTAAGGCAAAAACATCCAAGAGAATACGGAATCCTCGATCAACCAATCTAATTCTAAGTAAAGATAGAAAACCCGTATTTTCTGAGGACGAAACACGTATGTATTTTGGAATGGCTCCTCAGCCAGTTGTGCAGGATACAAATTTATTGGAAGAAGAAATCGTAAATGTTGAAGTGTGGACAAGCAATGATAAGATATTGTACACCCAAAAGGAAGTTAGATTAAAAGACGAAAAAAAGAAATCATATTTATATGCCTATGACATCATTTTTGGAAAATCCTTGCCACTAGGTTCTGAGGAAATTCCAAATGTGCAATTGTCTGAAAAAAAGAACAGTAAATATGCCTTTGGAATCCATAATGAATCCTACTCTGAAACTATTTCATGGAAAGGCTACCCCTACAATGATCTCTACATTATAAACGTGGAAACGGGTGAACGGAAAAAAGTCCTAAGTAAAGAAGAAGGAAGAATGCGCATCTCTCCAAATGGAACGCATGCTTACTGGTATAATGGGGAAGAGAAAAAACACAAGAGTGTTGATCTTGCTACAGGTCAAATCCATGAGCTAACAAACACTTCCATTGGTACATTTTATAATGAACGCCATGATGCACCGAGTAATCCAAGATCGTACGGCGTTGCAGCCTGGTCCAAAGATGAAAAGTTTGTCTATGTATACGATCGTTTTGATATCTGGAAAATCGCTGCAGATGGTAGCACACGGGAAAAAATAACAGATGGTAGAACAGACAAACTTGTACACAGATATATTTCGCTCGACAAAGAAGACAGCGCTATTAAACAGGATAGTTCTATAATGATCTATCTATTTAATGAGACAGATAAGTCCAGTGGCTATGGTATGCTTGATCTTAATACCAATGTGATGACCGAATTGCGTACGGGTAATTTTAGATATGATTCGAGCCCTTTAAAAGCGAGAAAATCGAATGATTTCGTGTATACACGAGAAGACTTTGACGAGTTTCCAAACCTAATAGCTACAGATATGGGAATGGAAGAAGCGCAAATTGTGAGTGATGCGAATCCGCAACAAAAGGACTATCTCTGGGGTGATGCCGAATTGTATACTTGGACAAATGAAAAAGGAGAAAAGCTAGAAGGGTTATTGATTAAACCTGATAATTTTAATCCTGCTGCCAAATACCCTATGATAGTAAATTTCTACGAACGATCATCGGATAGACTATACAGACACAGAGCACCGGAACCGCATCGATCTACTATAAACTATAGTTACTATGTAAATAAGGGCTTTGTCATTTTTAATCCGGATGTTACTTATAATATCGGTTATCCAGGAGAGAGTTGTTACGAGGATGTTATTTCAGGTGTAGAAAGTCTTATGGAAAATCCTTGGGTTGATAAGAAAAATATTGGTGTCCAAGGGCATAGCTGGGGAGGTTACCAAATCGCCCATTTGCTTACAAAAACAGACATCTTTAAATGTGCAGAAGCAGGTGCTCCTGTAGTAAATATGATTAGTGCCTACGGGGGAATTCGTTGGAGGTCTGGAATGAGTAGAATGTTCCAATACGAAAAAACGCAAAGTAGATTGGGAGCAACTCTTTGGGAAAACCCTGATCTCTATCTGGAAAACTCACCCATATTTAATATTGACAAAGTAAACACACCTGTCTTAATCTTACACAATGATAAAGACGGTGCAGTGCCTTGGTACCAGGGAATCGAATATTTCGTAGCTCTAAGAAGACTGGGTAAGCCTGCATGGTTATTAAATTATAATGGAGAACCGCATTGGCCGGTAAAGTGGCAAAATAGAATGGACTTTAATAAACGTATGGAACAGTTTTTTAGTCATTATCTCCTAGGTGAACCTATGCCAGAATGGATGCGTTCAGGTGTTGCTCCTATTGATAAAGGAATTAACCAAGGCTTTGAACCTGCACGCAATTAAAAAAGTAGAGAAGCAGCAATTAGGATAATAAGTATCGACATACCAAGCACATATATACGCGCAGGTATTTTAAATAGCTGAGTTAAGATATAGGTGAATAGGAGTGTAACAAGAACGATACACACCTGTCCTGCTTCAACTCCTAGATTGAATGAGAAAAGTGGACCCACTACGCTATCTTCTCTCCCTAGAATTGCAGATAAATAGTTGGAAAATCCAAGTCCATGGATGAAGCCAAAAACAAGAGCAAGGACATAGTTAAAGCTATGATTCCTATTTTGTTTTCCATAGCTTAGTATATTACTCAGCGCAGTAAGGATAATAGTCACAGGAATTAAAAATTCTATAATATCCATGTTTACTTGCACGATGTTAAATACAGAAAGAGCAAGCGTCAATGAATGACCAATTGTAAACGCGGTTACTAATATTAGAACCCGCTTCCATTCTTTAAAAGGATAGATTATTGTCAAGGCCAATACAAAGAGGATATGATCGTAGGCCTGCGGGTCTAGAATATGTTCAAGCCCTAATTCAAAATACGTAGAAAACATGTTCTTGTTATTTGTGGCTTATCCTCCAATTAATAAAGTGAGATAAGGCAATGAGAAGTCCACCTGCTGTTGTCATAATAATATGTCCTCCCACAAAATTTGCCAATCCTAAAAGAAAGATAAAAAATCCTAAAGAAGCAATCAAAAGTGGTTTGCTATTGTTATGCTTTTTCTTGTACGAATACCAAAGCGAGATAAACGCAATTGAAAAACTAACTAATAGAAAAAGAACTTCAACAAAGGTGTGATCTAAGTTACTAGAAGAAGAAATTACGCCAAAGGTAATAGCGATGGGAAGGATAGAGCAATGCAAGGCGCATAGCAGCGCAACCGCCATACCTATAATATCTGCCTTTGTTCTATATTTTTCTTCCATTCCTAAATGCAACATGGTTGCAAATATAGTTTTTGTTTGAAATAGTAAAGGAAATTGGGTCTCTTTTGTTCAATTTATGACACAAAGAAATCGCTAAAGTAGCTTTTACAGGATAGAAAAAAGGAAGCACGCAGAGTCTTTTGGGGTTATCTAATCGTGCTTCCAGCTTGTAAATAATGAACTTTACAAGGCAAAATTACGAATAATCAATGGATACAACTTAATTTTTGCAAAACAATTTAACTCAGAGTATACTCTTTTAACAGCCTAGACTAGTCATTCCATTAAGTCATACTAGGAATGGTTTAAACATTATGAATAGATGTATATTTAGACAAAATAGAACGAGTGGAAGCCAAAACCTTTGCAGACCAACTTAGAGAAGCCAGTGAAAGTAAACAAGCTATCTCTCCCTTAAGCGAACACATAGGAGTAGATAATATCCTACTAGCATACCAAATTCAGAATCATAATACACAACACAAAGTTGCACAGGGTGCTAGAATAGTAGGGAAGAAAATAGGTCTAACCTCACACGCCGTGCAAAAACAACTTGGTGTAAACCAACCAGATTTTGGAATTCTATTTAATGACATGGAACTACTTAATGGTGGCTTTATTTCTATGTCTCAACTCATGCAACCCAAAGTTGAAGCTGAAATAGCCTTCGTCCTTGGTGCAGATATCGTACAAGAAAATCTTACGGTTGTAGACATAATTAATTCTATTGATTACGCACTCCCTGCCATAGAAATTGTAGGCAGTCGAATAGCCAATTGGAATATTAAAATTACGGATACCATAGCGGATAATGCCTCCGCTTCGCATTTTGTAGTAGGACACACACCCAAAATGATAGATGAATTTGATATGGTAAACACCAAAATGCAAATGACCTCTAATGGTGCTCTTGTTTCTGAAGGATCCGGCAAAGATTGCCTAGGTTCACCCTTGAATGCTGTTCTCTGGTTAGCCCGTGTGATGCAAGAAATGGGTCAGCCTCTGCGTGCAGGCGAACTCATTTTCTCAGGTGCTTTAGGGCCCATGGTACAGGTGAAAGCAGGGGATGTGGTTTCAGCAAAATTTGAAGGTTTAGGGGAAGTCTCCCTAGAATTTACGGAATAAAAACATATGAAAATTAAGGTAGCAATTATAGGTTCTGGAAATATCGGTACAGACCTCATGATTAAAATAATACGACTTTCTTCATCACTAGAAATGTCCGTGTTAGTAGGAATTAATACAAACTCTGATGGTCTTGCACGTGCTGCAAGACTGGGAATTGAAACCTGCGCAACAGGAATAGATGGTCTTGTTAAAATGCCGATATGGAAGGAAATTAAAATCATATTTGATGCTACCTCTGCAAAAGCACATGCATATAATTGGGAAATTATTAAACAGTTTCCTAACAAGAAAATGATTGATCTCACACCGGCAGCCATCGGCCCCTACCTAGTGCCACCAGTTAATTTTTTAGAAAATTTGGATGTACCCAATTTAAATATGGTAACCTGTGGAGGACAGGCTACAATTCCTATTGTTGCTGCTGTACATCAAGTTGCTAAAGTACATTATGGAGAAATCGTAGCATCCATTGCGAGTAAGTCAGCAGGCCCTGGGACTAGAGCAAACATTGACGAATTTACAGAAACAACATCCGCAGCAATAGAACAGGTTGGAGGAGCTGATAGGGGGAAGGCTATTATAATTTTAAACCCAGCGGAACCCCCACTTGTAATGCGGGATACAGTATTTACACTTTCCGAACCCGCAGATAAAGAACGCATTCGGCAAAGTATTCATGACATGGTGAAGGCCGTACAAAGCTATGTGCCTGGCTACCAACTCCATCAAGAAGTCCAGTTTGAAGATATTCCAGAATCTGCACCCGTGTTTATTGAAGGCCTAGGGCATAGACACGGATTAAAAACGACAGTCTTGTTACAGGTGCGAGGCGCTGGACATTATCTCCCGGAATATGCAGGGAATTTGGACATTATGACTTCAGCTGCACGTGCAACTGCTGAACGTATTGTAGCAGAGGGTCTTTGTAATCCCAATTAAACAAGAACACTATGAAAGAAATTAAAATAGTTGATGTGACACTGCGCGATGGTATGCATGCAATTCGGCACCAATACGCAAATGAGAAAATTAAAGAAATAGCGATAGCATTGGATAAGGCAGGGGTAGATGCAATTGAAGTGTCCCACGGAGACGGCCTGGCAGGAGGAAGTTTTAATTATGGTTTTGGTGCACATACAGATTGGGATTGGATCGCGGGTATCAAAGATGAACTGAAACACGCAAAACTTACAACTCTTGTCATTCCTGGTATAGCCACAATTGATGATCTTAAGAAGGCACATGAGCTAGGTGTAGAGTCTGTCCGTATAGCAACGCATTGTACGGAAGCAGATATAGCACCCCAACATATTGCCGCAGCAAAGGAACTCGGTATGGACGTAGGTGGCTTTCTTATGATGGCACATATGAACCCACCTAAGGAACTTGCACAACAGGCTCTTTTGATGGAAGCAGCAGGTGCGGACTGCGTCTATGTTACAGATTCCGCTGGTGCACTTTTAATGGATGGAGTCGTAGACAGGATCAAAGCCTTCAAAGATGTGTTGAAGCCTGAAACAGAGATAGGAATCCATTGTCACCATAATTTATCCTTGGGTGTCGCGAATACCATAGTTGCCATGCAACATGGAGCGAACAGATTGGATGCTTCCTTGACAGGCATGGGGGCTGGCGCAGGGAATGCGCCCCTTGAGGTTCTCGTCGCTGTACTAAATAAAATGGAAGTCAAACATAATGCAGATGTATACCAGTTAATGGATGCAGCAGAAGATCTCGTAAGACCTCTACAAGAAAGACCTGTCCGCGTGGATAGAGAAACACTTTCCCTTGGTTACGCCGGAGTCTATTCCAGTTTTCTGTTACATGCAGAGCGTGCCGCAAAAAAGTATGGCCTAGATACAAGGGCTATTCTTGAAGAGCTAGGCAAGCGCAATATGGTTGGAGGGCAGGAGGATATGATAGTGGATGTGGCGCTGGATATGGCAGGAGCTAATAAGTAGAAATCAATCACCTAAATTGCTATTCATATTATTTATTTGAGTTATAGAATTCCTCTATCAAAAAAATGACTAAAATTTACCCCCAAAACTTGTAATAGTTAGTAAATGCTTGTTACTTTTGCCGTCGCTGTTTACAGTAACGGTCTGGTAGTTCAGTTGGTTAGAATACCTGCCTGTCACGCAGGGGGTCGCGGGTTCGAGTCCCGTCCAGACCGCTTAATCCTCTCAAGTCATTGATTTGAGGGGATTTTTAATATTACAACAGCTTATTATACAAGATTTACTTGGAGATTCCTTTTTACAACTTTCTAACTTCCCCTTCAGGATTCCTAGGCCGTGAAACCAGTCCGTAGGACGGAAACCATGAAACCGTGAAACCCTTTACGCAATCATCGATTATACACATTCTATAAAACAAGGCCTTTCTAATTCACAAATCGTAAAATATTTCTTCCTTTTTTCTCTTTTTTCCCTTAATTCCAAAAAACAAAACCCCCGTTTTACAAATAATTCCCCCTTGGCCCCCTACTTAGCCCCAAATTGGAGGTATAAATAATACTACTATGCGTACTACAAATGAATCTAAAAAAGCAAGTATCACAAGTGAGAGAAAACGAACAAACATTCTCATGGATGCGGAACACAAAACTATTAGCTTTCTGTGCAAACACATGCCTAACTGGATAAAACCAGATATGTTAACAGCCCTTGGGGTCCTAGGTGCCATTATCGTATTCATTGGCCTACAACTCGCACTAACAGATAAATTATTTTTACTCCTTTCTGTTTTTGGCCTTGGCCTCCATTGGTTCGGTGATTCCCTCGATGGAAGAATAGCCTATTATAGAAATACACCGCGTAAATGGTACGGCTGGGCATTAGATATAAATGCGGACTGGCTAGCGACAATTATCATTGGTTTGGGATTCTACTTTTACTTTCCCTTTTATAGATGGATCGCTTTTATTTTTGTTGCTGCCTATGGAGGTTCTATGATTATCGCCTTGCTCAGGTACAAGATTGCTGACAAATATCAGATTGATTCCAATGCCCTAGGGCCTACAGAATTACGCCTCATTCTAGCGACTGTACTTATCATTGAAATGTTCGTCCCCTATGCCTTAATAAGTTTTGGAGCAATTGGTTCTGTCTTGCTTATTCTCATAAATATGAAAGATGCATTCGGTGTCCTTCAGTCTGGTGACGAACGCGATTTTCTAGAGAAACAGGCTAAGCTAAAAGCAGTATAAACAAATTGATTGCAATGGTATTTCTAAGAGCACAAGTATCTGCATTTTTTGGTGGCATAATAGACTACCTCGTCATGCTGTATTGCGTAGAGTTCCTGCACATACACTATATCCCGGCCATCGCGGTCGGAGGTTTAGTAGGGGCAGTCGTAAATTATACTATCAGCAGATACTGGGCTTTTAATAGCAAAAACGAAAGCATTGCAAAACAATTTTTAAAATATGCAGTTGTTTCTATAGGTAGCATAATTTTAAAGTCCACCGGTACGTTTATACTTACAGAAACTACCAATTTGGATTACAAATTAACACGATTAGTAATAGATGGGATTGTAGCATTCGGCTTCAATTTCACGCTACAAAAATTCTGGGTTTTCAAAAAAGTAAAACACATATAAGATATGACGGGTGTAGACCCTGTCCAAGGCTTCGGTGAAATAAACTATTGCAATTCGCAGTTTATTGAGCTTTTGCGCAGGGACTACATCCGTACATATTTTTATTCTCCATTTTACCCATTCCCTTTATCTTTTATTAACACCAAGTAAGATCATTTAAATTTTAATGTTTTATTGGGCGTGCCCCTAGTCCTTCGTTCTACTCAGGATATAATTCAGTACAAGTACTTCATTATAACCTACTTGCATCCGCAAGCAGGCCGGGTCGTGTCGTCCGCAGCTTGGTCCTTCGGACTCCTTTCGCTCTACCTACCTGCATACGCAGGCAGATAGGCTCGGGACTGCTCCCACCACTCACGCGAAGCTTTTTACCACTTTTAATACTCAATTCCACCCTTTTTCGCCCATTACTTGCCCTTATAAATGCTATTTTTACCCACACAATAAGACTACTTACACCACAAAAGCTATTGCATGGTTTTTTTAGAATTCGAAAAACCCTTAGAAAATCTTTATGATCAACTCGAGAAAATACGCCAGATCTCTGAAGAAGGCGATATCGATGTAACAGATAAGATCAAAGAACTAGAAACTAAAATTAAGGCCAAACAAAAAGAGATTTATTCTAATCTCACGGGCTGGCAAAAAGTACAACTTTCCCGTCATCCTGAACGTCCATATACGCTACACTACATCCAACAGATGTGCAAGAAATTTGTAGAACTGCATGGCGATAGAAAATTTAAGGACGATAAAGCCATTGTAGGTGGAATTGGAAAAATTAATGGACAACCACTCGTATTCATTGGCCACCAGAAAGGGGTAAATACCAAGATGCGGCAGTACCGAAATTTTGGAATGGCAAATCCTGAGGGCTATAGAAAAGCGCTGCGACTTATGAAAATGGCTGAACGCTTTGGGATGCCAGTCATATGTCTAATTGATACACCGGGTGCCTTCCCAGGTTTGGAAGCAGAGGAGCGTGGACAGGCAGAAGCAATTGCAAGAAACTTATTTGAGATGGCCCAACTCAAGGTACCCATCCTTTGCTATATCATTGGAGAGGGTGCAAGCGGAGGAGCGCTAGGTATAGGACTAGGTGATCGCATTTTTATGCTGGAAAATACCTGGTACTCTGTCATCTCACCGGAGTCTTGCTCTTCTATACTTTGGAGATCTTGGGACTATAAAGAACAAGCTGCAGATGCACTTAAGTTGACTGCAGACCATATGTTAGAATTTGGACTGATAGATGATATCGTTAAAGAGCCGGCTGGCGGTGCACATATGGAGCCTGATAAAATGGTGAAAACGCTCAAAGCACATATCAAGAAAAATGTAGCTGAACTCATGGCACTAGGAGAAGAAGAAAGAATACAACACAGACTTGAAAAGTATTCTAAAATGGGTCAATTTGATATCGCGAAAGCAAAAAATAAAAAATAATGCAGCTATTAAACAAACCTCTGTTTGGAGGGACTGGTGTAGCTTTGATTACTCCTTTTAAGGATGGTGTAATCGACTTTGATGCCTATGGTAGAGTCATTGAACACGTCATTCAGGGCGAGGTTGATTTTTTAGTGCCACTTGGTTCTACGGGAGAATCTGCAACACTTAATGAAGACGAACAACGTCGAGCCTTAGATTTTGTTATAGAAAAAAATAACGGACGCAAAGCGATAGTCGCTGGAAACTTTGGCGGTAAAAATACGCGCGAACTCAGTAAGAAAATAGCTAACTATAATTTTGATGGTATAGACGGGATACTATCTTCTAGCCCTGAGTATAGTAAACCAAATCAAGAAGGGATTTACCAGCATTACATGCAGTTAGCAGAGAGTTCTTCTGTACCCATAATTATTTACAATGTTCCTAGTAGAACGAAGTCTAACATAGAATGGCACACCACTGTACGGCTTGCAGAGGCAAGCAAAACATTTGCTGGAATTAAAGAAGCATCTGGAGACCTTATCCAAGCCACACGGATAATTAAAAATCGACCAGAAGGATTTATTGTTACTTCAGGAGATGATGAAGTTGCCCTTCCCATGGTAGCAGTAGGAGGGGAGGGAGTCATATCCGTTATTGCAAATGCCTTCCCAAGAGAATTTTCAGGCATGATAAATTTTGCGCTGCAAGAAGATTACGTTTCTGCGCGTAACTGGAATTATAAAACCTATGATCTACACAAATGGTTGTACATAGAAGGGAATCCAGTCGGGATTAAGTCCGCATTGCAAATCCTAGGGATTTCTGGAAACGATGTGCGTCTTCCACTTTGTCAGATGTCGGATGCAAACTATAAGCGGCTAGAAGAAGTGATGCTTTCTATACGAACAAAACAAAATGGAACAGCTACAATTTGAAAAATTTGCCATTGAAGAAGAGGGGGTCTTCGTAAGTGATTACAAAATATGGGACGAAAAAAGAACCCTTATTGCTGAAGCAAAAGGCAAACTCTTTTCCAAAGTCAAACAAGTCTATTTTTATAACAACAAGAGTAAAGACGTAAGCAATACTTTCCAGATTATAAAAACGGGTATTCTTGCACCAGAGTATCATGTTGTCAAAGACAATCGTACACTAGCCGTACTTGCCAAACAGTTCAAAATATTTGAGAAAGAATTTACAGTTGAAATTGCAGGGCAGGGAACCATGACGCTTCGAGGAAATCTAAGGAAGAACAATTTTGTCATGATTCATAATGGCGTAGAAATAGCAAAGATTTCGAGACAAAGAACCCTGTTTACGAAAGATATTTATGGCACCGCTATACGCGCTGATTACGACTACAGGATTACTCTCTGTTTGATTATCATCTTAGATATTATCATTGATATTGAAAGGCAAAGTAAGTAGCAGCTCTCTATCTATATCCCTTTTATACGGTTCCAAAGTTCACTTGCCATTGCCTCCTGGTCCATGTCCTCCGGCGGGCCACCCTCAGCATCTAACATCTGATAGTATCCGTCTTCACCCTTTTCTAAAATAAAACGGAATATGAAATCATTCTCTCCGTAGGAATCCCCTCTAAAGGTACCATAGCGCATGTCATTAAATTGGATGTTCCCATCCTTGCGTTTAAGTAACATGTAATACTCCTTAGAAAACCATTTCAGAATGTTGAGCGTTTTGTCATCCGCTTTGGCATCAGCTAAGAGATCGTGGTTCTTTGGTACCTTACTCAACTTAAATACTTTCTCTTTATCAAGCAATGAATATTGCCCCTGATAGAAAAAGCTATCTGTTTCTGTTGTCCCAGTCCATAGCACATTATTCAAAATGCTAGGGCTCGTCATGTAGCGTTCAGCGACTAGATTTTTAGATGCAATGGTAGCTTCCATTACCGTATCTACTTTGAGTTTATTGTACACCGTAAACAACATATAGCCACTGCTGAGTGCTATACCTAGATAATTCCAAAATCTACGTTTGTTATCTGTCCGTCTATAAAAAGAGGCAGTAATAAGGCCTATTAAAAACAGGCCAGTATAGATTGGATCGGCTACAGAGATATTATTGAAAGCAACTCGGTAATTGCTGAAGGGGGCAAACAACTGCGTGCCATAGGCGGTAAATGAATCTAAAATGGGATGGGTAAATAGTCCCCAAAACATCATGTTTTGCCAAGCAAGCCGACTGGGTCTATCATATCTATCCTTTCTTACAAACAGATCTTCACGTATTCGCCAAATCCCAAAACCTGTAACTGCAAGCATGATTGGTATTATAATCCATTTCATACTGGCACCTACGGCGAGGAGTATTCCAGAGGCAAACAAAATTCCAAAACAATAAAAGCCAATTCCTAAGACAGTCTCCGTCCAATGCCGTGCCTTTGTATTATATAATTTGTCTATTAGCCATCCAAACAAAACAGCACCAAAAACAGCAAAGGTGATGGAATGAGATATACCTCTATGAAAGGCCAAGGCTTCTGCCTCACCCAAGAATAAATTGCCTATAATATCTAAATCTGGAATAGTCCCTGCAACACCACCCCAAAGCATGGCTCGGTTACCAATCTTTTTGCCTAGGCACACTTCTCCCACTGCGGCACCTAATACAATTTGCGTAAGTGAATCCATTTACTGGGAAACGATATTTAAGGATTGAATAGCTGTGTTAGAAGCGTGTTGTTCAGCCGCTTTTTTATTAAAGTCTTCAGCTGTTGAAATTTCTTTTCCGTCTACAAGCACAGCCACTTGGAATCTATCACGTTTATCGAATTTGTATTTTTTCAGTAATTTGAAGTTCACTTCTTTGTCATTTTTTTGGCACCACTCTAATAGACGACTCTTATAATTATCATCTTTATTTTCTAATTCATGAATGTCTAAATACTTCATTAAAATATTAGAAATAAAATAGTCGCGTGTGCGTGCATAACCTAACTCTAAATATAAAGCGCCCACTAAGGCCTCTAGAGCGTTACCTAACATAGAATGACTCATCTTTCCGCTCATGTATTTAGCGAGAACAATATCCAGTCCCATTTTATCAGCTATAGAATTGAGGGTATGTCGTTTTACAATCTTAGATCGCATCTTGGTTAAGAAGCCCTCGTTTTGATTTGGATACTTTTTATATAGATATTCGGCTACTATGGTAGAGAGGATAGAATCACCTAGGTATTCCAGACGTTCATTGTTTCCTTTATTCATCTCGTTGTCAATGTTATTCATTGACTTGTGATAAAAGGCCTTTTTGAAAAGTTTTAGATTAGACGGCGTAAACCCTAATATGGAATTAAGGCTACGTGCTAGATCCTTTTCAGGACTGAAATAGTAGTTGTATATTTTTTTCACTTAAAGTTACACTCAGCTAATAAACCGTTTAAAAATTACAGTTGTATTATGTCCCCCGAAACCGAATGTATTGCTAGCAACGTAATTAATTTTACGTTCCTGCGCTGTATTAAAGGTAAAATTTAATTTGTTATCAATCGCCTCATCATCAGTAAAATGATTAATTGTTGGCGGAATTGCGTTTTCTTGGACCGCTACCAAGCCCGCAATTGCCTCTACAGCCCCAGCAGCACCTAATAAATGGCCTGTCATAGATTTAGTAGAGCTTATATTTAATTTATAGGCATGATCTCCAAAAACGCGTTTTATTGCTGTTTGCTCCGCGATATCTCCTAAAGGAGTAGAGGTGCCATGCACATTTATATAATCTATCTTATCTGGAGATATCTTAGCATCTTTTAGTGCAGCCTCCATAACATTTTTTGCTCCTAGACCTTCTGGATGCGGTGCTGTAATATGATGTGCATCTGCCGTCATTCCTACTCCAACTATCTCTGCATAAATTTTAGCACCACGTGCTTTTGCATGTTCGTACTCTTCAAGTATAAGTCCTCCTGCACCCTCACCTAAAACAAAACCATCGCGTTCTGCATCAAAGGGTCTAGAAGCCGTAAGTGGATCATCGTTTCTTTCAGATAGAGCTTTCATGGAAGAGAAGCCTCCTATGCCCGCTTTTGTAATTGCCGCTTCACTACCTCCACAAATGATAATCTTCGCACGACCAAGACGTATGTAATCCGTTGCATTGATAATGGCATGCGAAGCAGAGGCACAGGCTGATACAGTTGCATAGTTTAATCCCCTGAAACCAAATTTCATAGAGATATGCCCTGGGGCAATATCCGCTATCAGTTTAGGTATTAAAAAAGGAGAATATCTAGGCGTATCGCTTGTACTTGTTGCTGCAGCAGCTACTTCATTTTCAATGGTAAGGAATCCACCTATCCCACTTCCCCAGATGACTCCAGAAGTATCTAGGTCGATACTATCTAAATCAAGACCACTGTCCTGCATCGCTTCTTCTGCAACCACTAAAGCATATTGAGAAAATGGATCTAATCTTCTTGCTTCTCGCTTATGCATAAATTCTTCCACTTGGAAATCTTTAAGCTCACAGGCAAATCGTGTTTTAAAATGCGAGGCATCAAACTTTGTTATAGGTCCAGCTCCACTTTTCCCTTTGAGTAAGTTCTCACTATATGCAGCATAGGTGTTCCCAATGGGAGTAAGTGCACCAATACCGGTTACTACAACTCTATTCATAAAGTAAATTTATCCTTTTAATAAAGGTACAAAGAAAAAAAATCCACAAACCCGTACAGGCTTGTGGATTTACAAATATCGTTAAAGATGTAATTATCTTATTTACCTTGACTTTCTAGGTATGTAACAGCCTGACCAACAGTTAAGATAGTTTCAGCTTGTTCATCCGGAATAGAAATATCAAATTCTTTTTCAAATTCCATAATCAACTCAACGGTATCCAATGAGTCTGCTCCAAGATCATTTGTGAAGCTAGCTTCATTCGTTACTTCTGACTCGTCCACTCCTAGCTTGTCGATAATGATTTGTTTTACTTTTTCAGCAATGCTTGACATAATAAATAGTTTGTTTAAAGTGCCGCAAATTAACCTAATAGGCAGCGATAAACCAAAAAAATACACACTTTTTTGGTATTGTTAAAAATATAGGAATCATCGTTTCACATCTATTAAAACATATTATTGCAAAATAATTCACTCATTCCCTTTATTTTTCCGAGAATTGCAGTTCCAACCCTTCATGAGGCCTTTTTTTTAGCCTCATTAATAATTAATTTAACGCAAAGTTTAAAATTCAAATATTTTGAAGAAATTAAAGATAGATAACTCCCAAAAGACGAAAATTGTAGCGACTATAGGACCAGCGAGCAGTAGTTATGAAACCCTCCTAAGACTTGTAAAAGCAGGAGTGGATGTCTTTAGGCTCAACTTTTCACATGGTGCACATAAGGATCACAAAGATGTAATAGATAGGATAATAAAAATTAACCAGGAGTATGATATTCATATTGGAATTCTTGCCGATCTGCAAGGTCCAAAGCTTAGAGTCGGTAAAATCGAGAACAACGCCTTAAATCTTAAAAAGAATGATGTCATTCATCTTGTGAATAAAAAGTGCATCGGGACTATGAAGAAAATTTACATGAGCTACGAAAGAATGGCTAAGGATGTAAAAGTGGGTGAACGTGTATTAGTAGATGATGGTAAAATTGTGCTCGAAGTTGTAAAAACAGATAGACGATCCAAGGTGTCCCTAAAGGTAATCCATGGTGGAATACTCTCTTCTAACAAAGGAGTAAATCTGCCAGATACCGAGATAAAGCTACCTGCCATGACACCTAAGGATATAAAGGACCTTAATTTTATTCTCAAGCAACCGGTAAATTGGATTGCCTTATCTTTTGTTCAAACAGCCGAAGATATTTTAGATCTCAAGAGAAGAATAAGAAGAAAAAAACATCTGGCTAAAGTGATTGCAAAGGTTGAAAAGCCGCTAGCAATTGTGAATAGAAAGGAAATTATTGATGCTACTGATGCCATCATGATTGCAAGAGGAGATTTGGGAGTGGAGATGCCTATGGAAAAACTTCCAGCGATTCAGAAAGACATTATTAAGCGATGTATCCAAAAGTCTAAACCTGTCATTGTAGCAACGCAGATGATGGAAAGTATGATAAATAATCCAAGTCCTACAAGAGCGGAAATAACAGATGTAGCAAACGCCGTTCTGGATGGTACAGATGCTGTTATGTTGAGTGGCGAAACTGCAGTTGGGAAGCATCCTGTAAAAGTGGTGGAGGCGATGAATAAGATCATCTTTGAAGCAGAAAAACATTATGAACTGCAAAGTAAACGCCCTAAACCAAACCGTAAATCAGACACGTATTTTTCTGATACAGTCTGTATAGGTGCGGCAAAACTAGCTGAAGATATAAGAGCAAAAGCTATCATAGGAATTACAGTCTCAGGTTACACAGCCTTTAAAGTGAGTAGCTATAGGCCCAAAAATCACATTTATATCTTCTCACATGTTAAAACTATGTTGGCGACTATGAATCTAATATGGGGTGTCCGTTGTTTTCATTACGACAAGTTTTCCACTACAGATGAAACAATTTCTGACTTTTCTGAAATTTTAAAATCGAAAAAACTGTTGAAAAAGGGCGATGTGGTGGTAAATACAGCTAGTATGCCTATTCAGAAGAGGTTTAGAACCAATACCATGAAGATTACGATAATAGAGTAATCTGTGTTTGGCAATCAATTTCCCATCTATTTCGTTTATTTTTACAGCTTGTAAACACATATGAGAAATTTATTTATTGGCCTATTATCTATTCTATTCATATCTACTGCAGCCCAGGGACAGCCAGGATTGTATACAGAGATGGATATAGCTACTCAAACAGAATTTATTGAAGCAATTTCAATGAAGATGAGTGGCAAGTTTGAGAAGGAAATAGAATTGCTAGAAAAGATCCTAGTAGCGCAATCAAATAATGATGTCATATACTATGAATTAGCTATCGCATATTGGAACTTAGAAAAGCTGGACCTAGCTGCCAAGAATATAGAAAAGGCGCTCAAATTTAATTCTAGTCAAATTTCTTATTGGCAATTGAAAGCGGACATTGAAGAAGATAGTGAGAACTTTGAACAAAGATCTGCTAGCTTAGAAAAACTGATTACACTAGATCCAGGCAATAGAGAACATTACAAGAAATTATTTGACAATACAGTATACCTCCAAGATGCAGAAAAGGCTTTACGTGTACTTGAACGTGAAGAGAAAAATTTTGGCTTTAATAAGGATCTTGCGAATAGACGGATCGAAATTCTTAAGCTAACTCGTGATGTATATGGTATTGAAGAAACCTTAGTAGCTTTAAGTGACTCCGAGCCAAATAATATAGAATATCTTTTACGTGTTGCCTCATTCTATAAAAAGGCTGATGATAAAAAAGCAGCAGATACATATTATGCTCGCGTTCTAGTTCTGGATCCAGATAATCCTGTCGCAAATCTTGCAAATGTAGGCGGCGATATTGAAAAGATTGATGAGAGTTCTTACTTCCGAGCAATCAAACCTCTTATTGAAAATGAGAATATTGATCTTGATGTTAAAATAAAAGAGCTGATTCCTTATATAGCAAAAATGCCTCTGGATAAAAACGATAACTATAATGTTTCCCTATTCGAAATATTAAGTTCTCTGAAGAATTTATATCCGCAAGATGCCAAAGTATATTCCATCCTAGGAGATTATTACTTTAATTCAAGGCAGCTATTAGAAGCCAAAAAGGAGTACAACACCACGATTGGCCTGCGCGATAATGTATTCCCAGTATGGGAGCAACTTATGCGTACCTTATATTATACAGAGGACTATGCGCAATTGGCCATAGTGTCTGAGGAGTGTATTGATCTTTTCCCAAATCAATCTTCTGCGTTTTATTACAGTAGTCTAGCTGCTATCTATGGTAAGAACATAACTGCATTAGCAGACCTAATGGAAGAAGGCATGCTGGTTTCAACAGGTGCGCCAGATAAGCAACAACAAATTAAATCCTTGGAAGCGCATAAGTTCTTCATGGAAAATAAGGCCGATGCTGCCATAACGAAAGTTGAAGAGATCTATGGGAAAGATAAACTTACGGATCCTGAAACTCTCAAACTCTTAGGGGATATTATGGAAAGTAAAAAGGAGTTCGATAAGGCAGTCGAATACTGGAATTCTGCATTTCAAAATGGCTTTTATTCTTCTCAGATCAAAGAGAAAATGGATGTCCTTAAATCTTAAGTATGTTACCCTTTCTTTGAGTCTCTGCATTCTACTTGCATGCAAGAGTAAAAAACTTGCACAAGATGTACGCCTCGAGGAAAACACAGAACAAACAGCATTAGAAATATTACAAAACCATAATGTAGACTATACATGGTTTTCTGCTAAGGCAAAATTAAAATATTCGGATCCACAAGATTCTGAATCTGGTACTGCCTTCATTCGCATAAAGAAAGATAGTACTATCTGGATGACCCTAAAAAAATATAGTATCGAAGGATTTCGCTTATCGATGAACCCTGATAGCATAGTAATTCTAGATAGACTAAATAAAACCTATAGCATTTCATACTGGGATGATATGTCACTTAGATATGATACAGATTTAAATTATGAACGCTTACAGAATTGGTTAGTAGGCAATGTAACCCTTCCAGCAGATTCTACGGACCTTGTCATGCAGTCTGATAGTGCAGCCTTTGTTTTCCATTTTTTACAAGACGAACTGACACATACATATCGTGTGCCGCTCTTTTTAAATACGATTTCAGATTATAGTATTCAAGACCACAGAGGAAGGAAAGTGAATCTGTATTTCGATGATTGTAGAAAAGAAGATGACTTTTGTTATTTTAGAGAATATTCCATCCCTTTATCTAGTGAAGAGGAAGTATTTCTTCGATTGGAAATTTCAGAATTAGAAATTGATATACCTAAAAAAACAACGTTTGCAATACCTACGCGATATACGCGCATATAAATGCACGCTCATTTTCATCTGTATGATGTTTACTGGTATTCTAGCTGCACAGCAATTAGATGCAAAAACAGAATTAGTAAATAACATAACGCAGATAAGCTCGCTTATTGATTCTAAGAGCAAAGAAGTCGATGCCACTATTAAAAATTATAACTTATTACAATCAAAAATTGATTCACGTAACTCTCTTGTAGGTAACTTAAGTAAAGAGAAGAAGAGGATGGAATCGACTATAGACTCTTTGACTCAAAAGGCCAAGGATATAAACCTAAAGTTGGGAGACTTAAGAAAAGAATATGGGAGGATGTTAAAAATGCATTATACACAGTCCTTGATCGAACAGCGATGGGCATACATCTTATCGTCAAGTACCTTGTTAGAAGGATATAAGAAATGGATATTTTCTAAGCAGTACAGAGACATGCTGAACAAGCAAAAAGAAGATCTATATGGAAACATGACTGCCTTGGATCAGACTATGGCAATGATGCAAAATAAAATTGACCAAAAAGAAAAACTAATTCAAGAACAAACTGCTCAAAAG
Source organism: uncultured Saprospiraceae bacterium (assembly GCA_938045585.1). Lineage (GTDB taxonomy): Bacteria > Bacteroidota > Bacteroidia > Chitinophagales > Saprospiraceae > CALCMJ01. The sequence continues at coordinate 164,745 of CALIAU010000001.1, forward strand.
GGACAGATTCAACAAGAGGAGGAACAGAAGAAGGCGATTGTTGCAGATCTTAAAAGAAAAGAGTCTGAGGTGCGTATAGCAGCTGAACAAAAACAAAAGCAGAAGAAACAACTCAATAAGGAAATAGAAACAATGATCGTTGCACAAGGGAGTAATGTTTCAGTTACGCCAAGTGCCAACTTTAACCCTAATCTGACTAAATCAGCTAAGGGGACTCTTCTGTGGCCAATAGAAAATGCAGTTGTCACAGGGCGATATGGAAAGCACCCTCATCCTTCATTAAAACATGTAGAAGTATTGAATAATGGAATAGACTTAGATGGAGGGCAAAACAAAGATGTACGATTAGTATATGATGGAGAAGTAGTGGGTAGGAAAAAATTAGGGGACAAAGGCATTATGATTATTGTAAAACATGGGGATTATTATTCTGTGTATTCTCAAATTGTGATTGCGAATGTGCGAGCAGGAGATAAGATAAGCCAGGGGACTATTATAGGTTCTGTGCAAGATGAACTACATTTCGAAATATGGCAGGGGAAGGAAAAGTTGAACCCAATTCATTGGCTAATAAAATAAGGATATATGAGTGATAACTGGAAAGTAGGTAAACATAAAGGGCCCTCTATACAGAAGGGTGTTGAAAAAGCTGTAATCATTGGCGTAATAAAACGAGAGCAAAAAGAAGAACAGGTTATAGAGTTTTTGGATGAATTGGAATTTCTTGCAAAAACAGCTGGTGCCAAAACCATGAAACGGTTTATGCAAAAGCTGGATCATCCAAATAAAAAGACCTTTGTAGGCAAGGGGAAGATGGAAGAAATAGGAGAATACATTGAACAGAATGACATTGCCATGGCAATCTTTGATGATGACTTGTCTCCTTCCCAGACGAACGTTCTAGAAAAAGAGTGGACAATTAAAATTATTGATAGGTCCTCTTTGATTCTTGATATCTTTGCAAGTAGGGCGCAGACAGCACAATCTCGGACACAGGTAGAATTAGCGCAAATGCAATATTTACTTCCTCGACTACGGGGTTTATGGACACACCTCGAAAGGCAAAAAGGGGGAATTGGTATGCGTGGCCCGGGTGAGATGGAAATAGAAACAGATAGAAGGATAGTGCGAGATAAGATTGCCTTGTTGAAAAAGAAGTTGATTAAGATTGATCAACAAAACACAACGCAAAGAAAAAATAGAGGGCAGCAGATACGTGTTTCCTTGGTTGGGTATACCAATGCAGGGAAATCTACTTTGATGAATGTCTTAAGTAAGTCTGAGGTCTTTGCTGAAAATAAATTATTTGCAACCTTGGACACTACGGTTAGAAAGGTAGTCTTGGATAGGATGCCTTTTTTAATGTCGGATACAGTTGGGTTTATTCGTAAGCTACCGCATCATTTAATAGAGAGTTTTAAATCTACCTTGGACGAGGTACGAGAAAGTGACATTCTATTACATGTTGTCGATATCTCACATGTGGCTTATGAAGACCATATCTCTACCGTTAATAAAACCCTCTTGTCCTTGGAGGTAGGGGAAAAACCAACTCTCTTAGTATTTAATAAAATGGATGCCTATCGAGAGCGCTATTTTGACAGTTATTTAGACCAAACCGTAAAAGACGAAATATTATCTGAGTTGGCGGAGAACTTGAAGAATAATTATAATGCGGATGTTATCTTTATTAGTGCAGCCACAGGGGAAAATATGAATGCACTGAGATCTAGATTAAAAGCCTTAGTGGCAAAAGAATACGATGTTCGTTATCCATATATTTCAAAACATTGGTAATTTAAGTCCTAGTTCAAATAACGGAAATGAATCTTGTAGAAAAATACGCAAAGCTCTTAGTTCATTATAGCCTTGACCTCAAGAAAGGAGAAAAACTCCTAGTTAGGTCAAGTACCTTAGCAGAGCCTTTGGTAAGAGAAGTATTTAGAGAAGCCACTAAAATTGGGGTTGAAGTAGATGTAGATATCGATTTTAGAGAACGATATAAAATCTTCATGAGTGAAGCGTCCGATGCGCTGCTAAAAAAACCCTCCTATCTGTATGAGATTGCGGTTAAGAATTTTGATGCGATGCTGACCATTCGGGCACCGTATAACCTTATGGAAAATATTGGAATTGATCAAGAAAAGCTAAAGAAAAGGAAAGATGCACTACGTCCCATTCAAAGTCATTATAATAAACGCACTTCTGAAGGATCCTTGAAGCGATCTCTATGCCAATGGCCTACCCAAGCATCCGCTCAAATGGCAAAGATGTCCTTAGAAGATTATCAAAAATTTGTCTTTAATGCCTGTCACTTATATGCAGATGACCCTGCGAAGGAATGGGAAAAGATTAGAGAGAAACAACAAAAAATTGTGGATCTTCTTAATCAAAAGGATAAGATTCAGTATAAGTCAAATAAAACAGATATTTCATTTTCAGTAAAAGATAGAATCTGGATAAACTCTGACGGAAGAAATAATATGCCCTCGGGCGAAGTGTTTACGGGTCCCATTGAAACCAGTGTAAACGGCGTAGTCCATTTTGATTACCCATCGGTATTTATGGGCCATCCAGTAGAGGGTATTACGCTCTGGGTAGAAAAGGGCATCGTGCAAAAATGGGAAGCGAAGAAGGGCTCTGAATTGTTAGATAGAATTATGCAGATTGAGGGAGCCAGAATGTTTGGTGAGGTGGCTATAGGAACAAATTACAATATTCAAGAACCTACAGGGAATATTCTTTTCGATGAAAAGATTGGGGGAACAATCCATATGGCATTAGGCCAATCGTATTTTAATACGGGTGGACGCAACGAATCGTCTATTCATTGGGATATGATATCAAGTATGCGCCAGGGTCAAATTTATGCGGACGGTGAAATGATTTATGAGAATGGACAGTTTCTACAAGTCTAATCTTGTGCAGGCCCGTAGGATAAGATAGAACAGTTTTCCTTGCGCAATACTTCTTGCGCAACTCTATGGATGTCATCCAAACTAACCGAATTGTAAAATTCTTCTTGCTGGTTTATCATCTCTGCATCACCACAGTGTTCAAAGTAGGCAAGACTGATGGCTCTATTAAGGACAGACATGTCTGAAAAAGCCATAGAACTGATTGCCTTATTTTTTACCTTTTGAAGTTCTTCGTGACTAACTCCCTGATTTAGCAGTAAATGAATTTGATCCCAGATGCTTTCTTTCGCCTCCTCTAAGAGTTTATTTTGTAGAAGCTTGGAATCAATTACTAATAAACCTGGATCCATATTGCCAGTTATATATGCATCAATACTTTGGAAATATTTGTTTTGTCTATATAGATTCTTGTAGAGTCTGGAAGATCTACCATGACTCAATATATCAGAAACTAAGTCTGTTGCATAGTAATCTGGGTCCAACCTTCCTACTGTATGAAAACTAAAGAACAGGGCAGTGTTTGGTACCTTTGAAACGTGATCTAAGCTGCGCAGTGTGTTCTGTTTTTTTTCAGTAGGGATATCTATTTTATGCAAACTCTGAGCTGGTATCTGTCCAAACCACTTTTCTACTTTTTCTAAGGTTGTTGTATAGTCAATGTTCCCAGCAATGCTAAGTATCGCATTGGATGGATTGTAATAGTTTTTATAAAACTGCATTACCTGAGCGTGCGTTGTCTTTGCAATATGTGCAGGCTCCTTGCCAATTGTAGGCCAGTTATAATGGTGCTGTTTATAACTGAGAGCAGATAGATGATGCCATAGATCTCCATAGGGTTCGTTTAAACAGGTTTCGTTAAACTCTTCTACAACAACACTTTTTTGGGTTTCAAGACTATCTTCCGTTATGACAAGTTCAGACATTCTATCTGATTCTAACCAGAGCAGGGTGTCCAGATTATTGGCAGGAACTATAGAGTAGTAATTTGTAATATCTGCATTTGTAAAGGCATTATTTTCTCCGCCTGCATTCTGTATAGGTGTGTCAAAGTCATCAGCATTACGTGAACCACTAAACATAAGATGTTCAAATAGGTGGGCTAGGCCTGTATGATCTGGGTCTTCATGTTTGGAGCCAATATTATAGAGCATATTCAGAGCAACAAGTGGTGTGCTTTTGTCACAGTGTAAGAGGACTGTAAGTCCATTAGATAATACAGTTTTCTTTATCTCAATCATTTCACTAAAAATGCGCCTGCAAACATACAAATTCTTGTTCTAAGAAAGCAAGCGGAAAAGTTCTTGTACGAAGGGTATTTCTAGTCAAGTTCTAAAATATCTCTATTAGGCTGGTCTAGTAGTTCTACCCATTTAGTCCACTTGTGATCATGTGTTTCTTCAAACATATTCGTTTTTAAAATGGATAGGAATGATTCCTTAGGGATAGTCTGGGCACCCATGCTGAGTATATGATTTGTTTCTTGCTGGCAGTCTATCAATGTAAAATCTTTTTGAACGAGTATTTTACATAGGCTTATGAGTCCAAATTTTGAGGCGTTCGCTTTAAGGGCGAACATAGATTCCCCATAAAATATCTTACCAATTGCAATGCCATACAAACCACCTACTAAGGAGTCGCCCTCCCAAACTTCAACGGAGTGCGCATATCCGCGGGTGTGCAATTCTTCTAGAGACTCTATGAGTTCCTTAGTCAACCAAGTATCATATTGTCCCTGTCTTGGAATATTTTTGCAGGCATATAATACTTCAGAAAAAGCAGTATCTAAGCTTACTGTAAATTTGTTTTGATTGAAATAGGAGCGCATGCTCTTTGAGATTTTTATCTCCTGAGGTTTCAATACGCAGCGCGGGTTTGTAAAATACCAATAAATAGGATTGCCTTCAGAATACCAAGGAAAGATTCCAAATTGGTAGGCCATTAACATTCGTTCTGGATTTAGATCATTGCATATGGCTAGGAAGCCTGTCTCGTCAGCAAGGTAGGGATGTGGAAATGCATTGATATGGCTAGAAACAAAAAAAGGCATAACGTCTGTTATGCCTTTAAACTAAATAATATTTTTTGATTAATCCTCAACTAAGGTCTCTATCACTGCAGATAGTCCTCTGTCAATCAGTTCATCTTTCATTTTTTTCAGTTCTTGAACAGAACCACATTTTACAGAAGCTTTGCCTTTGAAGTGAACAATCAGTGATAATTGTTCAGCTTGTTCATAACTATGATTGCATACCTCTATAAAACACTGTATAACCCAATCGAAGGTATTGAAGTCATCGTTAAATACAATTAACTGTGCTGTCTGATTACCTACATGAATCTCTTCCTCTAGAAGAAGTTCATTTGAGTCAAGGATGGTAGATAGTTTACTCATTTCTAAAATTTACAAGGTGTTTTAAAATATCAAATTTGAGCTAATGCCTCTTTGATGGCGGTAAAGTTCGGTAATTCTCCTGCATTTTCCAAGATTTCTTCATATCTAACTTTGCCGTCTTTGTCAATAATAAAGGCAGCCCTTTTAGAGACGCCCTTCATATCTAATACAAAAGTCTCATATAAGGTTCCGTAAGAACGACAAACATCTTTGTTAAAGTCTGATAAGAGCGGGAAATCGTATTTCTGTTCTGCCTTGAATTTTTCCAAACTAAAGAGAGAATCTACAGAAATAGCAAGTACATCGACGTCTAAGTCTTTGTAAAATTTAGCGTCATCTCTGATCCCGCAGAGTTCGTCCGTACAAACAGAGGTAAAGGCTAGAGGGAAAAATAAGAGAAGCACCTTCCTGCCTGAATAATCAGTTAAGCTCACTTCTTTTTTTTCAGTATCCCTTAACGTAAAATTTGGGGCTTTGTCTCCCTTAGATAGTACCATATTTGCTTTTTAATTCGACTTAAAAGTAAGATAAAAATTAGTTTAGGCAATGATTTTATTCTAACTATGCAAAATACTTATCACAGTTCCGTGTCCTTATATAAACAATCCGACAAATTTTTGGCATATGCACAGTTGCATTTCTCTGTATTCCTATGGGGATTTACTGCAATATTAGGGGAATTGATAGAAATGCCAGCAGTGATTCTAGTGTGGTGGCGGGTCCTCATAACAGTGCTTAGTTTGTTTTTTTTACTGCAATATTCTAAAACATTTAGCACGGATTTAAAGCATCGCAAAGTGTATTTTTTGATCGGCGTTTGTATAGCGATTCATTGGATTTGTTTTTATGGTTCTATTAAATATGCAAATGCATCCATTGCCTTAATTTGTATGGCAACGAGTTCGTTTTTTACCTCACTTATTGAACCAGTTGTGGTTTCAAAACGATTTTCGATAAAAGAAATCGTGTTTGGTTTGCTGGTCTTACCGGGTATGTATTTTGTAGTAGACAGTACAGAGCTTGCCATGCAAAAGGGAATATGGGTTGGTCTTGCCGCCTCTTTTCTGGCTGCCTTATTTACATCTTATAATAAGAAATACATTGTAGAGGGTAAAGAAATGGAAATATCCTATGTAGAACTATTGGGTGCACTCGCATTCCTTACACTCCTAATGCCCATCCTCATTATACAAACAGATATTTCTCTTTTACCATCCGCTATGGATAGCTTTTATCTCATAATCTTAGCATTATTGTGTACAACCCTTCCCTTTGTACTGTCTATGAAAGCCTTAAATCAACTCTCAGCATTCAGCTCTACGCTTATTGTCAATCTAGAGCCTGTGTATGGGATAGCTCTGGCAGCCTTGTTACTGGGGCAGCATAAGGAACTTGATCCCCGCTTTTATCTTGGCGTTATACTCATTCTGACTGTTGTACTTATATTTCCATTAGTATCTTCGCGTAATAAACAGGAAGTAGATGTTGCTAAATAATATGATCTGGAAATATGCAAGTGCAATGAGCACTCCGGAGTCTCCTCTTTTATTAGAATTAGAAAGGCAAACGCATCTTAAAACAAGAGACCCTGAAATGATTTCAGGAAAAATGCAGGGGAGAATATTGTCCTTTTTATCTAAATTGATAGCACCAAAACATATTCTTGAGATAGGAACATTTACTGGCTATGCAACACTTTGCTTGGCAGAGGGTTTAGTGCAGGATGGAAGAATTTACACCCTAGAGAAGGATCCAGAGTATCTACATATTGCAAAGCAGTTTTTTAAACAATCCGAATTTCACGATCGCATAGAACTTCTTGAAGGAGATGCACTGGAAATTATTCCTGGACTAGATGTTGATTTCCAGCTTGTATTTATAGATGCGGGTAAGAAGGAATATGTGGACTATTATGATTTGCTGTTACCAAGATTAAAACAGGGTAGTATCATTCTTGCAGATAATGTCTTATGGAGAGGAAAGGTCTTAGAAGACAAAAAGGATGAACGCACCCAGATTATAGATGATTTTAATAGGCGAGCAAGTGAGGATGTACGTGTAGAAAACTTTATTCTTCCCATCCGAGATGGTATTCATGTAATACGTATTCTATGAGTCATGATGGATTAGAAGACTATAGAAAATTTGAGAGGGAAAATTATGTTCCATTCCATCAAAAGCTAATGGTGCTAGAACCTGTATGTAGTGCTGGTAAGCTTTGTGTAGTATCTAGCTATGAAGGAGATGTATTAGCAGGGATTTTACCTTACTATCTTAAAAAGAAATTGACATATAGCTATATCACCCATCCACCCATGATAAAATGGATGGGGCCTATGATCTCTGAAAATTGTAGCAACAAAACTGAGGTCCTTTTAGATTTGTTAAGGCAACTACCTAATGCAGCCTACTTTGAACAAAATTTTTCATATGATATCGCTAAAGAAGAGTTACCGCAGACCTGGGCAAATGATTTTCATGAACAATATAGTTACAGAATAGATGGATTACAGGATTTAGAAAGGCTGTTTAAAGCGATATATCCAGATTATAGAAATAACAAAATAAAAAAGGCGAAGGAAATATTACATGTTTCGAGAGAGGGAACCATTGATGAATTTCTAGCAGTACATCACCAATCCTTCACTCGTCAGGGGATCGAATTTCCTGTATCTGAGCAAGCGTTAAAAAAGCATATTGAGAATATTTTAGAGCAAAAAATGGCTACCTTCCTTTTTGCCAGGGACAATTCAAGCAACATACACAGTGTAGCCTTAGTCACATGGGATGAAAAAGTAGCCTACTTGCATATGGCAGGCGATGATATAGACCTTCGGAAAAGTGGATCAGGGATATTCATCACATGGGAGGCAATTAAATTTGCCTCGGAACAATTAGGCTTAAGTTCCTTTGATTTTGAAGGATCTATGCTACCCAATGTGGAGCGTGTTCGTAAACGTTTTGGAGCTGAGAGAAAGTACTATGGCAAAATAAAACAGTATAATTCCAGGAGTTTTAAGCTATTACAAACGCTCAAGAAATAATTTATGTCAGGTATTTACCTACACATTCCTTTTTGCAAGCAAGCATGTCACTATTGTAATTTTCATTTCTCTACTAATCTAGATAGAGAGTCTGCAGTTATAGATGCCATCTGCCGAGAGATTCAGATGAGAAAGGACTTTCTACCTACAAAAAAGATAGAGACTCTATATTTAGGTGGAGGAACACCTTCTGTAATCTCAGAGGAAAGTTTAAAAAACTTAATTGCGGAGCTATCAGAGGTCTATGATCTTTCTTCTTTAAGAGAGTTTACACTTGAAGCTAATCCGGATGATATTACTGTGGAGAATCTGGAAATGTGGAAGGAAGTAGGTGTTAATAGATTTAGTTTAGGAGTGCAGTCCTTTTTTGATGAAGAATTAGAGTATATGAATAGGGCGCATAGTAGTTCTCAGTCTTATAAAAGTATAGACCTTATTCGTAAAGCACGCTTTGCAAATTTTTCAATAGATCTGATTTATGGAGGACACTTGACATCCTCCGGCATGATGTTGATGAATATACATGAAGCAGTCCAACTCAAGATTCCCCATTTATCAATCTATGGAATGACAGTTGAAGAAAAGACTGCCTTGCATTCCTTTATTCAAACTGGTAAGATGGATCCCATTCCAGAGACTAAGCAAGCAGAACAATTTTCCTTAGTGATGGAACAAATGGCAGAAGATGGCTATGAGCAATATGAGATTTCTAATTATTGTAAGTCAAAGAAATATGCATTGCATAATACCAATTATTGGAAAGGGGCGTCTTATGTAGGTTTTGGTCCCTCTGCGCATTCCTTTAATGGTGAAATGCGCGCGTGGAACATTTCTGATAATAACGCTTATGTTAAGGCAATTGATGGTGGAGCTTCTTATTCAAAGGAAGAGCGTCTGAGCGATAAAGATAAGTACAATGAATATATCATGACAGGCTTGCGGACAAAGTGGGGCGTAAATAGGGCAATAGTCACAAATGAATTTGCAGCATTTGCAGATACATTTGAAGCAGGCTTAGCGCAGCAGTTAGAATCGAAGTGTATAGAAGAGAAGGAAGAATCTTTTGTACTTACTCAGACGGGTAAGCTGATAGCTGACAATGTAATCTCTGAATTATTTGCTACCTAGGGGCAATACTATTTAAGTAATTTAAACAGTTGGCTTTTAGAATTTACTTCTAGGATCTCATAGATTTTTTTGATATGATGGCGAACGGTGTTTATAGAAATAAACTGGCTTTCTGCAATCTTACTGTAGCTCATCCCATCTGAAAGGCTCTCCACAATTTTGTATTGTTTCTCAGTAAGCTTTTCTTTAATTTTTTGTTTTGGATCAGCAGTTTTTCCAAAATAGCCAACAATTTTTCTTGCAATGGAAGGAGACATATAGGATCCTCCTTTGGACACCGTATGCACCGTTTCTAAAATTTCTTTTAGAGAAGTTCTCTTGGACAAATAAGAGCAAGCACCATTACATAGAGCAGTGAAAATCTTTTCGTTTTCTTCGTAGGTGGTTAGCATTATGATGTCGAGTTCAGGAAGTAATTCTTTAAACTTAACTATGCCTTCAATTCCTGACATTCCGGGAAGACCAATGTCAAGAAGCATAACACTCGGTTTTTTACCGGATTGAATTTGTTTAATCCCCTCTTCAACTGAAAAAGCAGAGAATTCTATGTCCATCATGACTTGATAATCAATTGCCTGTCTGAGACTAGCATTCAGACTTTTGTTGTCTTCTACGATTGCTACTTGTATTTTCATCAGTCTGCGTTCTAAAATGAATAATAAGCAACTCGGCTTTTCTTTGGCCTAAGTAAGTATTAATTCTAAGATAGTTATTTCTAATTAGGAATATGACTAATTAAATAGACAAGATCTAATACTTAGAAATAATACAGGAGATCCAATAGATCTCCTGCTAAAATACTGTGACAGTATTTGGAAGTTGTTCGCTTTTTAAGTCTCCTTAATTTTTAAATATCTTACGTGCTATAGTAAAAGCTCACATAATTTGCGAGCCTCTACTTTTAGCTCTTTGGAATTGTTGTTCTATTCTATAATGATAATGTAAATATCGAACTGTTGATTTGATTTTTAACCACATGAAAATGTGGTTTTTGATTTCTTTTTGTAATTCCTATAGAAAGGAGAATTGAACTTGATGTGACACTAGTTTGCTGATAATCAATTAATTATGTTGTAAAACTAGTCGAAAGGGTGCGTTTTTAATAAAATAGGGAGTTAGAACTGGCCTAACTCCCTTGGATGCATAATTCTAAAGAGGAGATTCATCCTTTTTAGAAAGAGTCATAAAATCTTGTACGACGATTTCAGAGTTGTATCTTTTGATGCCCTCCTTGTCCACATAGTTTGTATAGGTAAGCTTACCATGCACGATGACTTCAGATCCCTTACGGAGCATCTGTTCCATTGTTTCGGCTTTTTTACCCCAAACTGTGCAGTTATGCCACTGCGTTTCTTGCACTTTTTCTCCCTCTTTGTTTTTATAGAAGGAGTTAGTTGCTAAGGTAAATTTCGCAAGCTTCCTACCCCCATCTAATGATAGGAGTTGGACATCTTTACCAAGATTTCCGATGAGTTGTACTTGATTTTTAATTGCATTCATAACGTAAAATTTGTATCCCAAAAGGGACGAGTAAACAAAATTTAGATCCTCTTGGATCAATTATCAAGATAAATATCAGTAGGTGATAGGTTAGTTTTAGTAAGTTAATCGTGTACTTACGTTTTAATCGTTTAAATGCGAATATTTTTTAATCCATGTTAATTAAGCAAGGCTTTATGTTGAATTAATAAAGATGATTTATCTTAAGGAATATGAAAAGCAAAACGAAACGTATACTAAGTTTTAATCTCAATATTGCTATAATTATGCTCTTGGGCTGTGCTGGAACTACTAAGGTGAATACGCATGGAGACAGGGGCAAACAGGTTTTAATTTTTACTAAAACTATGGGCTATAGACATAGTTCTATAGAACCGGGGACACAGGCGATACAACGCATGGGCAAGGAGCAAGGAATTGTGATGGATGCTACAGAAAATGCTGCAGATTTCAATGCTGCGAATTTAGCAAAGTATGATGCCGTCCTTTTTATGAATACCACGGGTGATGTTCTCAATCCAACGCAGGAAGCCGCCTTCAAATCTTATATACAAGCGGGAGGAGGTTTTGTGGGAGTGCATGCAGCAACAGATACGGAATATGATTGGCCTTGGTATAATAAGTTAGTAGGTGCATATTTTTTAAGCCATCCGAAAATTCAAGAAGCAGAAATGGAAGTCTTAAATGTTACACATCCAGCTACAAGAGGATTTGATAAAACATGGGTAAAAACAGAGGAGTGGTATAATTTTAAAAACATAAGTCCAGATATTGATGTACTAATTCGAGTAGACGAATCAAGCTATGAGGGAGGAACAAACGGAGAGAACCATCCAATTGCATGGTTTCATAATTTTGATGGAGGTCGTTCGTTTTATACTGCGATGGGTCATGGTGCAGAGACCTTTCAAGATGCTAAGTTTATGCAGCACTTGTTTGGAGGTATTGCCTATGCGATAGGAGAGTAGTGGCTTCTGATTATATAATTCAGAAAAGAAAAGCCAAGCAAATCTGTTTATTAGATTTACTTGGCTTTTTTAATTTTAATTTCCTAAGACAAATTTTCCATTCGTAAATCTTCCATCTTCGAATTCCATTTTATACATAAATAAACCATTTAGAGTTTGATCTGGATTCCATCTATATCTACCATTGGATACTGCTTGTGTATGCACCTTTCTGCCATCAATACTGTAAACACTTAAATTGTATGGACGTTGTTTTGCGTCTTCAAAATTAATTTCAGCATGTGCTGGGTTAGGATATACGGTGATGTCCTGTGCGATAGATTCGTCTTTAGTAGATGTAGTGCCACGTTCTTCAATACGAATGTTGTCAAAAAGTTGGTAGTCACCATTGGAGAAGTCGCCATTAACAATATCAAATTCGTTTCCATAGTTACAAAGAACAGAAATGTTTAATTCACCACTTCCCATAGGCAGGTCATAGGTTAATGTTTGTTCAACACCTTCTGGGAAACCCGTTTGCATAGGTAAAATTTCATCCGTACTAGGCAGATAAACCTGATGAAGTGAAGTAAACTCAGGTGTCAAACCCTCTACTTGTTCTGAATAAAATGGTATGTATTCAAAGCGTAAAACTGGGTCTTCCATATCGGCTGTGGAATAACAAATATCTAAGTTTGTTTTAGTAATAAATGATTGACTCAAGAAGAAATCCTCTGGTGTTTCACATTTTTGAGGCTGATTAAATTCAAAAAAGCTTTGTGCACTTCCAACGATGAGCTTTTGATTGGATAAATACTCAACAGATCCAGAGAATAAAAAGAAGGCATCATTTACAAATACCCATTTACTTAGATCGGATTCATAATTTGTAAATCGCTCCACATTGTCTTCTTCCATTATTTCGAATGTTTGGAATACTCCAGATTGCGTATTGTTACTAAGATTTGGGTCATCGTCAAATCGTAATTCTACAGTGTAGTTATTAACAAAATCAAGAGGAACATCTAGGTTTAAATTGGTTAGAAAAATTTGCCCTACACTGGGTCTAGCATCCGCATTGAGCGTACGGGTTTCTATTTGTTCGTTCCCATCGACATTAATTATAAGCTCGTAGGGTGTTCCTACAGGAATGATTTCGCAACCTTCATTTTCAAAGCGATATTGAAGGCTGAAAAAATCAGAATTACATACATTGTTAGTAAGTTCAAAACGAGTAAAATTTATATCCTTGGGGGCTCCATCATTTAAATTTACAAAGTCAAAGCCTATTTCTTTAAAAGTATCTCCGTCATCCACTGAGATCTCTGCTTGCACAAAATCTTGGCCACCACTAATATCAGACCAGCAAAGTTGACGGTCAAATGTGAACTCCAAAGTATCTCCTACATTTAAGTCTTGGTCTAATACTAATACTTCTGTTGCAGTAATATCTCCATCTAATAAATACCTTAGAATAAAACTGGTAGAGGCTTCTACTGGGCTATTGCTTAAATTTACTAGGTCAAGCGTAATATTCATACATTCATCCGTACAAATTGTAGTTGTAATTCCGTCTGCCTGAACTGCGCCACCGATTGTTGGTCCAGAATCTCCACCTGTAACTCCAACAGCTCTCCATGCTTCCTTCACGGCATCATATTGTGTACTGTTTGCCCCAAATACATCTTCCACATATTCAAGGGTGAATCTGTATGCATCCCTATAGCCGGTGCTAGGCTGATAATAACCTACCTGCGCTCCAAAGACTATGTCCGTTGCATCTTCCCAACCAATAGCGGGCACATTGAAGGTATATCCTCCTTCATTTGTGTCTGTACCACCTTCTACTAAAAGATAGTACCAATAATTATAAACACCACTATTTGTATGTACTGCACCAAATGGGGACCAATTTTCTCCCTGATAATATTTGGGATGTCCTTTATCATTCGGGTCCGACATGTTTCTAAATGCTTCACCCTCATCCACAGTAAATCTATCTCCGATTAGCCAGTTAAAGTTATCTGGGTCATAGGCATACTCCACCGCTTTTCCAATAATATCACTAGTGCCTTCGTTCAGAGCTCCAGATTCATTACTATAAATTAAGCCAGAAGAAAACTGGGTAAAAGCATGTGCAAATTCGTGTGCAACTACATCTAGAGTTGTTAGAGGACCATAATCTGCACAGAGGCCATTGCCGTAGTGGGTGGCAACGCCATTCCAAAATGCATTTAGATAAAATCTTCCATTTATATGAACGATAGAAACCAAGTCGCTTTCTTCTGTTCCTAGTCCATCTACTCCTTTCCAACCAAACCTGTCATTCATGAAATCATGATAGGCAGCAGTACAATAATGGGCATCGCCTGCCACCTCATCTAGGTCCTCATTTGCATTATCCCAAAAGTTGTCAGAATCTTCAAAGTGTCCATAATTGAATTCTTCTGAAAATTGTCGATCGTTTGCATTTAAAGTTCTAATATTTCTTCCTTCATCAAACATTTGAAATCTATTTGGCGCAATAGAATCTGTAATTATCTTCTGAACTCCATAGTATCGAGTGTTTGCTTCTCCTTCTACACTAATCTCGCATACATGTGAGATTTCATGGAATACCTCTCCTGTATGTGCATCTACAAAGTAGCTTAGTCTGTCATAAGTAGGTATGTTGCGTTCAGCTATCAGTTCGTATACTAAATTATAAGCTCCTGAAAAATTTGGATAGGCTTTATCCATAATTTTCAAGTCCATACTTTCCATTCGGAAATCTTCTTTTATTGCGATAAGCTCTTCAGTAGATTCAGGAGATGAATTGAGTATCGTATTGATTACACTATGTTCAATCGCTGATTTACTTTGGGAAGGTTGGGTGCTTATGTCCAAGTCTGGAAATACATTCCCCGTTAACTTCTTCACCATCCCATGCTGCTCATGAATGACAAATGAAGATCCAACTACTTCTAATCCTTTATATTCTTGCTTATACCTATTCCGTACCCATCCATTTCTAGAAACAAACTGCCGTCCAGCAGTCAGGTCAGTAGGTTTTTCTAAACCGAGTTCATCAAAATAATTTTGGATAAACTCTTCTTTATTTAACTCTTGTGCAGGCTCAAAATATTTAGCCTTGTGATGCTTGCTTACCCTATTGGTTTGAGCAATGCTAAGTGCTGGTAGCAATAGGAAGATAAGTAGGATTAATTTGTTCATATGCATAATTTTTGTTGTTAGTTCATAATTAGTTTGCCTCTAGTTGTTTCGCCACCTTCAAATTTTACTTGATAAAATAGAATGCCAGAGAACGGTTCACTAGGAGTCCATGTGTAATTTGATCGTATGTTGTCTTGGTTTAAAATTTCCTTACCATCAAGAGTGAATATTTTTAAAGTGAATGCATCTTGTGCTTCATGTGTAAAATTTACTCTTCCGTTTGAAGGATTTGGGTAAACATGCATGCCGGCATGAAGTATTTCTTCTTCTACAGCGACCATGCCTTTTTCTTCTATACGAATATTATCAAAGATCTGATAATCGCCTTCATTGAGGTTGCCGCTTAATGCGTCATTTTGATTTCCTTGCATACTTATTACTGCAATTGTTAACTCTCCTGTTGTTACAGGTAAGTCAAACATGATGGTACTTTCTTCTCCCTCTGGTAAACCCAGGATAGGATCATATAACACTGGATCGGCACTGAAATCATCAGAAACACTTAATTGCGTCATAGACCCAAATTCTTCAGGAACATCGTCTACACCTCCGCTGTAGTAGGGTGTATATTCATATCGTAGAACTGGATTAGTCATTCCTTCTGTATCGAAGCAAATATTCATTTCTGTTTCCGCACCTGAGTCTGCAAAGAGATCTTCCGCTTCAGGACAGGGTCTAAAAAAGTTGAAATTACTAGACCCCCCGATAATTAATTTTTGATCACCGTCTACATCCAAAGTACTGACAAAATTTCTGAAGTTAGGCACGACTTGAATCCATTCACTATTTTGATCTTGGTAATTCGTAAACTCTTCTACATTTTGACCCATCGTCTTATGCGATGTGAAGGTGCCTGTTGCTGAATTATTTACTGAGTTACTGTCATCTGGAATATCAATTGTGAGAGAATATTCATTCACTGTATTGACTAAACTTGGCAGGTTTGGGAATAAAAAAGAAATCTCGTTAGCTCCAGGTAGAATGTCGTCGAAAAAAAATATAGATTCTGGATAAACGGTACCGTTGATTTCCAATGCTACATCATAAGAGCCTGATATAACTGATTTACAACCTGTGTTTCTTAAAAACAAGAAAAAGTCTGCAAACTCTGGATTACATATGTTGTAATTAAGATCGGCTGATACCAATTCAAGATCTATACCACTTGCATCACTTTCTTCAAATCTTGTTTCGAATAAACTGAGCTTTTCATCAACAGCATTTACTGCATATTTTACTTCAAACGATACATTGTTTAGACTTAAAAAATCAGAGGTACAAACAGGTCTATCAAAAATGTATGGTACACTATTTCCAGATTCCAAATCTTGATTAAGAGTTAAAATTTCTTCAGCAAGAAGGACACCATTTACTTCGTAGGATAAAAATATTTCTTGTCCCGTTTGTAATGTTTCTATAGATAGGTTTGTAAGATCAATGTCAATAAATTGGCAGTCATCTTCACAGAATATTTCTACGGTGGTGGTATTATCTATACCACCTGCCAAGCTTACTTCACCATTTAGAGTGTCATCGATGCCAACAGCTCTCCATGCTTCCTCAACGGATCTGTATTGCATGCTTTGTTCTCCGTACGCATCTCTTGTGTACTCCAGAGTATGTGCGTAAGCTTGAAAGTAATTGGTGCTTGGCCCAAAATATGCCATCTGTACTCCTACAACAATGTCAAGTGCATCTTCCCATCCAATGGCTGCAACATCAAAATCAACATTCGCTTCATTTGTGCCTGCTCCGCCCTCTACCAAAAGGTGAAACCAGTAGTTATACAAACCACTATTTATGTGCACGCCACCGCGGTCAAAGTTTGGGTCGGTTACCCAGAATTGTCCGCGATAAAATTTTGGGTCGTTGAATTCATTTGGATCTGCCATATTTCTGAAACTGTTCACACCTTCATCGGTAAAACGATCTCCAATGTACCAGTTAAAGTTTGCCTGATCGTATTCGTATTCTAGTGCTTTTCCCAAGATATCACTGATGCTTTCATTTAAAGCACCAGACTCATCTTGATAAATAAGGTCCGAGGTAAAGTCAGTGAAGCCATGTGCATATTCATGACCTACTACATCTAAAGTTGTTAAAGGGCCATAGTCCACGCAACGGCCATTTCCATAAAAGGTTGCGACTCCATTCCAAAAGGCATTTAGAAAATACTTTCCACCTACGTGCGCAATTCCCACTAAGTCTCCTCCAAGTCCATCGATACCCTTCCAGCCAAATTTGTCCAACATAAAATCGTGATAAGCAGAACTACAGTAATGCAAGTCGCCAGCTACCTCGTCTAGGTCCTCGTTCGCATTATCCCAGTAATTATCTTCATCTTCAAAAAATGCATATCCATAAGGAGCTGATAAATCTTCTTCATTCCAATTCAGAGTGTGTACAGCTCGTTCTTCGTCAAACATCACATATCTATCTGGACTCAATGAGTCTACAGTTATAGTCTGCTCACCATAGTATCTTGTTTTCGCAACGCCTTCTACACTGGACGAACATACATGTGAATTTGTAAAGATTAACTTTCCCGTAGAAGCATCTAATATGTAATCTGCTCTATCGTATCCTGGATGTATATTGCTTGCTACTACCTTATATGCCAGTCGATAATTTCCAGAAAAGTTTGGGTAGGCAGAATCGATAATGCAGAGTGTGTGATTTTCTATACTTAGATCTTCTAGAAAGGCCTTGATATTTTGTGATTCTATTTTCTTTTTCTTTAATAGTTGGATGCGTAGGGCATTGTAAATTTCATTAACAGATTTACCTGCTTCTGTATCAAGATCGATATTGGGTAGTAGAGTGCCAGTAGATTTTTTGACAATATTATTTTGTGCATGCACTACATAGGTCCCACCTATAACTTCTAAACCTTTGTACTCCTGTGAGTACCTGGTCCGTGTCCAATTATTTTTAGTTTTGTTCTGAACTTTTTGTTTTAGGTCTTCAGGTTTTTCTAGCCCAAGTTCTTGATAGTAATTCGAGACAAACTCTTCTGTTTGTAACTTTTGGGTAGGTTCAAAATGTTTTGTTTGTTGATGTTTTTTTAATTTTTCTGACTGGGCATCAGAAAGGATTGGGATTAGAAGGAATACAATTGCTAATATTCTTTTCATAATACACATTGGTTAGTTTACAAATAGAGCTTAGAAGTTACACAAAAAAGCCCTAAATAATGAACTAGGAATCTCAGTTTTTGGCAGATTTCGTTAAAATGTCCTGATTATTAACATTAGCTTAAGAGAGATTGATGATATGCAAAGCTTTGGAGCTTGGCTTTTTTCAAGTTTAACAGTTTGCGTGAGCTACATGGAGTGCATAATCAGTGAGATTTTCTCACTGATTATGGTCCGAAGGACCGAGCCGAATGGCGAGTACGGAATACAGCGACCCGAAGGGGCACGCCCAAATCCTTATCCTAGAATTATGCCTCCCTCTTGAGTAAGTTATATACCTCCTGAAGAGGCAGCTGCTCATAGTCGTCCTTTGCGCAAATATCGAGAAGTATCTTATCCTGTTTTCTTCCCAGTTGCATAGCGGTTTGATAATCCAATTCCGGCTTGAAGGTCACCAAGGAATACTTAGAATAATATTCTGGAAATGCTTGCTCTAGTTGCATCTCTAATTGGCGTTTGCGCATAAAGGGTACGTCGTCTACCTTGTCGCGCATCTCATAAAAATTATCTATTGCTAGGTCGGCAATCGCATTTGCATTGTGTACACGCTGTTCTTGAAACGTGTTGAATATAAGTTCCCAGTTGTCTCCATGCTCTTCTAGTAAATCATCAAAAACGCGCACATCTTCAAAGGAGGCATTCATACCCTGACCGTAAAAAGGGACAATGGCATGCGAAGCATCTCCCATAATCAGTGCCTTCCCATATGCCTGCCAAGGATAACACTTGATTGTGCCGAGTGTGCCCACCGGATTCTCAAAATATTCTTCTTGGTAGTGGGGTATGTAGGGTAGAAGGCTCGGAAAATATGTTTCAAAAAATGACTGCACGTGCTCCTTTGTTTTGAGTGCGTCAAATCCTATCTCTGATCCATAGGGATGAAACATAGTAAGTGTAAAGCTACCATCTAAATTGGGTAGGGCGATAATCATAAAATGTCCTCTTGGCCATATATGCAACGCTTCTTTATGAATCTTCCAAGCACCAGAGTCTGTAGGAAGAATACTTAGCTCCTTATATCCGTGGCGAAGGAAATCTTGGGAATAATTAAAAAGCAATTTGGTGGTCTTTGCCATCATGCTTTTTCTGACAATAGATCCTGCTCCATCTGTTCCTATAACTATCTGTCCACTATCACTATGGGAATTCCCTTCCGCATCTTTATACTGGATGCTGGCCTTTTCTAGATTAACATCTTGTACTTTGCAATCAAACTTAATCTGAATCTTATCTAGTTTGTCTGCTTCATTGAGCAAGCGCACATTCAGCCCAGTTCTGGAAACCGAATTTATATAATCTTCTGACCTTCCACTATAGGGAGAAAGAAATGCTTCTCCGCCCAAGGGATGTATCATACGCCCCTTCATAGGAATGCACTCCTCTAAAATCTCTTGTTTAATTCCTACACGTTCAAGTGCAAGTAGGCCTCTTGCAGAGAGTGCAAGGTTTATGGATTTTCCTGCGTCCATATCTTCCCGTCGCATGTCGCCACGCTTCTCATACAAGACAACCTCAAAGCCTCGCTGCGCTAAACGTAGGGCAAGTAGAGAGCCACAAAGACCAGCGCCAACAATAATTATTTTCTTATCCATGTGACATTCTCTTAATTTCTTCTTCTAATATGCGCGCAAAACTATGTGCGTCCTGGAAACTATTATACAAGGGTACAGGTGCCACCCGTATCACATCAGGCTCTCTCCAGTCAGCAATAACGCCACGCGCTGATATGTTTTCATACAGAGTTTTGTCAGCGTTTTTAACCTGAATAGAAAGTTGGCAGCCACGATGTTCTGGATTCTTTGGTGTGATAATCTGCATATGTGCGTCACCTATTTTATTTACGAGAAATTCGAGGTAGCCTGTAAGTTTAATGGCTTTCTCCCGCAGTCTTTGCATGCCCGCTTCTTCAAATATTTTTAAAGAAGACCATATGGCTGCCATAGACAAAATCGGGGGATTACTTAGCTGCCAGGCTTCCACGCCCGGAATAGGTTCAAAGGCATCCCGCATCTTAAAGCGCGTTTCTTTTTTATGTCCCCACCAGCCTTCAAAGCGGGGCAGGGTAGCAGTGGCATGGCGTTCGTGTACAAAAACACCACCCAAACTTCCTGGTCCTGCATTGAGGTATTTATAGGTGCACCATACCGCAAAATCACAAGCGGAGTCATGGAGTTCTAAGGGGTAGTTTCCTGCCCCGTGTGCACAGTCAAAGCCTACCAAAGCTCCCTGGGCATGTCCCCAGGCACTAATCTTTTTCATGTCATAATACTGACCAGTGTAGTAGTTAGTATTACCAAGTAATACCAATGCAAGTTCATCTCCTAATGCTTCTATCTGTGCTTGGATGTCTTCTTCCTGTAGGCATACTTCGCCCGCTCTTGCTTTCAGCTCTACCATACATTCTGCAGGATCAAGACCATGGAAGCGAATCTGTGATTCTACCGCATATTTATCAGAAGGAAATGCATCTGCTTCTATGACTATCTTATTTCTTTTGCCCTGGGGTCTGTAGAAAGAGACCATCATCAGATGCAGGTTTACAGTAAGGGTATTCATGACCACTACCTCTGATGGTTTTGCTCCTACGACCTTGGCCATTGCCTCTGTTAGAAATTCATGGTAGGGCATCCATGGGTTTTTTGCATGGAAGTGGCCTTCTACACCATAGTTTTTCCAATCGGTGAGTTCTTGCTCCAAGGCCTCTTTTGTTTGTTTGGGTTGTAGGCCAAGAGAGTTGCCACAGAGGTAGATACAGCTATCTCCGTTTGCTTGTTTGGGTATGTGAAATTTCTCTCTAAAGGAACGGAGTGGATCTTCTTGATCCAATTGCTTTGCATATTCTAAATCACTGGAATAGTTCATTCTTATTTAAGTCTTTTTATTTGCCTAACCAACGTAATACATTTTGTTCCCACATTTGTCCTTTCTGCTCTTCGTTGATGATGTCTTCATCTAGGGCAAGGTCTAGAATTTTTCCTGGATAGGAAGATTGTGCTTCACTCTCCATCTCACCAAGCGGGTAGGGATCATCCAAACCCATGAGGATTTGGTCTGTTCCTCCCAGGCGTTTTACCATAAGGTCTAGAGAGAGGGTGTCATGCACTAGGGTGTCAAAGAAGATATTTTTATGGCCAACAGATTTTCTTGGATGTAATTGATTTTCAAACAGATCTGGTCTGCCGTCAAAACCTTGGATACGTCGACCGAGATTCACCTGTGTGAGTTGGCCTCCATGTGCAAAACAGCTGCGAATATCTGGAAATCGTTCTGCGTAGCCATTGAGTGTATAGAAATGATAGGCATCTGCACATTGGGCGAGCATCCATACAAGATGAAAGCGCCAAGATTTATTTTCTAACTGTATGAATTTTTCGCCATCATAGGGATGCACCTCTACTGCTAGTTTATAGGTATTTGCGAGCTCTAGTATAGGATCTGTTTCTTCTGAAAAAACAGTCTTCCATTGTCCTGCATCATTCATATAATGTGTAGGGAGACAGAGTACTTTTAATCCCAGCGTTTCCACGCAGCGTTCCATTTCTTTCAACGCAACATTGGTGTCGCGTGGATGTACCACAAAGCCACAGGTAAAACGATCGGGATGATCAGCCTGCACCTTCGCATTAAAATCATTTTGGAAAGCTAAGACATCTTTCATGAGATCTAGCGGAAGACAATTTCCATACAATTGGGAAAGATTGAGAATCACTGCATGATCAATTTTATTTCTGTCCATCCATTCTAGTTTTTCATTGAGGAAAAAACTAGAATCGGTAATCGGGCGTTTCCATCCTTTTTGCAGCATATGTTTGCGTGCAGAGTCCACCCAGAAAATTTCTTTTTCCTTCATGAAGGAAGGAATTTCTTCTGGATAAGGAAGTAAATGAGAATGCCCGTTAATTCGCATAGTTATTATTTAGGAGGCTCCATGACAGTCGAACATTTATCGCATGTTCGTTTGCTGTCGTCGTTATAAAATTTGTCAAAAATAACAGGTAGGTCCGTTTCAATATTTGTTAGGGCAAAGGGCTCCCTGTACAATTCGTTATGGCAGGATTCACAAAACCATGCAAGACCATCATCCATATCCTCATCTCTTTTTTGTTCGATCACTAAGCCGATAGTATTGGGTCCTCTTTGCGGTGAATGTGGAATGTTTGGAGGTAGATAGAAGACCTCTCCTTCTCTTATGTGAATGTCCTTTTGTTCACCATCTTCAATTACTTTCAAGACAATATCCCCTTCTACCTGATAGAAGAATTCAGGAGTTTGATTAAGATGATAATCCTTTCTAGAATTAGGGCCACCTACTACCATGACGATATAGTCTTCATTATAAATTGCTTTATTTCCTACAGGTGGCTTTAAAAGTTCCCGATTGTCATCAATCCATTTTTTAAAATTAATTGCTGGTCCTAATGCTCCCATGATGTAATTATTTTAGTTCTTAATATTTTATGCAAATGTTTTTAGCTTCCGTGAAAAAGCGCAGTGCGTCTAGGCCACCCTCTCTTCCTACACCCGAATTTTTAACACCGCCAAAGGGCGTGCGTAAATCTCTATGCAACCAAGTGTTGACCCAAACAATACCAGCGTGTATTGCCTTTGATAAAGTATGTGCTCTTGTCAGGTCGCTCGTCCACAACGTACAAGATAATCCATAATCTGTACTATTTGCGTACTGTAATACTTCTTCTTCTGTGTCAAACGGCATAATACTTACCACTGGGCCAAAAATCTCCTCTGTGTTTGTTCTACAATCAGCAGCTAAGCCTTCAATAATGGTAGGTGTAATGTACCAGCCATTTTCTTTTCCCTTGGGCTGTATTACCTTTCCACCTGCTAGAATCGTTCCGCCTTCTTCCTGTGCAAGTTGTATATAAGAATGTATTTTATCAAAGTGCAGCTTAGAAACGATAGCTCCAATATCCGTCTTGTCATCCGAAGGATCACCTACGACCAACTGTTTTGTCGCACTTACAAAGTCTTGTTTGAATTTGTCATAGATACTTCTCTCTATAAATATCCTAGAACCACAGAGACATATTTGTCCCTGATTAGAAAAAGAAGACCTTAATGTAGTCTTAAGCATCTGATCATAATCGCAGTCAGCAAAAATGATATTGGGATTTTTACCACCCATCTCTAAGGATAGTTTTTTAAACATGGGCGCAGCAACTTTAGCTATTTCTCCACCCACACGTGTACTCCCTGTAAATGAAATTGCTTTTATGCCTGGATGTTTGGTCATTTCAGCACCCACCTGAGCACCCTCACCATGCACTATATTTAATACTCCCTTGGGTAGGCCAGCCGCGATACAGATTTTAGAAAGAAGATAGGCGGTATATGGAGTCACCTCAGAAGGTTTAGCAATAACTGTATTACCAGCAGCTAGGGCTGGCGCTATCTTCCATGAAAATAAATACAAGGGTAGATTCCATGGCGAAATACATCCTACTACACCAATGGCCTGTCTGAGCGTGTAATTTATAGCACGCGTCATTTCATGGGATTCAGAAGAAAATTGAGTAATTGCCTGCGCAAAAAATCTAAAGTTGTCACTTGCTCTTGGTATGTCTACACGCTTCGCTAGGGAAAGTGGTTTTCCATTATCCATGGACTCCGCTACTGCAAGTGCATCCAAGTCGTCTGCTATGGCATCGGCAATTTTGATTAAAATACGACTGCGCATTTGTATGGAGGTAGAAGACCATCCTGGGAAGGCAGCTTGTGCAGCTTGGTAAGCTAGGGCAATATCTTCTTTGTCAGAATTTGGCGCTTGCGCAAACACACTACCATCCGCAGGGTTATAGACATCTATGTAGGTCTTATTTACTGCAGGAGATAGAGCACCATTTATGTAGTTTTCTAATGGAATCATGATTTGGTGTATGCAAAGCCAAGACCTGATCTCAAATTATCCGGTAGGTCTGGAAGTTCGGACCGTGGAATAAGTAGAGAAGAAATATTATGTAAGTCTTTAAATATTTTATGTTTTTCTGCTGTCTTTGCGAGATAGTCATACCCAGAAGAACCACCAGTACCTATTTTGTTTCCTATCATCCGTAATACCATTTGCGCATGTCTATAGCGCCAAGTAGTAAGCAGTTCATCTATGTTCATTAATTCCATCAAGATATTATATGGAATATTTAGGATAGGTTTTTCTCTATATAAGTTGATAAGCAAAGCAGCTAATGTTGCCTTATAAGACAGTCTGCATTCTCCATTCGCCATCATCTTTTCGTGCTCTTCTTCTGAAAGGACATGTTTAAAATAGGTGTTACTATCTCCCAGCATTTTCAAACGCATGCCTTTCATCTTATCGGATAGGTAGGGGCTCTGATTTATGTTTGCCATTTCCTTTTCTAGCATTCGATCTACCGCATCCTTATAGTCGCTCAAAAAGTTAAAATCATTAAACTGCAGAAATGGAGTTCGCTCTAACCAGGATTCTATCAATGTAAATAGACTGCCAGAATTTTCAATTTTAGTCAGGCGTTCTTGCTGCTCTTCTGTGAACACAATTTTATAGGAATGCCCATTGTAGGTAAGTCTATCTTCTTCGCGTAAGCCCAGCGTCGATTCTATCATTCTAAACTGCATACTTTGGAATCCTGATGCAGGAAATAGATAATCTCTAAAGTCAAGAAAGTCTAGCGGTGTCAGAGTCTCCATAACATATATCTGCTTGATCACCAACTCTAGAATTTCAGAAACTCTCTTTAGGCGCAGCAGTACCATATTCATGTTTTCCTCATTAATCTTGTCTGCGCTAAACATATCACAAACCGAATCCAGTTCATGAATAATTTGCTTAAACCACAGTTCGTATACCTGATGCATAATGATAAACAAGGTCTCATCATGCGCCTCTTCAGCTATAGCCTTACTCCTCGGATTTTGAGCCGACAAGAGCTTATCTAATTCTAGGTAATTATGGTAATGTATTGTGGTATATTTCTTTGATGCACTCATTGCCTAAATTTAGTAAAAATCTATGAGCGATTTGCCTGCTTTATAAAATAGGCGAGCATAGTTATTTGGGCGTGCCAGAGAATATTTCATTTCATTCCATATTCTCTGTCGGGCTATGCAGGGGTACCGCCCCTTTGGGGCAGCCTGGCGGCTCCCTTACTACCTGCCTTCCAAGGAACGCAGGCAGGTCCCTCACGCGGTCTGCCTACATTACTAGAAGGCAGCTTCCAACGTTTATTCTAGCTTATAAGCATTCAAAATTTCTAGTACATTCTGCCAATTCTAAAAATCCTAGTCCTACTGGAAGTAAACGGTCTTTCATTAAAAAATAAGTTCCACTATAAACGAAATCCCAAACCATGACACCATGACACCTTGACACCATGACCCCTGTGACACAAAGTGTCACTCATCTACTCTCAACCCAACCTCACCCAATCCTTCCGCCCGCACACCTATCACATCCCCCGCCTTCACATAACTCGCAGGGGTAGCAGCACCTGCCAAAACAATGCTACCTTCCTTTAGGATTTCACCATTGTTAAGAGCCAATCGTGAGATGGCTACCATGCTTTCCCATGGGTTCCCTAGGATTGCATTCGAGTTTCCATCATGTACCATTTCTTGGTTGATAGAGATTTGAATAGATATATCTTGGATGTTTGTGTCAGCGTCTTGCCATGGACCTAAGACAAAGCCGGCGGACGAACAGTTATCTGCAACTACATCTTCTAGTGAAAACTTAAAATTCTCGTAGCGTGAATCTATAATCTCGATGGCAACCGCAAGCGAACTAACATATTCTTTGACATTGTCTAGGTTCAACTCCTTGTCTATATGTTTGCTGATGCAAAAGGCAATTTCGGGTTCGGCACGTGGATGTATAAATTTGGAAATAGTAAGAGTACCATCAGAAGCATAGTGCATCTTATCTGTAAGCCTTCCCCAGATCATATCATGCACACCCATTTGCTCCATCTTTGCCTTACTCGTAAAGCCTAATTTTAGACCGACCAATTGTTCACCTCTCAGGTATCTTCTTGCCATTGAAATACTTTGAATGGCATAGGCAGCATTGAGGTCAAACTGAACAGTATTGCTGATTTGGGAACAAGCAGTGGCTGTATAGGCAGCGGTATCTAGTTTTTCAGCTATTTGATTATAATTCATAAGAAGCTAGTTATTCTTGAGTATGATATTAAGAAAATTTACCGTATGGATGAACAGATTTACTTTTTAGATTTTAGAATAGAAAGAATGGCTATGTTTCTCGAGACACTTTGACAGGGATACCGAACTTTTAGCTATTTAAATACGTATTTTGAATGTAGCTAGTTAATTCGCGTATGATAAGAATGCAATGTATACTTCTCCTTTTCATGTGGACAAATTTGTCCTGCCAGGCTAAGAAGCACAGCCTTGCTGACGCATGCACTCAATTGGCAGTCTCCATGTACCAAGATGAATTTAATTATGAGCGCATCTCATCTTATCTAGAGGAGTATAGAAATCTTATGCAAGAATCAAGTCAAGCGCAATATGAAGCCTGTAATTGTGCCGATTCACTTTGGTTAAAAAGGAATACACATAGATATACCTATCTGAAAAAGACACATTCCACTGACTTGGATACTATTCAATTCTTGAATGGTATGTCCCATGCGATTGACGGAATGAATCTACAAGCAGAATTGCGATTCCAAAAACTGGATAGCCAAGTAGATTCCTTTGCTTATGTGATCAAACGACTTAAAGTAAAACATGGCAAAAAGAAATACATCTATGGTTTGATATCTGCGGAGATGGATTATTTAAAAGAACACAAATTTGAACTTAGAGAACAGTACTTGCGACTTATTGATAATATACAAAGTGATCCAACAATTGTTGATAATGTTTTAGTTGCCTTCTTTAATTCGGACGATGCTATATCTAATGAAATGAAAAAGAGAATTGGCAAAGCTAAATTCGAGCGATATTTTTATCGTATGTATGGCATCATCAATACGAGTAGCTCCTCTAAGTTTCCAATCAATCAAATCGAAATACTTGAAAATATTGACTACAAAATAGAGGAAGAAAAACTGGATTACATTTTACAATCGTTCTACACGCCTAATTGGCTTAAAGAAATAGAAAGCAAAGACCTTGAAAGACTAAAGCGCATTTTAGATGATCCAAAATTCAAGGTGTTGGAGAGCATCCAGAAATTGAAAGATACACTTGAAAAAAGTCGTGATTATTAGTTGCTTTATATAGCTCAAATGAT
This sequence comes from uncultured Saprospiraceae bacterium, assembly GCA_938045585.1. Classification (GTDB taxonomy): domain Bacteria; phylum Bacteroidota; class Bacteroidia; order Chitinophagales; family Saprospiraceae; genus CALCMJ01. Next base: position 192,331 of record CALIAU010000001.1, read on the forward strand.
AAGATTAACTATCTTAAAGATTCTAAAACAATTCAAACTAACTAATCAATAAAATTATGAAAAACCTATTCAGTCTAATTCTAATATTCTGTTTCTCTCACACTTTGAGCGGGCAAGACAATATGGTCAAACTTATAAAGGCCTTTAACGAACGCTATGAAGCACCAGAGGGCGCAACACGGGTTGTGGAAACTATCTATTCTACGAGCAGTTTTACCAAGGAAACTCCAGATACAACTTTGCTAATTGATGGGGTGACCTATGAGTTGTATGCAGATGCCAATTCTGTGCAAGAAATTGCCTCACCAACTGATGTAGAATTTAAAACCTATATGGATGGTAATTTGTTTTCTACTGAAAAAACGACCTTTTCAGAAAGCGGTCTGCATTTAAATTCAAGCAAAGAACATGGTGATCCCGCTATGGCTGCAATGAATGAAATAAAGGTATTTAATTACGATGAAGAAGATAGAGTCACATCAGTGGAGGTGAACGGAGAAAGTAAGTTTTCAATTTCCTATTTGGAAGGTCAACTTATTGATGCCTTTATGATGGATGCAGGTATGATGCAAATGAAAACAAAAATGAAAAAATTGGGTGATACGATGCGTTATGAACTTGAGGTCGAATTTGGAGAAGAGTTTGCCAGTATGATGCAGGGTCGACCAATGCCTAAGGAGTACACGGATATCATTCCTGAGGGAGATAATTACCGCTACCTAAGTTATAAGGAAGATAGTGGGACAGGTGCAATAGAATTAATTTCTGACTTTCTATATGATGCAGATTTGAATGTCTTAGAAGAAAAGTCAAAGGATATCTTAGGCGAAGCCTATTTTTATACCTATGAATATGATGATGAAGGGAAAGTTGCAAAACGTATTGATCAGAAGGATATGTCTGAATTACTTTGGGTGTATGATGATGAAGGGAAATTGTTACATGAACCCGAGGATGGTACACTGCATAGCTATACCTATGATGAGAAAGGAAACAAAATCATGAAAATGTCTGTGTTTGATGACAATCTTGAAAGTCTTACTCTCTATAAAATAAGCTATAAGTAATTAATTTTTACTCACTATATATTTTCTAAAGGACGTATGAAAAATTTGTTTGATGCCGTTGATACACAAGCAACACTCGATAGGATCAATGCCCTCTCTCCAGATTCGCAGGCACAGTGGGGTAAGATGAATGTGGCGCAAATGTTAGCACACTGTAATGTGGCCTATGAAATGGTATATACAGACAAACATCCTAAGCCAGGTGGATTTGCTAGATTCATGTTGAAGCTGTTTGTAAAAAATGCAGTAGTAGGGCCTAAGCCTTATCCTAAAAATGGGAGAACAGCACCTGCGTTTGTTATTGCAGATGCTCGAGATTTTAATAAGGAAAAGCAACGCTTGGTAGATTATATTAAAAAGACCCAGGAACTAGGAGCAGATCATTTTAATGGAAAAGAGAACCTGTCCTTTGGAGCCTTATCAACGAATGAGTGGAATGTTCTTTTTTCAAAACATCTAGATCATCATTTAAGACAATTTGCTGTTTAAAATACATGCAATTGGTTTAGTAAAACTATCTTTAATCAGAATAGAGAGCTTTGTAAATGGATAAGGATAGTAATCCAAAAAAAATAATTATTGTTGGCCCTGCTTACCCATATAGAGGTGGGATTGCAGATACAAACGAATCATTTTGCAGATCTCTTGTGCATGCTGGACATAATGCCTCTATCTATACCTTTACGCTGCAATATCCTAAGATTCTCTTTCCAGGTAAGACACAATATAGTACTGAAGCAGCACCATCCGATTTACATATTTCGCGTGAGTTAAATTCTATGAATCCAATTAGTTGGAGTAGAATGGCGAAAAAGATAAATGCAGAAAATCCAGACCTAGTAATATTTAGATTTTGGCTTCCATATCTTGGGATGTCCATGGGCTGGGTAGCAAAACGACTTAAGTCTAGCATCAAGAAGATTGCAATGTGCGATAACATTATTCCGCACGAAAAAAGACCAGGTGATGAGGCACTCACTCAATTTTTTGTGCGCCAATTTGATGGCTTTATAACGATGTCCAAAAAGGTATTAGATGAATTGAGCTCTTTTACAAGCAAACCTAAACAGTATTTTCCGCATCCAATCAACGACAATTTAGGAAAACCTGTTCCTGTATTAGAAGCAAGACAAAAACTAAAACTTAAACCCAATGGAAAATATCTCTTGTTCTTTGGATTAGTTCGTAAGTACAAAGGCTTAGATCTTATTATTAAAGCACTTTCTGAATTAAATGATTCGTCTATCCAATTATTAGTAGCGGGAGAGTTTTATGATGATAAGGACGTGTATCTGCGATTGATTAAAGAAAGAGCTTTGGAAGAGCGCGTTATAATCAGAGATGAGTATATTCCTACCGACGATTTGAAATTGTATTTTTCAGCAGCTGATCTGGTTACACAAACCTACCACACTGCCAGCCAAAGCGGAGTAACCCAAATTGCCTATAATTTTGATATGCCAATCTTGGTAACGAATGTAGGAGGACTTGCTGAGGTAGTACGGCACAAAGAACTCGGTTACGTAACTGAGAAGGAACCTGCTGATATTGCTAAGTGGATTGACGACTTTTTTGCAAACAACCGAAAAAAAGATTTATCACGAAATGTAAGGCAAGAAAAAGAAAAGTACACTTGGAAGGCGTTTTCTGAAAACCTATTTAGTTTAGTGAAAAGCCTCTAAAAAAAGAAGAGTCAGTCTTACACAATTCTATAGCCTATAAAGGCAGCCACATAGGCAAGGACCAGCATTAAGACAAATTGCATTATAGGATAATACCAGGTCCCAGTTTCTCTACGTACTATTGCCATCGTACTCATACACTGTAGAGCAAAGACATAGAATAACAGAAGGGATAAGCAGGTAGCTACATTATAGCGGGGTGCTCCATTTTTTAGATTGATTTCATTTTGAAGTCTTGTCTTTATCAAGGATTCTTCATCAGAACCTACACTATAAATAGTGGATAAGGAACCTACAAATACCTCACGGGCAGCAAAGGAAGAAATAAGAGCAATGCCTATTTTCCAATCATAGCCTAGGGGTTCAATTGCTGGCTCAATTAATTTACCCAAATATCCTGCGTAAGAATATTCAAGATCAACCGCTTCTCTAGAAAGACCTGATCCTTCTTCTTGCAGAGATTGGAAATTTGTTTCTAGAAATTCTTCCGACTTCGGGCTAAAGCTTGCTAAGAACCAAAGAATCATAGATACAACAAAGATTACCTTACCTGCATCTACAACAAAGGCCTTGGTTTTTTGGTACATATTATAAAATACATTCCTCCAGTTTGGAATACGATAGACTGGTAAATCTAAAGACCAAAGTTTACCCGCAGGTACCTTTGATTTTTTAGAAACAAGCAAGGCAACGAGTAAAGTAGCGAGTACACCTAAAACATACAAGCCTAATAGCATGAGCCCTTGTGCATTAAAGAATCCAGCGTCATTAGCCGGAAACATAATTGCAATCAAAATCGTATAAACAGGAAGACGTGCACTACAGGTCATGAGGGGAGACGCCATGATAACAGCAAGACGTTCCTTTGGGTCTGTGATGACGCGTGTACTCATAATAGCTGGAATAGCACAGGCCCAACTCGACATAAGAGGAACCACACTCTGTCCACTCAATCCAAATTTGGTAAGAAAACGATTTGAAATAAATGAGATTCTTGACAAATACCCAGAATGTTCTAGTATGCCAAGCAGAAAGAATAAGATGGCTATTTGCGGTATGAAAATAAGTACGCCACCTAGGCCTGGCACAATGCCCTGACTTACCATATCACCTAGCCAGTCTGGTCGTATAGTATTACTTGCCCATTCGCCTAAGAGTGCAAAGCCTTGATCTATCCAATCCATCGGAATAGCAGCTAGATAGAAAACAGATTGAAAAACGATGAGCATGGTAAGAAGAAAAAATAGCAGACCGATGAAAGGGTGGAGCATAAACTTATCCCACATCTTTGACTTGTCTAGATAGTTACCACGTTTTCCTATATCTGTAATGGACGAACGTATAGTGGAAGCAATAATTTTCTGACGTTTAAAAAAGTCGTCTTTATTTTCTACAAGATGAGCAAGCTCATTGGATTTTATCTGTTCTAAGTAGCTATTAACAAGTGCGCCACTTTCAAAATTATCATAGAGACTTCTACAGACGGCATTCGGAATTCGAAAACCATCATTTTCAAATATCGATTTTAATTCTTCAAGCCCTTCTCCTGTACGTGAATTCATAAGTACCACAGGACAGCCTAAAAGTTGACTCAGTTTTTTGATGTCCAATTCTATTTCACTCTTTACAAGATCATCCTTAAAGTTAATTGCTACTGCAAGCGGGATCTGTAAATCTGCGATTTCGGAAAAGAGCAGAAGATTATCTTCTAGCATCATTCCATTAGCAATAAAAAGCACAGGCGAGGGTAGGGCAGCAAGATCTAGAATGTAGTCTCTAGTTATTTGCTCGTCAATATTTACTGTCCGTAAACTTTTGAGTCCTGGTAAATCAATGACGGTATGACTTCCAATAGTACCCGTCTTGCGTTCTACAGTAACACCACTATAGTTCCCAATCTTTTGATTAAGTCCAGTGAGTAGATTAAACAAACTACTTTTCCCTGAATTCGGTTTTCCTACAAGAGCAATCTTACTCATCCTATATTTTTACAAAGTCGATGAGTGAAAAGTCCTGCTCTCGCATGCTAAGCATTTTACCACCAACTGTGAAGTTGACCAGCTTGGCATAGGAAGGACTATAGTTCTTAGTAAGGATAGTGCCAAGGGAAATGCCATTAGCCAGAAGATAGTTCTGGAATTCTAAACTGCCCTGTATTGCAATTATTATAGCACGTTCTCCTTCTTGTAGTTCTCTTAGCTCCAAGCTGTCTATTTTGGGTCTACAAAGAAAATACTTTATTTGGATTTAATCTAGATAAAGGGCTGATAATTCATCATTTGCCTAAATGATATTCAGAATTGAGATGACTTCCTCTCTTTTAGAATTAGATACTTCTAGATGTTTGCCTGAGCTTAAAGTGATTTGAGCAGTCTTACCTTTCAAGTAACCCGTAATTTCATTGATATTTACAATACTAGATCTATGAATGCGAATGAAATGATTTTGTAATAATTGATCTTCAAAACGTTTCAAATTTTTTGAAACAAGTATGGATGTTCCATTCGTTAGATGCACCTTAGTATAATTGCCCTCTGCTTTTAAATATTCAATTTCATCTGTTTTTAAAATAGAAAAGCCATGCATAGTTGGTATAGAAATTTTGTCTAAATGTGCTTCTTTCTTTGTACGATATTCTATGTTTTTTAAAATTCGATTGAATGCCAGTACAAGTCTTTCAGGATTATAGGGTTTAAGAAGATAGTCACAAGCACCTTGGTGAAATGCATCGAGAGCATATTTTTCGTATGCAGTAGTAATAATAACTTCAAAGGGTAAAATATCATATGTGGCTAGAAATTCAATACCGTTTTCATTTGGCATTTCGATATCTAAAAACACAAGGTCAATGTTATGGGAGTCTAAAATATCCTTCGCAGTTTTAGTCTCTGGAGCGAGAGAAATATGTGTAATTTCTTTACAAAATGATCTTAGCATTGCCTGCAAAAGCTCTCGGCTTTTTCGTTCGTCGTCTACTATTAATACGTTCATAATAATGGAAATTTAAATGTAACTTTGGTTCCGTCTGAGGAGTTGTTTTGATTATAAAGATCTTCTATCTCAAAAGAAATAGGATTTGGTTTATTTTTTTCTAATCTATTTAATAGTTCTATTCGTTTTTGAATATTGATGTTGCTACTATATGGTTTGTTGATATTCTTCTTTCGGTTTCCTGCTGCCACTCTACCTATACCGTTATCCGTAATAGTAACTTTAAGATAGGGTGCCCTCTTATGAAATGAGATAGTTAGTTTACGGTTATTTACGGAGGATCTGAGTCCATGTTTTATTGCATTTTCTAGAATAGGTTGTATAAGAAATGGAGGAATATGAATTGAATTCGATTTCAAATTTTCCTCAATATCAATTTGTATATCTAGCTGATCTTCAAATCGAATTTTTTCCATACCCAAATAGTTTTTGATATGGTCTATTTCTTCTTTCAAGGGGATATACTCAGATTCTGAAAACTCAAAATTCTTTCGCATGAGATCAGAAAAAATAGAGAGGTATTTTCCAGCCTCATACCTCTTATCGTTAAATATGAAATATTGTATAGAATTGAGTGTGTTGTAAATAAAGTGCGGATTCATCTGTTGCAATAAGGAGCGCATTTTTTCAGACTCTAGATTTTGCTTAACCTTGCTTAGTTTTTCTCTTTGGATATAATTCACCAGCCAAAAAAGGCCAGTGAGTGTGAGGATTGCAATAAGAATTTGGAACCACAGCTTTTGTCGTAATGGATGATCGATTGTGAAATTAATTTTCTTAATATCACTTTTTATCCTATTGTCATCTAGACTACTGTATACCTCAAAGGTATATTTGCCTGGGCTAAGCTGCGGAAATCTAGCATAATTTTCTTGACTTGAGGTAGTAGTCCAACTGGAATCAATCCCTATCATTCTATAATAAAATTCGTAGTCGCCAAGAATGTAATATGCATCCGTTAAAAATTCTATAAATAGATTGTTTTCATCATCGTTTAGCTCATAAGAATTTTTAATTTTCTTTTCGGCATCCCATATTTTAATGCTTTGAATATAACAATTGGGTGTAAAGGAATTTTGATCCGTTTGCTCATTTAGATCCAGACAATATAAACCTTTCATTGTTGAAATATATAAGTAATTGTCATTTTTAGCTATTCTTAAAATGTTTGTATTGAGTAATCCTTCTGTTCGGGAATATATTTTATGCATTCGTGATTCAGGATCAAAATTTATTAGACCCTTATTCGTCGCTACCCATAGTTTGTTCGAATCAATTAGAATTGTTCTACATGTTTTTCCTTTAAATAATTCTTCGTTGGGGAAATTGTAAAGACGTTCTTCGTTATTATATACTCTTAGCCCACCACCAGATGCTGCTGCTGCCCATAATCTATTTTTACTGTCAATATTGAGACTACTGCAAATGAACCCCTCATCCATTATTTCTAGTTCTCTAGTTATTATATTTAACTTATCTACACCTTCATTGTTAGCAAGGTAAACTATGGTACTGTCTTTGCTAATTACATAATTGTAATAGCGAGATTTATTGAAGATTTTATCGTTTAACTTAAGACCAGTATAGGTAAGAGTTATAGTATCTTCTCTAATAGTGAAACGATTAAGTCCTCTAGCTCTAAGCTTTTTAATTTTACTAAAGGATTTTTTATCCACTTCGAAATCTCCTTCTCCTCCATTGCGTAATACAACCGAATGTTTTGATTCATTAATTGAATAATTCGTTCCAGGGATTTGTAACGTTTTCACAAGTGTATCTTTTCTAAAAAGAGAAACGTTATTGCTTTTACTTGCGACTAAGTCTTGGTTGTCTAAAATCTTAAGGACAAAATATGGTTCAGGGGAGATTAATTTTATGCCCTTTTGATTGAAAAGGAATATACCATCTGTTCTAGTATTGCACCAAATTTGTCCGTTCTTTATTTTTATGTTATTCGTTCCTTTACCCTTCGTTTGAGGTATGAGTTCTAATTTACCCTGTTTAGGATTGAATAGATATGAACCATTTCTTGTGTTAAAAGAATACAGGTCTTTAGTTGCTATATTTATAGAGAAAAGTTCTTTTATTTGAGAAACTTGCTCAGGGAGATCTATAAATGTTTTGCTTTTGGTATCGAAGCAAAAAATGTGATGATCCTCTATATGCAACTGTATGAATATAAGTGAACCGGTATAGCTGCGAATCAACTTAGAAAAGTAATTCGACTCGAAGTCTACAGTAAGTCCTTTTTTTGCAGCCTCATTTTTTAAGCGATCAAATAGATTTACATATTTTATTCCTGATATGTTTTTTGCCCTCTTGTTTTTTGTAATACTGTATAGTACATTGTCAACTATTCTATCCGTAAAGGCAATCTGTAAATCGTCAGATGGATATGCGCATATATATGTGAGGGTTTGACTTTTGACATCAAGAATGTACACCTTTGACGGACAATAAATAATTATTTCCTTCTTATTATTTTGAAAGTGGATAACTTGGACAATATCGTCTCCAGGAATTGAAAATCGTTGAGGGATATTGTCCTTAATAAAATACAATACTCCTACATTGTTTACAAACCAGATGGTACCGTACGCATCGATTTCCATTCCATAGACTGCTTTTCCAACTATGGTATCTTTATAGGTTAGGTCAAAATCTCTATAACTACTATACCTGTATAATCCGTTGTTGGTGCCAACCCAGTAAAACCCAGAAGTATCAAACACGCTTTCATAGGTATTCAAAAAGGGTGTATCATCAGAAGTGATCTTATACACTCTGTCAAAATTATCCTGCCCATGTAAGAATGCACTTAAGAATAGATAACTAAGGATTAATACTCTTTTCAATTCAGCTTATTTAACTCTTTAATATACTAATAGACCGCATCAAATTAACTCAATCATTGAAATGACTCATTCATACATACACTTATTGCATTTAATAATTTGCAGTTTTTAGTGCAGAAAAAATGTTTGTTATTTGAATTGTAAGAGATAGGTGCAGGAGAATACGACAATTCAAAAGTACAAATATTTTACATATAAAAAATGAAAGATTTAAAAATTAATGTATGAAACACTCGAATTGGTTAACAACTATGTTGTACAAATGATACTAGCACTTTACCAAAAAGCATGAGTTTATTAAGCAATAAAACTGCATTCAAACTTCTTTGTATTTTTATAACTGGGGTCTGTTGCTTCTCTAAAGTAGAAGCACAGACCTACCCTGTTACAAGTATTGTTAACCTCAATTCTGGAACCTTACCCTACCTGGAGGATTTTATTCGGGAAAACCCTATGCAATTAACACATACCCTCATTTTAAATGATGATGATTTCGAAAATATTGATGTGGGGCTGCGTATAAGAATTTTTGGTGAAGGCATTAATATTTATACCGATCCTGAATACATAGGTTCTTTAGTTTCTTTGTCATTTAATGTGCCTAAAACTCTGACAGGATTTGATCTTTCAGACTACTTTAATCCTGACAACCTTATATTTCAAGGGATTACAAAAGAACAATTTTTACAAGGAGGTAAAATGCCTGAAGGCTTTTATAATATTTGTATAGAAGCAGTAGATCCGTTTAGATTTGATGAAAATGCAGTTTCTAATCTGTCTTGTGCTCCTGCAGTTTTAGAAGTGCACAAACCACCTACTCTGGTGTCATTGATAGGCGAACAGATTTTTCTTCCTTCACCTAATTATTATTTTGACTGGATAGATAATCATATAGGTTTTAATGCAAATTATAATTTATTGATTTATGAAAAAGCACTTGGCATGACAAATGACGAGGTGCTTGATTTTATTTCACCCATTGTCATTGAGCTAGATCAAAATAGTGACCAGTATCTTTATTCAGCTATCGACCCTTATCTATATCCTAATCAGAAGTACTTGGTAAGAGTACAAGCATTTGACCCTCTAGGTCAGGAGTCTTTTGAAAATAATGGATTTAGTAATGTAGAGCAATTTTTCCTAGCTGAGGATTGTCTATTAGATGCAGACAATGATGGCGTATGTGATGATATAGACAAATGTCATGGGCAAGATGATAATATAGATTTAGATCAAAACGGGATTCCTGATTGCTTAGAAGATGAAACAACTTGCATTTTTGGAGAATCTTGTGATGATGGATTAGCATGCACAACAAATGACATAATTATAGACGAAGACTGTAATTGTAAAGGGACTCTGTTACCTGATTCAGACAATGATGGTATTTGTGACTTAGAAGATAATTGCCCAGGTCTTGATGATACAGCAGATGACAATGGGAATCAAATACCAGATTGTTTGGAGGAGAATAATGATTGTACAATTGGTATCCTCTGTGATGACGGAGATCCTTGTACGTATTATGATCTTATTGTAGGACCAGATTGTCTCTGCCAAGGAACGGCTACTAAAGACAGTGACAATGATGGTGTCTGTGATGTTATAGATCAATGTCCAGGACAGGATGATTCCATTGATCTAAACAACAACGGTGTTCCAGACTGTTTTGAATCAGACTGTATTATTGCATCACCCTGTGATGATGGAGATCCCTGTACCTATTTTGATGTGATTTATGGGGAAAATTGCGATTGTGCAGGGACCCCTAGTCCAGATTCTGATAATGATGGGGTGTGTGATGCTGAAGATCAATGTCCTGGACAGGATGATACTATAGATCTTAATCAAAATGGAGTAGAAGACTGTAGTGAACAGAATTGTAGTCAAGGTGCACTATGTGATGATGGAGATCCCTGTACTGTTTTTGATGTAATAACAGGAAAGAATTGCTATTGTGAAGGAACGCCCGTACCGGACGATGATAATGATGGCATATGTAATCTTTTAGATGTTTGCCCTGGGCAAGATGATACTATAGATCTTAATCAAAATGGAATCCCAGATTGCAATGAACAGAACTGTGAAATAGGAGCGCTGTGTAATGATGGAGATCCGTGTACTGTGTTTGATCTTATTCAAGATGAATTTTGTAATTGTGCAGGAACTCCCGCCCCCGATTCTGATGGAGATGGTGTTTGTGATATCTTGGATCAATGTGAAGGTCATAATGATGCTATAGATATAAATAATAATGGAATTCCTGATGCTTGCGATACTGCACCTTGTGTGCTTGGAGCAAGTTGTGATGATGGAGATCCCTGTACAATCAATGATGTGATAGTGACTTTACCGTGTAACTGTGCAGGTAAAATCCAAGACTCTGACGGAGACAGTGTTAGTGATTGTGATGATAAATGTCCTGGTGGAGATGATTATATGGATCTCGATGGCAATGGGGTGCCAGATTTTTGTGATTGTCAAGTTGGAAGTCCCTGTGACGATGGCTTAAGCAATACAATAAATGATGTCATAGGAGCAGATTGTAATTGTAATGGAATGCTTCTCAATACGCCTGTTGCACTGGAAGCAACAAATATAGATACAAGTAGTTTGCAATTCACGGCACATTGGGAAAGTATGCCGCAGGTATCGGATTATTATTTGACAGTTGCAACTTCCACCTCTTTCGATCCATCTACAATTGTTTCAGGTTATGATGCAGTGTTTGTGCAGTCACTAAATTTAACAGTTACAGGTACAGCCTCCGATTCTACCTATTATTATAAGCTAACAGCAATGATAGGTGGAAATATGACTGGATGGTCTAACATCATTACTGTCAATTTCGGAAATGAATGTGCACCTGGAAGTCCTCCACCTTATGATTGTTTGGCAGTAGACCCAGCCTTTGCTGATGTAACAAATATGAATCTGCGTAATCAACTAAAGGTAGGTGATCAAATATGGGCAGCTGATTTTATGATTGAAATTACTGAAGTTTCAGGAGGAGGCGCACCCTGGTCTGGAAAAGGGCAGATGTCTATCCCATTGACAGATAAACGAGGGAAAGTAAATGTCAATTTTAATAACGTGTATGTGAATACAGAGTGCCGCTTGGTAGGAGAGGGGTACATGGATGTAACGGGAATTGGTGCGCAGATAATTAGCCAAGAAATGTCGGAATTCATCCATGATATTGTAGGGTACCTAGAACTTGTCGACGGGGCTTTACAGAGTTTAGAAAATACCCTAGGAGCAGTTAATAATGCATTAAACCAGTTAGATTCCATAAGTAATTATTTCTCAGAGGGTGTTGGGTTTGAAATAGCAACGGATGGTTCAAAGTTTATCACGGATGAGTATCCTTATCTACCGGCAGATGTTACGCAGGATGTAGAAGCAGCCATTGATTGTTTTAGCGATTCTTTCCTCAATGGTAGTAATATGGAAGATTGTAATGAGGATTTCGGTGAGGCGATTAATAATATGGTAAATGCCATTGAAAACATGTATGCTGCAGAGCAACAGGTCAATTTTTTCGAAGATCCATTAATGCATGATGGTCTTGATTCCATTCAAAATGAGGCTTTTGCACCAGAATACAATCAGTTCAAAATTGCTGGAGAAGACTATACGGTATCGTGGAAAAGTATAGAACGGGGAACGGATGAACCTGTTAAAGCCAAAATGGCAGACGGATCTTTATTCCCTTCCTATCTACGCTTTGAAGATAATCTGAAAACTGCAATTCCTGCAACAGGGACTGCAGTTAAAAATCTGTCATTACAAGCACCTTTGGAAACTGGAACAACGCAGGTGTATGCTATTGAAGAAGCTACAACGGATAGGGTAAAAATTGCAGGTAAACTGAATTTGGTTACCTATGATAAGGATGCTATTGATGTAGTTATTGTGCCTGTAAAAGGAAATACAAATCCAACTATTAACCACCCATTCATTTCGAATTTAGCTCTTGAAGAAGCAATACAAAATATTTTTTCCCCAGCAGTTGTACAAATTAATCTAACCGTAGAAAATCCCCTCAATGTATCTGATTTCGATGATTCTATGGATGACTTTCAGAGTAGTCCAGCTAACAAGTATTCTTCTGAGCAAGAAAATATTATTAACAGCTTAGTCAATCCGGATGAGGAAATCTACTATATCTTCTTAGTAAATACCTATGAAGGGGCTACCCTAGGCATGATGCCACATGGTTCTCATTATGGCTTTGTTTATCACCAAAATAATCTAAACACGGCTTTAGATGATGAAGAACAGTATACTAAAACGATAGCACACGAGCTAGGACACGGAGCATTTAAACTTAGACATTCTTTTGATACCTGGAATGAAACCAGCAAAGGGGCAACAGATAATTTAATGGATTACAGTGCCGGGACTAATTTGATTAAGCCACAGTGGGATAAGGTGCATGATCCGGAGTTGTTGATTGGTGTATTTGAAGGAGGGGAGGATGATAACGAGATAAGTTCGGTTTATTTTGATATTACCTGTATTCCTAGAGAGGCGATAAGTGTAAAAGAGCATAAGTATTTTTATACTCCAGATGGTAAAAAAATAAAATTAGGAGTAAATCAAATACCTATGTCTGTAATGACAGACAATAAAACAGCAAATTTTGCAGAACAATCCATAACATCATTTTTGTCGGATGGTGAAGAATATTTTGCAGTCTTCGTATTGAATGATCAAGGAGTCGCAGTGTTTAAAGGCTATCAAAAAGAGTCAGAACCTCATCCTGGAGAAATGAGTGCCAGTGAGCGCCAAAGTGCATTTGTAAGAATGAGAATTATGTTAAATGAAATGATTATAGAGGATTTTGAAATTCCATCAGGACAAAGTGCTTGGTTTGTAGATGTGAAAAAACCAACATCAGATACAAGAAATGTATTCGTTGATAATGTACTTATCTACAATGATCTAGATGATGACTGTGAACCTAGTGTAAAAGTATATCATAAAATAACTACGCAGTGTATACCACTTGATGCAATGAATGCCATTGCAGAACGTAACTTTATCGCCCCAAATGGAGACGCAATCCAATTACAAACTGGAGATATTCCTACCCATATTCTTGTCTCTGATGAGGAGGGTAATTTCATAGGAAATACTTTGTTTTCATTTGATAGAGGAAACGTTAAGTATTCTGCATGTTTTATTTTCAAAGAAGATGGGGATAAAGAGTTCAAGGGTTACGTTGAAAATTTATCAGTCCCTGATACGGAACAAGCTATGAATATACTCAGTAGTATATCCAGTTCTTCAGGCATTGGAAACCTAATTGAAATTAATCAACACCCACAAATTCAATCTAAATGTGATGTCTTATTAAACGGAGTTATATCAGATGGATATATAGATATGACTTGTTTGGAGTTTGAGCCAATTGCTGGAATATTCCAAGAAGAATGCATTCCAGAAGAAATTACAGAAATAACAGAACATAAATATTTCATCGCACCTGACGGGAAATTATTAGAATTAGGAGCAGATGATGAGCCTTGGCAATTTTTAAATTCTGATGTATTAGAGCGAGGATCTTTATATAGTTTTATAAGAGAGGGAGAATTATTTAAAGCTGTGTTTCAGCCAGAAGGGACAGCTAATTTTATGGGTTACGCCAGAGATGAGGATGATGATCCAGTTTCAGTTTTAAACAATGTCACTATATCATCTATGCCAAGTAATGCTATATCTAAATCTGTTATAATAAATAGAAATAATGACATACCCTGCCAAGTTTGGATAAATTTTACGCCATTTTCAAAAGATATTAATGATTGTGAATGTAAATCAGAACCTATTATTGATGAATATTTTAAAAATATTCAAGTCAATTTTATAAGTTACCAAGAGCCAAATGCAAGATGGAAAAACATTGAATTAGTTTTTGATAAACTTGCTAAAGCAGAAGATTACATTATTAGTATAAAAAAACCTTCTAGTGGATGGGAAAATGCAAACCTAAGCGAAATCCCGCCTGACTTTATTACTGGATCTGGAAACTCATTTACAGTGCAAATAGATAGGAATCCAGAATTGGGTGATTTGAAACTGTACAAGAATTCTTTCGATAGTCAAGTATCTTCTAATAATGCGGTTTTAGATATCAAGATTACTCCTGTATTTAAAGATTTTGAAGGCAATGCAATTTTTCCATTCAACGTAGAATTTCAATCAGGTAATTTTGCATATAAAGACTTCATAGTTTGTGGATCATCTAATCCTATTGAATTAGGAGTGGCGTACCAATTCAATCAAAATTGTCAAGATGATTCTAAATTTGAACCAGTAAATCCGACTAATTATACCTTTAATTGGAACGCGGGGACTGCTTATACAGCGTGTAGTAAGTCCTATGATTCTAAAACAGTTGTATCAAGTAATTCTTTAAATAGTCCTTTTACTTTAACGCGAACACACATTAAAAAGAATGTATTTAAAGATGATGCGGGTGCAAGTATGCCAATTGAATTAAGCGGAGCAATTACGGAAACAGCACAAATTGTAGTAAAGGCATATCAGCCAGGAGACAGTGAATATGCAGCGAATTGCCAATTTTATCATGAATTGCTTGATAGAACACCGGCTGTTGATGAAGATGGAAATGCGCCACCAAGGAAAGTCGTATGGGAGAATGGTAATACAATTCCATTACAACTTATTAGAGTTCCTCTACCCTCTGATGATGGCGTGGATATAAATACTATCCTTGGAGGCGGAACATTTAATGCTGGTGAACCAATATATAGTGCTGAGTTACCTCCAGTATTTATTTTTGGGAATAAGGCAACAGCTAGTGATGCCCAATCACTCAATTCTCATTTGGCAGGACAATCAGGCAATCCAAGTGCTTCTATTACTTCATTTAATGATCAAAATGAATATCATGAATATCAATTAGGAGTTAATGCATTTGACGGGACACAGAACTCTACAGTACAGTTTGTTGAGTATAAGAATGTTGCTCGTTCGCTTAATGGAATTTATACACCAATTGAAGTCGTTGACAAAGTGTGTGGTGGATTCAACAGATTTGCAGAAATAGTTAAATCACTATCCTTGCAAACTGTTGATCTTAAGAGTATAAATGGATATAAATGGGACTGCTTAGTCGATAATGAAGTGAATTTTATTACGAAAGAGAAAATTGGAAGTCCTTTAGTAGTCACTTCAGGATCCGGTGATATCGGATTGGATTTAGAAATTGGTATAACTGAATCTCTTCCAATACCTGGCACTCCATTTAGTATGTACAACAAATTCAAAGATAAATTTCCAGCGTTTATACAGAGTTTTATAGAAAATACAGTTGATGTAAATGGACTGTATGCACAAATTAAAGTTGATATTGAGCATTCCCTAATAAATTTTGATTTTGACCAAAGATTAGAATACGGAGATACTGAGCCTAGGGTAGAATTTAGTTCTTTAGTGGACACAACTAAATTTCATGATGCTATGTCGCTGGATTTGGTACTAGTAAATATATATTTCTCAGGTTTGGAGAATGTAGCAAATCAAAATTTCCCAAGTCCTTTTTGGGCTACAAACACTGAAAATGTATACTTCAAAGTTTCATTGAATTTTACGGGAAATGGATATTTGACTAAAGGAGATAATACAAATGATTTATTAGATGGTGCATTTTATTTAGATGTAAGTGCCGATGTTGCATATGTTGATAGTGATGGGAAAGTTTTTCTACTAGAAGAAGATCTTTCTGACCCTTCAAACAATAGATTTTCTCGATTTCTTTCTGGAGTTTCTTGGTTGCGAAATGAAGGATGGATGGACCCGCAAAGTACTGATGTCCCTATGCCAACTGATATTGGTATTGCTAGGTATTTAATATATGATTTTAATGAAGAAGATGATAATCCAGATGAATATAGTAAAACGATGCAGAATTAATTACTCTAGTTAATGCAATTCTTACATTCCTACACTCAAATACCGTATTCGCTCATTCTACCTTGCTTTAAAACCATTTTTGTTGAAAATTGAGTGATAATAGAGAGAAGCAAGATGTAAAGTCCCAACGATTCATCCTTTTAAAAAACAAAGACTCTTTTTGATGCATTATACTATACTTTCTATATTCCTATCTCTTTGTCTCAATTGTCTAAACCTTTTAGCAAATGAAGAAATAGATTATTCAAGAACAATATCCTTGTACATTTCTGAACTAAAATCGGAAAAAAGTATCATCGTCGCCAAAGCTATAAAAAAGCTTAAACGATTTACTTTTTCAGAGTATGATTCAAAAAGTAAAGAAAAGATAGCCTTATTACTAAAGCCACAACAATATCATTTTAAGGGAGTGATAGAATTAGCAGGCTTTCTAAAGTTACAAGACTCATTAAATGCTGTAACTCAGGAAGAATTGAAAACCCAATCCCTTATACAAGCACATGGATTTGCACAGATTCGCGCAGGGAATACAGAAAAGCTAAATACTTTAATGGTGAATGTCCGTAAGCTAGATGTAAATGATGAATTTATTTATAACGTCGCACCAAAACTAATATATACTAGAAACAAAACCTGTGTAGATTATTTATTAGAAATAATTATGTCAAATGAACTTAATTGTACAAGCTCTGACCCAGAATCGAATCAACCCATAATCTGCGCATACCGCTTAATTGAATTACTCGCACCAGCCATTTATTATTTTCCATTTACAACAAGTCGATCTGGAAGTTTAGAGGTAGATGATTATGAAGTAGCCCTTATTGAAATGCGTAAATGGATATTAGAAAATAAAGAAACGTATTCCCTTGATATGGAAACGTATTAATAGAATTATTAAACATGAAATGCAGTCATCGCTAACCATGAAATGCATTTAACTAAGCAATAAAATGCATTTAATTAATTACATACTAAATATCCCTGGTATAGAGAAAATTAAAAAAACACTGCAATGGTGTTTCCTAGGTTTTCTTCTTTGTCTGCAGCTACCATCCTTTGCAACAAATCCTATAGATAGTTTGCACGCGGAGGCCTTGGGTATTCATCCGCTTCCTCTAATCGAAAGCAATTCTATAGTACCTGAAACAGTGGATCCATTCCTTTCTAGAACTAAAAGTGATATTCATATTTCAGAAATTCCAGGAGGAATAGAACCACTGCAGAAGTCTATGGACCAACTTGCATCCCAATTAGAAAAAAATATTTATGAGAAAATAAAAAGTAGCCTCGAATCTGAGACAGAAATGAACTCGGAACAAATTGCTGAATTATTTAGTCAGAAGTACAGGAGTGAACTCTTAGCAATGCCTGTTATAAATGGTGATCAAGACGATCTACGCATTGGAACAACAGCAGATAAGATTGCTGAGTACAAAACAGCAGTTGGAGATGCCAGAAAAGTGATAAATGCTGCAATATGTTCTGGTAATTTTTTAAGCAAATTAACAGGGGATCAAGACTTGATAACGCTACCTATTTGCATTGGTACGGGTGGACTTTCTTCTGGAAGTAATATTCCAGATTGTGTTCCAGGTATTGGAGGAGAGCAAGAACCCACAGCGCCACCCGGATTTCGTGCTACTATGGTAATCTCAGAGATAAAGTTGTTTTCAAATTATACACAACTACATGTCTATGTGATGATAGAGTCTGCGATTCTAGGGGATACACCGTTGATTTTTTATTCGCCAGATTTGAAATATAGTAGTACCTCCGGTATTATTGGAGATGCCTTTATTGGCCTTATGGCTGATTTCCCAGTGCACTTCTTTGAAGGAAAGGTTGTCCTTAATTTTAAAAAGGGAACACAGGGTCTAGCCTCAGATCCTCAATCCTACAGTGAAGGCAGCTTCGTAGAAGTAGCTTGTAATGGAGTCGAAAATCTAGCAATTGCAGGAGATGTAATTTTTAGTAGAGATTGGATTAGACCTCCTACTGTAAATGGTACGAGTACAGGAAGAATAACTTCCACATTCGCAGTACAGAATTTAAAAAAACCGAGCGAACTATTTGTACAGCTAAGTATTCCTGCATTTGAAATTAAAGGCGTGCCAGACTATGTATGGGAAGCCTCTGATATGTCTCTAGATTTTAGTGAGATTGTAAGTCCTGCATTTATAACAGGTAAAACCCAAATAGATTATCAGACCATGATGCCAAATGGAACTATGGATGTTAAATCTCACATCCTAGATGGTACAAATGCGTTGTGGAAAGGCTTTCATGCAGGACGAATCGGTGTTACTATTCCAAGGCAGTTGACAGAAGGGGCAAATAACCAAAACGATATAAAAATATATGTTGACAATCTCATTATAGATGGTAATGGTATAGGTGGGAAGGCAGTTGTAGAATCAGCACCTTTACTTGCTTTCGGAGAGGCAAATATGAATGGCTGGGGTATTGCCCTAGATAATATGTCCTTTGTCATTGTGCATTCAACGGACTGGCAGGTAGTGTTTGATGGAAAAATCTATGTGCCTTTATTTGCGGATAAAAATAATCAAACAAATAATAGAAATGAGAACGATGCAATAGCATATACTGCAGAAATAGATCCACAAAATGGATATAATTTTTACGCTTCATTAACGACAGATAAAAATATCCCTGCATGGATAGCAAATGCCGAAATTAAGTCTACAAGCTTTTTACAATTTGGATATAATACCCAAGATCAAAAAATGGAATTTACCGCACACGTAGATGCAAATATTTCGATTGATGGAAAGATGACCCAGAACATGGATATTAATTTGCCTACGGTAGGAATACGGAATTTGCAAATAGCGAATCATGGAACCACAAAATTGCAATTTGGAAGTATTGAGCTGATTGATTTGGGAGCAGTGGATCTTGGATTTCTAAAGCTTGAAATGGATGTCAATGGAGGAACAGCTGGTAATGGAAGTCCGGAGGGAAGAGCATATGCGGATGGAGTTTACGAGCGGGCAGACATAGATTTCTTTTTGAAAGTAACAGTCGCGATAGGAGAGGATCTCACAGGGACAGGAGGTTTTGTTGCAGAAGGGAAATTGGAAGAGTCAACTATTGCTGGTGGACTAGATAAGTGGTTAAAAAATGATTTAAGATTAAAAACAGTACATGTCATTGCAGAAGAAGTGATTCCTGGCATCAGCTACTTTGAAGCCTTTCTAGAATTTTATAAGGAAACAGAGTTTGGCCCCAATGAGCAAAATTGGGGGAATGGGTTTAGAGCCTTTGCGATTATTCGTCCTAAGGCCCTATTTGGTGAATTAAGAGCAGTTGCACAATTTGGTAGTATTCCCCAAGCTGGTGGTGACAAGAAGAAATACTTTATGATTGATGCAGCTGCAGAATTTACCCCTGGTCTACCACTCAGCCCGGCAATAAGTATAATAGGCTTTGGTGGGGGTTGCTATTTTAACCTGGAAAGACCGAGCGCAACGCAAGCATTTAATCAGATAGCTTTAGATAGTGAGGATAATGATTTCCTAACAGAATATGGGGCAACACTTTCAGGTGTTACGCTGAGTCCTACTAACTCAAGTACAACTGTATTCGGCTTTATGGCTTCTGTTGTACTAACGAATCCAGATCCAAGCGGCGGAGCTGTGGGTGATGGGATGCCTACGGCATATACTGTGAATGTAGAATTTGGAATGCAGTTTAGTGAAACGACGAATGGGAATAAAAAATGGGGTATAGATCTCATCTATTTCATGGGCTCAGGTAAGTTTTTTGATAAGGTAGATTTTGGAATAGTGCCATTAGATTTTGGAGATCCTAGTGATCCTAATGCAGCAACCACAGGAGTTATGGTTGGAGAACCAGCTAGTTACATTCATAACATGGTTACCCAAGATCCAAATTTGCCGGACTGCATGGTTGCAGCAAAAGTGCTAATTCAGTTCAATTTTGACTGTCCATCCTTTTATGGTGCAGTAGGTGTCTATATAGATGCTCAAATTTTGAAAGGTGTAGTAGAATCAGAAATCTACATTGGTAAGAATTGTCCTTCAAGTCCAACAACGCCAAATGTTCACTGGAATGTAAGTGTTGGAAAGCCGGAAACACCTAATTATTTAATGTTAGACTTAGTTGTGATTCGGGCTGTTGTGACGAGTTATTTTATGATGGGTAATTTTGGTCTTCCATCAGATCTTCCAGAGCCATCAACTTACACTAGTCTGTTTGGCTCAAATGCAGATGGTGTTAATACATCTGAAGTGGATAATAATCTTGATCAGGTTGATTTAGCGCATCCAGATATTTTTTCTGGTAAAGGAATGGCCTTAGGTCTTGGCTTTGCATTTAACGTGCACCTTAAGTTTTTATTTATGTATGCAAATGTTGGAGGTGGATTTGGTTTCGATATTTTACTTAATAAATTAGCGCAATCAGCATGTACAGACGGGCTTGGTTTTAAAGGATGGTACGCAAAAGGTCAAGCTTGGATGTTTGTTACTTTTGGAGTGGGTGTAGAATTTAAAATTTTTGGAAGGCTGATAAATTACGATGTCTTAAGCGCTAAAATGGGAGCCTTGCTAGAACTGGAAGGACCAAATCCATTCTTTGCACAAGGAAGGGTTGATGTGGAATTTCAAATTTTAATGATTAAAGCAAAGACTCAGTTTAAGGCAAAAATTGGCACACCACTAGAAGAATATCTTAGTCCGAGTTGTGCAGATGAACTTGGCTCAATTAGTGAAGATGTAATTGCAGAAATAGTACCCACCTTACCTAAGGTTGACGGAAAAATACCGGTACAGTCTCTTATTGATCTTGAATTAAATTTTGTTCCAAATACCGTGGCACCAGTAACTGTAAATGGTAAAACTAAAGAATATAGAGTAGGGGTTATAAAAGAGTACATACATAATAGTAGCGTATTAAATAGACATGATTATAAGAATCATGCAGGTTTAGCAATTCCAATAAAAACGAGTGTGCAGAATAGCGACAGTAATGAGTTGTCTTTGATGGACACAAAAAATACTTCGTACACATGGGATGATACGCCTATAGCTTTTTCAGCCTCATATATCAATTATAATGGGGATAGGCAGCCAAAGCTAAGAATACGTCCTAATAATTACCTTCCTAGTAATTCTAAAATACGTGTCTCAGGAGTAGGAATGCTTTCAAGAACAGGGTTTTGGGATGCTTGGGTTGAAGAGATAAAAGCAATTCGTCCGAGTCCTTTGGTTGCCGAGTTTGAAACAGCTGATTATGACCCTCAAGTTGACTTTGTTCTTGAACAGGAAGATATATACCTAAGCTACCCAGTAAAAAATATGAAGAACTTTTATAAAGATGAGTTTAATCAAACAATTCCTGGTTATGCTGGAAAGCCAGCTTACTGGTTAACACTAAATGGTGATAAAAGTAAAATTTGGGACCCAGAATACTTACCAGATGGGTATAGTCCAAAGTTGCGTTTTATTGATAAAGCAACTGGCCAACAGGTCGGCGATTATCTTGACTTAAAAGTAAAGAAATTATCTACAGGTAAGGATGTAATCTATTTTTCTAAGAATGAAGAATTGGAATTGAGTAAAACGTACACGTTTCAACTAATATATCCACCTGAAATGCATATTGATGAAATACCTGATTGTTATGGCTTGGGATGTTATGATGAAGGCGGGTATACCGGAGGATATACCTACGATACAACATATATAGTAAATCCAGATTTCGGAGCAGACATGATTATTTATGAAATGGATTTTGAAACGAGTAAGTATCAAACTGTACAAGATAAAATAAATAACATAGCACAACTAACGGGAGTATATTACAACAATAATGATTCTAATTGGTCCTCAAATGATAATATTCAAGCAGTATTTACTACGGACGAAGAATTCAGCTCTTTGGAAAACGTGGGTATAAGACAGTTTGAGATGAATGCCTTCCCTGGACATGCAAAGATAGGTCCCTTGCTTAGATGGGAGGTAAATAAATTACCTGTAAACCAGACCTATACGTCTCTATTATTTAATGACACGGAAAGTTGTCTCGGTGAGGTGTTTGGATGGTTAGAGAATGATCATCCGCGAGAATCTATAAGCTATGGAGCTCTAAGTATAGCAATGGTATTTCATCTTGAGACACCTAATCGCATGTTTGAAATGCACATTGATGCAATAGAATATATTCTTAACAATGGTACCTGTGTGCCGTCCTGGCAGTCAGCTTTTTTGAATGGATTGTTCCAATTTCCTGAAGACGATAGGGTAAATGATGTGTATGAAATAGCACTTAAATATCATGTGCCTTGGGAAGAAGGATATACAGTAAACGATTTGAACGAGCTGGAAAATATGAGGTATAAAGAAAGTTTCTTCGATTTAGAGATCCTGAATATAGAATCAGCTCAAACGGCACCACCTAATAATCCAATTCCACCAAATGGAACGAGTAGTTTTTGATTAAATAATAATGAATATGAAGATGCTATCCTATTTGAAAATTTCCTTATTTGTAATATCTGCGTTGGCTGCAAATGGACAAGCAATACAAGATACTACTGTAGGTAAAGAAATTGGTGTCAGACTTTTAGCATTTACTACGGGTGATTCCATAATTGTAAGATGGGCACCTATGGATTTATATGCATGGCATTATGCTAATGAACACGGTTATACTCTTGAACGCCAAACTGTGAAGGAGAATAATAAAATATTTACTGAGCAAGAACGAGAAAACACATCAGTTAATTTAGGGGTTTTTAAGCCGCTAGATTCACTTAGTTGGCAAAATAATCTCAATGAAAATGACAAATGGGAAACGCTCGCTGCAGGGTCTTTGTATGGGGATTTCAATACCTTTGAACCTGGTGTAGCTCCAGGTAGTCTAACCGATATAGAAAATCAAGCAATTGCTACAAACAATAGATTTACATTTCATTTTATTGCATCTACACACTCCATGCCAGCAGCAAAAAAATTAGGAGAAGTGTTTGTCGATTACAATGTACGTCCCGGTGATTCGTATTTATATAAAATATCTTTCAATGAGTCAGGGGACAATTTTTTCGCTCTCAAAGGTGATAGTTACTTAGTCTCTGAAAATAGCCTAGAAAAATTACCCTTTGTGGACTCCTTGGAAATCACATGTGAAGATAGCATTGCTACTTTAAAGTGGAATACATTTAGAACACATCATCAGTATATGAGTTATGATGTATTTAAATCTAATGAAAGAGACGGAACTTATACGCTGATTAATACTGCGCCAGTTGTTTCAGGCAAAGTGGATGATTTTCAAACTTCCTACACGGATTCATTGGCGAATAACATAGACTCCGTTTTTTACAAAGTACAAGGAAGAACACCTTTTGGTTTTGTCGGCCCTGAATCAGATGTTATTGCTGGTAAGGGTCAAGAAAAGAATTATATATCACGATCCGTAATCCGCATCTCTGAAGAAATAGAACCAGGTAAAGTAATAATTGGCTGGGAAAGTGACCCGGAAAATGATCAGTTCATTAAGGGATTTAATATTCATATCGCAAACACCTACGGTGAACAAACCTACTTGGCAAATGAGGAGTTAATACCTCCTACCCAACGACAATATCTCATAGAGAATGCACCGAGGTCTTCTTATATACAAGTAGAAACAGTGACACTCAAAGATGAACGGTTTTTGTCCATCGCTCGTTTAGTCAGTCTAAATGATCAAGAAGCTCCAGCAAAACCAGAGGGTCTTAGCTGCTTGTTAGATACAATAAATAATGTTGTAGAACTAGAATGGAAGTGGGGCGAAGAGGTGGATATCGATGGCTATCATGTGATGGCATCTTGGTCAGACAATAATGACTTCCATAATATTTCTGATAGCTTAATCCGTGTTGCACGCTATACCTTCCCTGTGGACGCAAGACGTAATGGTGAGGAGTTTTACTTTAGTTTAAGAGCAACGGACTTTAGAATGAATGATTCAGAATACTCTGATGCTTGTAAAGTAAACTTTCTTGACGTAGTTCCTCCATCCAAAGCACTCATAAGAACCTTGCATGAAGGGAGTTCTGATATCTCTTTTGAATGGGCAAGTAGTCCTTCACCTGATGTAGAAAAACACCTGATATATAGAAAATCGCAAAGAAATAATATATGGTTGCTTATAGGCGAAGATTCTACTAACATAGATATAGCTCTCTTTAAAGATAGCCTTGGATTACAAAAGAATATTGTCTACCTCTATAAAATTGATGCAGTTGATAGGGCTGGAAATATAACTGCTTCTGAAACCAAAAAAGGTAAAATATGGGATGACAAACTCAGCGAAAAAATCGCTCATTTTAATTTGAAGGACGCCTCAGACAAAGGAAAAACCAAACTTAAGTTGTCTTGGAAATATTTCCCTCCACAATTGCTTGATAAAATGACGATTTACAGATCTACAGATACCGAGAATTGGGAAACCTATCGAATTCTTAAACAACAAGACTTATTGGACATTTCTAACAATATTTCTACTGGTTTAAATGAATATGAATACGTAGATAATTTAGTTGAACAAAAAGTTCAATATAAATATAAAGTGAAAGCAAAACTTATAAATGGATCTAGTTCACCCATGTCGAATACCAAAAGCATTCAACTCTAAGCGAATTTGATTTTACTACCAAAATGCAACAACATGAAAATTACTAATCTATTCATACTAAGCTGCTTAATGTTTGTTTCTACTTTGCTCAGAGCACAAGAGCCAATCACCTGTAAGCTAGGAAATCTCGTACACAATACATGTAATGGTGACGAACATGGACTGATAGAAATGTTTGCTGGTGGAGGAGTTGGTCAACCCTATAGCTTTGACATTGGGAATGGAGCTCAGGGTGATGGATTATTTACAGATTTAGCAGGAGGAACGTATTCTATTACAGTAACAGATGATGCAGGAAATGAAACGGTATGTGATCCAATAGTATTAATAGATCCAGATCCTATTAGCTATGAAATATTGAGTGTCACACCTGACAATTGTTTAGATGGTAGCGGTGGGTTTGAACTTACTGCCAGCGGAGGAACTGGTGAACTAACTTACATAGTAAATGGTGTGCAAAATAATGATGGAGTCTTCACTAACTTTGGAACTGGTACATATCAAGTCGAAGTACAAGATGAAAATTTATGTAATATTTTTACTGATGATATAGTAATTACAGGCCCTTCTTTATTACTTAATTGTGCTGATGTTGAATCTGAATCAATAGAATGTTTTGGTGAAAATGATGGATCAATTACCATAACTGCTGAAGGTGGAACGCCACCGTATACATATATGGTGAATAACGATACAAATACAACTGGCGTATTCAATGGATTAGGCCCAGGTATTTATACTGTTTCAATTAGTGACGCAAATGATTGTACACAAGTTTGTGCGGAATTGGAATTGTTTGAAGCGGAAGAAATTGAATGTATTATATTATCCTCGAATACAGTAAGTTGTATTGGAGCGGATGATGGTGCTATAACAGCAATGGCATCTGGAGGGTCAGGATCTTTATTATATGCAATCGATACGGATACAACCAGTACTGGAATATTTGAAAATCTAGAGGCAGGGAATTATACAGTGCATGTTATTGATGCTATCTCAGATTGCGTAGTGGAATGTTCAGAAGTACAGCTTTCTGAACCAGCGGCTATCGTGTGTAATGTGCTTGAAGTAAACAATATTACTTGTGATGGAGTAGGTAGTGGTTCTATTATTGTATCTGCATCTGAGGGAGTTCCTCCATATAGCTATTCAAATGGTATTACGACGAATACTACAGGTGTCTTTGAAAATCTTTCAATTGGAGATTACCTTATTACCATCACAGATGAAAATTTGTGTGAAACAATCTGTGATGAAATTACAATTGTAGAACCTGAAGAATTGGCTTGTGGAGATATAGTTGTGACTGACATAAGTTGCTCCCAAGCCAATGATGGTATGATTACATTGTCTGCAACCGGTGGTACTGCTCCTTATACTTTCTCCAACGTTTTGACAACAAATCAAACGGGTGTTTTTACAAATTTGGGTATGGGCACCTATTCTATGAGTATTACAGATGCTGCAGGTTGCTTTATTTTTTGTGGTCAACATTCTATTTCATCCCCTAGTATTCTAAACTATACAGTGGAGAGTACGAATGCAGTAAGTTGTGCTGGAGAATCTGATGGTTCAATAATTGTTCAATCTACAGGAGGAACTGCACCATATAGTTACACCTTAGGAAACATAACAAATGTAACAGGAGAATTTACTGGTCTTTCAGCTGGAGTGTATATGATTGAAATCACAGATGCGAATGGCTGTATTTTGGAAACGAGCGCCATCGTTCTAGAAGATCCGAATGCCCTAAGCTGCATGATTGAATTCAGTAATGATGTTAGTTGTTTCGGTTTAGCAGATGGAGAATTTCAAGTAGGAGCCAATGGAGGAACAGCTCCATACAGCTACTTCTTAAACGGTAATATAAATACATCAGGAATTTTTACAAATCTGGATGAAGGAACATACGTAATAACCATTAGCGATTCCAATGGATGTACAGCAGAATGTGAGGTAATTACAATAAGCCAGCCAGAAGAATTAGTATGTGATATTCTTTCTGTAACTAACATCACTTGCTCTGGTGCATCCAATGGTTTAATAGAAATAATAGGACAGGGCGGAACAGCTCCCTATAGTTATACAGATGGGAATACAACAAATAGCACAGGAATATTTTCCAATCTACTGGCGAATACCTATACGATAACTATCACGGATGCGAATCTGTGTGAGACAAGCTGTGAGGCAATTGTAATTGACGAACCTGCGGAATTAACTTGTGGCAACGTAGAATTGACAGATGTAAGCTGCGCCAATGGCAACGATGGCTCCATCGTGATAGAGCCAACAGGAGGTACAGCTCCGTTTAGTTTTACAAATTTAATAAGTACAAATACAACTGGCGTATTCGATGGACTATCAACAGGCTCATATTCAATAATAGTTACGGATGCGAATGGCTGTGAATTAAGCTGTGGACCATATGCATTAGATGATCCAGAATTTCTTTCTTACGAGCTTGTTGACCTAAACACGATAAGTTGCGCCAACGGTACAGATGGTCTTATAGAGATTGCTGCCAATGGGGGAACTGCGCCCTATTCATATGCTTTAGGTGGAGTGGTAAATACCACGGGCCTATTTGCAGATCTAACAGCGGGTTCATACGTAATAACTATCACAGATGCGAATGGCTGTGTATTGGAAACGAACGCCATCGTTCTAGAAGATCCGAATGCCCTAAGTTGCTTGATTGAATTCAGTAATGATGTTAGTTGTTTCGGTTTAGTAGATGGAGAATTTCAAGTAGGAGCCAATGGAGGAACGGCTCCATACAGCTACTCCTTAAACGGTAATATAAATACATCAGGAATTTTTACAAATCTGGATGAAGGAACATACGTAATAACCATTAGTGATTCCAATGGATGTACAGCAGAATGTGAGGCAATTACAATAAGCCAGCCAGAAGAATTAGTATGTGATATTCTTTCTGTAACTAACATCACTTGCTTTGGTGCATCCAATGGTTCAATAGAAATAATAGGACAGGGCGGAACAGCTCCCTATAGTTATACAGATGGGAATACAACAAATAGCACAGGAATATTTTCCAATCTACTGGCGAATACATATACGATAACTATCACGGATGCGAATCTGTGTGAGACAAGCTGTGAGGTTCTGGTTCAAGAACCTAATGAACTAAGTTGTGATCTTATAGAATTTGAAAACATTTCCTGTTTTCTTGGATCGGATGGATCTATTACTGCAACTGCTATTGGTGGTACAGCTCCCTACGTATATGAAACAAATGGTGACATAAATACGGATGGTATATTTACAGGTCTGCAAGAAGGTACTTATATCATTACGATTACAGATTCTAATAATTGTACAGTGGACTGCAATGCTATTACACTTACGCAAGCTGAACAATTGACCTGTAGTGTTATCAGTACATCCAACACAAGCTGTGAAGAAAATAACGGTAGTATAGTGGTCGAGGCATTAGGAGGTACACCACCATATGCTTACACAACAGGTTCTATAACAAATACGGATGGGATTTTTAGTAATCTTTCAGCAGGGATCTATAATATTTTAATTACAGATGGAAATAATTGTCAGGTAAGCTGTGATGAGCTAGTAATTTCAAACCCCGAAATGCTGCTTTGTAACCTACAGTTTACGTCCGATGTATCCTGTTTTGGAGGATCGGATGGTTCAATAGTTGTTCAGGGCTCGGGTGGAACTGCACCTTACATCTTCAGTAATGGTATAACTACGAACATGACTGGAGTATTCACTGGAATCACTGCTGGAGTATATTCCATAAGCGTCGTGGATGCAGATGGCTGTGAGTCAAATTGTGGTGGAGTAATTGTAGGTTCGCCTGAGCTTCTGGTTTGTGATAGCGCTATTGCAACTGATATTTCTTGTGCAGGTTTCCAAGATGGAACTATCACTATACAAGCATCAGGCGGCACGTTTCCTTACGTGTATGCGATCGGGAATATTGTAAACAGTGATGGCGTGTTTGCTGACTTAGATGCTGCAACGTATGTAGTACAGATTATTGATGCAAATGGATGTGAAGTACAATGTGATCCTCTCACAATTAACGATGTGGAATCATTAGTGTGTAATGTAGAAACAGTTGCTAATGTAACTTGCTTTGGTGAATCAGATGGAACGATTAGTTTGTTTGCTGAAGGTGGAGTAGCTCCCTATATTTATTCAAATGGCATAACAAGTAATACGACAGGTGAATTCGAAAACCTAGAACCTGCTAATTATGCAATTACTCTTACGGATGCAAATGGATGCATACATATATGTGATGATATTCTCATACTCGAACCAAGTATTCTAGAATGTAACTTGATAGAAGCAACAACGCTGAACTGCTTTGGTGCTGAAAATGGAAGTATAACAGTCGAAGCGACAGGAGGAACTTCTCCTTATTTGTACAATTTAAATGGACAGATAAATTCTACAGGTATATTTACTGGATTAATTGCAGACACCTATGTAGTAACTATCATAGACGCCAATGATTGCGAGGTAGCGTGTGATGAAATAGTAATAGAAGAACTAGAGCCTCTCATCTGCGATATCCTCGACGTTACAGGAACTAGTTGTGGTGAGAACAATGGTTCAATTGTAGTGACTGCAAATGGGGGACTTGTTCCTTATACCTACTCTAATGGAGTAGAAACAAATACCACTGGTGAGTTTTTAGGTTTGTTTGCTACAACTTATCTTATAGAAATTGTAGATGCAAATGGATGTTCAGTCGTTTGTAATGAAGTTGTAATTACCAATCCAGAGATGCTTAGTTGTCAACTCATTCAAACATCCAATGTTTCCTGTTTTGGTGATTCTGATGGTCTTATTGAAGTGCTTGCAGAGGGGGGACTAGCGCCTTACACATACTCTAATGGCATAACAACAAATAATACTGGTCTATTTGATGGCTTACCTGCAAATGAATATATAGTGACTGTAATCGATGCGAATAATTGTACGGTCCAATGTGTTTCAGTTATAATTGATCAACCGGAACAATTAACATGTGAATTTATCGACCTGCAACATATTACTTGCAATGGGAGCGATAACGGCGCACTTACAGTTGAAGCATTTGGAGGTTATGCACCCTATGTTTATAGCTTGGGATCTATAACGAATTCTGATGGTCTTTTTACAAACTTGTCTTCTGGATCCTATGTTATAAACATAATAGATGCGAATGGATGCACAGTCGAATGTGATCTTATTCAAATTGAAGAAGCAGAACCATTGTCTTGCAATGTCATCAGTACAAATGGTACCTCTTGTGATGAGGATACAGGGTCCGTTATTGTAGAAGCTAGTGGAGGAATAGGGCCATATATTTACTCGATAGGTTCGGAGTCAAATGCCACAGGTGTGTTTACTGGTCTTCCGGCCGGTAGTTTAACAATAGTGATTTTTGATGCCAACGGTTGTAGTGTGGAATGTGCAGAACTAGTTATCACTACGCCAGAATTACTTATGTGTAATGTGCTTGAAACGAATCTTGCTACATGTAATGGTGCAGATGGCAGCTTAGTTGTTTCTGCAGAGGGGGGATTAGCTCCTTATAGTTATTCCTTAGGATCTGAAACAAATACAACAGGTGCATTCTCAGGATTAACCGCTGGTCTTTACATAGTAAGTATAACAGATGCAAATGATTGTACCATAGAATGTGCGGCAATTGATCTCGGCTTTACAAATACTTTAGCTTGTGAAATTTTAGATGTCCAGGATGTAAGCTGCTATGGAGCAGAAGATGGAACTGTTTCAATGCAGGCTACGGGTGGAATAGCACCGTATTCTTATATCTTAGGATCTACTACCAATGCTACCGGTGTATTTACTGGATTACCAGTAGGTGAATATCAAATAATAGTCAGCGATGCAAATAACTGTGAACTAGAGTGTGATATAGTTACAATAGAACAACCGGCGCCCTTAAGTTGTGAATTTATAGCTTCTACGAATGCTACCTGTGAAATGAATAATGGTAGCATTTCCGTAAATGGAATCGGTGGTGTGTCACCCTATAATTATTCCCTAGGTTCAGAAACAAATACAACAGGTCTATTTGAAAGTTTACATGCAGGATCATACACTATAATAATTTCAGATGCAAATAATTGCACTTCGCAATGTATCTCCCTTACTATTGAGGATATACCTGTAGTAGACGATGTATATGAAGAAGTCATGTACTGTTTAGGAGAACAACCAGAGGGTATTGACACGTCAGGTACGTATATTTTTGAACAAGAGGATATGAATGGTTGTATGTATAATCTAATACAGGAAATTAGCCTCATTCCAGTAGAGGATATTCTTATTGATACAATAGTTTGTTCTACTACATTGTTTGAAGTATTTGGATTTGAATTTACGGAAAGCGGTACCTATGAGGTAGAATTGTCCTCATGTAGTTCCACCTTATTTCTTGACTTAGATTTTCAGGAAGAGGAGGAACTGTATATAGTAGATTACCTGTGTGAAGGAAATGAAATAATAATCGACGGGCAGGTAATCACGGAAAGCGGTTTGTATATGGATACACTATCTTCTACAAATTGTGATACCATCCTATTTTATGAAATTTTGGACGCAATACAACAAGATGTTCCCATCTATGGTGGTTCCAATATTTGTATTAATGAAACAATTACGCTCTCAGTGGATGAGTACCTTTCTTACTTGTGGAGTGATGGAAGTGTAACACAAGAAATCGAAATAGACCAAGCTGGTGAATATACTGTTACTGTACAAGATAGTTTTGGATGTACATATTCAAGTAGTATAGAAGTGACGGAAACAATGTTTCCTATTCTAATGTTTGAAGAGGGAATGGAACCCTCGGGTTGTAATGCTTATGATGGATCATTTCAACTTGTTTCTCCTGAAGATTTAGAAGGATTTATTTTTAGCCTGAATGGTGGGCAGGATTGGCAATCGCTTCCTGTATTTGAAAATATTGGATATGATTTGTATGAAGTGTTTATTGCTACTGAAGATACCATGTGTATTAAAGAGTTTGCTACCACATTTCAATTCTTTAATCCTGCAGTACCCATTATTATTAATACGGATGTAACAATTGCTTGCGAGGATGGAGCATCCGCAATTTCTATAAATTTATTGGACCCAACTATCGTCGACAATTACAATATTGTCTATAGTATTGACGGTCTTAATTTTTCGGATTCCCCTGTCTTTGAAAACGTGGGGGATGGTAGCTATGAGATATCTGCAATAAATTTAGATGCAGATTGTGCATTTGTTCTCCCAGATCTTATTGAAATCCAAAGTTTGGAAGCACTTGTAGTCGAATCAATAGTCATAGCTCCTTCATGTATTGGGAATCAAAACGGATCTATAGAATTATTAATTGATAATATGCTAATGCCTGATAGCATTGTTTGGATTGATAATGCCTTTGGTCCAATAAGAGAATCACTAGAAGCGGGTACGTATACCGCTGAAATTTTTGCGCATGGCTACTGTTCTAAACGTATTGATATTGTTATGCCAGAAGGCGAAGAGTTTATCTTGGAATTGGATGGCTTAGTGGATCAGGAAATTTGTCCAGATGATACTCTTGTGTTAATGGCAGCAGAAGATTATGAAGAACGATACTGGTATGATCCACAAGGAGAATTTATTAATTCAGAACTAGAAATACAGATTAGTGATCCTGGAACCTATGTTTTGGAAACCTACTCTGATGATAATTGTCTCGCAATAAACGAAGTGACTATTAGCATAGATGACGATGGTTTTGAAGGCTTAGTTTTCTTAATGAGTACGGAAGGAGTAATAAATACGCCAATTATCGCAACGGATTTTTCTAACCCACACTTTGAAAATGTGACTTGGATCTATGACAGAGACCTCATTACACATCTGTCTTCTGATCTAAACCATGAAGTTGTAAGCTTTGATACGCCTGGTATCTATTCCATCGGGATGCAAGCTGTCGTAGGGGAATGCTCTAAGACTATTTGGAAAGAAATTGAAATCTTTGAAACAGAAGAGGAACTCACTAATCCAGACAACCATATAGGGCTAAATGGCTTTATCAATGAGTTTAAAATAACGCCTTCATTAAATAATGGAACTTGGACAGTGAGCATGTCCATAAAAGGGAACAATGATGTTAGTTTGTTTTTAGTAAGTGAAGTGGGATACATAGTAGAGCAGCGAAATATCAACATGACAGACTTGCATTTTGAGATTTATGAAAAAACTGATCTGCCATCAGGAATTTATTCAATGGTTTTGATGACTGATCAAGATTGGAGATATATAAACTTTACAAAGATATAACTATGAATATTCCAATCAGAGTTATACATATCTTCATCATCTTGTTCTTCTGCTCACTTTCATGGGCGCAAGAAGGGAATACAGATGCAAAAGAATACCTGAATAGCTTAAAAACAAAGGCGAGTAATAAAGAAGTGAAAATATCCGGACAGCTGTCATCATCAGCTAGAAGTAATTACATATTTGGTTCGGATAGAAAGGTGGACCCTTTTAATATGAGAATGAATGCACGATTACTTGTAAGTGCCTTCGGTCTAAATACAAGTGTGAATTTTAACTTTGGACAGGGAGGACGATATTATAGCTTAAATCTGCCTAGAGTGGACTTACCTAATTTTACACGGATAGGAATTAGCCCAAGATATAAATGGATGAAACTGCATCTTGGTTACAGATCTATGAACTTCTCAAAATATACCTTAGGGGGACATAGTTATTTAGGGACTGGTCTAGATTTGACGCCAGGTAATTTTAATATATCTGCTATGTATGGTAGATTAAGAAGAGCAACCGCAGAGGATTTATTATTACAACAAAATCTAGACCCAAGCTACAAAAGAATGGGGTGGGGGCTTAAGGCTGGATACAAAAAAGACCATCAAGAGATTGCATTGATTTTATTTAGTGCCTTTGACGATCCTAACTCAATACCTAATCCAGTACAACGCCGTGATGTACTTCCCGCTGAGAATACTGTGCTAAGTGTAATTGCTAAAAGAAAATTTGGAGACAGAATAAACCTAAAACTAGATTATGCTTTAAGTGCATTTACAAGAGATGTACGAAGCCAAGAAATATTTGAACAAGATGGCATCAACTATTGGGAGAAAATGGGTGGATTATTTTCGCCTAAAGTCTCATCAGGCTACCACAAAGCATTACATACTGAAATAGGAATTCGTGTAGGCTTTGGGTCCATCTCTTTGCAACACGAAAGAGTGGATCCAGACTACAGATCACTAGGTAGTCTGTTCTTTCAAAATGATTTTGAAAACTTCACTGCTGGTCTGAATACTGCCTTGTTTAAAAACAAATTGCGATTTTCTTCCAGATTAGGTTGGGAACGCAATAATATTAGCGCAGCAGAAAAAAATAGCCTTAATAGAATAATAGCATCTACACAATTTAATTATCAGTATAATGAAGAACTTGGATTTGCCTTGGCATATTCTAACTTCAGGACAACAAATAAAATTCGTTCCACCGAACTCCCCATTCCAGGATTAGTTGATTCCGTATTCCTCGCCTTGGTAAACCAAAGCCTAAATCTTTCCTTCAATCTTTTTAAAGGAGAAGAAAAAACCTCCAGCTTAACAGGTAATTTTAATCTCCAAAATTCTAATACAATTGAAAACGATACAATCAATGAAAATCAAAAGAATACTAACCTGATGGGGAACCTCTCTTTCAACCATCAATTTGTAAATTCAAATTCTGCATTGACTGCCTCACTATTAGTCAATAGAAATATGGCAAAATTTGCACAGCTGTTTTCAGCAACTCCTACAATTGCATATTCAAAAGGATTTTTGCAGAAGAAAATAACACTCGGAAGCTCACTGTCCTATGTGTATCTAAGGCAAAATGGAGAATATTTTAATTCCTTGATACGACCTACTTTGAACTTGATGTTTAAATTAAATAGGAAATCAACTCTAAGGCTAAATAGTTCCTATGTTCTGAGAAGGGCAAATGAAAAGCAAATGAACGCAGGTGATTTTCAAGAATTAGTGACACGTATAGATTTAAATTACAAATTTTAAAAACTAGCCTCTGTCAGTCTCCTAGCTCTGATTAGACAAATAGAATTTAAAATGAATCGCTTGGAGTACGCTTATAAAAAGAAAGCCCTGAAATAAATCCAAGGCTTCCATATTACTATTTAACTATATCCTAATCTGTGACTACAAACTTTCTAGTGCCCAATATTCCATCGTCTCCCTGTAAATGCATAAGATAAATACCTGCTGATATTCCTCTAAGCCTTATTTCTTTCACACTTCCTTCCACACGCTCTACCTGTAGTGTTTTTCCTTGTAAGTCTACAATTCTAACTTCTCCTCCCTTCCATAGGTCTTCTCTGATTTCTACGTTTAAGACATCTTGCGTAGGATTCGGACTCAATACGAAATTGAGATTAAAGCTAGAGTCGTTTGTATTTAAGATGCCATCATCTACTTCATGGAACGTCGTATTCGTACGTACCGGATCATTAAAGTCGAAGAAGATGTCTGCATAATTTTCTATAACAGTACCATTTGCATGCCCAGGATTTTGCTTGATAAAGTAGTTTACAAAACCATTACTACCTAGTAGGTTTACATTACTATCTGGCAATAAAATATTATCAAACTTAAACTTCACAATACGTTCGTCCAAAATTTCCATCTCGTACGGATGACTACTAGCACCACCACGCAGGCTAGTAAGATCCATCAAGTCTGATATCTGATCATCGATAAATACATTAAATGCTGTATCCGTACCCGTATTTTGGAAGCGAATCTGATATTTTATTTCTGTATCTGGTAAAACTTTGTAATTGTCAGAGCCCGTAAGTGGGAATGCACGCTTGTCATTCGGATCAAATGAACCAATAATTTCCTGACACTCTAATCCTAAAGAACGAGGGTCTATAACACAATCTGATTCAGGAAAAATTTCAGCCTGGTAGCAAAGTTCTTCACCTAACTCAACCTCACAATCTACAAGTACAACAAGGTTAAGTTCGCCACATTCCCATGGATCTAGATCGCCTAATTCAAAGGTATACACATTTCCATCTTGAGAAGAAACTGGAATAGAAGATTCCACGATACTAATATCCTCATGTAAGGTTAATTCAATAGTAGCATTCTCCATTACAATTGTTCCTTCATTGCAATAGTCTATGTACATATAAGAATTAAAACATCTACGTAAAAATGG
The DNA here is from genome assembly GCA_938045585.1 of uncultured Saprospiraceae bacterium. Lineage (GTDB taxonomy): Bacteria > Bacteroidota > Bacteroidia > Chitinophagales > Saprospiraceae > CALCMJ01. The sequence continues at coordinate 228,787 of CALIAU010000001.1, forward strand.
TACAGACAGATCTATAACGGGATCAATACAATCTTGATCTGCTTGTAAACCAAAGTCTAATACCACATCTGTATCAGTTCCTACAACCGTAAAGCTCTGATTATTATTACACACTGTCCAAAGATCATTAGGTTCCTGTATAGATACCTCGTAATCACCTTCCATTAAAAACGAGAAAAAATCTCCATCTGAATTCGAGACTCTATTAAACTCACCATTGGGTCCGTTTATGGTCGCAACTATTCCTTGCACACCTGCCTCGTCCGTATCTTCTTCACAATTATCATTAGCATCTGCATACACCGTACCACTCAAATTGCTTAGGTTAAAATCAGTTCCACACAGGGATACCATCGCTTCTGCAATGTCATCAGCTGTTTCAAATTCTCCATAGAAAATTTCTTCTGTAAGTATAAAATTTCCACTTGTTGTATCTTGTTGACCATCTGCATAAGCAGTACCATCAGGACAGAGCATACGTACTGTCGGATAGTATTGCACCTGCCACGCATCTATGTCGAAAAAATCTGGATTAAAAATAGGATAGGGGTTATCCGCTATAAAGTCATAACCTGTGCCATTCGGTCCAGTACCCTGTAAATCTTCCAAATCAGTTGTAGGATCTACATCTACCCACAAGATTACAGCTCCCGTACCCGCAAACTGGGTATGAAATTCTTGCAATACTCCATTTTCTACAAATACCTCTGCCCATGGATTCCAGGCCGCATCCAGAATCATAATTACTGTAATTCCTTGATTTAAATAATCGTCATATAAATCATGTTCTACTCCGTTAATGTCAGTCATTATCAGCTCTGGAGCCTGACTTTGTCCGTATTGAAGAGAGAAGCATAGTACAAATAGAAAAGAGTAAAGTTTAGCCATATTGATCTTGTTTTGTTGTCGTGGATAGGATTAATCCATATATATTATATCTCCGGGAAACTGAGAACGCTGCATAAGTTAGTGGATTTTTTCGGTTTATCTTCTTTAATGTAGGAATGCTTAGAGATTGCAAGGCCATACCCACTCAGATAATTCGCTCCCCAGACCCGAGATGGAATAGTGCCACCATTCGGACTGTATGCCCTTAAAACCATTCCCAAGCATGATTTCTTTAAGAATAGCTCTGTTTTGTAGAACAGTATCGGGCAAATCCACAAAATCTGTATGTGCCTCTCTTCCAAAATAATCAAAGTCAGTACCCATATCCAGCTCTTTACCATCCGCATCTACTATAGTCAGGTCTAAGGCAGCACCCCTATTGTGCATAGATCCCTTCTTTGGATTAGAAACATAAATAGGATTAGGTACAATATCCCAAAGCTTCTGTTGATAAGGACGTGGTCGGTAACAATCAAACACTTTTAAACGCCAGTTATATTTTCGATGTAAAAAATAATTTATTCTACGTACACGCAATGCCACCTCTGGTCTTAGGAAACAGCGGGCACAGTCATAAATCTGAGTCTTGGTAAAATTATTTTCAGTAGCATAACGCAGGTCTAGATATATAGAATCCGCTTCTGTAATTTCAGACCATGCCAGTGTGTCATAGTCTAATTCTTTTTTAATTTTTACTTTGGGAGAAGCAGGTAAAGTTGAAAGTTCTTTCTGAATGCTAGTTGTGACCGGCTCTTTTTCTCTATCCTGTTTGCAAGAAAATAGAATAAAGCTTGCTAGGAAACAAAACAAAATCCTAAACAATTGATTCATTTTTTTACTATCCAATTTTTTAAACATCTACTCACAAATCAGGTGTGAAAGCTACGGAACTTATGGCAAAGTACGAAGACCATTCTTCGCGCTCTAAATTTACACAAGACATAGATCTGCAGTTGCACAAACTAAGACATCATAAATTAAAAAAAATCAAGTAAAGAGATCTTATGGATTATCGTAACTTGCAATCTCATCCATAAGAACTGAAACGAAATACGATTCTATATCTGCTAGCACTTATTAATGCAACTAATATTGTAGGCAATATGCTTATTATGCCCTTGGGAGATATTTTTATTTCAGAGTTTAATATCAATACCCAAGAATATAGCTTTCTCGTTTCCGCATATGCCTTTGCAGCCTTTTTGTCTAGTTTATGTGGCATGCTGTTCCTAGATTTTTTTGATAGAAAACATGCACTCCAATTATCCTATGCAGGATTCACCATAGGATCCTTTTTATGTGCCCTGTCCACTACCTATGTGCAGCTCCTTGGCTTTCGTTTTTTTACAGGTTTGTTTGGAGGTATACTTGGAGCTATAGTCTTGTCCATAGTTGCTGATTTGTTTAAATTTAAAGAGCGCGGTTGGGCAATGGGAATTGTTATGACAGCCTTTTCTGCAGCCTCTGCAATCGGCGTCCCCTTCGGTCTTTTTCTTACGGATTTGTACGGTTGGCGTATTCCGTTCTATGTGCTAGGAGGAACAGGTATCTTGCTGAGTATTTTTATACTATTCTTTTTTCCTTCCCTCACTTCGCATTTTGAGATGGTAGATAGAAAACGCAAACCGATTCAAACACTGGGACTCATACTAAAAGATAAAAACCAAATTAATGCCTTACTGACAGGAATGATACTCGTACTTGGACACTTTATAATTATTCCATTTATTACACCCTATATGATCAGAAACGTCGGTCTAGAACAGGTGCAAATCAAATACATTTTCTTAATCGGAGGTCTACTCACAATTTTTTCTGCACCCTACATTGGGAAATTAGTAGACAGACATGGCGTCATGAAAATATTTGTCATAGTATGCCTAATGTCCTTCATTCCTACGATATTAATAACCCATCTTGGACAAGCAAGTTTGTATATAGCACTTATTGCAACAAGCCTTTTTTTTATTTTTGGTTCTGGTCGATTCATCGCACCCAATACGCTTATAACCGCAGCACCCACACAAGAAAATAGAGGAAGTTTTATGAGTATGAAGTCCGCTTTACAACAACTTGCAATTGCTCTTGCCTCCTTTATTTCTGGCACCATCGTCTACATTTCAGATACAGGCACACTCGAGAATTATAACTATGTGGCCTATGTGAGTATTCTTGTGATTATTGTCTCCATGTTTATGACAAACCATTTAAAAGTAGCTAAAGGAAATTAGACTCTTCATTTGGGCGTGCCCCTTGCCCTCACTATGCTCACGCAAGGGTCGGGTCATCCAGGGGTTCCGTCCCCACAAAATTTGTGGCGACAGCCTGCGGCCTACCTGCGTGCGCACGCAGGCAGGTAGGCCGCAGGCTCCCTTACTACCCCTCACGCAGCCTGTCGTAATCTATAGATTCCAATCTACAAGAAGAACTTAGAATTACTTTAGATGAAATGTCCATAATATCTATGCGTAGTTTGGAAACTACGCACCACGAGTCCGTTCATTTGTTCCTCCGTTCATTTGTTCCCGTTCATCCGCTCAGTCCGCTCAGTCCGCTCAGTCCGTTGTGTCCGCTCTGTCCGTTGTGTTCGTTGTGTCCGCTCTGTCCTCTTCGTCCTCTCTGTCCGCTCTGTCCGTTGTGTCCGCTCCGTCCTCTCTGTCCGCTTCGTCCGCTCTGTCCGTTGTGTCCGTTCTATCCGCTCTATCAGTTCGTCCGTTCGTCAGTTCGTCCGCTCTGTCTGTTCATCCGTTCATCCTCTCCCTCCGCACACGCCGCTCTCTCTTCATCTCTCCATCTCTTCATCTCTCCGTCCTGCCTGCATGCGCAAGCAGGCAGGCTCTTCATCCTACTACGAAAAATGCTTCAACATAATCACTTCCTGCTTCGTTAAAAACCGACTCCATCCTCTAGGAAGATCCTTTTTAGTAAGACCACCATAATACACACGATCTAACTTGACAACCACATAACCTAAGGATTCGAAGATTCTGCGCACAATTCTGTTTTTACCCATATGGATAGTAATACCCACCTCTGTTTTAGCCTTGCCCTTTACATATTCTATGCTGTCCACTTCCGCAACACCATCTTCTAGTTGCAGACCCTTTTCTATCGCCTGCATATGTTCAGCTGTTAATTTTTTATCCAAACTTGCATGGTAGATTTTAGTTACCTTATAGCGTGGATGGGATAAGCGCTTTGTTAGGCCGCCATCATTCGTGAGAAGAAGCAGTCCCGTTGTATTCCTGTCAAGTCTTCCGACTGGATAAATGCGTTCTTGCACCTTTGACTCTACAATGTCCAATACTGTCTTTCTACCTTTTTCATCCGACATGGTTGTGATGGTATTCTTTGGCTTGTTGAGTAATAAGTAGATATAATTTCTACTTGGCTTTATGACCTTACCCTTATACTTTACCTTATCTGTTCTTGAGACGAGAATGGCTGGATTGCGTTCTATCTTGCCGTTAAAAAAAACAAGTCCATCCTTAATGAGTTCTGCTGCCTTCCTTCTAGAACAAATACCGGAGTGCGCCAGATACTTGTTGAGTCGCATTGGGAAGAGAGAATTTTTCTTAGGAGATTTTTTTTCAGCCATTTGGATGCAAAACTAAGTCATTTCATTTTAAAATATAGGAATCTGCTGGCAAAGCGCGTTCTATGCTTTAAAACTCTATTTCCTGGTCATCATTATCATTAATGCTGGATGGTCTAGTAATAAAGCTACTGCCACCTGTACCAAAGGGATTAGACGGATCCACATTGAATTCTGAAAACCCAGAATCAACTGCATCAACAAACTTTACAAAGTGCGGGATAAATCGCAGTTTGACCGTTCCCAGCGAACCGTTCCTATGTTTTTGAATTATAATCTCCGCTTCATCCTGAGGTGTTGCCTCCATTTCGTCATCATCCAAACCATAATAATCAGGTCTATAGATAAACGTAACGATATCCGCATCCTGCTCAATGGCTCCTGATTCCCTCAAATCCGAAAGTTGAGGACGTTTGTCTCCTGTTCTTGTTTCTACTGCTCTACTCAACTGGGAGAGTGCGATGACAGGTACCTGCATTTCTTTGGCTAGCCCTTTCAAGGCTCGTGATATGGATGAAATTTCTTGTTCTCTGTTACCCTTACTCTGATTAGGAGCTGCAGTCATCAATTGTAAGTAATCAATCACTACTAACTGGATATCATGATTGTTTTTCAGACGTCGCACCTTTGCACGCAATTCAAAAATATTTATTGCTGGGGTATCATCTATATAGATAGGTAAATTCGATAATTTTTCAACAGAGTTATTCAATCGTGGCCATTCCTCTGGTTCTAGTTGTCCATTCCTTAGAGTACGAGAATTTATCTCAGCATCCATGGAAATAAGTCTTTGGACAAGCTGCGTATCTGCCATCTCCAGAGAGAACACTGCAATGGGAATTTGTTGCTCAGCAGCATTCTTAGCCAGCGATAGGGTAAAGGCAGTCTTACCCATACCCGGTCTTGCTGCTATAATGATTAGATCCGACTTTTGCCACCCGTTGGTTATCTTATCAAGTTCTTTAAATCCTGTCGTAACACCTGTCAGTCCATCACCTCGTTGTGAAATCACCTCAATTTCTTTCTGCACCTTGGAGATAATTGCACTCACAGATTCAAAACCCGTATTCATGTTTTTATCTGTAATCTCATACAGGTTCTGTTCTGCCTCATCCAAAAGCTCAAGAACATCCTTGGTGTCTTCAAAGGCCTCCTTGATGGTCATATTTGAGATACGGATTAACTCCCGTTGAATAAACTTCTGTACGATTATACGGGCATGATATTCTATGTTAGCTGCTGAAGCGACCTTATTTGTCAGGTCCATCAGATAATTGATGCCACCTGCCTTTTCTAAGTTTCCAGATTTTTTGAGAGCCTCATGAATGGTAAGTATGTCAATAGGCTGCGTCCTTTCAAATATACCTAACATCTCATCGTAGATGATTTGATGTGGCGTATAATAAAAGCTTTCTTTTCTGAGTATCTCTATTACTGTAGGAAGGGCATCCTTATCTAACATGATGGCACCTAGGACAGCTTCTTCCAAATCTCTCGCCTGCGGTTGCACTCTCCCAAAAATCATATCTCCTTCCTTATCAGCCGATAATTTTTTTAGAAAAGGAGCATTTTGATCTTTATAGTTCTTGGAATCTGGCATAGCTATTTGAAAAACATATTATAAAAATAAATCAAGGGTCAAATCTACTCAATTATCTCCTTTCGGATAAGAGCTAGATGAGTTACAAATTTACCTTAGTGTTAGTATAGACTGTTAAACTGTGGATAACCTTTGGAAAGAGTATTTCGGAGTATACAGTATATGTATATACAAAATTACTAATATGAAATTAGACTTGCAATATTTTAAATGTAGAAGTTTGGAAAAAGCTGATTACTAATCGCTAATGGATTTTTCTAAGCATATCCGTAATCATATTATCATTAGTTTATATATGTAAAATGTATATATGTTGATAGCGCTCCCATAAAAAAGCCGATGCTGTTTGGCATCGGCTTGTTAGGATTTTCAACATATATAATTATATGTAATATGTTTTTAGTTTTTACCTACCGAATTTAATTTTTCGATAACCGCTTCTACCTGCTGTCTTTGTTTTTCTACAGCATATCGCATATCATCTTGTTCTTTTAAATTCTTCTCGATATTTTCTTCAGCTTCTACAATCTTCTTTTCGTATTTCTCAATATCGTTTTCGTAATCTCTGTGCTTACCTTCTAGTTTAGTCAGGTCCTTCTCAAGATCTTTAAGCTTATCCTCCTCATCTTCAAGGAATTTATTTATGACATATTTCTCTACCTCATAATAATATTCCTCAACAAATTTCTCGGCTTGTAAAGATTCATCTGGGTAATCATCTGGGTTCACAAACCCACTTCCATCATAAAAGAAGATATATCCAGTTGTTTGACCTCTTCGCTCCTCATATTTTAAAAAGACTTGAAGGTTTTCTGATCTCGAAACAAAGGGAATGTCCGTTTTTACGGAATAGTATTCTTTGGATTTTTTATCATGCTTTACCTTCCCGTATTCCTTCATATAGTCTTTCCAGGTTTTCTCCACCATCTTTCTATCTGCGCCCTCCATGGTAATAATATAGGCATTATGTTCACCCTGACTCATCCGCACAATATCCTCAGTTACCTGCGAATTTGCACTTAAAAAGAAACCAAGAAGCATGCATGTAAGTAGTTTAGACCTCATTTTTGTTGGTTTTATTCAATAAAATAGCCCGTTTAACTTTGTTAAGACGCAATTTGCGTACCAGCTGTAACAAAAGGCCTATTTAAAGATATGTTAAGATTATTAAGCTACCAAGTTCCTGTTCATCGAGTTTTTTGAACATTAAATAGAAAATAGTTAGAATTCTTGCTTAGATAAATGAATATTTAAGAGAATAAAAAACATATGTGCTTAAGTTGAATTAATCACAAGTAAAGACCAAGTAAAAAACTATGAACGTACTCTCGCTTCGGAATGTCACTAAGACATACCAAAATCATACTGCCGTAAATAATATAAGTTTTGATGTTCCCCAGGGAAGCATCTTCGGACTTTTAGGGCCTAACGGGGCAGGAAAAACCTCTCTCATAAGAATGATTACCATGATCACTGGTGTGGATCAAGGTGAAATTACCCTCAATGGAAAGAGACTTAACCCAGATATGATTCTGGATATCGGTTATCTTCCTGAAGAAAGGGGACTCTATAAAAAAATGAAAGTAGGTGAGCAGCTTATGTACTTGGCCCAACTACGAGGACTTACGAAGCAAGATGCCAAAAGAGATATTAAAGAATGGCTAGAAAAATTTGAAGCCTCTACTTGGTGGAACAAAAATATAGAGGAACTCTCCAAAGGGATGCAACAAAAAATCCAGTTTATCGCTACGGTTATCCACAAACCCAAATTGCTTATTCTAGACGAACCCTTTACAGGACTTGATCCTCTAAATACGAATCTTATTAAAGAAGAAATATTTAAGCTAAATGAAAATGGAGCAAGTATTATTTTTTCAACGCATAGGATGGAACAGGTAGAAGAGATTTGTAAGGATATAGTCCTTATCAATAATGGTGAACTCATGCTAGAAGGAGAAATGAATGCCGTCAAACAAAAGTTCAAAGAGAATAAATATAGTATTGAGTTTGATGGTATGCTTCCGGCACACCTAAAAAGTGACAGCTTTTCAGTAGTTGAAGATACGCAGAAAGGCCTGGTGATTCAAGTCAAACCAGGCCACGACTCAAATGAGTTCTTACAGTCTCTTATCCAAGAAGGAATCCACATAAATTCCTTCCAAGAAATTCTTCCAAGCCTCAACGACATTTTCATTAAAAACGTAAACAACAAGATATGAACAAGCTTTGGTTAATAATTAAGAGAGAATATGCGATCAGAGTAAAAAAGAAATCATTTATTCTTGCCACACTACTGACACCGCTTGGTATGGCAGCACTTATGATAGGGGGTGGCCTTCTTGCGGGAAACTCATCAAAGGCAGATCAACGCGTTCTTATAAAAGACGATTCAGGTATTGTCGAAAATGCAGAAATGCGTAAGTCAAGTATGGTGATGGATTTTACAGACCTAGCCTTGGATAGCCTTGAAAAAAATTATGTCAAGGAAGGATATGATATGGCTGTTTATATTCCACCCTTTACGGATTTAGATAATAAGAATCATTCCGTAAAATATTATGCGGAAGAAAAACCTGGGATAGCGGCTATTGAAAGTCTTGAGCGCAGATTAGAAACCGCATTCAAAGAGCACAAGATTAAGAACTCAGAAATTGATAGGGAAGTCTATGATAGCTTTTCGACCTCAATCGACATGCAAGACGGAACATCACAAGAGGATGGGTCTGGTAAAATGACCATGGTTTTAGGTACTGCATTTGGGATGATTATGGGCTTTCTTATGTACATGGTAATCTTTGTATATGGTATGATGGTCATGCGAAGCGTAATGGAAGAAAAAATTAATCGTATTTCAGAAGTAATGATATCCTCGGTTAAGCCATTTTATCTGATGCTGGGAAAAGTATTGGGCGTAGGCCTAGTAGGTCTTACCCAGGTAGCAATCTGGATAATATTAATTCCTATAATTATGATGGTGACACAGTCATTTATGGGTAGCACACCACAGGCTGATCAAATGGAGCAGATGGCTAACATAGCACAAGAATCAGATAACTTTGATATTGGAGCAATGTTCACTGAAATAAGATCTATGAATTGGGCTATGATTATTCCTGCATTTTTAGCCTTCTTTTTTGGAGGATACTTTATGTACTCTGCCTTGTTTGCAGCAATAGGCTCGGCAATCGGAGATGATATGCAAGAAGGACAAACGCTTATGCTGCCAGTCATGCTGCCAGTAATAATTGCGTTTATAATGCTTCAAGGAGTTATAACAAATCCGAATGGGAATATGGCTGTTATTGGTTCCATGGTACCCCTGCTCTCACCGATTATCATGCCAGCAAGGCTGGCCTTTGATCCGCCCATTTGGCAGGTCTTACTCTCTATATTATTATTAATCCTATCCTGTGTATTTTTTGCTTGGTTAGCAGGAAGAATTTATAGAGTAGGCATCCTTATGTATGGAAAGAAAGTTAATTTTAGGGAACTGAGTAAGTGGATTTTTTATAAAGGATAATTGGAACTTAATAGAATTGCATGCAAGGTCTCAGCAGCTGCTGAACGAAAAATAAAATCTGGTCACCCCTGGATTTTTGAGCAGGCAATCGAAAAATTGTCCAAACCAGGAGAAGCAGGAGATCTTGTAATTATCTATGATAGGAAATCAAATAAACGTATTGGAATTGGTTTGTATGATCCAGCCTCCGTTATTCGCATTAAAATGCTTTCAACAACAGATCCTGTTGATTTATCTCTGACTTGGTTTCATGAAAGAATACAAAATGCTTTTGTAAAACGGGAACATTTTAAAAAGACCTTTACAAATGCATATCGCATTCTCCATGGTGAGAATGATGGGTTTCCAGGATTAATTGTAGATAAGTATGCTGACTTTTTGGTTGTTAAAGTATATTCTGAAATTTGGCTTCCTTATCTAGATAAAATTTTAGAAGCTCTGATAAAATTGGAGGCTTATACAGGAGTACTCTTGCGCACGAGCCGTCTTGTCCAAAAACAAACAAAAGGAAATCCAGATCTTGCTGATGGAAAGCTACTCTATGGCGAAATTCCCGAAGAAATTGAATTCTTAGAATTTGGACTTAGCTTCAAAACAAATCTTCGCAAGGGGCATAAGACAGGTCATTTTTTAGATCAACGACATAATAGAAGAAAGGTCTCAAATTTAGCAAAGAATAAGAAGGTCTTAGATGTATTTTCATACACAGGTGGATTCACTGTGCATGCCTTAGCAGGAGGCGCTAAAGAAGTAGTAAGTCTAGATATTAGCAAACATGCACTTGAATTAGCAGAACAGAATGTACTTCTCAACTTCAAAAATCCGAAACATTCCAAAGTGTGTGGAGATGCCTTTGAAACTATGCAAGCCATGGCTAAAATGCAAACCAAGTTTGATCTTGTAATAATCGATCCTCCTTCATTTGCAAAACGAAAAGAGGAAGTAGAAATGGCAAAAAGAAAGTATGCAGAATTGGTTCGCCTCGGTGTACAACTTGTAGCGAAGGATGGAATACTACTCATGGCTTCTTGCTCAAGTAGAATAGAAAATGAAATGTTTTTTACATTGGTTGAACAGGAAATATCAAACTCTAATAGGGACTATAATTTCATTGAAAAAACCTTTCATGACGCAGATCACCCAATAAGCTTTCCAGAGGCATCCTACCTAAAAACCACCTATTTTGCACTGTATTAGCTTGTTCATACTTCATTAAGTCCCGTTTGTACCCAAAAGAGAGCAAAGTTTGCAATAGTGAAAGTTTTGTTAATTACCTTCTATCCTACCTTTAGAATTTGTGGTTCGCTTCTTTGTAAACGTCTTTGTATTGAATGATTGAAACCATTGATTTTATAAACAGCGAAATTACAGACGCATAACTCCAAAAAACCAATTTGATTAGCGTCAAGAAGCGAGATGAGATTCTCGCTTCTTTTTTTTTCATAAGCTTAAACAGCATGCTTCGTCGCTCCAGATTTTAGATTGGTCTAAAAAGAAAATACTTAAGTATCGATTGTCTATTTTTAATAAAAAAATAGCTCTATGGATTTGTTCAAACTGAATATCACAATAAAACTTTTTGCGTTCTTATTATGCGCAGTGCCACTCACGTCTCAAAGCCCGGGTGAAAATGTGACTAAGATCGTTTTTGATAAGGATGACGATCTCCATGGTTATTACCTAGCTATTCCCCCAAGTTCAAATGAGATAGAAGCAACGCTCGTTCTCTTTCCTGGTTTGGGGCAAAAAGCAGAAGACGTTTTGAGAGATTCTGAATTGTATCATTATGCTGAACAAAATAATATACTGACTCTGCTGTTTTCTACTGGCATGCGTATATCCGTAGATTCTCTCTTAAAAGAAAACTTAACAAAGGGACTAAACAACGCGATCAAAACGTATGGGCTAAACAAAAACAAATTTGTTTTTGGAGGCTTTTCTGCAGGCGGAATGATCTCCCTTAGATATGCACAACTCTGTAAGGAATTTCCTAATCGTTACCCTGTAAATCCGCTCGCTGTATTTATGGCTGATGCGCCTGTTGATATCTTTCATTCCTGGGAGACAATGCAAACATTGAAAAAGCAAGGAGATTCTCAAGTTGCTATTGACGAGGCAGATTGGGTAGAGAAAATATATAATGCCTTTTATGGTGCTACTCCTGAAACAAATCAAGACATTTTTGAGCAAATGAATAGCTTTTCATTTTCTAAGCAAGGAACAGGTAAAGAAAAACACTTAAAAGATGTTGCAGTGCGAGCATATCATGATGTCGATATTCCTTGGCGACTTACGGAGAGGAATCAAAGTGTATCCCACAGTAATTTTTTAGTGACATCTGAGCTCATAAATCGATTGTTGAAACTGGGGAACGAGAACGCAGAGTTTGTGCAAAGCTTTCAAACTGGTTATCGCGCAAATGGGAAAAGACATCCACATTCTTGGTCCATTATAGATGCAAAAGAATGTATAGAATGGATTGGAGGGCTGCTAGGGGTAAAAGAAGAAAAAAGCAATGCAGTAAATGGAACTCTTGTTACTCCAATTCGAGTGAGTAAAGAAAGTTTGTCCGGTCTCAATATGAATAGAGGAAGAAGTCCTAGTCAGCCAGAACGAATTCTTTACTTCCAAAATATTTTCCAAGGAGCAGATTTGAACGTACAGGTTGTTTCCAGTGAAAATGCTTCTGCAAGTCCAGAAGACCTAGAGCTTGATGAGTTTTTGTTTCTCACAAACGGTGCGGCATTATTATCTCCTAAAGACCAAAAGGATATGCAGTTTGTTAAAGGCGATTTCTTTATGGTACCCAGAGGATTTAATGGGCGCTGGGAAACGATCGGTGCTCCTTCATTTCATCATGAAATATCTATTGTTAGTGCGCAACGCAATCCTAATCCTACAAATCCAGAAAAAAGATTTCCAGTGCTTATGGATAAGTGGAAATTGGCAGGGCAGGGGCTTACGAAAATTGCCTCAGGAAGATTCGAAGACTTGCTGTATACAGGGCACGAACTCACAATTAGACTGAAAGCGGAAGAGCCTAGCATTCAAGAAATCAAAGAGCCCTTATCAGAACGCATACTCTATGTACTAGCAGGAAGCTTAGAACTTGTCGATTTAGAAGGGACTGCACATAAGTTTAATTCTGGAGACTTTGTGATCATTCCAAAGGGCTTTAGCGGTACATGGAAAACAAAGGCGCATGAATTGTTTCGCGCTTTAGAAGTGCAAAAAACGATAGCAGACAATTTTTAACTTAGCTATTAAAATTACGTTTCCCTATCAACACACCTATCAATAGTATGGCACCCTCACCGGTAGGCTGCCCCTCTGTTCTTACATTCCATTCAAAGCCTACAGCTATTGTCGGTGTGATAATACGATTCTTATTTTTTAAAAATGTGCGTCCAAACTCAAGTGTAGGTTGGATAACATAGATTTCTGTTTTGCCAGAAGTTTCCATAGTTGTATTGGGGTCATTTTTCCAACTAATGAAGTTTTGCCATAGATCACACTTTAATCCTAAGGAATATCCTTGAAAATCTTCTTTATAAAAGCGTTTATAACCAAAGCTAGTTCCATAGCCATATCCCCATTCTTTTTCTTGGACCCCAAATCCCCAATGATTAATAAACTGTGCTCCCACTCGAATATGAGCAGCATGTTTCAGTGCAAAATTCTTTTCTAAACGTATACCTGGGATAATTCCTGTAGGGTATACCTGCAGTTCGAAGTTTGCATCATCCTGCGCTTGCACTGCAAAACATAGAAAAAGGAGAATAAAAGTAAGGACTGTTGCTTTAGAGAATCTCGTCATCATTCTAAGATACAATAATGAGAATAACTAAGAAAAATTGGATAAGAGAAAGATACTATGAGCAAGGATAAAGGGTTTACCCCCATTTCCGCCTTTAACTAAACACTTTAGTTCTAGCTTGCTAATTTGCATAGAGAAATTCATTACATTTAAAGTAAATAATTATTGTTATGCGACTACTTTCTTGTCTATGCTTCTTATTATCTGTATGTGCTCTTACTAAGGCACAAAATATTACTCTAGAAAATTTTGCTGCTGGCTTTGAATTTCCTGTTGATATTGCGCATGCTGGAGACGATCGTTTGTTTGTAGTTGAAAAAACAGGAGCGATTAAAATCTTAAATGCAGATGGAACAACAAATCCAACACCTTTCTTGGATATTGATCCTATTGTTAATTCTCAGGCAAACGAACAAGGACTCTTAGGTCTTGCCTTTCATCCTGATTATAGTAATAATGGCTACTTTTTTGTTTCTTATACAGCCTCAAGTGATGCTTCTGTGATTTCGCGTTTTTCAGTATCATCTGATCCTAATGTCGCTGATCCAAATTCAGAAAAACTCGTCTTTACTACAGACCAACCCTTTAGCAATCATAATGGAGGCTGCATTAAGTTTAGTCCAGCTGATGGGTATCTATATATTGGAATTGGAGATGGAGGTGCAGGCGGCGATCCGCAAGATAATGGACAGGATAGAACTTCTTACCTAGGAAAAATTTTGCGATTAGATATTAATTCTACTGGACCTTATACAATTCCTGCAGACAATCCATTTGTAAATGATGACTTTACCCAAGACGAAATTTGGTCCTTAGGTTGGAGAAATCCATGGCGGTTTTCTTTTGATAGAGAAACAAATGATATGTGGATAGGGGATGTAGGACAAAATGAATGGGAAGAAATCGATATGGAAGCTCCAGGTGATGGAGGAAGAAATTATGGATGGAGATGTTATGAAGGCGTAGAACAATTTAATTTTAATGGCTGCGAAGACGATGCGGACTACACATTTCCTATTTATGTATACGCAAACTCTTCCTTTAATCAAGGATGCTCGGTAACGGGTGGCTTTGTATATAGAGGCCAAAATTACCCAAGCTTACAGGGCAGCTATATTTTCGCAGACTACTGCTCAGGACAGTTCTGGACTACGCGCGCTAGCGATTGTGGATTTGTGACAACGACAAATATAAAGGGAGATAGAAATGAATATAGCTCCTTTGGCGAAGATGCGAATGGAGAACTCTATGTAACTGCAATAGGGGAAGGACGTGTCTATAAAATTGGCACAGACTGTGATCTATCTGTTAACGCAATAATTAGTGCGCCAAGCTGCGTAGGTGCTATGGATGGCAGCATACAACTAGAGTTCAGCGGGAGCGCAGACATAAGTTCCGTCATGTGGAGTTCAGGGGATATGGGCGCAATGCTTAGTGGACTAGCTGAGGGTGAAATCAGTGTAACTATAGAAGATGAATCAGGCTGTGTGCTAGAAAGATGTTTTGTTTTAGATGCTCCTGAAGCGGAACCATCATGTGAAGGAGATATTTTAACTATAGAAGCTTGTGAAGATGAGGCCATTGTGATTATTGCACCCTGCGATCTACCTGCTGGTTTTATGATTCGTTGGTACAAGGATGGAGAATTGATTGATGGTGAAAATAATGTAAGCTTAGAAGTTTCTGGTGGAGGCTTGTATAGTCTACAATTTTTTGATGCAAACTGCGCTAGGGAGATTTCTGATGTGGTATCCTTCGTTACTCTGGCTCCTGACCCTGCTCCAGGCTTTGTGCAAGACGGGAATACATTAGTCGCTGATCCAGGTTACTTTCAATACATATGGTTTGCAAATGGAGTAGAGGTCCAAAGTGGATCATCAAATATTTTAGCAATTGATCAAGACGGTCTCTATTCAGTACAAGGCCGCAATAATATGGGCTGCCTTACACTCATTTCAGATGAAGTAGTAATTGCACTCAGCAATACTCTTGATGAACTAGGAATCACGCGTTTAGATATTTTTCCAAATCCTTTTGAGACAGAGTGTAATTTAAAAATGGAATTATTTCAAGCACAAGATGTTAAAATTCAAGTTGTGAATACGCGAGGTGCTGTCTTGTCACAAGAAATAGAAAGAGCTAAATCTCAAATCAATCATACAATACAATTAGATGCCTTGCCAGCAGGCGTGTATATGATTAAAATTGAAATAGACAATAATCAATTAGTACGAAAGATTATTAAGCAATAAGCTTTTCATAAAAATTTTACTTAGGATAGTTAGCTAGCCCCTGCGTTTTACTAAATTTGCAAGTAAAGAATAAACGCATGTTATCTCTAATTATTTGGCCTGATCTCGCAAGTGGCGCTGTATGGATGTCTCTAATTACCCTTACTTTTCTAGAAATTGTATTGGGAGTAGATAATATCATCTTTATCTCTTTGGCTGCTGGAAAACTAAAAAAAGAAGAACAAGCAAAAGCAACTAACATCGGGCTGATTCTTGCCATGGTGATGCGTATAGCACTTCTTTTTGGAATTACCTGGTTAATAGCGATGGAAGAGCCTTGGTTTTCCGTAGATACCTCATTCATGAAGGCAGGCTTCTCAGGGCAAAGTTTAATCCTGATTGCTGGAGGTCTCTTTCTGATTTATAAAAGTATAAGCGAAATTCACCATAAATTAGAAGGAGAGGGACCTGAGTCAAATGATGGTAAACCAAAAAAGCTAATAAGCCTGTCGAGCGTAATTATTCAGATCACTCTAATTAATATTGTTTTTTCTTTTGACTCTATACTTACAGCAGTTGGTATGACAAATGGAATTGAAGGGGCACTCGTTATCATGATTATTGCCGTTGTGTTTTCTGTGATAATTATGATGCTCTTTGCAGTACCAGTAGGAAGGTTTGTAAACGAACATCCAACTATCCAAATACTTGGAATGGCCTTTCTAATACTGATAGGATTTATGCTTATCCTAGAGGGAGGACACTTAGCACACTTAGATATCTTTGGAAGTAAAATAGGAGTAGTACCTAAGGGCTATCTATACTTTGCAATTGCTTTTTCTCTTCTGGTTGAATTTCTCAATATGCGCCTACGTAAAAGAAACAAGCCAATTCAATTACACGGCATCGAAGAAGAAGCAAAAGCAGAAGGTATCATATGAGGTTGCTATTAGCGAGTCTATGTATTCTTTTTCTGTCTTGTAAACAGGATACAAAGACGCTTAAGCAGACGAGTTATAAGGGGGAAACTATGGGGACCTTCTACAGTATCAAATTTCTTGCAAATGAAACAATCCCTCAATCTACTATTGATGCTAAACTGATAGCACTTAATGATAATTTTTCAACCTACATCGATAATTCTCAGATATCTCAATTTAATAAGGCGGAAAACTTAAGACATACTCTTTCAGGCAATCAGGCCGACGAATTTGAAGATGTGTTTTTAATTGCCCATAAAATCTATCAATCCAGTCAGGGAAAGTTTGATCCCACAGTGAAACCACTCGTTGATTATTGGGGATTTGGCAAAGAAAAAAAACCAAGAGCGTATACACAAGAAGAGGTAGATAGTTTGCGCACACATGTAGGCTTTGAAAAGGTCGGATTGGAAAGAATCGGAAATGAGGTACTTCTGTCAAAAACTCAAGCAAATGTAGAATTGGATTTTAGTGCCATTGCAAAGGGCTTTGGAGTAGATAAAATAGCTGAGCTATTGGAAGAAAATAAGATAGTCAACTACATGGTTGAAATTGGTGGAGAAACAACTTGCAAAGGAGTAAATGCAGCTGGGAATAAATGGACCCTCGGGATTTCGAAACCGCAAAAAAATGCAGCTCCATCTCACGCAATTATAAAAGTACAAATAGGAGATTTAGCCCTGGCCTCATCAGGGAATTATAGGAGCTTTTATAGCATAGATGGAAAAACATTTAACCATACTATCGATCCTATCTCAGGGATGGCGTTTCCTTCTGACTTATTAGCAATAAGCGTTATTGCAAGCGACTGTACAACTGCAGATGCAATTGCAACTGCCTGTATGGCAATGGGTAAGGAAGAAAGTAAAAAATATATTGAAATGACCGATAATGTAGAAGCATGCTTCTTTTATGAAAAAGATGAAGAGATAAAAGCGGACTATAGTACAAGTTTTGGTCAATACATTGTAAATTGAGCCATGCAATTAAAATTAGATAGAGATGTAGTGTTTTTTGACATAGAAGCCACAGGCTTAAATGTCATCAGGGATCGTATAGTACAAATAGCATTGATCAAATATTTTAAATCAGGTAAGCCACCTGAAGAGCTCACGCTCATGATCAATCCTTCCATGCCTATTTCAGAAGAAGCTATAGCGGTGCATGGAATTACCCCAGATATGCTTAAAAACAAACCAGTCTTTGCTCAAGTTGCTGATCAACTTTGGGACTTTATTGGTAATGCCGATCTAGGAGGCTATAACTCTGATCGCTATGACATTCCTATGCTGATGGAAGAATTTGCGAGGGTAGGAAAGGAGCTTAGTATAAATAATAGAAGGACGGTAGATGTACAAAAGATTTTCTACAAAATGGAACCTCGAACCTTAGTAGCTGCTCTAAAGCACTATTGTGGCAAGCCACTAGAAGATGCCCATGACGCACTTGCAGATGTACGTGCTACAGTGGAAGTCCTAGGTGGAATGATTAAAAAATATAAAGATGTAGATTACGTAGATGGAGATGGATACACACATCCTGCACCTATCACTGAAAGTATTGAAGATCTTGCTAAGTTCACTTCTGAAACGCGGATGTTAGATGCTACCCAACGATTAAAATACAACCCTAGAGGAGAGGTGGTTTTTAATTTTGGAAAATATGTAGGCAAACCTGTCGCAGAAACCTTAGTGAAAGACAAACAATATTATCATTGGATATTAGAGAAGGAATTCTCTTCACAGGTAAAGCAAATCGTGAGAAAACTTGTAGATGATCATATCAAAGCAAAAAAGTCTAGCTAAATACTTGTTCTTTCTCAGTCTACTAGTAATAACTTCTTGTTATGAAAATGTGGAAGGCTGTTTGGATATTACTGCAGTGAATTATAATGCAGCTGCAGATGTAGACTGCGAAGACTGTTGTAGCTTTCCTCAACTCCAATTACGTATAAATAGTAGCGTAGATTCACTTGGCTTTTCTAGAGAAACTAAATATGTGCGTGATGAAACGGATACCTTGATTTTTCATGATATATACCTGCTATTGTCTGAATTTATTTTGCAAGGCGAAGATCAAAGCTATCGAGTTACTGACAACTTTAGTTTCGATGGAGTAAACGTTGTAACAGATGATTTACTGTTTGAAGATTTTACGAGTTCAACTTCTAGTATTGGTACTATCATAGTAAATGATTCCTTGCTAACTGCAAGCTTTCAAGTAGGTTTGAATGAAGCAGTTGATGATAAGGATAACGATTTTTCTGAATATGCAGTAATAGAAGAACTTATAGACTCCATGTATTTTAACAGCACGGATAATCTCGTGTTTTTTAGACTGGATTATTCGCATATTACTGGGATAGATACAATCCAACAGCAAGTTTTAGTATCCGGACAAGATCAAGTGTTTTCTGAGACATTTAGCGTGGAACAAGACATCAATTACGGAGAAAATATCGTTATTACTTTAGATCTGGATGTACTTAATCTATTCTCTGGAATAGATTTTGAGAACCAATCCCTAGAAGATATTGAGCTTGCAATAGCAAACAATCTGCAGAGTAATCTGTTTAAGTAAAATAAAGAAAAGTAAAGTAAAGATGAATAAATTAATGTTTGGGCTGGTGTTATGTACACTGATGCTTGCTTCTTGTGGTGACGAGAAACCATATAAGGCAGAAATTGTAATAAATGCGGTATATGATGGAGAACCACTCGTCATGTTTAATGAATTCGCATACGATGATACAGAGTTGTTTTTCTCTCGATTGGATTTCTTCATGAATTCAATCACTCTCAAAGATGCTAATGGTGCTAGCATACCACTGTCCGAAGTTGAATTTGTGGATTTCACAGAGGGAAATAAAACATTAGAAGATGCGACGGAGGGAATCCGGTTTTCATTTGATATAGATAAACCTAGTGCAGATCTTGAAAGTCTCTCATTTGGAATAGGTGTAGATGCAGAGACAAATACATCTAAGCCTGCGGATTATCCTTCATCCAATCCACTGAGTCAGACTGGCTATTATTGGGATGTATGGACAAGCTTTATTTTCATGAAGCTTCAGGGACAGTTTGACGAAAATGCGGATGGTGCATTCGCTTTGCAATTCCTTTTCCACACAGGAACGGATGATCAACATAGAAATTTCGACCTGCCTATTAATGTAGAGTTTGATTCAGACAATGTAGCAACTATAGAATTGGAAATAGACTATAAGAAGATGTATGAAATTGATGGAGGCTTATATAATATTAGAGAAACTCCAGTGAATCATAGCCCAATGAACCCAATTCCCATGCTGATGCTGTCTAATAATTTATCTAAGGCACTCACAGTAAAATAAGAATGAACTTTAAGCTCTATACCATAGTATCCTTATTTCTACTCACGATCTTCTTTTCTTGTGAAGATCCCGTAGAGCCTATGGACAATGGTGTGGACCTAAGTAGTATTTCTTATAAACCGGAGGTGTATACCTTAAATCCACCCTTTGGATTTCCCTTTTTTGAAGAGCCATCAGATAATACTCTGACTGTCGACGGTGTGCAATTAGGAAGACATTTATTTTATGATCCTATCCTATCTGCGGATTCTACCATGTCTTGTAGCTCTTGCCACCTACCCTCAGGTAGCTTTACTGATAATAAAAAAGTCAGCGCAGGTATAGATGGTATTCCTGGTACCCGTAGTTCTATGTCATTAATGAATGTAGGATATTTCTATACAGGATTGTTTTGGGATGGTCGTGTAAATAGTTTGGAGGAACAGGCACTTTTACCTGTAGAAGATCCAATAGAATTGCATAACCAATGGCCTGACGTAGAACAAAAATTAAGAATTCTTCCCCTCTACCAAGAATTGTTTAGGAAGGCGTTTGGAATAGAAAATTCGAATGAAATAAATAAAGATTTGGCTGCAAAAGCTTTGGCGCAATTTGAACGCTCACTAATTAGTACTGGCTCCAAGTATGATAGAGTCATTGCAAACCAAGATGTGTTTACAGATGAAGAATTCCTAGGCTTTGATCTCTTCTTTGATGAAAATACGGATGTACCTGATGCAGAATGTGGCCATTGCCATGCTCCGCCCTTATTTACCTCTAGTGAGTATTTTAATAATGGAATAGATTCAGTTTCTGATATCTCTAAACTAAGTCTCCTTGAGTTTGTAGATCCCGGACTAGGTGCGGTTACAGGGGATACTTTAGATTATGGTAAATTTAGATCTCCTGGCTTAAGAAATATTGAATTTACAGCACCATATATGCATGATGGACGTTTTTCTACCCTAGAAGAAGTAGTTGCTCACTATAATTCAGGAGGCCACCCGGCTAGAAACCTGGATCAAAATATTACACCTTTAAATTTAAATCAGGAAGAAATGGACGCCTTAGTTGCCTTTTTAAAGACCCTGTCTGAGCCCGAGTTCTTAAGTAAAGAAGAACATTCAAACCCGTTTAATTAAGGGGAAATCCTTCAAAAGCTCACCTAATAGCCTAAAATTATTGATATCTACTTGATAAAAATGGAGTTCTCAGCTTCGTTTTATTCATTCGACCATTCTTTTATAAATAAATCGGAAATTTTATTCTCTCCCAGGACAATTAAAATATTTATATGTTTATAAAATTTGGGTCAATTAATGTGGTTCATGTTTGTTAATAGCATGAATATCAATGATTTATGGTATATATACTATCATATTATAAATAATAATATATAACAATGTCAAGTTATTGTATTTTTTTTGGGCGGATTTCGCCCTTATACTTGTATTATGAATTAACCAAAAACCCGATAAAAGAATCGGTTGAGTTAAATTCAGATATGTTCATGGGATTATACTTGTTAAGGAAGCGTTGCAACAATGCAGCCTTTCCTTGACAAGCTTTTAAACAAGAACATTACAAATTTGAGATTGAGTTTTTAAATATACATATAGTGGATTGAGCACTCCACTCTGTAAAAAGTGCTCTCCTAACAAGGATATGTTCATGGGATTATAAAAAGAGGTCACAAATCGATAGTGGCCTCTTTCTTTTTGTACACTTCTTTTATCAACTTGCTAATTCCAAAACTTCTCGCTTTCAACAAGCTACTTTGCAACCTCACCTCGTACATTTTCATCATCAATATCCAGAAATCGTTCTATTTCCTGCTCTAGGTACAATTGTGTCTCTTTATTGAGGCCCTTGATCAACTTTATATTTTTGCCATTTTTTAGAATAGCATGTAAGCCATAGGCATAGTTTGCAACTCCATTTGTTGTGCTAGATACATAGCGAGAGACAAATAATTGTTTGACGTCACGCGTAGATATTTCCACGTCTTTGCTAAACCAACTTAGGGGCTTTTGTGTAATGCTTATCCTATCATCAGTTATGTAGATGTCTGTATAATTGATGAACATTTTCATAGTATTATATAGCAAACCCAAACCCACCATGAGATGAGCAGCCATAGGAAGCAGTCCGCCAAAATTTCCAGAAGCAATCATAGTAATCGCAAAGGGGAGTAGCATAACATTCCAAGCAACAGTAAAAAATGTCATAAAGTTAAAGCCGCCACCAGACTTTGACCATTTGACCTGAATGTCCAAACTGGATGGTGTATTTATAATTTCTGTACCCTCTGGAATTATCATTTCTGGCCTTCCACGCACGGCACTAAAAAACGTATCGTCTTCAAGAAACATGACATTTTGACAATTACTACATTTGGCTAGAGTACTATTAATGTTAACCTCATCACCACTAATAGGGTGTCCACAATTGGTACAGTCCAGCTCTAGGGTCTTTAGTTTATGTTTCTTCTTGTACAAATCTTGAGATTCCTTCATGCTATTAAATTACAATTCTTTAACTTTAAGTAAAGCCGATGGCTGATGGAATTTAAAGATTCAAAATATTTATGTGCATTTCTATTACCGACAATCTTTTTCCTGACCTGTAATATGGGGGGATATTGGAATTGGGCGGTTCCTGTTTTTGCATTTGGTTTTATCCCTATATTAGAAATGTTCCTTCCACAAGATAAGTCTAACTTCACACCAGAGGAGGAGGCAAATAGAAATGCATCAAAGCTCTTTGATTTCTTATTGTATCTAAATTTACCCATTATATATATGGTGGCTGCCGTAGCCCTATATCTAATTGCAAGGGTGCCATTAACAACAGGAGAGGCTGCTGGCTTGGTTGTTTCTGCAGGCTTGATTCTTAGTTCTAACGGAATCAATGTTGCGCACGAAATTGGTCACCGTCCCTCTTTTTTTGATCAAACAATATCTAGGTTAATCTTATTGCCCTGCCTGTATATGCACTTTAATATTGAACATAATTTAGGGCATCACAAAAACGTAGCTACACCTGAAGATCCTGCAAGCGCACAATTGGGAGAAAACTTTTATGGCTTTTTACCCAAAACACTATTCGGTGGCTTTATGAGCGCATGGAGAATTGAAAAGAAAATACTTAATAAGAAACAACTAGGAACCTGGTCTATACAAAATCGAATGCTCCAATTCATCTTAGTGCAAACGATCTATTTAGCTATAATTTTTGGAGTATGGGGGCTTAAGCTTATGCTATATGCAGTCGCGATTGGACTAATATCCTCAATCATGCTTGAGGCAATTAATTATGTAGAACACTATGGTCTTCAAAGAAAGAAGCTTCCAAATGGCAAGTATGAACCTGTACAAAGTCACCACTCTTGGAATTCTGATCACACCCTAGGTCGCATTATGTTATACGAACTTACGCGGCATTCAGATCATCATTTTAAATCGACCAGAAAATTTCAGATCTTACGAACACACAAAGAAAGCCCTGAATTACCCTTAGGATATCCGGGGTCTATACTGTTATCTATGTTCCCACCTCTTTGGTTTATGGTTATGAATCCACGTGTAAAGAAAGTGATGAACTAAGCCAATTAATATGAGTAGGTGTGCTATGAATCCTTAAAGTTGTACTTAAACTATGTAAGCATGGATTTGTTTTGCATGAGCCTGGCTGCTTACGCACGTAGGCAGGCAACATGAAAGGGAGCAATGCAATTGCTCGTCCAAAGGAGCGAATAGCGAGTTTGGAATACTGCGACCCTTTTCTGAAAGAAAAGGGGCATGCCCCTATATATAATAAAATAGTTCTAGTGTCTAGCGTCTATAGTCTTGGTCCACTTAAATCTTATACCCAAACGTCAATAAAAACTTATTAAACGACTTGTCAAGTAATACATTCTGAGGTACCCCAAAGGAAGAATCGACTAAGTAAGGCGAATACCCTTCCGTACTAGTGCTCAGTCTATAGGCTACATCTATAAAGAATCTATTTGCTCTAAAACCTAAACCAGTAGAATATATCTTATTGAAGGTGTTATTTTCATCTACCGCAAATGGAGATCCCTCTAAAATTAAGCCTGCACGTAGACGCAGTTTTTTTATAGCTACCTCGCCTCCAAAGGAATAGTTAAGTGCCTTGTCTAACTGAAACTCAAGTTCTTCATTCACTGCACGTTCTCCTGGAAAATCTGTATCGAATCCAAAGCTTGCAGAACTATAATCCTTGTAGTCTACAGAAGCGGAAAGAAAGCCATTAATATCATTTACGCTAAACAGGTAAGAGAGTCCAGCATTTGCTTTCCACGGCGTTCTGAGGCTGTAAGTAAAGGTGCCGTTTGGAGAAGATTCATTCCGAGAAAAGGTTTGGTCCTCAAAGGTGTAAGAATAACCTACTACCGTATTAAAGTCCTCTGTTATAGAATAGAATGTAGGTGATTCTACAGATAGACCTAATCGTATTTTTCTATTTGGGTGTATAATCGTTCCTAACTTTAAATTTATACCTGTTCCTCCTACCGCAAGACTTTCTTGGAAACGTAATCCATTGAATACTGGGATATCATCTGCATTGTCTAATTCTTGGTAGTTTTTATTTTCTTCATAGGCCAAGAAAGGTACACCTATGCCTACACCTATTGAAAACTTCTCCTTGATATTACCAGCCCATCCAAAAACTAGTTCATATATACCTCCGTCGCGTTCTACTTCTTGCTGTTTAGCTATGATATCCGTAGGTTCTATATCTCTTAAATAATCACCATAGTTAGGGTCATAATCATAAATGACCTCCGCATCAAAAGCTGGCCCCAGTTCAAAATCATCTAATTGTTCAGGGGGAAGATCTAAGCTTTGCGCGTACCAACGATCGGTGATGCTTCCCTGTGTTGCACCGGAAAAGCTAAACTGTTCATCGAACTCTGCAATTCTATTTATCCCGATAGCAAAATTGGAAGTTTTCAATGAGGATGCAGGATTCCTTCGTCCGGCATGCACAAAACCTATGTTATCCACATAGAACTTAGTATTAGATCTAGTTTGCGCTGGAACGCCTTCTAGAGTTGCCTCATCCGTTCCAAAGAATAGGGAAGGTGTAACAGTAAACTCTGATTTGCGATACGTGGCTAGGCCAGCTGGATTTATACTCAATACCGAGAAATCTGCCCCTAGAGATGAGTAGGCTCCTCCTACGCTTACAGTTCTTGCAGTACCGCTGACTAAGGTTTGGGAATAGCGAAGTGCATCAGAAAAATTCTGAGCGTGCAGTCCATAGAAACTTAGAAATAGTAATATGCTCGTAATCTTTATCTTCATGGAATGTTGATTTATTGCTTAATTGGTGGGTAAAAATAGCTTTAAAAAAAAGGGTGGAAAAATTTTCCCACCCTTTCTATATCGCGTTATTCGTTGGGGATAAACCGTAATTTAAATCCTAACGATATGTGTATCTGTTTTCTATCCTCTTCCGCCTCTTCTTGCTCCAGAAGATCTACTTGAGCTTCTGCTACTTCCTCCTGATCTCGCTGAACTTCTTGAAGAAGATCCGCTTCTTGAGAATGAAGATCTGTTAGAACTTCTGCTGCTTGATCTTGCGCTAGAGTTGTTAGAACTTCTGCTGCCTGATCTTGCACTTGATCTATTTGTTGATCTCGCTGAACTTCTTGTGCTCTGTCTTCTAGAGTCACCATTGTAAGTATCAGAGCTTCTTGTATTGCTACGTGTTGTAGTCGTTCTGTTTCTTCTGCTCTGTCTATCAGAATTTCTGATAGTTCTAGGTCCAGTTCTTGCTGTGCCTGTTGATCTTACTCCTCTTGTAGAACTTGATGCAGCTCCGTAAGAACGTCTTCCAAAGTTTGCATTTGCTCTTGCTGCCTGTGCAGAGTTAGCGAAAGCACCTCCTCCAGAATTATAACCTGGGCTACATGGATTTCCTAATCCGCTGTTGTAGCTGTAGAAATTATAGCTGTTGTATGAGCTGTATGGATTTCCAAAGTTTCCTACATTTCCATAGAATCCAGCACCATATGGATTGAATCCAATTCTTCTCGTTCTATATGGGTTAGCCCATCTTGTGTTACCAAAAGTTAAGTACACTACTGTTCTTGGGTTGTAGTAAGAATCTGCATACCAGTTTCTTGTATTGTACCCATTTGCGTAGTAGTAGTTAGAATAGTAAGGATTGTAAAAACCTGAAAATGCAGGTCTTGAAAATCTTCTTATTCTTGAAGAGTAATAGTAATCCTCATAATCATCATAATCATACTCAGAGTCGTCATAATCGTACGAATCTTCATCATAATCATAATCATCATAAGCTAATTCAGCTGCATCCTCATCAGGATTATAATACAGGTCATCAAATTGAGCTGTTGCTAGCTGAACGGATCCAAAAAGGATTGCGATAAGTGCTAAAATATTTGTTTTCATGTTATTACGATTTATAGTAATTAATTCGACTCTCTTGCTTACTATGCAATTTATTACTTTTGCATAAACTTTACCGTTAAAACTCTATTAAAGTCGGGATTAATCGGCGTTAAAAAAAATTAAAGTCCATTTCATTAAATAAACTACCATTATGACGCTAGAAATGACTGTAAAGTTCGAGTTTCAAAGCTTATTATTGTTTTTTTAACAAATTTCACAGATTATTATGGCGAAAGAGATCACAAGTAGAGAAGAAAATTATTCCCAATGGTACAATGATATCATAAAAAAGGCCGGATTAGCCGATAATTCAGCCGTCAGGGGCTGTATGGTCATAAAACCCTATGGTTTTGCCATTTGGGAGAATATGAAGGCAGAATTAGACAGAATGTTCAAGGAAACAGGGCATGTCAATGCTTATTTCCCACTTTTTATACCCAAAAGCTTCCTGAGCAAGGAGGCAGACCATGTAGAAGGATTTGCAAAGGAATGCGCTGTGGTTACTCACCACAGATTGATGAATAATCCAGATGGCAGTGGAGTAGTGGTAGATCCTAGCTCAAAATTAGAAGAAGAGCTCATAGTACGACCTACATCTGAAACTATTATTTGGAATACCTATAAAGATTGGATTAAGTCCTATAGAGACCTTCCCCTCCTTATCAACCAATGGGCAAACGTCGTGCGGTGGGAGATGCGGACCAGACCATTTTTAAGAACTACCGAATTTCTTTGGCAAGAGGGGCACACAGCACATGCCACGAAGGATGAAGCCATAGCAGAATCAAGACTTATCCATGATGTTTATGCAAAATTTGCAGAGGAATATATGGCTATGCCGGTAATCCAGGGTAGTAAGTCTGAGAACGAACGGTTTGCTGGAGCAGTAGAGACCTATACCATAGAAGCCTTAATGCAGGATGGGAAGGCGCTTCAGGCAGGGACATCACACTTTCTTGGACAAAACTTTGCCAAGGCTTTCGATGTGAAATTTTCTAATGATAAGAATACAGAAGAGCATGTATGGGCAACATCATGGGGAGTATCCACGCGTTTAGTGGGCGGACTCATTATGACCCATTCGGATGATGAAGGTTTGGTACTACCTCCTAAATTAGCTCCATATCAGGTGGTGATTGTGCCTATTCCTAAACCCCTGCCAGAGCTCATGGAAACTATTGACAAATTCGAACAAGAATTGAAGGATGCTGGCATACGCGTGCTCGTGGACAGAGACGAGAAAAAGAGACCAGGCTTTAAGTTTGCAGAATACGAGATGAAAGGAATCCCTATCCGTTTTGGCATAGGACCTAGAGACTTGGAGAAGGGGCAGATTGAGGTAGCACGAAGGGATACGAAAGAAAAGTCAGCAGTAGCTATGGAAGGTATCATAGCACATGCGAAACAACTGCTCGAAGAAATCCAGAATAATCTTTTTGAACGTGCTAAGAATTTTAGATCGGAACATTACTCTTCAGCAGAAACTTTCGATGAGTTTAAAGAGATATTGGAGAAGAAAGGTGGGTTTATAGAAGCGCATTGGGATGGCACCGTTGAAACAGAATTGAAGATTAAAGAACAGACGAAGGCAACGATTCGATGCATTCCATTGGATGCTAAGCAAGAAGAAGGCAAGTGTATCTTAACAGGTGCACCATCCAAACAGAAAGTCATTTTCGCAAAGTCCTACTAAGACCATTGTATGAAATAAAAGCTTATCAAGAAGGTGTAATTGCCATTTTGATAGGCTTTTTTTATTCTATTTTTTTTGGGCGTGCCCCATTTCATGGGTCGGGCTATTCAGGGGTTCCGTCCTGCCTGCGTGACTTGTCAGGCAGGCCCCACAATTCTTGCGGCGACAGCCTACTGCCTGCCTGCGTGCGCAAACAGGCAGGCTCCCTTACTACCTGCCTTCCAAGGAACGCAGGCAGGTCCCTCACGCAGTAGATAAAATCTAAAATGGAAACAATTAACAGAAACTTCGCCATGGGGTCATGACTTCTTGAATAATTATGCGTAAACAAAAAAGAGACTTCCCACTACAGAAGTCTCAGTTCTTTTGGTCACTATCATCTCAGGTTAACGTTCTGAAAGCGCCTAAAAGAGGATCTTAATCAGAAAACGTTCTTAATATATAAAAAACTTATATATGATCTATTAAAATATAATGAAAGAATACGTACTCTTATTAGAGCTTTTTTTTTGATGTATGATCTACTGAGCAAAATAGTTCAGAACATGCCGCTCTTACATTTGGTCCCTTCATCCCCACGCGCAACAGGGTGCGCTCTCCCTTTATCTCTCCGTCTTCATCTAATGTTCAGCTTCTAAGCATCTAGCGTCTAATAAAAAAACAGCCACAACAAAGGTTATGACTGTTCAAGCGGTGAGAGGGGGATTCGAACCCCCGGACCCCGTTTCCAAGATCGCCAGTTTAGCAAACTGGTGGTTTCAGCCACTCACCCACCTCACCGTAGGTTTTACTGAATTTCCCTAATGATAAGGGATTGCAAATATAATATGCTACAGGATATTACGGCTTATTTTAGGAAAAAATATCGAAAAGGATAGGCAAGTCTTTGTAGGTGTGATTGGATAGGAACAAAAAAATAAGCAGATAATTTTGGACAAATTATCTGCTTACTGTTTTTCAGAGCTTGGTTGATTTGTTGTCTTCCGTTTGCATGATGAAGAAGCGTTCAAACTTTATGTTATGCTTATTCTCATCAGGACGATGGAATGTGCATCTTTTTGATCATGCTAAACATACGCTCTGTTAAACCTCAATCGATGCAGAATTCTTAGTTCTGCAACAATATGGTCAGGTGGATTCATATAAATGATTTAGTTTATAAATAAAAACCTAACAATTCTTAAGTTACATAAATTCTATATAAATACAAATATGTAGTATATAATTCTTTAAAAATTATTCAGTGTAGAAGAATATAGTGCAAAACTAAACTATATCAGTATTTAATTGAACGCCAAATAGGAAAAGTGCATGCAATTCGAATCTAGGATGTTTACCATTTTGATTTTTCTGGCATATATGGGTAACAAATCGATTGATTGTTGATATATAGTTATAAATAAGTAAATAGTTTTTTCATACAGTCTATATTGAATTAAATGCCTGCGCTAAAGAGTGTTAGGCATTTTCTTATGTAAATAGGGAGTGTAAGGAAATTTTGAATCTTAAAAAATAACAAACCACCAACTATCCACAACACCATTTGAAGATTCCAGAGATATGCAGTATCTACCAGGTTTGGAAGGAAGCTCAGCTGTTCGTAATGCATGCATACCTAATGGATACTTTTTTGCAGTTAGTTCTTTTTTATCCAAAGATTCTAGATCGTGAAGAATAAGTGTAAAAGTATCAGCATTACTGATATGAAAAGATATTTCATTTATAGACATTTCCGTACTTACAAAAGGCTTAACTATATAACCATCACTTGATTCCGATTGATCAAACTCAAAGTAACAAGCAAAGTTCTCGTCAAACATATGAGGTCCAGCTATCATAGTGTGGGGTGGATCAGAAGGATTGTATGGATTATCTGAAGTATTGTCAAAATTAGCAGTGGTGTAAATCTTTGTGCCTTTTGGTAGTGTTAAAGCATCTTGAAAAACATACTTCTCTCTCCAGTGAAAATCCCAATCATCTATAGAAAGAATAGAGATTGAAGATCTATCTGGTAAGACGGCGAATACTTCCCAGCTCCTACATAATAAATGTGCTAAGGGAGTTACAGATCGTAAACGTACATCGATTGGTAATTGAAATGTTGAGGATACTCTCTTTTGAATCCCGCTATCTATTAAAAAGCTATCTGCCAATAAAGCCGTATGAATCAAAGGTACATTTTGTAAGGTAGGTCCTTCATTATCTGAAAAAGTGAGATGTATGCAGCTACTATCCTTTTCAATAGTTCCAAAAGGGCCGTAATGAATATGCAATAGCAACTCGGATTCTGCAGGTAAGAAAAGCTGTTCATCTTTTTTGAGTTGGATATTTTTAGTATGTGGCATCCAACTAAACCAATTGGGGAAGGAAGAGGTGAATCCCAAACTGCCGTAAGCAAAAAATCCATAGCGAGGGTCCCATTGATCCATCTTAGTAGAAAACCCTAGTGGTGCTATTGAAATGTTTGCCGATCGTACTATCTCCTTATTTCCAGGCTCAAAGTAAACATTATCAATATACTTGTCTTCCATCAGATTTGTTGGCATAGGGAATACTTGATATTGATCATAGTAGATTCCATAATGCGCAAAGGATTCTGACATACAAACAGTATGGTCGTAGTTGGTTGTATAAGCTTGCGTTTCAGTTTCGGCGGGGTTAGTAGAAATTCCCTTCACAAGTCCGCCCTCTATCCATTGCGCAATAAGTTTTCGCTCATCATTTGAAATAGATCGTTCATTTGCATAAGAGACATTATCATAATTTGCTTTAAATGGAGGCATTAATTTTGTGTCTATGACGAATCTTATCATGCTTGCATAACTTGATACTTGATCGTAATTAGTCAATGCCATAGGTCCTATATCTCCATCTTGATGACAATTCTGACAATGCTTCTTAATGATAGGAGCGATATCTTTATAATAGCTTACTTGACTAGCAAGATGCGTAGGAATGGATAAAATAAAATATAACAGAAACCATCTCATCTCTTCGTAATGTAACATCCTATGGGCTCAGGCCAAGGTTTGGGTACGACTTGCTTAGCAAGCACTTTTTGAATGGCAATTTCTAAATCTTCGGTGACTTTTCCATGCCTCATCCTTCCTGGAGCGGCATAGGAATTATTGATCCGACCTTGATATGCTAGTTCGTCATGTTCGTCAACTAATACTACTTCAGGTGTAACAGTAGCATTATATCTGTCAGTGATGACTCGATCATGGTCTATTTCAATAGTAAAAAGCGATAGGTCATATTTCTTTTTGAATAATGAAGCTCTTTTAATATTGCTTATTCTCTGTGGAAATACTGCAACGAATTTTACATCTTCAGAATATTGTGTAGATAAGCGTTTTAAGGTTTTTCCAAGGTAGTTACATACAGGGCACTCTTCAGCCATGAAGACGTATGCAGTATATTCACTTTGACTATGTAGCATGCTACCACCAGAATATAAAATCATGAAAATTAATAGGAGATTTTTCATTGTAACAAAATTAGAATTCTCAATTTAGAAAAACATCATAATCATTCTGAAACGTATCAATAATCAACTGAATCTATATATTCAGTTTTTAAATTCAATGATTGAGTCTAATTAAGGCTATTTATTTTAGATATATACTTAATTTTCTCTATGAAATTATTTTTTACATTATCATTTTTACTACTCCAAGGTCTTTGTATTGGACAAATCTACGGGACTATTGAAGGGCAAGTAAATTTTATTTCGAAAGCCCCTCTAGAAATTATCACTGCATCCTCTAATCAAATGCAAGGATTAATTGATCTTGATAAAAAGGTTTTTGCTTTTAAAATATATATCAAGTCGTTCAATGGATTTAATAGTCCTCTTCAACAAATTCACTTCTATGAGAATTATATGGAGGCGAATGACTTTCCTATTGCAACCTTTAAAGGTAAAATACTAGAACCTATTCAACACGGAAAGGGATTGTACAGAGCAAAAGGAATTCTTGAAATACATGGTCAGTCTGTTGAAAGAATTATAGGGGTGGAAATGATTATTGATAATAAACAAATAAAATATGCGGCTACATTTTTAATTCCGCTCGAAGATCATGATATCCAGTTGCCACGTATTGTTTCTCAAAAAATAGCCGAGTCTATAGAAGTATCTGTCGATGGGGAAATGCAGTTAAAAGAATGAGGAAAATAGTTATCATATATATTCTTTTGCCATTATCCCTATGGGCTCAGATGCCCTCATGGCGTCCAGTTAATTTAGAACCAGAGATTGATATAAAAAATATGGAGGCAGATTCATTGGGGTTTTTGTGGTTGAATGATGCCCATAATCTGTATCGATTTGATGGTACAGAAGTTATTTCTAAGTTCAAACTTATAGAAGAACAGATTACTTCTTTTGTCTATCAAACGGATAATTTTTTAATTGGAACTTCGCGGGGAAGAGTACTAAAAATAGATCCATATTCTAACAAGCAACTTATCTTGCAAGATACTATATTTGGAGAAGCCGTTACGGATATTTACTATATCAATAGGACACAATTCGTTACAGTTTCTTATGGCTCAGGAATTCGAATAGTACATGATGACAAAGTAAGAAAGCTGGATATAGAAAATGGCTTAATAAGTAATGAGGTATATGATATCATTTATCATAATAAACTCTTATACATCGCTACGGATCAAGGAATTCAAGTATTAGATTTTCAAAGAGAAAATCCTTTTCTTCGGACTATTGGAATCAAGGAGGGCTTGTCTGACCTTGTTGTAACCCACCTAATATCTTTCGACAATAAATTATGGTACACAGACTATAATGGAAATCTTGGGAGTATTGATGATGCTAACTTAGTACATAATTTTCCATTCACCAACAAGGCAAAGGTCAATGCACTTATTACACAGGATCAAGCTATCTACCTTGCTACAGATCGTGGTCTCACTAAATTTATAAACGGGCAGTTCCATTCTCAATACCCAATCAATGGATTTGAGAAAATCAGTGTTGCCCAGAAGGATGAAGAAGGAAATCTCTGGCTTGTCACTGCGGAAGGGGGCTTACAAAAGGGAAGTCTTTATTTTCAAAAACTAAATACAAATTTTAATGAAATAAGAGCATTTACTAAAGTAAATGATAAGTTTATAATTGGGAACCAAGACGGTTTGTATGAATTCTGGCATGGTAAATCCGTGAAAATCAATGAAGAAAATATTACGCATCTGATCCTAGTGGATAAATACATTTTAGTGGGTACGTTTTCACAGGGGGTTATGATCTACGACACAGAGCTAAACCTTATAGACCAAGTAAAAGACTGGCAAGGTTTTAAAAACCAATCCGTATTGCATTTGTACTTTGATGGTGACCATTTGTATGTATCTTCATTGTCAGGTGTTATGGAATTCACATTTTCTAATGGCCGTTTAACTCCTAGCAAATCATTTAATGATTTTATAAGCCCAGGTTACATTTATTCTATCTCTCAAGCCGGAGGGAAGATGTATTTTGGCACGGATCGTAAAGGACTAATCGTTTGGGATAGAAAAACCAATAAAGTAAAAAACTATAAGAAATTTGATTCAAATGAAAAAATAGGATCGGTCTTCGCTATTTCTCAAGACAAAGAAGGTAAAATATGGTTTACTTCAGATGAAAAAGGTCTTGGTTTTCTTGAAAACGACGCACCTATTGTTCTCAAGAACCAGATAAATACAGCTGACCAATATACTTCCTTGGTAGCTACAGGAAATGGTAATCTGCTTGCTGTAAGAGGAGCAACTGTAGACTTGATAGACCCAGCTAGTTTTCATATCATGTACTTCGATAAAGAACTGGACATTTTAGAAAAACCCTCTTACCTCAATGCGGTACATCAAGAAAATGAGGACACATATTTTGTACACGGTCATGATATTTATAAATATACTGCCCATTCGTCTGTAAAGATTCATCCAGAGGTAATTATAGACGAAGTATTGGTTAATTTGAATCCAGTTTTGGAGGAGATCTGCTTTTCTCAGAATGAAAACAATATCGAATTTAATTATAATGGTAGTTGGCTAACCGACCCTTCAAAACTCTCGTACCAATACATTTTGGAGGGACATGATACTGACTGGAGAACAACCAGGGATAAGTCTATTTCTTTTAGAAACTTAAATCCAGGGGAATATACATTTAGATTACGAGCATCCGAAAATGGTCAGTTTGATAACGAACCTGAAGACAGCTATGCTTTTGAAATTAAGAAACACTTTTATAATCTGTGGTGGGTAAGAAGTGTAGGGCTACTTATAGTAGGTTTTTTTGCTTGGCAAATGATAAAAGCTAGGGAAGATCGGAAAAAAGAAAAGCTGGCACTTGAAAAGCTAAATATTGAGAATCAATTTATCAATTTAAAAAACCAACTCAATCCACACTTCCTGTTTAATGCATTCAATACATTGATTGGCATGATTGAAGAAAACAATGACCGTAGTGTAGCTTTTGTAGAACGGATGACTGACTTTTATCGTAATATGCTTGAATTTGGAAAATTTAATTTAATTACTCTCGATCAGGAGAAGAAAATGCTTAGTCAATATATCGATATTCTAAAGGCTAGATTTAATGGTCAGCTCGACATACGATTGGATATTACAGATCAGCCTAATCAATATGAGTTGCCACCTATGACACTTCAGTTATTACTAGAAAATGCAGTCAAACATAATGTTGTTAGTACAAAAAATCCATTACGAATCAACATTTTGCAAAACAAGAGTAAAATTACGGTTCGGAATCAAAAGACCGCATTGGTGCAGAATGTTAAGAGCAGTAAAATAGGATTACAGAATATAAAGCGCAGGTTTGAATTAATGAACATAAAGGCCCCTGAAATAAAGGATATGAATGACAGCTTTGAAGTCATAGTATATTTAAAAGAAAAGAAATATGAAAGCTCTAATTCTTGAAGACGAACAGTTAGCGTCCAATAGGCTGAAGAGGATGCTTAGTGAAGTAGCTTCAGATATTAAAGTAGTAGCAACTTTTGAAACTGTGGAAGATACTGTTGCATATTTAATGCACAATTTTGATATCGACATTCTATTCTTAGATATTCATGTAGCCGATGGTAATAGTTTTGAACTATTTAAAATTATAGAAGTAAAAAGCAACGTGATATTCACAACAGCTTATGACCAATATGCCATTGAAGCATTTAGGAAAAATGCTACTGATTACCTTCTTAAACCACTAAAAAAAGAACAACTCATAGAAGCAATAGCAAAAGCTAAACCCATATCACAACAGCTATTGCATGATATTTCTCCAGGGTATAAAAAGAGGATTGTTATTCAATTCATGTCCAAATTACACAGTATCAAAACGGAAGAAATTGCTTATATATTTTCTAAGCATAAGGTGTCTTACTTTTATACGTCTGATGGTCAACGCTATCCATCTGACTATAAGTTGCAAGATTTAGAAGATCTTCTGGATCCACAATATTTTTTTAGAGCCAACCGTCAATTTATTATTCACATTGATGCTGTGAGTAGCATAACAAAGCATCAAGCATCCAGAGTTAAAATTTTAATGGAGCCTCCTATAGCAGAAGATATAGTGATAAGCACTGATAAAACCCCTTTGTTTAAAAAATGGTTAGATAGATAGATTCAGTTTGAAAATGAAGTGATTCAGTTAGAAATTCTCTTACTTCAGTTTTTTTATAAAAAGAACTGGATACTTGTTTTTATTTTGAAGTTTGTAAACATATACAGCAACTTCATGAAAACAATTCTATCTACCTGCTTTTTGCTACTCTGTGCAATCTTTTTGTTCGCTCAATGTAACGCTTCGTTTACTTGGGATGATACTGATATAACAATTCAGTTCATGGATACCAGTACCTCAGATCCCGGTGATCCAATTGTGAGTTGGTTTTGGGACTTTGATGACAATGGTAATACATCAAATGAACAAAATCCTCTTTATACGTTTAGTGAAGCAGATAAATATGATGTTGTCCTTCAAATAACAACTCAGAACGGTTGTACTTCAAGTATAGAAATTGAAATAGAAACATGTGTTCTGGCTGTTTCGCATACCATTGGCGTTTGTGATGCGAATGGTAATATCCCAGTAGAAATTACCATCAATGATCCTTGGGATGTGGCAGAAGAAGTCGATATAATTCTGGACGGTCAGTCTGTACCGGGAAGCCCATTCAATATCAGTGCAGGTAATCCCATAAATATTACAGTTGATGTACCTGGAGATGGTCTTTCTCATATTATACAATGTCAAAGTATAGAAATAGCAACTTGTGGAAAAAATATTGAATTTGTAGTAGAGGATTGTAGTTCGGATTGTTTTTTATCTGGATTACAAGTAGCCTATCCAGCAGGCGTAACACATACAGTTGATGTGGGAGATGATTTTTTTAGCCCAGTCTCCGTAGGAATAGTTTTAGGTGACATTGTAAATTTTGATTGGGTAGGGGATGGTCATAGTACAACCTCCGATGCTACTTCTGGACCAGATGCTTGGAACAGCGGTGTAATAAGTATAGGCTCTAGTTTTGATGTGATTATTGATAATCCAGGAATACATCCATATTATTGCATTCCTCATGGTGGACCTGGGGGTGTAGGCATGAGTGGTGAAATATTAGCAAACTGCCCTACAGGAAATAGCCTTGACTTAATTGTTTCTTTTAACACCACAATAGCTGATCCTGCGGGGTATAATGTGTATTATGATGGGGTAATTGTCTCGGGAAGTCCTTTTGCTTATTCAGGGACTGGTGGACAGTCACAGACGATTTCCATTGCAGGAGATGGCTTGGTTCATCCTTTAATTGTTGAAGATGTAAATGATCCTAGCTGCACATTATCCTTGGATTATAACTCACCTGACTGTGATCAAGGTGGAGGGGATCCTGTGTGTACGATTTCTGTTAGTCTTGGACAACCAAGTGGATGTGATGCTAATCAGGATGTAACAGTGGATGCCACTGTTAATGTTGCTAATGGAGGGAGTGGATTTAATCTTTCCATTGATGGTGGGGTACCCACTTTTTTTGCGTACAATGGGCCTTCTACTACAGTGGAAGTAAGCCTCCCTGGAGATGGTCAAAGTCATACTATCACAGTTACAGATCAGTTAGATTCAGCATGTTCTGCTAATACTCAAATCACAAGTCCTAACTGCACACTCCCTTGCAACATTAGCAATCTTGTTGTTGCAGAAGCTGGAGCGAGTGGAGGAATAACGCATACTGTAGAAGTAGAAGATTTTATATTCAATCCATCTGTAGTGAATATCACAACAGGCGATGTAGTGGAATGGATATGGACAGGAGAGGTAGCCCATACTGCTACCTCAGATGCGACGTCTGGACCAGATAGTTGGGATAGTGGCTTACTCAATACAGGGGCTACATATACTAGCCCTATACTTAGCGAAGGAGAGCACCCATATTATTGTATTCCCCATGGTAATCCAGGAGGTGCTGGAATGGCAGGAACCATTTTCGTTTTACCACCATGTAATGTAAATGGTGAGGTAACAGTCAATGTTAATTTTGATGTGTCAAGTAATGGGACTAGTGGCTATGAAGTATTGGTAGATGGAGTAGTTGCAGGTACCTTTAGTTACGTAGGAGGTACAGCGCAAAGTGCCTCTGTAAATGTTCTGGGGGATGCGATGAGCCACACGATTCAAGTAAGAGATATTGATGATAATGCGTGTACAGCAAGCGCAGATATAATAACTGGAGATTGTGATGGTGGAGGGACTCCTGAGTGCAATATTAGTGCTACCAGTACTGTGGCAGGAGCTTGTGATGCTAACAACCAGGTACCCGTTGATTTAGTAGTAACGGCGAGTGATCAAAGTTCAAATTTCTCTGTAGAAGTGGATGGGGTTTTTCAGGGAACCTTTCCATATACTGGAAGCATAACAAATATAACTATCGATATAGATGGGGATGGTCAAGATCATACCATAGTACTCACAGATGGAGTAGATGCAACGTGTACAACAACAACCATTGTAAGCACTCCAAATTGCACGTTACCATGCAACATTAGCAATCTTGTTGTTGCAGAAGCTGGAGCGAGTGGAGGAATAACGCATACTGTAGATGTAGAAGATTTTATATTCAATCCATCTGTAGTGAATATTACAACAGGCGATATAGTGGAATGGATATGGACAGGAGATGTCGCCCATACTGCTACCTCAGATGCGACGTCTGGACCAGATAGTTGGGATAGTGGCTTACTGAATACAGGGGCTACATACACTAGCCCCATACTTAGCGAAGGAGAACATCCCTACTATTGTATTCCTCACGGATCTCCTGGTGGAGTTGGAATGGCAGGAACCATTTTCGTTTTACCACCATGTAATGCAAATGGTGAGGTAACAGTCAATGTTAATTTTGATGTGTCAAGTAGTGGGACTAGTGGCTATGAAGTATTGGTAGATGGAGCAGTGGCAGGTACCTTTAGTTACGTAGGAGGTACAGCGCAAAGTGCCTCTGTAAATGTTCTGGGGGATGCGATGAGCCACACGATTCAAGTAAGAGATATTGAAGATAATGCATGTACAGCAAGCGCAGATATAATAACTGGAGATTGTGATGGTGGAGGGACTCCTGAGTGCAATATTAGTGCTACCAGTACTGTGGCAGGAGCTTGTGATGCTAACAACCAAGTACCCGTTGATTTAGTAGTAACGGCGAGTGATCAAAGTGCAAATTTTTCTGTAGAAGTGGATGGGGTTTTTCAAGGATCCTTTTCATATACTGGAAGCATAACAAATATTACTATACATGTAGATGGAAATGGTCAGGACCATACGATAGAAATTACAGATAATGTGGATGCTATGTGTACAACAACCACAGTAGTTTCTACGCAGGATTGTTTTTCAGACTGCGAAATCATTGACATAAATCTTGTTTTTGGAGAAAACACGACACACATTGTCAAAGTAGAAGATTTTGAATTCGTCCCAGACTCTATTAGTATTGCTTTGGGAGATACTATTCTTTTTGACTGGACAGGAATTATTCCTCATACAGCGACATCTGATACAGTAAATGGGCCAGATAGCTTCGATAGTGGCTTGCAATCTCAAGGAGCTTCCTATGAACTCATCCTCACTACTGTAGGTGATCATCCATATTACTGTGTCCCGCATGGTGCCCCGGGAGGAATTGGTATGGCGGGTAATATTTTTGTTTCACCTGTTTGCGATGGGGAAGAGTCCTTAGCTACTTTATCTGTGCAATCGAGTGGGTCTAGTGGACAAGGATTTAATTTACTGCTTGATGGTAACATGTTACCTGAAAGTCCACTTGCTTATTCTCCTGCTGGAATATCTTCAAGTTCTATTACCATACCTGGCGATAGCATGAATCATGTTTTGGTAGTGTCAGATATAGAAAATCCTACTTGTGTAGATTCGATATCATTCTTAGCACCGTATTGTATTATTGATTCTTGTAATACAATGATATCTAATGTCTCTTTTGCCGACTGTGATGGAGCTACTACAATAATGACAGTTGATTTTAATTCACTTGATGGTCAAGAAGATCATAATCTTTTCTTCAATGGCAATCTTCTAAATGCTACACCAGTTACTACTGATGACCAAGGGCAAGGCACATTTTCAACTTCTATATCTGGATTAGGCGACGAAGCGGAGTTAATCATAAGTAATATACTGTTTCCAACATGTGGAGATACTATACTCATAACTACACCTGATTGTAATGTCCCTTGTTTGATGTCAGATGTATCCATTGGGTCTAGTGCTGGAGTACATGTTGTAGAGGTCAGAGATTTTGACTTTTTCCCAAAAGATATAGAAATATTGATTGGTGATACAGTCCGGTTTTCATGGACTGGTGAAATTCCTCATACAACCACTTCAGATGCTACCTCAGGAATGGATGTGTGGGATAGTGGACTATTTGGAGAAGGGCATGTTTATGATGTGATTATAAGTTCTGTTGGTGATCATCCTTATTACTGTGTCCCACATGGCGGTCCTGGAGGAATTGGTATGGCAGGAAGTATTACCGCAATAGATACTTGCGTTGGAGACCAATGGTTAACTAATTATACATTTTCAGTTTCTGCGGGAAGTCCATTGGGCTATAATATTTTTGTTGATGGGGAAGTATGGAATACCACGCCCATAGCATATAATGATCCTGTAGGTGTAAATACAGGAGTCATCAGTTTACCAGGAGATGAAATGAGCTACTTAGTGACTTTCCAAGATGTCGAAACGGATTTCTGCGCATTTACAACTACGGTCACTACAGGAGCATGTGGAGCAGGATGTACAATTGAAAACTTGACAGCAAGTGTGGGTTCGAATGTTATCCATGAAATTGAAGTGCGAGATTTTGATTTTTTCCCACAAGAAGTAACCGTAAGATCTGGAGAGACGATTAGATTTATTTGGACAGGAGACATAGCACATACCTCAACATCAGACATTTTTAATGGTTCTGACAGTTGGGATAGTGGGCTATTGTCAAATGGTGATACATTTGAAATCGTCCTTACTACACCTGGGGAGCATTTATATTATTGTATCCCACATGGTGGCCCTGGAGGTATCGGCCAGTCAGGTATTATAAATGTACTTCCTCAGTGCCAGGATGGAGACCAAGAAGTCCATATTAGTTTTGATGTTGATAATGGTAGTGATGAGGGATATAAATTATTTGTAGATGGTACATTAATAGGTGGACTTAATCCGTATAATGATCCGGACGGAGGGAATGACATTTCTTTACTTTTACCTGCGGATGGACTCGAGCATATCGTAACTATACAAGATGATGCAAATCCTATATGTGCAGCCAGTACATTTTATCAATCTGAAGATTGTGCTACAGATTGTGAGATTGCTGGTTTGACATACGAATTGGTGAAGAACAAGCATGTTGTAGAAGTAAGAGACTTTGACTTTATGCCATTAGACGTGACGGTCGAAGTGGGCGACACAATCTTATTTGACTGGATTGGAGAAATAGCGCATACAGTTACTTCTGATGTAACAACAGGAGCATCAGCATTTAATTCTGGGCTATTACAAGAAGGAGATCAATGGATTTTGATTTTAGACGAAATAGGAGAACACCCGTATTATTGTATTCCCCATGGTGGTCCTGGAGGAATTGGCATGGCAGGTAATATAACTGTTACGGATGCTTGTGATGATGGAGAAGTCACTTCTCAATTTACGTTTACTACCAGTAGACTTTCTGGTACTTACGATGTTTTTGTAAATGGTGGCAATGTCATCTCAGGTGCAAGTTACAGCGGTATTCCTGAGAATAGCTTTAGTATCGAACTTCCTGCAGAAGATACTGACTTATTAATTGAAATTGAAGATCAATTAGATAGTAACTGTGCTTCATCGCTTCCTATAACAGCTATCAATTGTAACGACCCATGTTTTGAGGTAGATGCAGAATTTTCTTATGATATTGATTTTGCTACGATGGAAGTAATTTTCTCGGATATGAGTAGTGGGAATATCCTTTCTTGGTCTTGGGACTTTGGAGATGGAGGCACTAGTAGTTTGATGAATCCTATTCATAGCTATACAGATCCCATAGTATACGAAGTGTGTCTTACTGTAATAGACGATCAAGATTGTACATCAACATTTTGTGACAAGGTCAGATTTTCAGATGAAGTTTGTGTTGCAGGATTTACATACCTACAAAACGATCTTGACTTTATATTTGTAAATACTTCAGATTACGAAGATCCAGAAGCAGAGATATTGTGGACTTTTGGAGATGGTGATATATCAAACGTGATAGATAGCATTGCCCATACGTTTGACTTAGGTGTCTATACAGTATGTATCCAGATAAGTTCTGATAGTTGTGTCACTAACTATTGTGAAGAATTGGATCTAAGTGATCCTTGTTTAGCTATTTCTCCAGATTTCGTTGCGAATAACGATGGGGCTAATCTTACAGTAAATTTTGAAGACATGACTACGGGTATGCCAGACAGTTGGTTGTGGGGGTTTGGAGATGGGAACACAAGTATAGAACAAAACCCGTCTCATTCTTTTGCCTCTTTGGGTGAATATAATGTTTGTCTCTTTGTGCAAGAAGAAGAGAATTTGTGTAGTAAAACTATGTGTAGGAAAATATCCGTAGGTACTACAGGGGTGTATGAAATAGAACAGTTCAAGCCTTTAAATCTATACCCTAATCCTTCATCCAATGGAAGCATTATCAGTATAGAAGGATTTGATTTAAATGATATTGGTGTGTCTGCTGAGATCCGAATAACAGATACGAATGGACGGCTAATTCAAATGAGCAAGGAGACTTTAACAGCAACCCAAAGAGTCAACATCGACAAATGCAAGGGAGTCTATTTCATTCGTATTCAAACTGATGATACTATATATATAGCAATGGGAATAAGGCAGTAAAAAATTCTTTAGAAGGGTGGGATGTGTTTTAATTTTACGATTTGAAAAAGCGTGCATAAATCTATTTTGGTGTTCGCTTTTTCTTTTAATTAATAATTATATAAAATGATTCAGTAGGCGATACAACCTGTTCAGGGAGTCTATCCTAAGAATCAGAATTACTTTATAAGCATTCGGGTAGAAAAGCAAAAAAATAGCTGCGGAGTAAGCTAAATTTGGTGAAAATAAACATCAAAAAATGACTTCATGCTAGATTATTTGTCTTTGGAAAGTAGCACAGAATTTCCAGCATTCTATACCATATTTTACACAGTCTTGCTGTCATTTGTATTGTCATCAATGATCTCTTACACCCATAGTAAGACAAGTAGATGTGTAATCACACCAGTTGAATTTTTGCAATCATTGATACTTGTATCAATTGTTTCCGCCACGGTTATGCAAGCTATAGGAGATAGCTTGGCTAGAGGATTAGGCATGCTAGGTGCATTAGCTATTATAAGATATAGAGTCACTCTCAAAACACCACGAAATATGGTGTTTACCTTCGCTGCCTTGGCAGCTGGGATTGCTTGTGGCGTATACGCCTATGTAATCGCGCTGACTGGTACAATTGGGTTTTGTGTTATTGCTTTTGTGCTTAGATACAGTCCTCTTTGCAAAACGAATGCATTACTTGGGTTACTAAAATTTAACTTTCCTACAGAAAGAAGTATGAAAGCAATTGAGGATATAATCGCAGGTCATTCTGATAACTATAGAAAAGTAAGATTTCAGATTGGAAAACAACAAAGAAATAATATTCAAGAGAATCCGTCGAAAACAACAGATCCTTCCTCTCTAATGTCTGGGGCAATTTCTTTTGTATACGAAGTCAATTTTAAAGATCTAGATGCATGCAAGATGCTTCATAAAGCACTTGATGGCCAAGAAGGAATCTCTCAATTAAAATTGAGTTTTGAAAACATAAATGAAAATGTCTAGTATCAAAAAAATAAATTTACTCGTATTGGTATTCTTTCTTGTGCTTTCATACTTAGTGTCCTTTAATTGCAACCACTACTCAGATGTCATGGTTTTCTATGGGTTTGCTAATAATCAAGAGGTAAACATCAACTTGGAAAATTCAGCTCAGGTTACAAGAATTCATGTTACACCTGGTCAGGTGGTATCTGAAGGAGATGTTCTATTAGAGGTTGCAAGATCCAGCATTGCTGTTGCGCAAAGTGATATTCATCATGACATTTCTAAGCTAAAGTCTCAGTATCATATTTGGGAATCAGAACTAAAGAATTCTTTACGTGCTTTAAAAGCACAGAAAACAGAGAAAAGAAATGCGCTACAAAGTGCTATCAGTAAGCTTGAATCAGAAATGAAAATCAATGCAAAACTAATTAAGGGTATTGAAAGTATTGAACAGGTCAAAGATCATAACGGAACGAACCCAAGGCAAATACAACTTGAAGGCCTTAATGAAGAACTGCGCTTATCCATGCTTACTTATGACATTGATATAAGGAAAATAGAAAAAGAACTCTACAATCCTGAAAATCCTATCAAGATCCAAATTGCAAAACTCGGAAGCAATCTGGAGTTTATGAATGAAGAAGTGAAGAGTC
This sequence comes from uncultured Saprospiraceae bacterium, assembly GCA_938045585.1. Lineage (GTDB taxonomy): Bacteria > Bacteroidota > Bacteroidia > Chitinophagales > Saprospiraceae > CALCMJ01. The sequence continues at coordinate 272,974 of CALIAU010000001.1, forward strand.
TAAACATAACTGCTCCAAATGATGGAATAGTGGGTAATATAATATGCAAAGTAGGTGAAAATATTCCTGCATTTACACCCTATATCACTATATATGAACAAGTACCTACCCATGTAAGAGCTTATGTATTAGAAAATCTTATTCCAAACATTGATATTGGAGACTCTATCAAAGTTCAGTCCGTGAGTCATTCTGAGTTATCTATTTCGGGAGTAGTAACAGGTATGGGTTCCAGAATTATTGAAATTCCTGCCCGACTAAGAAAGAACCCTAATTATTCCACGTATGGACGAGAAATAGAAATACGCATTCCTGCAACGAATCCCTTTTTACAAAATGAAAAGGTAATTCTAAAGTCTATTAACAACCTTCACAGCACTCATGTTTCACTGGTAAATTTAAATAAAAGATGAAACTGCAATCTGTTCTAGTTCAAATACTCTGTGTGCTATTGCTAGAATTAAACATGCTAGACGCACAATCTAATTCAGATATAAGCAAAGTGATTAATACTGCCTTTAAGGATAATAGAGTGACTTATATTATGGACAAAAACCATCAATTGTCCACTCTCGATTACTCTGTTCCATTGGTTGATAAAATTGAAGTACGGTCAGAAACTAATGATTTTGATCTGAGGAAACAAGATGTAACTGTAAGGCTCAGTCCTAATGCTGGCTCAAATCGTAAGGCATATCGATTATACCATGAATCTTTGAAATTCATGACGGAAATGGAATACAATACAGAAATTATGCAAGCTTTATTTGAAAAATACAATCTTATAAAGGATTATATTTTTTCTAATGAACATCTCAAATTAGAAAAGAAAAAAAATGTGATCGCTCTTGACAAACTTAAGCTGTTGAAAAGAATGGTATCGCTTTCCACATTTGATATAGTTGATCTAATAGAAGCCGAGGATGAGCTGTACGAACTCCAACGCGTAATACAGGCTACAGAGAATACCTTGGAGGAAGTAAGTATTCAGTTAAGGCAGCTCTTACCAGATCAGCACCTTAAAATTGAGTTGGAACATATCATCTCTGTGAATAGAATTAAAGAATTAATTCATCAAAATGAATTGACAAGCAAGTTAATTCACCCAGAGATAGAAGTATTATCATCAAAACACTATAATGTAATGATGGAGCATGACTGGGAGGCATCTAAAAATAGTTTGTCGTTAGGCTTTCTTCAAGCATCGTTTGGTTATGTGCCAGATAAATCATTTGGTAGTAATTTTTCCATTGGATTTGGATTTGATTTTCCAATCAAAGGATCTTCTGGGTTAAAATTAAATGAAATTAAGGTCAACATACTAAACGCGCAGAGCCAATATCTAGATAGAGTAGAAAAAATAAAGACAATAGAGCAAAATAGTAAATCACAATTATTGGGCCTTATCAGTATATATGAGTTACTGTCCTCTCAAATAGAACAGGGAAATGGAAGGCATGCCTTAAGGGAATACAGTAAGCAAGGAATTGCCTCGCCCATGGCTCTTCTAAAACTCAAAGAATTGACAATAAACAATGAGGCATTACTAATAGAGATACAATCAGATATCCTAAGTGTATATTTAGAATATATTTACTATACAGGAGTAATTGGAAAAAAACCGTATCAAAATTTCTTAGATGAAAAACTTACAGTGTTGGAATAGATAGAGAATGTAGTGTTATGTCCTATTTCCACAACCGAATATAACCGCATTCAAAGTTTTAAATAATGATACTTCATATACTTCATCTGATTCAGATGGATTTTCACGCCTTTCGGTTACAATTGATTGCAATTTTATATAGGTGTTTTTAGATTTGAATTATATTATCTGTTAAATGAAGGATAGTGAGAGCAACTACAAATCAAATAATTGTCTTCCTCAGTATTATGACATGGATATGTATCCATCAGTCATGTACACATGACCCTATAATTTTAGATGACATGGAGCCTGACCCGTTGGATACAATGACGAATCCTATAGACACCATGGTAATTGATACCATGGGAGTAGATACGACTGACATAGGGAACCCTTGCGATTCAAATGTTATCTACTTTCAATATGATATACTTCCCATTTTACAGGGAAGTTGTGCTTTCTCAGGATGTCATGATGCTGCATCTGCTAGCGATGGGGTTATTCTAGATAATTATGACAATGTAATAAATACAGCAGATGTGAAACCCTATGATCTTAGTGACTCAGAGCTTTATAAAGTTATAACTGAAAATAACCCAGATGATGTTATGCCACCAGAGGGTAAGATGGATAATGAAAAAATAAGCCTAATAGCTCAATGGATATTGCAAGGAGCCCTTGACTTAGAGTGTGACCAAGCTGCTGTAGATTGCGATACAGATAATGTAAGTTTCAGTGGATTTGTTTCTGAAGTTTTTAATACTTCTTGTAATGGTTGCCATAGTACTTCTAACGCATTTGGAGGAGTAATACTTGATACATACATTGGTGTAAAAACGGTGGTGGATAATAACCGTTTATATGGAGCTATTAATTGGGAGCAAGACTTTGAGCGAATGCCTCAAGGGCAAGACCAGTTAGATTCTTGCACTATTGCTAAAGTAAAAATATGGATAGATGAAGGGGCTCAAAACAATTAGCGTAATCATCGTTCTATCAATAATTTCTTATGGATGCTACTATGATAAGGAGGAAGAAATATATCCAATGATAGATTGTGTTACTTCTGATATGAGCTACTCATCTGATATTTTGCCAATACTGATTTCAGATTGCTATGGCTGTCATAAGGCAGACGCCAATTTTGGGAATGTTACTCTCGAAGGGTATGAAGAAGTCTTGAAGTATGTGAATAATGGTTCTTTGTTAGGATCAATAAATCATGAAGGAGGATATTCTCCAATGCCAAAAAATTCTGCAAAGTTAGTAGACTGCGAACTTGAAAAAATTGCAGCATGGATCAATGATGGGGCACCTAATAACTAATAAAATTATGTAAAATGAAAAAATTACTAATTATACTTTTCTTATTCATTGTTAGTGGTGCAATTGTAGGAATTTATCTTTTTAATAAACCTGTAGAAAGTATAGAACGAATGCAATCAGACTATACGATAAATGCTTCAGAGTTATTAGTTGAATTTGAAGATGACGAATCAAAAGCAAACTCAAAATATCTTGATAAGGTAATTGAGGTGAATGGTAAGGTGGATAAAGTGGAGAATAATGAAGATAAAACCACCATCTACTTAAACGCGGGTAACCCTATGTCAAACATTATTTTTCAATTAGAAACACCGAGTTCTGCAATACAGACTGGTGAGGTGCTCACATTTAAAGGGATATGCACTGGTTACCTAATGGATGTCGTCTTGGTAAGAGGTGTCCAACTTTAAGATGAATTTGTAAAATAGAATTATATAACATGAAAAAAATACTATCAAGCTTAGTTATAGTCCTTGTCCTGGTCATAAATCTGCAGGCTCAAAAATATTTTAGCAAAACTGGTGAAATATCATTTCATAGTAGTACACCTATTGAAGATATTGAAGCTATAAGTAATAGTGCTTCTACTGTTTTTGACCTAGAATCAGGAAAAATACAATGGTCAGTGTTGATAAAATCTTTCGAGTTTGAAAAAGCATTAATGCAAGAGCATTTTAATGAGAACTACATGGAGAGTAGTAAATATCCTAAAGGTTTTTTTAAAGGAATGATTAAAGATCATGAAAATATCGATCTAACAAAAGACGGTTCCTATACTGCTCAAGTAAATGGTACCCTAGAGATTCATGGAAAATCTAAGCAAATAGAAAATACCGCTATATTCATGGTAGAAAATGGTCTTATAAGTGCAACATGTGACTTCAAAATTTTTGTAGCTGACTTCGATATAGAAATTCCATCAGTAGTTAAGCAAAATATTGCCAAGGAGTTAGAAATAAAAATAAAAACGAACTATGAACTTCTTGATAAATCTTAAGTCAAAATGGATGTGTATACTTTTGATTTGTTTTACTATCCCGATGTGCACCTTCGCTCAGGGAGAGGAAGATGATTTATTGGCACTATTGGGTGAACAAGAAGTAACTGATTATACGTACGCCACGTTTAAAGCTAATAGAATTATTAATCTTCACTCAGTGGAGAATACTGCAAAAGGAGTATTGGACATTAAGATTTCTCACCGTTTTGGTTTTATCAATGGAGGTTTGTATGAATTATTTGGACTAGATCAAGCTAGTATCCGCATAGGAGCGGACTATGGGATTAACGATCGATTGATGGTCGGATTTGGACGGTCTAGTTTTGAAAAAACCTATGACGGATTTGCAAAAGTTAAGCTTCTGAGACAAAGTAAAGGGGTCAAGACTATGCCTATTACTGCCTCGATTCTCGCAAGTACCGCTATAAAAACTGTAGAGTTTCAAGATCCAGATAGGGAGAATTACTTTTCATCACGTTTGTACTATGTATTTCAGGGATTGATAGGTCGAAAGTTTAATGAGTCATTGAGTCTACAAATCTCTCCTACAATAGTGCATAGAAATCTTGTCAAAACTATTTCTGAATCAAATGACGTCTATTGCATTGCTGCAGGCGGCCGTATTAAACTCAATAAAAGAACATCGTTTAATGCAGAGTATATCTATGTACTACCTGATCAACTTGCACCTGGCTTTCGGAACAGTCTCAGTATTGGATTTGATATAGAGACAGGCGGCCATGTATTCCAACTCCACTTCAGCAATAGCACATCGATGATCGAGAAAGGGTTTATAACAGAAACCATTGGAAATTGGTTTGATGGTGATATACATTTTGGTTTTAATGTAAGTAGAGTATTTACAGTTAATTAGAAAATCGCTATGATTTTCGGCCCCAATGATTAATGAGAAAGGGCATGCTAGCACAACAGAAACAAAGCATTTTCTGAATAAGGGAAATTATGCAGTCTGTTTATTAGGATTACAAGAAAGCTCAAAAACCACAAAAGCCTGTAAATCAGATGATTTACAGGCTTATTGACTCTTTCAAAAGAGTTGTAGTCGGGGCGAGAGGATTCGAACCTCCGACCCCCTGGTCCCAAACCAGGTGCGCTAACCGGGCTGCGCTACGCCCCGAAAAATCGAGATCGCAAATATAGCACTCTTTAATACGGAAGGAAATAATATCGAAATTCTTTTTTTACAAAATTCGTGACAAATTCAAGATCTTATACAGCCTTTCAGCCCATATTATAATTGATCAGAAAGACTATTCTATCACTTTTTCTGAAATAGAAACCGCAGCTACATTAAAAAAGCCCAAAACCTCAGTACCATCAGAACTCTCTATATTTCCATCAGTATTCACTAAGGGTTCTGCAAAAATTGTATTCAAGCCATTAAGAATCTGTCTTTGAGCTAGTGCTAAGAAGGTATATGCATCATTGCTTATAGAATGAATTTCTACTCTTACGGATTGTCCCACCTCCCATGCCACTGGCAAGTTTTCATCACCAATTTCATTTATTCCCTCTCTGATAGGAGGGATGAATATTACATTGTCCACCTCTGCACCCGGAGCCCGGGAAGCGTCATAGGCTATGTTTAATTCCAAAGGCTTATTTAAATAGACACCATCTTTATAAGTCTTTATCCAATAAGTATCACCAAGTCCTACCAAGTCCCTAGAAAAAAATTGTGTATAAATTCCATCCTCAGCTATAAATTCATCCGTTCTAAATTCTTGTTGAATACTATCAATGACTGGAACAGGTCTTAACTCGGTACTTGAGCTGTAAGTTGTTTCATTTGTTATTATCATCAAGTCAAATTCTTCTCCTATATCACCAATTATTTCTCCAGTTGCTGGTGTCCACGTATAAACACCCTGTCCTGTATGTGTAAAATCAACTGTCTTACCGGCACTTGAAATTACCTGTACAGTTGCATCTTCAATAGCTGCCAATGAGGTACTGTCAAAATAGGGCTGTGTGTATTGCAGAATAATCGATTGTTCAGTAGAGAGATTGTTAATCCATGCATCTACAACTACCTGGGGTTCACCCTGCTCTAGATCTACCGTTATAACATCCTGACAGGCCATCAGACTTAATAATGCAAAAGCAAAAATGAAGTATATATTTCGTGTTGTCATCTTATTTAAATTTGAAGTTGTAAGAAATTGAAGGAATGTAATTGCCAATCACTGCAAGTCGATATGCATCTGTCCTAACGGGCTGACCTGGTGCCACACGTTCGTTCCCTTGTTGGAAATAAATTGAAAAAGGATTTCTTCTATTATAGACATTGTAAATAGAAAATACCCATTCGCCCTGCCATCTGTTTTCTGGTGACTCTTTGCCTTTCCAAGAAACAGAAAGATCAAGACGATGATAATTAGGAATCCGAATATTGTTTCTGGCCTCATTGGTATTATGCGGAATAACCAAGCCTTGTTGATTATATCGGGATGTTGGGAAATTAGTAGGCGTTCCAGTTATAAATACAAAGTTTGCACTAAAATTCCAGCTATCAGTAAGCTGTCTGAATAATGTAGCACTCAAATTGTGTAATTGGTCAAACCTGGAAGGGAACCATTCACCTCTAGAAATACCATCTACCTGTCTCTCAGTTCGGGCGAGTGTGTAACTCATCCATCCCGTCGTATTTCCCTTTTCTTTTTTCATTTGTAGCTCCAGCCCATATGCTCTTCCTCTCCCTTCTAATAATTCTCCTTCGAGAAATGTATTTAAAAACAAATCTGCACCATCAATGTATTCAACAATTTGATTCATCTTTTTGTAATACGCCTCCGAACTCAATTCATAGGTGTTATTGTCAAAGTTTCTAAAGTATCCTAAGGCCACTTGATCGGCAATTTGTGGTTTTATATTATTTGTACTAGGTGTCCAAACATCGACTGGGGTAGAGGCGGTTGTGTTTGAAATTAGATGAATGTATTGTGTAGTTCTATTATAACTGGCTTTTACGGATGATTCACCCGTTAATTGATACTTTGCGGAGAACCTAGGTTCCAGATTATAATAGCTTTGGATACCCTCCCATTGGTCAAATGTTTCAAAGGATACTAGAGGTCTTCGATCTCCTGCAGGTGCATCACCATATTCATATGCTGTACCCTTTCCTGTATAGTTAAAGTGTGATAAGCGCAGACCATAGTTAAGCTTAAGTGCGTCCGTGATATCTTGTTCGTTTTCCACAAACAGAGCATTCTCTATTGCATATTTTGGAGGTAAGCTGATAACACGTTGCTCTCCCTCACTTACACCAACGGCATTTCCAGGTAAGAATTTGTATACGATAGACTGTCCTCCAAATTTGAGTAAGTTACTAGGGTTTAAGAAATATGTAAACTCAGGTTTTATACTCCAATTTTCTATACTTGCATCCCAGTCAAATCTATTAATAGCATCATCGCCAAACTTAATCTGATAATCATAGTCACTGTAAAATAAGGTTACATTACTAAATAGCTTGTCACTAAATAAGTGATTCCATCTAAACGAACCAGTACTGTTTCCCCAGTTAAATCCTGCTGCTTCGCCAAACCCAAAATTGTCTCTACCAAAATAACCCGATAAGTAGAGTCGATCCGATTCGCTAATCTTATAATTTGTTTTTAATGTAAGGTCATAAAAATTTAAAACAGAATCTGAAAACTCTTCATCCAAAAACGGCGCTGCTAGCACATCTATATAAGATCGACGTCCTGCAACTATAAATGAAGATTTATCCTCTATAATTGGTGCTTCAACAGATAGACGACTAAATATAAATCCAACTCCTCCATTCACTTCAAGCTTCTTACTGTTTCCTTCTTTCATGCGGACATCTAGTATAGAGGAGAGTCTACCGCCATACCTTGCTGGAATACCTCCTTTGTATAATTTTACATCTTTGACAGCATCTGGATTAAATACTGAAAAGAATCCAAATAGGTGTGAAGAATTAAATATGGGTGCCTCATCCAGCAGAACTAAATTTTGATCTATGGAACCTCCTCTTACATTAAAGCCTGAGGCTCCTTCTCCAACGCTTGTTACACCGGGTAGTAATTGAATACTTCGTATGATTTCAACCTCACCAAGTAAGGAAGGCATACTTTTAATTGTTGCAATATCTAGCTTGTTTGTACTCATCTCGACCTCTGTAACGTTCCTGTCTTCTGCTTCACCAAGTACAACTACCTCCGAAAGTAGAGCAGATTCAATCTGCATTTCTACGTCCTGCCTCGTATTTTCATTTAATTCAAGCGTAAGAACCTGAGTTTCAAAACCCAGGTAGTCGTACACTATCGTATAGCTTCCTTTTTCGAGAGAGATAGAATAAAATCCATATTCATTACTGCTTATTCCCTGTCCTGTTTCTGTGACAAAAGCGGTGGCACCGATCAGTGTTTCACCATTGCTGGCATCTTTCAAATATCCACTGAGAATATATTCTTGCGCATTCAGTGAATAGGAAAGTAGAAAGCAAATGGTTGTGAGTTGAAAGATTCTCTTCATTGTTGTTAATTTAGGCTAGTACACATCCTTTTATTCCTAACTTGTTTTAAGAACGATTGTTTTACTGATTCAGATGTAACTTGAAAGTATTCTGCAAAAGTGAGAACAAATACTCCAAAAACCGCAAAACTAATCTTAAAAAAAGCATAATTTTAGACGAAATGTTTTGAACTATGGATGAGCTGATACAATACTTTTCAAATATGCCAACTCTACATAGAAGTGGTCTTTTGGTTGGTGGTCTTGCATTCTTTTTTTTAGTGGAAAGTTTAGCACCGTTTTTCACAGAAAAACATAATTGGCTTAAGCATACAGGTGCTAAGTTGTTCTTTACACTTACCACTGTAATAATAAATTTTATGTTGGCCTTTGCCTTGCTAAAAAGCTCTGATTGGGCAGTGGCTAACAGTTTTGGTGCAATGCAGATGTTTGATCTACCGCTATGGCTTAATCTAATTCTAGGACTCTTGATAATGGATTTCATTGGGGGCTGGTTAGCACATTACACCCAGCACCATGTTAAGTGGATGTGGAAGTTTCATCTTGTCCATCACTCAGACCAGCATATAGATACCTTTAGTGCGAATCGACATCATCCCGGAGAAAGTTTGATACGAGTCGTCTTTACAATAGCAGCTACTGTGATCGCAGGTGCACCTATCTGGATGGTGTTTTTATATCAATCTATTTCACTTGCCCTATCACAGTTTAATCATTCTAACATGGCCTTCCCCTTAGCCTTAGATAAGATGTTATCTAGTGTAATTGCAACTCCACATATGCACCGTGTGCATCATCATTATAGAATGCCATATTCGGATATGAACTATGGTAATGTCTTCTCCTTCTGGGATAGAATTTTCCAAACCTATGTGCGTGTCGATAACAGAAAATTGCGCTATGGTGTGGATACGCATATGGATCCAGAATCAAGTGAAGATATTTTAGGCTTATTAAAGATCCCTTTTAAACCCTATCGACCACATATAGAATACGAGTCCCCAGAAAAATTATAGATCATATTATCTACAATCGAGCGTTTAAGATCTCATACTCTGAATCTACTTAACTACAAATCCTTGAATGTTCCAATTGATGTCGACAGTTCCAGAGGAAAAACTTCTTAGTGTTTCCCAGTCGCCAGAGAAGTTTTGAAATTTATCCCCGTTTTCATTTGCTGGACCTATATCACATCCTAAAACCTGTGCCTCTTCATCTTGTGTAAAACGCAGTCCAATCCAAATGTCTTCAGTTCCTAAAGTAATTTCCTCGCCTAGGGTATGTTGATTCCAGGAGTTTCCATTTGAACTAAGTGTTACACTAGCCGTGTAAATTTCATCACCTGGTACACTGGAAGTACCACCACTAAATACTACGACTTCAGCACTAGTAGGTACATCTCTTAAATAGTATTCAACAGATTCTAAAGTTTCTCCTACATGGTCTGTAAAGCTACTGGCAGGGAATCTTGCAGCACCAAGGTAAGTACCAGCTTGCAATAAAGGAGAGTCACTATTTCCAGAGTCATAGGATAAGACAAAGGCATCATCTGGTCCGCATGAAGAAAATAATAAGGCAATAAAGGCTAAAGAAAGAAGTAAAGTATTACGCATTGTATTAGTTTTTGTGAATCAAAATTAATACAATTCAGGGTAGTAACTTAGGGAAGAGCTCTACTTTAATAGAATTTTAAGATTGAATAATAATTTTTCAGGAAACAAAAACACGAACCCTCTCATTAGAAAGGGTTCGCGTATAGAAATAAAATTGCTTTAAATACTAAGTTTAAATTTTAAGTAACTTACCTGAATGCGTTTCATTGTTGATGCTTAAAATATAACTATAGGATCCCTGAGGGAGTTCGTTGTTTATTGATATAGTTTGTTTACCCTTGTTTCTATTTGTTTGTACTTCTTTAAGGACTAGCTCACCAATGGAATTGTAAATTTCAACAGTAATGTCAGATCTAGTTTCTAATGTGTAATCAATGTTAATTACATCTACAAATGGCATTGGGTAGACATTTAATGCGTTTGTGTTTACTTTTGAACCCGGCTCAATTACTTTTAGTAATACATCAGGATTATTTGGATCGTAGATATAGATTCGTTTTGGTGTTGAAGATCTTGATTCAGAATCATTTCCTAATAATCCTTCTGTACAATCGCCTTCTTCGATTTCTGTGTACGTACCTCCTGCGGCTTCAATTGGACCTAAGACTCCTTCACAACCATGATTTTCTAATGCTACAACTGAAACTGTAGTAGCACCAGCATCTAATAGTTCCTGAACTCCATGTGCAAATTCATCATCGTAGTCACTACAACCGGTATCTGTATAAATAATTACATGTAAACATCTATTATCTGTGTTTAAGGTTCCATCCTCTAACCAGTCAGCAGCATCCCCGGTAGCATTTCCTATGTCCGTCCCTGGTCCTGTCATAGCATCACCTAAATCTACGTTTGGATCACATTCAAAATCATTTAGCACCACTGAACCTTCTCGATCATCCTGCCAAGTGCTTATTGCAAATTCAGATGCGCAATCACCACAATCATGTTGTACTTCATCAATCACTGCTTCTATCTGACATGCTACTTCGTCTAATTGTTCCTGTGACATAGAACCAGATCTATCAACCATAAATAGATAGTCGCAACATTTACCTTCATCTTCATGACAACCTGTTGTCATAAAACAATGCACATCCGAAACTTCTGCTCCACCCTGTACTTCACATGCCTCAGGACATTCTTCATATTCAGGACAGTATACAATGAGTCGGTAACCGTACTCTCTACATGGCTCTAGATCTTCGATTTCTGTAAAGTAGTCTTCTGTAATAGCTGTAGTTGTAGAAGGACCATCTGGGTTTTTTGGCCAGTATTCAAAATAATGGGGGATTCCATCATAACCATAAGCATATAGGTAGGCAGAAGTATTAAATGCGCCTGCTTCACCAGTTATTTCTATTGGAGAATCGCAAGGACATTCGCATAGGGTCATTATACAAAATATTTCTTCAGGGTCTAACTCTGACCACTGTCCTGGTCCACATTTTTCGATCACACAGAATTCATATTTTGTACATTCTTCTAAGTCTGAAATAGTTATGACATGGCTTGATGTAAGCCCAGTATTGTTCCAGTCAAGATCGCCCTTAACTCTCCAAAGTACAAGAAAATCACCAGAAACTCCACCCCATGGATAGATGTATACGGCGGTATTAAATACGTCATAGTCAAGGTCTGAAGGGTCATAGTCGCATTGTGCACGCATGTCTGTAGCTCCAAGTAAAAAAGCAAAAGAGAACAAAGCTACCATCAGTAAGTTGTTTAACTTTTTCATTTTAATAAGTTTAAATGTTTATAAAAATTTGTTTTAAAATGTTCAGCTGACAGAACTGAATGGAAAGCGTTTACGCTTTATTGTAGTCTTTGGTAGACTGTGGAAATCATGATTATCCACTTATAAAAAGCATACACGAAAGAAGAACGTGACAAAAAGGATGCACATTTATTTTTTTCAATAAATTTAAAAATTAGTCACGTTTTTCTATTTGGAAAGATTCTATTATTAGAAGTCTATGACAGCTAAACAATTCAAAGGAAAGGTTTGGAGATTTCAAAAATCAAAACAAGATGAATCTTGAATGTTCTAGATTCGTCTTGTTTTTTTTTGTCTACTAAAAAAGTAAAACAAAGCGGTTATTAATAAAAGGACTAATCCTGCAATAGGAAGAAAATTTGAATTGAAGTAGAGTGAGCTGTCATCACCAACAAGTATAAGATGAGCCCAATATTTAGGATGTTTGAAAGTAGGAGAGGCATTTTTGATATAGGCTAACTTTGCCAAACGCAAAGCTTCACTTTTAGTTTTTCCGCTTTTTAACAGTGTGTAAAAATGATCCAAGATTGTTCTGGTCGAGGCATCTGTAGATTCCCATAAACTAGTTACTACACTTGCACTACCAGCATGAATAAAGCTGCGTGTTAAGCTTCTAACTCCGTCGCCAACTGCAACAGGGCCTGCGCCTGAATTGCAGGCTGACAAGACGATTAAATTCGCAGGCAGGTTAAGGTTGTAAATTTCAGAGGCGGTTAATTCGTCTGGACCATTGTCTTTTTCAAAAATGAGCGCTGAATTATCAGGGTTATTCCTATCCAGTGTTCCGTGCAAGGCAAAATGAAATAAGCCAAACTCTTGTGAAGCTGATTTGAAGTTTTCTTTGGTTGCAGTATTGTTTGTATATAATTTGCCATCCAAGATTGATTGTGCAGAATGTGCCTCACTAATCGTATGTGTAAGTTCTGGATAGTGTATTTTGTTTTGGCTTGAAGAATTAGAAAAGCGATCTGTTTTATAGTCGGATGCATAGACAGCTAAACGGTTATTTTTATTTGGAGTATTTTTTCCATAAAGAAAGTTAGAGCCATACTCATAGGATATTTCAAATTTATCAATCCAAAGTGAATTGTTATCAAGCGGAATACTCTCAAAGGGGATTTGTAGAAGTGCTTGATCTGGGATAATAATTAATTTATTTTTTTTTGACTGCTGCAGAAGCTCTGTTAAATCTTTAGGTAAAAAAGACTCTACCTGTGCACCCTTGGTGAGCTTGTCATAATAAGCGATAATGGTATCTTGATCTAATACGCTCTTGCGCAGAATTGCAGTGGTTTTAGTAAGGTAAAAGTAATGTAGCTGATTCTCATGTATATGAAATTCTAATAAGCCTTCATTAGCATTTAAGTAGGTTTGGATGTCTTGAATATTTGGTGTTTGAATGGTTTCACTCTTTTCTACCACTTTATCAATGCCTGATTTTTTTTGAAACAAGGCAAGTTCAATTTTATGCTTAGCAAGCTTGTTAAAAGCCTCTTTACGTTCTTTTTTACTTGCAATATCTACTCTTTGATATTGCTTACTTTTCAAAGTGACAGAGTCCTGTAATCTCTTTTCCGTGTTTAAGATGTCCTTTGAAAATTCTTGCGACTTGTATTCTTCAATGTTAATACTTCTATCTAGAAGTTGAGACTTGAGTTTTGCAACAATCGCATAGGCACGTTCCAAGTATTCTTTCTGGTCTGCATTCTCAAATAGGTATTGTGCGCTCTTGATACCAACTTGATAAAATTGTCTTGATGAGGCAAGTATTGGGAGGTATGAATTTTCATCCCAGTTTTCTTTAAACAAACGTCTATTTAGAGTGTCATACTTTTCCACAGCCAATAGGGTAGAGGCATACAGTTCTTTATTCCTCGATTTTTCTGCCAATGCAAATAAGGTCTTTGCCTTTAAGCCTAGTTGACGAAGAAGATGAGATTCACCAATAAATTGTTTGTTTTTTATACTAGGATGTTCTAAATAGTTACTGGATAAATCATTTGCTAAAAATTGCATGCCCTCTTGGTAGGTTTTAAGTGCTTTTTCATAATTGCCTTGCAAATAGTAAATATCACCTGAGTTTTCATAGTTCCCACTTATACGGCTAAGTTCCGTAGTGGCAATATTTTCAAAGTACGATTGTCTTACCTTTAGTAATAACTGAATTGCGTCCTCATATTTGCCCTGTTCTTTTTTAATATGTGAATGATGATTGTATAAGTTGTTGAGATCTTGTGGCCTTAGATCCTTTGCTTGTTTAGCAATGGATATTGCCTTCAGAATATATTTTTCTGCGGATGTAAAATCTCCAATAAAGCGATATTGTTTAGATATGTCATCAGAAATTCTAGCTGCTTTTATTGCTTCATCATTTTTTAGTTGTTGAGATATTTCTAATGCCTCTTTTAAAATTGAAATTGCTTCTTGGTGTAAGCCTTCTTTTTCAAGAATCATTGACTTTGCTCGCAGTAAATTTCTATAGTAAGAGTTTTTAGCACCTAGATGACTTGCTTCTGCTTTTTCAAAGTAAAAGATGGCTTTTGCGTTATCTCCTTGAAATGCGTAAAAGTTCCCAATTTCAGTAAAGTGATTGGAACTAGAGGAATGTGGATTGCTGAGTTTGTTTTCAATAGCAATTACTTTATAATAGTATTGCTCCGCCTTTTTAGTTTCTCCTAAAAAATCTAAAGCTTGTGCAATGTTAAAATAGGTGATAGCAATGTCAGAACTCATTGAGTCTATACAGGACAACTGCTGACTCAATACTGATTTTTGAATTTCAAGAGCTCTTCTATCATCTTGTAAAACATTAAAGAAGTACGCACCGAGCTTTTTGTTGATCAAATAACTATAAGGACAATTTGTAATACTGTCCCTGTATTCTTTCTTTAAGTCTGAAATCTTACTATAAAAGAGACTGGAGTCTTTTACAGATCTTGCATACCTCGAGCTCAGCTCCTCTAGTTGTATGTTAAAACTGTTTTGTTGGGCTGACATGCCAAACAAAATGAAGAGTTGAAAAATTATAAAAAAGCAAAGGTGTTTTGTTCCATTGAAGGACATAACTAAATGTAAAAAAAATACCATCCAGTTTATCACAAACTGGATGGTATTTTTTTCTAAAGTCTCATAAACTGACCAACCATCCTTTTGTTTTGTGAGAAAACGTGAATGGTATATATGCCGTTTGAAAGATGCTCTAAATCGTACTTTAGAGTATTTTCACCTGTAAAGACTTTAAATTGTTTTGTAATGGTATGTTGCCCGAGTTGATCGTAAATAGAAAGATGTACTTCTTCATTCGAATCATGTTCAAAACGTATTTGAATGAAATTCTCATTGCTAGGGTTTGGATATAAACTCATTTCTGAACTTGAATAAGAATTTGAACGTATTTCTTCAATATTGCAATACCCTAATATACTTAAAGCACTTTCTGCATTTAAATAGCCTCCAGAAACTAACTTAGTTTCTAGCTCATTTGTACCTGTAGCACTATTTACTATTGCACATTTTATTTCATTTGCATTGAATTCAATTTGGTGTGTAGCCAGACTAGCAGCAAGACCAGTTACAATTGCAGTGGACTGTGAGGTTCCAGTTTTATGTTCCAGACCTTCGGGTGTTAAACCAGGAATTTTATACCCAGGTGCAACTATATCTACGCTCTTTTCACCATAATTAGAAAATTCCGCTACATTATCTGTACAATCATAAGTGCCTACTGTCAATAAATTATTAAATGTATAAGCCGCTGGCCAATTTGGTAAATTAATAGGGTCATCAATATCTTCTCCATCATTACCCGCTGCACAAACTATTAAAAGCTCATAATCATTAAGCGTCGATTCTAATGAATGTCGCAGGGGTGATCGAAGAGCTTCTGTACTTGATTCTTTAAAGCTCCAACTGAAATTTGCAATCTGCATACCATCTAAAACCGATTCTTCAAATGCGTAAATAATTTCGGCAATATATCCTATGCCAGAATTGTCAAAAGTTTTAGACATTTTAAAATGTAAATCTGGAGGCACCATACCCTTAATGCCTGCGTCTTTATTTGCAATATGTGCAACGCATGAAGAAATATGTGTTCCGTGTCCGTGGAAATCTTCAGCTACGGTATCATCTTCTAAGTAGTCATATTCAGAGTAGTCATAAATATTGAAATAATATTCATTGATAATACTTGGTATCGGATAGGTGAAACCTGTATCAAAAATGCCTAAATCTACTGAGTGTGTAGATGTATTTGTATAGCTTGAAATCTGTCCATAACAGTCCATTTGCAGGTCAGGTCCAGAATTTCCAGGAATGCCACTGTCAGGATTATCATATATTCCATCAGTTTCGTAATCAAGCCCAGCCTCTTGCACCTTTGCTCTTGATCTAGCCGTGGAGGACTCCTCATTTATATTGTATATAGTTGTATTTGTAGGAGGGTAAACGAAAGGGAAATCAATCACCTCCCATAGTCTTGTAGCAGAGATAGGAGATACCCAGATTTCAGTACAGTTTAAGTCTTCTAAAGCTTCATCGATATCATCCTGGGTAGCGTCTTCTTCAAAAACTATCAGAAATCTGTTAGGAGAATAGCTACTTTGTGCGAGGATAAATTGTGTTGTAAGGAGAAGTGTTAGAATGAGTAGAAAAGGGTTAATTCTATTATTCATAATGGTGAGATTTTGGATTAAATAGTTCAATTATCAACTCTAAAAGATTTGGTAATGAATAAACGTGACACATTTCTCCTAAAAAGTACATTTATTTTTCAGAAAATGAGCAACTCGTTCCTAGAAAACGAGTTGCTTTGGATAATTGAACCTCACAGTTATGAAATAACTATATGAGAATTATCTTTAAAAGAGTACAACTTCAGGATTGTGACAAAAAATGAACAGGTAAAAAAAAATAAAATTTTTATGTCACGAATTATGAATTTCAATGCTTATGTAAGTGGATAAGATTACGAACTTTTACAGTATGGAAGACAAAAACTTTGGTTTGACTGAAGCTACATTCCAAAATATGGTAAATGACTTAAAAAGTGGAAAAGAAGAATTGTTTGAACATATCTTTTTGAGCCAATTTGAAAAGTCTATTGCTTTTATAAAAGGAAGGTACAAAATGACACAAGGGCAGGCATATGATGCATGCATGGATAGTTTGATAGAGTTTAGGCGTTGTTTGTTACTTGACAAAATAGCCTATGGGAATCTAAATTATTTATTTACTAAAATGGCCTCACAGCGGTTTTTTAAAAATGTCAAAAAAGATAATGCGTACGATGAAATGCCAGAAAATATGGAAATAGTAGATGATGAAATGATATTGTATTCGGATGAAAAAATAATTTTGGAAAAGGCCTGGGCTAGACTTGGGCAAAACTGTCAAGACTTGTTGAAAAAGTATTATTACCTAAATATAAAACTAAAAATACTTGCTGAACAAGACAGTAAAAAACCAGAATCAATCAGAAAGCAAAAGCAGAGATGTTTAAATACACTTAGGATTAACTTCCAAAGCTTAATGAAACCTTAATCTATGAAAAATTTAAAAAAACTAATTGATCCTAATTTGGATGAACAAAAATTGGATCAATATATGTCTCAAATTCTTCAGGAAAAATTTGATCAAGAACTGAAGGATAAGTATTCTAAGAAATTATCTGAAAAGTATAATCTTGACAAAGAAGCTGGGTCTGAAAGAACAATGCCAGCGACCAAAAAGAGTTGGGTACTATACGCAGTAATTGCTTTCTGTCTCAGTCTTGCTGCTTTTTTTGCAATGAAGAAACTAAGCGCTAAAAGCTCTCTGAATCCAGAAGAGTTTAAAATGATGGCGATAACGTATGATGAACAAAATCCATTTCAAGCTAAGGTTCTTACACGTAATGTAGTTGATGAAGTGAAATTTAGAGCATTTCAAGATTTTGAAAATGAAAATTTCCTAAGTGTAGTTGAGAAATTAGAAGCCAGTCCTTCGGAAAACAAAGAAGATCTTTTTCTGTTAGCATATTCTCATTTTAAATTAGGGAACTATAAAGACGCTGAACAAATATTTATAAATATTGGGTTGCAAGATTCTGATGATAATTATCTAGCAGAGGCAAGGTTTTACAGGGTTATGAGCTTATTTGCAGATGGCAAAAAGGAAGAAGGCATGATAGCTATGTCGTTCTTAGCAAAAGATTCATGGGAGTATACCGAATTATTAAAAGTAATAAATAGGTAGAAGGCTTAGTTATTGAAGCAACTAACAAGTCCATCTTCGTAAATGCAGGCGCCTCTTTCTGTACCAAACCATATTTTTTTATCAGAGTCCTCTGTTATACCAAACACTTGTCCGTTTTCTTTATGTATTAGTTGAATTGAATAGTCCTGAGAGAGGAGAGGTAGAGCTTCAATTTTATATAATGACATGCTGTAGCTTCTACTTCCTGCACTTCTACTAATCCAAATATTCCCCCTGCTATCTTGAAAAATATTACCTACAAATTCTTCTAATATTTGTTTAAATGTTACACCATCATAGACCCATAAACCATCGTTTCCTCCTAGCCACATGTTTCCTTTGTCGTCTCTAATTATCGAACGTACATTTGTAAATGCTGTTCCGTCTTTTCTTTCAATTCTTTCAAATTCTATTCCATCAAACTTGCTAGCATATCCTCGCGCTCCTATCCAGAGAGTATTTTCTGCGTCCTCAACAATTGCATTTATGTCGTTATCACTCAAGCCATCTTCTGTTGAGTAGTTGGTGAATTCTTTTCCATCAAAACTACTCAGGCCGACTCGTGTACCAAACCAAAGCAAACCATTTCTATCCTCATAAATACAGCCTACATCATCATTTACTAGCCCATTCTTTTTGCTCAGGTTGGTATAGCTAAACTGATCGTATTTAAATATGCCTGCACCTATAGTACCAAACCAAAGATTCTTTTTACTATCCTCCAATAAAGAAAAAGCTCGATATCGTCTAAGTTCTTCCTTATTAGTAATATTTGTAAAGACATCCCCATTGTATTGCATTATACCTTCCCAGCTAGCAAACCACATGTTTCCATTCTGATCTTGCATGATGTTTCGGGTGATATTATTCGGACCATTCTTAGATTCAATTTCAACAGTTTCTGAAAAGTAGAAATCTTTTTCTATCGGCTCTCTTACCTGCTTGGGTGTTTCTTGTGCAGCACTTTGCTTCTCCACTCCTTTGCATCCAATAAATATAACAGTAGAAAGAAAAAGGATTAAACAGAATTGTTTCAAATGCATAGGATTAGAAATTTACTTGGATTCCTAAAGTAAATGTTTTGCTAGGTAGGTAAGAGTTTCTTCTATCTATTCCGGCAACTGGACGTTTGTTTTTGTAGTAGTCTAATTCGCTATTAATAAAAATTGATGACTGTGCTTCTAGTGCAGGTTCCGGGTTGTTTCCTGTGTAGTTACTGATTGTAAATAAATTTTGTGCAGTGAGGGATATAGTAAGATCATTTTCAGTATGTCCAAAAATGTTAAGCTGTTTTGCAATACTTAGATTATCTAATTTTATAAAATTTGCTTTTTCAACATATAATGAGGAGTAACTAGAAATGGAAAGAGCTGGTACCGCTAACTCTGTGTTAACCCTGTTGTATACATCTGAAAAAATAGAATTTACTTCGTGGAGTAATCTTGTTCTATTCACAAGTAGATGCCCAAAAGCTCCTCTGAGATTTGCATAGCATTGCCACCCCTTGTAATCGATCTGCGTAAACCATCCAAGTTCTAGGCTTGGTGTACCCGTTCCAAGATTTGCAAAATCTCCATCAGGATCAAACAAAGAAGGCGCTGTTACTATAGAGCCATCTTGATTCAGGTCAGAAAATATCGGGAAGCCTTCAGGAGATACGTTGCCATTAAATTCAGGTGCGTAAATTGAGCCTACGTTTTGATCATTTGCTAACACAACTATAGCTTCTTGAAATATACCACCTGGAGATGAAAGAACTGCTAAACTATCCGGTACATTTTGTGCCTTGGATGAGTACGTAGAAAGTTGAAGACCCATGGAAACCTTAGTGGAAGAACTTTCGATTAATTTTGCCTGCAAGGATAGATCAATACCCTTAGAGTTGAAATCATACAAATTATTAAAACGTAGCCCAGCTGTTGTAAACTCTTCACCGATGCCATCCGCAAAACTTTTTTGATACGCATCTATACTTGCTCTTAATACACCCAACCCAAAATCAAAGCCAAAGTTTAGCTCCTTTTTCTTTTCAAAGCCTAACTGTGGATTGCCATTGTGGATAGTTCTTTCCTCTGTACTTCCGTCTGCATATTGTATCGTTCTAAGTTTTCTTCGGGTCAGACCACCTTCTGAAGGAATACCTCCAGTCATGCCATAACTAATACGTGCATGTAGTAGAGGAATTGCTTCCAATTGTAAGATGTTTTTGATATCAATTGCTGCACCAATACCTGAGAATAAACCACGAGAATTGTCATTCTGTAATTTACTTGTTGCATCAGAACGGAGGCTGGCATGTACATAGATGTCATCTAGAAGTCTAATCTGAGCTGCAGCAAAAAAACTAAAAATATCGTCATTCCATGCATTACTAATGCTCTCAGTGCTAGTGGAATTTGCACTTAAGTTAGCATTATTTTCAAAGCGGTCTGAGTCTAAGGCTTCTAAGCGATTGAATCCATTAATTTGCAAAAAGTTCTCTGTATATCTTCCATCATGGAAGGATGTTCCAAGCGTAAACTGTGTTTCCAATCCCTTTTTAGAATTTTTATACTGTACAAAGGCTTCATAAAGAGAAAAGTCATTATCCACATCTAGTAAGTCAGCTTGGCCCTTATTTTCTTGGATAGGACTGGATGCAAAGCCTTTAAAATTAGAAAATGGAGAATAAAACGCGCGTCTATTTTCAAAGGAGTTCTGCCGCGTATATCTAAGGTTAAATGCAATATTTGAATTGGCTTGTAAACTTAGATGTACAGAAGACAGAAAGTCTTTGTTCTTCGATTTTCGTTGATTTAAATCCACTAAGGCAACTGGATTATAGGACCTAAACAAACCCACAGTTTC
The DNA here is from genome assembly GCA_938045585.1 of uncultured Saprospiraceae bacterium. Lineage (GTDB taxonomy): Bacteria > Bacteroidota > Bacteroidia > Chitinophagales > Saprospiraceae > CALCMJ01. The sequence continues at coordinate 293,946 of CALIAU010000001.1, forward strand.
AAAGTATCCACCAAACTGCTCGATGCTGAAGGGGAAAGGAGCATCTTCTGCTAGAATTGGTGCAGTTGGGTTAAATGAAATAGCCTGCCTGAATGCTTCCGGTATACCTAGATCAGAGGTTCTTTGAGTATATGCTGTCATAAGTGTAAGTCGCAATTTGTTGTTTAAAAATTTCCGTGCAACTTGACCTCTTACATTATAGCTAGAAAATCCAGAATTTTTTAGAATGCCATCTACGTTTCTAAGATTAGTACTTAGATTAAAATGTGTATTTAGTTTTCTCCCTTGAAGAGCTAGACCGTGTGTTTGTGAAACTGTATTTCTAAGAATTTCGTTTCTCCATACATTGGAAGAGCCAAAGTCATTTCCACCTTCAGCAATAAATTCTTCAGCAGAAAATGTTATTGTTTCCGCATCTACGATGGAAGTACCAACTTGGCCATGATAAGAAAAGGCCATAGTGTCCCTTAGGAATTTCTTGTGTTTCGTTTCAATGACAATAACACCATTTGCAGAGCGCATTCCATACATCGCTTGCGCGGAGGCATCGTTCAAAATGCTTATCGATTGTATATCATTTACATCAATAGAATGTAGGTTCGCACCAGCTACACCATCAATTATAACAAAAGGTGTATTTGATTGTGCAAACCTATTTAACCCACGAATTCTAAATACACTCTTCTGGTTAGGGTCATTATCGCGATTGTAAGACTGAGTCCCTGCAATCAAGCCTTGGCTTAATAAAAGTGGATCAGAAATTATTCCCTTATTGAAATTATGTGCTTCCAATGTTTGTATTGCAGCTGTTTTTATACGCGCGTTTAATTCCTGATAAGCAGTTGCAATTTGTATACTATCAAATGTCTGTGATGCACGTAGAGTAAGGCTATCAGAAACTTGTTCGACCTGCGCCAAAGAAATATGAAAGAACGAGAAAAAACAGAGAAATGATATACTTAAGCGTAAAGAAGTTGGCATATACTTGAAGATGATTGTTACGAATACTAGAGTCTCAATATACATAGAAAAATTCTTAAGCTAGAACTATGTCCTTGAAGTATTCCTCATCTATTATTTGCGAGTCTTACTGGATTACTGACGTGAGAAAAAAATAAGAGATCCCTGACCTAGGCAGGCCTAGGGGCGATATACTGGCTTAAAATTGCCATTTCCCGTAAACGATTGCAGAAGATTTTAAAAAACAAGCCTTAGTGCTCAGTAGATTTTCTTAAATTCCAACATAAAGAAAAAATATAAGAGATGTATTTTAATTCAAAAGGTAAAGAAGAAGTAAGCTATGATGCGATTGTAGTAGGTTCTGGTATTAGTGGAGGATGGGCCGCAAAAGAGTTGACGGAAAAAGGTTTGAAAACCCTTGTATTGGATAGAGGAAGAGACATAAAACATGGTCAGTATCCAACAGCAAATTTAGATACCTGGGATGTTCCGAACAATGGGAAAATGTCAGAGAAAGAAATGATGGATTATCAAAAGCAGGGGAGGACTGGGTACACAGTATCTCACTTTACCAAAGACATGTGGGTTAAGGATACAGAACATCCGTATAGTGAAACTAAACGCTTTGATTGGATTCGAGGTTATCATGTAGGTGGAAGGTCCTTGTTATGGGGTAGACAAAGCTACAGATGGAGTGATATTGACTTTACTGCAAATGCGAAAGAAGGTATTGCTGTTGATTGGCCTATTCGTTATGCTGATATTGAGCCCTGGTACGATTATGTAGAATCCTTTGTAGGGATAAGTGGCGAAGCGCTAGGCTTAAAGCAACTTCCCGATTCTAAATTCCAACCTGCAATGGAATTAAACTGTGTGGAAAAGCATACGCAAGAAAAAATTGCAAAAGCATATAATGATAGGATACTCACTGTAGGTAGAGTTGCTCATATTACCAAGCAAGGAGGACACAATGGGAGAGGAACTTGCCAATACAGAAATAGATGTATGCGTGGTTGTCCGCATGGCGCTTATTTTTCTTCAAATTCTTCTACCCTGCCAGCAGCAGAAAAGACAGGAAATATGACGCTGCGTCCTCACTCTGTAGTGCATTCTATAATCTTTGATGATAAGACCCAAAAAGCAACCGGTGTGCGAGTCATTGACGCAGAGACAATGGAAACGCATGAGTTTTATGCAAAGATTATTTTTCTAAATGCATCTGCCCTAAATTCCGCTTGGGTGTTGATGAATTCAACCTCGGAGCGTTTCCCTGATGGTATGGGTAATGATTCTGGTGAACTTGGACATAATGTAATGGATCATCATTTTCAAATAGGAGCACGTGCGGAATACGATGGCTTCCAAGATATGTACTATAAGGGAAGAAGACCAAATGGAATTTTTGTTCCACGGTTTAGAAATATCGATAAGGCAACTAGACAGAAGGATTTCTTGCGTGGATACGGTTACCAAGGAGGAGGAAACAGACAGTCTTGGTGGAGACCCGCGGAAGCTGCTAAGTATGGAGCTGGATTTAAAAATGAATTAGTACAACCGGGGAACTGGACCATGAGTTTGCATGGCTTTGGCGAATGTCTTCCTTATCATGAGAATAAAATGACCCTAGACCATTCCAAGAAAGATAAATGGGGATTACCTACAATCAATATGGATGTTGAGTGGAAAGAAAATGAGATGGCAATGCGTAAGGATATGAAAATTTCCGCAGCTGAAATGTTGGAAGCTGCTGGCATGAAGAATGTAAAAGAGTTTGAAAATCCTTGTTTTCCTGGATTGGGAATCCATGAAATGGGTACAGCCAGAATGGGGCGTGATCCTAAAACATCAGTTTTAAATAAATGGAACCAAGTGCATGCAGCAAAAAATGTTTTTGTCACGGATGGTGCGTGTATGACTTCAGCGGCGAATCAGAACCCATCCCTAACGTATATGGCATTAACTGCTCGTGCAGCGAATTACGCTGTTGACCAACTAAAAAAGAATAATCTTTAAAATATGGAAAGAAGAAAAGCTTTAAAGCTCTCAGCTGGTTTAATAGGAGGAGCAATAGCAATAGGAAGTTCGGCACTCATGTATGGTTGCAAAACAGATGCTTCTGATGGATGGATGCCCACATTCTTAGATAAGGACCAATTAAATCTTATAGCAGAATTAGCAGAAACGATTATTCCTAAGACAGATACGCCAGGAGCTAAAGATGCACTTGTGCATAGATTCATTGATGGACAATTAGCTGAGCATATGACAGAAAAAGTGCAGACTATGTTTACAGAAGGCTTAATGGGAATTGAAGAGTTAGCAAAATCAATCGGAGGAAAGGGCTTCGTAGATTTAGACCAGTCTATGCGTGAGAAGGTGATGGATGCACTTGTGGAAGATGCGGAAGAACATAAAGCAGCGAATAAGGAAGGACCCGCTTCTTTTGATGCATTGGTAGATATGGTCAAGAATGCTTTTTTCAATTCTGAAGTTGCAGCTAAGCAGGTCTTGAATTATGACCCAAGTCCAGGTAAATATATTGGGTGTTATCCGCTGAAAGAAGTGGGAAGTGCTTGGGCACTTTAAAATATCTTGATTCAGAATTATTTCAAACAATAGAAACATAAAAAGATGAAACGTCGACAGTTCGTAAAGAAATCAAGTGGGCTTACCTTAGCGGTTTTAGGGGGAGCAACTGGATTTATATCTTGTAAAGGAAATAACGCGGCAGAGGCTGCAACATCAGTTATGAAAGACACTCCAAAGAAGTGGTTTAAGCATTCACTGGCGCAATGGTCTGTACACAAAGAATTGTTTGATGGAGCCTTAGATAATTTAGATTTTGCAAAGTTTGCTGCGGACACAGGTTTTGAAGGTATCGAGTATGTGAGTCAGTTTTTCGAAGACAAAGCAACAGACAGTAGCTATTTGTCAGAAATGAATACTAGAGCAAAAGATAATAATGTAGAACAGCTTATAATTATGATCGATGGGGAAGGGGATCTTGCCTCAGAAAGTAAAAAAGAAAGAAATACAGCCGTTGAAAATCATAAGAAATGGGTAGATGCTGCTAAGACTTTAGGCTGCCATAGTATACGCGTGAATTTATTTGGAGAAATGTACGACAAAGCAAAATGGGTTGACTACGCAACAGAAGGATTAGGTGCATTGTCAAATGTGGCAAAACCAAGTAACGTTAATGTAATTGTAGAAAATCATGGGTGGATTTCTTCGCATGCCCCATCCTTAGTCCAAGTAATGAAAAACATTAATATGGACAATTGTGGCACACTTCCAGATTTTGGAAACTTTTGTATGAAGCGACCAGATGGAAAGAAATGGGGACCAGAATGTTCTGAAGAATATGATAAATATAAGGGTGTAGACGAACTAATGCCTTATGCAAAAGCAGTGAGCGCGAAGTCCTATGATTTTGGTAAAGATGGCAAAGAAACTTCTATCGATTTTGCTCGGATGCTAGACATCGTAAAAGCGCACGGATACAAGGGATACATTGGAACAGAATACGAGGGTTCTAGATTAGGCTCTAAGGAAGGTGTTATCGCAACACGAGCTCTCTTAGAAACCTTGAATGTTTAATTTTTCTAAATTAAATATTAGTAAACCAAACTTCTAATATAGTCTCTTGGCTAATAAAGCCTCTAGGTCATTTCTAAGTTTACTAGCTGTCTCAAAGTGGAGAGAGTGTATTCCGGCACTTCTAGCACCTTCTACATTATTTATATTGTCGTCAATAAATATAGTTTCATTCCCGCTTATAGAGTATCGCTTGAGCATGAGATCATAAATTTCCTTATCTGGTTTTTTCATATGTTCAACACCAGAAACAACAATTCCTTCAAATAAACCTAAGAAATCATATTTCTCCAATGCTACAGGAAAGGTTTCTCTTGACCAATTTGTTAGAGCATAAATTCTATACTTCTTAGTCGCAATTAATTCTTTTAGATAGTCCACGGTATCTTGGATAGGACCTCCTAGCATATCTTCCCAACGATCATAGTATGCCCGAATTAATTCTTCAAACTCTGGATATTCTTCAATCTTAGATTCAGTCGCTTCCAAAATTGATCTACCCGCATCCTGTTGTACATTCCAAGCATGCGTGCAGACATTTTCAAAGAAAAATGCTCTTTTTTCCGGGTCAGGAATTAATTCATCAAATACATATTTAGGATTCCAGTCAATGAGGACCCCTCCTAAATCAAAAATTATATTCCTTAAATACATTGAATGAATTTGACTATAGTTAAAGTAAAAAGCAAAGTAAAAAAGAGGATTTGGCTTAGATCAGAAAGCGTTGTCTAATCTTCATCATCATAATGTAGCCAAAGAAATGCACTTAACAAGGCAATAACAGCAAAAGCACCACTCCAATTCAAAATAGGATCTCCTAATTTAAAATGTGTATAAAGGGCACCGCACATAAGTCCAATTAAACACATGGCAGCCATCCTTCTAAGCTTAGGAATAAATAAGCCAATGGCGCCAGCAATTTCTAAAACGCCAGCTACTGTCTTGAACCAACTTGGAAAACCAGATTTAATGAAAACTGCTGCAGCCTGTTCGTTACCTGTTAATTTGCCGATACCGGCCAATACCATCCAAGCGCCAACAATTACAGCAAGAACAAGCGCAATAATATTTTTTGTTTTGTCCGTCATGTCTAAAATTTGAAAAGTCGCTGATGGCAAGATAGGATTTACTGTGGATTCTTTAGTCAGATGCTGGGTTGATTTTTAAAGAAAATGACGACATGATTAGAACCTAAGGAGTGAATTTTGAATAATCACAGGTATCAATGGACAGGAATAGCTTCCAACATAAGCGAACATGCCCCTTTTTTTGCAGATTTAGCCCAATTTTAAGAACATAGGTGAATGATCTGCAAGCTTTTTTTCTCTCGCATCGTGATCATAATAACAGTCAGCTACAATAGTTAATAAGGATTCATGAACATAGGAATGATCGTATCTAAAGCCATTTCCTTGGTGAGAGTACCAAGAAAATTCTTTGGCATCTGGGTACTTATATCTAAAGGCATCAAGGTATCCCATACTTTCTAACTTAGCTAATTGCTCTGTATACCAAAATGAATTCCCTTTTTGGTCAATGTAATTTTTACCCGTATTAAAATCTCCTGCAATGATTGCAGGAGTCTCGCCTAAATTAGCGTGGAAGAACTCAAATAAACTATGTTTCTTTTTATGTGGCAGATAGACCCCATACACATCAAAGGCTTCAAATTCTCCTTTCACAACGCAATGTGAAAATTTTGGATCAATATCCGTATACAACACAGAATTAAACGCATGCTTACTTGCAAGTAAGACTCCGTTTAAGTCTTTACTCGCATTACTCACAGCCTGATGAACATAATCGTATTTCATCAAATGCGCACGCAGCTGCGCTCCGTTTGCATTATTCTTAAATTCTGAAAGAATAATTATGGCAGGATTCTTACTGGTCAAATAAGATGCAATTTTCAAGGTCCTACTTCCACCTCCTTGCTGTATATTCCACGAAAGGATATTAAGCATGTATTCTATTTTCTAGGCAGTTTTTTTACCCTCCTTCGCAGCATCAATACTCGCCTTTAAGGCCGACATGATATCTACAACAGGTTTCTCTACCTCATCTTCAATTCGTACAATCTCTTTTCCTTCAATCTTGTTTTGCACTAGCTCCATTAGGGCATCTCTGTATCTGTCCTCAAAATTTACCTTGTCAAAAGTCGTCTCAAGGGACGCTACTAAAGTTTCAGCTAATTTTAATTGCGCCTCATCTACCTCCGTCTCCACAATGTCAGGCACCTTCTCCATGCTGCGCACCTCATTGGGATACCTCAGTTTATACATAATCAATGCGTTCCCCTCAGCAGTCAACAAGACAACATCTTCCTTATCACGCAATATAATTCTACCTATACCTGCCTTGCCTGTCTTCTTAAGTGTCTGACAAAACAAACTAAAAGTCTTGGAAGCAACTTCTCCATTAGGACCTACATAATATACTGCCTCAAAGCGAGAGGGATGTACCTCTTTGATATCTACAAACGCTTCAATGTCGATCGCTCGTGTACTCTTTAGTTTTATGGATTCTAATTCGGATTTCTCAAATACCACATATTGATCTGGCTCATATTCATAGCCCTTTACAATATCGGCATGTGGTATTGTTTCGTTACAAGTCTTACACACCTTGTTGTAACCTACACGCCCCTTGTCTTCCTTGTGTAATTGCTTAAAAGAAATAGTACTCTTGGATTCTATTGCATTGAAAATTTGAATCGGAATCGTGACCAAAGAAAATCGGATATGGCCTTTCCACATGGATCGCATAGTTTCTTATTTTATTTTTTAATTAAATCATCTCTAAAACGCAAAAACACAGGTTCTCTGTATGTGTTGTTGTTTGTTAAAGAAGCATATTTTATTTCACAATAAAGTACGGCATTTAGCCATGTTGTGTCTTTCTCTTCTTCGATTTTGTCGTCTACTAGCTTGGGTCCTTCTCCTATTTCTTCAAAACGTGCCAAGATTTCGATCATTTTCTTTTCGTCAAAGCCTCCACCTACCTTACCCATATATTGGATCTTTCCTTCTTCTTGTTCTACGCCCAGGTGTATAGCGCCAAATAAATTAGATCGTGCACCCTTTCCCTTCGTATATCCTAAGATGAGACAATCCGCCGTTTCTCTGTATTTTACTTTTAGCCAAGCACGCGTTCTAGATCCAGGGGAATAACGTGCATTCTTATCCTTAGCCATAACACCCTCTAATTGCATAGCGCGGGCAGCCTTAAATAGACCCTGTCCATCATCGATAGCCTCACTTATCCGATAACTACCGCTTCTTTTAATGCAAGCATTGAGCCAAGCTACTCTTCTATGGAAGGGAAGCTGAGTAATATTCTTACCATCCAGTTCTAAACAGTCAAAAATGTAGCACACCACGGGCAATGTCTTTGATTTGAGGAGAATTGCCTCCTTCCCCTTAGTATGCATCCTACTTATGACCTTACTAAAGACAGGTCGCCCCTCAGGATCTAAGACTACAATCTCCCCATCAAAAATCCCTGAATGCACATCGAAGCATAGTCTAGCATCGCAAAGCTCTGGGAAGGCTGAAGTAATATCTCTGCCACTGCGGGAAATAATCTTTACACTATCCTCCTCTAGATGTATCAAGGCACGTATCCCATCCCACTTAATTTCGTAGGCAAACTGTGGTCCCGTGGGTAGCTCCTTTGACATATCTGCCAACATGGGTTTTGGATTATGATCCAGTAGTAATGCTGTAGCTGGCGATTTACGTTCTATCAACCATTGATTATCGCGTGTTCTGAAAATTAGATAATCGGTTTTAGATTTTTTCTGTATCAACGAAAATGCAATTTTATCCTTTGTCAGTTCCGTTGTAGTATATTTCCCTGTTTCATAAATCCACATACTGCCTGCACCATATTCGCCCTTTGGAATGACGCCCTCAAAGTTTAGATACTTCAAAGGATGAGGTTCGGTCTCTATCGCCATGCGTTTAATCCCTTTGCGGATAGGTAGCCCTTTAGGAATTGCCCACGATTTCAATACACCATCAATTTCTAAGCGTAGATCATAATGCAAATTACTAGCATCATGCAACTGAATCACATATCTATCGTTTGTAACTTTCTCTGCTGTAAGACCGGGCTCAGGCGTATTCTCAAAATTTCTTTTCTCTATATAATCCGCAAGCTTTTTCTCAATCTCTGGATCTACCTGAATCTCGCTAGTATTATCATGTAACTTGGCTGCAGAACTAGCATAGTCTGCCCAAGCCGTGCGAGATTCTTCCAGATAGTCTCTATAATTTCTTAGCGTAAAATGCTGTGAATCTTCTATCTCCTCGAGTTTTTCCCAAGACAGAGGCATCGAAATAGGAGCACTGGGTTTTCCACGTAGGCTATAAGGAGCCACCGTCGTTTGCGCCATGTGGTTTCTGTATATATCTATCAAGGTTTTGCCCTGCCGTTTTTCTTTTTGAATATTCAGCGTACAGCTTGCCTTATTCTCTTGCACAAATTTTTGAGCAAGCGTTTTGACACTGTCCACCATCTCCTCATGTGTATAGAGTGGTTCAATTGGTACCAGAATGTGTAGTCCTTTGCCACCAGATGTTTTTACGAAGGGGGTGTAATCATACTTCTCCAAAAAATCTCTCAAAGCAAATGCAATTTCTTTTACGTGCTCAAACCCCTGACTCTCTGGCGGATCCAGATCAAAAATATAATGATCAGGATTATCCATGCTATCTATTGTCATCTGCATAGGATGTATTTCCAATGCTGCTAAATTAGCTAGCCATATGACTGTAGCCTTAGACCGTGCAACCAAGTAATTAATAGGTTCTTTGGAATGCTCGATTTTTACAGACTCTATCCACTCTGGCGTCCACTTCGGCTTTTCCTTCGCGTAAAACTTTTGCTTATGCACTCCATCCGGATATCGAATAAGCGTCAATGGCCTATCACGGATATGAAACAGAAAATCATCTGCGACCTCCATATAGTATTGCACCACCTCCGCTTTGAGTATGCCTGGATCAGGAAATAAGACCTTATCCAGATTGCTTAATTTAAGCTTTCTGCCCTCGACCTCTGTATGTACATATTTAGATGGCATGCGGAAATATAATATTTATGAAATTTTTGATGTCACAAAATAACTATTAAACGATTATAAGAATGAAAATAGAACAGAGGACTGAAAAGTCTTCTAATAAAACGAATAAGATAGAGAGATGCATTCCAAGCAAAAGTCAATGCGATACTGAAGTACAGACTATCTCTTAAAAGAATGCGCGTACGATAATCAAGAAAAAACAATAACATGAAAATTTCAAAAATTTATTTATCCTTAGTCGTTGTCGTAATGACCTGCGGTCTTGTATTTACTTCATGTGGATCAGATCAATTATCCGATGATAATGAAAAAATCACACCAGCACATTTGTGGACTATTTTATCTGATGCTGGTTGGGAGGAAAAAGATGATTCTGGCTTAGTACAAGATGAATCTTCCCCAAGAACAAAATCATGTAAATGGGAGGGTGCTTCTGAAGGTATTCCATGTGACGGAGGTGATTGTAGACTCCTTGAAAATTTTATGGGTCATGATGCGTGCCTAGGATGTGAAATTGATGGTGTCATAACAGGTGATTTAGCATGTACAGGTTCAAATGGTCTTGTGTATTATGTAACTCTTATGCATGAAATTGAACCTACCCTAAGTATCAATTATGGATTTATGGACCCTCTAGGTGGAAATAATATAGATGAGGGAGAAGGGACTTTACAAGAGTTAATCGAAAAAATTGAAGAAATCTCCATTACACATCCATCTGCGGAATTTTCATTTAGAATGTATTAAGAAAACGGATTAAGAAAATTTTAGACAACGATGCTCAATTGTTCAATTACAATTAGGGCATCTCCCGTTCTCGCTACGCTCCACCGTGACCGCGCTATGCAAGACTCCGCATGCGCTTCGGTGCTGCGCACTCTGCTTACAGCAGATCCTTACTACCTGCCTGCTTGCGCACGCAGGCAGGTCGCTGATGCATTTGCTTGCACACCAAAGCAAAGCTCTGTCTTACCAGCCAACAAATTTTATTCGGAATACAGCTCCTAATTCGAGCAAGTCAGTATTTAATTCTGAAACTAGTTTGGATCCACTAATTTATGTTCCATCGCAATGCGGACAAGACCAGCACTGTTTCTCGCATTCAACTTAGAAAGTAGGTTGCTACGGTGTGATTCTACCGTTTTTAGACTAATAAACAACTGGTTTGCTATCTCTTGTGTAGTAAATTCTTTTACGATTAATTCGAGTACCTCCTTCTCGCGACGACTAATCTTGGGAATATTCAAGTTCTTTTTGATTCCAGACGAGCGTCTAGAATTCATCAAACCCTTCATTATAGTCTGCGTAACATCCTTACTAAAGTAAGAATGTCCCTCAGTAACCTGCTTGATAGCCTTGATGAGCTCCTCCCGACCAGTATTCTTTAAAATATAACCACTTGCACCATTGTTGAGGATTTCAGTAACATAACTTTCCTCGTTAAACATAGATATAGCTATGACCTTGGTGTTTTTGTTTTTTTCTAAGACAGCTTTGCATACCTCAATTCCATTCATCCCAGGTAGATTGACATCCAAGAGTAAGATGTCTGCTTCTTCCTTTTCAAGGAACTTCAGTACGGAGGGTCCATCATAGCATCTTCCTACTACATCTAAATCTTCTTCTCCCGTAAGTATGGATTCTATTCCATCTACGAACATGGCATGATCATCTGCTATGAGAATTCTTATCATTTGTAAAGCTGTGGTTGTTGGCAAGGTAAGGCGGTTTTATTAATTAATTACTATACTTAACGAAGATAAATGCATTCCTGCCCGAATACATAGGGGATTACCCTGAATCCAAAAATCGGTGTTTCCAATGACGAAAAATACTCTTAAATGAATCAACTTTGACTTATGACGTTGGTTATGCTGATAACACGGAATACTAATAATTTGAAATCATTCATTTCAAGAAACGATAAAAATATTTGGTTGTTCGTTTTAATTGTCGTTAGTCTTTGTCTTTGACAAAGACAGTTTGTGAAAGATACCCTCGGGTATCGAATCAACGAGTGTTGATTAACAAATGTAGAGTCGGAGAGGGTTTTCAGGATTGAATAATTGTATTGCACTTTTTCTATGTAAACCCAAATTTCCAATATTCGTTATTATGGAAACACTTTCCTTCTCACATTTTTATAATTAGAATGAAACCTGAAAGATAAATACTCATTGGGATTGACTATTGCTAAAAGAAAACCTTCATAACGATGAAGGTTTTCTTTATTTTGAGGAAGTACTTATCTTGCCAACATTAGAATGTACAAACTGATACTCATATTATTCTTTTACACCCCCGTCGATACCACCACCATAGTATTAGACAGTAGCTATACTGAAAATTCTCTCAATAAAATTCTCCAGAAAGCCAGAAAGTCAAGAGATCACTACACACTCGCTAATGTCTATTTCAAATTAGGAGAATATGAAGAGGACGAACTGAATAACAATCACAGGGCCTTTGACTACTATACACGTTCTTTAGATTACTACAAACTAATAAAAGATACTACACAACTCAATGTTGTAAAAGAACGGATTGCCATTCAATATGTCAAATCAGGACTCTATGATGATGCTATCGATGGTTATAAAGATCTCATCCAATATTATAAAGAAAAGGATGATGTATACCAACAAACGAAATTAGTTGGTAAAGTGAGCGATATCTACCTGGAAAAAGGAGATACAGAAAAAAAATTGGAATACCTCGATCTAGCAAAACGCCTCAATCGCATTCTAAAGGATACAACCTTTATGATTGAGAATATGCACCGAACGGTACTTAACTATAAGTTTTTAAATGAATTAGATACCGCGCTCTCAATAGCCAATAGATCACTGTCCGTAAGCTTGATTGCGAATAAGCCCGAATTTGTGAGTAAAAGTCTTTTCCACATTGGAGATATATATGGAGAAAAACGGAATTACCTTTCTGCAGAAGCCCATCTGCAAAGAAGCTTGGAATATGCATCGAATCGTCCTTACAACGAAGACAAATTAAACACATACAATTTGCTCCAAAATTCCTATGATAAACTAGGAGATTATAAAAAGGCCTACCTATTTGCTAGAAGATACGAGTCCTTGAAAGATAGTATCATGGATCATGACAGGCTTATTGAAGAAAGTAAGATTGCGATTCAGTATAGAACAGAAGAAAATAAACGAGAGATTCAGAATCTAGAAAGGAAAAGTCTGGAAGCTGAAGAAAAAACTAAATCGCAAAAACGTACTGTGACACTACTTACGATAGGATTAGGCCTATTAAGTTTAGCAATCTATTATATCATTAGCTTTTACACACAGCGTATAAAGGCCTCCAAGATTATTAACCAGCAAAAGGATCAAATCAGCAATCAAAAAATTAGAGAACTGGAAGATAATCTCAAGATATCTAGTATGCAGAGTATGATAGAAGGACAAGAAGTCGAACGGGAAAGAATAGCGAAAGATCTGCACGACTCTCTAGGAGGCTTATTATCTACCATCAAGCTCCAATTTGATAACGTACAGTCTAAGGTAAAATCTTTAAGCAAGGTCAAAGAATATCAGAACGCAAATAAATTGATTGATGCGGCCGTGGAAGAAGTGCGTACGATCTCTAGAAATCTACAGCCTGGTGCTATGAAAGATCTAGGTCTAATCGCCTCACTAAAAGATTTGTTTAATAGAGTGGATGGCAAGCACTATCCAGAAGTAACCTTTCAATACTTTAATTTTCCAGAGAAGATAGATAATATGAAAGCCCTGTCCATCTATCGTATTATTCAAGAGTTACTCAATAACGCCATCAAACATTCCAAAGCAAAAGAAATTCTTGTGCAGTTAAGTAAGCAGGATGAAGAACTAGTAATCTTATTCGAAGATGATGGGGTAGGCTTCAACCCAGAAAAATTAGAACGACAAGGAATGGGCTTAGAAAATATTCAGAGCCGTGTTAACTATCTAAAAGGAAACGTGCATATTGATTCACAGATCGGGAAGGGTACTACCTTTTTGATTCATATACATAATAAAGAAAGCTAAGCACAAATTTCTATTTTGTGTTCTTAAGCCTAGCACGTGTCGTCAAAAATCATATTTAATATTCCCACACCTATCCAAGCACTTGTACATCCTTTGTATACTGATAAAGATGTGGAAGTATATATGAAAAGAGAAGACCTTATACATCCAGAAATATCTGGCAATAAGTGGCGTAAGCTAAAGTATAATATCAAGCGAGCACAAGAGGAGAAAAAGGGGATACTTACCTTCGGGGGTGCCTTCTCAAATCATATCTATGCAACGGCACAGGCCGCAAAATATTTTGAGCTACCATCTATTGGTATTATTCGAGGATCCTATGTAGATACAAATAATCCTACTCTGCACGCAGCTACTGAGGCTGGCATGGAACTCCAACTAGTCAGCCATGATGTCTATAAACTAAAAGAGGAGCCAAACCATCTTAGTCGTTTGCAAGAAGACTATCCTAACTATCTCATTATCCCAGAAGGGGGGAATAATGATCTTGCCTTATTAGGAGTTGCAGAACTGGGGAAGGAAATTGTAGAAAGCGCTTTGGTACCTGATCTGATTACCGTTTCAGCAGGAACAGCAACTACTGCAAAAGGATTATTAGCTTCGATTCCTTCAGCTAGCAGACTATGCGTCTTTAGCAGTTTAAAAGGAGAATTTTTAAGAGAAAGATTAGAAACAGAAGAGAATACAAATTGGGAATTAAATACAAGTGCGCACTTTGGGGGATATGCGCGTGTGAATGCGGAATTAATACAATTTATAAATCAATATTATAAGCAAACAAATATTCAACTCGATCCTATTTATACAGGAAAGATGGTCTATGGATTGCATACTATATTAGAACAAAATAAGATATCCAAAGGCTCTAAAATTTTAATAATTCATACAGGAGGATTGCAGGGTATCCAAGGTCATAATCTGAGATATAAAGACAAAGAAAACTTAATTATAAACACAAAAAAAATGGCTTAACTAAATTATAGTCAAGCCATTTTATTTCATAGATATTGTATTGCTATCTATTTTTCAATGCTTCCATATGGTTAAGCAATTCCTGTTCATTAAATATGTAAACCTCTCTTGGCTTACTACCCTGGGAGGGGCCGACTATATGTAATGCTTCCATCTGATCCATGATTCGTCCTGCGCGATTATAACCTAATTGACACTTTCTCTGAATCATAGATGTGGAACCATGTTGGTTTGCTACTACTAAACGCGCAGCATCCATAAAATTCTCATCTAAATCTGATAGTTTAATACTTGCTCCTTCAGTACCAAATTCTTCTTCCCCCTTCACTTCTGGCAAGTAAAATGGTTCTCCAAATCCTTGTTGTTCGGATATGCCATCAATGACCGCTTCCACTTCTGGTGTGTCTACAAATGCACACTGAAGTCGTACTATGTTACTTCCCACAGAAAGTAACATATCCCCTCGACCAATTAACTGGTCAGCACCTCCTGCATCTAAAATGGTTCGAGAATCAATTTTTGAAGTTACTTTAAACGCAATACGTGCAGGGAAGTTGGCCTTAATTGTTCCAGTAATAATGTTCACAGATGGTCTCTGTGTCGCTACAATTAAATGAATTCCCACCGCTCTTGCAAGTTGGGCTAAACGTGCAACTGGTAACTCAACTTCTTTTCCAGCAGTCATAATCAAATCCGCAAACTCATCAATTACTAATACAATGAATGGCATAAACTTATGTCCATTATTTGGATTCAGATTTCTGGCAACAAATTTCTGGTTGTACTCTTTTATATTTCTAGCACGTGCCTTTTTAAGAAGATCGTAGCGTTCATCCATCTCTATACAAAGCGAATTAATGGTATTAATCGCCTTTGAAGTATCTGTAATAATAGGTTCCTCCTCATCTGGCAAGAAAGCAAGGAAATGCTTCTCTAAACTTGCATATGGAAAGAGCTCCACTTTCTTTGGATCTATAAGTACTAACTTCACTTGCGATGGATGCTTTTTGTAAAGCAAGGACATCAGAATAGTATTGATACCTACTGACTTTCCTTGACCAGTCGCTCCTGCTATAAGGAGGTGAGGCATTTTCGCTAAATCTGCTACAAAAACTTCATTGGATATTGTTTTACCTAATGCAATAGGTAAATCCATTTTTGCATTGACAAATTTATCACTCTGGATTACCTCATTCAACGAAACGATTTGTTTCTTCTTATTAGGTACCTCTATACCAATAGTTCCCTTACCAGGGATTGGCGCAATAATACGTATACCCAGTGCAGATAAACTTAGGGCAATATCATCTTCTAAGTTTTTAATCTTAGAAATTTTTACACCCGGAGCAGGCACTATTTCATATAAGGTAACTGTAGGTCCTATAGTGGCGCGTATCTTAGTAATCTCGATCTTATAGTTGAGAAGGGTTGCAATAATTTGATCCTTATTCGCTTCTAATTCCGCTCTGTCTACTTCAAATTTTTGGTCCTCATAGGTTTCTAATAATTCCAGTTTAGGGAATGTATAGTTCTTTAAGTTAAGCTTAGGGTCAAAGGGCTCTAAGTTGTTTTTATTCTCCTCTTGAATAGATAAAGGACTGATAGGTGTCGCTTCAGGAGTTGCCGTAATATCTTCTAAATCTAACTTAGCTGAACCACTGGTTTGTAGATTTTCTTGTGGCTTTGGCTTGGTGTCCAGAGGCATGGATAGCTGATCTTCCGTTCTGTCTATGGAAGGACTGGCTTTTTGTACAGGAGGAGTAGGTATAGTTTGCCTTGGAGCTGTTGGCGCAGTAGGAGTAGATGGTGTCGGACTAAGAGTCGTCTGAATATCCATTGTTGGCTCTACGGCTTCCTTTTTGCCTTTTTTGCGATTAAAAATATTGGGCAAACTCAAGTCTAATCCCTTTCCTAGTGTGGCTTCCCCTGCATCGGTTTTTGGGTTGGCCTCTGGTGTATCTTTAGTTGATTGTCTTGGTCTTAATCCAGGACTTGGTGTAGATGGTCTTGGAGCTGCGGCAGTTGCTCCAGAACTTTCTCTTCCTGATAATTGGAATCTACTGAGATCGGGTGTCATATTTCCAATAAATGCGGGAGTAGGGATATTGAGTACTGGATTGACGATCCACATAAATATGCTGACCATTATAAAGAATATCAATAATATCAAGCCGATACGACCAAGAAGACTAGTCAACCACATATTTGTACTCTCACCAAATGCACCTCCCCAACTAAATGAAGAGTTGTACATGAAAAACTCAAGGATCACAGAAGCCAAGGCAATACTCAAAAATACATGCTTGGTAAAGTGAAAAAATGCCTGAATGCTATTTTTTTGCACTAAATCATACGAAGCACGTATAAGAATAAGGATGAACCCAAAAGAGGGTAGACCAAAGCCCCAGTAAAAAAAGGCGTTGGATATAAGTGCTCCTAGCTTTCCTAACCAGTTTTGAACTGATATCTCGTTTTCTGTTAATAGTGCAGTGGAGAATTGCAATACCTTATCCTGGTCCGTTTTCCACGTAAAAAAGTAGGATATGAATGCAATACATAGGTATACAGCAAATAGAAGGCTTAAAATAGATAGGATTTTGGGAATCCTTTCGTCATTAAGCTTCAAGCTGAAGCCTTGCTTCTTTTTAGAAGACTTCTTTCTTTTCTTAGTAGCCATAAATCGGTTTTCTCTTAGATTTCACTAATGCTTAGAAAACAAATGTAAAAAATCTATTTTCATATTAAAACTTTTTATCATATTTTTTATACTGATTTATAGTTATTTATGTATTACAGTTTTATGTAATATGAATAATTTTAATTAAGAGCAGTTTCATTGATTTATATTGACTGCTTTCTTTAATTTCGCCCTGCATTAAATAAAACTGAGACATGAAAGCAAATATTATAATAGCAGGAAGTGGGGGAATTGGTAGAGCAGCGGGGCTAATTCTTGCAGAAAAGAAGGAATTTGACTGCAATATCTATTTTGGAGATAGGTACCTAGAGGCCTCACAATCTTCTGTTAAATTTGTACATGATGGCATTGAACAAAATGATATCTGCTATCCATTTTTACTCCCAGAAGACGGAATAACAGAAGAAACAGTTGAAATCCTTAAAAAAGGTGACATTATCCTGGATTGTCTTCCTGGGTCGCAAGCACCACGTCTCGCACAAATGGCCAAAGACTACAACTTACATTATGCCAATCTAACGGAGTATGTAAATGAAACCAATCAAGTAACTGAAATAGCTAAGGGGGCTGATACTGGCTTTATATTACAGACAGGTTTAGCACCTGGTTTTATAAATGTACTCGCAATGAAATTGCTCAATAATTTTAGCGAGGAGTTTCAAGTAGAAAAAGTGAAGAAGATAAAGATGAAGGTAGGGGCACTTTCTGAAAATGCAATCTCTCCATATTTCTATGCATTTACTTGGAGTCCAATTGGAGTATCCACAGAGTATGTAAAAGACGCAATTGTAGTAAGAGACTATAAAAAAACCTTAGTACCATCTCTTTCAGATACAAAAGGAATCATTATTGATGGAGATCATTATGAAGAGAACTTTACATCAGGAGGTGCAGCTGATTTGCCAGATGCATTAGCAGGAAGAGTAAAGGAATTAGATTATAAAACGTTAAGATATCCAGGGCATTATAAGTGGGTGAAGAATATCCTTGAAGAAGTACCTGACGGAAAAGATAAGATCGAGTATTTACAAGAAACAATGCTAAGACGTATTCCTACTGTTGAGGATGATGTTGTAGTTATATATGCTAATGTTATTGGAAGAGATCAGAAAGGGATTCTTAGGTCTAAAGAGAAATCCTATAAAATATATCCATCCTTCGTCGGTAAGAAAAAGCTGAGAGCAATTCAAACAACAACTGCAGCTCCTCTTTGTGAGTGCGCAAGAATGTTGTTGACGGGAAATTACAAGGGTGCCGTTTTCCAAAGCCAGATGAACCCAACAGACTTTATAAACGGTCCATTTGTAAAAGGTATTTACGGAGAATTCTAAAACATGATGTATTAAATCGGAAGGCGTTAAATGTTCTTAAGGCCTTTCTTCGCGGCCTATTTCGTGGAATAAAATCTCTAGTAGGTAATTGGTAATCACGTGAGCTACCATGAGCATACCGGCAAATAAGACTATGCCAATACCGGCTCCACAGGTGAATTCAAATTTGCTAGCAGCACCCCAGAGCGCAAGAACCATCCCTACGACAAAACATGCAGTCATAATGTTGAAGTAATCAACCTTACGCACATATTCTTCTTTACTACTTAGAATTGCTGAGACACTTTTCTGCTCAAGCTCTGTTCGTAAACTTTTATGGAAACTATATTCTCGAAGCATGCCATAAAACATCAACGGAAAAATACTAAGACACACCCCCTTGAAAATTGTAGACTCAAAATACATGAAGCCAAGCGCCGTTAAACCCCCAATAACTCCAAAAACAATGAGCTCAATCCGTAAAAGCTTATTTAGCTTCACAATACTATTTTCAATACTATTTGCCACCCTAATTGTTTCTTTCCAAGGTATTAAGAATTTTTGACGATAAAAAACAGTTCAGGATTGCTATTACTTTAAAACTCCTGCAATTCGATTTTAACTATGCGAATAAAAAAAGAGCCGCAATTTTCATTGCAGCTCTTTTTTATTTTGATGTTGTTATCTCTTACTGATTAACAGCAGCTTTCTTTGAAGAACATGTCTTAGAACATGACTTTGCCGTAGCAGTCTTAACTGCTGACATTACTTTTCCATCTTTTCCTTTGCAACAATCTTTGTCACAACCCTTAGCGCAGCAAGCTTTTTTAGCAGCTGGCTTTGCAACTGGAGTAGCTTCGCTTTCCATTAAAGATGATTTTACAGATACAAACGTCTGTGCTTCTTCATCAAACTCAACTTCTTTGTGAGAAATCTTTCCAGTCTCTGAACAAGTTGATGTTTGGTAGAAAGAAGTTGCTCCTGACTTAGAACAAACTCTCTTTTCAATAGTCTCATCAGCTTCCGCAGCTAAATCAGCAGTCATAACTGCAGACGCAACCTTAGTAAGTGAAGCAGATTTCTTAGATGCACAAGTTTTTGCACATGACTTTCCGTTAGCACTCTTTGCTTTTGTACAAGTTTGAGCTGAAACCATGCTTGCAGAAAAAACAAAAAGGAATAAAAACAATATATTTTTCATCGATTTAAATTATTTACTTAGTTAATACACAATATTCAAACCAAAAATAAACAGAAATATTCCCTTTCTGCTCATTTTTTTGTTGTCATAATGTTAAATCTACCATACATTTATCATAAAATGCTGCTTTTCGGACAATTTTATGCCGATTTATACATCTAAACTAATTCCTTGTCTCAATCCCACTGTATCTTGTGTTATATTAAATAGTAAATCTATATGAAGTTTCTCCCAATATTTATTTTAATACTCGTGATGAGTTCTTGTTCATCTTCTAAACAGTCATATACCATGGAGGATCATCCAGACCAAGCAATTGTATTTGGCGAAGGTGGCGGTTTTGCTGGTACGGTTACCAAATACAAATTGTATAAAAATGGTCAACTTTTCAGAAAAATGCCCAGAAAGCACGCATTCACGGAAATGATGCCCATTGAAAAGA
The DNA here is from genome assembly GCA_938045585.1 of uncultured Saprospiraceae bacterium. Classification (GTDB taxonomy): domain Bacteria; phylum Bacteroidota; class Bacteroidia; order Chitinophagales; family Saprospiraceae; genus CALCMJ01. The sequence continues at coordinate 314,246 of CALIAU010000001.1, forward strand.
CACAGGCAGAACAATATTTTAATACCGTCGAAACAATGGGATTTAAAAATATGAGCTGTAATGAACCAGAAAACTGGTATTACCTGCTTGAAATGGAAAATGGAGATAACTTCACGAAACTCGTTTGGGGTGCTAATAGCACTACCGCTACTGAAACTCTGAAGCTCTTTTGCAAAAACCTTCTTAACGTAGCTAAGAAGCAATCTGAAATACAATCTAAATCTGATACGCAATGATGAAATCTATTACTTGCATAATTTTTTTTATTGCACTTTGTTTATCAAGCTCAGCACAATTCAAAAATATTGAAGAGGGAAGAATATTTGCAGAACCAGATCTTTCAGAAACAAAGGTGTTGAAAAGACCAACTGCTATAAAAGCAAAAACATTCGACTATCAACCTGCACAGATAGCATTTGATAATTCGGATATCTATGCCCCACGAGTACGCGCGCGCAACTCTAAAGGACAGCCTGCATATATTAAAGCAAGATTAGATGTCCAACGTAAATTTAATTCGCTTCAAGAGGAATTGCAGGCTTACATAGAACTAGCAGCACCCATTATGGAAGTAGATTTAAAGAATACATCATTCTCAATGGATAGAATCTTTGTAGATAAGCTAGGAGAGGAACACATAAGAATGACACAAGAAATAAATGGTATTCCGATTTTCGGCAAAGAAATAGTTGTACATAGAAAAGAAGGATCATTGCATTTATTAAATGGGGACTATGTAGCTGTTTCAAAATCGGACATACCTAGAGACTTCACTCTGAATGAGGCAGATTTGAAAATGCAGATTAAAGCATCAGATCAGATCCATAAACATCTTTCTTCTGAGCAAGTAAAAGATGATTTTGGAGTCGACTTTAAGCAATGGGAAATAGAAAAAATTTATTTCCAAAAAAATGAGGCTTTCATACCAGCATTTCATGTTGTGTATTATCCTCATTTAGGGGATCGCATGGAATATATTATTGACGCAAATACAGGTGAATACCTTGAAGAGTTTTCATCGCTTTGTAAATTCCATACCCACGAAAATCTACCGCCAGATGGCCCCGCTACAGCAACTGCTACTGACCTCTTAGGTCAAAGTAGAACTATAAATACCTATGAGTTCAGTAATCAATTTTACATGATCGATGGCTCAAGAGATATGTTTGATGCATTCTCTTCAAATTTACCAGATGATCCAGTAGGAGCCATTTGGACGATAGATGCAAACAATACTGCTCCACAAAACAGTAATTTCAATATTGGCCATGTATCCTCCTCTTTCAATAGTTGGAATGGCAGCCCAGAAGGTGTTTCTGCACAATTTAATGCAGGACAAGCATATGAGTATTTCAAAAATATACACGCAAGAGAAGGGATAAGTGGATCAGGCGATAATATTGTTTCCATAGTAAATGTGTCTGCTGAAGACGGTTCCTCTATGGGGAATGCCTTTTGGAATGGCTTTGCCATCTTTTATGGGAATGGAGATAGTGCCTTCTTCCCCTTGGGTAGAGGTCTTGATGTAGCAGGACATGAAATGAGCCACGGGGTGGTACAAAATACTGCTAACCTAGTGTACATGAATGAAAGTGGTGCACTCAATGAATCCTTTGCAGATGTTTTTGGAGCTATGATCGATGACGATAACTGGACGATAGGGGAGGATGTAGTAAGAACAAGTGCTTTTCCTTCTGGGGCTTTGCGCGATTTAGAAGATCCACACAACGGTGCAGCTACGAATGATTTTGGCAGCGGATGGCAGCCTAAGCATGTGGATGAACAATTTACTGGTTCAGCAGACAATGGGGGAGTGCATATTAATAGCGGAATACCTAATCATGTCTTTTATAGAGTTGCAATTGGTCTTGGTAGAGATAAAGCTGCACAAATTTTTTATCGAGCACTTACAGTATACCTAACCAAGTCTTCCAACTTTGTAGACTTCAGAAATGCAATATTGACATCCACCTTAGATTTGTATGGCTCTAATGATCAGTTACCGGTTATCAATGCGCTAAATGCAGTAGGTCTAGATGTTGGTGAAGGTGGTGGTGATGTAGAAGATGTAGATACGAATCCTGGCCAAGACTTTATTTGGTACTCCTCAGAGACAAGAGATAGCTTTTTTATTAGAGATCCATCAGGAACTATGATAGGTCCAGATCCACTAATAGAAGCTGACCATATTAGTAGACCTAGTATTTCTGATGATGGTTCAAGAGTAGTATACGTAGGAGCGGACAAAAGAATCAAAGGAGCGACCATTGATTGGGAAGATGATTCATACGATCCTACGATTGTCTGGGTAGACTCACCAATTTGGAGGAATGCTGTGATTTCAAAACAAGGCGATAAGATTGCTGCTGTTACGGATGTATTAAACAACAAGATTGTTGTTATGGACTTAGCTTCAGGAGCTATGAAAGAATTTGAATTGTTTAATCCAACGTTCACTGAAGGGATAGAAACAGGAGAGGTAGATTTCGCGGATGCCTTGGAATGGGATTATACTGGACAGTATGTAATGTATGATGCCAAAAGTAGTATAACAAATACATCTGGTCAGGATATTGAATTTTGGGATATTGGTTTTCTCAATGTTTGGAATGGTCCAGCGGAAACCTTCGCTTTAGGCAGCATATCTAAATTGTTTTCTTCCTTACCAGAAAATATAAATATTGGGAATCCTACCTACTCAAAAAATTCTCCAAATATTATCGCCTTTGATTACATTGAAGACAATATAAATAATGTATTAGGAGTAAATAGTGAAACTGGTGATGTCAGTCTAATTGTAGAAAACACAGGATTAGGCTATCCAAGTTATTCTAATGATGATCGTATACTAGTGTATGATGTACCCTTTATACAAAACGGCTCATTAGCAGGATTTGATTTTGCAGCGATTGATTTGCAAACGGATAAGATTACGGGTGTCAGTGCTTCCGCAGAAATTATTGAGATTTTTGCTCGATGGCCCATTTGGTTTAGTAACGGTGAAAGAGTGCTTTCTGATGTAGTAGATCTCGGAGAAGGATCCTTTGACTTAACTGTATATCCTGTGCCTGTAGACGATAAGTTACATATCGCTTTAAGTGAATTGCAAGGAAAACTGGATATGAGAATATCTGACCTTACAGGAAAATTGATTTTAGCTCAAGAGATTACCTCGCTTAGAGAGAGTGTAGATCTTAGCCAGTTTAATGCCGGTACCTATTTACTTACTTTTATTGGTGAAAAGGAGCAGATCACTAAAAAGATAATTAAACTTTAGACTGCCTAACATATGAATTTATAAGGCTTGAGCAAAACACGAAGAGAAAAAGTATTACTTATTCGTTTTAGTTCAATTGGAGATATTGTGCTTACCAGTCCTGTCTTAAGATGTATGTCTGAGCAAATGGATGTGGAACTGCATTACTTGACTAAAAAGACATATGCACCGCTTCTTGCACATAATCCATATCTACATCGTACACATCTTTTGGACAATTCCATTTCGGATACTATTAAAAACTTGAAGGCAGAAAGCTTTGATTTTGTCATTGATTTGCACAAAAATATTCGGTCAAAAAAAATTGTTACAGCCTTAGGTCGGAAAACCTATTCCATAAATAAAAGAAGTGTCGATCGATGGTTACTTGTACATATGAAATTAGATCGTTTACAAGGAAACCATATTGTAGATCGATACATGTCAACTGTTCATGCTTTGGGGGTACAGACAGACAATAAAGGTCTAGATCTGTTTTTACCCTTAAAACAGAGCATATCGTATACGATACCAGATAGGTACATGATTCTTGTTGTAGGTACAAAACACCTGACCAAAAACATTCCAATTACTCTTGCTCGAGAAATAATTTCTTCCTTGTCTATTCTAGTTGTTTTGATAGGAGGCCAGGAACATAAAGAAATGGCGCATGCAATTGCAGATGGAACAAAGGCTATAGATTTAGTGGGCCAAACAAGTTTATTGGAATCTGCTCATCTTATTAAAAATTCCAATCTAGTAATAAGTCCAGATACTGGAATGATGCATATTGCAGCAGCACTTAAAAAGCCACTTATTGCGATTTATGGCAGTACAGCCTCAAGTTTAGGCTTTACACCATACATGCCAAGAAATGAAGATCGCTATGCCATCATTGAGAATTCTTCACTTTCTTGCAGACCCTGTACTAAGATGGGTCGAAATTCTTGCCCAAAAAAGCATTTTAATTGTATGAATGACTTAGATTGTAATACGATCGTAGAAAAAGCGCGGTCTTTCATCGATTAATTGAAATCTTTTACACCACTTTTGGTGTTAGCAAATAAAACAATAACAAAATGACTTTTCAAAAAAAAGCAAATATTCCAAATCTGCCGTCGGGCAATTTCGTTAAATATCTAATCTACGGCTTCTTATTATTGATGCTCTTCTCTATTCTAACTAAATCTGTATTCGTAACCATTCCTCCTGGTCATAGAGGTGTGCTTTTTGAAAGATTTGGTGGTGGAGTTGTAACAGATAAAGTCTACGATGAAGGATTCAATATTGTTGCACCATGGAACACTATGGACATCTATGATGTGAGAATCAATGAAGGATTCGAAAAAATGGACGTACTATCAAAAAATGGTCTTTCTATTGCAGTAGAGCTCTCCTATAGATATAATCCTGCAACAAACTCATTAGGATTGTTGCATAAGAACATTGGGAAAGGATATGTGGAACGAATTATTAATCCAGAAATTAGATCTGCGACCAGAGAGGTAATTGGTAAGTATCTTCCAGAAGAATTGTATTCTACCAAAAGAGAAGCAATTCAAGATGAAATCTATCAAACTACGAAAAAAGCAATCGAAGCAAAGTTTGTAAACTTAGATGCTGTATTGATACGTTCGGTAGAACTACCGGTAACCTTAAAAGATGCGATTGAACAGAAGTTGAAAGAAGAACAGCTATCGTTTCAGTATGAATTTAAGTTAGATAGAGAACGTAAAGAAGCAGAAAGAAAAATTATTGAAGCACAAGCGAAAGCAGATGCGAACAGAATATTGAATGCCTCACTGACAGATAAAATTTTACAGGACAAAGGGATTGAAGCTACTCTTGAATTAGCACAATCGCCTAACAGTAAAGTAGTCATTGTTGGAGGTGAAGGAGGTGGATTACCACTTATTCTAAACAACTAAGAGAACTAAGAATAGATTAAAAAAAGGCACTACTCAGTAGTGCCTTTTTTTGTCTTTTCATATTCGTCTAAGAAACTGTCCACCGGCTCCCATAGTTCGATCTTATTTCCATCTGGATCTAAAATGTGAACGAATTTGCCATACTCAAAAGATTCAATCTCGTTCAGGATTGTAACTCCTTCTTTTTTTAATTCTCTAACTAACCATTCAATATCTTCAACGCGGTAATTAATCATGAATTCCTGTTTGGAAGGATCAAAGTAATTACTTTCTTTGTTCATGACACTCCATTGTAAGTATCCACGGACATTTGGATTGTCATCTGCTCTGAATGGAAAGGTACAACCCCATTTGTCTACAGCTAAACCAAGATGCTTTGCATACCAAGATTTAATAGAGTCTGGTGTTTTGGATTTAAAAAATACACCACCAATGCCGGTTACTCTTTTTTTTGTCATTGTTCTAAATTTAGTTATCAAATAGTTGTTCAAGTAAATCTATAAATGACTGAGGTGATTTATAGTTTCTATCACTATACGTGTTAGCCTTAATTAAAAACCGGTGTGCTTGGTCATTTAAAAAACTGAGTTGGATAGTAATGTTTCCATACAACTGTTCGGCAGGCAGGCTTTTGCTCAAGCGAAAAGAAGGTTTATAGTAATGCAAATAGTCAGTAGAAATATCTGAATTTTGTTGAATCGTTTCTGCTGCAGCATATTGCTTGATATAGCGCAGCTCCTTGAGTTTGTTTACACGAGACTGCAGATATATCGACCATTGTAATTCTGTGAATTTTGACCTGCCTAGGTCTATTGCTATCCCTTCAACGCCATTGCTTTTAATATAATGAAATTGATCATTTGTGCCAGATGCACGTACAACATTCTGTGTGTTTTCTATGATGTATTGAGAAAAGTCGGAATACAGTTGTTTAGATAAAATCACATAATCTGCCTCTGAAAGTTGAATGTCTTTAATTTCCTCTGAAATCAGTTTTTTCTTTTGAGACTTGTTGCGCTTGCTAATTTGTTGCGTTAGCTTTTCAAGAAATTTTAGATTAAATATCATTAGCCATCCTGTTCAGTATGTAAGGATTCTCCCTTTTCTTTAATGCCATCCATCGTTTCAAGCATTTTTTCCCAGAAATCACTAAAAACAGGCTTAACCGTTGCGAATAGATTTTGGGAGTGTTCGGGAAGGGTGCTCAGCAATGGATAGGTCTTAGAACTAGCAAGGGTGTCTTCTCCAATAACCTTTAATTTGTTTACACCCCAAATACCATAACTCAAAATTAAGCTGTAGAATAAGGCCATCAAGGCACCGCCTAATAATTTATTTACAACATTTATATTCACCACCTTCATGAGTGATTCCAGTTTCTTACCCACAAACCGTATAAGTAGCATGATGAGAAAGAAAGTTGCAATAAATCCTATTATAAAAACTAAAGATGCATTTAATGGAAGTATACCCTCTAATATATTGATAACCATAGGGGAGAGCTTTAAAGCTGCTACGATCGCTATGAGTATGGAAAGGGTATCGAACACAGTTTTAATCAATCCTTTGGAATATCCTGCGTAAAGTCCTAATCCTACTATAATCAAAGTAATTATGTCAATTATCATTTCGTTTCTTGTTAAAGTATGCTTAAAGTGTGCAATTTCAGCTAATTATATTAGAATATTGTCGTCTTAGCAGAAATATTCGATCAACAATTGCTGTTAATTATACAAGTAGCTGAAAAACAATTGGTTTAATATCATTTTATAACTATATTTATTATTCATTGGGGACTATACACATGCATACAATTAATAAAATCTCATGCCTGATGATGTTTATTGCTTTAAGCTTTAGCATCAAAGCACAACCTGCATCATCTCAGGATGTAGTTCTTCCGAAAGTATTTATAATTGGAGAATATGAACGTGTCTATGAAGATATGGTCTTAGAATGTAATAGCCATTTGCTTAATGTTTGTGAAGGCTCCATGGATGATGCATACAATCTTTGGTTGACCATGCTTAGCGAAATTGAAGTATATGCAAAAGAGAAAAACTTCGATATAAATGGTGTAAAGATGTGGATAACAGCATACTGGAATCAGGATGGTACGTTGAAGCATTTAGTCTATTACCCAAAACCCTCATCTAGAAATATGGATTTTGAAAAATTATCAGAATTTTTAGATGACTTTACAGAGTCCTATACATTACCAAAGACGCATAGTAAGTGCTTTTCCCATTATGGAAGTGCATCCTTTCCAACATTTGCGAAAATGTATATTAATAACGGCAACTAGTCTACTTAACTAATCTTTAAGAGAATTCCAAGTAACTAATATTAGGGTATCGCTGTCTTAATAGAAACCATAAATTATGGGAAAATTTGTACTATCATATATCTTCTTATGTCTTAGTCTAGCTTTGACAGCACAAGAAGTCTCAGGTCCAGAAGCACAAAAGTTAATGCAGGAGCTTTCTAAGAAAATGGATAGCTACGAAAGCATGCGCGTAGACTTTGCAATGAATATTTTGGTGCCAGGAGAGGATGAGTCCATAGAAAAAGGCTACCTCATTCAGCAAAAAGAAAATTTTGTATTCGATTTAGAATCTCAAACTATTTATTCTGATGGCTCAGCAGTATGGGTTCATATCAAGGACGATCAAGAAGTACAGATAAATGATCCAGATTTTGGAGATGATGGCAGTTTAATGTCGCCTGGTCAGGTAATGCGCTTGTACGAGACAGAGGATTTTATCTATGATATTGTAAATGAGGATAAGAATAAGGTAGAGATCGAATTTAAACCAACAGACGATTTGTCTGATTATACTAAACTGAGACTTACAGTAAACGCTGGTCAAACTCAGTTAGAAAAGATAGAAATGTTTTACAAGGATGGAATGCGCATAATTATGAGTATCTCTGATTTTGTAAGCAATGATAATTATACGCCTGATACGTTTAGGTTTGACGCTTCTGCGTTTCCTGGGGTATATGTTGAAGATCTGAGAATAGATTAGAACCTAAATATTCTCTACCATTACCGATTTTTCAACCTGAGCGATTCTGGAACCTACAGAATCGCTTTTTTTATATGAAAGAATATAGGCCTTTGCATAAAACAGTTTTGTTCCTATTCACTACATTTGGGTATGCTGAAGTCTATTCTTACTTTACCAGTATCTAAGTTTCTGTCCAGTGCAGTCAAGTCCAAAGCAAGTACTGCTGTCCAAGACCAGGAAGCTCTTTTCCATTCCTTGATCTTTCAAGCAAAGGATACTGATTTTGGAAGGGACCATCGCTTTGACAAAATAAAATCATACGCAGAATTTAAAGAGCGTGTATCTATAAGAGACTACGAACAGCTGAGACCCTATTTTGATAAGGTAGTGAATAATGAGCCTGATATTCTTTGGCCAGGCCTGCCAAAATATTTCGCAAAAACCTCTGGAACAACCTCCGGCGTGAAGTATATCCCAATTACAAAACAGAGTATGCCGCATCATATTGAAACAGCACGAGATGCTCTTTTTAATTATATGGCGATTACTGGTACGAATAGAATAATGAATGGAAAGTTGACCTTTCTTTCTGGTTCCCCCGTTTTGTCAACCACAGGTGCAATCGCTACTGGTAGACTTTCAGGAATAGTCAACCATGAAGTACCCTCCTGGTTGCAGAAAAACTACGTACCTAGTTTTGAAACAAATTGCATTGAACCCTGGGAGGCTAAGGTGGAGAAAATTGTGGAAGAAACAGCAGCGCAAGATTTACGCCTCATCTCAGGTATTCCTCCATGGGTGCAGATGTATTTTGAACGATTATTAGACTTCACGGGTAAATCCACGATTAAAGAAATATTCCCCAATTTCGAACTCTTCATTTTTGGAGGGGTTGATTATGAGCCCTATAGAGCGCGCTTGGATGCATTAATTGGAGAACGTATTCATACCCTAGAAACCTATCCAGCCTCAGAAGGCTTCTTCGCCTTCCAAGATAAGGTGACGCATGAGGGATTGCTCTTGCAAACATCCAATGGGATTTTCTATGAGTTTGTTCCCGTAGAAGAAATCTTTGATGATAATCCTACCCGATTAAAGATGCAAGAAGTCGAACTAGGAGTAAACTACGCTATTATTCTAAATACAGACGCAGGACTCTGGGCGTACAATATTGGGGACACAGTTAAGTTTGTATCGAAAGACCCATATAGATTAGTTGTTACTGGTAGAGTAAAACATTTTATCTCTGCCTTTGGTGAACACGTCATTGCCAAAGAAGTGGAAACAGCCATGATTGAAACCTGTAAGCGTTTTGCTGCAAGTATAGTAGAGTTTACTGTAGCTCCCAATGTGAATCCTGCAAATGGCTCTCTGCCGTATCATGAATGGTTTATTGAATTTGAACAAGTTCCAGAAAATCTCAGCCAGTTTGCCCAGGTTCTTGATAGTAATATGGTGCAGCAGAACATATATTATGAGGATTTAATCGCAGGTGGCATCCTCAAACCATTGGAAATAAGACCCCTTAAAAAGTCGGCATTTAGAAAATATATGGATAGTATAGGTAAACTGGGAGGCCAAAACAAGGTGCCTCGCCTGTCAAATGATAGGAAGATTGCCAACATATTGGACAATTTGAACGTTTTAGAGCATATATAAGCCTCAGTTAAATATATCTTATATAGCAAAACTTAGGCAGTACACTATTGTATATTCTTCCTATAATATTTACCTTCGTGGGCTCTAAAATGAAAAATTTCTCAATAATCATACTATGTTTCCTCATTCTGTCCTCTTGTAAGACGGAATTTGAAAAGATTCGTACCAGTAACGATCCAGAAAGGATCTTTAATGCAGCGAACAAGTACTATGAGAATGGGGATTATATGAAAGCGCAGACTATGTACGAATTGGTTATTCCATTCTACAGAGGGAAAGAAGCGGCAGAGGATCTCTTTTACAATTATGCCTATACACATTATAACACAGGACAATATATCTTAGCAAATCACTATTTCAAGTCATTTGCAAAAACATTTTACAATAGTCCTAATAGAGAAGAATGTGAATTCATGGCTGCTTTCTCCAATGTACAGCTTAGCCCAAATCATAAACTAGATCAAAGTTATTCTCAGACTGCTATTGAAGAATTACAGCAATTCACAAATAGATACCCCGAGAGCGATCGCGTGCAAGAATGCAATGATCTTATTGATGAGATACGCTTAAAGTTAGAAACGAAAGCGTTTGAACAAGGGCAACTCTACTATAATCTAAATGAATATCTCTCTGCTATATCAGCCTTTGACAATATGATCAAAGATTTCCCTGATACCAAAAGAGCAGCTGAAGTCAGATACCTTGTACTAAAGTCTAGCTATGAATGGGCTAAAAAAAGTATCTACACAAAGAGAGAAGAGAGATATAATGAAACTTTAAAGCGATTTAAACAGTTTAAAACAAAGCATGCTAGGTCTGAGTACTTTAAGGATGCACAGGAAATAGAAAAGAAAACATTAGAAGCATTAAAAATCATATCGAATGTCTGATATCAAAACAAAAGTTCAAGGAATAGACCCAAATCTTAAAGCAAGAGATATTGTGGAGTTAGCAGGTGTTACCGGAAACATCTATGAAGCTTTAGCGATAATCAGAAGAAGGGCAAGATTACTCTCTAAAGATATAAAGCACGAATTGCATAAGAAATTAGAAGAGTTTGCTGTTACACCTGATGCGATTGAAGAAATCCATGAGAACAAAGAGCAAATTGAAATTTCAAAATTCTATGAAAGATTGCCTAACCCAACTGTAATTGCTACAGGTGAGTTTTTAGAAGGCGAACTGGAATACAGATACAGAGTAAGAGAGGAAAACGAATTTGAAGGTAACTCTTAGACCTTAAATTCTCCCATGTCAGTTTTAAAGGATAAAAAAATACTACTTGCAGTAACAGGTAGTATTGCAGTTTATAAGAGTCTGCTCTTAACGCGCTTGCTTATTAAGCAGGGAGCCCAAGTGCAAGTGCTTATGACACCCACGGCAACAAAATTTGTATCCGCCTTATCCTTTTCTACACTTTCAAAAAATGACGTACATACCAGTGTTGTAGATGGTGATTCATGGAATAACCATGTGGATATGGGTCTATGGGCTGATGTCCTATTAGTTGCTCCCTGTACTGCCACAAGTTTGGCAAAAATGGCACAGGGAATTGCTGATACAATTGTAACTGCGGTATACCTTTCAGCGAAATGTCCTGTTATGATTGCACCAGCCATGGACAGAGATATGTGGTTACATCCCGCAACCAAGAGTAATCTTGAAACGCTTCGCTCTTATGGCAACGATATTATTCCTGTAGGCTCAGGCGAACTAGCAAGTGGTTTGCATGGAGAAGGAAGAATGGCAGAGCCTGAAGATATTGTTAGCTATTTGGACAAACATTTCAAAAAAAAAGCGGACTTAGCAAATAAGACGATACTCATTACAGCTGGACCCACCTATGAAGCAATAGATCCGGTACGGTTTATCGGCAATCATAGCTCAGGAAAAATGGGTATGGCCTTGGCAGAAGAATGTGCTGAACGGGGCGCTACAGTAGAATTAGTCTTGGGTCCAAGCGCCTTAGATAGCCAAACAACAGGCATCCATATACATCGTGTCAATTCAGCGGCCCAAATGTTAGAAATGGCCGAATCTAAGTATGAACATGCAGATGTGGCAATATTTGCAGCCGCAGTTGCAGATTATAGACCCAAGGCAGCAGCAAGCGAGAAAATAAAGAAGAATGATGCCGAAATGGCCCTAACTCTTGAAAAAACAGAGGATATTGCTAAGACTTTAGGTCAAAGAAAGCGCGGAAATCAGATAAATATTGGATTTGCCTTAGAAACAAGCAATGAATTAGAGTACGCAAAGGGTAAACTGCAAAAGAAAAACTTCGATTTTATCGTTCTAAATTCATTAAGGGATAAAGGAGCAGGGTTTAAACACGACACAAACAAGGTTAAAATCGTAGGAATTGGCGATGAAATCCTTGAATATGCTCTGAAATCTAAAAAAGAAGTCGCTGTTGATATCATCGACAATTTGCTAAGTTTGTTTTGATAAAAGTAATTAAAGAATGAAGTACGTATTTGTTTTATTTCTCTCTACACTGATAGCTAGTAACATTGTTGCACAAGAATTAAATGTAAAGGTGAATGTGCAAACACCTAAACTGAAGATTACAGATCCAGTCATCTTTGAATCTTTTGAAAGAAATGTGACTAACTTCTTTAATCAGACAAAATGGACTGATGAAGAATTTGAACCGGAAGAACGTATTGAAGCAAACATGCAGATTACGATCGTGGACGAATTAGATTCAGAAAATTTTGTGGCAGATATCTGGTTCACAAGTATAAGGCCAGTGTACAATAGCAATTACCAAACGCAGATGCTAAATCATATCGATAAGGGTATTTCATTTACCTATAGAGCTCAGCAACAAATAGAAAACAGTAAAACTACTTTTGTCGATAACCTTTCATCCATCCTGACGTTTTATGCATACATTATTATTGCAATGGATTATGATTCATTTTCTCCTCTAGGTGGAGACCCATATTTTAGGGTTGCGCAAAATGTATTATCTGATGTGCCAACAACTGTATCAGACGGTGATAAGGCATGGCAGGCTGTGGGTGGTGGTAACAGAAACCGCTACTGGTTATTAGAAAATATGATGAATCCTAGGTCTAAGGATTATAGACAGGCATTATATACCTATCATAGACAGGCCTTAGATAAAATGCACACAGATTCTGATGCAGCAAAAACAAATATTATTGCTTCCATAGAAACAATTCAACAGTTAGAAAGAACGAACCCTAACTCCATGATTGTACAGATGTTTACAGATTCTAAGAGAGGAGAAATTATTGAAATCTTTAAAGAAGCAACCAAGGAAGATCAGAATGAGGTGTTTAGACTCATGTCCTATATAGATCCAGCAAGAGCTTCAGATTACGGAATATTTAAATAAGAGCTATTGAAACGGATCGCAATCTTTGCATCAGGTTCCGGATCTAATGCTGAAAAAATAATTAAATACTTTGCGTCTAATGCAGAGGTAGAAATCAGTCTTGTTGTTAGCAATAAAGCAGATGCCTTTGTATTGGAACGAGCAAGAAAATACAATATAGATACAAAGCTTATTTCTGGAAAGAAAGAATTAAAAAGTCTAGCCTTTGCAGAATTTTTGCAGGATAAACATATTGACCTCATTGTTCTTGCCGGTTTCCTTCTCCTAATACCCAGTCTTCTCATTTCTTATTTCCCTAAACGGATTATAAACGTTCATCCAGCTCTTTTACCAAAGTATGGAGGCAAGGGAATGTATGGTATGCATGTGCATAAGGCAGTCGTATTAAATAAAGAAACAGAGTCTGGTATTACCGTCCATTATGTCAATGCACGTTATGACGAGGGACAACATATTTTGCAGGCTAGCTGCGAACTGACCCCAACAGATACAGCTGAGGCTGTCGCCAAAAAAGTACAGAAATTAGAACATCTCTATTTCCCGATCGCTATTGAGCAGGTGCTAGGAGAGTAGCATCCTGGAGATAAGCAAAGTGTAATTCTAGGACAGGAAAAATATATTATACATAACTTTAATATGAATTATGTGTATTTTTACCTTCTAAGAAAACGCATATGGCAGAAGTTAAATATACGGAAGACAATATTAGATCCTTAGACTGGAAAGAGCATATCCGACTAAGACCGGGAATGTACATAGGTAAATTGGGTGATGGTACTTCCGCAGATGATGGGATATACATCTTGGTGAAAGAGATTGTCGATAACTGCATCGATGAGTTTGTTATGGGCTATGGAAAAAAGATAGAGATAACAATTGAAGATGGTTCTGCTCGAGTAAGAGATTATGGAAGAGGCATTCCTTTAGGAAAAGTAGTGGACTGTGTTTCCAAAATTAATACAGGAGGGAAATATGATTCCAAAGCCTTCAAAAAATCCGTAGGACTAAACGGGGTAGGTACCAAGGCAGTAAACGCCCTTTCTGATCACTTCAAAGTACAAGCCTTTCGTGATGGTAAAACAAAGTTAGCGGAGTTTGAGCGAGGAGACATTAAGCTCAATCAAAAAATTGGAAAATCTAAAGAGCCAAATGGTACTCTGATAGAATTTGTTCCCGATAGCAGCATCTTCAAAAATTTCCGTTTTAGAACGGAGTATTTAGAAAACCAACTTTGGAATTATGCCTATCTAAATGCTGGTTTGAAAATTCATATCAACGGGAAGGTACTCTATTCTAAGAATGGACTATTAGATCTCCTTACCAGAAAAACGAATGTTGAAAATTTACGCTATCCCATCATCCATCTTAAAGGAGACGATATAGAAATAGCCCTTTCCCATGGCTCCCAGTATGGAGAAGAATATTACTCTTTTGTAAACGGACAGAATACAACACAGGGAGGGACGCATTTGGCCGCCTATAGAGAAGCCATTGTAAAAACAGTTCGGGACCACTACGGGAAAAACTTTGATTCTAAGGATATCCAGTCAGCCATTATAGGTGCCATCAGTGTACGGGTGGAAGAACCGGTCTTTGAGTCACAGACAAAAACAAAACTAGGTTCTATACACGTTGCCCCCAATGGAGCCACTGTTAGAAGTTTTGTGATGGACTTTGTAAAGTCTCAGTTAGATAACTATCTACATAAAAACAAAGAAGTAAAGGAAGCGCTGCTTAAGCGAATTCAGCAGTCGGAACGAGAGCGGAAAGAAATTGCGGGTATTAAAAAATTAGCAAACCAAAGAGCGCGCAAGGCAAATATTCATAATAAGAAGTTGCGAGATTGTAGAGTACATTTTAATGACAAACGTGGGGAAGAAGGCACTAAGCTTTCTACCATGGTTTTTATTACAGAGGGTGATTCTGCAAGTGGCTCTATTACTAAGGCTAGAAATGTCCAAACTCAGGCTGTCTTTTCTCTCAGAGGTAAACCATTAAATTGTTTTGGTCTGACAAAGAAAGTCGTGTATCAAAACGAAGAACTCAACCTGCTACAGCATGCATTGAATATTGAAGATGGGATTGACGGTCTTCGGTTTAATCAGGTTATAATTGCGACGGATGCGGATGTCGATGGTATGCACATTAGACTCTTACTATTGACCTTCTTTTTACAGTTTTTTCCTGACCTAGTAAAGTCTGGTCATTTGTATATTTTAGAAACGCCCTTGTTCAGAGTGCGGGATAAAAAACATACGCACTACTGTTATTCTGAAACGGAAAAGCAAGCGGCAATTAAGAAACTTAGAGGGAAGGCTGAGATAACCCGATTTAAGGGACTTGGTGAAATTTCCCCAGATGAATTCGGTGATTTTATCGGTATTGATATCAGACTAGAGCCTGTCTTGATGAGTGATAACACGAATATTAAAGAAATACTTACCTACTTTATGGGTAAAAATACACCTTTGCGCCAAGAGTTTATTATCGAAAATTTGAAGGTAGAAGTAGATGAAATAGAAGAGGATCAAATTGTAGATCTAGAAGAATCAGAAGAGGAACTTGAAGAGCTAGAAGTAGAATAAGCAGGGTATAATTTGGACGTGCCCTGTCGTCCGCAGCTTGGTCCTTCGGACTGCTCCCACCTGCCTACGTGCTTAAGCAGGCAGGCCACTCACGCGGAATGCATTGCAAGGATGGATAGATTTTACTCTAAAAGAGTCCTGCTTTGGCAGCAATGCGATAATGAAACTGCCTATTTGTCCGTTTATAAAGGGATTGTTGCCCTTGGAATAATTATTGAAAATTACTGTGTAGCTTATTATTGAGCTAAAACAATGACAAACTGTCTAGAATGAGATTATTTGAAGATTTAGTGTTTAGTGCGGACGAAGATGAGATAATACCTTTGTTTTCAGTGGAAGAACAACAGACTGGAGATAAAACTAAGCATAGCAAGATTCCCAAAGTATTGCCTCTGCTTGCACTTAAAAATACTGTGCTTTTTCCTGGGGTTGTAATACCTATTACCATAGGACGCAAGAAGTCAGTTAAGGCAGTAAAAAAAGCGTTCAATTCAGATAAGTTGATTGCAGTGTTTTCTCAAAAGGAAAGTACAGAAGAAAACCCTGGCATGGAGCATTTGTACCAGGTAGGAACAGTAGCTCGAATTGTAAAATTTCTAAAAATGCCTGATGGCAATACCACTGCGATAATTCAGGGACAGGTGCGTTGTGAGTTGCAAGGACTTACAGACAATGAAGATTATTTAGAGGGTAGAATACAGGTCGTTGATGATATGGTACCAGCAGATGATGTAGAATACCAGGCTACCGTATCCACAATTAAAGATATTTCAAAGCGCATAGTCGAACTGAATCCTAGAATTCCATCAGAGGCAGTTACTATGTTACAGAATATAAAAAGTGATAAATTTTTAATGAATTTTATCGCCTCCAATCTCAATGTTTCAGTTGCTAAGAAACAAGAGTTAATGGATATGACAGACTCCAAAGAAAAAGCAAGTATGATTCATCTTTTGGTGGATGAAGAATTACGATTGCTAGAAGTGAAAAGTCAAATCGAGAATAAAGTGCGTGGAGATTTAGAAAGACAACAACGGGATTACTTTCTTAATCAGCAATTAAAAACTATTCAAGAAGAATTAGGACAGAACCCTAAGCAAGCAGAACTGATAGAATTAGAGCAAAAAGCTAAAAAGAAAAAATGGCCAAAGCACGCGCGTAAACACTTTGAGAAAGAATTAGGTAAAGCAAAACGAATAAATCCACAGGTAGCAGAGTATAGTGTCACTTTAAATTATTTAGAGTTGATGTTAGAGTTACCCTGGAATGAGATTACTGAAGATAATTTTGATCTGAAGAAAGTAAAAGATGTTTTAGATAAGGATCACTTCGGCTTAGATGATGTCAAAGAGAGAATTCTAGAACACCTAGCTGTTCTAAAATTGAAAGGAGACATGAAGGCTCCCATCGTTTGTCTTGTGGGTCCTCCAGGAGTTGGAAAAACGAGTTTAGGAAAGTCCATTGCATCTGCTCTAGAAAGAAAATTTGTAAGGATGTCTTTAGGTGGCTTGCATGATGAAAGTGAAATAAGAGGACATAGAAAAACTTATATCGGAGCAATGCCTGGAAGGATTATTCAATCCTTACGCAAGGCAAAGGCATCTAACCCTGTGTTTATTTTAGATGAGATAGATAAGTTAGGAAATAACTTTAGAGGCGATCCTTCTAGTGCACTTCTGGAGGTATTAGATCCCGAGCAGAACAATAGTTTTCATGATAACTATTTAGATCTAGACTACGATCTATCCAAGGTCTTATTTATAGCAACAGCAAATTCATTAAGTACCATCCAGCCTGCTCTCTTAGACAGGATGGAGATTATTGAGTTAAGTGGATATTCGAATGAGGAAAAAGTGGAAATTGCTAAAAGACACCTTATCCCAAAATTGCGTAAAACACATGGTTTAAAAGCAAAGGATGTTAAGTTTAATAATAAGGTCTTGCATAAGTTGATTGCGGATCATACAAGGGAATCTGGAGTACGTTCTTTAGAGCGTACCATAGGTAGTGTGATGCGAAATATCGCGAAAAAGGTTGCCATGGGAACCAAGTATGCTCCAAGTTTGCAAGATGCAGATGTAGACAAAATCCTAGGCGTAGGAAGATTTGCTTCTGCTAAGGAATTAGAAGAAAATGTGCCAGGTGTTGCTATTGGATTAGCATGGACACGAGTGGGTGGAGACATATTATTTATTGAGTCTAGTTTGAGTAAGGGAAAAGGAAAACTGACCCTGACAGGAAATTTAGGCGACGTAATGAAAGAATCTGCAGCAACAGCTCTGAGTTATATAAAAGCAAATGCAGATGGCTTAGGGATAGACGAAGAAGTATTCGCAAATAAAGATATTCATATCCACGTACCAGAGGGTGCGATTCCAAAGGATGGGCCGAGTGCGGGTATCACCATGCTAACAGCACTATGCTCTGTTTTTAAGGGGATAGAAATTAAGCCTGCCATTGCAATGACAGGTGAGATTACCCTAAGAGGAAAGGTATTGCCTGTAGGAGGTATTAAAGAAAAGATTTTAGCAGCGAAGCGCTTTGGTATAGAAACTATTATCCTATCAAAGGATAATGAAAAAGATATTAAGAAAATCAATAAAGCATACTTGAAAGGGATGAAGTTTAAATATGTGAAGAATATGGCCCAGGTCTTAGATTATGCTCTAGGGATTCGACTAAAAAAACGTTAAATGGGCGTTAAATAGGTATAATTTCTTAATCCTAATCAAGCTTAAGGGCGTTGAATTATCAGCGAATGTGTAACTTCAATTTCAATGTATAGAATATATCTCATACTGCTCTTATCTCTCTTTCTTGGAAATGTATATGGCCAAGAAAACGAAAAAGAATATGTTCAGTTTTCTGGAAAAACAGTGACAGAGGGAGTAGATGGAGAAATCGTTGATTTACCCTATGTTACTATAGGTATAATGGGAACATCTAGGGGTACTTACTCAGAAATAGATGGATTTTTTTCATTAGTAGCAGCAAAAGGAGATACTATACAATTTAGTAGAGTTGGATATAAAGATGCAGAAATTGTTGTACCAGATACACTGAGTTCCGTTTTCTATTCTTGGATACAAATCCTCACACAAGACAATATTCTCTTACCTGAAGCTGTTATTCAACCGTGGCCTGATAAGGAACACTATAAGATTGAGTTTTTGGCCTTGAATATTGAAAATGAGTTAGAGACAAGAGCGCGTGAAAATATTGCTGAAGAAATAATGGCGGAGATACGAGAGACACTTCCATTGGATGGTGGTGAGAGCTATGACCTAGAGTTCAGGCGCAATTTAAATGAGTATAAATATACAGGCCAATTAAAACCACAAAATATTTTTAACCCGGTAGCATGGGCGCAGTTTATTAAGGCTTGGAAACGAGGAGATTTTAAGAGTAAAAAGAAAAAGAAATAGAAATTAGGTTATTGCTTTTTCAAAGTTTGCTGCTTCAATACATAAACCTAGCATTTTCTTTATGTCCCAAACGGATGCATTTGTAACAGCTAAACCTAAAGCGCAGGCACTCAAGAGTTATATAGCCTATTACTACTTCGATCAGAAGAAAAGCGGTCCATCAAAAAAATATATCTATTATCCACATACACGACGTGCTATCACAGTGTATAAAAATTCGCGTATAGAGTTCAATGGGAATCAATCTAAAAGTATTCCTGATAAACGACAGAAATATTTCAGCGCCTTTGCCCATACAGATCCACATTCTAAACATGTAGAGATGCTTATTCCATATACTAAAGTGGGCATAGCTTTTGAACCACTCGGAATTAATCATTTTATTCCTGAAAATTTATTGGATGTAGTTGGAAGTTTATATGATTTGCATTTTCCATATTTTGAAAAAGATATGGAGGCGACCTTAGATGATGTGTTTCGCCTGGAAGATATGGATAAGAAGGTAGAGTTACTAGATGCTTTTTTTTTAGAAAAGTACTGTGGCTTTGAAAACGGAATGATTAAAAAGGCGGTGCGCATTTTATTAGATAGTAAGAAAAAATATTTTGTTCAGGAGTTAGCGGACGAACTTAAGATTGGTAGAAAGACCTTATTGCGTTTGTTCAAAACACACCTCTGTTGTTCGGTAAAAGATTTTATAAATATTGTTCAGTTTAGAAAAGCAGTTGCTACCTATCAAGAGTACACAGAGAAACCACAGTTTACCTCGCTGGCATATGAGGTAAATTATTATGATCAATCAGAATTTGTAAACCACTTTAAGAAGATTACAGGATTTAACCCTAAGAAATTCTTTAATGGGATAGTACATCTAGGAAAAGAAGATACGTACTGGACTTTAATTTCTAAATGAAACGTGAATGTCCCAATTTTCCAATTTATTTAGGATAAATGGACTTACATTGAGTTATGCTAAAGGAAGTCGAGCGTTTGTATGCATTCATCGATAGTTTTATTTATTTAGCTACAAAATGACTTACTTTAAAACCAGCAATAAGATTAAACCAATATTATGCGAAAAGCTATGAAAAAAATCAGTAGATATTCATTTAGTGTACTTTGCCTGATTTTACTTACCCAAACCATTTCTGCCCAATCTAATTATAAGGTTAAAGGAATTTTAGAAGATACTCTGGGGAATGCGCTTATTTATTCTACCGTGCTTCTATTAGAAAAGTCAGATTCTACCATGATAGACTTTACCCGTTCTGCTATGGATGGATCCTTTGAATTTAAAGATGTCCCTGCAGGGGAGCATTTGATCAAATCAACCTATATCGGGTTTTTACCACTTACAGTGAATGCAAGTTCGCAAGGGGATGACATTGACTTGGGATTGATGAAGATGACAGAGATTGCAGAAGAACTTATGGAGGTAGTCATTAAAACTGCAAAGGCTCCTATGCGTATGCGGGGAGATACCATAGAATATGACGCAACCACATTTAAGGTTCCAGAAGGCTCATCTGTAGAAGACCTGCTCCGACGCTTACCTGGTATCGAAGTAGAATCAGATGGAAGTATAAATGCAGATGGTAAATCTGTGGATAGAGTAACTGTAGATGGGAAATCCTTCTTTGGTTCTGATCCTAAGGCAGCTACTAAAAATTTACCTGCTGAGGGTATTTCTAAGGTGCAAGTATTTGATTCCAAGACAGAAGAGGAAGAGGTGACTGGAGCAACGGGTGAATCAGAAAATAAAACGATGAACTTAGAATTAAAGGATGATTTCAAAAGTGGTGGATTTGGAAAAGTGATAGCCGGTGTAGGAACAGAAGATCGTGCGGAGCTAAAGGGAAATTATAATAAGTTCAACAGTAAAATTCAATTCAGTTTAGTGGGAGTAGGCAACAACACTGGAAGGAATGGTTTGTCGTGGGATGACTATCAAGACTTCATGGGCTCCCAATCATTTCGATTCAGTAGTGGAGGAGATTATGGCTTTGGAGGACGGAGTAATATGTATGTGTTTGGAGGAGGAAATGGAGGTATCGAACAGAGCATACAGTCTATCTTTTTTAGTGGTGGGAATGGGAGTGGCTTACCAGAAAACTATAATGGTGGTCTGAATTTTAATTTTGATAATAAGAAAACCCAATTGAGCTCAGTCTACTATTACAATCAGTCAGGATTGCTTACAACAACAGAAGGGAATGTGGATAAGTTCTATGATTCTTTTGTGCAGAATGAAGTCTTTCTGAGTGATGAAGATGATGTGTCAAGGGGACATCGTGCTGAAATAAAATTAGAGCAAAAAGTAGATTCCTTAACGACAATCAAATTTGATATTAACGGAGCCTATATAAATGAGAACGATAGTTTTAACTCTGCCACGCAGTTATCAAGAGATGGAGAGAAGGCGAGTCAAAGCATTGCTACAAATGATACAAAGACAACAGGTAACTTAATCGATAGTCGGTTGTTACTGCGCAAGAAATTTATGAAAAAAGGCAGGTCTATGGGAGCGAATGTTTCTATGTTGGCAACTTCCTTACAAGATGATTGGACACAGACTTCAACGTTAGATATTTTTAATGAAGATGGCTTGCCTGTAGATAAGATTCTCATTGATCAGGTCAATGATGATTTTAGAGACAAGCGGATGTTCAAGGCAAATGCACTTTATGTAGAGCCATTGAGTTCAAAAGTATTTTTACAAAGCTTTTATAATTATAGGAATAGAAACGAGACGGGAGAGCGTAACGTAAATGATAGGCTTGCAGGAGAAACATTTAGAAATGATTCTTTGAGTAGAACCTACAATAATGATATCATCTATAATAGGTTTGGCTCTTCTCTACGTTACACGCATGAAGGTATTACCTTAGCTGGTGGTCTTGCATACCAATTGTTTGATTTAGGTGGGGAATTTAGTTCTGGAACGGGGAGTGCCGTCTTAGGAACAGTAGACAAGCAGTTTAATAATTTCATACCGCATCTCTCTTTAAACTTCAGTAGGATTCGGAATTTGTATATGAATATCGGCTATAACAGAAATGCAAACGAACCCTCTATAGAAGATCTGCAACCTATTGTAAATAACCTAAACCCGCAATTCATCCGTTCAGGAAATTCTGAATTGATTCCTGAAATTTCCAATGCAGTGAATTTCTATGTGAGTAAAAACTATCCCCTGAGTGATATACGTATATCTATGAGTGGTAATCTTGCCTGGGTGGAGAATCAGTTTTCGACAGAAGAATTTGTGGATGAGAATCTGACAACAAGATTACGACCAATAAACTTCGGGACAGGAAATTCTAGCAGTGGTTCAGTTAATCTAAGTTTTCCAATTAAGAAAAACAAATTTACTGTTCGCACAGGTCTATGGACAAATTATGTAAAAAGAACAGCACTGGTTAATAGCGTCGAAAATACGACACGTAGTCTAGGTATGTATCCTTCCCTGCGTCTAAATATTACTCCATCTAAGGATTTGAGTTTGTATATAGATTTAAGTCAAGATAGATTAAGGACAAGCTATGACTTAAATGATTCTCAAAATCAAACGGCGAATACAACGGACCTGTCTGTGGAGTTTAATAGTAAGTTACTTGCAGGAGTATATCTTAATTCCTCCTTTGATTTGAGAATGTATAGGAATGATCGCTTTAATCAGAATCAAGATATTCCCATTTTGAATGCTTCCATTTATAGAAAGTTTATGCCAGGAGATAAGGCTGAAATTCGTCTAGCCGTCTATGATGCATTTAAGAAGAACATAGGCTTTTCGCAGAGTGCGTATGGTTTCTTAGTTTCTCAGAGACAATCCAATTCATTGTCCAGATATTTTATGCTAAGCCTTACCTATAATATAAGAGGTATGAAGTCAGATGTGCGTAAAGATTCTTGGTGGTAGTGGAATTTATTAATTGGAAAATAACGTTAGTATATTAAGGAAAACAACTAAGAATTATGCTTATAAAAATTAAATACCTCCTAGTAGGACTTTTTCTATTGTCCTTTATTGCAATAGATGCGCAGATGCCAGAAGGTGTGATAACGTATAATAGAAAAACAGACTGGGTATCTATAAATGCCAAGCTGCCCTATGTATCATCAGAAGAAGCAGATAGACGTCGATTAACAAGTGGTACCTGGGAAAACAAGGGTACAAATTATGAGTTGCACTTTAAGGATAATGCATCTATTTACCAGACTAAAAAAGAAGAGTCATCGGAGGGCTATAGTTGGAGAAAGTCTAAGTTGATTCTGATACGCGATTTCAACAAGGGGCTTAAAAAAGATCTGCGCGAAGATGTAGGGACGGAGATGTTGATAGAGGATAAGATAGAAAAGAGACGTTGGAAAATATTGAATGAAATAAAGGAGGTGGCAGGCTATCTCTGTATGAAGGCCGAGACGACTAATCCAATGAAAAATCAAACTGTACATGCATGGTTTACAGATGCTATTCCAATGTCAGGAGGACCTGAGGGTTATGATGGTTTGCCGGGTATGATTTTAGAGTTAGATATTAATGAAGGCGATGCGGTCACTGTCGCAACTAGTGTGGATATAGAAACACCAGTAGAAAACTTACCCATCCCAAAAAAGATGAAAGGGAAGAAGATGGATCAGGCCAAGTATGACGAAATTATTTCGAAGTTTATTGAAGAAAGTATTGAAGGAAGAAAGAATCCGTATTGGAGGATTCGGTTTTGATTCAAGAAGCAAGATTTAATTTCTGGGGTCTTCTACCTTACCCATAAAAATAGGAACACCTGTCTCTTTATGTCTTAGAATAAAAACAAAGGCTTTATCAAAGTACATAGGGGGAGGGACGGAGTTTTCAGCAACTCCAATGGTTGTTACTGCGGCACCTTCAATACCTTTCTCATCTACTTTTATATAGGTGTCATGTAGGACTCTGGTTAAGAAAATATTTTCTCCTGCAGTCCCCATTCTTTTAAAATCAGCTGCACCCGAATCGAATGCATCAGATATTCCCATACTTTTTAGTATGTCTTTTAATTCATTCTTTCCTTCAAGTTCAAACTTTGGCAATGCAAGTTCTAAACGGTCGGTTTCAAGTTTAGTTAACAACATTTGATAGTCGGATAAAAAATTATCACTCAGAAGAAGATTATCGATGTGGCTAGACTGGCTAGAAGATAGAAAGGATACAGCATATTCTTCTCCCTTTATATCCATGTCAACAATTTGATAATTATTATCAATATAGAATGTGCTTTCAGCATCTCTCTTCATCGTAGGAACTTCTATTACTGATCCATCTCTTAATGTAAACGTCCTGTCCAAGGTTATTTGGTCATCAAAACCATTTAACCATTCGCCACTGTAATAGATGGCGTTTAAAAGAAAAGCAATTTCGTCTCCAGAAATCTCCTTAAGGACCTCTTTTATTTTTTCATTTGTCTTTTCTTCTGCCCATCCGTTAATTACGTCCAAGGCTTCAGGTTCCCCAAAATCAAGACTTGAAGATTCTGTTTCATAATCCCGCACCAAGCCTTCTATGTAATGCTCAGAAAATTGCGCTCTTGATGGGTCCAGAAAAAGTCCATTGGCACTGGTAAATTCTACTCCTCCTTCTTTAGGAGAAATAGCATCCATGAAATTTCTATACGCAATGCTACTAGACACATGCTGGTTACCCTCGCCTATTTTCAAGGTTCTCATTATCTGTTTTTTTGTCTCACATGCACTTCCTTCATACGCCATTAGTAAGGCAGAGTAGACACTGATGGGAGAAAGAACAGTATTGTTTTCAAAATCTGATCTTACTATTTCCTGAAACAGATCCATACCAAATTCCGTAACAGCTTGAGCTTGCTTATCTTTCTCAACAATTTCAATGGCATCTGATTCGCAAGGGAATACTTCTATTTCTACGGCAGTCTCTTTTGAACAAGATATAAAGATGATAATAGTGATAAGAACGAATACGTTTTTCATATGTGCATATTTTTATAGAGACTGTCTAAACTAATTATATTCAGTTTTGAACGAAAATGTTGCCTAGCAAGGAGTTTAAAATTCTATCCTTTTAAAGTTAGTGAATTACAGTGTGTTTGATTCTAATTTTATAGCCATAGTAAGTGTTTAAGACAAGTTCTATTTTCTTGATTACATATTACTGTTAGTGTAATTATTGCTTTGGATATTAACTTGGGAGTAATTGTCACTGGACAAGAGGCTATATTGTTCCAATATTTAAACTCTACTTTAAATATTAGTAACTCGGTAGGTATCACTCGGTAAATACTTAAACCTAGCTTACCAGGAGCTAAAGTTTCTCCGCATAAGCAACATGGAGAGGAGGGCCGGAGAGATATATCTCGAAGTCACTCGTCCGTAGGACCAAGCGAATAGCGCGCTCGTAATACTGCGACCCAGAAGCGCCAAGGGCGATGAAGGGATATGCCCAGCTTTAAGGAAAACATAAAACTCACATCCTTAAACTTGATTTTAGTACTTTTGGCATCTTTTTAGCGTCATAGATAGATATGAAAATTACAGAGGTAATAGAAAGTAGTAAGGAGACACTTGTGTCATTTGAAATTCTGCCACCCTTGAAGGGAGGGAGTATGGAGACGATTTTTAAGTCTATGGATCCTCTGATGGAATTTAAGCCGCCTTTTATTGATGTGACTTATCATAGAGAAGAGTTCATTTATAATATGCGTCCGAGTGGGTATTATGAGAAAATAGCGATTCGTAAGCGGCCGGGGACTGTAGGTATATGTGCTTCTATTATGCATAGGTATGGAGTAGAGGCGGTGCCGCATCTTATTTGTGGTGGGTTTAGCAAGACGGAGACGGAAAATGCACTGATAGATCTGAATTTTCTAGGGATAAAGAATGTGCTTGCCTTACGTGGGGATGCGCGCAAATTTGAGGGGAAGTTTATTCCAGAGCCAGGAGGGCATAATTATGCGGTAGACCTGGTGAATCAGGTGCAGGATATGAATAATGGGAAATATCTAGATCCTAATATAGATAATGGCTTTAAGACTGATTTTTGTATAGGTGTTGCAGGTTATCCGGAAAAGCACTTTGAGGCGCCTAATCTGGAGCTGGATATGAAGTACACAAAGATGAAGGTAGATGCTGGTGCTTCCTATATAGTTACGCAGATGTTTTTTGATAATGACTACTACTTCAAGTATGTGGATCTATGTCGTAAGAATGGGATTACGGTGCCTATTATACCGGGAATAAAGCCACTTACGCGTAAAAGTCAGATAACGACCATTCCGAGACACTTTTTCATCAATATGCCTGGGGACTTGATAAATGCTGTAGATGCCACGGATGATAAGCAAAAAGTCAAGGAAATAGGGATAGAATGGTGTATTGCGCAGTCCAAAGAACTGAAGGCAGCTGGCGTTCCTGTGCTGCATTATTATACGATGAGTGATTCTCGTACTATCAAAAAGATTCTGAAGGAGGTCATTTAGCCTATTTAGACAAAATCTAAACAATTTATTCAAGTATATTGTTATTTATGGGATACTCGCTAATGTTTAAAGCTTGTTATCTTTGCGGTGAATTTTGGGATTTTTTCCCCCTTGTGATCACAATTTTACAATACTACGCGAATGTTGGTAACAACCTTGTTCGTAATTGCTGGCCTTCTCTTGATTGCGGCAATTATATCAATAACGGATAGCTTCTTACAAATAGAGGCTAAGAAAACAGGTATAGACACGGCTAAAGAAAACTTTAGTCTGTTTCCCAAACTAGGAGAGGTTTTTGGCCCTTCTGTTCCAGAATCTATAGACAAGTCTAAATTTCATGTGCTTAAGAAGGGACATGACATCAAGTTGACTGGTGGAGCTACGGGAGATATCCAAGCTGTACAAGCAAGCAGATATTCTGTAAAGCCTACAAATTATAGAGGAATAGCTCCTATTCCAAAGATGCTTGTTGCTGTTGGCGATGAGGTTTTGGCTGGTGAGCCTTTATTTTTTGATAAGCAAAACCCCGATATCAAGTTTGTATCTCCTGTAAGTGGAGAACTTGTAGAGATAGGCAGAGGTGCTAAAAGGGCGATTGAGAACATCGTCATCCTTGCAGACAAAGAAGTAAATTACAAAAAGCATGAGACGCCTAGTCTAGCAGATGCTAGTAGAGAAGAGATTCAGGCCTTCATGATGGAATCAGGAGCATGGACATCTATTGTGCGAAGACCCTTCGATTGTCTTGCGATTCCTGAAGAAACTCCTAGAGACATATTTATTTCCACTTTTAATAGTGCACCCCTAGCACTAGATCAAAATCTAGTTGTAGCAGGGAAGGAAGCTCACTTTCAAAAAGGAATAGATGTCTTAGCAAAATTGACGGACGGAAAGGTATTTCTAGGGGTAGATAGCAGAGCTGATAATAGTGGGGCTTTTACGGCTGCACAGAATGCAGAGGTGCATTATTTCAAAGGAAAGCATCCTGCAGGAAATGTAGGTGTGCAGATACATCATATCAAACCTATTAAGAGCGGTGACATTGTATGGACACTTAATGTACAGGATGTTATTACAATAGGAAAATTATTTACGGAAGGTGTATACGATGCATCTCGAGTTGTAGCCCTGACGGGGTCAGAATTAAATGAGCCAAAGATTGTGCGTGTGCGTAGTGGGGCAAGTGTGGCGGATGTATTAAAAGATGAAAACATTACAAAAGATCAGCGTATCATAAGTGGAAATATACTGGGTGGGAATGTACTCACAACAGAGAGTTTCTTGGATGCAAGAGCAGATCAGATTACAGTAATAAAGGAAGGGAATTATAATGAGATGTTTGGATGGTTACTACCATTGAAGCCTAGACCAAGTGTTTCTAAAACATTTCCAAACTTTTTGTTCCCTGAGCATAAGTTTGAAGTAGACACGAATACACATGGTGAGAAAAGAGCCTTTGTGATGACGGGTCAGTATGAGTCTATGTTGCCAATGGATATCTATCCGCAGCATTTGATGAAGGCGATTATGGCTGGAGACTTTGAGCGTATGGAGGGATTAGGAATAAATGAATTATCAGAAGAGGATCTAGCCTTGTGCGAGTTTGCTTGTACTTCCAAGATGCCTTTACAAAAAATATTAAGGGACGGCTTAGATATGATGCAGGAGCAATCCTAGCAAAACAATTTCCTTGTTTGACTTTTGAATAACAGAATAAATGGGATTATTAGATTTTTTTAAACGAATTGAACCAGATAAGAAGAAGAGTCCATTATTGCACACAGCATATGATGCCTTTTTTACTTTCGCTTATTCTCCTGATAGTACTACACAGGGCGGTGTGCATGTCAGAGATGGTATGGACCTGAAGCGTACGATGATACATGTTGTATTAGCGATGCAGTTGTGTTATATTTTTGGGACCTACAATATAGGGCATCAGCATTTTGATGCTATGGGTATGTATCCTGGTTTTCTAGAAGGCTTTCATCTCAAGTTAAGCCATGGTCTTATTAAATTATTACCAATTTTCATCTGGACGCACGTGGTGGGTCTAGGAATTGAATTTTGGTTTGCATATAAAAAAGGACACGCAGTAGAAGAAGGTTTCTTAGTGTCCGGTGCTCTTATTCCTCTTATTATGCCACCAGATATTCCTATCTGGATACTT
Organism: uncultured Saprospiraceae bacterium; assembly: GCA_938045585.1. GTDB lineage: Bacteria > Bacteroidota > Bacteroidia > Chitinophagales > Saprospiraceae > CALCMJ01. The sequence continues at coordinate 343,128 of CALIAU010000001.1, forward strand.
TGTGTATCTGTTGCGTTTGCAGTAGTTATTGGTAAAGAAGCATTTGGCGGAACGGGGATGAACATTTGGAATGTTGCCTTACTCTGTAGAGTCTTTGTGTTCTTCGCATATCCTACTACGATCAGTGGTGATAATGTATGGGTATCTGGATTTGCAGATGCAGCAGGAACGATGTCTCTTAATCCAGGCAGTGTTACGGATTACAGTTGGTGGCACACAGGCTTGTTTAATGGACTCTTTGAATGGATGGGCTTAGATACGTTTAAACCCGGAGCAGTTATGGATGGCTATAGTGGTGCTACACCGTTAGCACTTGCCTACCAGGGTGGCTGGGAGAATGTAACAAATACCTTTTCTCAAAACCAACTATGGTGGGGAACGATTCCTGGTTCTATAGGTGAAACCAGTAAGCCGCTTATTCTATTAGGTGCTGCATTTTTATTGCTTACTAGAATAGCGAGTTGGAGAATTATGTTTAGCATGTTACTAGGCGCAATTTGTATGTCTATGTTGTTAAACTTATGGGGAGCAACACCATTTATGGAGGTGCCATGGTATTTCCAATTTTACCTAGGTAGTTTCTTCTTTGCAATGGCCTTTATGGCAACGGACCCTGTGACAGCAGCGTCTACGAATACAGGAAAATGGGTCTACGGATTCCTGATTGGATTTATAGGTATGATAGTAAGAGTATTAAACCCTGCCTATCCTGAGGGATGGATGTTGGCAATACTTTTCTTAAATACATTTGCGGCTCTTATAGATCATTATGTTCTAGAGTCTAACATGAAAAAACGTTTAGCAAGTGCATAGTACAAATCAAATAATAAAGTTTGTTCTTATTATGACGGCCTTGGTTGCGGTTGTATTAGCAGGTATGAATACGGTATTAAAACCGATTCATCAAAAGAACGAAGCCGTTTATAACAAACGTGCAATTTTGACAGCGGTCAATGACTACCTACCTAGCCCGGTAACGGAGTTGTCTGATGAGCAGGTCGATGAAATCTTTTCTAAGATCTCTCAAACTGTTATCAAGTCAGACGGAACACTGGTAGATGAGGCAGGCGTAATGGCAGCTGGATATAAAGAAGGAACAGCTTCTAGCATTGATATGGGGAAGGAACGAAAGAAAGCGGAGTCCGAACAAATTTTTCCGGCTTACCAGTTTACTGGAGAGAATGGAAAGAAGTTTTATATCGTAACGGTAAGAGGAAAAGGACTTTGGGATGAGATCTGGGGCAATATTGCCTTTGAGGAAGACATCAATACGATTGCAGGGGTAGCCTTTGACCATAAGGGGGAAACTCCAGGTCTAGGTGCAGAAATAAAAGACAATAAGGATTTCTATACGCAATTTAAGGGGAAGAAGATTTACGAAGATGGAAAGCTACGATCTGTATTTGTGCGTAAAGGGGGAGCGAAGGATCCTGTCTATGAGGTAGATGGTATCTCAGGTGCTACGATTACAGCAGATGGCGTTACTGAAATGTTAGGAAGAGGCTTACAGTATTACGAGCCATATTTTAAAACTTTGAAAGGTTAATCACTCACAAAATAAATTTGTCTCTAATGGCAGAAACTAAAGTATTAGAAAAGAAAGAGTCGGGTCTCAGTTTTGGAAAAGCAGAGAGAAAGTTGTTAACGGATCCATTGGATTCTAATAACCCGATTACCGTACAGGTATTAGGAATCTGTTCGGCCTTAGCCGTTACCACCTTGGTAAGTAAGGCATTCGTTATGGCTATTGCCGTGATGTTTGTTTTGGCATTTTCAAATTTAATTACTTCCTTCTTGAGGAACAGTATACCCAAGCAGGTACGTATGATCGTTCAGTTAGTCATCATTGCAGCCTTGGTTACAGTGGTAGAGTTGACATTGAAGGCAGCGAGTTATCCTATTTTTAAGGAGCTATCTGTATTTATTGGTTTGATTATCACCAACTGTATTATCATGGGACGTCTAGAAGCGTATGCGATGAGTAATAGACCATGGAGAGCCTTTCTTGATGGGATAGGAAATGGTCTTGGTTATGGTATCATACTTATTATTGTAGCGGTTGTCAGAGAATTCTTTGGTAAGGGTGCTTTGGGTGGATACAAATTATTTGGTCCTGGGGTAGATTTCTTAATCGATACCTCATCGATTAGTTGGTTGAGTTGGTATGCACCGAACAACCTTTTTGTATTATTCCCGTCTGCCATGTTCGTGATAGGTATCCTCATATGGATTCACCGTGCATGGAGACCAAATCTTGTGGATATTTCTTAAGACCTAGTAAAGTAGATAACAATGGAATTAGTAAATATATTTATAAAGTCAGCATTCATAGAAAACCTAGCGCTTGCATATTTCTTAGGAATGTGTTCGTATCTAGCGGTATCCAAGACAGTAAAAACGGCCTTTGGTCTAGGACTAGCGGTAATTTTTGTTTTGGGAATTACGATGCCTATTAACTGGATGATAGAAAACTACCTACTTGCCGATACAGGACCCTTTGGAACAGATCTTACCTTTTTGCGTTTGATCTTATTCATTGCTGTAATTGCGTCTATGGTACAGTTAGTGGAGATGGTTATTGAAAAAGTATCCCCTCCCTTATATAACTCACTTGGTATCTTCCTTCCCTTGATCACAGTGAACTGTGCGATCTTAGGAGGCTCCTTATTTATGGTATCCAAGGAGTATAATCTTTCAGAATCTATTGCCTTTGGATTAGGTGGTGGTTTTGGATGGTTTTTAGCGATCATAGCGATTGCTGCGATTAGAGAAAAAATAATTTATTCCGATGTGCCTCCGGCACTAAGAGGATTGGGAATGGCATTTATCCTAACAGGTTTGATGGGAATGGCATTCATGAGTTTGATGGGTATAGATCCATCTGCAATTAAGTAATAAGAAATAGATAAATAAAGATGATTGTACTTCTGAGTTTTGACCCGAAAGTTATTTTGTTAGCGCTACTAGTATTCTGTGGTGTTATCCTTGCGCTCTCCATGATGTTGATTTATGCAAGAAAGCAACTCGTACCTCAAGGAGAGGTAAGTTTATTTATCAACGGAGAAAAAGATAATCCTGTAAAAGTATCTCCAGGAGTTACCTTATTGACTGCCCTAGCAGATCAGAATGTATTCCTTCCTTCCGCCTGTGGTGGAGGGGGAACCTGTGCGATGTGCGAATGTCATATTGATGAGGGGGGAGGCGAAGTACTTCCAACGGAGATGAACCACCTTACAAGAAAAGAGGCAGCTGAGAATAAGAGATTGGCTTGTCAGGTAAAGGTGCGTAACGATATGGTTTTAAGAATTCCTGAAGAGATTTTTGGAATTAAGAAGTGGGAGTGTACGGTAAAGTCAAATTATAATGTGGCTTCCTTCATTAAGGAATTTGTTGTAGAGCTGCCAGCGGGGGAGGAGTTAGACTTTAAGCCAGGAGGTTATATACAGATTGATGTACCTGAGGTAACTGTACCGTTTAAGGATATGGATATTACGGCGCATCCAGAGCACCATGATGATCCAGCGAAGTTCCAGTCAGAGTGGGATAAGTTTAAATTATGGGATTTGAAAATGGTAAATGACGAAACGCAGTTTCGTGCATATTCCATGGCCAACCACCCTGCGGAGGGAAATATAGTAAAGTTGAATATTAGGATTGCAACTCCGCCTTTTGACAGAGCAAAGAACGGATGGATGGATGTAAATCCAGGCGTTTGTTCAAGTTATGTGTTTGGTCTAAAGCCAGGCGATAAGTGTACAATCTCTGGACCTTATGGTGAGTTCTTTATTAAGCCAACTAAGAAAGAGATGGTTTACATAGGTGGTGGAGCAGGAATGGCACCATTACGTTCGCATTTATTCCATATGTTCCAGACAGAGAAGATGAGAGATAGAAAGGTGTCGTTCTGGTATGGAGGTCGTACAAAGAGAGAGTTATTTTATGTAGATGAATTTAGAGAGATAGAAAAGGAGTTTCCAAACTTTAAATTTTATGTATCCCTAGATAATCCGCTTCCAGAAGATAACTGGCAGGTAAAAGAAAATATAGATGCGCCAGGCGATGGATTCCAAGGATACATTATGCCAGTTTGCGTAGAGAAATATCTTAAGGATCATCCGGAGCCAGAAGAGGTAGAATACTATTTCTGTGGACCTCCAGCGATGAATGCTTCTGTAATAAAGGCATTAGATGATTTAGGAGTTCCAGAGGAGAATATATCCTTTGATGATTTTGGTGGATAGTATAGATTTAGGTCTTAGATATTTGCCTTGATAAAAAAAGAGGACAGAATTTCTGTCCTCTTTTTTTATTTGGGGCTAGTTGTTTACCCGAAAGGTATTCTATTTCATAGGGTATAGTCTAAAAGGCTAAGTTATTTGTTTTGATAGAGGGTAACCTTTTTGTTCCTTATTACATACAAGTGTAGAAATTAAATAAATTAATAACTTAAAATATTTCAAAATGAGAATTTATAATTTACTAATGGCAATATGCTTAATGGGTTTGATAGGATGTGGTGATAGCGAAATGGAAATTGACTTATCTGGAGAATGGGAGGCTATAGAATTAACGCGATCAGAATGTGAGGATGCATCTGATAATCGTGTAGTAGAATACACAGATGGCTGTGTAACCTCAGAATTTGGAAACACATTTTGTATCACAATGACTTTGGAGGATGGCAATGGGACATTTTTTAGAACAGAGAATGGAGATCCGTTTTCGGACGATTTATTTGTTGTGTATATAGTGGATCAGGAAGCAATGACTTTGGATTTGACAATTGATGGGGTAAAGAGAACAGGAAGTTTTACTGAGAACGAAATAGTTGTAATGAATACATCTTCAGGATGTATGTTTACAGAAAGGTTCGTGCGTAGGTAGCAGAATTAAACAACTTATCTCGACTAGATTCAGATAGAAGAATAAGCCCTGCCTTATGAAAACGGCAGGGCTTTATTTCGCTTGAGCAAAATTGTATCGCGCTAATTAGCAACAAACACTTTTTTGCTTTTTATTCTATTGTCTTCTATTATATTTAATAAATACACACCGCTTGTTAAGCCGCTGGTATCTAATCTATGTTGCCTTCCTCGTTCTCCATGCGTGCGTACCAAACGTCCTCCTATATCAATTAGCCCAATACTTGCTACTTCTTCTGTTTCTACTATTATTTCCGAGTTCTGTACAACGATTTTTACGAGCTGTTCTACTGGATCATCATTGTTAAAGCATTGGGGTTGATCCCATTCGTAGGCAGAGCAGCAATCTGGTGCATTAATTAAACACATACTTATTAAAGGAATATCTGAAGGTTGAATATTACTTATGGTAATTGTATCGCTACCAATTAAAACTGTGCCAGGACCATTATTAATTTGTAAAAGAGAGCTGTCACATTCGGAAGCATACTCTCCAAATATCCAATAATTCCCGTTGTCCATGCAGCCTACTTCGAAGAGCTCAAAAAAGTTTTCTTCTAGGCAGTCACAACTGTTAAAACAGATTTCTGTGCTTACAGTCACATTGTTACAGCAATCTGGATTGTCATTTACACATACTGAGATCTCATACTCTGTGTTTGGCGCCAAATTAAAAATAGGATCGGAAAAGATACTCACAAAATTATTATCATTGATAGGGTAGTAACCTGCGTAGATTGTATCAATAAATACATCAACAAATGCATTTCCAGGATTACTTACTATAGCGAATCCTTCTAAGTAGTAATTATTATTTTCATCACAGTTAAGATTTATCTGAACTGAATCTACTGCACAGTTCGCATTGTCAAAACAAGGAGGGGCAGGCAGGGTAAACAAGTTACAACAGCTTTCGTTGTCCGCATAGCATACATTGACTGTCATTGCTTCTTCTTGATTTCCGACAAAGTCAAAAATCCAAGGTTCAGCAGAATTATAATTCAGATAATCTCCACCATTTACACTGACAATCAAATCGATGCTGTCTGTGCCACATTCTAAGAATGGATATAATTCTAGGTAGAAGCCAGGATCATTTTCGGAGCACTCATAGATCCATTCAAATTCACCATCTATGCATTCTACGTTGCAGTCAGAGCAAGGATATGGAAGGACTGTTAAAAAACTGCATATTGTATCTGTTTCTTCACTAAAGAAGTAGAATTCTACTTCTATATCCCCTTCATTTAAGCCTTCAATAATAATAGGAGTATTCACCTCATATCCTCCCCAGCCTACTCCATTTATTTCTAGGAATACTTCGTCAAAAGGTGGATTGGCAATAAAGTGAAATAATTCCCCAACATAAGACAAGCTATCACATTCAATAGGGTTTATTTCAACATCTCCCCAATTGCATTCATCTCCACAGACATTGTCAAATACGAGTGTTTCAAAACAACTGTCACCCATAACAAGAATAAGTTCTAATACTTCATCAAGAGAGACCACATCAAAAGAGATAGTTTGGCCGAGCGGCCAGGCTCCTATGTATTCTTCATTGAGTATTACATGTACCGTACTGTCTATTGGATTAATAAAGTCATAATTTATCCAAATAGCTGAGTACGTTCCTACAGAAGAACAGACATACTCAACGATTTCAATATTGGAGATACCACATTCTCCATTATTTTCTCCACAATCTTCTGGTATATATTCATACGCACTACAGCATTCCTCTGCAGCGCATATCTCTACAATGTCATATACTGAGTTAGGTCTTGGACTAATTCCGTCAATTAGAATTTGACTTCCTACTGGGAATTCTCCGTAATCAACATTGTTTATTGAAACATGCACGACATCATGATCTGGATTGCTTACCGTGTAAAATATCTGTGCAGTATATGTTCCAGTGGAGGGATCGCAATCCAAGGTAAGCACTTGGATATCTTCTATCTCGCAGGGTCCTATACAGTCGCATTCAGGCTGTACAAAGTTCATGCTGATGTTACAATCTTCATCCTCCGTCATACATAGAAAGAAAAGATCATTATCAAATAGTTCTGAGGGTTGCACGTTTTCTATGGTCAAACTTCCTCCGATTAGAAAATCACCATGATGTTCACTGTTTATAAATAGACTAAGTGAGTCCCCCACTGGATTAAGTACCGTATAGTATAATTCAACATTGTAGGTGCCATCTTCATTGCATGCAAGGAATTCTATATTCATAGATTCTATGGCGCAGGGCCCGTTTTCTTCTGCATGTAAGAAAAGGCTCAAAGAAAGTAAGCATATAATAGAAAAGAGTTTTGTTAGTAGGAATGTATTTTTCATTGATTTGTTATTTGCTGCTTATATGACTCACATTTTTTTAGATACGCTGCATAATTTGTGAATATTTTAAACTTATTTATCTTAAAGCATGCTGCAAACAAAAGATAAATTTGAAATTTTCACGCGGGAATGGACTCTGGAGAATGCAAATACAAATGTATTTGTTGTACATGGTATAGCTGAACATTCTGGCAGATACGAGGAAATAGCAAAGTTCTTTAACACAAGAAATTGTAATGTTTTCTCTTATGATTTGCGAGGTCATGGAAAATCTGAAGGTCCAGCTATTTATATATCAAAGTTTCAAAATATGGCTGATGATATGGAGATATGGATGAATTCAGTTTTTGATGAGTCCAAGCCTAGTTTTTTCTTTGCACACAGTCTAGGAGCCTTGGTTTGCGCGTATTATTTACTCTTGAAGAAACCCCAATTAAAAGGACTTAAGGGAGTCATGTTCACGGGGCCTGCCTTTATGGTAAGCAAGGATTTAGCTCCTATATTGCAAAAGCTAGCGCCAATTATTGGAACCTTATTGCCTAGGATGGCTACAGTAGGCCTCGATGGAAAATATATATCAAAAGACCAAGCAGTTGTAAAAGCATATCAGGCGGATCCCCTTGTTTATCATAAAAAATCCCATGCAAGAACGGGTTGGGAGGTAATGAAGGCAATGCGTTGGGTCCAGTCAATGGCAGGTAGATTTCACTATCCTATATTTTTAGGACACGGGAGTGTAGATAAATTAACGGAGTTAGAAGGCAGTAAACTTTTCTTTAAGAATATAAGTAGTTCGGACAAAACGATGAAGATATACGAAGGATTGTATCATGAATTATTTAATGAGCCAGAAAAAGAACTCTTTTATTCGGATTTGGATACCTGGCTTTCTGAACGGTTATAACTTAAAACTAAAGGTGCTATACCAAAAAGCGCCTGTCACACCAAATTGTTGAACTCTTCGACTGTAACGGAATATGCCCCGAGATGTATTCCCGCTATGGTTTTGCTCGTCAGGGAAAATATTAAAAATATTATTGGCTCCAAGTGATATAACAACGTCTTCTAAGTCCAAACCGAATTGTAGAGAACTTATCCATTTAGGGGAGAATATTTGATCTCTTGTTTCAAATTCATTAGTATAATCATTCAATACAAAATCACTGGAGTTATAGTCATCCGGATGGTAATATTCTATCTTCCCATAACGAACTACATTGAGGTTAAGAGAATATTTAGACCTTTCTATATCTAGGTTGAAAATGTATTTTGAAGTGGGCTGAGAATTTTCAATTCTACCTACATCTTCACGACCAAATAAAACACGTTCAAATCCACGTAGTTCTTCAGAGGTTTTAATAATGGGTTCACCGCTATCATCTCTATTGATTTGAGTTGTGGATAGGTTTACAAGGGTAGAAAATTTTGTTTTAAAATTACGTATGGTGCAATTATATTTTAATTCGACATCTCCACCTGTTGTCCGTGTATCAATTGCATTTGTAAAGAATTGCGCTTCTTCAAGATCAAAGGGAGCTAGAATTTCAGCAAAAAGAGGATTATCATTTGTGTTGAATCTTCCAGACAAAACAATTCGATCCTTAATAGATATGTTATAAAAATCGAGTCCAAGGGAGAAATTGTCATTTGGAATAAAGTTATATCCAAGATTAAAATTAAGGGAAGTCTCGGCAGTGAGCGGGTCGATGCCAAATTTTGCTCTTACGGGAGATTCACTATTAAAACTTCCTATGAAGACACTTTCCTCTGAGCCATTAGAAACAAACTGGTTTGAAATGCTGCTGTAATAAATTTGAGGAAGAGATGGTGCACGAAAGCCTGTGTTGATAGATCCCTTTAATGCTTGCGTTGGACTCAGTTTTAAACGGCTATAAAACTTAAAACTCAAATTACCTCCAAAGTCTTGATAAAACTCATATCTATTTGCTCCGCCAATTTTTAAATTTTCTGTCAGATCAGATTCCAAATTTAGGTATACCCCTGTATTATATCTAAGTCTATCCAAACTGTTTTCAGGTCTAAATCCAGGAAACATTTGTATTGCAGGTTCCTTTCGAATACCTTCTTCATCAATATGCCCATAGTCTTGCCATGAGACCTCTTCACCACTTACTTGATTAAATAATTCTGTTCTAAATTCCATCCCAAAGCTTATAGATAAGGGATGGTTTTCCAAATCCTTAGCGAAATCAAAGTTTGTTATGTTTTGCAGATAATTAAAGCCTCCAACTACAGCAGAAGAAGGCGATGCTAGACCGAGGGAAGCATTATTCGAATTCGCTACGTTCATAAGAATTTTATTGCGACCAGTTGTATTACTGAGGTCTAGATCCCAAGCATTCCTTTTTCCTTTTATACCGAATGTTATGGCTTGGTCTTGAATATTTGATTTTAATTTTGGAAGAAATCCATAGGGGTAATTTCCTGATTGTTTTGAACTTTGGTATGGGAATCTATAGAATCCTGAAGATTCTGCGAAACGAAAATTCATACCACCAAAACCATAAAAGCTAAAATGCGGACTTATATTAAACTCACCATTTAAGAAGACACTTAGATTGTCTGCGGCAGCTCTACCTACACTCATAACGCGTTTGTCGTCAAAACTAGTTTGTTTAAAAAACGCAGCTATCTCCATTGGATCTTCATCGCGACTATCTCCAAAGATGATACCTGTATAATTTCCTGATCTGTTGATTTCGTTTCTTTTGTTAAATTCAATGGATAGATTAAGCATACCATCTGATTCAAAAGAAAATCCAGTGTTCGCTGATAGATTGGTTAACAGTCCGTCCCCAGCCTGTGAAATTCCTGATTTTATATTGATGTCTGTGAAGTTGGTATTTTTCTTGGTAATGATATTGAGAACTCCAGAAATAGCATCAGAGCCATAGTAGACACTTGCACCATCCCTAATGACTTCTACGCGCTCTATTGCCGAACTAGGAATAGCGTTTAGGTCAGTGGAAACGGATCCTCTTCCTATACTTCCATTTACATTTACTAGCGCGCTATGGTGTCTGCGTTTACCGTTTATAAGTACAAGTAATTGATCTGGTCCCAGGCCTTTTAAGGTGATGGGGTCTATGTGATCGGTGGCATCAGCAATTGTCTGATTTGTGGAATGGAAAGAGGGTAGTGTATTTTGTAATAGTTCAGACATACCATAGTATGTCTTGGTTTCTTCAGTACTAAAGTTTACGATACTAGTGGGTGAAGCAATTTCGAAAATTGAGTTAATTGGACTTCTACCTACAACTACAATTTCTTGCATTGAGGCTTGTTCTTCTAAGATAAAGTCTAGTTGCACGGTATCTCCAGAAAGAATATAGATGCTTTTCTGTTGTTCTACCATCCCGACGTAGCTACTTGTAATTAACCACTTTCCAGGTTTCAGAGTTAACTCATACTGGCCATTTATATTTGCTGCTACTCCAGAATCTGTGTCTTCAGCAATCACAGTTGCACCGGGCAATCCAAGTCCATTGATACCTGAAATATTGCCATGAATAACTCCGACTTTTAAAATTGGTTTAATAACGTAGGCGTTTTCACCGATTTCTTTTACATATAACTTTGTGTCTTTTAAGGCTGATTTTAACTTAGCAAGTGGTGAGCTAATTTTATTTTCAGGAAGATTTTTTATGATTATATCATCTAGGATGGCGCTTTCATAATAAATATGAATATCACTTTCCGATTCTAATTGCTTAATAAAGTTTTTTAGATAACGCCTATGTTCTTGTTTGTTTGCTTGGGCGTATATTCCATTGCAAAACAAGCACAGTAAAAAGCCAATTATATAAACGCGTAAAGTTGAAATAGCAAAAACAATTGTTCCAGTTAGTAATAACTAAACTCGATGCTATTTTTAGAAGATATTACTTTTATGTCTAGTGCTTCACACACTATGAGAAGCAATTCATCTAAGCTTTTGTTTTCAAGAATACCATCGAGTTCTCTATCTGCTAACGCATCCTGCTTTAAGACAACATCAACACCATAGTAGGCCTCAATTTCTTTAGAGAGTTCGCTTAAAGGCATGTTTTGACAAACAATTTTTTTTTCCTTCCAAGCGGTAATATTAGGGTCATTGTTGTCTTGAAGCTCAAAGCGTTCATTAGACGAACTAAATATAAGACGTTTTTTAACATCTAGCTCAATACTTTGCTTCTGATATTCTGGTTTTGGTACAAATTTTATCCTGCCTTCTTCTAAATAGATGGAAAATGATTCTGGAGTATCTTCTACATTAAAAATTGTACCTAATACAATGATGTCTCCCCGGCTGGTATGAACGGTAAATGGGCTTTTTGGATTAGATAGGACATTGAAGTAAGCTTCGCCAGAAACCCATACTTGTCGATCTATGGCCTTCCCTTTATTATTCGTAAGTGAGAGCTTAGAATTAGCATTCAGGATAACTTCAGACCCATCTTTTAAATCGACTGCCATCGTTTTACCATACTCTGTTGAAAACTCATTTTTGGGCAATAAGGTATAGATTGCTGCGAGCGAAAAGAATAAAAGGACAGCTGCAATTTTTAGGAAAGCAGCTGTCTTAAAATTAAAAATTCTTACTTTTCCAGTTCTATGCATTTCATTTAAAGCAGTATCTACTAGGGTGTTTGACACTTCGTTAGCTTCAACAGTGATGTTATTGAACGTGTTTTTAGCAAAAGGTATTAATGTCCGTAAATTTGGATTAATTTCTGATTGAGCAGACCAATATGCATCAGATTCTTCAGTGGGATCACACAACCACTCAATAAAGTAGCTGTCTGCTAAGAGATCGTCAATATGGTTAAATTTTTTCTGCATTAATTATAAAAACACTAAAATAAAAATCCTGGGTAAAGCAATAAAGCTGGTCGATCAATTAAGATCTTGAGTACTAAGTGACAGTTAACTGTCTAGCTGATTTGCTTGTCATTACAAACATTTGCTTTAAGCTTACCCAGGAACTAAGAGTGTTAAGTTGAGAAACTTAAAAAATTTGAACAACTTCCTAAATGAAGTCAATGGGACAACTTCCAATAGCCCATTATAAAGAAGAGAGCAGTATTTTGAATATCTACCCAATGTGTTCAAAGTTTTTTTAAATTTTTTCTATACCTCGTAATTCCAGTTGAAATAAGCTTATATACTGCTTTTTTGTCTATTTGCATCAATTGAGAAATCTCGTCAGAGTCCATTCCGTCATAAAATTTCAGAAAAATTGCCTCCCTCTGCCTCGGAGTAAGCACCTTAGCCATTTGTTTTATATTAAACTTGAGCTGATCTTCACTTTCTCTAGCCATGATAGAGCTTTCTACAGATTCAGTTTTCCACATATCCCGGTGGTGTTCTTCTAAGGAAACCAATGAATTGCTCCTATTTTTGTTAAACACTGATCTTCGAAAGGATTGAAGGAGATAATACTTTACTGAGCTTTTAATTGTGAGTTTTTTTCGATTATTCCAAAGACCTAAAAAGACATCTTGTATAGCATCTTTCGTTTCCTCTTCGTTTGAAGAAAGAGAGAGTCCATATTTATATAAATAATTGAAATATTGACGAAACAGGGTGTCAAATGCCTTTGAATCACTAGCTTGAATGCGTTTCCATATGCCTAAATCGTCCTCGGGGTTCATTGTGCTTGGTGCAAGTCCAAAATAATGAAGATTTTAAGATTATTAATATTTGAGCTATGAATAACTTGCTAATTCTTTTAATGCCTTTTTTCTTCGATATTGAAAGCCTACGGTCCCATGCGTGTCCATAAGTAAAAGTATTTCTTTCAATTCTGCTTGGAGCTCTGGATAAGGCTTGGCAATGCGAAGGGCAGTCGTAATAGAAAACGCAGCAACCGCCATGGGCATTTTTGTATCACTTATAAATTCCAAAGCCATCTCATACAATCTGCTTTGGATCTTTTTTGGAATGGGTACATCTTCAAATATTCGAATAGTATTTCGCATTATTCCTGTATGGACATCCCCTGAAATATGCTCTAGCATTTTAGAATAATAGGGTTGAATGAGTGCGGGTTCTTTGCGTGCAACATAGCTTACAATCCAAGATGCAATCATTCCTAGTCTATCCCTATGTTCAAAATAATACGTCATTAAATCTTTAACCATACTAGGATCATCCAATATCATATCTACTATCTCTAGGACACGAGCCTTAGATGGACGATTACTTAATTCCTGAACAAAATCCATAATGTAATTCTAGTGATAAAAAATATCTAGGACAAAATTATAAAATATAAGCCTATTCTAGATGCAGGATTTATGAAAGCCATTAGAACCGCAAGATGTGTTTAAAAATCTATTTTCTTTTGAAAAATCTGATGTATAAAACATTCCTTAGATATGACTTTCTTCTAATGTGTTATTGTATATTTGAACTTTAATCCGCTATGAAACAATTTGAACGCTATCTGGTAACTTCCGCCTTACCCTATGCAAATGGACCTCTTCATTTGGGTCATCTTGCAGGTGCATATCTTTCTGCTGATATCTATGTCAGGTTTCAAAGATTAATGGGTAAAGATATCGTCTACATTTGTGGGAGTGATGAAAACGGTGCAGCCATCACCATTCGCTCAAAGAAAGAAGGATTAAGTCCCCAAGAAATCGTTGATAAATATGATGCTCTTTTTAGGGAGGTATTTGAGGGAATTGGTATCTCATTCGATTATTATCATAGGACGTCAGATCCGCTCCATCACGAAACGGCCCAAGAGTTTTTTAAAAATTTGGAATCAAAAGGAGAGTTCGTTGAGAAAGAATCAGAGCAATATTATGATGACAGCGCAAAAATGTTTTTGGCAGATAGGTATATTTTAGGAACCTGTCCTAAGTGTTCTCATGAAGAAGCGTATGGTGATCAGTGTGAAAATTGTGGTTCTGCTTTAAGTCCGACAGAATTGATTAACCCTATATCAACACTTTCCAAGGAAAAACCAGTTTTGAAAAAAACAAAGCACTGGTACCTTCCCCTGGATAAATACGAAGCATGGTTAAGAGAATGGATAGAGACAGGACAACTAGGGGAAGAACAGTTACATTATCCAGATGAATGGAAGAATCATGTTTTAGGTCAATGTAGATCTTGGTTAGATGGAGGCCTACAACCTAGGTCAATGACGAGAGATCTGGATTGGGGAGTGGATGTACCTAAGTCCATCGAAGGAGCTGAAGGGAAGAAACTGTATGTATGGATGGATGCTCCCATTGGATATATTTCATCTACAAAAGCTTGGGCAAAAGAAAATGGGAAAGACTGGGAACCTTATTGGAAGGATGATAAGACTGCTTTGATTCATTTTATAGGAAAGGATAACATCGTATTCCATTGTTTAATTTTCCCAAGTATTCTAAAAGCACATGGAGACTATGTATTGCCAATAAATGTTCCTGCAAACCAATTCTTGAACTTGGAAGGACGAAAATTTTCTACATCTAAAAATTGGGCAGTATGGGTAAATGATTACTTGAAGGATTTTCCAGGCAAGGAAGACGAACTCCGATATGCCCTCATAAAAAATATGCCTGAACTTAAAGATAGTGAATTCACATGGAAGGGCTATCAGGATGCAAATAACACAGAGCTAGTAAATAATCTTGCAAACTTTGTGAATAGGGTCATAGTTCTTATTAATAAATATTATGACGGAGTCGTACCTGACTATGATGAAAATCTTATGATAACTGCGGCTGAAAATGAAGAAGACATGGCTTATCACGAGAGTGAAATGCTTTTGTTGTATGATAATTTGGATTCTCTGTGTAGCGCTTTGCGTAAGTACGATTTTAGGGCTGCTTTGAAAAAAATCATGGACATCTCATCTCTTGGAAATCAACTTTTACAATTCAACGCTCCTTGGAAGTTGGTAAAAACAGATGAAGAAACCGTTAAGGTGGTAATGAATCTTGCCTTGCAATATGTGACTGCAATAAGTGTAGCAATAAAACCTTTTTTACCCTTCACTTCAGACAAGTTGAGAAATTTACTTCAGCTTGAACTCCTGCAAGAGAAGGGAGAACTTGTGGATATAATGGATGACTTAGCAGAGGGAAAAAACATTATTGAAATAGGGCATACCATCGGTAAGCCTACACATTTATTTACGCGTATTGAAAATAGTGTCATGGATGAACAAAGAAATAAGCTATTTGCTGGTGCTGTTCAAGAAGAGAGTGAGGAATCTCAAGTGAAACCTAATATTGCCTTTGAGGATTTTACAAAAATGGATATTAGGACGGCGACAATACTAACTGCCGAGAAAGTAGAAAAAGCAGACAAACTATTAAAATTGGAGGTTGATCTTGGCTTTGAAAAGCGGACTGTCGTGTCTGGAATTGCCAAATTCTATAAGCCAGAAGAAATCATCGGTCAAGAGGTGCTTGTTCTTGCAAATTTAGCGCCTAGAAAAATACGGGGTGTGGAATCTAAGGGAATGATACTTATGGCAGAAAATGAAGAGGGTAGGTTATCCTTTGTTAGTCCTGAAAAGGGTTGGTCAAATGGCTTTTCTGTTTCATAGCAACATATCTACCTGCGCTTGCGTTTATTATTAGTCTAATCTATAGCAATGCAAATACAACTGCGGTATCTATTCTCTTGTCTGTTCCTTGTAGTATTTTGTATTACTAAACTTACTGCTCAACAGCCTTTATCTAAGCAAGCAGAAATTTCATTACTTACCTGCGACCCTGGTAATGAACTGTATTCGACCTTTGGGCATAGCGGAATACGAATTAATGATCCTAGCCAAAAACTAGATATTGTATTTAACTATGGAATGTTCAGTTTTGAAACCCCTGGCTTTTATCGGAAGTTCTTGAGAGGTAAATTGGATTACCACGTCGGCATGCAGAGCTATGGTAATTTTTTGCGCAACTACAATTATTATAAGCGTTCCGTTTATGAACAAAAGTTGCATTTAGATAGCCTTCAAAAACAAGAGGTATTTGATTTTCTATTGAACAATGTAAAAGAAGAAAATAGAAGTTACAAGTATGATTTCTTTTTTGATAACTGCTCTACACGTATAAGAGGTGTATTTGCTAATTCATTAGGTATAGTCTTTTCTGAACAAGAATCTGATAAGACCTTTCGTAATCTCTTGGATGAGTTTTTACCAGGTCTTCCATGGTCAGATTTTGGAATAGATTTAGTGATAGGAAGCAGGGCCGATAAAAAAGCCTCTGATACGCACCAAACATTTTTGCCTGCCTATTTGATGGAGTCGATCGATGATAAAAAAATTGCTGAAGCGAATTTTGTAGCTAGCACAGATACTATTCTTGATTTTGCTGAAGAGCAAAAACAACGATTTACGAGACCCTGGTTTACCCCTATGCTTGTCTTTATAGCGTTTCTAATCTTGGAATTACTTATTTTATTTTTTGTTGACAAAAGGGCTGGCTGGCTTAAGTGGTACGATAAACTTTGGTTTCTAGTCCTAGGTCTTTCAAGTGTGTTGTTATTTGTTATGTGGTTTTTTACGGATCATATCGCAACAAAGGCAAATTGGAATCTCTTGTGGATACATCCCCTGTATTTATATCTTGCTTCTAAAAATCCGTTGTCAGCTAAAAGGGAAGTAATAGTTGCAAGTGGGGTATTGACTGGGATGGCCTTGGTGGGATGGTTTGTGATACCACAGCAATTTCATTTAGCATTTATCCCTATTATGATAATATTGTTGTTGAAGCTATGGCGCTGGCTAAATAGTGATAGAACGTAAGGTTCTTAACCTACCTTTTCGTAATAATTAAAATCTGCAATAACGCGATTTAGAAATTGCTTTGAGCTTTCTGTTTTTTGTACACCTATAATTGTTTCAATTTTATTTGCTGTTTGAGCTATTAGGGTGAATGCGTTCGGTGCATCATTTTTAAGTACCTCCTTTATTATGCGAATGTCTTCATAACTAAGTTGGCTTACACTTGGATAGCTTGGGGTATAGCTCTCATCAATATCTAAATAGCCAGTATCTTCTAGTCTTTTTCTTTCCTTTGTATTAACAACTAAAGTATTAGCGACCATATCACCTACACGCTGACTTTTTTTAGAAATCCCAATGCTTATCATTGCCACTGCGCCATACAGGGTATAGAGATCTACTAAATTTAAAAGCCATCGCAATAAATACTGTCCTATACTTACTGGAGTACCATCTGCTGAAACAACCTTGATATTTTGAGATTTTTTCCCGGGGGTTTGACCCTCTCTAAACACTTCAAAAAGGAGTGTGTAAAACATAATGGGTAGATAGAAAAAACTCATTAGCCAATAATTATCAATCATTCCGCTTACAGAACTGAGATATGCTATAAAAAAGATGTATCCAATTTTAATGAGGCTGTCTATCAGAAATGCACCAATCCGAGTACCTAGGCTTGCAAGATTATACTCTAGATTGACATTTTGTGCTGTATTTAAATAGGATGTACCACTCATTCTGATTGCTATTAATACAAGTTTGTTTATATTGTCAAAGATAAAATTCAAAGTCTTTTTGAAAGAAATTGTATTCATAAAGAAAAATGAAAAATATTGGAAGGAGTTTGAATCCATTCTAAATGAAAAATCTACCGTAGATGCAGATTATTTAGCTAAACTCTATGTGCAACTCACAGATGACCTTTCTTACGCAAGCACGTTTTATCCCAATAGTCCTTTAGTTTCTTACTTAAATGGTGTGTCCTTAAAGGCACATCAAATGATTTACAAGAACAAAAAAGAAAAACGAAGCCGTTTTCTAGATTTTTGGAAATATGAGGTGCCATTAGCAATGGCTAAATCACATAGAGCCTTGTTGTATTCCTTCCTTATATTCATGGTAGCAGTAGTAATTGGTTTGTTCTCTCAAGCAAAGAATATTGATTTTGTGCGAGCAATCATTGGAGATGGATATGTGAACATGACCGAAGAAAATATAAGTAGCGGTGATCCACTGGGAGTCTATCGATCTAGTTCCCAGAGCTCTATGTTTATAGGAATTTCCACGAATAATGTACGTGTATCATTTATGGTATATGTCTTTGGTATTTTAGGAACAATACCAGCGGCATTTATCTTATTCCAAAACGGAATTATGGTTGGCGCATTCTTAGGGTTTTTTATTGAACGCGGTCTTACAGGAATCGCCTTAGGAACTGTTTTTATTCATGGAGCCTTAGAATTATCAGCAATTGTCATTGCAGGAGCAGCAGGGATTGTCTTAGGAAATAGTTTTTTATTTCCAGGTACCTATGGTAGAATGGTTTCCTTAATAGAAGGAGCTCGTAGAAGTCTTAAAATTATTATTGGGCTTGTCCCAGTATTTATAGTTGCAGCTATATTAGAAAGCTATGTAACGCGCCATTACCAATTACTTGGGAACTGGGGTAGAATAGCTATAGTAACATTATCATTTGCATTTATCATTTGGTATTTTATTTATTATCCAATAAAACTAAAAAAGTATGGCCTACCAGTCAGAATTAGTAACACGTAAGAAACGATACTTTGGAGAAGTAATAGGAGATGCATTCAAGATCTTCTTTGTAAATATTAAGAACTATACTCTAGGATTTCTAATGTTTGTAGTACCTATTTTTTTAGTTTTAGCTCTGGCCTTTGTCTCCATATCTTCTGATTTTATGGGCATCATATTGAATGGAGTAGATGCTTCTATTTTAAATGGAGGTGTAGGAGGAGTCTTATCTAGTATGGGCTTATTATATCTAGGTTTATTTCTTAGCTATGCAGTCCTTTATACCCTAGCTTATGCAGGGTTGAAGGCACATAGAGAAGCAGGAGACCAGGCATTTAGTTTTGAGTCTCTCAAAGAAAATATCTTTAAATATGCTGGAACAGTCATTGGTACTATTTTAGTTATAATAGTTGTATTTATAGGTGTAGCAATTCTTATTTCTATTCCTGTCAGCATTATCGGTTTTGTATCACCTGCGTTAACTGTTATTGGATTTTTTATACTATTTCCTTTTCTTCTTTACTATGCTATCATTACTGCATTTATAGTTTATATACGTGTTGAGGAAGGACTTGGAATAGGTGAGGCCTTTACACGTGCACGCTATCTTATTAAAGATCATTGGTGGCCAACATTTGGTACTCTTTTTATAGCAGGAATTATTGCTGGTTTGATAGGGGCTGTATTTAATATTCCCTTTTATATTGCAACCTTTGCAAGTGCTTTAGGAAGTGTAGAATCTGGAGATGGGATTGAGGGTAGTGTGATGTATGCAGGTTTAGCCTACCTCCTTGGAGTGATTGGTGGCTTGTATACAACTATTTATTCCCAGATAGTTTTAGGACTTAAATATTATGATTTAGTGGAACGCAAGGATAGTACACAGCTTAAAGGTAAGATTAGTACTCTCGGTGAATCAAGTGATACATTTTTTGAGAATGAGGGTGAATTTTAAATTAGCCATACTCTATATTATACTTTTATTTGCTACTGTTTCAATAGAAGCCCAATCTCTTCAGGTACAAGTAGAAGAAAATTCCTATTTAGAGGTTGAGCCATTAGAATTTGATACTACGCACATCAAGGAATATCAAAATAATTCTGATTATAAATATTTAGAAGATGCGGAATTTGAAGAAAATCTCCTCTCGAAATTATTATATAGACTCGTTAAATGGATAGCAAACTCCACTGGACTAAAGTTTGGAAATGGTCTATTCCAATTCTTCAAGTATCTATTTATATTTCTTGCTGGATATCTAATGATTCGATTCTTTCTGAATTCCACCCACGGTGGTTTTATAAAAAAGAAGGATCCTGATATTAGCAAAATAGATGCTGAATTAGTCGATGCTGATATGAGTGCCATGGATCTTTCAAAGTTGATTGAGGAAGCAGAAAGTCGTAAAGCATTTAGGCTAGCTATTCGATTTAATTATTTGAAATTGCTGAGAACACTTGACGATAAACAACTTATTCATTGGAAAACAGAAAAGACAAATAGTGATTTCATTGCAGAGATGCATTCTACCGTACATGGAGCTGTGTTTAGAGAAATAACTCAACTATACGAATATGTATGGTACGGTGAGTTTGAGCTATCCAATGAGGAAGAGTACTTGCATAATAGAAATGGCTTTGATAGATTGTACCAAAAAATCGCTGCACGATGATAGGTAGTTTTATCCAAAATAATAAACGTGCAGTATATCTCATGATGGCATATTTTCTGCTCATGTTGATCATAGCCTTTTTTTGGCCAAAAGAAATAGATTGGAGGCCAAGTTATGCTGCCGAACACACCAAGCCCTATGGTGCAAAAGTGCTACATTCAGAATTTTCGAGTTTGTTTCCAATGGCAAGTTTCCAGACAAGTGAAGCTCCTATCTATAATACAGTCCATGATAGTCTACAATTTGATAAACAGAGTGCATATATATTTATAAATGCTAGCTTTTCTCCGGACTCATTAGAGTTAAGTCGTCTATATGCTTTTGTAGAAAAGGGCAATACTGTTTTTATAGCAGCAGAGAGATTTTCGAATGCTCTGCTAGATACGTTACAAGTAAAAATTGAGGAGGATTATAGCTACTCAGCGCAACGCGATACAAGTATAATAAGTTTTAAATATCAAGCCTTTTCGGAAAATACATTTGAATTCCCTAATAATGGAATAGATAGGTATTTTGAGGCAGATACCTTATTTATAGGACAGATGATTTCCTATTTAGAATTTGGGAATCAGATGAATCAGTTTGTAGTACCTTTTAAGAAAGGTAAATTGATCCTGAATACGAATCCCTTGGGCTTTACAAATTATAGTATTCTACGAGACGAAACAAGAAGTTATGCTTCGAATGCGTTGAGTTATTTAGCAGGGGTAGAACACATCATCTGGGATGAATACTACAAGATTGGCAAACCCGGCAAGTCAAGCTCTCCCTTAGTCGAAATATTGCAAATACCAGGATTGCGCTGGGCATATTGGCTAAGCTTTTGGACTTTATTACTTTTTATTGGTTTTCATTCTAAAAGAAAACAACGCATTATTCCAATAGAAAAGCCAGTAAAGAATACTTCCTTGGAGTATGTAGAAACTATGGGCAATCTATACTACGAACAATCAACGCATCAAAATATAGCCATTAAGAAAATTGAATTTTTCCAGAGCTTTTTGGCCCGCCAATATAGTATGAGCAATATCAAATTCTCTGAAGAAGATATACAAACATTAGTTGGCAAAACGGATAAAACAGAAACTGAGTTACGCGAACTCTTTAGCTTGATACATAATATATCCAATGGAGGACAGCTTGATGTAGCTACATTAAAAAAATTGAATAATCAGATAAATAACTTTTATAAATAAGAACATATGTTTGAAAGTAGGATTAACATGGAGCCTGTAAGGCAAAGTATACAAGAGGTCAAGCAAGAGATAGCAAAGATTATTGTTGGACAAGATAGTATGGTAGATTTGCTTATTGCCGCTATCCTAGCAAAGGGCCATGTGCTTATTGAGGGATTTCCCGGATTAGCCAAAACCTTGACAGCAAAAATTCTATCGCGTACTATAGATGCTGATTTTAGTAGGATTCAATTTACTCCAGACCTTATGCCTTCAGATGTACTAGGTACCTCCGTGTTTAACTTCAAAGACTCTAGCTTTGATTATAAGAAAGGGCCAATTTTCTCAAATATAATTTTGATTGATGAAATAAATAGAGCACCCGCAAAAACACAGGCAGCTCTGTTTGAGGTAATGGAAGAGCGACAAATAACGAACGAGGGAGTACTCTACAAAATGGAAGAGCCTTTCTTTATAATGGCAACACAGAATCCCATTGATATGGAGGGGACCTATCGGCTTCCTGAAGCACAAATGGATCGATTTATTTTTAAGATAAAAGTGCATTACCCGAGTTTAGAAGAAGAGGTTCAGATTTTAAATAATGCCCAATCTGGTAAGGGAAGTCTTGCGCTTGAACAAATCAAAGCCATCTTAAACCAAAGTAAAATTGCTGAATACCAGCAGCTTGTACAGGAAGTACATGTAGAGCCAAAGCTACTACAATTTATTGCTGAAATTACAGGAAAGACGAGGTCGTATAAAGATATCCATATAGGAGCATCTCCACGTGCCTCACTTGCTTTGCTCAATGGTTCAAAGGCGATGGCAGTAATACGTGGCAGAGATTTTATTACACCAGAAGATATTACAGATCTAACCAACCCGGTGATAGCACACAGAATAAGTATGAGCCCAGAGAAAGAGATGGAAGGAGCTAGTCCTGAAGCAGTTGTGCAGTCACTGGTTAAAAGTCTAGAAATTCCTCGTTAATGATAAAACTGATTTCTGATATATTTTTCACAAATAGATTTTACGCTGCTATAATTAGTATAATATTTCTATTTATTCTTGGAGGATTTTTTCCATCCTTGTTTTTTATTGCGCTTGCATGCTTGGGTTTTTTCCTTCTTTGGTTATGTATTGAAATTGTTTTTTTATTTAGAATACCTAAGGGCTTTCATGCAAATAGAGTATTACCAGATAAATTATCTAATGGAGATGAAAATGATATCTTCATTGATCTACAAAATCGATATCCGTTTCCATGTTTTGCTAAAATAATTGATGAAGTCCCTAGCCAATTCCAAATGAGAGAATCCAATTGGAACGAGAGTTTAGAAGCAAACGGATCTAAGACTATAAAATATGCATTACGTCCTGTCAAAAGAGGAGAATATAGTTTTGGCGCTTTGCATATTTATGTTTCTTCATTTTTGAGACTAGTCCAGCGTAGATATACTTTTGACAAAGACAAAACGGTGCCTGTATATCCATCCTTCTTACAAATGCGTAAATATGAATTAGCTGCCTTTTCTAATTTCCTTGAAGAATATGGAATTAAGAAACAAAGAAGATTAGGACAAACAATGGAGTTTGAACAAATCAAAGAATATGTGCAAGGCGATGATTTTAGAACTGTAAATTGGAAAGCGTCCGCTCGGAGGAATACTTTAATGGTAAATCAATACCAAGACGAAAAATCCCAGCAAGTATATGCACTCATAGACAAGGGCCGTTTAATGAAAATGCCCTTTGATAATCTTAGTCTTTTAGATTATAGTATTAATGCCAGCTTAGTTATTTTAAACATTGCCTTGAAGAAAGGGGATAAGTCAGGACTTATAAGTTATTCAAATAAAATGAGTTCGGTTGTAAAAGCAGAAAAAAAGCCTGGACAGCTTTCCAGAATATTAGAAGCGTTATACGCTCAAAAAACACGCTATCAGGAATCAAATTATGAGTTACTAAGCGCATATATCCGTAGGCGTGTTAAGCAAAGAAGTTTGTTGATTCTGTTTTCAAATTTTGAATCCGAACATTCCTTTATGCGTCAACTACCTTATTTCCAAGTTCTAGCAAAACGTCATGTTTTAATAGTTGTATTATTTAAGAATACAGGTCTAGACGCACTGCGAACAAATGATCCAAAGTCTGTACAAGAAATATATAAACAAACAATCGCTGAAAAGTATGTACTGGAGAAACACCTTATTGTAAAACGCTTGAAGCAAAATGGAATTTACAGTATATTAACAAAGCCTGAAGACCTCACAATAAATACGATCAATAAGTATTTGGAGCTAAAAGCAAGAGGGGTAGTGTAGAGTTATGAAAGCTGTTTGAATACGCGTAGAAGAACATTCAAAAGTATAGAAATCAGAATCATGCTAGTTAGTGGAAAGTAAAACTTGGAGTTTTCTCCTTCCATGCGGAAGTCTCCCGGTAATTTACCAAACCATTTAAATGTATTTGGGAAGTAGTATAAAATTACTCCAATCACGACGATGGCAATCCCAATGTAAATTATTGTTTTACCCATCCTTAGTTAGACTTTTGAAATGCAGTAACAAATTTTAAAAAGTAGTCAACAAAAGAAACTGCCGCAAGTAAGATAGCAAAGTAGAATACATAGATATGCCAGTCCCATTCTAAGAGGAGAAATAGCATAGCAAAAAAGATAATGGTCGTTTTGTATTTACCAATTCTACTCGCTTGAATCGTAACCTTCTTTTCAGTGGCAGCTAATCGCATACCCATAGTTATCACCTCTCTAAAAATAAAGAATACGACTATCCAAGGAGCAAGTTTACCTGCGACACAAAGAATGAAAAGAGCAGTAATTACAAACACTTTATCTGCAGTATAGTCTAAAACAGCACCAAAAGAACTTGTCAATCCTTGTTTGCGAGCAAGTACACCATCAAAGTAATCAGTAGCACCTGCTATTGCACCTAGTATTATTGTCACCTCTGTTTTGTAAGGGATATCACTGAGATAGATTAAGCAGAGCGGAGCCAGCAGAATCCTGATTAGACTTAGATATTGTGCAACATGCCATTTCACAGCTGCAATATAGAAAACATTGCCTTTGTGAAGAACTATAGCTCTTTAGAATTACCTACTATTCTGAGTATTCCTTATAAATGAAATATGTCGGACGATACTATCTCTATGACTAATGTTTCTGACTCTTTGCTCCTTGGCTATGCGGAGATCATGCAGACCTGAATCAAGATCCTGTAAGTCAAGGAAACAAAGAATACCTTTCTCTCCAGCATTTGGATGGATATAAAATTTACACTCGGAAGTTTCCAAGACATCTTTTCCATTTAAATAGACGGAATAAATTGATTTAAATGCCTCGAGATTATCTTCTATTTTCTTTTTCTCGTGCAATTCACGCTTTATTCTATTTTCTACTAGAACACTATCCATTATTTCAGTCCATCGTTCCTCGCTGTAAAGATCTTTGTTATCTTTTTTAAATTGAATTTTTTCTTTGTAGTCCAATAGTATACTATGATTTAGGTCCTCGAGAATACTATCCTTTGCTTCCTTACCCATGAGACCGTGTCTTAAACCTGTTTTAAAAAAAGCTGCACTAGTGGGTTTCTTTTCTATGCGATTCATGTCAGAAGTCAATTGCCTCAAAAAGAGAGTAGCATAGTCTTCAGATATTTCAAATGAGGATAAACTTGCAAAGTTTATTATTTCTTTTTTTGCAAAGGTCTTAGAAGTACTTTCAATATGTTTTTTTCGTAAATCGTCGTAGTAATACCAATGAATAGAGCTATTACTTATATATTCACTTTGTGTCCTGTCGTTTTCAAACTTTGGGAAGTATGGATACGATTGAATACTAGTAAAGGGGGTAATAGCAATTAAGGCAATAAAATAAGGAATACTTAGTAGTAATAGCCTACGCGTATATTTATCGTCTAAAAAATTGTATAGCAGGGGTCTATATAAAAAGGACAAGCTGATAAAGCTCATAAATTTAAAAATATATCTAAATGAGCTAGCTGCAATTCCTGGAGACAGTTTTTTTAAACCTCCAAAACTCAGAAAATCTATCAGCATTAAAAAACCCATCCCGAAATAAACCATGAAGATCAAGCCAATTAGTAATTGATTATTACTATCTATAAATTTGCCAACTAGACCTACCATAGCAATGAAAAGACCAAAGTATAGGATCAAAGAAATAAACAGAAAGAAAAGGAGAAATGTAAATGCAAAGATAATACTACATAGTCGTTCTAAGCGCTCAATAAAGTCATCATAACTTCCAATTTTCTTTTTTAAGTATTTCGTAAAATATTCAGAATAGCCTAATTCATCATAGTCAATTTCACCAGAAACATAGCGTAGACCTATGGCTCCAATCCAAAACCCACGTAAGATGATGTGAATAAGAAGATTGGATAAAAAGATAAACCAACCAATGTTTAATAAGTAAACGAGTAGATTTAATGATACATCTAGTGTTTCTGAGGAAACATTTAAAGTATTGTATAATTCAATCTTATTAATAAAGACCTTGCTCTGCCATACTCCTAATAAAGCAAATCCAGAAATAAGCAGCTCTAACTGCCAACTTTCTTGCTGCAAAGTTTCTAGCCAGTCTGAAAAAATACCTGTTCTGGGTTCCTTATTTTTATTACTACCTAGTATTCCCATACGGTAATCCTATTGCTTCAACTTTAATCTGTTGGCTTTTTTCATGTCTTCGCCAATTTGCTGGGAAGCTACAAATGAGGCTGTCATGTCTGTCAACATATTACTTGCTGAGGCTGGTGCGTTTGGTAACATAATAAGATTTGAATTAGAATTTTCTCCCATAGCCTGTAGTGTGTCATAGTGCTGCGTAACGACTATCAAAGCAGATGCCTCTTGTGAATTTATACCTACTTTATTTAGAACCTCAACAGACTCTTCTAATCCACGCGCGATTTCTCGTCTTTGGTCAGCAATACCCTGACCCTGCAAACGCTTACTTTCAGCCTCTGCTTTGGCCTTAGCAACTATTTTTATTCTTTCTGCTTCAGCTTCATATTCCGCTGCTAATTTTTCTCTTTCTGCAGCATTAATTCTATTCATAGCCATCTTCACCTGCATGTCCGGATCTATGTCTGTTACTAGCGCTTTGACAATATGATAACCGTAATCAGTCATCGCCTCTTGTAATTCATTTTTAATAGCAAGTGCAATGTCATCCTTACGTACAAAAACATCATCTAGTTTCATCTTAGGTACCTCAGCACGTACCACATCAAAAACATAAGAAGTAATTTGCTCATGTGGATTTTCTAACTTATAAAAAGAATCATAAATGTTATCTGCTAAAACTTTAAACTGAACAGATACCTTAAGTTTTACAAATACATCATCTTTGGTTTTAGTTTCTACAGGAACATCCAGCTGCTGGATTTTTAAATTTACTCGTCCAGCGACTCTATCAAAAAATGGAATCTTGAAATTTAATCCTGAATTTCGCACATTTAAAAATCTTCCAAAGCGTTCAATGACAACTGCTGTTTGCTGTTTCACAATGAAAGCTGCAGAAAATATAGTAAAGAGTAATAAGAACAATAAAATTGGAGCGTAAAATGGTAATGCCATAGTAGAGTTTTTTGTTTTTAAAACGTTTCAATTAGAAAATAGAGGATTCTCTAAAGAAGCTCTTTAAATATAGATAAGAATTTGATTTTACTAGACTAAATGTCCAAAATGTCTTGAATTAGCTTGGTTTCAATGAAAATCAAGGAATATTTAGAATCTTATGGGTTTGTAGACTCAATTTCCATTGTGGGTTTTCCTTGCAGTAGTTTAGGCAGATAATCGTATTCTCTTCCTGCTTAGGAGAATCCATGGGCTGTAAATAGAAATGATCAAATTGAAAGCTGCTAAATTTCTCTGGATCCATATGCTCCTGCGGATGTACTAATTTTAATTCATTGCCTGCAGTTACAACTAGAGTAGTGTTCGCCTTGGGACTCACGCAAACCCAATCAATGCCATCACAGAGTGCAAGGGTACCGTTCGTTTCTATAGCAATAGTAAACCCGTTTTTGTGTAGAGTTTCACATAAATCAGTATTTAACTGCAGAGCAGGTTCACCCCCAGTAAAAACAATAAATGGTTCTTGATTCTTGGCTGGCCACAGGGAGACTAAAAAATTACATAGCTCCTCCAGTGTATATTTTCCACCATGCATTCCATCCGTACCATGAAATTCTGTATCGCAAAATTTACAGATAGCACTAGCTCTATCCTTTTCTAGACCAGACCATAAATTACAACCCGCAAATCTGCAGAATATGGCTGGCTTACCTGTATGGTATCCTTCCCCTTGAATGGTATAATATATTTCTTTAATAGCGTACACTAACTAAGAATTGCGCTTGCTTCTATTTCTACTAATAATTTTGGATCAATGAGTGCAGAAACTTCAACCATAGTACATGCTGGTTTTATACTAGAAAAGAACTCGCCATGTGCCCTGCCCACAGCTTCCCAATGTGCAATATCTGTCACATAAATTCTTGTCCGTACAACATCTTCTAAGGAGGATCCAGCTTGTTCCAAAACCACTTTAATTTTCTCTAAGATACACTTAGTTTGGAGGTAGGGATCTCCAGGATACAAAACCTCAGAATTTTCAACAGCAGTTGTACCAGAGACTTCTAGTTGATTATTACATAGAACCGCTCTTGAGTAGCCCACGATATCTTCCCATGCGGCGCCTGAATTAAATAACTTCTTCAAGATAAAATCACATATTAAGTTGCTTATACAAGGTCTCCATGACATTGTAGAAGTTAAAGTCAGCAGAGGTAAATGAGCTTTCTGGAAATACCCACTTGATAATTCCATACTCATCAATGATAAACAATTTAGGAGTACCTAGATCACCGCCATAGGGTCCATCAGAGAGAGTTTTGCTATTCGGAATAATAGGGAAATCGATAGGCCTTGATTTGAGATAGGACATGAGACTTGCTTTGTCGTCGTCCGCAAATGAGATGATTTGTAAATTATCTCTATATCTACTTTGCATCAAATTAAGATCATCGATTTGAGCAAGGGCCGTGCCATTGTTTAGATTCCAAAAGTATAAGAATACTGTTTTCCCTTTAAGTTCTGGAAGCGTATATTGATTACCTTTTATATCACTTGCTTGGAAGGGAATAGATGGGAATCCTTCATACCCTTTTACAAGATCCTGAACAGAGGGCGCTCTGTTTTCGAGTTCTACAAGAAAATGATTTTGCGCTGTAAGCTGAAGAGTGAAAAGCACTGCAATGATGAGTATAAATAATTGTTTGAGACCTGTACACATAGTATAAAGTTATATACGAATAAATTTAATGGGTTGAAATATTCAGGTACTGATCAGGGACTACTTGCGTAATTAACCCAAAAGTACTTATTTTAATTTACTTTGGGAAGCGGAAATAAAGATTTGGAGTTTAAAATATTCTTAAGAATAGACTAAGATAAATTGATTCAAAAAAATTATCCATACATATATAGATCATGAATAAAATCGCAATTGTACAACGAGAAGCAATCAGAAATAATATAGAATCTAGTGTAGCTGTTATGTTAACAGCACTCTATGATGCAGCTTCTCAGGATGCTAAGATTGTCGTATTTGGAGAATCTTGGCTATGTGGATATCCCGCTTGGATAGACTATTGTCCAGGTGTAGCACAATGGGATAATCCGGTCGTCAAAGAAGCTTGGGCAGAGATCTACCAAAATGCAATTTCCTTAGAAGATCCATTCATGGCGGAGATAAAAAAGACAGTTAAGGAATTAGAGCTTACTCTGATTTTTGGCGCAAATGAAAAAATAAAATCTGGAAAAGGAAACAGCTCATTGTACAACAGTATTATAACAATTGATAGTCAGGGGGAAATTGCTAACCATCATAGAAAGTTGATGCCTACTTTTAACGAGAAGCTAATCCATGCCTTGGGAGATGGTGCTGGCTTGCAAGTGGTGGAGACGGAATATGGTAGGCTAGGCTCCCTTATTTGCTGGGAACATTGGATGCCTCTAACACGACAGGCTATGCATGATCAGGCTGAGGATTTTCATTTCGCTCTTTGGCCACATGTGATTGATAGACATTTATTAGCTTCCCGTCACTACGCATTTGAGGGTAGATGCTATGTGGTAGCAGTAGGACAAAAATTACGAACTAAAAATATGCCTGCTTCATTAGAAATACCAAAGCAATTACAAGAGCAGGAATTTGTGCTAAAAGGTGGGTCCTGCCTAATCGGACCAGACGGAAGCCTTTTGACGCAGCAGGATTTTTCTGAAGATATTATCTACATAGATATACCTCCTGCAAGTGAGCTTATTAAAGAACGCATGAGCCTTGCAGTGAGTGGGCATTATCAAAGAGAGGACGTATTTGAATTTAAGGTATCTAAGAAACGGCTTGTCTAGGCTAGGACGGAAATGACTTTTTCCCAGGCCTTCGTAGCAAGCGTATTTGTCAGATTTTCTATAGCAAAAGATCCGGCAAACACATCTACTTCCTGCTCCATTTTACTTTCGAGTTTCATTACATTTTGAATTTGAAAAGCAAGGCGCTCGTAATTGGCATCTATTCCACTAGCCGCTAAAAACAGTATATCTGCGCCACCCATGACAGCATTCATACCTGCCACACATTGTTCTATGAGTTGGATGTCTTTGTCCTCTTCTTTAGTAACAATATGTGCTGCTATGTGAAGAGAGTAGTCTTTGAAATTTTTGGCAGCCATGTAATTTGCCCAAACAATACGCAGGGCTCGTACTAATGAAACTTCTAATGGAAGGTAGACCCCTGTTTCTATATGAAGCATTATATTCTGTACACTAAACCCTTCCTCTAAAAGCCGCTCAGCTCTTGATATTATCTGGGCAATATAATGTGCAGGACTCTGCTCTCTGTCTATACGAATGGATAAAGAAGTTTCGTCTGAAGAGTCATGGATAGAAGACACACTTAAACTAGTATTAGGCGGAAAAAAAGAGTGGAGAGTATCCGCATGTACTCCAGGAGCTAAAATGAGATCATTATGAATCCAGTCAGCATGGATATCTTTATAGACGATGGGAAGATGTGCAGCAGATTCAATGGGAATAGAAATGGCTTCTGCTCCTATTTGTAAAAACTGCAAAAGGCTTCGATTTAGAGCTTCTGGTTCTTGTTTTGCCAATCTTACACCGATTTTCCAATGAGAGGATTGTCTGTTTGTGGCTCCAATATCCTTTAGGTCAGAGGCCATATTAAAGGCTGAAATTTGGATCCCATGTAACTCCTTAGAGAAAGACGCATAAGACTTCCCTTTCGATGATTTTTCAATCAATTCCATCCACTCTGCCTTGTTTGAACCTTTAAAATTGTCCGTCATTGAATAAATATGCTAGTTTATTAGACAAAGATAATCATATCCTAAGCGTAGACCTGCATTTATTAGCCTGATTCACAGAACAATCTTGCCTAAATAAGGTTATATTTGCAACTTAAATAATCAGAAAAAGCAAAGATCGCATGGCATCGCAAAGACTAATTTATCTAGACAATAACGCAACAACACCCTGTGATCCACGTGTAGTGGAGAAAATGGTGCCTTTTTTCTATGAGGTGCCAGGTAATGCGGCGAGTAGATCACATCCTTTTGGGTGGCAGGCAGAAGAAGCGGTAGACTATGCCAGAGAGCAGGTTGCCAATCTGATAAATGTAGACTCAAGAGAGATTATTTTTACTTCGGGAGCAACAGAAGCGGATAATCTAGCACTAAAAGGAGTGTTTGAAATGTATGCAAGAAAAGGCAATCACATCATTACTCTCAAAACAGAACACAGTGCAGTACTTGATAGCTGTCGCAAAATTGAAAAACTAGGCGGACAGGTTACCTATCTAGATGTAGAAAGAGACGGAAGAGTAGACATTGCAAAATTAGAAGCAGCTATAACTGACAAAACGATATTAGTCTCTATCATGTGGGCTAACAATGAGACAGGTGTTATTCAACCTATGAAAGAGATAGGTAAGATTTGTGAAAAACACGGTGTACTCTTTATGAGTGATGCTACGCAGGCTGTTGGAAAAATTCCAGTAGACCCTAAAGAAACAGGTGTACATTTAATGGCATTCACTGCACATAAAATGTATGGACCCAAGGGAGTAGGTGCATTATTTGTTAACCGTAAAAATCCACGTGTAAAGGTAACTGCTCAGATGGATGGCGGTGGACATGAGAGAGGGATGCGTTCAGGGACACTGAATGTGCCAGGTATCGTAGGTTTTGGGAAAGCAGCCGAATTATGTGCTAAAGAAATGGAGGCAGATGCAAAACGATTATCAGTTCTTCGAGATAAATTAGAAAAAGCATTCAAAGACAATGTAGAAGAAGTATACGTGAACGGAAGTGTAGAAAGCAGAATGCCGCACGTAACGAATATATCATTCAAGCATGTAGAGGGAGAGGGCCTAATGATGACCTTTAATCAAAGCATAGCAGTGTCTTCTGGGTCTGCTTGTACATCCGCATCGCTTGAACCTTCTTATGTATTGATAGCTCTAGGACTAGGAGATGATCTTGCACATTCTTCTATAAGATTTAGCCTCGGACGATTTACTACCGAGGAAGAAATAGACCTCGCAATTGCATCTATTTCTAAAGGAGTACAGCATATGAGAGATCTCAGCCCTATTTGGGAAATGTATAAGGATGGAGTAGACTTGGAAGCAGTAGAATGGTCAGAACATTAATGGCCGTTCAGGGAATTATTAAAATTAAAACAACGTTGTAAAAGACGTATTAAATAGATGTAAATGGCATATTCAGAAAAATTATTAGAGCATTTTAAGCACCCTAAAAACGTTGGAACCTTAGATAAGGATGACAAAAATGTGGGCACTGGACTAGTAGGAGCTCCAGAATGTGGAGACGTTATGCGTCTTCAAATTCAAGTGGACGATGCTACAGGGAAAATTACAGATGCAAAGTTTAAAACCTTTGGCTGCGGTTCTGCAATTGCTTCTTCTTCATTAGCAACGGAATGGCTAAAAGGAAAATCTGTAGACGAAGCTTTGGCTATAGATAACATGGATATCGTGGAAGAATTAGCTTTGCCACCAGTAAAAATCCATTGCTCAGTGCTTGCAGAAGATGCAATCAAGAGCGCTATCAAAGATTATAAAGGCAAACAAGAGCAGGCATAACTATGTTATTTGTAGCTGATAGTGCAAAAGAGAAAATCAAGGAAATCTCCTCTAACTCTGAAATAGGGGAAGATTTCTTCGTGCGGGTATCCATCACCAGCGGTGGATGCTCAGGTCTCTCATATAATATGGATTTTGACAACGAAATGAAAGAGAATGACCAGGTCTTCGAAGACAATGGTGTAAAAGTTGTCACGGATCTCAAAAGCTTCCTCTACCTATGTAATTCTACTCTAGAATTCTCAGGAGGACTAGAAGGTAAAGGCTTTTTCTTCAATAACCCCAATGCAAATAGAACCTGCGGTTGCGGGGAAAGTTTCGCAGTATAATTAAGGAATATATTTTATTTAGTGGGCGTGCCCATCCATCTTAGATGGAGGTCGCTCCCTTCAGACCTGCTTGCGTACGCAAGCAGGCAGGCTCGCCGTGCGGCTCGGTCGCTATAGCGACCACCTACGGTGCCTTTCAGGCAGCTCACGCATGCATCGCTCTCACATGTAATCTATCTTTAGACTCTCTTTGCTCCATGTTCATCTACAATCATCCCAAGAGAGCATGACCACTTGAACGTTATCTCGATTACGCATGTACCATAAAAAAAGGAAGCATTTCTGCCTCCTAAATATTTTCTATAAATAAAGTGTAGTCTGTCTATTTAACGATGCTTAAACCAAGAAACTAGGACCTAGCCCAGAATCCTGACTGCGTGCGTAAACAGGCAGGCCGTGAGACCCTTAACTACGACTTCGTCGCTTTAATGCTCCCTCCTGAATACTTACTAGATTCGATATTTTTCTTCTCAGGTTCTCCCTTATATTTGATTGATCCACCTGAACTTGCTTCTGCAGTAATTTCTTCCGTCACCCAGATGTTTGCAGCAGCTCCTGAACTCACATCTACACTTGCTTTCTTAGATTCTAAACGCTTAGCTTGGAAAGCAGCACCCGAACTTGCATCTACTTTTTGAGTATCTACTGTACCAGATACCTTTGCTCGACTACCTGAAGAAAGATCTACTTCTAGCATATTTGCATCTACCTCTATTGTTGCAGAAGCACCAGAAGACACATCCAATGTAAATGATTCAGCTGCAATGGCACCATCCGTTTTTGCCTTTGCGCCCGCACTCATGTCCAGACCCTTAATCTTTGAATAGTGAATTGTAACACGTGCCTTATCATTGTTACTCCATTTAAAACCGTTCTTCTTATATTTTAAATACAGGGTTCCGCCCTTCACATAGATATCACATCTATCGATATCACCCTTGATCATCTCTATTTCTACCATATGTTTATCACTCTCCACAAGAGTTACATCATAAGAGCCAGATATGTCAACGGAATTAAATTTATCTACTGTACGTGTTTCTGGGTCAGCAGAAATATAAGCAACCAAACTAAAAGAAATAATTACTAAAAGGATGAAGTTTTTCATTGAAATGAATTTTATGATTAATAGATAGCTTTATAACAATATAAAGAGAATTATGCAAAATTGCACATACTATAGGAAAGACAAAGAAAAATTGCTAGGGTTGCATATTCTTGCAATTATGCTTTTAAAAAGCCCTGAATTGCTGTTTTTGCAAAGTCAGAAAGGATGAGTTTACCACTCATTTCAGCTCTCTGCTCTAATAACGCTGTCCAGTCTTCCGTATTTTCCCAGAATACCTTTTTTAACAAATTCAGAGCGTCTGGATTCATGGATACTAGACTACTGGTAAATTCCTCGAGTCCTGAATCAAGTTTTTCAGTACTTTCAAAAACTTCAGTGAAGAGCCCTTTTTGCATCGCCCATTCAGCTGTTTGCCAAGTATTGGGACTTAATGCCATATGACTAAAGGCTGATAGTCCAACTTTTCTTTCTACTGCTGGTCCGATAACAAAGGGACCTATCCCTACTGCTAATTCGGATAGACGAACGGAGGCATACTTAGTTGCCATGCAGTAGTCACAAGCGGCAGCAAGACCTACACCGCCACCTACGGTTTTACCCTGCACACGTCCAATAACAATTTTACCACAACTGCGAATTGCATTTATAACATGTGCAAAACCCATAAAGAAACGTTTACCAGTTTCTTCGTTTTCAATAGCAACTAAT
Organism: uncultured Saprospiraceae bacterium; assembly: GCA_938045585.1. Taxonomy (GTDB): domain Bacteria; phylum Bacteroidota; class Bacteroidia; order Chitinophagales; family Saprospiraceae; genus CALCMJ01. The sequence goes on from CALIAU010000001.1 coordinate 378,080, forward strand.
TCGGTGAAACTAGCACCTGCACAATACGTACGATCTCCTTTACTTTTTAAGACTATAAGTAAGACATCTTTATCTTCACCAGCTGAAAGAATTTCATTACGTAACTCCGCAAGTAAATTCCCAGGTAATGAATTATGTGCCGGATGGAAAAATTCTATGGTGGCTATGTTTTGAGTAACTATCTTTTTAACGAATCCCGTTTCCATATAAAATATTCTTACTGCGCGTTTTTACGTATTTTCTTGGCGACCAAGATACAATTTTAATAAGGCAAAGTTGGATATTATAATTTACCGAAATTATACTAGCCATAAGTTTATAAACTGGAGGTTAAATAATAATGTCATTGCCACGACGCTATGTTTGAAACGTATTTGCCATAAGCGCTTAAAACTTTACTTCTACACTTTTTTACGAGCTAAGTTTTTCATGTTTTTCTAGTCTTTCATTACATTGCCATTGAGTATTAAGTATTTTAAAATGATTGAAAAAATTGAGAAACTCCCAGGTGAGATCTGGGCGCAGGTTATCTTTGAGAAGGATACCAAACTAAAGAATTATTACATTTCAAATCTTGGCAGAATTAAATCCGTTAGTAAGAACACAGGCAAAGAGATGCTTATCAAAACGAACGTTACTAAAAAAGGATTTGTACATGCCTCCATTAAATTAAAAGGTGGACACAGTGGTATCTATCCACACAAAAGAGTTGCTGAATATTTTGTAGAGGCACCTTCTCCTGAGCATACCTACGTAATTCATGTAGATCTTAATAGGCAAAATAATAGTTTTGCAAATCTACAATGGGTCACAGAAAAGGGACAATTAGAATATGTCGCAAAACGCGCTAAAACGTTTGGATACGATAAACGTGAGCATAAATTTGGGGTCGGTAATTATAAGCTCAATGCAGCAGATGTTGCTATCATTAAGAAACAATTGCTGACGGGTAAAACGCGCAGAAAAATGATTGCGAAGCGATTCAATGTGAGTACAACGCAACTCAAACGCATCGAGCGCGGTGAAAATTGGGCGCACGTAAAGCCAGCTGAATAATCTGCAAAAATTCCAATACGCAGCTCCAAATCATACAAGGGAATTGCCAGAAAACCGCTTTTTGTCTACAATCAGAAAGAAGATTGATAAAAGGACATTGTGGCCTCTAAGCTGTATCTTTAGGTGTGTTTATACCAATAGGTGATGAAAATATCGAAGGCGGGCACAAGCCCTTAGTGAGTTATTCCTTTCTTGCTATTAATGTACTTGTGTTTTTATGGCAGGCAAGCCTAGGCGTTGATGGTTACAATAACTTTATTTACCATTTCGGTACAATTCCTACGGAAATAGTAAACGGCCAAGATTATTTCACACTCTTCACAAATGTATTTCTGCATGCTAATTTTATGCATCTCGCGGGAAATATGCTCTTTTTATGGATTTTTGCTGATAATATAGAAGCTATTGTAGGTAGTATAAATTTTACCGCGTTTTACATCCTTGGAGGTCTATTTGCCTCTCTTTTACATGTTTGGTTTAATACTACCTCAGAAATACCAGCAGTAGGAGCCAGTGGTGCCATTGCTGCTGTTATGGGTGCCTACTTGGTCATGTTTCCTAAGTCTAAGATTAAGATTTTAGTCATGTTTCTCTTTAAAGCAGTCTATGTGCCAGCCCTTATGTTCTTAGGCCTATGGTTTTTATACAACATTGGTAGTGGACTTATGACTATGGGCCCAGAGTCAGCGCAGCAGGGAGGAACAGCCTGGTGGGCACATATTGGTGGTTTCATATTTGGATTGCTTGCAGGCTATTATGCTAAAAAGTCCTATCTTACAGACGATTTCAACTATCAACCACGCGTTTAATTAGAGCATAATTTTGCTCGACTATAAAACAATTCCAACAATCAACACAATAACAAGGCTCCGTCTGGAGGTGCTTTCGCCTACAATTTGATCAGCAAATAAGGTGAAATCAACCCAATTTTGGGCCTGTAATACGTTTTAAAGTTAAGATGTGTTAAGAAACATTAAGGACTCCTTAATGGTGGTAACAAGAGATGTAAGATTTGAGTCTTAATATCAAACGTAAGTCAAGATAGGAATTGATCAGCATTACTGTAAAGGTTCTTCAAAAGTGAAGAACCTTTACTATTTTATATAAGTGTATGAAGCTGATAATTACTAAGAAAGATGCACGATTTATCTTCTATTCTACAACGATCAACTCTTCATAGCCAATTGGCCGTAACCTTAGTTTAAATTGACTTTCCTCCCGGTAACAATTAGAAAATCCATTGATTAATAGGAAAGATGATTAAATGCCAACTCTTAATACGTATCTTGGTAAACAGAACAATAGCTCTAAACGAGTGGCTCACCAAGATCAAAAATATATAGAAGCATTGCGCACAAATGATTTCGTCTTGATTGAAGAAATCTATAAAGACTATGGTCCCATGATTGCCAATTTGGTAAAACAAAACAATGGGAATGCCCAAGATGCCTCGGATTTATTTCAAGAAATACTCATTATACTACACCGCTATGCCCAAGAGGGATTTGTCTTGAGTTGCTCATTGAAATCATTCTTATACACACTCTGTAAAAGACGTTGGATTAACGAACTCAAAAAGAAAGGAAGATTAGAAACCTTGAAGGTCGCAGATATTAGTGATCTCAACTTTGCAGAAGAATCTATGGAGTTTGTAGAAGGGACAGAAGAATACCAAGCACGTTTTGATTTTTGTAAGGCTAAATTCAATATGCTTAGTAAAGGATGCAAAGAAATCCTGCAACTATCCTGGCGAAAACAAAATGGAAAGTATAGTTCGTGGAAAGAAATTGCGGAAGAACTAGAAATAAGCTATGCCTATATAAGAAAAAAAGCATCCCAATGTAAAGCTAGATTAACCGAACTAGCAAGAAAAGATCCTGGATTTAAAAATTTATAAGACAAAAAAAATGGCAACAACGAATCACATTTTATTTGAAGAATACCTTCGAGGAACCCTTATAGGGGATGAGAAAAAACAGTTGGAAGAATTACTTAGTAAGAATGTAAATGAGAAGCAAGAGTTTGATCTATATAAAACACTACGTAAAACTCTCTCCCTCCATATTGCAAGCCCATCTAAAGAGAACGAATTAAAAGAGCATCTTGAAAAACTGAATAAGACCTATGCTTCTGTGTTTCAAGGAAAAGAAGAACAATTAGATACACAAGTAGTCACTAAGGAGAGACCAGTTTTTCTGAGAAGAATAATGGGAATGGTAGCAAGTCTTGCATTTCTTTTTGCTGCTCTTACAGGAATATTCTTCTATGCTAATATTAACTATGATACACAGACACTTGCGGAGAACAGTTTTGTAGCTCCCAAATATGTAAGCGGAGACAAATCCGCAGACATAAATGCGTTTACAGCTGAAGAAAATACCTATATAGCTGCCTTGGAAGCCTATGAATCTAAAGAATATACTACATCTATTAACTTAGCCACACCACTAAATACCTCAGAGGTAAGAAGTGTACGAGAAGACGCACAGTGGCTTCTCGTCATGAATAACTTAGCGCTTGGTAAAGAAAGTACAGCTATGGATTTACTCAATCCTATCGCGGATAACCCACAGCATAATTATCACGTACAAGCAAAGAAATTAAGAACAAAACTGGAAAGCCTACTATTTAGGATAGGACAGTTGTTCTAATTTTCTGCCTTGTGAATTATCCAGAACTTATTTGACTGGTGTGTAACAGTCAATGGCACTTCCTTTGTTTTAGAGACATTATTGACTCTGTAATGTATGGTTAAGTGCGTGTTTTCCCCTAAACTCGGATCTGGTAAACTAGTTGGATTTATTGAAGTATTCGGTTTCACTAAAACGGAAGAAATCGAAGGGAATGTAAGTTTAATTCTATTGTTTGCTTGTTCAGTGGATGTAATCTCAGCAGCTGCTGCTAACTGAATTGTAAAAGAAAGGTCACGAGGACACTGTTTGCTTGGATCGTGAGGGCATGGGCCGGTCGTCATAATGTTTTGTTGTTCGTTAAAAAAAAGAATGAAATCTCAAAATATGAATTTATTAATACTTTCAGCTATTGTGATTTACTCGCTTTCTTCTAAATAAAAAAAGCACTGCAAAAATGCCTAATAGCCAATACAGCCATGAAGAGCTTGAAAACATGAGCGGTTCAATATTTCCTAATACCACTATACCTGACCAATAATAAGGATGGATATCTTTACCTGAGTTATTTGCCAAATAAATTCGTTTAGCCTGGGCTAATGCGGAGGATTTATTGGACCCATCTTTTAACTCCCTATAAAATGTGGAGATAATTTCTCTAGTGCTTGTTTCATTTACCTTCCAAAGGGAAGAAACAATAGAACTTGCTCCTGCATAGGTAAATCCTCTGGCTAAGCTTAGAACTCCTTCGCCTTCTTTAAAGTCTCCAGCACTGGTGTTGCATGCTGAGAGGACAATCATCTCTGTATTGAGATCCATATTATATAATTCACTTAAATAGAGTAGGGTGGAGTCCTTTGAGCCGGTTGTATCCGAAAAAGCGATATAAGAAAAATCATTATCTCTTGGGTGGATATCTGCATGTGCAGAAACATGGACAACATCAGCTGAGCCAATATGCTGTTTAAAATTTGCCTTGGCTGCTTCAGCGTTTTTAAAAACCCTTTTCGTGTTAAACAGGTCAGAGACAAAATCTATTTCTTTAATGTTTTCACTTAGAGGACTAAAAGCATATCCAGCTATACTGGCTGTATACTCTGGAGCAAAGCCAAGAAAGTTTGATTCTGATCTACCTCTTTTCTTCATCATTTCGTTTACGCTGAGAGAAAATGCGTAGGAAACATTATGTGATTCTATCAAATACTTTCCAGCTGAATTTTGCAGGGCCTCAAATGGAATGGCACTAGATAAACCCTGGGGAATAACTAGGATGTTTTTTTTCAATTCAGATTGGATAGGGGCAATCAATAAATCAAACAAACTTTTGGAAAGTGTTTCTATGGAGTCTATGTCAGATCTAAAATTCCTAACAGCTCGATTAAAAGCAAATATGTCTTCTTTATGTTTACTTGTGTACTTTAATTTTTGTGTGTTGAGTTCTTCATGGTTACTTAGTATGAGAAAAGCAACTGAGTCAGTTAGATAGTATTGAAGGATACTCGTGTTGGGATATTGAGATACCAACGAGTCGATTGCAACACTACTATGATCTAAAACAGAAGATTTAGAGCGCAATACTTGAATACTATCTTGAAGTTGTGCATTTCGTTTACCAATTAAATTCCGCTCAAAAGTATTTAACTTAGAATTTCTTAAAAGCATTTTATTTGAGAGCAGACTGTCTTGTAAGGCTTTAAGCGTATTAAACTTCCGTTCTCCTAAATCTCTTTTTAAGAAAGAGTTCTGTCTGATTTCATCATATAGAGCCAGAGATTTTGACTCTTCTAAATAGGCATACAATTCTAGGTCTGTTAGCTGTAATCGTTCTTGATAAGTGAATACTAAGCGGACTAATTCTGCATGAAGATCAAGTAAGTTGATTTTGTCTTTTTGGAATTCAGCCTGAGACAACTTACCGAACAATATCTCTCGAACTTGATGTATCTGTTCTTGCGCAATTGGCGTTTTATTTTGAATTAAATTTATCTCCGCTAGTCCTAGATTAGCTCGAATAAATGCCAGGTCATCAATAATCGTTTCCAATTCATCTTTCTTCGCTAAAGATCGGTTGAGCGCGCTTCTGAAATGCTCAGCTGATTCAAGATATGCCTTTTTAGATAAAAAAAAGCTACCTAAGTTATTATGGATTCTTCTCTCTTGACCTACTAATTTGCTTTCATTAATAATTTTCTTTTGTAAACGAACATAGGCATCTTCTTCTCCAGAAAATTTATAATATTTTGAAAGGAAACGATCTTTAATGTCTAGAAAGTTAAATAAGTCAAAATCTTTGGGTACCTGATTTAAATAAAACTCTGCAGAATCTTGTTGACTGAAATTTATAAAATGTTCCGCTGCTAAGAGGTCGAGACAATTACTGAAATATAAGCCTATATCTGATGTGTCACTATATAGTTCTTGAAATTCTTGTTTTAGTGGAAAGTATGCATCAATATCCTGGAGACTCGGACTCTTTTCTACTCTAATCATAAATTGATAATACTTTGCAGATAGTCCTTCCCGAATAGCATCCATTGAATTACTAGATTTGGAATACTCGAATGTTTTTTCAAATGTACGTAGCGCCTTTTCATAATACCCTAAGGCACTATAGGTATTCCCTTTATAGATGTATAAGGTAATGAGATTATTGAAGTCATTTCTACTTTGAATTTTGGTAATGTTCGTATAGTCCTCTATCCCTTGATTGACCAGGGCTAATTTATTATACGGCCCATTAGTAACATAAGTATACTGACTAGTAAACAATTGAAAGAATACTTCCTTGTATATGGAATCTGCAAGGGTGGAAGGACATGAATCTATACTTTCAAGAACAGTGTTTTTGATAAGCTCCATATTTGACCTTAAATAAGCCTTATCTAGTAGGAAGATAGAATCTATTATTCCTTCCATTCTGGATGTGTCACAAGTTTTGAATGCATCTAATTGATCATTCCATTGCCAAGTGGACTGACCAAGGGTAGCCTGAGATATAAAAATCAGGATCAAGATCTGTGCTAGTATCCTTTTTAGTTGGGACAAAAAACTGTTTTTGTAGTTACTACGATTAGAAATTTAAAGGTGTTACTGGTTGAATTAAAATCTCGCCTTCTGTTTCAGTTACTGCAAAACCAATATATAGGAAGTCGCTATTTTTAGATGTTACAATACGTAGAGCAGTATTGTAGCCAAAGTCCTTGTCTAATTCTGGATAGGCTTCTGGGTATGCAAGATTGGGTTGGATGCGTAGGACCCTGCTATTTATTCTTCTCACTTCAATAACAGAGTTTGTTTGTTGCCAACTATCTATGGTAATGTTATCATGATTAGACTCTAATCTATACGCGACGTTTTTACATGGACACGTCGAAGTGGGTTTATGTGGACAGGGACTAGACATAGTTATTTATATGTTTGTTTTGATAATGATTCATATAGATCCTTACAAGTAGGGTCGGCATTTGATTTTTTCACAACATCTAAAGGCAAAATGCCCATGATACGTTCTGGACCGAGAGGGTCTTTTCTATTTTTCAAATACCAGTAAATTAGAAAGCTGAGTAGTAACAGTGCAATTGCTAATACTAGCACTGTGTAGGTGAGATTGGAATCCATATGCTAATAATTGAAGTTGTAAATGTTGTTCTTGTTCAACTAAATATAAAAAACAAATTGAATTATTTGAGAATTATATTCCTTAAAGTCCTATTTCTGAATACGATCTAAACCTGTCTTCGCCTTCTGATGAAGACTGTTTTTGTACTTACTGGGACTCATAGAAAGACATTCATTAAAGTACTTTTTCGCGTCTTCATATCTGCCTTGTTCCTCATAGATGATCCCCATTTGCAAGGCAGCATTGCAGGCAAAATATTTCTCAGAAGCACGACCACTCTCTACGGTCAATCTGAAATACTTTAAGGCATCCGGATAGTTTTTAAGTTCCTGAGTAGACCTACCTAGCCTATAATAGTACTCTAATACTAAGTTTGTATTATAGATATACTTTTCAGAATTTTGTATCAGATAATTGTAGGCGCGTTGATTGTATCCGCCATCAAATAATAAGCGCGCTCTGAGTATATCAATATTTGGAATGATGCCCTCATCATATTCTTTCTGCGCCTGCTTGTCGTCATCTACCAATTCTGTTCCTACCGTGTTTACACGCTTAATATATTTCTTATAAGCGGATTCATCTTCATTGATAACAAGCTCGTACCAGGCTAGCTTTTGGTAGGCTTCTTTAAGATAAAGTCTTCCTGTAAAATTTGTTACAAAGCGCTTGAGTGGAATGTCCGCCGCTGGATCGAGTTTACGCAGTTTGCTTAAGCCCATTAAGAAATCTAAGTAGGGGAAGGATAGGTATTCTGGTCCACTTACACGTTCTGAAAGAATAGCAATTGCCTCATCATTGTAACCTGCTCTTTGGGCAACTTTTGCATACAAGAAATTTACTAGATTAGAAGAGCTGTGGTCCAACTTACTGTTCTTTAGTGCTTGATACGCGGCCTCCTTATCATTTTTTTGGTACAGCGTTATAATCACATGAGATGCCAATGCCTCTGCATAAAAAAATGACTTTTCTTTCTTAGTATATTCCAGCAGTTCCAATATCTCTCGTTCGCCTTGTTCTAGATCTCCTTCTAGCGTAAATATTTTTTTGATCAGTCTAGGAATAGGGATAGTTTCATTTACTGCATGGATGACAGATAAACTTTTCTTGTTTTCTATAAAGCTAGGATGGCGTGTCTCATTTTGTTTGAGATCTCGATATGCTGAGTATAGATCTCTTAAAGCATTAAACTGTTCTCCGAATTTTGAACGCGCCAGTGCCCATTGTAGATTTATTTCCGCCTGCGAGAATAGATAATACGGAGATGTTTTGTCGCCGTACTTTTGAATATGTTTTATGCGCTTCTTTCTATTCTTTTCTAAACGTTTAAATTCCTTCTTGTCTTCGTTTATAAATACGGTGTAGAAGTCTATATAGTTTTCAATATGTAGTTGAGCTAAGTTGTCTGGATCAGACTGTTTTAATGCAGCCAAAGAAGTGCGTGCTTTCTCTAGTTTAAGCTCTAGGATATCTTGATAAATAGCTTGCAACTCTTCTGAATATTCAAACCTTGCCTGTCCAAAGACTAGACTACTAAGGCCCATGAATAGAGCGATAAATAAGATTTTCCCTTGTAACTCTTTATACATTCAAATCTAAGACGAAAAAAGCCCTGCTCAAGAACATGAACAGAGCTTATTTAACTTTTATAAAACACCCACCTATTTTGCTTCAGCATCTACAAGTTCGTCATCTACGATAACTCTTCCGCAGTGCTCACAGGTAATAAGTTGGTTTCTTTTTCTAATTTCTATCTGTAACTGAGGTGGAATTCTGTTAAAGCAGCCACCACAAGATCCTCTTTTAATAGTAACTACAGCAAGTCCGTTTCTGAAGTTATTACGGATTCTATCGTACGACTTTCTTAGTCTTTCATCTAGGGATTCTCTGGCTGCATCTGAAGCTTTGTTTAACTTCTTTTCTTCCTTCTCTGTCTTCTTTACAATCTTCTCTAATTCTACTTTCTTTTCTTCTAAGTCAGTCTTTTTCTCTTTAAGCTTTGCTTTAGCAGTGCTTAATGCCTCTTTTCTCTTTTCCTTAGTAGAATCTGTTTCTCCAATTTTCTTTTCAGACAATTGAATTTCTAATTTCTGTAATTCTATCTCCTTGGTAAGAGCTTCAAACTCTCTATTATTCTTTACATCATCAAGCTGCTTTTCGTACTTAGCTATGAGAGCATTTGAATCAGCAATATTTGCATTGTGATTAGATACCTCTTGCTCAACATCTTTCACGTTGTTCTTAAGTTTCTCAATACGTGTTGTCAACCCTTCAATTTCGTCTTCTAGATCACTTACCTCTATAGGTAATTCTCCCTTCATTACTTGCAGTTCATCAAGACTGGAATCTATCGTCTGAAGGTTTAGTAGGTTCTTAATTACGTCTTCTACTTTTGCAGTTTTAGTCGCCATATATTATAAATAATTTATTGGATTGGTATTTACTTCGGTGCAATGGGCTGCAAATTTAGTAAATTTCTTACTTAGAAGCTCTTTAATCAGCTCAATTGTGTAGAATTCTGATTCATAATGGCCTATATCGGCTATAATTATTTGATTATTACTGTCAAAGAACTGGTGATACTTGTAATCCGCAGTAATAAATAGGTTTGCTGACTGAGCTTTCGCCTCTTCCAGTAAGAAACTGCCCGAACCACCACAAATGGCCACTTTTTGGATAGTTTCAGCCAAAATCGGAGTGTATTTAAGACTAGAAACCCGCATTACCTCCTTTACATGGCTTAAAAATGCCATAGAATCCCAGGGTTTTTCCAAATCGCCGATAAGTCCTGAACCAATAGCGGCATCATATTCTACTGGTTTCAAAATTTTTGTATTTATCAGGCCCAGTTTTGAGGCAAATTTTTGATTTACTCCGTTTTCATGGACATTGTCCAGATTTGTGTGTATAGCGTATATGGCTATATCGTTTTTAATTGCTTTAATTAAAGTACGTTCTATGTAAGTTTCTCCTGTGAACGAACGGATGCCAGAAAATATAATAGGATGGTGCGCTACTATGAGATTACATCCTTTTTTAATCGCTTCATCTACAACCGCCTCCGTAGAATCTAAGCAGACCAAAACATCACTCAGCTCCATATCCCGACTACCACATAAGAGTCCGGCATTATCATAGGATTCTTGCAGGTGCAAAGGGGCTATACTTTCTAAATAATCTAAGACTTCTCGAATTTTCATGTTATGATTTATTTAGCGCATCAATCCACTTACTTGTAGAATAGGATCCTACTAAGGGGATTAAAATGACCTCTCCACCTAATGACTGAACAAATTCTGCACCAACTACTTCTTCTAGCGAATAGTCCGCCCCTTTGACTAGAACTTGAGGTCTGAGTGATTCAATGAGTTGTAGTGGTGTATCTTCTTCAAAAACTATAACATAATTTGTGGATGCGAGTCCCGCTAACATTTGAGTACGATAGGCAATGGGGTTGATAGGTCTGTTTTCTCCCTTAAGTCTTTTGACACTTGCATCCGAATTTAAACCTACTATCAGAATATCTCCCTTGTTTCTAGCAGCTTCTAAATACTGCAGATGTCCAGGATGGAGAATGTCAAAACATCCATTTGTGAAAACAATCTTTTTTTCTTCCAGCTCGGGTGAAGCAGTTTTAAGAAATGCACTTATATCCGTGAAAATTTTGTTTTGCATTATTTGTTTAAGATAGGAAGCATTATCAGAGAAATCAAACCTAGGAGTATATTACAAAAGATAACGATCGCAAAGAATAAAATATTTGCAAAGGTAAATGCTTCGAATCCATTCACACCATAGAGTATGAGTGCCTGACTGATTAAGAAATGATAACTACCCATCCCGCCTGGAGAGGGAAAGACAATGCCCAAGGAACCAAACACAAAAGTGACTAAACCTGCAACAGGACCTAAATGTTCAGTAGGAACATAGGCATAAAAGAATAAATAGGTCATGAGATAATAGCAAACCCATATTCCTATGGTCTGTAGTATGTAAACAAACTTTTGTTCAAGCTTCAGAATGGTCATCAATCCATCAACAAGTCCAGTTATCTTTTCTTGGATAAATAGAAAAATCTTATTTGTAGAGTTTTGCTTTACTAAGCTTCGATAAATAAAAATAGACGATACAAATCCTACTACTCCTAAGCCTAGTAAGATAAAAATCTGAGTAGAGCTAATTGCGCTATTTTCTTGTAAATAATTGACCATCGTTTGGCCTCCTAAAATAATAGCGAGTGCTATACAGATAAGTAAACAGACAACATCAATGACACGTTCAACAACGATTGTCCCAATGTTTTTTTCAAGTGGAATGTTTTCGTATTTGCTCAGAGTGGCTGGCCGCACAATTTCACCCAGTCGAGGAAACCCTAGATTCGCGAAGTAACCCAGCATAACTGTCCCAAATGCATTGTACGTTTTGCTTTCATAGCCCATCACTTTTAGAAGTGCCTGCCATCGGATAGCGCGTAAATAATTACTGATAGTAAAAAGTACGACTACAACGAGCACCCATATGAGCTTAATCGATTTAAAGTCTGCAATAATCTTATCAATGAGAACACAGTCGGAATCTGCAATCCCTTTTAACTTGCATTCTTCTAAATATGCTTCGTTTTGTGATTGATACAGTAGATACAGGATAACAAACCCCAGGGAGAAAAACAGAAGGAATTTGACTATCGTGAGTAGATTTTTATTCAAATCATTTAGTTTACCCTATTCTTTTCATCAGGGAAGACAGCGATGGGCGTAAATTCTCTTGCCTCTTCTTGAGACATCCAGGCATAGGAAATAATAATTACAACATCGCCTACCTCTACCTTTCTTGCAGCAGCTCCATTTAAGCAGATAACTCCGCTTCCTCTTTCACCTTTTATAATATAGGTTTCTAGGCGTTCGCCGTTGTTGTTGTTAACAATCTGGACGCGTTCTCCTGGTATCAAATCAGCAGCATCTAAAAGGTCTTCATCGATTGTAATTGAACCAACATAATTCAAGTTGGCTTCCGTCACCGTCGCGCGGTGTATTTTTGACTTGTGTACTTGTATTAACATAACGCCGCAAATTTAGAGTTTTCTATCAGTTAAAAGAATACCAATAGCAAACATTTGGTTCATTTTTATGGCTTTAATATCATATTATCGATTAATCTGACATCTCCTGCCCATACTGCTGTGCAAGCGACGGCATAATCCGTGTCAGAAAACGAACGGATTGGTTTTAAAGAATAGCCATCTATGATGATAAAATACTCTGGCTTAAAGTCTACTATATCCATTTTAATCTGGGCAAACTTGCAAAGATCTTCTGGAGTTTCCAAGTGTATCTTTGATTTTACAGTTTTAAGCGTTTTATGAAGGATAGTCGCTTTTTTCCGAATGGATTTGGATAATCTACTATTTCTAGAGCTCATGGCAAGGCCGTCCTTTTCTCTTTTAATGGGGCATACCACCAACTTGGTTTTTATCTTAAGTTTGTCAATCATCTTTTGGATGATAGTAAACTGTTGGAAGTCTTTTTGCCCCATGTATAATTTGTGCGGTTTTACAATTTCTAATAATCTATGCACCACCTGTACAACTCCTTCAAAATGTCCTGGTCGGAAGGCACCCTCCATTCTTTTATCCAGACCATCAAGATTTACTTTTACCGCGTAGTCGGTTCCATTGGGATAGACCTCTTTGTCACTTGGGAAAAAGAGTATGTCGCATCCAATGCGTTCAAGGAGTTTTTTGTCCGCAATAAATGTGCGCGGATATTTCTTTAAGTCGGAGGATTCATTGAACTGTGTTGGATTAACAAAAATGCTACATACAACTATGTCATTTTCTCTTTTGCTTCTTTGGATTAGAGTGGCATGTCCTTCATGCAGGGCTCCCAAAGTAGGTGTAAAACCAATTTTCTTCTTAGATTTCTTATGCTCCTTTATAATTACTTGTAGTTCTTCCGCAGACTCTACAACTAGCATCTTATTCTTCTTTGCCATACCACTTTTTAAGAATTGTTTCAGCTAATTTACCCTGGGGAGTATAATCCTTTGCTGGATATCCCTCATGTCCTTCCCCATTAGGGAACCATTTCCAGAGAAAGCCTCCTGCCCAATAGGATTCATCGAAAAAAGTTTGGAACAGAGCATCCAGGGCATTCGCTTGTGCGATTTCGTTTATTGCAGTCTTACTTACTTTTTTTTCTAATTCCCAAGCTCTGTAAGCACATCCATCTAAACTCATATATCCAAATTCTGTAAACAAGATTTGCTTACTATTCCGTTTGGCAAATTTTGATAATTTTTTGCGCACTGGATTCCAACGTCTTTGGAGTTCATCATGCTGTGGAGTCTTTGTATCTACCAGAGGGAAATAGGCACTAATTCCAATGTAATCTAAGTCGTCCCAAAAGGGCACATCCTCATAGGAATCCCAATTTGAAGAATAGGTAAGTTTGCCTGAATATACTGTACGTATCTTTTGAATGAGATTGCGCCAATACGCAGTTCGTTTTTTGATGGCAATTTTTAATTCGGTCCCAAAGCAAAAAATTTCTACTCCATTTTCTTCTGCGATCTGCGCCATAGTTAAGATATAATCCGCGTAGCTAGATTCCCAAGTCTCCCAGTCTGTAGTGGATTTAAATTCCAGATCTCCAATCCATTTGCCGTGCATCCAGATTTGTGGCTTCAGCATTATTTTAAGTCCCGCGTCTCTGGCTAAGCGAATACTTTCTTTTATGCCTTCAGGGCGCTCTCCCCACCATTGTCTGTCTTGGTTGAAAATAACAGTATTCCCATCTTTTCTAGTAAATCCAAAGGGAACAAGAGATATCCATCCTGCTTTTACCTCTTGAATGGCAGGCATAGGATTCATTTCAAAGGCTCGAGGTGGTGCTACAAAGGTGAGACCATCGATTTTTTCTTGGGCTGATACTTTTATACAAAGGAGTATAAGTCCAGCTATTACTGTATATATTCTAAGTCCAGACAACTAATTGCTATTTAAGAGGATAAATATAGATATATTCTTATTTCTATGCTGAAACGAGTAGTCTAGGCATCAGATTATCAATTTGGGATATCTTTTAATTGAAAATAAAGTAATTTTCATGCAACACGACCATATTAAATCCAGTCATATAGCCGAAACTCGAGTAATTGGATTTAATAATTGATAAAATTGTAATAATGACTAAATATATTTTTAATCTCTGTATGATACTTTCTCTCGTTTTTTTGGCATCCTGCCAGAAGGATAATGAAGAATTTATCCCTACAAATTCGTCCAATATAACGGGGAATGAGATTTTCGGACTTGTAATCGACGAATCAGATGATCCAGTAGAAGGAGCTTTGGTTAGTTTTGATGGTCAAACGGTAATGACAAATAAATTTGGAATCTACCAGTTTAAAGATGTCACCTTAAATTCTAGACATAACTTCATTAACATAACGAAGGATGGCTATTTTGAAGGTGCACGTACGTTTAGAACGAATAAAAAAACAACGATACAGCATACCACGCAATTATTGCCAAAGCTGTTTACAAATAATTTTGATGGAGGAACTGGAGGTAGCGTCGCGCAGGGAAATATATCCTTGAGCTTTCCTGCAGGTGCTGTTGTCGTGGAATCAAGCGGAGCAGATTTTACCGGCGAGGTGCAAGTAGCTATACAATACCTAGATCCTACTAATGATAGAGTTATTCGCAGAATGCCTGGAGATATGTCAGCACGCGATGCAGATGATGTATATTCTACTTTGAATTCATTTGGGATGGCTTATGTAGAATTACAAAGTACAAGCGGAGAAAAATTGCAACTAAAGGATGGAATGACGGCTACGATGACGGGAGAGATTCCTGCTGTCTTAGCGGAGAATGCTCCAGAATCAATTAAGATGTGGGTTTTTGATGATGCAACTGGTTTATGGAAAGAAGAAGGAAGTGCGCAGAAAGTAGGGAACAGCTATGTAGGAGAGGTAGCACATTTTAGTTGTTGGAATTATGACGGCAGTGCTGAAACAGTCATTGCTTGTGGAAGGATAGTAGATGAAAAAGGAAATCCAATAGGCGGTGTACATGTGTGGATTGCAACCGTAGACATTTGGGGCGTTGGCCATGGGAATACAAATCCAGATGGAACCTTCTGTGGAGCTGTAACTAAGGATGAGTTGCTTACCTTAGAAATAAGATATATTCAGGGCTGTGATGAGCCAGTTTTCCTTGGAGAAATAGGACCGTTCAATATGGATGTGGATTTAGGGGATATTGTCATTACTGTTGACGAACAAACAAATATTCTTGTATCTGGTACAGCAGTTAATTGTGATGGCGATCCTTTAGAAAATGGTGTCTTAATCTTTCATAATCAAAGTGCACAGATTACAGATGGCAGCTTTAATGGCTCTATACTACAATGTAATCCTGATCAAGATTTTAAAGTTCGAGTGATTGACCTGGACGCTTTAACGGAAAGTGAAACATTTATAGTAACAGGTGTAGGTCCACATGACTTAGGACAAGTTTCTTCCTGTGGTACAGAAATCTTTAGTATTGGTATAAACATAGATGATTTAGATATAAACGAAGTTGCACTTATAGAAGTGTTCGCATTTACAGATTCTATTGATATAGACCCAACAAAATCAGTAATAGGATTTGTAGAAGATTCGCAATCAGGAAACGGTGGCGGAAGTATTAGAATGGGCTATGATGATGGCTCTTTAGTACAAGGATTTGAACTTGGAACGTTTCCATTAACCACACTCTTTTATCAGGAATGGGGTGCGACTACTGAGGATTCTTATTCCCTAGAAAGTGGAGAAATTACGATTCTCCATTATAACGAAGCAGAAGGTTTCCTACGCGGAAACTACACTGCGGAGGTCGTAAGACAATCAGATGGTCTTACTTATACAATTTACGGTAACTTTAAAGTGAATACGTAGAGATACATGACAGATAAGCAGATAGTAGCACAGTGCATTAAAGGAGATCGTAAAGCACAAAAAGAACTATATGATAGATATAGCAGGCAGATGTATAGCATCTGCCTGCGCTATTGTTCTGAGAAAGCGCTTGCTGCGGATGCTATGCAGAACGGATTTATTCGCGTATTTAAATACATGGATAAGTTTAAGGAAACAGGAGATCTGGGTGCGTGGATTCGTCGGATCATAATCAATGCCTGCTTAGATGAATTGAATAAACGTGGAAAGAATTTAACGGTGGAATTACAAGATGCAAATACACGCATACTCAAAGTTGAAATGACGCCAGTAGAAGATAATTTCAATATGAATAGAATTATGGCCTTGCTTAAAAAGCTGCCTATAGGATATCGCACTATTTTTTCCATGTCCGTATTTGATGAGATGAATCATAAAGAAATTGCTGCAGCATTAAAAATTTCTGAATCGACCTCACGGTCACAATTTATGCGAGCAAGGAAAATGCTCCAAGAACAAATTAAGGGGGATAATTATTTGTCCTCGCAATATTTAAAAAAAAATAAAGTCTACACGGCATGAGAGAATGGTCTAACATAGAAAAGCAAATGAAAAGTGTAGTGAATGCGCATGAAACGCAGGCACCAGATTTTATATGGAATGCAATAGATGAAGAATTACAAAAATCAAGACCCAAAGCGAATACAATCTTGTATGCTGCTGCTCTTATCCTAGGTCTCTTCATCAGTGGCATCCTAGTACTTAAGTTTTTGCAAACAAATTCTACACATACAGAAGTCAAAGCGGTACCTATAGACAGCGAGAAAGTAATTCAAGAAAGAGTGCTAGATAATTCTCGGTTAATGCAAAATACAGTGCTGGATAATGTTGCCGAAAAAACTTTAGTGGATGATGCAAAGATGAATTCTTCTTCTTCTTCTTCTTCTTCTTCAGAATTGCCAAACAATTTCAATAATTCTCAGGCAACAATACTTAGCTCTGTCAATGATAATCTGAAAACAAATAATAGTCAACAAGTAGTTGCACAAGAAAGTCTTGCAAATACGAATAGTGAATTAAAGACTACAAAAGATCTTTCGGTAAGCAATTACAATACGAGTAGTTCACAAGACATTGCCTTACACAGCACTGCCACAGTAAAAAATAGCTCCAAGATAGTAGAGAGAAACCTGATAACTGGATTAACAGGAATACAGGATCTAAGTATTCCCTTGTTACAAAGAGAAAGAGAAGCTTTAGAATATACCGATGGAATAGAATGCCCAAGCTTTTCAAATAGTATTAGCATCCATCCCTTTGTAGAACTCAATGGATTGATGGGATTACACAGTAGATCATTCACTCCAGTTTCAAGTGGTGAATTGGATGTGGAAGCATTTAAGGCAGCAAGAGAAGCTTCAGAAAGTAGGTGGTATAATTGGGGAGGACAGGTTCACCTTGGATTAAATATCAACCGTGGATTGTATGTGGGTACAGGTCTCGAATGGAGTCAGGCTAAAGATAAATTTGAATACAGCGAAGAGGGGGTTACTAAAATTGTAATAGATCTTGACCCGGAAGGTAATCCAATAGATACAAGTATTGTTAGTGGCCAATTTGTAAGTACTGGAGAGGTAAGATACACAACACTAGACCTCCCTATTTTTGCTGGGTTCACTAAAAGTATGGGAGCATGGGATGTGGGTCTTGAAGGAGCTGCTCTAATAAATTTATCATTTGCAGCACACGGAAAATTATTAGATGAAGATTTATCTGTGCGCAGATCAGAAGATGCACCTGATGTGTATAAGGACAAAATAGGTCTGGGTTTACGTGCTTCTCTTGTCTTGCGCAAGTACCTCAGCGATGGATTCTCCTTCCATATTAAACCAAGTATGAAAACCTATCTATCTGAAATAAATACAGATGCATATCCTCTAGACACGAAGTTGAATCTATTTAGAATGGAGCTAGGGTTCAGGAAGGATTTCTAGTGACGAGAAGACGAACCGACAAACAGACGAACAGACGAACGGACTGAATGTCTTCAAAGGGTCATGACCCCTAGGCTATTAAAAACACAATCTGCAAGAGGGCCGCGATAAGGGTAGGAATGATCCTAACAGGAGTCCGCAAGGACCGCAACGTATGTGGAGTCATGGATGACCTGACCCTACTGCTTACAGACAGTAAGTAGTAGGGGATCGCCCAAATAAAAATACTGCACCATCTTAATGTATTCTCATTGCGTTACTTCATGTCCCTTATTAATCTAGTGTCCATCATATAAGATCTTTTACCTTTTATTATATTCAGTTCTCAATTTCAAAAATGAAGAATATATATATAGCTGCTTCTCGTCAGCATGTAGGAAAAACCACTAGCACACTTGGACTCGTTTCGGCCTTACATGGCAGGGGAGTCAACGTAGGGTATTGTAAGCCAGTTGGGCAAAAGCATGTCGATGTAATGGGGGATAAGGTGGATAAGGATACACTCCTGTTTTCTGATTTGATAGGTTTTGATATACAAGCGGAAGTGCATAGTCCAATAATTTTCTGGAAAGGAGCTACGCAGGAATTTATAGATACGCCTGATAAATACAAGCCAGAAGAACGGATTATTAACGCAGAACGGATACTCTCAGAGAGGCATGATCGTGTTATTTATGAGGGCACTGGTCATCCTGGAGTAGGCAGTGTAGCAAATTTGTCGAATGCACGCGTGGCCAAGCTATTAAATGCTGGTGTAATTATGGTTGTCCCTGGAGGGATAGGCAGTACTGTGGATATGTTGAATCTCTGTCTTTCTCTCTTCAGAGAGGAAAAGGTACCTGTAATAGGTGCTATTATCAATAAGGTAAAACCTGAGAAGATCGACTTAGTGCGAGAATATGTAGGGAAATGGTTAAAGAATAAAGGCATTCCTTTACTTGGCCTTATCCCGTACGAAAAATCCCTAGTATTTCCATTGATGTATACTGTAGCGCGATCAATCCAAGGAACGATTGAGTTTTTTCCGGAAAAGGTCTATAATAGGATAGAGGGTACTATTGCAGGCTCACTCATTGACTTACAAGGGCTTAAAGAAGCTAAGAATTTGTTACTTGTTGTTTCTACGCGTGGATTAAAAGGTGCCTTAAAAAAGATAGCATTGATTTCTGAGGCGGAGAAACATACAGAATGTCCCTTAGCTGGGATAGTCCTGACAGGCGATGGAAATATAGGCAAAGACAGCGTGGAGTATATTAATATAAATCAGATACCGCTCATACGCACAAACCTAGATACCTATGGTTCTGTAATCAAGATTAGTAATATAGAAGTAAAAATAAATAGGTCAACACCATGGAAGGTACAGAGGGCTATCGAATTATTTGAACAAAATATATCGATGGACTTCCTCGACTCCTAAAATAAAATTCCTTAGTTTTAGTTTAACTAATGGAAGTTGTTCTATAATTACGCTAGTGGCAAGATTTTTTCGATCTCTAAAACCTTTAGATAAAGTTATAAATCTTGCCCTAGCTACATTCCTGTTTTCATTTTCACGCCGCTTGCCATAAATTTTAATTCCACTGCTGGTTCAGTAATGGCTGCGATTTCCTCTTTTGACTTTCCTTCGTCCTCTGCATAATGACGCAACTCATCAACGCTAGTAATTTCTTTATATGCCTCTCCATGCATGATAACCTCTTGTCCTGCTAGGTCTAAGGGCATAAAGAATCCGTAATCTTTAAACTTTACAAAGAGTTCTTCCTCTTTTCCGTCGGCTACCATCGTCATCCAGCATCCTTTTACCTGACATACAGAAGATACTTTGCCTTTGACAGTAGACTGTATTTTTCCTTCTTCAGGGAATTGTGTAAGTAGTTTTTCATAGGCAATCGCCTGTGTGTGTTCAAAATCTTCCCCAAATACTGAAAAATCTCCCATCTGTTTCGCTTCAGGCGCTGATTTACAGGCAAATAGAGAGATAATAAGACCAAAGGCAAGAATTGACAATTTGTTAATTTTCATATGATTAGTATTCATTTGATAAAATTAGAATTAAACGGCGAGAATCAAAAAAAAGGAATATATTTGCGCTCCTTTTTAAAATAAATTTTTTGAATGCGACAATATGAAGTCACTTTCGTCGTCGATCCCGTACTGTCAGGCGACGAAATTAAAACGGCAGCGAAGTCCTATGAGGACCTTCTTAAAAATGAAGGTTGTTCCATAGTGGCTACGGATGATTTAGGTCTTAAGACCCTTGCTTATCCTATCAACAGAAGAAACTCCGGAATTTACTTTACACACGAATTTACTACAGAAACAGGTGCTGTGGTTCCTAAGCTCGAATTAGCAATGAAGAGAGATGAAAGAATCATGCGTTTTCTGACCATTAAGTTGGACAAATACGGTGTGAAGTATAATGACGATAAGAGAAACGGAAGAATAGGTAAGAAAGAAGCACATGTTTCCAAGCTTGCAAAAGACAATGAGAAACTTGTAATTAAAGATGATCTTACTCGCTTAGAAGGTATCGGACCCAAAATTGCTCAATTGTTAGTTACAGCAGGAGTCAATTCTTACGAAAAAGTATCCCAAGCGGATTCTGACCAATTAAAGGACATATTAGCAAAGGGTGGCTCAGCTTACCTTTCGCACGATCCTGGAACATGGCCAGAGCAAGCTAAGTTGGCTGCAGCTAAGGATTGGACTAAACTGGATGCACTCCAGAACAAACTCCGTGGCGGTAAAGTAGTAGGCGAAGAAGAGTAATTATTTATATCATCATTTAAATAGATAGCAAATGGCATCTAGAGACGAAATAAAATTTTTAAGTAATCCGAATTTAGGATCACAAAGAAAAAAATACTGTCGATTCAAGAAATTTGGAATCAGACATATCGATTATAAAGACCCTGATTTTCTAGTACAATTCCTTAATGCACAGGGAAAACTGTTACCAAGAAGAATCACAGGAAATTCATTAAAATATCAAAAGAAAGTTGCTGTAGCAATCAAGAGAGCAAGACACCTTGCAATTTTGCCGTACGTAACTGATTTATTGAAATAATAAATTCTATTAAAGATGGACATCATACTATTACAAGACTTAGATAAGGTAGGATACAAGCATGATATCGTAAAGGTTAAGCCTGGCTTTGGTAGAAACTTTTTGATTCCGCAAGGGAAGGCACTTATAGCAAATGCAGCGAACAGGCAGAAGTTAGAAGGTATTCTCGCTGAGGAAGCTTCTAAGGAAGCGGCGCGTGTAGATGACTACAAAGCAATGGCAGAGAACCTTGCAGGCAAAACACTTAAGATTGGTGTAAAAGCAGGTACCAGTGGTAAAATATTTGGTAGCGTTACCAATGTTCAGATTGCAAATGCACTGAAGGAGCAGTTGGATATGGAAGTAGAGAGAAAGAAAATTGAACTTCCAGTCATCAAGACCCTCGGATCTTACCAAGCCATGATTAATTTCTATCAGGATATAAATGCTGAGGTAGAGATTGAGCTCGTACAAGAATAAGATAGCATAGGCGGCGAGAAGTCGTATTGCAAAAATATAAAGCCCTTTGTAAGTAATTGCGAAGGGCTTTTTTTATGTGCAGAATTTAGATTGTTGGGCGTGCCCCCTTTCTAGAAAGGGGTCGTGTCGTCCGCAGCTAGGTCCTTCGGACGCCTACGGCCTGCTACCCCCTGCCTGCGTGCGCACGCAGGCAGGCCACTCACGCGGAAAATTCCGGAGGAATTTTGACTAACGGACGGAAGAGAGCGGCGTGTTCGGCAAGAGCGGACGCAACGGACTGAGCGGACGCAACGGACTGAGCGGACGCAACGGACGCAACGGACGGAAGAGAGCGACGTGTTCGAACAAGAAAGACGGAGCGGATGGCGTGGCTTGCTTGCCTGCATAAGCAGGCAGGACTGGGCGGCAATTAGGATTTGATTGCACTCTTTTAGTACCGGATTTTCAAAACTAATAATTTCCATATAAGACTGTTGTCGTCCTCTCTGCGTCCGTTGCATCCGCTGCGTCCGTTGTGTCCGTTGCGTCCGTTAGTCCGTTAGTCACACAGTGTCCGCTCCGTCCGTTGCGTCCGCTCAGTCCGTTGCGTCCCCTTAAAAATGGCACAAATGATTATAATCACTCAGCCACTTCTCCTTCTCCTTATAATCAGGCATTACCTTTTCCACAATTGCCCAGTAGGCAGGGCTGTGGTTCATTTCTTTTAGGTGGGCGAGTTCGTGTACGATGACATATTTAATGACATCAAAGGGGGCAAATAGAAGGCGTGTGGAAAAATTTAGATTTCTATCAGACGAACAGCTGCCCCAGTTAGATCTGTTGTTTTTAAGTCTGATCTTATTTATTTCTTCTTGGAAATGTAAGTTGTTAATATGATGCACAGCATTTGTGAAGTTATCGTGAAAATGTGCAGCCATGAGTCGGCTCATCAGTTTGGCTAGACTTTCACGATCACCAGCATGCCCCTGAGGCGCTTTAATTAGGATTTTACCCTTTTGGATTTTTCCAGAAAAGCTTTTTCGTTTTTCTTCTTTGATGTGGAGTATAAAGTCTTGGTCTCTAATAGTGAATATACCCTTATCTACATACTCTCTTTTAATTACTTTTTCAGAATTCTCAGACCTTTTCTGCACCTGCGTAATAGCCCAGTTTTTAGCCTCCTCTATATGATACTCTGTCATAAAGTTGGGAATAAACTTGGGTACCCGTATAGTTAGGTATTTGCTTCCTAAAGAATACTTCACACTCTCTCTCCATTCTTTGTGCAGTCTAATAGGATAGACGCGACCCTCATATTCTAACTTAGCCTTACTCATTACTTATTGTCAAATTCCTTTATTACTTCTACCAGTTTTACAACGCCCTCGCGTGGCATTGCATTGTAAATAGAGGCACGACAACCACCTACAGAGCGATGGCCTTTTAGGCCAATGCAGCCTTGGTCCTGTGCAAATGCAATAAAATCATCTGTTTTATCCTCGTCATGTAGTTTGAAAGTTACATTCATAAGAGACCTATCCTCTAAAGCAGTTGTACCATAGAAACTATTGCTCTCATCAATTGCAGTATATAATAATGCAGCCTTTTCTTTATTTTTCTTTTCCATTTCTACAAGTCCTCCTTGCTCCACTAACCATTCACAGACTAACATAGAGACATAAATAGGGAATACAGGAGGTGTATTAAACGCAGAGTTTTTAGCAACATGTGTTTGATAATCGAGCATAGTAGGGATAGCTCTATCGACTTTTCCCAGTAAATCCTTGCGTACAATAACAAGAGTAGTACCAGCAGGCCCAAAGTTTTTTTGCGCACCGGCATAGATAAGACCAAACTTTTCTATGGGTATAGGTCTACTCATTATGTCAGAAGACATATCGCACACGATAGGAACATCCACATCTGGAAAGCTATGTAATTGCGTTCCACAGACTGTATTGTTAGAAGTGAGGTGTAAATAATCTGTATCAGGAGCAATTGAATAGTCCTTAGGGAAGTGCGTATAGTTGTCATTTTTGGAGCTAGCGACGATATCTACTTCACCAAATTGGCCAGCTTCTTTTAAAGATTTAGTAGACCAAGTACCCGTATCTACAAAAGCAGCCTTATTTTTTAATAAATTCATGGCGCTCATAAAGAACTGTGAGCTTGCTCCACCAGTTAGGAATAATACAGCATAATCATCCGACAAACCCAGTAAATCCCGAATAAGTTTGTCCGTTTTTTCCATGACAGAAACGATGGCTTTTCCTCTATGAGAGATCTCTAGTATAGAAAGTCCAAATTCGTCGAAAGATTTACACGCTTCTGTTGCTTTATTTAGCACAGCTTTTGGTAATATTGCGGGCCCTGCGTAAAAGTTATATGCATTCATTGTTTTTTTTTGCGAATGTATTATTCTTTTCAGTAATGTCTGAGTAAATACGGAGGGTTTCAGACCTAGGAAAAAAAACTTAAAAGTTTTTGAACTAAAGCTTGCAGGTTTAGGTTTGTTAAATTACCTTTGCAATCCTTTTGGAAGACAGAGGGAAAGTTGTTTGACACGATGGAAGATTTTTACATGTTGAAACTGGATGTTTCAATGTGTTATTTGATACAACAATTTAGGTAAGAAAATACGTAGAATTGATTTTTTTGAGAAGACAGTAATTTATAGCGATACGCTATATCTATTATATAAGATATAGAAACAAGTGACGCGAGCGATTAAATTTATAGAGTACAGGATTATATTAAAAGGCTCAGACAAAGTAATATTATTAATCTAATAAAGATTTACAATGGAGAGTTTGATCCTGGCTCAGGATGAACGCTAGCGGGAGGCTTAATACATGCAAGTCGAACGGTAAGGTCTAGCTTGCTAGATACACGAGTGGCGAACGGGTGAGTAACGCGTACACAACCTACCTTTTAGTGGAGGATAGCCCTGGGAAACTGGGATTAATACTCCATAGTATTGCGATTTTAAATTGCAATTAAAGCTCCGGCGCTAAAAGATGGGTGTGCGTCCTATTAGCTAGTTGGTAAGGTAACGGCTTACCAAGGCGACGATAGGTAGGGGGCGTGAGAGCGTGACCCCCCACACGGGTACTGAGACACGGACCCGACTCCTACGGGAGGCAGCAGTAAGGAATATTGGACAATGGGCGAAAGCCTGATC
>CALIAU010000002.1 GCA_938045585.1 uncultured Saprospiraceae bacterium
GTCTCTAGCACCATCTATACTAAGTCTAACATCTGCAGCAGAGCCTGCCTCCTGCAAAAAATTATAAATAGTTTCGATCATGTACCAGTTCGCATAGAACTGTGGTGCTGAATTCGCAAACATCTCTGGAGATGTGGAAACTAACGGGTTTACATTTAAGTTTGTGTTGATAGTAACTAACTCCTGCCTTAGCGTCTGTAGCGCATCAGCATTTGACATGTAATCTTGTGAAAATGATGTACTTACACCGAGAATAGATAGTATCGCGGTGAACATAATTGTACGTACTTTGGAAGAAACATCGAGGTTCCTGAAGAATTTAACTTCCATGAGATCAAGTTTTGGTTTTAATTAAAAATAAACAACCAACACCCAATCTCATCATTAGCGAGATAGGTATATTCTCAGTGTTGGTAAATTGTGCGATGTTGGTTCGCACGGTAAAATTATGAATAATTACTTAAAGAAATGTATAATACTGGTAAAAAGACGGTAACATATTCAATAAATACTTATATGAAGTTAAATAATGTAAGTTTTTCTACCTTTAGAGTATGAAAACTTACATTTTATTCTTCCTCATTTTATTTTGCCTAATCGGCAATAAAATCCAAGCGCAAACTTCTCTAAAATTTCTATCAAGCTGGTCCGACAGTACATTAATAGGATCAAACGCTTTTAATAACATTTACAATGAAGTTTGGGGACTTTCTGTAAATGGAAGTGAATTTGCTGTACTTGGGTCAACTGCTGGTACCCATTTTATCAATGTATCAGATCCAGAAGACATATTTCAGGCCTTTTTTGTGGAAGGTGGTACGTCTGGCGGTCAAATTATTCATCGTGACTACCATGATAATCGAGGCTTTTTGTACGCAGTAGCAGACGAAGGAGTAAATTCAAGCTTACAAATCATAGATATCACTGATTTGCCAAATTCTATCCATGTTGTCTATGATTCTGGGAATCTTATAAGGAGAACTCATAATATGTTTATAGATAGCACAAGTGACATTATGTATGCATGTATTAGTGCTGGTAATCAATTACCTTTTGCTAGATTACGTACTTTTGACATTTCAGATCCAATTAATCCTAAAGAGTTGCAAGTGTACTCATCTATAGGTGGCTTTTCGTTTCAACAAGTACATGATGCGTACGTAATTAGGGACACGGCTTATTTAAATTGTGGACCAAGCGGGTTTGCAATTGTCGATTTTTCGGATAAAGAAGATCCCGATTTGCTGTATGCTTTATCACCTGTTGATTACCCTCAATCTGGTTATAATCATTCTGGATGGCTTTCACCCGATGGCAACACTTATGTTATGGCAGATGAGGATCATGGCATGGACATGAAGGTATTTGATGCAACAGATAAACGTGAATTAGAACTCATTGATTTAATAAATGCAGGATCTAGCTCACCGTTTTCCATTCCTCATAATCAAATTATTCACGACAATTACTTATATGCGAGTTATTATTATGATGGAATCCAAATCTATAATATGGAAGATCCATTAAATATAACCCGTGAGTTTTATTTTGACACTTCCATTATAGATCACAGACAAAGTTATGAGGGTGCGTGGGGTGTATACCCATTTTTGCCTTCAGGAAATATTTTGGTCTCTGATATGCAGACTGGCTTGTTTGTATTAAAATTCCCAGGCAATATCAGTTCGAATGAAAACTTAGAATTGAGTGTATCCGATATTCATATATATCCAAACCCATCCAACGGAGAAATTCAGGTAGACATTCCAGAAGAACTTGCCCAAGAAGAAGCATTGTTTATTTTATATACTTTGGCTGGAAATAAGGTCTTAGAGAAAAAGATAAATACTAAATCCTCATCTCTTGAACTAAATCATTTAGAAAGTGCTTCATATCACTATTCAATTAGATCTTCTTCCTATAGCAAATCTGGTAAGTTGATCGTTCTTAAGTAAAGAAAGATTGCACATGCGTATTCGACTTATTAGTATGTTTATTCTTGTACTCCATTTTCTTGGCAATGCACAATCTAGTACTAAACCTCCAGGGGTTGGTAGTGGTGGTGGCAATGAAGGTGCAAGTAGGCAGAATCCTACTTCAGGACTTTCTATAATATTTGGTAATACAGATAGCCTTTCTGCCCAATACTTCACCTTGGATAATTTAGAAAGTTTGCATACGTTCGATCCTATTTCTGAGATGCATCCAAGTGCTCAATATGATCCTATTAAATTAGAACCCGTTGACTATGTGAATATTGGAAACATGGGTTCTTCCTCATTTCCGATTCACTATTCTTGGAAATCAAATATAAATTTTGATTTGGGCTATCATCAATTTGATGTGTATAAAAAGTCCTTAAAAAATACGCGCTTAGTGCAATCAAATGTCCCTCTTTCCAACTTAGGTTTTTCTCCATTATCTGGAAGACAAAACTTTATTGTAGATGCTCTTTTTAGTAACTCTTATAAAGAGGAATTATTACTTAATATTGATTATAGACGTATAAATCAAGACGGTTATTTCTTCAATCAAATTACCAGAGCAACAAATGTAGGCTTTCATCTATATTGGACACCAAAATCATCGTATCGTGCCCTTTTAAGTTTATTTGTAAATAACAATGGAGAAGGACAAAATGGAGGTATAACTACTGACACTTTATTTGGTCAAGATTTTTTTGAAAATCTAATCAATATCCCTGTCTTTTCTCAAGATGCATCATCACGGTATCAGGACAGGTCATTCTTAATAAATCAGTTTTACTCGCTTACCCAAGATTCCTCCTTGCTCAGGGTTAATTTACATCATGAGATAGAATATCAAACAGGTTATTATAGATACTTTGACAATACAATTGAAGAATCTGAATATATACGTTATCCACAGTTTGTTACAGACGATAGAGGTCTTAGACATATCATCCAATTCAATCGATTTAAGAACAAATTTGACTTTGAGACTAGTATGAGAGACAATATAGTTTTACTTTCAGGTCTTTCACAAAACTATTTTTCTTCTGAAGATGAAGTTATAGACTTTTCTGTAAATGAAATTTCAGTATATGGTGATCTAAGAATAAGATTACGTGAACAATTCCAACTTCAATCGAAATTAGAATTAGGTTTAGTTAGCAATAATGGTAATCTGGCATTTGAATCAATAGCACAAATCCAATTACCTGCAGAAAATAAAATAGAAGGTGGTTTTAATTTTTCAAGATATGCATCTAGCTATGTACATAGAAATCTTAACATCACACAAACTCAAGTATGGGAAACAGAATTCGCGAAACAAATAGAATCAGAGTTCTGGGCTTCTTTATTCCTAGGAAAATTAAATACAAAGATAACTGTATCGCAAATGCTATTGGACAATATCATTTACCTAACGGATGATCAAACTTATTTCCAAAACCCGGACATTCTATCATTCTCAAAACTGTTAATTGAGAATAAATTCAAATTGAAAAACATCCACTTAGATAATACATTCTTATTACAATCATTTTCTGACAATATCTTTAACTTTCCAAACTATTGGTCAAGACATATATTATATGTGAATACACCCTTGTTCGGAGAAGTAGTGGACGCAAATATTGGAGTTGAAGCAAGGCTAAGTCCTAGTAGAAATCTGCGCTTTTATCATCCTATTTTGGGTGATGTATATTCTATAAATGAAAAAACTGATTTCTATCCAGAATTATCTCTTTTTAGTGTATTTGATGTAAGTGACTTTCGAGTTTTCGTACGAGCTGAAAATGTATTTCATGCTATCAGTAGCGATTTGCAATATCATTTTCAATCCTATCCCCAAAATGAGTTAAAGATACGCTTTGGGTTCCGATGGCTTCTTGCCAATTAGAAATTATAGTTAGGACTTAATACATTGTCTGGACTACTATCAGAATAAAAGTCACCTATTATTTTTGACACTTCTTCAGGAGTATCTACAACAGGAATTAAATCAAGATCTTTTGCTGAGATAGTACCTTCTTTCTCTAACATAGTTCCTTTTACCCAATCCAAGAGTCCTTTCCAAAAATCTGTACCAACTAAGACGACTGGAACACGTGTTATTTTTTTTGTCTGAATAAGAGTCAGTACTTCAAACAATTCATCCATAGTTCCAAATCCTCCTGGCATTACAATAAATGCTTGAGCATACTTTACAAACATTACCTTTCTTACAAAGAAATATCTATGGTCAAGATTGTTTGAAGATTCAATGTAAGCATTGTGAGATTGTTCAAACGGTAGATCTATATTTAAACCTATTGACAAGCCATCGTTTTCAAACGCACCCTTGTTAGCTGCTTCCATAATGCCGGGACCTCCTCCAGTAATAACACCAAACCCATCTTCTATCATGCGCTTAGCCATTGCTTCTGCTAGTTTATAATATGGATGTTCTGGCTTGGTTCTCGCCGATCCAAAAATAGATACACAGGGTCCTAGAGTATTTAATTTTTCAAACCCATCAACAAATTCTGCAATTACTTTGAACATAGTCCAAGCATTTTCTCCTTTTAACTGGGTCCATTGTTTAATTTCTGCCATTCTTTTTAATTTTTGTACAAAAGTAAAAAAACCTACCCTACACAAAGCAGAATAGGTTTATTAACTAAATAATATTACTTAAGATAAAACCGACCTGTAATTCTTAAATTCTTTTGAGATAAATTGTTTCAATTTATCAATGTCATCATATTTTTCAAAAAGTAGTTCCAATTCAGAGTGCGATTTATTCCCAAGAGAAACATAATTATTAATATCTTTCTTAGTAATCGCATCTTGGCTTAAAATAATTAATCGTTCTACCACATTTCTAAGTTCTCTTATATTCCCTGTCCAATTGTATGCCTGCAAGGCTTTTATAGCAGCAGGCTCAATTTTCTTATGTTTAGAGCCGTACTCTTTACTTATCATTTTGGAAAAGTGTTCGACTAATTGGGGAATGTCTTCTCTTCTATCGTTCAGAGATGGAACATGCATTATTATAACTGCGAGTCTATGATATAAATCTTCTCTAAATCTTCCTTGAAGTATTTCTTTCCTTAAATCTTTATTTGTTGCGGCAACGATGCGCACATCAACAGAAATCTCTTTTTCTCCCCCGACTCTTGTAATTTTATTTTCTTGAAGAGCTCTTAACACTTTAGCCTGCGCACTCAAACTCATATCACCAATTTCATCTAAAAATAAAGTCCCACCATTTGCTTGCTCGAATTTTCCAATGCGTTGTTTATGCGCAGAAGTGAACGAACCTTTCTCATGACCAAACAATTCGCTTTCTATGAGCTCACTTGGAATGGCGGCACAATTTACTTCTACAATTGCAGCCTTGTTTCTTTTACTTTTTTCATGTACCCATCTTGCGACAAGTTCTTTGCCCGTTCCGTTCTCACCAGTAATCAAAATTCTAGCTTCTGTTGGTGCTACTCTTTCTATCGTATCCTTAATAAACCCAATCTTTTTAGATTTGCCTACTATAGCTTGGACCTTTGATTTAACAATTCTTTTTTGAAGGACTTTCTTTTCACTTATCAGAGAAGATTTATCTAATGCATTACGAAGAGTAATAAGTAGTCTATTTAAATCAGGTGGTTTTTGAATAAAGTCAAAAGCTCCTTTTTTTACAGCCTCCACAGCTGTGTTTATATCTCCATGCCCGGAGATCATAATGACAGGAATATCAGGATAAAGATTTTGGATACGCTCCAGAGTATCCATTCCGTCCAATTTTGGCATTTTAATATCCAAAATTAAAATATCAAATTTTCCTTGTTTTAGCTTAACTAGACAATCTAAGCCATCTGTAGCCTCTCCTACTTCATATTTTTCAAATTCTAGAATATCTCGTAAAGTCCTACGGATACTCTTATCGTCATCTGCAATTAAAATCTTAGACATTGGTACTTTTTCTATTGTGTTTCGTTAATGATCCTTAGCCAAAGGCTAATATACATTAAAAAAATATCTAATACCTAAGAAATTGCTTATTAAGTAATTACAAATTACATAATTAAGCCATATGTTTTGAGTTCATATATGCTGAATATGCCATAAATCCTGCACCGATTTTTAGAGCCTTTTCATCCACATCAAAGGTACTTGTGTGGACTGGAGATGTAATTCCTTTTGCTTGGTTACCTGTCCCTAACCTATAAAAACAGGCTGGTAATTCTTGAGAAAACCAGCCAAAATCCTCTGAAGTCAAGCGAATTGGTAAATCTACAACGTTCTCTGCCCCTAAATAGTCTACGGCATATCTTCTAATACGAGCTGTCAGATCTGGTTCATTGACTACGCAAGGATATCCTACTGCAATATCTACTTCACACTCTCCGCCCATCATCAAGGCTGTCTCTTGTGCTATTTTACTAATCTTTTGGTGTGCGGCCTTTCTCCAAGATTCATTCATCGTTCTGAAAGTACCTTCGATATGGACTTCATCAGGAATTATATTTGTTGCTCCACCCTCTGAATAGATCTTACCAAAAGACAGAACTGTTGGCATAGAGGGATTCGCGTTTCTGGCAACTATTTCTTGCAAGTTTAACAATATTCTTGCTGCAATAAGTAGCGTATCTACACAGTTTTGAGGGAGAGCTGCATGACCTCCCTTCCCTATTACACGCAGTCTAATTTCGTCAGCAGATGCCATATATTTTCCTGGTCTAAATCCAAGTTTACCTACTTCCAATGGTGGATGTACATGTTGTCCGATCATGTACTTTGGATTTGGATCATTTAAAACACCTTCTTTAATCATGATTGAAGCACCTCCAGGTAATTTCTCCTCTCCTGGTTGGAAAATTAGTTTAACACAGCCATCCAATTCATCCTCAATTTCTTTTAAAATCATAGCAGCTCCTATCAAAGAGCTAGTATGCACATCATGTCCACATGCATGCATTACACCTTCATTCCTAGATTTATAGGTGTGTTCATTTGTTTCCAAAATAGGAAGGGCATCAATATCCGCACGCATAGCATAACAAGGTTTTGATGGATCTCCAATAAGAGCTACTATTCCTGTACCAGCCCAGCCACTAGTAAAGGGAACTTTTAATTCAGTAAGTATAGACTGAATATATTTACCAGTACTTACCTCTTGAAAAGACAATTCAGGATACATATGAATATGCCTTCTTATTTCAACAAGACGCTTTTGATATTTTTCTGCAAGTGCTTGAATCTTATTTTTCAAAATAATGCTTTTATGATTTGTTCAATTTCTGAATACAAGCTATGATTCTTTGCAAACGAAATGCAGTATAAATCTTCTTGTTCTTCATTTAAATATGTCCCTACTAAGCTAAACACTCCATCCTTTATACGTGGAAAATTTTGTAACTGAATTGCATTTTCATTATAGGATATTATTGTTTTGGTTCCTAGTATTGCTGAGACTAATTTAGGAAGATGAGAAAATTCTAATTTAGATATAATTAGCAGAATTGGACTTAAGCATATAAGTAAGAAACCCATAAAAACATCAAGTCCACGTTTTATCCTTTTATTTACAGCATCATCAATTTTAAATCCAGTTTGGATAGTATATATACTTCCTTTTTTATTTGCAAAATTACTAGAAAGTAAACTCATTGAATCTTCAGATAAAATTTTGTAATCATACTTACTTCCTAGTTTTGCCATTTGCTCTTGCATAAACTTATAATCCACATCTTTTGCTGCAAATACCAGCTCATCAACTGGGATTTCTCGCAGAAGTTTATCTAGGTTGGAAACCCCACCCAGACTTTCATTATCAGCATCATCCACATAACCAATAAGAGCTGAGTCTAATGCATTACCCTTAGAAAGTGCTGTATAACTTTCTGATGATTTTTTAGAACCTACAAGTATAGCGGCCTTATGTGAAAATACTTGCAAGCCTAATTTCCCTTTATTCCAATAATTTTGGATTGAGAGTGTAAGGGTGAATATTAGCAAACTGACAAAACTGCCAGCTCCAACTAAGATTCTAGAGAACCTAAAATTGGTAGGTAACATTGCATAGCATAAAAATACAATGGACACAGAAATAATAAAGCCCAGAAATATATTTCTAAGTTTATACTTCTCATCATACTTCCCAAAAAGATATTGAAAGAAAACTAGTATTAAACTAAACCCAATAATAACAATTAAGACATTTCTTTCATCATAATATTCTAAATCCTTATAATAAAATCGTTCCCAAAGATTCTTTAGAAATACTTGGGCAAAACAAATTAAAACAAAGTCAATAATAGGCTTAATTAAATTTCTAATTATACTTGATAAAAACGTCAAGCCTGCTTTCAATACTATCAAGACAGAAAAAAAGGGTAGGAATAGTTTTTCAAAAAAACCACTGCTATGTTTACGTAAAAATATATGCATTGCTCCATAAAAAGATCTTACGTATCTACTATCAACCCGTCTTCGACTTTCTCCTTTATAATGAATAATAGAGCTATTGGGATAATAAACTATTGATCTATTAGATTCTGTAATTCGATAGGATAGATCAATATCCTCTCCGTACATAAAAAATGCCTCATCAAATCCACCCAAGTTCTTAAACAAATCACTTGGCATGAACATAAAAGCACCACATAAAATCTCTACTTCTGCCAAATCATCTTCAGAGATATGGCCTTGATAATACCCATTAAACACTTTGGACTTAGGGAAAAACTTGTAAAGTCCAGTCATCTTACAAATAGAAGACCAGATACTCGGATAACCTCTTTTGGATTCTTTATGGAAATTACCAGCTCCATCCAACATTTTTACACCAAGAGCACCAACTTTTGAGTTTGCTTCTAAATAATTAAAGCATACGTTCAAGGTATCTTCAGACAGAAGTGTGTCTGGATTCAAAATGAGAGTATACTTTCCGCGTATGTGATTTAATGCCTGATTATTTGCAGCTGAAAATCCCAGATTTTTATCATTTGCTATAAGTAAGACATTCGGAAAAAATTCCTTAAGCATTGCATTAGAATTATCAGAAGATGCATTGTCTACAACTATTACTTCAATACAGAGATTGCCTGCAGATTTATAAATTGAGTTCAAACATTGACGGAGAAAGAACTGGACGTTATAATTTACTATGACAATACTAATATCTACCAAAGTATATTAGTCTATTGTAAGGGAATAAGGCGTTCTTGCCAAAATAGATCTCCCCAAAGTAATTTCATCTGCGTATTCTAGTTCGCCGCCAAATGAAACACCACGTGCGATTGTACTTATCTTGACATTTGTATTTTCTAAGTTTTTAGAAATAAAGTAAGATGTGGTATCACCATCTACAGTTGGACTTAGAGCCAAAATTAGTTCTTCTATTTGATTTTCTTTAATCCGAGTAAATAGTGTGTGCATATTAAGTTGTTCTTGTCCAATTCCGTTTAAGGGTGAAATAACACCTCCTAAGACATGATATAATCCGCTATATTGGTTGGTATCTTCGATCGCCATAACATCTCTAACAGATTCCACTATACATAGCGTTGTTTTTACTCTTTCTGGTGATAAACATATATCGCAGGTATCCCTATCAGAGTAATTAAAGCAAGATGTACAAGTCTTCAAGTTTTCTTTCAAGTCTTGGAGAGAATGCACGATTTTATCCACTTTGCCCGTATCATCCTTTAACAAATGAAGTATCAGCCTTAAAGCCGTTTTTTTACCTACAGAGGGCAAGGAGTTTAAGGCTAAGACTGCATCTTCTAATATACCTGACGAATACTTCATTTGAACTTCAAATTATATCTGAAAATAATACTATTTATTTGCTAAAAACAACACGATTAAGCCACTGCTGATAGTAAATATAGAGTATAGTTATTACTTTTATACAAAATTAAAAGAATGGCTGAAATTATAAGAATGCCCAGGCTGAGTGATACTATGGAAGAAGGTAATATTGTATCATGGGAGAAGAAGGTTGGTGATGAAATCAAAGTAGGCGATATCCTTGCTGAAGTAGAAACGGATAAAGCAACTATGGAATTAGAGTCTTTTAACAAAGGTACACTCTTGTATATTGGTGTAGATGAAGGCACAGTCCCAGTAGATGGAATTATTGCCATTATAGGAAACAAAGGTGAAGACTACAAAAAAATACTAGCTGAGGCTGAGAGTGTTCCTGTAGTTAAAGAAGAGCCTGCAAAAGTGAAAGCCCCTGCTGAAACTGCTGCTTCTAAGCCAATTACCGCTCCCCCGCCAACGTCACAACCGGTTATCGTTGAAACATTAGAGACTAATCATAATACAGATCGAATATTTGCATCTCCACTTGCAAAAAAACTTGCTTCTTCGCAAGGTATTGATATGCAGCAACTTAGAGGAAGTGGTGATGGCGGACGCATTATTAAAAAGGATATAGAAAATTATATTAAATCAGGAGGAAATAATGGGAATAGAGGATCAATTGTCCCTAAAGCACTTGCTGACTTTAAATATGGTGAACATCCCGTAAGTCAAATGCGCAAGGTGATTGCTAAGCGTTTAGGGGAAAGTAAATTTACATCTCCACATTTCTACTTAACAGTCGAAATCAATATGGATAAGACCTTGGGGGCAAGAAAGGCGATTAATGAAGATGCACCACCAAAAATTTCAATTAATGATTTTGTTCTTAAAGCTGCAGCTGTAGCTTTAAGGAAAAATCCTAAGATCAATTCCTCTTGGCATGGTGACAAAATCGTTTATCATCAAAATATTAATATAGGTGTAGCTGTTGCAGTTGATGATGGACTAGTTGTACCTGTGGTAAAAGATACTGATCAAAAGTCCTTGGGCGCGATTAATCAAGAAGTAAGGTCATTAGCAGGCAAAGCAAGGTCTAAAAAAATAAGACCTGAAGAAATGCAAGGAAATACCTTTACTATTTCTAACCTAGGAATGTATGGTATAGAGGAGTTTACGGCAATTATCAATCCACCTGATGCATGTATATTGGCAGTTGGTGGAATACAGAAAAAACCTATTGTAAAGAACGATGCAATCCAGATAGGCAGTATGATGCGTGTTACTTTATCAAGTGATCATAGAGTGGTAGATGGAGCAACGGGGGCAGAATTTCTTAATTCCTTTAAATCATATTTAGAGAACCCAATCAAGTTATTTGTCTAAAGAAAAATAGCTAAGTTAAATAAACCATTTAAGATCAAAAAGAAAGGTATCGCATGACGCGATACCTTTCTTTTTGTCTATAGAAACAAACTAACAATAGTTAAGCAACAATCCTCTTATTTAAATTTTAAACACATATCTGAAAAGTAAAAATGATTGATACTTAAAAAAGACTCAAACTGAACCGACTAGTTATTAAAGAGTTGCTATTAATGAGTGTCTTTCATATTTAGTATCTAGTTGAATATAAAGAAATGGATACCTTCCAAGCAGATTTAAAGTATTCAAATTTTCATAAAATGGATAAACAAAAAAAAGGGTCGCAATTTAATTGCGACCCTTTTATATTTTTTACTTAAGATACTACTAGTATCCTGAGCTTTTGTTTCCATTGTAGTAGCTACCTGAATTGATAGTTGAGTTTGTTGAACTCGCACCTGAAGGAGCACCCATTGAGTAATCTCCAGATCCACATACTCTAAATTCAACTCTTCTGTTCATATAGTTACTTGCAGAAGTCTTGATTAGAGGAGCATCTTCTCCACCGTACATAACTTTGAATCTTGATCTGTCGATTCCGTATGTAGTTGCAAGGTACTCAACTGCACTGTTAGCTCTATTATAAGAAAGAACAGTATTATAGTTATTTGTATTTCTTGCATCAGTGTGTCCGTGTGCTGTTACACAAATTTCAGGACACTTTTTCATAACTTCAGCAACATGGTGTAGGTGACCATAATATTCTGCTTTGATAGCTGATTTGTCATTATCAAAGTGAATCATTGGTAAGTACCATTCTCCACAACCAGTTCTTGTTACAACCTGAGGCGCAGCTACTGGTCTTGCATCAATCATTCTCTGAACATCAGCTTCTTCAAGCATATCAGGCTTAGGACATTGAGCAACTCCTTTTCCATCAACAGGACAACCTGGAGGAGAGTAAATCTCTGCATCTTTACAATCTGCAAGTCCGTCACCATCACTATCAAGAGTTACACCTCTTGTATCAACAGGACAATCATTAGCTGTACCTGGCTCTTGATCCATAAGATTTAGTACACCGTCACCATCATCATCTGCGATATCAAGTACAGGTCTATTCTTAAGGTTTGCTATATCATTAAATGTTCCATCTAAAGGATTCAACCAATATAATGGTTCAGTTACATTATCGAAGTTACCTAAGTTAATTCCTAATCTAAGGTTAGTAAAATGACCTATATCAGAATCATTTGTTTGATCAAATACAGTTCTATACTCATGACCATCCCACTGATCGTAGTCACCAGCCATTAATTGATGCTCAAGTGTTAGATTAAATCTTTTAGAAAACTTTCTTGAAACTCCTAAAGATCCTACAAATACTGGGAATAACTCACCACTATCATGTAAAAATCCTGGCACATTTCTATCGTTTTCAAATGTAGACTCATAGTCTCCATCAAGCATATCTGCTACAGCATTTCTTTTTGCTCTAGTATTTCCTTCGCCAGCGAAATCAGCCTCAATCTGAGCAATGCCATCATAAGCACCATTTTCACCATTAAAGTAATCCATCTTAACATCTGTACCTACAACTCCTAAACCAAGACCTACATAGATATTCCACTTGTTTCTTTCTTTGTGGAATAACATGTTACCTAAGTTCCAAAGAATGGAAAGGTTACCATGAATGTTAGTTGTTTTGAAGTTTCTGTACATGCCACCTCCTGGGTAAACATTTGAAACTCCGATGCCTCTGTTATCAAGATCTAAAACTCTAGATGATTGAAGTCTTGCATCAAGTCCTTTCGTGCTGTGATACTGTCCTTCTAATCTCCAAGAAAACATGTAGTTAATTGCCTTTCTAATGTGAAGACCTATTCCGTAACCTGAAGGTAAATCAGAAACAACGTCACCGTTAATGTGGAAATGTCCTAGTGCGATTCCTAATTCCCAAGCATTTTTTGGCTTGGCGGAAAATTTGGATTCACCCATTCTCCATTGCTTGTTTTGATCTGAATCAACAGTCATTTCATCAGTTACAAGAGGAGTCCTCCATGTGTCATTGTAATCTTCATTTTGCTCTTCTTGCGCAAAACCGGAAACACAGAGAAATAAACTAAAAAAACAGAAGAGTAATGTACGTGTCATAGAAATATCGTTTTTCTTAAAATTTCGTTTGCATAAAAATAATAAATAAAATGAGCTTAACGTCTATTGAGACGCTAAAATCACAAAAGGAGTACAATAAACACTCCAAAATAAAATTCCAGCACTTAAGTAGGCGCAAAGATATACTTTTTAAAGGAATTGATTAAAGAATGTTTTAAATATCTTTAAAATGAAAGGAGTAAATAATATATTGTAAAAAATTATAATATGTTATCTAGCTGGCTCTCAAATACCTCTACTAAACGACTACGTGTTCAAAATGTAGATGTTGATTCGGATAATCTTTGTAAAAAATTTGACATTTTCCTTATTAGCACTGTTGATCGCGACGAAAATTGCAGGATTTCGCATGCATTTTCTGGTTTTAAAATAAATTTTAATAAAATTTCTTTCCTTGATTTAGGTTGTATCAATTTAGATGCCAATGACAGTTTAACTAAGATTAAGGAGTTTCTTAAGGCCAAAAACAAGCATCTCATTATCCTTGACCCAGATTTTAAAGGAAATTATAAGAATAATGCCATTTTAGTTTCTTCCCACCCTGGATTGCTTGACTTCAAATCCAAAGACATTAGATGTATCTCTTACCAAAGACACTATATATCTAAAGAATTGGAGCTAAATAATAGTATTCATAAATCTCTAGGTGAAATAAATAAGAATATAGCAACTGTCGAACCTATGCTGAGAAGTTGCTCTTCATTGTATTTTGAATTATCCTCCATAAAATCAACTGAATTTTCTGAATTCGGAGAAAATTTCAATCCAGTTGGTTTAAGCATATTGCAAGCTTGTCAAATTGCTAGATATTGTGGGTTCTCTAAAAATTTAAAAGAAATTACTATTTCAGACTTTAGAATGGATTCTATAGCGCAATGCCATACTATTGCTTTATGGACATGGTATTATATAGAAGGACGAGATTTAGATAGCCAAGCAGAACTTGAATTCTCAAAAGATGTTACTTCGTACATAGTTAATTCGAGTATCCTTGATACTGAAATAGAATTTATAAAAGAAAATAAGAGTGAGCGCTGGTGGCTAGTAGATCCGGAGAATATAGATGCAAAAATACCTTGTATGTATGAGGATTACCTTGCAGTTATTAATGAAGATTCTGAAGATAAAATATTAGAGCTCCTCAAAAGCGGAGACAATGCTCTCTAATTTGATAGATCTTGAGCCTTTTAAGAATATTTTTTGACCTTTAAAGCTTTCTAAATCAAAGGATTCTAAAAATTCAGAGACAGAATTATAATGGGTTATATATGTCGAAGGTATGGAAGCAAAAATTTCTCCTATCAAATAGATTTCACCATCAAAATCCTTTGGAATGCTTGCTAATATTTCTTCATGAAATTTTCGCTCCTCTGGCCCTAACTCCTTCATATCTCCCAAAATCATAATTTTGGATCCTTCAAGGGAAACAAAATTAGAAATACCTAGAACCATGCTGCTGGGATTAGCGTTATAG
This sequence comes from uncultured Saprospiraceae bacterium, assembly GCA_938045585.1. GTDB lineage: Bacteria > Bacteroidota > Bacteroidia > Chitinophagales > Saprospiraceae > CALCMJ01. The sequence continues at coordinate 14,767 of CALIAU010000002.1, forward strand.
GCATCTATATAAAAGTTTGCACCATTAATCTCTGTGATCTGAGAGCGCATTAGATTTGGAGTATATCTTTCGATTGCTTTATGTATTTTTTCTTGTTCAACTCCAAAGTACCCAGCAACATCAATACTTACTATCAGATTTTGCAAATTGTAGTTGCCAAATAATTTTGTTTCAATCCATTGATCCGCCTTTATTGAAGACTTTTTAATTTTCAATAAGCCTATCTTATTATTTGCAAAATCATATTCATGTCTATTATATAGAACCATTTCTAGTCCTGTAGGTGCTCTTTGCATAAGTACTGAATCTTTGGCATTAATAAAGGCAATGCCATTCGTCTCATATAAAAAGTCATATAGCTCCCCCTTAGTCTTTGCGATTCCTTCAACACTTCCAAAGCCTTCTAGGTGTGCTCGACCAATATTTGTAATAATGCCAAAGTCTGGTTCAGCTATATGACATAATTCCTTTATATCTCCTTGCTTATTCGCCCCCATTTCTATGATTGCAAACTCCGTTTCCTCTTTTATTCTAAGAAGCGAGAGTGGTACCCCTATATGATTATTCAAATTACCCAGAGTTTTTAAAACATTGAATTTTTCTGAGAGGCTTGTATACAAGAGTTCTTTTGTGGTTGTTTTCCCATTTGTTCCTGTTATACCAATGATGGCTGCATCTACAGTATTTCTATGAAAATTCGCAAGTTCTTGTAAGGTGTGTAAAACGGAATCCACTAGTATGATTTGCTCATTCCCTTTCGCTATATGGGGATTATCTGAGATTGCGTATGCAGCTCCTTTTTCCAAAGCATCCGCTATATGCTTGTTTCCATCAAAGTTTTCACCCTTTAAGGCAAAAAACATTTGGTTTTTTTTGATTGTTCTTGTGTCTGTAGATACACCTTCAGATTCATTGAAAGCCTTATATATTTCTTCTATCTCCATTGCTAAATATAAAAAGGCTCAAGCATATTACAGCTTGAGCCTTTTAAATTTTATTTGAGATGCTTAGAATCTTCGTTCAACTTTACTTCCCTCTTTAAATTGTAGACCTCCTCTATCTTCATTTCCAGTACTACTGCCAACTCTAATCATAGCACATCTAAATCCTAAAGATCTATCTGATTTATCTTCATCTTTAAATCGTCTTGTACCTGGAGAAAGCCAATAGAGTCTATCTGCCCAAGATCCTCCTTTAATTACTCTAGCCTTGTCACTAATAAGCGTGTATTCGCCATAACCGTATTGAACAAACTCTTCATTATCTCCATCTTCGTAATTTCGAAGATCACCATTTCTATAATTTTCTCTTATTCCTAAGGTATCATCAGCAACAGGTTGCGTTTTAAGACGACCTAGACTATCTTTTTGTACAGGTTTCCCATCTTCGTCTAGAACTAATTCAGTAAATCTATTTCCTCTAAATGGGTTCAAATCATGATTTTCAGAATCGCTTAGTGTAAGCGATGTCATAGGTCTATATACATCTTCTGTCCATTCGCTCACATTTCCCGCCATATTAAATAGACCAAAATCGTTAGGATAGTATGCATCAACTGGTCCTGGCGTTGAAGCTGCATCATTTAATCTTCCTGCCATACCCATGTAATCTCCTCTTCCTCTTTTAAAGTTAGCTAACTTTTGCCCTTGCTGTCCATTTCTAGTTTTATAGATAGCTGTGTTACCATCCCAAGGAAAATATCTTCTATCTGTAATCAATTCATCTTTACTAGAAGACTGCTTGCCTTGCAATGCTAACGCAGCGTATTCCCATTCTGCTTCCGTCGGAAGTCTATAATCAGGCTGCATTATACCATCTTCAAAACGCACATTTCTCTCTCCTCCCGTCTTCTTATCTTCTAAATTCTTTCTTACACTTGGAGTATACTGTCCAGCTAAATATGCTTTTGTATTAAATGATTCGGAATCTTTTTGATCTGCCATATTAGGATTCGTAATTCCTTTTTTGATCAAAAGACCTTCATTTACTCTATCAGATCTCCAGACACAGAAATCCTGAACTTGTAACCAACTTACACCCACAACTGGATAATCATCATAGGATGGATGTCTCAAGTAACTTTGCACTAAAGGCTCATTAAATGAAAGTTCCTCTCTCCAAATAAGAGTATCTGGTAGAGCATCTACATATGCTTCTGGGTAAGAAACATAAACACTTCTTAACCAGTATAAGTATTCTTTCCAGTCAATATTTCTAACTTCTGTTTGGTCCATGTAGAATGAAGACACTGTTACTCTTCTTGGAACATTATCCCATTCATATGTAACATCTTCCTGAACAACTCCCATCATAAAAGTTCCTCCCTGAATTTGCACTAGGTTAGGACCTGCAGTTTGGCCTTCATAGTCAAGTTTTTCAAAACCACCCCATTCTAGGTTATTGTACTCCCATCCTGTGGCAGTTGATGATTCTGCATTTTTCTTACCGCATGACGGTAACAATAGTGCAAAACTTGCTAAAGTGAGTATAAGACCGAAAATATTTTTCATAGACATTCTATTCTTTTTCTAGTAAGGCTGACAAATATAAACATTAAGCGTATAATCAGGAATAAATATTGCATAAATCGTACCTATCTGAACAGGCTTAAACAGTCATTGTATTTAGATTTCTTTGGCGCTAAGCGTTCTAGGGCCATTTTTATCGAAATTTCATGTGTTCCACCCGTATCAATACCCAATTCAGATATGGTATAATCGTAGCTATACTGCAATTTGATGGTTTCTAATTTTGCACCAGCAGTAAAAATAACAGCATCTGAATTATTGAAAGTAGTTCGGTACCAAATTCCTAGGAGGAGATTTTTAAAACTACCATAGGAACCAACGTTCATCTGGTGAAACCCTCCTTGCTTGAGCAGCAGTACATTTGGAGAAATAAACGAGCCCTCATCCTTTTTATTGCCTCTGTCAAAGTTTATTTGTAAGCCGCCATGAAGTGAAATACGTGTTGGCAGCCCTACAAAGCTATCCGATGATCCTAAAAAGCCATTTTGAGGTGTATTTAAGTGTTTAAAACTGATACCTACGTAATATAGCGGGTTATAAAAAAGTAAGCCTGTTGAAACATCAAGTACCCCATTGCTTAATTGTTCTGGTTGCGTTTCCGTACTCGGAATAACTGTACCTCCACTTGTAATGACCCCTGTCGCTGGATCAATTTGATCGCTGAAAAGCAATTTATCCCAATCAAGTCGGGTTTGAATATAACCAGCTTCTAATCCTATTTTTAGATTGTAATCATCATTGAATCTTATTCTATAAGAGTAAATACCAGCTAGTTTTACGTTTTTCAATATCCCATTGCCAGCATCATCAGATAACACTGTAAATCCTAGTCCACTACTGGTTCTGTCGAAATATTGGTCATAGGTAGCCGAATAGGTCGTATATGCCTGTGCAATAGAGGGCCATTGTAAGCGATAATTAGCATGAAACAAGGGATAATCTGTATTTCCAGCGAAGGCGGGGTTTAATTGCAATGGAGCAGCATAATATTGCGAATATATTGGGTCCTGTGCATCCACATTAAATGCTACTAAAACCAATAGTAACACATAAATCTTTGTAAATTGTCGTCTCAAATTTAATCTCATAGTCGCTTTTCAGACAATAGTGTAATACCAATAACGTTAGTTTAGTGTCAAACCTTACGTACACCATGAAAAAATTACTTCCACTTCTTACTTTGGCCGTATTTTCATTCCATCTTTTAGATGCTCAGAAAATTAATTCTGTATTGAATGAGGGCGAAATATACAAACTTACAATCAAGGAAACCGGCATTTATAAGTTGGATAAATCTTTTTTTGATACAAACAATATAAATCTGTCTGCTGTAAATCCAAAAAACATAAAAATTTATGGCAACGGTGGTGGAACAGTACCAGAACTTATTTCTACTTCTAGACCTGCAGATCTCTTTGAAAATCCAATTTTAGTTGTAGGGGAATCTGACAATAGTTTTGATGCAGATGATCATATCCTCTTCTACGGTCAGGGACCTGATGTCTACAGAGCAGAGGAAACAGAAATGCGTTTTGACAAAAACATCTATGATGAATCCAATTATTATTTCTTAGTAATTTCATCAGGAGAAGGAAAGCGGATAGAATCTATGCACGCAACTCCCCCACCGGCACCTGATCAAAGTTTTTCATATTACAATAAACGGGTGCGTTCTGAGGAAGATAATGTAAATTTATTAGGAGCATTCAGCTCTACCCATGGAACAGGACAAAGATGGTTTGGAGAAATACTAACTAATGAAACGACAAAGGATTTCAGCTCTTCCTTTAACATAGAAAATATAGTCCCGGATTCAGAGCTTAAATTAAGTACGGTTCTGGCTGCAAGAAGTAGTAGATCCGCTTCATTTCAAATAGAGTTAAACAATCAAAGTTATTCTATTGAAACGAATCAAGTCGACATTTCTGACATAGAGGACCCTTATGCTGACCTTGTGTTTTACGATCAAACTATTACTGATGTAAGCACAATCAATAATCTAAAAGTTTCATTTGATAAAGAAGGTGTAAATACCGCTGAAGCTTGGTTAGATTTTATAGAATTAAACGCACTTGTAGAAAACAGATATGCAGGTCAAGCCTATCACTTTAATGTAGAATCTAGTGTAGATGATCTTGCCACAGAATTTAAAATAAATAGTGCAATTGATTTAAGTGTATGGGATGTAACCGAACCCTATAATGTATCATTTGCCCCTACTACATTTGCTGGAAATACGATTTCATTTGTAGCAGTGACTAATTTTTCTTTAAAAAATTATTACGCATTTAATCCATCTTCAAATGTGATGTCCCCTTCTTCGGTTGAGCGTTTAGAAAATCAAAACATACATGATATAGATTATGCCAATTTTGTTATCATATATCATCCTCTATTCAAAGAAGCAGCAGAGCGTTTGAAAGAGCATAGATCAAACGTAAATGCAATTAGTACTGAAATTGTGAATATAGAAGATATTTACAATGAGTTTTCTTCAGGAAGGTGTGACCCTACTGCTATTCGTGATTTTGCACGTTATTTAAGAGGAGTAAATCCTGAGTTCAATTATATGTTGCTAATGGGTGATGGGAGCTACGATTATAAAAACATCAGAGCTAATAATATAGATCAGAATTTTATTCCTGTATATGAAACAGAAGAATCTATTGATCCCATCAATGGATTTCCTTCAGATGATTATTATGCATTGCTTAGTGACAACGAAGGGTTATCAAATCTTCGTGGAGCCTTAGACATAGCTGTAGGAAGAATGCCTGTAAAAACCTTAGAGGAAGCAAACGACATCGTGGATAAAATAATTCATTATGAGACTTCCCCAAGTACTCTAGGCGACTGGAGACTGCGCATTGGATTTACTGCTGATGATGAAGATTCAAATTTACATATAAATCAGGCTGATGAAATAGCCAGGAAGGTGGAAGGCAACGAACCTGTTGCTAATCAAGAGAAAGTTTACTTTGATGCTTTCCAACAAATCTCTACGCCTGGCGGACAGAGATATCCTCAGGCTGAAACAACTCTGAAAGAAAATATATTTAAAGGGCAATTGATATTAAACTACTTAGGGCACGGTGGTAATAATGGTTGGTCGCAAGAACGTGTGTTGAAATTAAGTGATATTGAAGAGTGGAATAACCCGGATAAAATGCCCGTCATAATTACCGCGACCTGCTCATTTACTAGCTATGACGACCCCACCATTGTTTCAGCAGGAGAAGCTGCGATATTAAGAAAGAATAGTGGTGCAATAGCTCTATTCACAACTACCAGAGCGGTCTATGCATCACAAAATAAAAGGCTAACAGAGGCCGCTTTTGATACTATATTCGCGGCACAAAATGGTGTGAATATTCGATTAGGTGAAATTTTACGCAGAGCAAAAAATTCTGTTGATACAATAAATGTGAACTCAAGAAAATTTGCTTTAATTGGAGACCCAACTATGCGTCTTGCCTTTCCACAAAACAAGATTACTATTGATGAAATAAATGGTAAAACTTTAGCTGAAGTTGCACAGGATACCTTTGGCGCATTACAGAGAATAGAGATTACGGGTAAGGTAACTGACCATGCCAATGCTATCATGTCAGATTTTAATGGGCGTCTAGATTTAACCTTATTTGATAAGCATAGAAATGTGAACACCTTAGAGAATGATCCGTCAAGCAAGGCCAAAGTATTTAGAATACAAAATAGCATTCTCTATAAGGGAAGTGCGAGTGTAGAAAATGGTGTATATAAGATTGATTTTTATTTACCTCAGGATATTGATTTTAGTTTTGGTGAGGGAAAGGTAAGCATGTATGCAACAGATGAACAAAGTATTGATGCAGCTGGATACTATGACAAGATTATTATTGGAGGTTCTAATCAGGTTGATTTAGAAAATGATGCACCACCACAGGTAAAACTGTTCATGAACACGTTAAATTTTAAAGATGGTGGAATCACAAATGACTCCCCAATTTTACTAGCCGAGATTGAAGATGATTTTGGGATTAACTTAAGTGGAACAAGTATTGGACACGATTTGACTGCAATTATTGATGGAGAAACGTCAAATACTATAGTACTCAATAATTTTTATGAGCCAGAGAAAGATAATTTCACAAAAGGTCTGGTAAGATTTCCTTTATCTGGTTTAAGTCCAGGTGAGCACACGATAGAAGTTAAAGCTTGGGATATAGCAAATAATTCTGCAACTGGAGCCATTCGATTCCGTGTGGTAGACAATTCTGAGGGTAATATCAAAGTGCATGCATTCCCTAATCCTTCAGTAGATGTTCCTATATTTGCGGTCGAACATGATTTAGCTGGACAGGATATTGAGATTGAATTAGAGGTATATTCCATAACCGGTCAATTAGTACAAGAATACTCTGAAACAAAATATTCCGCTGGTTTTAGAGAAAATATAGAAATTGGTACTAATCTTGCACCTGGTATATACTTATTTAAGGCAATACTACGTTCATTAGATGGCAACGAAATACGCCAAAGCGATTTTTCCAAGTTTGTCAAGATTTAGTGCAATAAATACATAATTAAAGAGTGCAATGAAAAAAATTATTCTTTTTGTTTTAATCGTATCAGGAATGGCGCAAAGTGTTCATTCTCAAATATTTGATCCCGCCAGAGGTTGTGTGGTCAATAAGGCGAATGAAAGCCAATGTCTTTCAAACACGCAGCTAACAGCTATGCCATTTTTGCGCATTGTTCCAGACGCTCGTGGTGGTGGAATGGGAGATGTAGGAATCGCTGTACCATCTGATGCAAATTCAATGTTCTATAATGCTTCCAAATTAGTCTTTGCAGATCAAGATGTTGGTCTAGCAGTAACGTATACGCCATGGTTAAGAAATTTAGGCTTAGATGATGTGTACATGGCATATTTATCAGGATACAAGCAAATTGATAACTTTTCAGCAATAGGGGTAAGTATGCGTTTTTTCTCTCTTGGAGATATCACATTTACAAATGAAAATGGTGATCCAGCCGGTGAAGGAAGACCTCGTGAAATGGAACTTGCTCTTGCCTATTCTAGAAAATTAGGATCAAATTTTTCTGCTGGTTTGACTGGTAAGTATATCCGTTCGAGTTTAGCAAGTGGACAGGTTGTAAATGGAGTAGAGATTGTTCCAGCTACGGCTTTTGCTGCAGATGTATCTATGAACTGGTTTAAAGAAGGAGATATGGTTGCAGGTGGAAGTAAGTGGAATTTTGGCCTTGCCTTAACTAATGTTGGTTCTAAAGTGAGTTATACAGGAAATGACCTCAAAGACTTTATCCCGGCGAACTTAGGTATTGGTACTGCATTAGAGTTAAATTTTGATGAATTTAACGCTATCACAATTGCTCTAGACTTTAACAAGCTATTGACACCATCACCTATTTCTTCTAGAATACTTGATGAAAACGGAGACGAAATTGATAATCCTGATTATGATGCGGATAACAATGAGATTGCAGACTTTAGAGAAAAGAGTTTGTTTTCAGGCGTTTTTGGGTCGTTTACAGATGCACAAGGAGGATTTAGTGAAGAGCTTAGAGAAATCAATTATTCATTAGGATTGGAATATTGGTATGATAAGCAATTCGCAGTAAGAGCTGGTTATTATTTTGAAAACCCTACTAAAGGTGATAGACAATTTTTGACAGTAGGAGTAGGTATCAAATACAATGTGTTTGGAATAGATTTATCTTACCTTACACCTACTAACAATAGAAGAAATCCATTAGATAATACACTTAGATTTTCATTAATATTTGACTTTGCCCAAGGAAACATTTTCAAGGGTGATGCTATTGAAAATTAATCGAAAGATCTCATATAGATATAAAAAAAGCGCTCCAAATTTGGAGCGCTTTTTTAGTATACAATAAGCCGGATCCTGTTAGAAATTGCGAAACAATCTCCCTCTATCATTTATCTAATCTGCCTACCCCTTTTGGCATGCTTAACATTCTGGCGAGAAACCATTTTCCTGACGGAACCAAAATATACATGACATTTCAACTTATAGGGTTTGTCCCACACAGTTGTTGCCAACTGTACGTGTGAGCTCTTACCTCACATTTTCACCCTTACCATTTATTAAAATGGCGGTTTAGCTTTCTGTGACACTTTCCATATTCTATTCTAAAATAGAACTCCAACTGTTAGTTGGTGTAACTCTCTACGTTGTCCAGACTTTCCTCCTTTTACTTAAAAAAGGCGATAGAGTATATACCTAGTACAAATATACAGAGAAACTATAAGTATGGTACTCAATACACTAAAACAAGAGATATAACTAGTAAGAAATATCAAGATTGCTACATATTAAAACCTTTTATAATATGTAAAATGTTAATTTAGTAGTCAAATGCAAAGAGCAAGTACATACTTAAGCATATCTATCCTCGGAATAATAGCCTCTATTGCTATTGCATTTTTTTTTAATAGTATGCCTTTCCATAGTGTGAAAAATGTTCAAGATGACAGTCGTAATCATCTTGAAAAGAAATTTAAGCAAGTAAATAATCTGTATGAAAAGTTGCAATCAAAATCAAATGATGCTATTGCAGAAGAGATATCCGAACTAGAATCTGGTCACATGCAATTATTTGTGTTTGGTAAAGACCGAAAATTAAAAGTCTGGTCACATAAGGACATTCCTTTGTTAAAAAAAGAAGAATGGTGGATAGAGAAAGAGGCTTCTAGAATATGTTATAGAATTGAGAACAACAACACTCCAATAATCGGTTGTGAGCTGATACCCTTCAACAAGATTAAAGAAATTCACCAAGAAACAAATGGCTTGGAGAATTACCAAGAATCAAATTCTACTGCGGAAATATTTAAGTTTTCTTTATTCTTCCTTGGCTTTTTGTTTGCCTTCTTCTTTTTGGAAGAAACAATATATAAGGAGGAAGAGCCATCCACCTTATTCTTTATCTCAGGTTCTCTTCTACTATGCATCTTTGGATATCTCTCTGAATTCCTGTTTGATAATATTTCTATTTTTAATAGCGCTAACTATGGAGATGCAAGTATAATTTCCCCAGCAAGTCTTTTCTTTAGTTCTGTATTTATTCTTCTTCTCTGTATAAGTTTTAGTAAAAATAAGTGGAAAGAGACTCGGACTAATTATCAGGCAATATATTTTCTTTTACCAAGCGTACTTCTTGCTCTTTTTCTAAGAGGTTTAGAATTTTTGTTTTCTGCAGAATCTGAAATACAATTTGAAAATATAAGCTTTGGACAGTTTGAATTATGGGGCTACAGTCTGAGTGCTATTGTAATACTCTACTCTATTCATCTTTTATTTCAAACGTGTATTGCACAAAGTAATTTCAAGAAAGGGGCAAGTAGATATTCTATTCTGGCTACTATTCTAATAACGTATCTAATTTGTCATTTAGCCCTTGGCACTGCTATACCCTGGTACCTGATGTTATTGTATTTATTGTGTTATTATTTTTCATTGGAGTTGAATGGAGAGAGTCTAAGTTCAAAACTGATATGGTCAATATGGTTTTTAATTTTAAATGCAGGGCTACTTTCTTCCACATTATATTACTATACTATAAAAAAAGATATTCGTCAGACGCAAGAGTATTTGCAAAATTTATATACAGTTAAAGATGGCACTGAATTAAAAACTATTGCAGGTATCAAATCTAAGATTGAAAATTCATCTGCTTTTAAAAGTATTTTTTCTCTCGGATCAGACGATAAGTTTCATAAGAATGATTTACGCACTTATTTAAATACTGCTCTTGAGGGTTCTTCTAGTTTAGACATTGAAGATGTTTTTTTATACAAAAAGGATGGTGAAAGTAGAATTATCAATGAAGACAAAAGTAAAAGTACCGTAGTTAGTCCCTATATAAGCCAATTAGATTCAAATTCATCTATTTTATATAATCCTATCAGCAATAAATTATTATTCACATTTGACGGTCAGCGAGACTTCCTCTACTTGGCTTTGTCTGAGTCTAATATTCAAAAGAAAAAGAAAAAGAAAAATGTGTCTTATGGTCTATTTTCAGGTAGAACATATCGTCATGGAGATATTAAAAGATTACCTGAAATAGCAAGGGAAGAGTACGTGCATAAAGGGAATACCATAATTCAAAAAGATGCAGTATCCCATATTTTTCATTCAATTAATAATCAGGATGTGCTCTATGCGCAAAAAACATATTCAAATTTACTGAGACCAATTTCTTTATTCTCATTCATTTTCTGTTTGTCTGGAATATTTGTCTTCTTTATAAGTCTACTTAGCCTAAGGTTTGAGGTTTTCAAATCACCCTTCTTATACATAGCTAGTTTTGCATCATTGAGTACAAAGATTCAGATGGTGATTATATTTCTCATCTTGGTTTCTTTCTTATCAATCGCTGTTGTTACAAGTTTGTATTTTAAGCAAATTCTAAAAAACAATCAAGAGAAAAGTATTTCAGCAAAAGTTGTAACTATAAACAATAGTTTACAAAATAGACTTGCAGAAATAACAGATATGCAATCTGCTTTGAACTTAATAGAAACAGAACTTCCGAGGTTGTCTGAGATTAACAATCTAAGTTCCAGTCTTTATAATAAAGAAGGCTTGAGTCTTAGCGATACAAAGCAAATACTAGCCTACCCTTTTTATCCATTCTACCAACATAAAGCGCATGGTAAAAGGGAAAGTTTTACATTACAGTCAGACAACAATGTAAGTGCGTACTTTCCAATCACCCATCCTGTACTTGGAAATATTGGTTATATTTCTTTAGATGACAAGAACAATGCAAATGATTCTGTAAGATCCAGTATTTCTGAGTTCCTAAGTTCTATGCTTAACTTATATGTCTTCTTATTTTTTATTGCAGGTGCTCTTGCGATTGCTATCTCAAAATCAATTACACGCCCATTGACCGCATTACAATTGCGGTTAAAATCTATAAAATTTGGTTCAAAGAATGAGGCTATTGCCTGGGAGGCAAATGATGAAATTGGTGAGCTGATTACTAGTTATAACGACATGTTAGGTAAATTGGAAAAAAACCTAGAATTATTAGCTAAGACGGAACGTGATACTGCTTGGAGGGAGATGGCAAAACAAGTTGCTCATGAGATAAAGAATCCACTTACTCCCATGAAATTAAGTATTCAATATCTTAAGCGCGCTATTCAAGCAGATCCAGCACAAGGAGAGGCATTAGTAGATAAAATTTCTAATACATTAATCGAACAAATAGATAATCTGGCAGACATTGCAAATGCATTTTCAAATTTTGCTACGCTACCTCAAGCTAACAATGATAAGATTGTATTAAACGAAGTTGTAGAAGTAGTGCATGATTTATTTAGAAAAAGAGATGACATGGAGATCAAGTTATTTGAACCCTTAAATGCAATAGAGGTCTTTGCAGATAAAAACCACATGATACGCATATTGAACAATCTTGTTAAGAATGCGATTCAGTCCATTCCAGAAGAACGTAAGGGAGTAATTTCTATCAGTTTGTATAAAGATAAAGATACGGCGATTATCAAGGTAGAAGATAATGGCACAGGAATTCCGAAGGCATTGCAAGAAAAAGTATTTACCCCATACTTTACAACTAAAACCTCGGGCACTGGTTTAGGACTTGCCATTTCAGCAAATATGCTCAATGCGTTTGATGGTCGTATTCACTTTGATACTACCGAGGGAAAGGGTACTTCTTTCTTCATAGAAATTCCCTTAATGCGGGAGACATATAAGTATCATGCAGGAGAAAAATTGATTCTAGATTAGTCCAGTTTCTTTCAAAAAATATTCCGTTCATATAGTATCTTTGGAATATGAGTGATACCCTTCTATATTTTCTCATCACATTTGGCGCTTTTGCAGGTATGGAGTTTGTTGCATGGTTTGCACACAAATACATTATGCATGGCTTTTTGTGGAGCTGGCATGAAGATCACCACAAACCGCATGAGAAAGATGGCTTTTTTGAAAAGAATGATTTATTCTTTATTGTATTTGCCATTCCAAGTGCTACTTGCTATATGCTAGGTGGGTTATATGAGGGCTACTTCCCTTTACTGTTTGTAGGAATTGGAATTTCCATCTACGGACTTACTTATTTTCTTATTCACGATGTGTATATCCATAGAAGATTCAAATGGTTTAAACAATTGGATAATACTTATTCAAAAGGAATACTTAGAGCGCATGGTGCCCATCATGCAAAAACTACCAAGGAGGATTGTGAATCCTTCGGACTACTTATCGTAGGCAGGCAGTATTTTCAGAAAAGGAAAAAGGGGGCTAGACGTTAGATACTAGACGTTAGACGCTAGAATTTAGACGTTACGTAATTTGCATTTCGCAAATTATTAAAGCAGAAAAGTATATGAAAAAGGCTTAAGAGGCTTAGGCTTTTAGAGCATTTGCCATTGTGATACCAATGTCTGCAGGAGATTGTACTACGTGAATACCACAACTTTCCATGATGCGCATTTTAGCTTCTGCCGTATCGTCTGCTCCACCAATAATTGCTCCAGCATGTCCCATAGTTCTTCCCTTAGGTGCAGTCTGGCCGGCTATAAAACCAACAACAGGCTTGGTTGCGTTTTCTTTTACCCAGTAGGCTGCATCCGCTTCCATGCTTCCACCTATTTCTCCAATCATGATAATTCCGTCCGTATCTGGATCGTTCATTAGTAGTTCGACAGCATCTTTAGTCGTTGTACCTACAATAGGATCTCCTCCAATTCCGATACAAGTGGATTGTCCCATACCAGCTTTAGTAACTTGGTCTACTGCTTCATAGGTGAGTGTACCTGATCTAGATACAATTCCGATTCTCCCTTTTCTGTGAATGAATCCTGGCATGATTCCTACTTTGGCTTCCTCAGGAGTCATAACACCTGGACAGTTAGGTCCTACTAGTCTACAATCGTAGTCTTCAATATATTCTTTCACTTTCACCATGTCTTGGACTGGAATTCCCTCAGTGATGCAAATAATCACCTTAATTCCAGCATCTGCTGCTTCCATGATTGCATCTGGCGCAAATCTAGGTGGCACAAATATTATACTTGTATCAGCGCCTACTTTAGATACTGCTTCAGCAACTGTATTAAATACAGGTTTACCAATATGTTCTTGTCCTCCTTTTCCTGGTGTAACACCACCTACTACATTGGTTCCATAATCGATCATCTGACCTGCATGGAATGTTCCTTCTTTACCGGTAAATCCTTGGACTATAATTTTTGAATCTTTGTTTACGAGAACGCTCATTTCTATTCTTTTTCTATATAAAATACTTGTTCGTTTTTAGTATGCATAAAGTAATTATCTCGTGCATACTTTTCCGGATTTCTTTCGAGATCCTTCTGTTGTTGGAGAGCAATTTTATACTTATCAGTAAATTCGGCTTTTTCCTTTTTCAATGCGTCTATTGAATGGCTTAGCTGCCTTTGTGTTCTCCAACTATGGCGGTCAAAGATAAGCATCCAAACTAAAAAGAAGATTAGACAAAGCAAATACTTATTGAAAAACCATGGTTTTCTTGCTGCTTGTTTTTCTTTTTTGCTCTTTTTGCTCATATTACAAATATTTATAATATGTAAATATAGTTAAAATCTAAAATCGTTTGTGCTTATCCCACAATAAAACTGGAATGAATGGTTAAAAACTAGCTACTTTAAGCTTGATTTATGAGTAAACTAATCAATGGTGGTCAAGCCACCGCGTGAGTGGTGGGAGCAGTCCGTAGGAGTCCGAAGGACCTGGCTGCGGACGACACGACCTGCCTGCATGCGTCAGCAGGTAGGCACCTATTCTTGAATAGGTCTAGGGCACGCCCTAACTCACTTAAAATATATCTCTTCCCTTGTAGATAGCAGCTGATCCTAATTCTTCTTCAATACGTAAGAGCTGATTGTATTTAGCAATTCTATCACTTCTAGATGCCGATCCTGTTTTAATCTGTCCTGTGTTCAGGGCAACAGCTAGGTCAGCAATGGTAGTATCTTCCGTTTCTCCAGACCTGTGACTCATAACAGAGGTTAGTCCATTATTGTGTGCCATAGATACGGCTTCAATCGTTTCAGTTAGGGAACCTATTTGATTCACTTTTATAAGTATGGAATTAGCTGATTTTTCTGTAATCCCTCTTTGCAATCTCTTTGTATTCGTAACAAACAAATCATCTCCAACTAATTGTATCTTGTCCCCCATCTTAGCTGTCATTTTTGCCCAGCCCTCCCAGTCATCTTCGTCTAGGCCATCTTCTATGGATAGGATAGGATAATTCTCCACCCATTCATTCCAATAGGAGACCATCTCATCCGAGGTAAGTTTATCTCCTGTGGATGAACTAAAATGATACACTTTTTCGTCGTGTAGGTAGAATTCTGAAGCGGCCGCATCCATCGCGATCATAAGGTCTTCACCAGGTCTGTAGCCTGCAGATTCTATAGAGTGCAGAACAATTTCTATTGCTTCCTTATTCGACTTAATGTTAGGTGCAAATCCTCCTTCGTCTCCAACATTTGTTGAATATCCTTTGCTCTTCAGTACTTTTTTTAGCGCATGAAAAACTTCTACTCCCATCTGTAGACCCTGCGAAAAGCTTTCTGCTCCCACGGGCATCACCATGAATTCTTGAAAATCGATGCTGTTATCTGCGTGTGATCCACCATTCAATATATTCATCATGGGTACAGGCATGACGTGTGCATTTACTCCACCAATATATCTATACAAGGATTGATCAGATTCCATTGCCGCAGCTTTAGCAACCGCAAGAGAAACACCTAAGATGGCATTGGCTCCCATAATTGATTTGTTGTCTGTGCCGTCCAGGGCAATCATCGCTTCATCTAAGTAGCGTTGCTCAAACACACTTTCTCCTATAACTACATTGCGTAATTTTTCATTTACGTTTTCGCAGGCTTTTAAGACTCCCTTCCCGAGGAATCTATCCTTATCATTATCACGCATTTCTATTGCTTCATACTTCCCTGTAGATGCACCAGAAGGCACAGCTGCTCTTCCCATAAATCCGTTTTCCGTTAATACTTCAACTTCTACTGTTGGATTTCCTCTGGAATCAAGAATTTCTCTTGCGCGTATGTCTATTATTTCTGCCATTAGGATTTGTGTTTTTTTATGAGTGTGACAAAGTCGTCAAATAAATATCTAGAGTCATGTGGACCTGGTGATGCCTCCGGATGATACTGTACTGAAAATGCGGGTTTCCCTTTTAAGCGGATCCCTTCTACTGTATCATCGTTTAGGTTCATATGTGTGATTTCGATCGTATCGCTATGTTCTCTGAGTACATCTGCATTTACTCCAAAGCCATGGTTCTGGGAGGTAATCTCACATACGCCCGTAAGGATATTTTTCACGGGATGGTTTATACCTCGATGTCCATTGTGCATCTTATACGTAGGGATTCCATTTGCTAGCGCGAGAAGTTGGTGTCCCAAGCAAATTCCAAACATGGGTTTATTTGTTCCTAATAGAGTGCGAATCGTCTCTTGGGCATATTCCATGCTGGCAGGATCGCCGGGGCCATTGGAAAGAAAGTAGCCATCTGGGTTAAAGGCTTGAATAGTCTCTGCATTTGATTTTGCTGGAAACACTTTTACAAAGCAATCTCTTTCTACGAAACATCTGAGTATATTTTTCTTAGTCCCAAAATCAAGTACTGCAATTTTGTAGGGCGCGGATTCGTCTCCGAGTGTGTACACCTCATTCGTAGTAACTTTGGAAGCTAACTCTAAGCCATCCATGGAGGGAGCTTGTTGGAGTTTTTCTTTCAGTACTGCTAAGTCAGTTTCCTCTGAAGAAATGATACAATTCATTGCCCCCTTATTTCTTATGTGTCTTACAATTTCTCTGGTATCAATTCCGTGGATACAAACTATGGATTCCTTTTCAAAATATTTCTGGATTTCATCATCTGCTTGGTGGCGAGAATACTTATTCGTAAAGTTCTTACACACAAGTCCAGAGATCTGTACCTTATCTGATTCGACATCTGAATTTTTTGTTCCATAATTCCCTATGTG
The DNA here is from genome assembly GCA_938045585.1 of uncultured Saprospiraceae bacterium. Lineage (GTDB taxonomy): Bacteria > Bacteroidota > Bacteroidia > Chitinophagales > Saprospiraceae > CALCMJ01. The sequence continues at coordinate 31,366 of CALIAU010000002.1, forward strand.
CGCGTTTGTGGTTACCATGACCTGGCCGAAGTAAGAGGGGTCGGTAAAAATCTCTTGATAACCGGTCATTCCCGTATTGAAGCAAATTTCACCCGTAGTTGTTCCTTTAATTCCTGCAGCTTTCCCTGTGAAATGGGTTCCATCTTCCAGTAAAAGGATAGCCTGCGATTCATCTATATTGATCATATAACAGATTAGAGATTTTAATAATTTGTGCAAATATAAAACATATCTAAAAAGTACCGTCTTTCAATTCATATATCTCAGCTATATAGGCTATTTTGGCTAAATAAATCTGTTTCATATGCCTTTTAGGTTTAATCTCTTGTTTTTCATGTTTTGTATCGTCTTTAGTTTTTCTCAATGCAAAGAGGAAAAGTTAGTATCCTTGCCTAGTTCAAAGATGGTTCAAAAGAGCATGGTGGATAGTATCTCTCAAATTATTCGCAAATCGAATCTAAGTGAAAGTATATACGACAATACGATTAGATCTAAGATGATGAAAGAACAACTTGATCAAAGCTATGATCCTATGTTGCATTTTAATTATGCTAGAGAGCTCTTAAATAGTGGAAAAACGCAGGAAGCGATAAGTATCATTTCCAGCATTATTAACAGCAGCGCAGCACTAAAAAACATAACTCAAAAAAGTAAGGTCTTACACGATTTTCTTGCCATCTGTTATCTGCGCTTAGGTGAGCAAGAAAACTGCCAGCACAATCACAATGATGCTTCCTGTATCATTCCAATCCAAGAAAAAGGGATTCATATTAAACCCATCGGATCTGAAAAAGCAATAGAAAAGTATTCTGAAATTCTTGCAGTATTTCCTGATGATTACCAAAGCAGATGGTTGCTCAACTTGGCATATATGACGCTAGACAAACATCCAAGTGAGGTGCCTAGCAAATTTCTGATAAACATAGGAACTAAGAGTAGTTCGGCTAGCTTTCAAAATGTTGCCAGTCAAATGGGTATAGATATGTTTGATCTTTCAGGAGGAGTTATCACGGATGATTTTAATAATGATGGTCTTATGGATATAATGACTTCGTCATGGGGGATGCAGGGTACTATTAAATATTATATAAACAAGGGGGAATCGGGATTTGTGGATGGGACTGCGGAGGCTGGATTAGATAAGATTAAGGGAGGATTAAACTTAAAACAAGCCGATGTTGATAATGACGGAGATTTAGATTTTATAATACTGCGGGGAGGCTGGAGACCAAAATTGGAATGGGGTGTTTTACCAAATTCTTTGATGATAAATATGGGTGATGGCAAGTTTGAAGATCAGACTATTGAGCGTGGCATGTATAGTGTACGTCCAACACAGAGTTCGGAATGGTTTGACTTTAACAATGATGGATGGATTGATTTATTTGTGGCAAATGAGACTAATACTTTGAGCACTCAAAATTTTCCGTGTGAATTATTTATAAATGATGGCAGAGGTAGTTTTAGCAATGAGGCTTTAAATTTAAATGCAGCACAGATAGGATACTTTAAAGGAGTAAGCAGTGGTGATATGAACAATGATGGTTTTAGAGATATATTTCTTTCAAATCTTGATGGTCCTAATGTTTTATTACAAAATGAAGGAGGCAGGGTATTTAAAAATGTAAGCGCTACTGCTAATGTTTCAGACCCCCAGTATGCATTCCCGTGTTGGTTTTTTGATGCGAATAATGATGGTTGGGACGATCTGTTTGTTGCCTCTTATAGCTCAGAAGCATTTCTAGATCAAGGAGGTCAATTTGCTAGAGATGTATTAGGTCTTCCCGTTAATTCTGAAGCTACAAGGATTCATATCAATACAAAGAAAAATAGTTTCAGAGACGAGACCAAAAGCTATTTGAAATACTCAGCACTATCCACTATGGGCTCCAATTATGGCGATATTGATAATGATGGTTATTTAGATCTATACCTAGGTACAGGTGCTCCAGATTACAGAGCTGTGGTTCCAAATCGATTTTTCACGAATAAGGGAGGAACACGTTTTGAGGACCAAACCTTTCAATTAGGTCTTGGCCACATTCAGAAAGGACATGGAATTGCTTTTTCTGATTTAGACAATGATGGCGATCAAGATATTTATGCTGTTATGGGTGGAGCCTTTGAGGGAGATATTTTTCCCAATGCCTTATTTGAGAATCCTGGAAATACGAATCGATGGATAAAGCTAAAGCTGGAGGGAACGGAATCGAATCGATCAGCCATAGGTGCTCGCATACAAATCATTTGTACTTCAGAAAATAAAGAGCAATCCATTTTTCATACTGTAAATTCTGGGGGAAGTTTTGGTGCGAATTCGCTTACAGCCCATATAGGAATAGGAAGTGCTGAGACTATACAACGAATAATTGTCACTTGGCCTAATGCCCAGCATAGTAAACAAGAATTTATTAACCTGGAGACTAACGCCATGTATCTAATAGAGGAGAACAATCCAAATGCTCAAAAGCTGGCATTCCAATCTTTTGTATTCAACAAGAATAACTCCTCTGGTCATGCGCACCATCATCATTAGGAGTGAAATAAAAAAAGGCCAACAGAGAACTGAAGGCCTTTTAATTTTTTATAAATAGGAAATTTTATTCTTCCTCTTGGTTTGCTGCTGCTGCTGTCGCTGCTGCAGCCTTTGCTGCTCCTCCTCCACTCTTCTTCTTTCTACGCGTTCTACCTGTTGACTTAGGTTTAGAAGCTTTTGTGTATACCTCATTGAAATCGACAAATTCTATCATTGCCATTTCTGCTGCATCTCCTTTTCTGAATCCAGTTTTTATTATTCTGGTGTAACCACCTGGTCTGTCTGCTACTTTATCAGCTACAGTACTAAATAATTCTTTTACTGCATCTTTACTTTGGAGATATTTGAATGCAACTCTTCTTGAGTGTGTTGTATTTTCTTTAGACCTTGTAACAACGGGTTCGATGTATACTCTGAGGGCTTTTGCCTTCGCTAAAGTTGTATTAATTCTTTTGTGCTCAATAAGTGCACATGAAAGGTTTCTAAGTAGAGCTGTTCTGTGCCCTTTTTGTCTTCCAAGATGGTTGACTTTTTTTCCGTGTCTCATGACAATGTTAGTTATGCATCACTGTTTCGAATTTCAAGTACGACCTTTGATTTTTTTCGAAATGGTAATATGCTATTTTAAAATAGGGTCCAAGCTGGGCTTGGGTCGTAGTGACTAATCTTCGTCTAACTTATATTTTCCAAGATCCATACCAAAGGTAAGTCCCTTGTTCTGTAGTAATTCTTCAATCTCTACAAGTGACTTCTTACCGAAGTTTCTAAATTTCAATAATTCGTGTGTGTCATACTTCACCATTTCTCCAAGAGAATTGATTTTTGCTGCCTTAAGACAGTTGTATGCTCTTACAGATAGATCTAGATCTTCCAATGAAGTCTTAAGAAGCTTTCTCATGTGTAAGATATGCTCATCTACTATATTGTCCTCTCTGCTTGTAGCGTCTTCGAATGTGATGTTTTCATCTGTGATCAACATAAGATGTTGGATCATTATTCTTGAAGCCTCTTTAATCGCATCTTCTGGATGTATAGTACCATCTGTCTGCACTTCAATAGTAAGCTTTTCGTAATCTGTCTTCTGTCCTACCCTTGTGTTTTCTATTTCGTAAGAAACACGTTTGATAGGAGTATATATTGCATCAACAGGTATGATTCCGATTGGTGCATCTTTAGGTAGATTTTCATCTGCAGGAACATATCCTCTTCCTTTAGTTATAGTAAACTCAATTTCTAAGTTTACAGAAGGATCCATTCTACAAATTACTAGGTCAGGGTTCATTACTTTGAAGACATTGGTATATGCTTCTAGGTCACCTGCTTTAAATTCTTCTTGACCACTAATAGTCAAGTATATTTTTTCTTCAGCGCTGTCTAGGTCTTCGATATTTGGCTTAAGTCTAGTTTGCTTAAGGTTCAAAATAATATCTACTACATCTTCTACAACACCTTTTATAGTTGCAAATTCATGTTCTACTCCTGCTATTCTAATTGCAGAGATAGCATACCCTTCTAAAGAAGATAAAAGTACCCTTCTTAGTGAATTACCAACTGTCTGTCCAAATCCTGGCTCAAGAGGTTTAAATTCAAATACTCCTTCAAACTCATTTGCTTTCTGTAATAAAATCTTATTAGGCTTCTGAAAACTGAGGATACTCATATATATGTCTGTTTTAAAAAGTAGATTAAGAAGATGAAATGATCGAGAGAGCTTACTTAGAGTAGAGTTCTACAATTAGCTGCTCATTAATTTTCTCTGGAATTTTTTCTCTTTCTGGAAGTTCTAAGAACTTTCCTTCCATTTTATCAGGATTCCATTCTAACCAAGCCCATTTTCTAACATCTTGCATTGTAGATATAGAATCATGGATGGTAGATAGGTGTCTTGATTTATTTCTTACAGAAACGACATCACCCGGTCTTAGTTGGTAAGACGGAATGTTCGTCAATTTCCCGTTCACTAAAATGTGCTTGTGATTCACTAGTTGTCTAGCTGCACGTCTAGTAGGAGCGATTCCAAGTCTAAATACCGTGTTATCCAGTCTTGCTTCTAAGAATTGAAGAAGTACTTCACCAGTAACACCTTTATTTCTACTTGCTTTTTCGAATAGATTAGCAAATTGTCTTTCGAGTAAACCATAGGTGTACTTCGCTTTTTGCTTTTCCATTAATTGGATCTTATAATCAGAGTTCTGCTTTCTTCTTCTTCCACCACCATGCTGGCCTGGAGGATACTTTCTTTTTTCGAAAGCTTTATCGTGCCCGAAGAGAGATTCTCCGAGTGCTCTTGATTTTTTTGTCTTTGGACCTGTATATCTTGCCATTACTTATAAACTAGCTAGTCGTTAATTGAAAATTAAACTCTTCTTCTTTTTGGTGGTCTACACCCGTTATGTGGAATAGGAGTCATATCATTTATCCTAGTCACTTTTATACCACAACCGTCAATTGCTCTGATTGCGGATTCTCTTCCTGAACCTGGACCTTTCACGTATACTTCAGCGTAACGCATACCAGCATCATAAGCAACCTGTGCAGCATCTTTTGCTGCTATCTGTGCTGCGTATGGTGTATTTTTCTTGGAACCTCTAAAACCTGCTTTACCAGCTGATCCCCATGAGATCACCTGTCCTGACTTGTTTGCCATGGAAACAATAATATTGTTAAAGCTGGCGTGGATATATGCTACTCCTTCTGGAGCAACCGTTACCTTTCTTTTTTTTCTAGTTTTAGCCATAAGATCAGCCTAAGATTTATTTATTATTTAGTTGCTTTCTTTTTGTTTGCTACAGTCTTCTTTCTACCCTTTCTAGTTCTTGCATTGGTCTTTGTTCTTTGACCATTAACAGGAAGACCTTTTCTATGACGAAGACCTCTGTACGAAGCAATATCCATTAAACGCTTAATGTTTAACTGGATTTCATTTCTCAAATCTCCTTCTACTTTATATTCGTCTTGGAGCATTCTTGCTATTTCTTTGATGTTGTCATCTGTCCAATCTTTGATTTTGACATTTTCATCAATCTTAGCGCGTCCTAAGACTTCTGCAGCTTTGCTGCTACCAATACCAAAGATGTAAGTAAGTCCTACTACACCTCTTTTGTTTTTTGGTAAATCAACTCCTGAAATTCTTGCCATATCTTATCCTTGTCTTTGTTTGAATCTAGGATTCTTTTTGTTAATCACATAAAGCTTCCCCTTTCTTCTAACGATCTTACAATCTGAAGATCTTTTTTTTATGGATGCTCGTACTTTCATAATTCTTTTATTTATATCTGTAAGTAATACGTCCCCTAGATAAATCATATGGAGACATTTCTACAGCTACCTTATCACCAGGGAGGATTCGAATGTAATGCATTCTCATCTTACCTGAAATGGTTGCAACAAGTAAATGATCGTTTTCTAGACGTACACGGAACATAGCGTTTGATAGTGCTTCTTCAATGATTCCGTCTTGTTTAATAAGTTCTTGTTTCGCCATAAATTTTTTCGGACTGCAAATATCTAATTTTTTAATGAAATTTCCTTAAGTTCTGGGTTATTTTTGACAGCTTCTTCTACTATAACATGATCTGATAAAATATCAGTTCCCTCCGCTTTTATGGCTACTGTATGCTCATAATGCGCTGAAGGCTTGTTATCTCGGGTAATAATTGTCCAACCATCGTCTGCTTGGCGTACTTCTTTAACGCCTAAATTGACCATGGGCTCGATAGCTATTACCAAACCTGTCTTAATAACTGGGCCTCTGCCCCGTTTGCCATAGTTAGGAACTTCTGGAGATTCATGTAAGTTTTTCCCTATTCCGTGCCCTACTAATTCTCTTACAACTCCGTATTTGTGCAGTTTTTCAGCGTGATTTTGTACAGAATAGCCAATATCGCCTATTCTATTCCCCACTTTTGCTGATTCAATTGCTTTATACAATGAATCTTTTGTCGTTACTAAAAGTTCCATTGTTTCTTCATTTACCCCATTTAATGCGAAAGTAAATGCTGCATCCCCGTAAAATTCATTCATAATTACGCCACAATCCACGCTCACTATATCTGTATCTGTAAACTCTTTGTCATTTGGAATTCCGTGTACAACCTGTTCATTAACAGAAATGCACAATGTTGCAGGAAATCCGCCATAGCCTTTAAATCCGGGTATGGCTTTATGATCGCGTATAAATTCTTCTGCTTTTGTGTCTAAAAACGTACCTGTAACTCCTGGTTTCAGATGAGAAGCTACTAGGGTCAATGTTTTGCTTACAAGAAGACAGCTAGCTCTTATCAGCTCAATTTCCTCATCTGTTTTGTAATACACCATAAAAAATGATATTACATAGGAGACCCGATGGTCTGCATTCCGCTACGTCCTTTAATCTTTCCAGATTTTACTAAACCATCATACTTACGCATTAGTAAGTAACTTTCAATTTGCTGTAAGGTATCAAGTACAACCCCTACTAGGATAAGTAATGACGTTCCTCCAAAGAATAGAGCAAATCCATCACTTACACCAAATGAAGCAACTATGGCTGGAAGTATAGATACGAAGCCCAAAAAGATGGAACCTGGTAATGTTACTCTTGTCGTAAGAGAATCAATAAATTCCTGCGTTTGCTTTCCTGGCTTAATACCTGGAATGAACGCATTTTGTCTTTTTAGGTATTCTGCATACTGTTGTGGATTTACTAATAATGCTGTGTACACATAGGTAAACAAAACAACTAGGAAGAAGAATAGTATGTTGTATGGAATAGATTTCCAATCACTTAGACTTAATAATAAATCACTAGGAGCACCGTCGCTCAACCAGTTTCCAACTGTCATTGGTAAAAACATGATTGCTTGTGCGAAGATAATTGGCATTACCCCTGCTGCATTTACCTTTAAAGGAATGTAGTCTCTCACACCTGCTACAGGAATCTGTCCTGATCCTCTCCCTACCATCCGCTTTGCAAATTGGGTAGGAATACGTCTTACCCCCTGAACTATCAATACACATAAAAGTACTGTAAAGAAAAGAGCCGCTAATTCAATAATTAGTAACAATGGATTATTAGCAAACTGTGTAGACACTTCTGCAATAAAAGAAGTAGGAAGTGTTGCGATGATACCAATCATGATTAATAGAGAGATACCGTTACCAATTCCTTTGTCTGTTATTTTTTCACCTAACCACATTGCAAATACAGTACCTGCGGAAAGGATAATAATATTACTGATCCAGAACACGCCCATATCTACAGATGGATCAATTGCACCAGAACTTTGTATCATTTTTAAGTAACCACCTCCTTGTACAAGGGTAATGGCAACTGTAAGCATTCTTGTAATCTGTGTTATCTTCTTTCTACCTGCTTCTCCTTCCTTTTGTTGTAGTCTTTGGAAGTATGGTACGGCAAATCCCAATAACTGAATGATAATCGATGCTGTAATGTAGGGCATGATACCCAATGCAAAGACAGCTGCATTATTAAATGCTCCACCTGTAAAGGCGTTAATTAGACTTAACAAATCATTGTTTCCAGCAGATTGTGCAAGCTCCAAGGCTTGTGGGTTCACACCTGGAAGAACAACATAACAGCCAAATCTATATATCAATAGAATAAAAAGAGTAAAAAGGATACGTTCCCTTAGCTCTTTAATGTTCCAGATATTCTTTAGCGTTTCAATAAATTTCATCCTTCTGTCTTATGAATTAATCAATCAATTATTCTTCCTCTTGAGAAGCTGCTGGTGCTGCTTTTGCAGGTTTTGCTTTTACTTCTTTTACTTCTTTCACTATCAACGCAGTAACACTTCCACCCTGCGCTTCAATTTTAGATTTTGCTGTCGCAGAGATAGCATGTGCAGTAACATTAATACCCGCTGAAAGTTCGCCTGTTCCCAATACTTTAATCTTATCTCCTTTCCTACAAACGCCTGCTTGCACAAGAATTTCTGGAGTAATTTCTTTCAATTTGTACTTGTCTACTATTGTTTGTAGTCTTCCAAGATTAAAGGGTTCAAAGCTTACTCTATTTGGGCTTTTAAAACCTCTTTTAGGAATACGCATTTGCAAAGGCATCTGACCTCCTTCGAATGCTCTTTTACTACTGTAACCAGATCTAGACTTAGCACCTTTATGACCTCTCGTGGAGGTTCCACCTCTACCAGATCCCTGTCCTCTTGCGATTCTTTTTCTAGATGATACTGAACCTTTTGCAGGCTTTAAATTATGTAGTCCCATGTTATGCTTCTTCTACAGTTACTAAATGTTCAATTTTCTTAACCATCCCAAGTATTTGTGGGTTGACTTCTTTTACCACAGACTGGTTCATTTTTCTTAAGCCAAGCGCTATCATCGTATCCTTCTGTCTCTTAGATCTATCGATTACGCTTTTAATCTGTGTTATTTTGATCTTTGCCATTGTGCAAATTTTTTAAACGTTTAATTATCCTTTAAAAACCTTCTCTAAAGGAATCCTTCTTTGTTTAGCAATAGTTTCTGGACCTCTCAACAACTGAAGTGCATTAATTGTTGCTTTCACAACGTTATGCGGGTTAGAAGATCCTTGTGATTTTGCAAGTACATTTTGTACTCCAGCAATCTCTAGTACGGCTCTCATTGCTCCACCTGCGATTACCCCGGTACCATCAGAAGCTGGTTTGATGAGTACTTTTCCAGCACCATACTTTCCTTTTTGCTCATGTGGTATAGTTCCTTTATATAATGGAACTTTCACTAAACTTTTCTTAGCATTATCAACGGCTTTTGCAATTGACTCAGAAACATCTCTTGCTTTACCAAGACCGTGTCCTACGGTACCCTTTCCGTCACCAACTACAACTAGAGCGGAGAAACTAAATGTTCTACCCCCTTTCGTTACCTTCGTTACTCTTCCAAGATGAACTAACTTTTCTTTAAGTTCGCTTGCATCTTTAGCGCGTATTCTTTGATTATCTGCCATAATACTATTCTAAAATTTTAAACCTGATTCTCTTGCGGAATCAGCCAATGCTTTAATTCTACCGTGATAAATAAAACCTGATCTATCAAATACAACATCAGAGATGTCTTTTGATTTAGCAAGTTCTGCAATCTTTTGACCTACTTCCTTTGCTTGATTCATTTTTCCTTTTGTAGAGGATTCTAATGATGAAGCGCTTGCCATAGTAACACCTGCAGTGTCATCTATTAGTTGGCAGTAGATACTTTTGTTGCTTTTAAACACAGAAAATCTAGGCTTCGCTGCAGTTCCAGTGATGCTCTTTCTAATTCTGTGTTTTATTGTTTTTCTTCTTTGTGCTTTACTTTTCATAGTAAGACAACTTATTATATTAAAAAATTAACCAGCAGTTTTACCTGCTTTCTTTCTAACCACTTCGCCTTTAAATCTTACTCCCTTACCTTTGTATGGTTCAACTTTTCTAAACGCTCTTATTTTTGCAGCCACCTGTCCAATGAGTTGTTTGTCATTTGACTCCAAAATTATTGCAGGCGCCTTTCCTTTTTCCATTGCAGATGTCACTTTCACCTCAGCTGGTACTACGAAGTAAATTGGGTGAGAATACCCAAGTGTTAATTCGAGCATATTTCCAGTATTCGCTACTCTATAACCTACACCTACAAGTTCGAGTTCTATTTTGTACCCCTCAGTCACTCCAACAACCATGTTGTTAATAAGAGATCTATATAAACCATGCAAGGCCTTATGTCTCTTTTGTTCTGTTGGACGTACTAGCTGCATGCTTCCATCTTCAATATTCATTTTGAAGTCTGGATCAATTTGTTGTGTAAGTTCACCTTTAGGACCCTTCACTGTTACAAGACCTGATGGGCTCATATCTAATGTTAATCCACTTGGTATTTCAATTATCGAATTTCCTACTCTAGACATAATACTTATATTTTAGTATACGTAGCAAAGGAGTTCACCTCCTACGTTCTGACTTTTTGCTTGTTTATCCGTCATTACTCCTTTTGAAGTAGAGACGATGCACACTCCTAGACCATTAATAATTCTAGGAATTTCTTGTGATTTGGAATATTGTCTCAAACCAGACTTACTAATTCTACCACACTTCTTGATCACAGGATCTTTAGTAATAGGATCATACTTCAAGGCTATTTTAATTAGTCCTTGTTTTCCTGCTGCATCATCAAATGTATATTTATAGATATACCCTTGATCGTAGAGGATCTCAGTGATCTTTTTCTTAAGATTAGAAGCAGGAATTTCCACAATTCTGTGTCGTGCTAATTGTGCATTTCTGATTCTTGTCAAGTAATCTGCTATTGGATCTGTAACAGCCATATTCTTTTCTTATTATAAGTTTACCAACTTGCTTTAGTTACTCCAGGAATTTTTCCTGATAGCGCCATTTCTCTAAATGTCACTCTATTAATTCCAAATTTTCTCATGTAGCCCTTAGGTCTTCCAGTCAATCTACATCTATTATGCAATCTGATTTTACATGAGTTTTTAGGCAACTTGTCTAATTCTTCCCACTTGCCTTCTTTTTTCAATTGAGCTCTAAGAGCAGCGTACTTTTTTACAAGTTTTCTTCTCTTTTCTTCTCTTGCTATTAATGCTTTTCTAGCCATTGACTGCTGTAGTTTGATTTTTAAATGGTAGTCCCAATAATTTTAATAATTCTAATGCCTCACTATCTGTCTTTGCACTTGTAACAAATGTTATATCCATTCCAGTAATCTTAGCAACGTTGTCAAGATTAATTTCTGGAAATATAATTTGCTCCTTTATACCGAGCGTATAGTTTCCTCTTCCATCAAAACTTTTATCACTGATTCCTCTAAAGTCACGTACCCTAGGTAGAGCAACTGCAACAAGTCTATCGAGAAATTCATACATCTGATGTGCACGTAATGTAGTTCTTGCTCCGATCACCATTCCTTCTCTCAATTTAAAGTTTGATACAGATTTCTTTGCCTTAGTAGGCACTGCTTTTTGACCTGCAATTACAGTAAGTTCTTTAAGTGCATTATCAGCCAGCTTTTTATCCTGTGTTGCAAGACCAACTCCTTGATTGATTGAAATCTTTTCCAATCTTGGGCATTGCATGATTGTCTTGTAGCCAAATTTTTCCATTAGCTTAGGTACAATCTCATCTTTATATTTGGCTCTTAACCTTGGTGTATAACTCATTACTTAATAATTTCTCCAGAGTTTTTAGAATATCTTGTTGATTTCCCATCCACTATCTTTCTTCCTATTCTTGTCGGCTTTCCTGATTTAGGATCGATAAGCATAAGGTTTGAGATATGTATAGGTGAAGCCATTTCGCTGATACCACCTGGGTTATCATTTGAAGGCTTCGTATGCTTTTTCACCATGTTCCATCCTTCTACGATAGCTCTATACTGCTTAGGGAAAATTTCTAGAATAACGCCTTCCTCATTTCTGTGTTTTCCAGCAATGATTCTTACTTTATCTCCCTTTTTAATATGTATCTTTTTAGGTACAGATTTATTCTTAATCATGATTCAAAATTTAAAGCACCTCAGGTGCTAGTGATACAATTCTCATGTAATCTTTATCTCTCAATTCTCTTGCCACAGGTCCAAAAATCCTTGTTCCTCTTGGCTCGTCATTTGGTGTTAACAATACAACTGCGTTGTCATCAAAACGGATGTAAGAACCATCTTTTCTTCTTATCTCTTTCTTTGTTCTTACGATCACTGCTGGTGAAACCAATCCTTTCTTCACACCACCTGGAGAACTTTGCTTAACGGAAACTACAATCTTGTCTCCTACAGAAGCGTATCTTCTTTTAGATCCTCCTAGCACACGGATACAAAGTACCTCTTTGGCACCTGAGTTATCGGCTACTTTTAATCTGGATTCTTGCTGTATCATTTAAAATACTATTTTGCTTTTTCAATAATTTCTACCAAAGACCAACGCTTTCTTTTACTCAAAGGTCTTGATTCGATAATCTTAACTGTGTCACCTACGTTGCACTCATTCGACTCATCATGGGCAAGAAACTTTTTAGATTTCTTTACAAACTTTCCGTAGATAGGGTGTCTAAGTCTTCTTCTAACTAATACTGAGATGGTTTTATCCATGGATGTACTAGAGACAACACCAATACGTTGTTTTTTATTTGTTGTAGTATTTTCCATTATCTTCTTGCGCGTTTTTTGGATCTTTTAAGTTGAGCTTTTTCATCTAATGCAGCTACCTCTCTTCTTCTCACCTCTGTTTTCAATCTTGCGATATCTCTTCTTACCTCTTTTAGAGTTAAAGGATTATCCAATCCTCTTACTTCATGATCAAATCTCATTTTTCTAAACTGAGTTACTGTCTCCGTTAGTTCGTTGCTAAGATCTGCATCTGAAAATTCCTGCAATTCTAAAAATTTCTTTGAAGGCATAATGTATTAATCTTGGTAATCTAATCTTGTTACTGTCTTAGTCAATACTGGTAACTTCTGTGCTGCCAGTCTTAATGCTTCAGTTGCAATCTCTCTAGAAACACCGTCCAATTCGAACATGATTTTTCCAGGTTTGATAACTGCAACATAATGATCTAGAGCTCCCTTACCCTTTCCCATCCTTACCTCTGCAGGCTTACTGGTCATAGGCTTATCAGGAAAAACACGGATCCAAACTTTTCCTTCCCTGTTCATGTATCTCGTCATGGCAATCCTTGCAGCTTCAATCTGTCTACTTGTCAATCTTCCTCTTTCCACTGACTTAAGGCCAAATGAACCGAAAGCAACTGTGCTACCTCTGAGTGCCATTCCCTTGTTCCTTCCTTTGTGCGTCTTTCTGTATTTCGTACGTTTAGGTTGTAACATTTCTTTATTTTATTTCTGTGTCTCTAAATCTAATTAATTAACGTCTTCCTCCGCCTCTGTTATCTCTTCCTCTTCCACCACCACGGTTATCTCTTCCTCTTCCTCTTCCACCACCGCGGTTATCTCTTCCTCTTCCACCTTTTTGGTCAACACCTACGTTAGGTGATAAGTCTCTTTTTCCTAATACTTCTCCTTTACAAATCCACACTTTAATGCCAATCTTCCCATATACTGTTTGCGCTTCTTGTAAAGCGTAATCAATATCTGCTCTAAAGGTTTGTAAGGGTGTTCTACCATCTTTAAATTCTTCAGAACGTGCCATCTCTGCTCCATTTAATCTACCTGAGATTCTCACTTTAATACCTTCTGCACCTGCTCGCATTGTAGATTGGATAGCCATCTTAGTAGCTCTTCTATAGTTAACTCTTCCCTCTAATTGCTTCGCAATTGATTCACCAACAATGTTCGCATCTAATTCAGGCTTTCTGATTTCGATGATATTAATCTGCACATCAGAACCAGTTAACTTCTTGAGCTCTTCTCTTAGTCTATCAACTTCTGAACCACCTTTACCAATTATGATACCTGGTCTTGAAGTATGGATAGTAACCGTAATTCTCTTCAAAGTTCTTTCGATCACAATTCTTGCGATACCACCTTTAACGATCCTTGCTTTGATATATCTTCTGATCTTCTCGTCACCTATCACATTATCAGCAAAGTTCTTTCCACCGAACCAGTTAGAGTCCCATCCCTTGATGATGCCTAATCTGTTACCTATTGGATTTGTTTTTTGACCCATATATGGATTATCTTAAGTGTTTAATTTATTCTGTTTCTGTTTCAACTCCCTCGTTCTCTATCTCCTTCTTGTTCTCTACTATCAACGTCACGTGGTTTGTTCTTTTTCTAATTCTATGTGCTCTACCGTGTGGTGCTGGTCTAAATCTTTTTAAGAATGTTCCACCATCTACTTTTGCAATCTTCACAAAAAGATCATAGTCATCCGCATTGTATGCCATGTCCAATTTACCTTCCCAGTTAGATATTGCAGAAAGCAATACTTTTTCTAACCAACCTCCAGCTTCTCTTTTGCTAAACTTGAGGATATTCAATGCCTCGTCTACATTTTTACCACGTATACTATCCACTACCAATCTCATCTTTCTGGCAGACATCGGACAATTTTTAAGTTTTGCTACAGCTTCCATGTTGTATTAATTTCTAATGAATTACTTTCTGTTTCCAGAATGACCTCTATACGTTCTTGTTGGTGAAAATTCACCTAATTTATGTCCTACCATGTTTTCTGTTACATACACAGGAACAAATGTTTTTCCATTATGTACTGCAATTGTAAGTCCAACCATGCCAGGAATAATCATTGAAGATCTTGACCAAGTCTTAATTACAGACTTTTTGTTAGACTCTTGCGCCGCTTCAATTTTCTTAAGCAGCTTGTTAAAAACGTATGGACCTTTTTTTACTGATCTAGCCATTCTTTAATTATTTCTTACGTTTTGTAATTATCAATTTTGAAGACGGTTTGTTCTTATTTCTCGTTTTCTGACCCTTTGCCATCACACCAGTTCTTGATCTCGGGTGTCCTCCTGAAGATTTACCTTCACCACCACCCATCGGGTGATCTACTGGGTTCATCGCTACCCCTCTTACTCTCGGTCTTCTACCTAACCATCTTTTTCTACCTGCCTTTCCAAATACCTGCTGACCGTGATCAGGATTAGAAGTTGTTCCCATTGTTGCTTTACACGTAAGTAAGATTTTTCTTACTTCACCAGAAGGTAATTTCACAATAGCGTACTTTCCTTCTTTCCCCATAAGAACACCATTTGTTCCTGCTGATCTTGCAAGTACTGCTCCTCTTCCTGGTTCTAATTCTATAGCATGAATACTAGAACCTAAAGGAATTGCGCTTAAGAACATTGCATGTCCAACATTTGGTAATGCATTCTCACCTGATAATATCTCGTCTCCCACATTAATTTTGTCTGGAGCAATAATATATCTCTTCTCACCATCCGCATAGTTGATCAAAGCAATGTATGCTGATCTATTTGGATCGTATTCTATAGTAGCAACTTTTCCAGGAATGTTATGCTTATTCCTTTTGAAGTCGATTACTCTATATTTTCTTTTGTGTCCACCACCTATGTTACGCACGGTCATTTTACCGTCATGGTTTCTACCACCAGACTGTGTCTTACCCTTAACAAGTTTCTTCAAAGGCTTATTCCCCTGAGACAACTCTTGGAAGGTATTAGACACTCTATGTCTAAGTCCTGGTGTAATTGGATTATACTTTTTTACTGGCATCTTTATCCTTTATTTATATATCTCCGAAAAGATCTATAGTTTCCCCTGTTGCCAGGGTTACAATTGCTTTTTTATAAGAGCTCACCATACCTTTGATTACTCCTGATTTTGTGTTTCTGCTTTTTCTTTTACCAGGTACTACCATAGTATTTACAGAAGAAACATTTACACCATAGAGTGCCTCCACAGCAGATCTAATTTCGATCTTGTTTGCTCTTTTATTTACGATGAAGCTATACTTTCCAGAATTCTCACTTAGTGCGTCAGACTTCTCAGAAATAATAGGTTTTATCAATACGTTCTTATTCATCCTAAAATTATTTATAAGACTCTTTAAGTTTTTCTATAGCACCTTCTGAGAACACGATAGTTTTAGCATTCATGATATCATACACATTCAAATTCTGTGCTGGTACTACTCCTGACTTTGCAATATTTCTTGCTGACAGGTATAAATTTTTATCTACATCGGAAGTAACAAATACAGTCTTTTGTCCATTCAAAGCAAGGTTTGAAATAACATTAGTCATTTCGCTTGTTTTAGGTTGGTCAAAAGTAAAGTCTTCGATTACTTTAATTTCTCCGTTGTTCATTTTCTGAGACAATGCTGAGGCTCTTGCTAAGGTTTTCACCTTCTTATTCAACTTCACGCTATATGTTCTTGGTCTAGGACCAAACATTCTACCTCCCCCTTTAAAAACACCACTCTTGATAGAACCTGCTCTTGCCGTACCGGTGCCCTTCTGTTTCTTGATCTTCCTAGTTGAACCAGCAATCTCACCTCTTTCTTTGGCTTTATGCGTTCCCTGTCTCTGAGCAGCATTATACGACTTAACTGCTAAGTAAATAGCATGTTCATTTGGCTCTAGACCAAATATATTGTCAGGTAAATCAATTGATCTTCCTGCTGCTTGTCCGTTTATATTTAATACGTCTACTTTCATTTTCGAATTACTTTTCAATAATTACTAATGAACCCTTAAAACCCGGAACAGCTCCTTTTACTAGTAAGAGGTGCTTTTCTGGCATTATTTTTAAGATTTCTAAATTTTGAATCTTTACTCTATTTCCACCAGTTCTTCCGCCCATTCTCATTCCCTTGATAACTTTCGAAGGAGTAGAGGCTGCACCGATGGAACCAGGAGCTCTTTGTCTGTTATGCTGACCGTGTGTTGCATCTCCAACTCCTTTAAAATTGTAACGCTTTACAACCCCTTGGAATCCCTTTCCTTTCGTTGAGCCTATTGCGTTCACAATATCTCCCTCTTCAAACACCTCATCAACGGTAATAGCATCTCCTTCTTTCTTCTCAAGAGTGCTATCACGTAATTCAGTGATCTTTTGGCCTGCTGCAACACCTGCCTTTTTATAATGCCCTAACAGAGCATTTGATACGTTTTTCTCTTTACGCGAACCAAAAGAAACCTGAATAGCATTGTAGCCATCAGATTCTGATGTTTTGACCTGCGTAACATAGTTAGGTAGTGCCTCAATGATGGTACATGCCACATTGGATCCTGACGCATCATAGATGCTTGTCATACCTATTTTTTTACCGACTAAACCGTTCATCTATATATCTTGGTTTAAGTTAAACCATATATCAGCCGCACAAGTGCGCCCGAAATTTATTTATTATTTAATAACCAGACTAGGTAAGTTTGACCTGAATATCTACTCCGCTAGGCAGTTCTAATTTTGACAATGCGTCAACCGTTTTCTGCGTTGGTGTGTAGATTTCAATAAGTCTTTTGTGCGTGCGGATCTGGAACTGCTCTCGAGCTTTCTTATTTACGTGTGGAGATTTCAACACAGTAAATACTTCTTTCTCGGAAGGCAGCGGAATCGGTCCAGAAATAACGGCACCACTTGATCTTACCGTCTTCACAATCTTCTCCGTTGACTTATCGACCAAATTATGGTCGTAAGAGCGAAGTTTGATTCTGATTTTTTGATTCATAACCTAGTTATATTGTTAAAATGAGGCGCGAATATACGACTCTTTTATTATTTACAAATTTATTATACACTTACTTCACCTCTAGCCTTCTCGATAACCTCTTTGGCTATACCCTTAGGCGCAGGTGCGTAATGAGAAAATTCCATAGTACTACTTGCTCTACCTGAGGTAATGGTACGTAACTGAGTTACATAACCAAACATTTCAGATAATGGCACTTCAGCTTGGATTGCGACTGCTCCACCCGTTCTTGTCTCTTGTCCCTTTGGCAAACCTCTTCTTCTGTTCAAATCACCAATAACTGCTCCAACATATTCATCTGGCGTTACAACCTCTAATTTCATTGTAGGCTCTAGCAAAACTGGCTTACAGCCTTTTGCAGCCTCTTTGAAACCTTCTTTTGCACATAATTCAAAGGCAATAGGCTTGGAATCCACGTTGTGTGTCTGTCCATCATATACTCTTACCTTCATGCTATCCATACCATAACCGGCAAGAATACCATTGTCCATCATTGCTGAAAAACCTTTTATAATAGACGGGAAAAATTCTTTTGGAATGGAACCCCCGAAAATATCATTCTTAAACTGTAGTCTAGCTTTACCTGACTTGAACTCCTCTGATTCTAAGAATTCCTCATCTGCAGGACCTACTTCGAAAGACATCTGTGCAAATAAACCAGAACCCCCTGACTGCTTCTTCAATCTCTCCGTGTGATCTACAGTAGCTGTTAAAGCCTCTTTATAGTTCACCTGAGGTGCACCCTGGTTACACTCTACCTTAAATTCTCTTCTAAGTCTATCTACAATTATTTCTAAGTGAAGCTCACCCATACCACTAATAATGGTTTGGTTCGTGTCTTCATCATATCTTACTTTGAACGTTGGATCTTCTTCCGCTAGCTTCGCAAGACCCATACCTAGTTTGTCAAAATCTTTCTGACTCTTAGGCTCTACTGCAACTCCAATTACTGGATCTGGGAAGGTCATACTTTCCAAAACGATAGGCTTACCTTCTACAGAAAGTGTATCTCCTGTTCTAAGGTCTTTAAAACCTACACCTGCAGCGATATCACCAGCCTCTACTCTATCAATAGGGTTTTGCTTATTCGCATGCATTTGGTAAATCCTAGAGATTCTTTCTTTCTTCCCTGTTCTATTGTTCAGGATATAAGAACCTGCATCTAATGAACCAGAGTATACTCTAAAGAATGCTAATCTACCTACGTAAGGATCTGTTGCAATTTTAAATGCAAGAGCTGCAAACGGCTCATTTACGGAAGGCTTTCTCGTTTCTACCTCCTCTGTATCTGGGTTTGTTCCTTCAATCGCTTCTATATCCAATGGAGAAGGCAAGAATGCACATACTGCATCAAGAAGTGCCTGTACTCCTTTATTTTTAAATGCTGAACCACACATCATAGGTGTGATACTCATATCAATTACTGCTGCACGGATGGCAGCTCTAATTTCGTCTGCTGAGATAGAGTTTGGATCTTCAAAATATTTTTCCATGATCTTTTCATCATACTCTGCAACAGATTCTAATAACTTCTCTCTGTATTCTGCAACTGTATCTTTAAGATCTTCCGGAATATCAATCACTTCAAAGGTCATCCCCATATCATCTTCGTTCCAAACAATCGCTTGGTTCGTAATAAGATCGACCACACCTTTAAATGTCTCTTCTGCTCCGATTGGAATCTGAAGAGGCACTGCATTCGCTCCTAATTTTTCTTTTACATCATTTACAACATGTAAGAAATCTGCACCAGATCTGTCCATTTTGTTGACAAATCCAATTCTTGGTACCTTATATCTGTCTGCCTGTCTCCATACAGTCTCAGACTGAGGCTCTACACCAGAAACGGCACAGAATAAGGCCACTGTTCCATCAAGAACACGTAGTGATCTTTCTACTTCTACAGTAAAATCAACGTGACCAGGCGTATCGATGATATTAATATGGTAATCATCCTCCGCGTATTTCCAATTTGTTTTAGTGGCAGCCGATGTAATAGTAATACCTCTTTCTTGCTCTTGCTCCATCCAGTCCATTGTCGCAGCACCATCATGCACCTCTCCAATCTTGTGGCTGATACCTGTATAATATAATACACGCTCAGTTGTGGTTGTTTTTCCTGCATCAATGTGCGCAGCGATACCAATGTTCCTTAAATATTTTAAATCTTTTGCCATTTCTATTTATTAAAGCAGATGTTATTATTATTAAACTCTAAAATGCGCATAAGCCCTATTAGACTCAGCCATTTTGTGTGTATCCTCTTTTTTCTTAACTGCAGCTCCTTCTCCTTTGCTCGCTGCTAATACCTCACTAGCTAATTTTTCCGCCATTCCTTTACCATTTCTAGCTCTAGAATACTTAATCAACCATTTCATACCAATACTAGATCTACGCTTAGGTCTGATCTCTGTTGGAATCTGAAACGTTGCTCCACCCACACGCTTAGATCTTACCTCTACAGCAGGCGTAATATTAAGCAGCGCTTGTTTGAAGATATCATGTGGGTTCTCTCCTGACTTTTCCTTTATGATATCCATTGCATCATAAAAAATCTTGAAAGAGGTTGTTTTCTTTCCACCCTTCATTAGGTTGTTAACAAACTGAGTTACTACCTTATCTTGAAATCTAGGATCTGGCTGTATGATTCTCTGTTTTGGCTTTCTTTTACGCATAGTCTACCTGCTTAAATTATTTTTTAGGTCTCTTAGTACCATATTTTGAACGTGACTGTAATCTATCAGTTACCCCTGCTGTATCCAATGCACCCCTTACGATAGTATATCTAACTCCCGGTAAATCTTTTACTCTACCACCTCTGATAAGCACAATAGAGTGCTCTTGTAGGTTGTGTCCTTCCCCTGGTATGTAGGCAATTACCTCCAAACCGTTGGTAAGTCTAACCTTCGCAACCTTTCTCAATGCTGAGTTAGGCTTCTTTGGCGTCGTTGTATATACTCTAGTACATACACCACGTTTTTGTGGAGATCCTTCTAAGGCTCTAGATTTACTCTTGGTAATTATCTTCTTTCTACCTTTTTTTACTAACTGATTAATAGTAGGCATATTCCTATTTTACTTGTTTATTAGCTAAATATTTTAGCTCTCGTCAAAAGAGTTGCAAATGTAAGATTAATTTTTGCCATTTACAATGGCTGAGCTATATATAAATCAATAAAAATAGAACTTGACAAAAGCAGGCCATAAAACCTGAAAAATCCCCATTTTTATTGGGCTATCTTGAAGAATAAAATCAAAATATAGCTCTAATTTTGGATCAGATTCCTTGCAAAATCCAATTTCATAGAGCACAAAACGAAAAATTATCATGCATATCAGCATCAGACCGGCAAAATCGCCAGATATCCCTGCCATTTTAGGCTTGGTCCAAGAATTAGCAGAATTTGAAAACGAACCAGATGCCGTTTTAGCAAGTTTAGAAGACTATAAAAGACATTTTCAAGAGGGTTTGTTCCAGTCGCTGGTAGCTGAAAAGGAGGGTGAAATTGTCGGAATGGCCATATTCTACGATACGTTTTCTACTTGGAAAGGGAAAATGTTGTATTTGGAGGACTTTGTGGTCAGCGAAGCCTATAGAAAGCAGGGAATTGGTCAAATGATTTTTGATGCCGTTCTAAAGGAAGCGCGCTCAAGGGGTGCCAAATTAGTGAAATGGCAGGTGCTTGATTGGAATACGGGTGCAATACAGTTCTACAAGAAAAATAAGGCAACCATAGAACAAGAATGGTGGAATGGCAAAATCGTCTTCTAGAACATAAGCTAGGCTTTTCTCTGTGAATTCGAAACGTTAAAAGTACATTGCAAGTGTATTATCATGTGCATTTTCTTTAACTTACCTACACACTCTCGCACATTAAAACCCTTACATTATTGTTAAATTTACTTATTGTTTTCCCAAGGAATGAGTCGTGTTTTAGTATGCTGGATTTTTAAATAGGAACTGCTGAACAGGAAAAATTAGGACAGTTTCTATAAAGAGAATTGCAAATGAGTTGCAGTTCTCTTTTTTTATTGAATCATAAGCTAGTAGTTACTTGGGCGTGTCCCCTCTGTCTGCTAATGCAGACTTTCAGGGTCGCTCCCTTTCAGGCTCCCTATTCGGTCGGCCCCATACTGGGTCTGGACTGCGTCCACCTTCCAGGCAGCTCACGCGGTACACACAAAGATACTCCCCTAGGCTAAACGTATTTGATCATGCTGTGCAATAGGATTCTACCTACTTAGACTGTTCTACTCTCCAAGAATGCGACAAGAGAGAGTAAGGGGGTTTTTCTGTCTTCCGGTAGGTCTATTGCCCTAAGGTGTGAAATAGCAAGGTCTCTGTAATTAGCCTTGAGTTCGTCCGCATACGTTTTTACATAACAGCCCTTGAAAATCTCTTGGACGGTTTGAATTTTTTCTTCTTCTGAACTTGGATTATTATTCTGATACAACTGTAATAATTTTTCCTTTTGGTCTGCCTCACATAATTCCAAAGCCTTTAGATACAGATAGGTTTTTTTATTTTGAATAATATCTCCTCCTATACGTTTACCTACACTTGCTTCCTTTCCAAATGTATCTAAAACATCATCTTGCACTTGGAAGGCAATGCCAAGGTTTTTTCCAAAATTATAGATATGATCTTGATCCGCTTTTGAAGCACCTGCTACTATTGCTCCCATCTGCAAAGAACAGGCAAGCAGCACAGAGGTTTTAAGCGTTATCATTTCTATATAGTCATAGATTTCTACCTCTTGGGCAGTTTCGAAATCGATATCCATTTGTTGTCCGATACAAACTTCCTTAGCTGTCTTGGAGAACAATTGAAAGAGATCTTTACAGGTATCAGCTGGGTAAGAACTCAGTTGATCATAGGCCTCAATCAAAATCATATCGCCTGAGAGAATACCCGTATTAATATCCCACTTTGTATGGACAGCAGGCTTTCCTCTGCGTAGAGCTGCCTTATCCATGATATCATCATGCACTAAAGAAAAATTATGGAACAACTCTACAGCAAAGGCAACAGCTAAGGCGTCCTTAGATTCTTTGCCAAAGAGTTCTGCTGCAGCGAGGGCTAAAACCGGTCTAATTCTTTTTCCACCCAATTGCAAAATATAGTTGACTGGTGCATAGAGATTTTTAGGCTTCTCTTCAAAACTGTGCGCATCTAGATATGCTAAAAACTCCTCTTTTAATAACCCTATATCTTTCATACTTGCGCTAAAGATAAGTTTTAGATTTGGAAACTAAGGATAGTAAGTTGGAGGCATTTTTAGGCTAACAAAGGGAAAATCTTATCTTAGATTATATTCACGCGAACTATCTTAAAGACCTACAATGAAAGCTATGCGCCTTATACCCCTCTTACTCGTTTTAATTTTTGTTTCGTGTAAAGAAGAACGACTTTCCGAAATGATTATTTATGGCTCTAATATCTATACTGTAGATGATCAAAATTCTAAAGTAGCAGGCATATATATCAGAGACGGATTGATTGAAGCTACTGGTACTAAGGATGAAATTTCAAACTACGAAAAAGAAGGGGTAGAAATTCTTAATGTTGGAAATGCATTTGTGATTCCAGGATTGATTGAGGGTCATGGTCATTTCAGCGGCATGGGTAACATGCTTCAAAATCTGGATTTCTTGCAATCAAAATCTTGGCAAGATATAGTTAAGCAGGTAGAAGGATCAGTAGCAAAAAGTGAAACAGGTGAATGGATTTACGGAAGAGGCTGGCATCAGGATAAATGGAATAAGGCTCCTGACCATAATTTTAATACCTATCCAAAACATACAGACCTCAGTGAAATTTCGCCTGACAATCCAGTCATTCTTATTCATGCGAGTGGTCATTCGCTTTTTGCAAATGCAAAGGCGATGGAGATAGCTGGTATCACACAGGAAACACCCGATGTGGGCGGAGGTCATATTGTGCGCGATGAAAATGGGGAAGCCATAGGGGTATTTGAAGAGCGTGCTATGGGTCCTATTCGCAAGGCGTATCAAGAATTCTTAGATAAGAGATCGCAACAAGAAATTGATGCAGCTTGGAACAAGAGTATGGAGTTAGCCATGCAAGAATGTCTTGAAAACGGTATCACTTCTTTTCAAGATGCCGGGGCAAAATTTCATGAATTAAAACGGTATCGTCAAATGGCTGAAGATGGAGAATTTAAAATTCGACTTTGGACCATGGTTAGACATAGTTCGCAGGAGATGGAAGGCAAACTGGCGCAGTATAAGGTAATCGATGCAGGAGATGGATTCTATACGTGCAATGCCATAAAGACAGAATTAGATGGAGCGCTTGGTTCGTATGGTGCTTGGTTACTAGAGCCTTATAATGACAAGCCAAATTTTACTGGACAAAATACGACGTCAACGGAAGAAGTACAATCTATTGCTTTACTAGCGCGCAACAATGACATGCAACTGTGTGTGCATTCTATAGGTGATCGTGCGAATAGAGAAACGTTGCATATATTTTATAACACGGTCCGCGCTGAGGAAGATAGGCGCTGGCGTATTGAACATGCGCAACATTTAGATCCTGCTGATTTTGATAGATTTTTGGAGTCAGGTACCATCGCTAGTATACAGGCAATTCATTGCACCTCAGACGCTCCCTTTGTCATTGACAGGCTTGGTGAAAAACGTGCAAGGGAGGGTGCCTATCCATGGAGAAGTCTTATTGATCATGGGATACCTATCGTTAACGGCACGGATGTACCCGTAGAGGATATTAATCCTATGGAAAACTACTATGCTTCGGTAACGCGCAAGCGATCTGACACCTATATGGAATTCTTTCCGGAGCAAGCTATGACCCGTCTAGAAGCATTACGATCTATGACTATTGACGCTGCCTTTGCTGGTTTTCAAGAGGACAAGAAAGGTTCTTTAGAAAAAGGAAAGTATGCTGACATTACCATACTTGATCGCAATCTACTAGAATGCAGTAACTCAGAAATTTTGAAAACGCAGGTCTTATATACTATCGTTGATGGTGATATAGCTTATAAAAAATAAAGCTGTAGATATATACAATTGCTTAAGCTTTAATCGTTTAATTCAAAAGATTCTTGGCATTCTTCTGGTGTCTATGGAAATATATTCTTAAATTCCTACAAGCATTCGTCCTTCCCACATTTTATAATCTTTAAACTATATATTATGAAATACGCTAAATTTCTTTTAGCACTCCCTGTGCTATGCTTTGCATTATTTATCAGTTCATGTGTGCAAGAAAGCGATCCTATCCAAGAGGACGTTGTAGAAGAAGGATTCCAAGGCGAATTAAGTGCGGACCAAATTGACATGGTTGAATCACTTGATTACAATTTGGAAGATGCTGTATTACAAGATTTTGTATACCCTGATGGGACTACAGAAAAGCAATATATTATTGAAGGAGATATTGCAATGACGATAGAAGAGTTTGAAAAACTACAAGCCTCGCCAGAAGAATTAGAAGCTACTATACGTCAGTACAGAACGTATAACTTATGTGATGCTCCTCAGACCATCAACGTTATTGGCTACACGGGTGGTGGTGGATATGGACTGACTAACAAAATGCAAACTGCTTTAGGTTGGGCAATCAACAACTATAATAACATCAACACCTCTTTAAGCTTTACACTTACCTATGGTACGAACTTCAACCCATATGATATCGTTGTATACCGTGTACCAAATGGTCAGGTAGGAGGTGTTGCTGGCTTCCCAGATAGCAATGGAAATCCGTATAAGTGGGTACAAATATTCTCAGGAATGGATAACTACAATACAAACACGAACGAACATGTAATTACACATGAAATAGGGCATTGTGTAGGCATGCGTCATACAGACTGGTGGAATAGAGCGAGTTGCGGCGGCGGTTCAGAAAGTGCTAATCCAGATGGAGCTGTACATGTAAGTGGCACACCTACAAATATAGATTGGAATTCTGTTATGCTTGCTTGTTTTGGATCCAATGAAGATGGAGAATTTGGTTTTTACGACAAGGTTGCACTCGAGTACCTTTACTAAAATCATCTAAACAAAATAGAACTAGGGATAGTAACCCTAGTTCTATTTTTTCATATACTTATCATTCAAAGATTTACCAGCTTGTATGAGGGGGATGATTTTTTCCAACCTACGTTCTTTCGTCTTTAGCTGTTTCGCATTTGCAATATATTCAGCATACTCTCTGCGTTTAGCCAGGCTGAGTTTTTTGAATTCAAGATCCAATTTCTTATTTGACTTTAGGGTCTTTTTTAACAAAGCAGGTATGACAACTGGTTTCGTATTTGCTTTTGCAGCCTTAATTATTTTGCCTGCCTTATGATTACGGATTGTCTCCTTAATATATTTCTTTAGTATTGTTTTCTTGATATCTTTTGCACTTTCGAATTGCCACTGGCGCATTGCTTTTGTTTTCCCCTTTTGCGCATTTAATAATTTGGACTCGTTATCCGCTAATAAGGCACCTTGAAAAAACCAAAGTCCTACATAAGACTTCGTAGCGCAAATTGAAATCAGATTTTTCCCTTCCATAGAATAGGTAGGAAATTGCCATTTTATCTCCTCATCAAAGCTAAATTCCAAGAGTATATCTCTAAGTTTCACTATGCTATCCTGCCATTGTGGATATAATTTAATGTAGGCATCTACAGACTTAGGCGCTGGCATCTTATTCGATTTTAATTTTTTCTACTTCCTTAAATAATACTGGAGGAATTTTTTCTACTCTGTCTTGATAATTTTTCCAATCGGATTCAAAAAACGTATTTACACCATTAATAATTTCAGTTGCTTTTGTGTGGAAATTATTGAGTTGAATTTGGGTATTAGGTGTTGGACCATCATAGCTAGAACGCAGATAATTTCTGGTAGGCCACATCATTGCACTCAGGGTACTTGGATTTCTTTGAATACCCTTTCTTCCTTCTGGATCGTTAAACAAATTCATCAGACTATCAATCTGCGCCATTTGATCTTTACCTAAATTTTTGATTTCCATCTTGATAGAATCTTCCTGATTTACCATCATCTTATCTACTAAACTTATAGTTTTCTTAGCTTCTTTTAGTTGATTGAAAGATTTGGTTACGGCATCTACTTTTTTATTAAAGTTCTTCTGAGATTCCGCCAATTGAGCAAATCCTCCAGGCCTGATTGTCAAACGAGGATCTGGTTTTACGTGCACAAAGGATGAGTCCTTCTTGTCTCCACTTACGAGGACAACTTTGTATTTACCTGGCACAGTGCCCACGCCACCCGGTTCTCTGTCAGACCATCTTCCTCCTTCTGATCTGGATGGAGTTTTCACACCTTTCTGATCTAGTCCCCAGTAGACAGTATTATAGCCATCTTTGAGTTCAGGCTGAAGAGTTCGAATAGTATCACCAGCCGAATCAATGACATACATTTTTGCTTTACCGCCCTTTTTCTTTCCTTTTTTCTCCCCCATTTCTTTATTAGCATCTTTGTCTTTTTTCTTGCTATCGTCTTTCTTCTTTCCTTTCATCTTGACTTTATCCTTTTTCTCACTTGGTTTTTTCCAAACAGGAATCAATGCAGCTAGAGATTTATTGTCCCCTTTGAACTCTGCTTGTGCTACAAAACGAATACCCTGATATGATCTACTCTCTGTAAGATAGCCATCTGTTTCAGAGAGAATTTTGAGGTCCTGATTCATTACGTTTCTTTCTCTGGACAGTGTACGTAAAGATTCTACATCGTCAAGAATCCAGAAAGCACGTCCGAAGGTGCCAATAATAAGATCATCAAAGTCTGTATTGAAGGCAAAATCTCTTATTTGTACAGAAGGGAAACCCTTTCCCCATTTAGTCCAAGACTGACCGTGGTCTAATGAAAAATAAAGACCTACGTCTGTTCCCATAAATAGAAGATTTTCTTCTTCTGGATCTTGTAATACACTACAAATAAAACCATCAGTATTAGAGGCATTGGCAATTCTTCTGAAGCTTGCTCCATTGTCTTTTGAATGATATAAATAGGGAGTCCAATCATTCATTCTGTAGTTATTCACTACAACAAAAAGTTCTCCCTTATTAATTTTAGAAATATGAATTTGCGGAATCCAACCAAAGGCTGGTGCTCCTGGTAATTTGTTATATACATTCGTCCAATTCTGACCACCATCAGTTGTGTGTTGCAATTTTCCATCGTCTGTTCCTACCCATATATCTCCTTGTTTATGATAGCTGGGTCCTATCGCTAAAATCGTTGTATGATTTTCTGCAAAGGTTGCATCAATTGTAAGGCCTCCACTTTTATCCTGCTGTTGTTTCTTAATATCGTTTGTTGTTAAGTCAGGAGAAATTGTTTCCCAGCTTTCTCCGCAATCTTTCGAGTAGTGTACAAATTGGCTTCCGAAGTAGGCACCACAATCATTAAAGGGATCCTGTGCTAGGGCTGCATTCCAATTATAGCGTAGACGCGTTGTGTCTGCTATGACAGGTTTGATAAATTTAGTGTAGCCCGTTTCTCTATCATAATATCCGATATTTCCACCCTGCGACATAGCATAGCCATACCTACTATCTTTAGGATGTGGAGACACATCAAAGCCATCTCCAAAATACAGCTCTTGCCAGTCATGATTTGTGATTCCACCAGATTTTAGAGCAAAGCCTGGACCAACCCAAGAACCATTATCTTGCATTCCTCCATATACATTGTAGGGAAAATCGTGGTCCACATTGACATGATAGAATTGTCCTACGGGAAGGTTTGAAACGAAGCGCCATGTATCTCCCCCATCTCTTGAAATATTCATACCACCATCATTCCCATCTATCAGATAATTTGGGTCTGTGGGTGATTGCCAAAACGCATGATGATCTGGGTGTACTGAGTTACCATAATCTGCAATTTGCTTAAATGATTTTCCACCATCCTCTGATCGTGATAAATAGGTGTATAGATTAAATAACCTGTTTTCATTCTGTGTATCTACGTAGAGCTCTGCGTAATAGAAGGGTCTGTTTCCAATATTTTTCTTGGAGATAAGATTCCATTTGTATCCTCCATCCGTGGATTTAAAGAGGGCATTTTCTTCTGCTTCGATAAGTGCGTAGACGATATTAGGTTTTGAGTGAGAAATTGCAATTCCCATTCTACCTAGATCACCTTTTGGCAGACCATCTTCATCCGTCAGCTTATCCCAATTTGTCCCACCATCGATAGTTCTATACATGGCTGAACCTTTGCCACCGGAAACAAAATCCCAGGGAGTTCTTCTAAAATCCCACATGGCTACAAATATTTTATTTGGGTTGACAGGGTCCATGACCATATCCGCTACTCCCGTCCTTTGGTCTACATATAGAATTTTGTTCCAAGTTTTGCCACCATCTGTTGTCTTAAAAACACCACGGTGTTGTGTATCTCCCCAGGCAGGTCCGAGAGCCCCTGCATAGACAATATCAGAATCCTCTGAACTGATAAGAATTCTGTGGATTATTTTAGTTTGCTCTAAGCCCATCAGTTCCCAGTTCTTCCCTCCATCTAGGGTGCGATATATGCCCCCCCCAGAGTTGTGTGAGTTCCTGGGGTTTCCCTCGCCTGTTCCTACCCAGATCTCGTCCGGATTATTCTGATTAATCTTCAGCGAACCTATGGACTGTGTTGCTGCTTCATCAAAAAGAGGTTCCCAAGTTATGCCTCCATTTTCTGAGGACCATACCCCACCCGAAGCTGTTCCGATAAAGATTCTATCCTCATCGCTCAGGTCTACATCTATAGCCGTTACCCTTCCACTCATCCCAGCTGGACCTATATTTCTAATTTTGATTTTTTCAAGGAGATCCTCGTGCATGTCTTGTGCAATCAAAAAAGATCCAAAACAAACAAGTGTGAGAACGACGAATAGCTTTTTCATATTTCTTTTTTAGTAGTAGGTAAAGTACCTGCGTCTCTAATTTATAAAAGGCATGTTAATACAAACATATATTTCTTGGCTTTTTAGTCACAATTCTGATTTTCAAGGATTTTATAGACTAAATATGTCTGCAGGATTGTTTTAATCAATAAAAACCAGCAGAATTCTACTTAGATAAGTAATTTTACTCTGAGCTAACTAAACAAAGAAATGCGGGTCAGGAATCTTATAACACAAATCTCTATATTTTGTCTTTTCACATTTCATGGGACTGCTCAGCTTACGAATGGCCTTTTAGTCAACTATAATTTCAGTAATAATTATGAGGATAGTACTCCAAATAATTTTGATGGAACAGCCTTTGGCACTGCATTTACTGAGGACAGATTTGGAAATGCAAATGCAGCCTTGTTTTTTGACGGAACAGATGACTTTGTAGAATTTCCAAACGATGATATTCTAAGGCCGCAATTTCCTTTTTCAGTTTCTTTATGGATAAATTCTGAATCCTTACATGATCCGAGTAATACTGCGGCATACGGAATATTTGATAATTGTTTTGTTCCAGACAACTACCATGGCCCTTGGTTGAGCTTTGCCAATAATGCCAACAAATTACTAGATACAAGTTATGGAGATGGTTCAGGCTGTACAAGTGTAAGTTGCAGAAGAACAACAACCGCAACATGCAGCTTGAGAGAAAACATTTGGATTCATATTGTAGCAGTTTGGGAATCTGAAACTTTAACTAAAATTTACATTAATTCAGAATTACAACCGAGCACAACTAGTGGGACAGGCAGTTTAAACATGGCTTACATCGATGCCCCAGGAGTTTTAGGCAAATCGGATAGTAATAATGTACCAGGCACTTTAGAAAACCATTATCATGGAGCTATAGATGATTTTTATATGTGGAACAGAGTCCTGACTGAGGAAGAAATAGCAGAACTTTACGACTTTAATGCGGCTCCCATCATTGAATTTACTGCAAGTACGGATTCCGTAACCTGTAATATTGAAGAAGTAGATCTTGTAATTTCCGCGAGTGAAACATATAGCTACACGCTTAATGGTAGTCCGATCAGTTTAAACAATTTACCAAAGTTGCCTGGCGGCAGCTATACGATTGAGGCTACTGACGGCACATGTAGTGCCACCCAAATATTGGAAGTGCCTTTTGACACTATCGTTCCAGTACTTGATATTACTATAGGAAATATAACTTGTAAAAATCCAGCTGCAGAATTGTCAGCTTCTTTTCATCCTGAAATATTAAGTTATAATTGGTGGAGTGTGAATGGTTCTTTAATTGCACAGGGAGAGGATGCGACCATAGATGAAGTTGGTAATTACTTCTTAATTGCAGTCGCAGACAATGGATGTACTCAGACCTATGAATTTGAAGTTGTGGAAGACTTAGAAGAGCCTATTTTTGATGTAAGTGCAACCGAGATTACTTGTACTGATCTCGCTCTAGTGGAAGCAACAAAAACAAATCCTGACTATGTAATTTCTTGGAATTTTGCTGGACAGGAGGTTTCTGACGCTTTTAGTTTTACTACTGATCAGGCAGGCAGTTATGTTGCTACTGTTACGGATACAGTGAATGGTTGCAGTGATGCTTTGCCTATTGAAGTAATGGGTAATATTGTGCCTATAACAGGAGTAGATTTTGACTTAATCCAGGACTGCGGTGACACCCAAGCATTGTTCAATTTCAATTTTGCAATAGGTGGTGTAGGTCCATACACTCTCAGCTCCACTGCTGTAGAGATGCAGGGAGATCAGTTTTTTAATTTCGGAGAAAACAGCATTACAATTGTGGACAGTCAGGGTTGTGCTTATGACAGTGTTTTTATGGTTGAACAAATAGCTGGAATAACATCATTCTCTTATCAAATTGAGGAGGACTGTGACAAGCTATTAAGCAAAGTAGAAAACATTTCAATTCTTGGAGGAACAGCAGACTTTAATATACAACACAGTGGTACAGAAATAGACGGTGAGATATTTTTTGAAGAAGGAAGTCAATGGATAGCTGTAGTAGATGCAAATGGTTGCACGGTAGTAGATAGCTTGACTATTAACCCAGTTACACAGGTGGGTTTTTTAGAATTTACTTGGGAAGGAGAATGTGATGGGGACGCACTCTTTCTAACTGGCGTATTTGATACGGTTAACCAAAATATGCCTTGGTATAATGATACTTCTGGCGAGCCTTTTTCTATGCAAAATATTTTACCTATCCGATTTGAGGCTGGGGAACATTTTCTAAGTGTGCGCAGTTTTGAAGGCCAATGTGACTATGATACAACATTTACCGTTACACCTCTGATGGGCATTAGTGCGGTAGAATTTAATTTAAATCAGGGCTGTGCTTCAGGTCAGGCTGAGCTTTCCATTGATAATATTATAGGAGGCACCGCACCTTATACAGTAGAGGCAGGCACAGGTGTACAAATAGACGATCTATATTTATTTGATTCAGGCATACACACGGTAAATGTTGTGGATGCAAACGGCTGTTCTTTTGCATTTGATATTGATGTGAGTCCGGCCACTGCAATTAGTTTAATGGATATTCCAGATATGATGATAGAGTGGCCTGAAGAAGTGTTCCTAGATATTGTTACAAACAGAGACACCAATCAAATTTCTAGTATTAGTTGGTCTGGATATAGTGGGTTGTCTTGTATCGATTGTTATAATACTTCATTGACTCCAGATGCAGATGTACTGATACGTTATTCTATTGAAGATATCTTTGGTTGTACAATAGAGCAAGAAGTATTGATACGCGTTAATAAAAGCATAGACATTTTTACGCCAAATATTTTTTCTCCAAACAATGATGGTCAAAATGACTTTTTTAATGTCTTTGTAAATCCAGAAATTTTACAACGTGTAGATGCTCTTCTCATTTATGATAGATGGGGGAATCTAGTCCATGATGGAGGCAACAATATTGATCTGGCCAATTATGAGGGTTGGGATGGAACAATGAACAATACAGATGTCGCTGCTGGTGTGTATGTATATTATTATGAAGCTGTTCTCATAAACAACGAGACAGTAAGTCGTAGCGGTGATTTTACCTTAATTCGATAAGCCTGTGATCATTCATCACGTGCAATAGCTGTAATACGAAGCTATAGCCTTATCGCGTGAGCTGCCTGGAAGAGCTGACAGTTTGCTGTCAGAGTACGCAGTACCGAGCCGAACAGGCGAGTCTGGAAGGGAGCGACCTCTATTCTGAACGCAGTGAGGGATAGAGGGCACGCCCAAATCCTCGCTGATAACTGGGGTATATCTTAAGTAAAAATTAGGAAAATGAATGGTGCTTAATGCCTTAAGATTATCTACCTTTGGTGCGGAATCATGGAATTTATATATCCCTCTTTTTTATGGGCATTGGCCGCATTGATAATTCCGATTATCATACACCTCTTCTTCTTTCGAAGATTTAAGAAGGTCTATTTTACTAATGTTAAATTTCTCAAGGAGCTTAAGGAAGAAACGTCGAACAGGAATAAGATTAAGAATCTATTGATCTTGCTTTCGCGATTACTTGCTCTTGCCTGCCTAGTCTTAGCTTTTGCACAGCCCTTTATTCCATCTAAAAATGGTTATAGCGATGCAACAAATGCAGTGAGTATTTTTATTGATAATTCCTTTAGCATGGAATCCTTGAGCGAGGATGTGCCACTCATTGACAAGGCTAAAAAGAAGGCGAAGGATATTATCGAAGCATATGCAAGTGAGGATAAGTTTCAGGTCCTTACACATGACTTTGAGGGACGTCACCAACGTTTAGTGAGTAAGGAAGATGCACTTAATTTAGTAGATGAGGTAGTTATCAGTCCAGAGGTTAAAAATTTATCGCAGGTACAGAATAAACAGGAGCAGGTTTTCTTACAGGCATCTGATGCGCGCCATTCTTCTTACATCATTTCTGACTTCCAGAATGTGATAACGGATCTCAATCGAGAACCCGATAGCTCTATACATTATAATCTTCTCCCTTTCCAATCTGTACAAGAAAATAATATCAGTGTGGACACGGCGTATTTCTTATCTCCGGTGCCTATACTTAATCAAACAAACAAACTCATTGTACGCGTTAAAAATCATGGCGAGCAGGATGTGGACAATGTGCGAATTTCTCTTTTACAAAACGAACAGGTAAAACCAGTAGGTACTATAAATATTGCTGCAGAAAAATCGATTACGGACACTGTTAATGTGAGTATAACAAAACCGGGTGTTCAAAATTTGGAACTGCAGATTACAGACTATCCAATACAGTTTGATGATAAATACAAACTTAGTTTCAACGTTCCTGACAAAGTACACGTTCTTGCCATTCACAACCAGGGGTCTAATAAATATCTAAATGCGTTGTTTTCCGGCTTACAATATTTTGAATTAACAAATCAAAATACAAACAGCATTAAGTATTCTGAATTTCAAAAAAACAATCTGATTATTCTTTCAGACCTGAATAGTATTTCCTCGGGACTTTCGAATGAATTAATTTCTTACATGAAGGCGGGTGGAAATGTGATTGTGTTCCCTACAAGAGGTGCGAACAAGGGAGCTTATAATAGCTTCTTAAATACTGCGGCTGCGAATGGATTAGTAAACTGGGAAGAGTCAGAAAGAGAGGTAGAAAAATTAAATACAAAAGAGTTTGTATTCCAAGATGTCTATCGCCGATTAGACAAAAACTTGAAGCTTCCGAAAACCACTGGAAATTATACGTTTACCTCGTTTTCAAATAAGCCGAGTACTGGCATCATGTACTATCGCGATGGGAGTAAATATCTGTCTCGGTACCGGGTGGAGAATGGGAATCTGTATGTATGTGCATCATCTCTGGACAAAGATAAAAACGAACTGGTTACAAATGCGGAGGTCTTTGTGCCGCTCTTATACAAGGCCGCTCTTTACACGGCATCCAATATGAAGCATGCCTATGTGATAGGGAAAGATGAGATCATAGAGGTAAAAAACAGAGAGCGCGGAGATGATCTTGTATATAAAATTGAGGGGAAGCAAGAATTTATACCTGGGCAAAACAATCTGGGGAATTCTACCATCATTGATATCAATAATATGATAAAGGAGGAGGGCATCTATCAGCTCAGTTTTGAGAAAGAGGTTTTAGAAAGCTTTGCCTTTAATTATGACAGGAAAGAATCTGCATTAAAATATTATTCTACGGATGACTTAGAAACGATGTATGGTGCGAACTACAACATATACGACAATGTCATGGAGGCTAATTTCTCAGAACTTGTAGAGCAAAGAGAAAAGGGTATTCATTATTGGAAATGGTGCCTTATATTTGCCTTGTTGTTTTTACTAATTGAATCCCTATTAATACGTTTTTGGAAAAGTTAAGTTGATATGTCTTATCTAATTAAATCTGCTACTATAATTGCTCCAGGTTCTGCCTACCATAAAAAGAAAAGAGACATATTAATAAGCAGAGGTAAAATTGAAAAGATAGCAGCTAACATTAAGGAGACTAAGGCCGATGTCATTCGATCAAAAAATATGCATGTGTCTATTGGTTGGTTTGACATAGGTTGCCACCATGGCGAACCAGGTCTAGAACAGCGTGAAACATTAGAGTCACTCAACCAAACGGCAATGGCAGGTGGATATACAGGAATTGCTGTTTTCCCAGGTACAGAACCAGCCGTACAACATAAGGGAGATATAAAATATATTAAAGAAAGTACTCGGAATTTCCTTGTAGACTTCTACCCTATTGCGGCCTTAAGCAAAGATTGTGCGGGTGGAGAGATGACGGAGATGATGGACTTACACGAGGCTGGTGCTGTGGCTTTTTCAGATGGCTTGCAGCCGATTGATAATCCGGGTCTGTTGTCTAGGGCCTTAGAATACAAAAAGTCTTTTAACGGGAAGGTCCTACATCACGCGATGGATACGAGTTTAAATGATAAGGGTCAGATACATGAGGGTGCCATGAGTATTTCATTAGGACTGCCTGGTATATCTCCTCTATCAGAAAAAACGATGGTAGAGCGCGATATAAATATTGCCGAGTACACAGAAAGTGATATCATCTTCCATGGGGTAACGACAGAACAGTCTATAGAGGAAATAAAGAATGCTAAGAAAAAGAAGATTGGCGTCAGCGCAACGGTTCCCTACTTAAATCTTGTCAAACAAGATAATCATCTAGAAGAATTTGATGTAAACCTTAAAGTGCTCCCTCCCCTACGTGATGCGGATAATCAAGATGCCATTATTAAGGCTATCAAAAAAAATACGGTAGATGCTATAGTTTCCAATCACTATCCCTTGGAAGTAGAAGAAAAGAAAAAGGAATTTCCATACGCTTCCTTTGGTGCAAGTGGCTTGCAAACAGTATTTGCTGCGCTGAATACCTACTGTAGAAAGGATTTGAGTTTAATTAAGATCATCGAAAAGATATCAGTGGGGCCACGTCGACTTTTACAGTTAGATATCCCTCAAATCAACGAAGGGCAAGAGGTCAATCTCGTTGCCTTTGACCCAGACGAAGCATGGACCTTTTCAGAGGCTGAGAATGTTTCCTTATCAAAAAATAATCCCTTTCTGGGCGAAACATTAAAAGGTAAGATATATGCCTGTTTTAACAAGGGCAATCAATTTATTTATAGGAATTAGGGATAAGTTCGAATTTTCATTTATCTTCCCTCAAACAAAGACAAGTTAATATGAGCATTCCAGTTAAACACGGCCTATATATGGGTCTTGCCTCGATTCTTTACACCTTTGGGACGTACATCTTATTCCCAGAGAATCTATTCAATATGAAGATAGGGTTTATAATAGGCACCTTAATTTATATTGTGTTTATGACTATGTCTTGCATAGCAGAACGTAAGGCAAACGAAGGCTTTCTTGAATTTGGCGAAGCATTTAAATCTGCCTTTGTCAGTTATGCTATAGGAGCATTTATTGCTACCATGGCTATGTTTGTATTATTCAATTTTGTAGACCCTTCTTTAATTGACCAGATGAAAGATTATCAAGTAGAAATGATGAATTCTATGGGAGAAAAGTTTGGTATGAATGAAGAACAGATTGCAGAGATGGAGGCTGAGGTAGATAGAACTGAGAATCCATTGAATTTTTCTGGTTCAATGATGGGTTACTTGTTTAACCTAATAATTGGAGGTATAATCAGTGCAATCATAGGAGCCATAACAAAAAGAAGCGCGCAAGCGTAATTCTGAATAATAAATATTCATCCAATTAAGTTTGCATGCATGAAGCTTTAGAACGGCGACCCAGTATAAAGTATGGATTGTTGCTGGCTGCTACTATTATAGTTATATATACTATCACCTATTTTGTAGCACCGACGTACTTATTTAGTCTCATTCTCAAACTTGTATTGGGAATTGTTCCTACAATTTATTTCATTCTATTAGCCTTAAAGAAAAAGAAGGCAATGCATGAGGGCTCTTTGATGTTTGCAGAAGCTTTTCAATCCAGTCTGCTCACATATATCATTGGTACGTTCTTAAGTAGTCTGTTCTTTTACATTTTAACAAACCATATAGATCCAGATCTTGTGCCTTTGGGTATACAAACTCTCGCGGATACGAGTCTTGCTGTGATAGATAAAATGGGTGGGAATATAAATGATACAGATGAATTCAAGCAGATATTTATGGAAAAAGTAAATCCATTTACACTTAGTATGACCATGTTAGATTGGCTGAGTAGACTGTTTTTCCCAGGTGCAGTTCTTACCCTTATCCTCGCAGCAATAGGAAAAAGCTAGATCTGCTATCAATAAAAATTGCAATCATTTATATTATCTTCGTCCCATGGATATATCTGTAGTTATTCCTTTATTAAATGAAGATGAATCTTTGCCGGAACTCCACAGTTGGATAGTGCGGGTAATGGAATCAAATAGCTACAGCTATGAGATTCTATTCATAGATGACGGGAGTACAGATAATTCTTGGCAGGTGATTCAAGAACTCAGAGCATCGAATGAACATGTCAAGGCGATACGTTTTAGACGTAATCATGGCAAATCAGCAGCACTTAATGAAGGTTTTCAAGCGGCATCAGGAG
Organism: uncultured Saprospiraceae bacterium; assembly: GCA_938045585.1. GTDB lineage: Bacteria > Bacteroidota > Bacteroidia > Chitinophagales > Saprospiraceae > CALCMJ01. The sequence goes on from CALIAU010000002.1 coordinate 69,036, forward strand.
ATGTGATTATCACGATGGATGCGGACCTTCAAGATTCTCCAGATGAAATACCTGAATTATATAAAATGATACAGGAGCAAAATTTTGATCTGGTTTCAGGTTGGAAGAAAAAGCGCTACGATCCACTCTCAAAAACAATCCCAACCAAATTGTACAACGGCATGACACGTTGGATGTCAGGTATCAAACTCCATGATATGAATTGCGGTCTGAAAGCTTACAAAAATGAAGTTGTCAAAAGCATTGAGGTGTATGGGGAGATGCATAGATATATTCCGGTGATTGCAAAGTCTGCGGGATTTGATAAGATAGGAGAAAAGGTAGTGCAGCATCAGGCAAGAAAATACGGAGTTACAAAGTTTGGATTATCTCGGTTTATAAATGGCCCTTTGGACTTAGCGTCGATTATGTTTGTTGGTCGTTTTGGTAAGCGCCCAATGCACTTTTTTGGGACGATAGGATTTAGCTTTATGCTCATAGGATTTATAACGCTAGCTTATTTGAGTTTGAGGAAATTAATCTGGAATGTAGGAGGGATAGCAGAGCGGCCTGCATTTTTTCTAGGCATGTTATTAATAATTGTAGGTGTACAATTATTTATAGCAGGTTTTCTAGCAGAACTTATAGCACGTAATGCTACAGAACGGAATAGTTATTCTGTTGCAGAGAGGGTTGGCTTGTAGGGATCGGAAAGATCAGTAGGAGCAACAGAGAGATAATTCATCTTAGATAAATAAACGTCATGCAATTATTACAGATTTCTATTTTTTCAATCTTGATTTTCTTGATGAGTTGTGGAGAACAAACAAGTAACTCAAGCAGTCCATGCGATCTGGGAAGTTGCTTAGGATTTGATATCAGACAGTGCGGTGAGGATGTTTTTTCAGATGAGGTATTGACTACTGCCAACATTGATGATCAGACAGAACAAATGGTAGCTTGGTTATTGAGTAATTCAATAGATGTCCAAGTCAAATTAGTTGAGAATTATTATGAGGCAGTTTGCGAAGCTTGTTATATCTGTCCAGAATCGAATAGATTTTTTGTACAGAATAAAGAAGGCATGTCGGCCAGTGAAACCAAGGATAAATTAGAAGCCTTAGAGTTGTTTAATCTCAAAGTAGAAGATTGTCAGGAAATATTTTGTTTTTAAGTGGATGCATATAGACAAACCATGAAGGAAATTAGAGACATAATCCAAGCCAGTATAGATACAAAGAAAGAACTGCTAGCTACTGATGTTGTGGAAACAATCCAAGCGATTATTAAAACAATGGTTGGAGCCTTTCAGTCCGGCAATCAAGTATTACTTTGTGGTAACGGAGGTAGTGCAGCGGATGCACAACATATTGCTTCAGAATTATCAGGTAAATTTTATAAAGATCGTCCCGCATTACATGCGGAAGCTCTTCATGTAAACAGTTCTTATCTGACTGCAGTTGCTAACGACTACGGATATGCACATGTATTTTCTAGAGCATTAGAAGCTAAAGGAAAAAAGGGAGATATTCTGATTGCAATAAGCACTTCTGGAAATTCTGAAAATGTATTGAAGGCAGCTCAGAAAGCCAAGGAATTAGAAATGATAGTAATCAGTATGACTGGTGCACACAACGCCATGGCAGAGTATGCCGATTATCGCTTAGAAATACCGTCTACAGACACACCGAGAATACAAGAAAGCCATCTACTGATAGGGCATATTCTTGCAGAACAGGTGGAAAAAATTCTTTTCGAGTAAAAAAGCAGGGTGGCTGGATGTAAGAGTCAAAATAATCACTGTTAATAATTATTTACAGCCACCCATTTCCTTTTATAATTTACTTGCCACCAATGTATACTCGATATCTTCTGAAGGATATGAAATAGTATAATCTAGCTGAATAGAGTTGTCTAAGAAAAACCCTTCCCCTTCAATGAACGCAGCGTTGCCTAAGGCCTGTTCTCTTATATCAATACGTTTTAAATCATCTTCTTCATTGTCAATATCAGCACTAATGGTTCCCCAATCAATACCATTAAATAAGGCATCAATAAAGATGTCATCATTCGCATCATAAGAAATAGCCATGGTAAAGGATTCAGAAACTGCAACGACCTGTGCTTCATAGGTTCCTACTAAGGGGACTACATCTTCATCATATTCTTGGCAGGAAAAAAGACATAGTACGAGTGGTAAAACTAAGTATAGTTTATTCATATTGATTGCATTTAAAACTAAGATATAGGAAGCGTTTAAGAATAAAAACCCCTTTAAATTTCCTTTAAGAAGGATTAAGAGTATTTAACATTATAGCGGGCAATTTGTAGAATTTATTAAAATTGTTAAGAAATAATATCTTATTTTGCAGTGCTTTATATATTATGTTTTATTTTAATATTTGTTTTCGAAATTAAATCTTAATACGATTAACAGGGTTGAGTAAGAGAAAATCACATATAAATCCTAATCTATCCAAGAATGTGCGCAAGCGATTGCAGGACACACATTCTACGGATGCCCTGCTGGAAGGTGTGCGTTCAAAAAACCGACAGATATTGGCGCAAGCAATAACCTTAGTTGAGAGCACACATGCAGATGATCGTCTGGCAGCAGATGCTCTACTTACTGCGATTGGTTCCAACAAAAATCCCCACTGTGGTAGAATAGTAATTACTGGTTCGCCTGGAGCAGGTAAAAGCACCTTGATTAATGCCTTAGGCAATGAGATTGTGAAAGCGGGTAAGTCTCTTGCAATCTTAGCGACAGATCCTAGTAGTGCCATATCCCAAGGGAGTATTTTAGGAGATAAGACACGTATGGCTGATATTGGTAAATCTGAGGCAGTCTTTATCCGCCCTACCCCTTCAGGAAATTATTTGGGAGGTATTAGCAAGAGCACTTTGGAAACTATGCAAATATGTGAGGCTGCACATTTTGATTTTATCATATTAGAAACTGTAGGCGTTGGACAATCAGAATATGAATCTTATAAATTATCTGATATCTTTTTGCTCTTACTAAATCCTGGAGCTGGCGATGAAATTCAGGGTATTAAAAGAGGTATAATGGAAATGGCAGATATTGTGTGTATTAATAAATATGATACACAAACGAAGGAGCTAGCAGAGGCGACAGAGAAAAAATATAAGAATGCTATCAAGTTATTGCAAAATAATAGAGAAGACTGGGAAACAAAGGTGCTTAAGGTATCGTCTATAACACAGGTAGGCATTCCTGCGTTATGGAAATGCATTGATCAGTTTATTTCGTCGCGTATCGCATCGGGTTTACTTGAGCAGCAGCGTGTTGCGAATAATTTATCCATACTACAGGAGAAGGCTGAGAACTATTTATTGAGTAAGCATTTAGCAAACACATCCATACAGACAATTATAGAACGTAACAGAGCATATATCGCCAATAATGAAACCACCCTGCTGAACGCATTGCTGGGTATGTATAGTGAACTAGATAAGATTTTTGAAGACAAGTGAATAAGTATATCCTTTTATATGTCCTTTGTTGTTACGCTGTAATTGCAAACGCACAAATTGATCCTGCGCAGACGCAGTTTATTTCCCCTATCCAACACGCGATAGCAATATCCGGAAGTTTTGGTGAATTACGTCCGAATCATTTCCACGCTGGAATAGATTTAAAATCTAGTAAGGGTGTTGATGGTGATATTGTCATGAGTGCAGAAGAAGGCCATGTTTCAAGAATAAAAATACAGGCAGCTGGTTACGGTAATGCTATATACATTGACCATCCAAATGGATATACGACTGTGTATGCACACCTTGAAAAGTTCAATCCTGCGATAGACAGTTTTGTTCGGGCAAAGCAGTATGCCTTAAAGTCATTTTCTATTGATATCTATTTGGGACCTGGAGAGCTTACACTAGCCAAGGGTGAGACGATAGGATACATGGGAAATAGTGGAAGATCCTATGGTACACATTTGCACTTTGAAATCCGAGAAACAGTCAGTGAACATGTCATGAATCCATTTTTGTTTGGAATCGTGCCCGAAGACACTAAAAGTCCACAATTAAAAAAGGTATTACTCTATAGTTTAGATAAGGATTTTATACCTACCAAGAACAAGGTGCTCACTGTAAAGAAGAGAAAATCTGGCTCTCTGTATTTGTCTAGCAAGCTTATTGAGATAGATGGATGGCGATTGGGTCTAGCTATTGACAGTTATGATTGGATGGATGGTTCCTGGAATAAAAATGGCATCTACAAAAGCCAATTGTATGTGAATGACAGCTTACTCTTTAGTGTACAGTTTGATAAATTTTCCTTTGATCAATCGCGTTATGCCAATGCGTGTATCGATTATGAGCGGAAACAAACGAAGGGGGGTAATAGAGTTATGAAACTGTACCGGGATCCAGGAAATCACTTGGATATGTATAGCTCAAATATTCCATCAGGAGTAATTCCAATTTATGCAGACAAAACACAAAACATTCGAATCACTTCCGTCGACTTTAATGGGAACACGACTGAAATTCAATTTGATGTTAAGCGAAAAACTGAAGTAAGTCCTATAGAATCCAAAGTATTTAACTACTACTTTCATTATGATTCGACACATACTATTCAAGGGAATAACTTGAGAGTAGAGATTCCAGAAGGAAGTCTATATAGAAACACCTTGTTTCAGTATTCTCAAGACGGATCAAGTTTTGATCTAGGAGAAAAGACAATACCTAGTCACAGATATTATACCATTGCATATGATCTGAGTGGTATGCCAGGCATACGATCAGATAAGGCCTGTCTGCTTTTTAAAAGTGGATCCAGGTACAAATCGTTTGGCGGTGCAGTAGAGAATAATGTTCTTACTGCGCGGGCAAATAGATTTGGGAGTTTTAAGATTGATATGGATACCATTCCGCCAAGCATTCGCAAGGTCTCTAAGAATAAAAAATATAGCCATGGCGATCTGATTGATTTTATTGTAAAGGATAATTATGAAGTCCTTGGTTCTGCAAAAGAAATGCTGATCAATGTGTACATAGATTCCGAATGGAGTTTGCACATATTCGACCAAAAAAGCAATAAAATAAGAATTCCTGTAGAGTCTCAACTTAGTCAGGGAGAGCACCACCTTTTGATTAGTTCAGAAGATAATAATGGTAATATTCAACGGTATTCTACCACGTTCTACGTCCGTTAGGGGTTTTGTTCAAGTTTTAACTGGTTTTCTTAAACAATTTCATGGGGATTGGGTTTAACAATCAAACGCACGATATTATGATTATAGAGGTTGGCCAGAAGGTACCTACATTCGAGTTATTAGATCAAGATGAGAAACCTGTTACGGATGTTTCTTTACAAGGCAAGAGATATATTTTATTCTTTTACCCAAAGGATGATTCGCCGGGTTGTACCAAAGAGGCATGTAGTATCAGGGATAACTACAAAAAGATTCAAAAAGAGGGATTTGAAGTATATGGCATCAGTCCAGATAAAACAAGCAAGCATAGAAAGTTTATCGATAAGTATGAATTCCAATATGACTTACTTGCAGATCCAGAAAAGGAAACTATAAAGAAATTTGGATTATGGGGTCCAAAGAAATTTATGGGCAAAGAAATTACTGGAGTGTATAGAACTACCCTATTTGTTGATGAAGAGGGTCTTGTTACTCATATAATTGACAAGGTAAAAACCAAAGAGCATGGGGAACAAATCCTGAGCGTTTTACAAGAAATGAAGGTAAGCTAAAACTTAGGAGAGCTATGTAAGATGGCAATAAATATCATTGCAATTTTTATTTCAGTACCTATAGTTTCCTCTAGTCCATCATTTATGTTCCAATCTCTAGGATCTCCTTCCCAGTTGGTAAAGATGTCCATGAATCCATGTTGCTTGTGGTCAACGGACCATTCTTCATATACATTCTTATACTTTGAAGTGAGCCTTAATTTGTTGGAACCGTCACTGACTCTCCACTCAGAATAGTCTCGAGGGTATACAGTTTTTACATCTATAATCTCATTATTGATTCTTACTTCCCAATGATTAGGATTATTATCCCATTTCATTTTAATTGTTCCATAATAATCTCCTATGGCTACCTGCCATTCGCTCCAATCATTCTTAAGTTTCCACTTCATCTCTATGGTGCCTAACTGTTCTTCTTCAGAATAGATTTCCCACTCTGCAAAGCTGTCGTCGTAATAGGTATTAAAGGAGCTAAAAACTTCTTGTGCCCCCAGCGATACGTTTAGGCAAAAATTTATAAAGAAGAAATAAATAAGGCGCATAGTATATATTAGACTTATATCTGTGCTGCTTTGTAACTTATAGTCTTGTTAAAAAGGCAGGTCGTCAAAATCATTTGCTGACATGTTGCTTCCACCTTGTTCAGATGTTGGAAAATCCGAAAATTCCTTTTCTGCTGGAGGTGGTGTTTCCGCAGTTGCAGCTTTTTCTACTTTCCAGGCATTCAGATTGGTAAAATACTTTTCATTCCATTCTCTTCCTCTAAGGTCGAAATACACTTTTATTTGTTCGCCTTCATTATACCCATTAATAAGATCACATCTATCTTGGGTCAATTGGAATTTCACAAATTGGGGATATTGTCCTTCTGTTTTTATAACAAAATCGCGCGCTTGAAACTTTTCTGATTTACTTTCTGTGTCGAAAATTTTATGGACTGCTCCTTCTATCTCGAATGCCATCTATTTATGTATTAAAAGGTTGATTTAATCTGCTTAGAAATTTTTGGAAGAACCCAATTACAAAACTTCAAAGCAAGTATTCTTAAGGCCGAAAGATAGGCAAAAAATAAAGTAGAATTATTCTTTAGCCTACTAAAAACAATCAAATTGACAATTTTCCATTGATTTCATACAACTTAGTTGAGCCCAGTTTAGGAGCTATACTCTTAAATTGATTTAAGCTGTTCACCTCATCTATAGAAGTAAATATTTCGTACTCAGTTTCTGCGGACTGACGATAGCCATATTCATATACATGAAGTGCTTCTCCTTCCCTACTAAGACTTTTGGAGGTGATGTGCGAAAAAGAAAATTCTTTGGACTCCAGCATGTTCCTACTTACCCGCGTAATCCCCATTTCAAGAAGCGTCCTCAAAATTCTTCTATTTTTCATTAAACACTTATTTGTACTTCTTATCCATTTAGATTCTAGTCGTACTTTTCTATTGTGATGTGTGCTCTTACAATCTAGGCAACAAAATTTCTTATCCGTTCTTCCAATAACTGGAGACTGACATTCCAAGCATTGTTTTTTCATGGAATAGTTTTAAGTGAATATTATCTTATCACTTATATATGTCTAATTAAGCTTGAAGTAAACAATGCATTTTATTAAAAATTTCAATTCCTTGTTTTTTAGAAAGCTTCTTCTCTATGAAGCTAGTACCACTTACTAGCTTTACCCCTAACAAGGGAAAGGATTCAAATAGCTTGATCTTGGTTTTAATCTCTTTACGAGTAAAACTAAATCTACCAGAGCAATTTAAAAAGGAGGAATTCATAATCTTCAGGTTTTTCCCCACTCCAAAATCTAACAATAGATAGGATTTAGAGTCTACGCACTCGATTTGTTCACCACAAACAAAGATGAATAAGGTTTCATCAGCTGTTTTAATCCCTTTAAAAGCTATATAATCTGGTTCATTAAAAGCTCCGATTGTTGTAAGCGATTTAGTTTCAAGGTTTTGATTTAGGTTTACCATAAGTTTTGTACAATCAAGATTTACATTTTTCACCTCTTTGACTTTTCGCTCTAGCCCATCCTCTTTACTCATCTTAGTCTCTTCTTCATTTTCTTTATTTTCTTCTTCTAATGACTCACTTTGCTCCGTTCCTAATTCGGGCAAGGATTGTGCTGATACAAAGTGTGGAGAAAAGAATACAGTGATAAGTAAGATCCGTATCATACAGAAATCTAATAATAGGTTAAATTGTTTTTTAGTGTTATTATTAATTTACTACATTATACCTAGACATAGTTATTATTTAACAGACTTAACACTTTGTATAAAGTAGTATTTTACAAAGGCAAAAATTAGAGTTATGAACCGATTTAGAAACTGCGTATTTGTATTTATTTTATCTGCAATGAGCTTAGCTATTATGGGGCAGGACGTCGATTCACAACGTTCTACGTATATACCCGGATCAGAGTGGTTTACTGACTTTTTAATGGGTCCCTATTTATTTGTTGACCATATTCCCTATAGTTCTGTTATGATGTATGGAACCCGATTAGGAAAACGTCAAAACTATAAGTGGGGCTATGTATTAGAATATGTAGTTGGTCAACAGGAAGACGACGAAGGTAAATTGGGTTTAACACATCATGTAAGTTTACATGCGCTCTATTACATGAATTCTCCTGACAGTAAATTTCGTCCTTATTTATACGCAGGTGGTGGGTTTCTTGAATTCAAGTCATTTACGCGGGATGAATACAATATGGCCTATTACGGAGGCATGGGGATAGAAATTAGTATGCGTAAGCAGTTACACAGTTTTATAGAGCCTCGGTATCTAAATATTGCTCCATTTAGTTTTGAGGCACAAAATGAGATTGGTGTATTTGCTGGGGTGCGAATTTTGTATTAGTTCAATGACAGATGAATTTTAGTGAACGTAACATTCGTACAAGTCTGAAAGCTAGCAGCTTTTAAAAAAGTTAAGCCGAGTTAGATAACTCAGCTTAACTTATAAGTACCGAAGGTGGGAATCGAACCCACACGACCGTAAAGCCACTGGATTTTGAATCCAGCGTGTCTACCAATTCCACCACTTCGGCATAATGAGGATGGCAAAATTAATAATTATTACGTATTGATTCATCTTTTTTGAATTGTTATAGAATCTTTAAGTCTGCTTTTTATTCAGATAGTGTATTTGTATAGTTATATCTTTAAGCACGTTATAAACTAAGCATCTGACATGCAGACAAAAGGGTATTTTTCATATGTATTTATTACAATTTGTCTATTTATAGGCGGGTGCACATATGACAATGAAATTGATTTATATGGTACAACTGAGTGTATAACTGAGCAAATGAGTTATCAGGATGATATTCTTCCAATAATTTCAGAGAATTGCTACCAATGCCATAGTGCGGCCCAAAATTTTGGAAATGTAACAATTGAAGGCTTTGATGCGTTTACAGTGTATGTGGACAATGGAAGTATCATTGGCTCAATAACACATGCGCCTGGTTTTTCTCCTATGCCAAAAAACAGGGCTAAGCTCATTGATTGTGAAATTGAAAAAGTGATGGCTTGGATAGAACAAGGAGCATTGAATAATTAATATGAAGAAGATTGCTGGAATTATAGTAACTCTATTGGTATTAGGTGCAGCCTATGGCTTTTATCTGTATAATAAACCCGTATCCAGTATAGAAAACCAAACAGCTTTTAAAGAGATAAGTGCAGATCAATTAGTTTCTGAATTTGACAATGACGAAACTATGGCGAATAGTCTGTATCTAGACAAGGTGGTTATGGTAACAGGAGAGGTCGAAAAAGTTATTGTAAAAGAAAATACTACAAGTGTCTATTTAAGCACAAATAATATGATGTCTTCGATTATTTGTGAGTTAGAGCCAGACCTTAAACAAAATTTAAAAAAAGGAGACAGGGTTAAAATAAAGGGCGTTTGCTCAGGTTTTTTGATGGACGTGGTTCTGGTACGATCCGTCATTGTAAAATAATGAAAATGAAACAACAAATAATTAATACTCTTAGCATACTCTGCATCTTTAGCATGAGTTTAAATGCGCAGAAATACTTTACCAAAGAAGGTACAATTTCATTCTACTCTGAAACACCAGTGGAGAATATTGAAGCAACAAATTATAAAGCGGTATCCATTTTTGATGTAGAGTCTGGTGCAATAGAATGGTCAGCTCTTATTAAGGCATTCAGCTTTGAAAAAGCACTTATGCAAGAGCATTTTAATGAAAACTACATGGAAAGCTCTAAATACCCAAAGGCAAAGTTTAAAGGAGTCATCCAAAATATAGCAGATGTAGATTTCACCAAGGATGGAACGTATGCACTCAAAGTAAGTGGTAGTTTAGAAATACACGGTGTTAGCCAAAACATTGAAAATGAAGCCACCTTTGTTATATTTGAGGGTGCTATCCGAGGTGTATCCAACATTCAGGTCAAAGTGAGAGATTACGACATTGATATTCCCTCAGTGGTAGCAGATAAAATTGCAGAAACAGTGGACATTAAGATCACTGCAGATTACCAAGAGTTTAAAAAATGATACGAATACTTCTTCCCTTCTTAAGCCTAATACTAAGTTTTCATTCAGTACTAGCGCAAGAAGATCTTTTGTCACTCATTGATGAAGAAGAAACTACTGAATTAGTTACAGCAAGTTTCAAAACGAATAGAATAATCAATTTAGCATCCTTAGAAAATACAGCAAAGGGTGTCATGGATTTCAAAATCAATCACAGATTTGGTTTCCTCAATTCTGGTCCTGGCCAAGCATTTGGTCTAGACAATGCTACCATTCGTTTGGGACTGGATTACGGTTTGTCCGATAGGCTAATGATAGGAATCGGTCGTAGTTCTTTTGAAAAAACTATTGATGGTTATGCCAAGTTAAAACTACTTAGACAGTCTACAGGAAAGCGCACTATGCCATTCTCCGTTTTACTCCATGCAAGCACGGCTATTAGAACTATTCCTTTTCAAAACCCTGATAGAGAAAACTTTTTTTCGTCTCGCTTATTTCACACAGGTCAAATTATTATTGGGCGGAAGTTTTCAGAGGGTCTCACTCTTCAGATAGCTCCTACTCTTGTGCACTTCAATCTTGTTCCAACAGCAGAAGATAAGCACGACATCTATTCAGTTGCTGGAGGCGGTAGAGTCAAATTGACAAAACGTCTTGCCCTTAATGCGGAATATATTTATGTTTTTCCAGACCAGCTTGCCCCCGGATATAGAAATAGCGTAGCTATTGGTTTTGACATTGAAACAGGTGGGCATGTATTCCAATTGCATTTTACAAATTCTACCTCTATGATTGAGAAGGGATTTATAGCAGAGACGACGGGTGATTTCTTTGCTGGTGATATACATTTTGGATTCAACGTATCTCGTGTGTTCACCATTAAAAGCTATAATAAGAAAGCTAAATAAGCTGAAATTTTGATGATATGATATTCTTGAGGCCTATTTGCTAAAGGAAAATGAGCTTCGGCTGGTATCTTACTAATATTTACATTATTTTTGCGTTCGAATTAATATCCAACCTCACTATATATACTTCAGCCTGCTTTTGAGCAGGTTTGATACATTCGATTAGAAATTAACCGATAAGATCATTATGCTACGTTTAGTTACTTTAACCATATTCTCTGTTTGTATTATTGCTTCATGTATGCATGAACCACGAATAGATCCTAATACTGACTTAGATCTATTAGATCAGATAGCGCGTGTATCTCCCACTGGTTCATATGAACATTACATACTTCCTGATGAGTTTGATTATGATAACATACCTCAAGATCCTAAAAATCCGCTTTCAGGGGCAAAGAAAGCCCTAGGACAGTATCTTTTTCACGAGACTGGCATTGCTTTAAATGCAAATAAGCCAATAGGAATTGGAACCTATTCTTGTGCTAGTTGTCATGTTGCAGAAGCTGGGTTTAGGCCAGGTAGATTTCAAGGGATTGCAGACGGTGGTGTTGGTTTTGGCACCCTAGGTGACACGAGAGAATTGAGCCCATTTTATGATGAAACAGAAATTGATGCACAGGGTATACGCCCCTTAAGTGTGCTTAATACTGCCTTTGTGTCTAATACACTTTGGAATGGACAATTTGGTTCTTTTGGTGTGAATGAAGGGACTGAAGATGTTTGGGATAATGCGGAGGATACAAAAGTAAATCATTTAGGCCTATTTGGAATAGAGGCTCAGAATATAGAAGGTTTCAAATTACACAGAATGCATGTGGATGAGGCAGTTGCAGATAGTCTTGGATACACTTCTCTATTTAATCTCGCCTTCCCTGAAGTACCAAAGGAAGAACGCTATAATAACTTTACAGCCTCCTTAGCAGTTAGCGCTTATCTACGCACCCTAATAACGAACAAGGCACCTTTCCAGGAATATTTAAAAGGCGATCAATCTGCTATGACTGAATCAGAGGTAAATGGTGCAAAACTGTTCTTTGGGAATGCAGGATGTTATAGATGCCATTCAAACCCTGCACTGGGTTCTGAGACCTTCCATGCCTTAGGTGTGAAGGATCTACACGAAATGGGTGCCCTAAATACATCTGAAGAAGATAAAAAACAATTAGGTAGAGGTGGATTTACCGGACTAGCTGAAGATCTATACAAATTCAAAGTACCGCAGCTTTATAACTTGGCAGGTACTCCCTTTTATTTTCATGGCAGTTCTAAGACGTCCATACGAGATGTGGTAGAATATTTCAACAATGCTATACCTGAAAATACTCTTGTTCCGCAAGAGCAAATCAGTCCAAACTTTAGACCCCTACTATTAACAGAACAGGAAATGGATGATTTGACCCAATTTTTGGAGGTATCACTAAACGATCCTTTTGTAGATAGATACAAACCTCCGTACGTACTATCGAACAACTGCTTCCCAAATAATGATGAACAATCAAACATTGACACGAACTGTGAATAAAAAAAACATAATTCTTACTATCTGTTTCTTGACAGCCTTATTTTCTGGATGTTACTATGACAATGAAAATGACCTGTATGGGGATGACATTTGTGCAGATCTCACTTCAACATTTAGCGGTGGTGTTTTAAGTATTTTAAATAGAGACTGTTACCAATGCCACACTGATGCCTTACGTTTAGGAAATGTTACTTTAGAAGGCTATGATAATGTAATTCCTTATATCGAAGATGGAAGCTTTTTGGGATCCATTGAGCAAATCAGTGGATTCTCGCCCATGCCAAAGGATAGATCCGCTTTGTCTGACTGCAAAATTCAATTGATTAGAGAATGGATAGATGCAGGCGCTCTTGATAATTAAAGTTCCCTACACACTTGGGTCTATTCCTTCCAAGCGATCTAGAATCCTTCGCAAATATTTCTTTTTGAAATAATAGTCTTTTAGTGCTTCCAGATGATTCATCTCCTTTGTCTGATCAAAAAGGACAGTATGCTCATTTGCTTCTTCATCCATAGTTTTTGACTTGGTCAGAATTTCAGCCTGTACTTTTAATAGAAGCTTTTCATTTTTTTCCATCTGCACTTCCATGATCATCTCATTTATCTCCATCATTTCCATGAGAAAAGCAGGATCCATTTTATCTTCTGTTCCTTCTGTTAGGATCTGATAAATTCTCAAAATATGCTCAAGCCTCTTTGTAGTATCTGACAGTACTTTATACGCTTCATTATTTTGCGTAGTCATATCTAGAGCATGATTCTTCTCCTCCTCAGAAGCTAGTGTAAAATAGTCCGGATGGAATTCCCTGCTCTTTAGAAGGTAGGCTCTTTTCAGTGCTACCTCATCCAAATGAAAGGCAGGTTCTAAACTGAAGAATTGAAAATAGTTTTTCATTACTTGAATAAGCGCATGATGTCGATACCAAATATAACTACCATCAGAGTCATTAAAATAATGAACCCAGCGAAGGTGGTGTACTCCATAAATTTATCACTTGGCTTTACACCTGTTATCATTTCCCATAGCAAGAACATAACATGCCCCCCATCTAATGCTGGAATGGGTAGTAAATTCATAAAACCAAGTATTAAGGAAAGAATGGCTGTAATATTCCAGAAACGTTCCCAATCCCAGGTCTTTCCAAACATCCCTCCAATTGCTATAGGTCCACCCACACTTTCTTTCATTTTCATTTTCCCCTTGAACATTTGACCAAATGCCTTAATCTGTGTACCTAAAAAGGAAACACCCTTTTTAAAGCCGGCAGGAAAAGATTCTAGAAAGCCATATTTAATTCTTTCTTGTTTTAAAAAATCGAAATCACCACTCGGGCCAACTCCAATCTTTCCTTCCTCATTAAATTCTACAGCGATCGACTGACGCACTCCGTTTCGTTCGATATCCAGATTTTCGGTTGTACTTCTAAAGTTAGTTACTAGGTCTGTGAATTCATCATAAAAGACAAGAGGTGTACCGTTGACTCCTACAACCTTATCTCCAACTTCTAGACCTGCTTTTTTTGCATTTCCTTCATCACTTACCACACCTAAGGTAAAAGGAACACGGGGACCAAAAATGGGTCCTTGTCCATACTTGGTTAATTCACCAATATATTTTTCGTCGATATCTAAATTGACCGTTTGTCCTGCCCTATCAATCTGCACTGTTTTTGCATCATCAATTGCGATTGCCTGAACCAACTTACGTGACTCAAAGCGATCAAATGGTATACCATCTATTGACTTAATTTTATCTCCATTCCGCAATCCCATTTCAAAGCCTAGACTATCTGTAACATGCATTCCATATTTGATATTCTCATTTGGATAATACTTCTCCCCGTAGTGCCATAATAAAATAGCGAAGAGTAAGAATCCAAGTATGAAATTTACGGTTACACCTCCTAACATAATTATAAGTCGTTGCCATGCTGGCTTAGATCTAAATTCCCATGGTTGAGCAGGACCTTTCATTTGCTCTTTATCCATGCTTTCATCTATCATACCAGAAATTTTAACATAGCCACCCAATGGAAGCCATCCTACCCCATATTCTGTCTCACCTATTTGCTTTTTAAATAGCTCAAACCCTGGGTTAAAAAAGAGGTAGAATTTTTCTACTCTAGTCTTAAAGGTTCTAGCGGCATAAAAATGCCCCCACTCGTGCAAAACGACTAGGATAGAAAGGCTGAGTAATAATTGAGATACTGTAATTAAGGTTCCCATTGACTATATTAATTATGTGTATTTACTAACAGTGGATTGTATATTAAGTTCCATAAGTTTGCAAATGTACTATATACAATACAACTCAGTTGTTATATTCGACAAATTATCCATATTCTAACTTATATGATAGTCTTTTATACTGATGACTTTTTAGGAAATACGGCAACTTTACATGCGTCTGAGAGCAAGCACTGTAATGTTGTGTTACGAAAAAAACCTGGGGACCTTATATATGTTATAAATGGTCAAGGCCTCTTGGCCGAGGGTAGAATCCTCTCTCAGGATAAGAAAACTACCTCTATTGAGATAGTCAGCAGGGAGAATTTTCCGATAGGTCGGTATAGAGGTATTGCTATTTGCCCTACCAAAAATATGAGTCGATTTGAGTTTTTTCTTGAAAAAGCAACCGAAATTGGTATCAATAATATATTCCCCATTTTATGTACTAGATCAGAACGAAAAATACTTAAACCGCAACGTCTTGAAAAAATACTGCTGAGTGCTGCAAAACAGTCAATTAATTATCATCTACCTATATTGCACCCACTACAGACTTTTACAGACTTTGTGAAAAAAATGGAGGACAATGATTTTGATAAATTTATAGGACACTATAAAGAAGATAATCCTGAGCTATTTGACTTGATAGGGAATGAAAAAGAGAAACTGGTCGTTATAGGACCAGAAGGAGATTTTACTGAGTCCGAGTTAAGCTTGGCTAGTTCATCAGGTTTTGTAACTGTAAACCTAAGTAAAAGCCGACTTAGAACAGAGACAGCTGGAATTGTAGCGAGTAGCTTTATCTGTGTGTAAACAAGTTTTTTAATTTTACATGAGAAAAATATCATGAGAATATTAATTGCATCTATACTTATCCTAGCAAGCTCATTTAATACTGCGCCCAAGTTACAGCTTGCCCTATTACAATATAGCGGGGGTGGTGACTGGTATGCTAATCCAACGGCTCTTAAAAATCTTGCAAATTTCTGTAATGAAACCTTGGGTACTGATTTTGATCCCAAGTATGAAACCGTAGAAGTAGGAAGCATTGAAATTTTTAATCATCCATTTTTACATATGACAGGTCATGGCAATGTTGTGTTTTCAGATGCAGAGGCTGAGAATCTAAGAACCTATCTAATAAGTGGAGGATTCCTGCATATCGATGATAATTATGGAATGGATCCATTTGTACGTCCGTCTTTTAAGAAAGTATTTCCTGAACTCGAATTTGTAGAACTCCCATTTGATCATGGCATATACAATTCAAAATTTACATTTACCAATGGTCCGCCAAAAATCCACAAACATGATGATAAAGCTGCACAGGGCTTCGGACTTATTTGGGAAGGTAGGTTGGTGTGTTATTATACCTATGAATCCGATATAGGTGATGGATGGGAAGATCAGTCTGTACACAAAGATTCAGAAGAAAAAAGACTAAAAGCACTCAGAATGGGTGCAAATATCATCCAGTATAGTTTTACGCAATAAAATTGAAGGAAAATCAAACTTAGACCTTGAAAGTTCTATAAAAAGGAAAGAGTCAGGTTTCTCACGTCTGACTCATTTATTTTTTCCAGTATCATTACATCCCATTACCAGCGAAATGTTAGAGTAAAGTTATGCTATCCATAATTGCTATGTTACTACAAGGCATATAAGACTGCACTACATATCCACTACAAATTATAAGAAAAGTAAGATTTTTGGTAAAATTAAGAGCTCTTACAATGAAAAGCACTTCGCAAGTGCAGTCATTGATTTTGAAATATAAAACTATTAATAAAGCTATAAAATGAGAAAGAGCCGGGTTTCTCACGTCCGACTCATTTATTTTTCAAGTATCATTCATTCCATTACCAGCGAAATGTTAAGTCAAAGATAGACTATATAAATATGGCAAATGACTACGTCTAATATCACAAGGCCTTACAAATTGACTACGTATTCAATGGATTTGTTGTAAATGCCTATAAAATTTGAATCCAAGGCCGATTACTTTGGTTGTAAATGAGAAAGAGCCGGGTTTCTCACGTCCGACTCATTTGTTTTTTCAAGTATCATTCATTCCATTACCAGCGAAATGTTAAGTCAAAGATATGCTATCTAATAAAGGCAAAAGACTACATCTGATATCGCGGCATTATACAGATAGTCTACTTGTGCATAAAAAGGGTATAAAATTGCTGATTTTTATAGGATCTGGCTAGAAATAGACAACTCTATAAGGATCGCAACAAAGGCTATAGTTAAGATTACTATTCAAATACAATATTCTTGCCTTTTCGTAAATACGTCTTGATGTTGATCCAAAAAGCTATGATAAGATAAATAACTAAGGGTGACCCCATTGTAATAAACGATAGATAAATAAAGTACATCCTAACTACTCCAGTCTTGAGTCCAATTTTTTGTGCAAGCACTGTACAGACTCCAAAACTGTATCGTTCAACTATATTTCTGAGTTTATCTAGCATGACTTAGATAAATTTAAGGAAAAAATAAATGTCTATTAGAAAGAAAATTATTCTATTTAAGAATACTTAGTTGCGTATTGGGAGCAATCTCTATTTTTTCCGTTGATAGGAGCTTTTTCTGATTATTTTTTACTGTAAACAAATTCAGTTGATATTGACCTGGAAAGGAGTAATTGTAAAAGACTGTTTGTGTGTTATTGATTCGTTTGATTTCGCCATCCCCATAATCCATGTAAAGAGGACTGGTCTGAATCCCTTCACTAATTTGAAATGCTAATTTTTCACCAACACGTCTTTCACCTTTAATAGCCATTGTCTTTGTATCTGGCGATAAGACCAAAGCATCTTCTAGCAGATCTAAATTATGTGCACTGTAATTTGTTTTTGCTAAGGCACTTGTAAAACACAGGATAGACCCTAATATTCCAAAAGATACAATTGCAAAAAGCACTAGACTTTCTCTATGTCCAAAACTGGATAATAGTTTTTCTGCAGAAATTCGGGTATTCGATTCCTCTGAGTTACTCATGGATAAAAACGGTTTTGGATAATCAACTCTACAAATCAACCACTCACCTAACAAATATAAAATATTCTTAGCCCAGAACAATCTTATTAGAATAAATTTACATATATAATTATTTATATATCAATTGAATACATCCTATAAATAGTATTTTAACATTATATAGATTACTATGCTTTAGTACATTGTAAGCTAAAGACATGTGGAAATGCAATACCATGTGTACCCCAAATGTATTCGTTCTCCGCTCTTTCTTGCATATTTTCGAAACAGTTAAATGGGCTATAATCGTATTCCTTGAAATGACTTACTTGTAGGCCTTGTTCGATTAAAGCAGACATAATCTCTGATAAACTATGAATCCAGAAATATTCTTTTAGTGTTATTTTCTTGTCTTTGGCAGCATAGGTATTTTCTAATGTTTCTTCATATACCCCCGTGTTAAAATAATTGTATTCTAGTTTTTCTTTCTCCCAGTTAAACATGTCCAAGGCTGGATGAAAATCTACTATCGTGAAGCTGCCACCTGGTTTTAAATATTTATGAATTAATCTCGCCCATTCTGAGAGATCTGGGAGCCACACAATTGAACCATAAGAGGTAAACACGTTGTCGTATTGTTTGTCTCCTAATACGTCTTCTATATCATATACATTGGATCGTATGAAACGCGCAGGAATATTCAGTTCCTCACTCAGGGCATTTGCGGTTTCAATACTATTATCAGAAATATCAATTCCAGTTACTATAGCACCCTTTCTTGCAAAGGAAAGCGTATCCATCCCAAAATGGCACTGTAGATGCAAAAGTGATTTTCCTTGGATGTCCGATAAGAGGCCATCTACTATTTTAAAAAGAGAGGACTTTCCTTCCTTGAAAGACTTAAGGTCATAAAACTCAGAATCTTTATGTAATTCGGTCCGTGCATTCCAGCCTTGTCTGTTTGTCTCGAAATATTCAGTATGTTCCTTCATTTAATCCTACTTTTGTGTAAAATCTAAAAAATGGCAGAAGAGAAAAAGAAAAAAGGTAAACAAATTAATATTGAATTACCAGAAGGTGTAGCCGAAGGTGTGTATTCAAATCTAGCAATAATATCCCATTCTCACTCAGAGTTTGTTATTGACTTTGTCCGCCTTGTACCTAACGTAGCAAAGGCAAAAGTAAAATCAAGAGTTATAATTACTCCTGAACATGCTAAACGTTTAATGAAAGCACTTGCAGAAAATGTGAAAAAATTTGAAGCCCAGCATGGGTCTATTAGCGAAAAAGAACAGAATCCATTTCCTGCTATGAATTTCACACCTACGGCACAAGCCTAGATGCAGACACTTTGTGCCAACAATAGAGGAATGTACGATAAAAAACTACTGGTTAACCATTGGGCACTTATTTATAGATATACCTAAAGGTATTGCCCATGCTGTAATTAGTGTTCTATAGCAAGTTTACGGTAACAAATAAGCTTCTAGATTTGGACCTCTAACCGCAAGCTTTTATTATCCAGCACTTCTACTACTCCTTCCTACAATAAATCTACAGAAACAAACTTTAACATAAATCTTATGTTTTCTTTAGAGAATTGAGAAATAATTCTTTATGTTTAAATAATTCTAAAGTCAATCCTTTTCATAGAACGCTTCCAAATACAACACTTTAAAAACTCCTGGTATTTTTTTAATTAACGCTTTCGTATTCCTACGGAATACTAGGAAGGGTAATGCTTAATTCTAAACTTAATGCTATGAAAAAGGGTCTATTCCATTTTATTATTTTTCTATTCTCATTTAACTGTGCGTATTCTCAATGTATCGAACCAGCAACATGCACAACTACCCTAACTGGTACGACTGATTTTAATGCCAACGAAACGAATGCTGTCATTTGCATAACAGGAAACTATTCAGGGAATCTTAGTTTGTCAAACGGTGCCACTGTTATCGTTGAAAACGGGGCTACTTGGACAATTTCTACTTCCTTTGTATTTGATCAATCCTCCGTTTTTAACAATGGAACAATTGATGGTAATGGTGCATTTGTTATAGGGCCATCCAGTGTGTTTGTTAATTCTACCACAGCATTATTAAATGTTGCAGGAGACTTAATTTTGAATTCTAATTGGCCAAACGATGGCGATCAATTATGTCCTATTGAAAATGCCGGTGAAATAAATGCTTACTACGTTGAAAGCGTAGACACCTATGTAGAAAATTCAGGCACCTTCAATGTAACTAAAGAAATGTTCTTACATGGAGGTATGTCAAATTCTGGACAAGTAAATATAGTCTGCCCTCCAGGAGAAACGAATTGTAGTTTCATAGTTGGTGATTTTCCAGATGGTCAGAATTATAGTAATAATGGTGGTGTAACTACAATTAATGGTGCGGCATATTTTGATGGAAATATTGATGGTTCAGGTAGATTTGAATGCACTAATCCAAACCAAACAGTCGAATTCACAAATACTGGAGGATATACAGGTTCTGATGTATTCGCCGTAGCAGGTGATTTCAATATTTCTGCGCCTATGGGATCCAATGATGGCGATACGAGTAATGATCCAACCTTAGAAGTACTTGGTTCAATCATAACTCCCTTAGATTGCCTTTCAGGTGTTGACTTAGTTGTAAATATTTGTGATCCCTTTGCTCCTTTATCTAATACTGACATATGTGAAAATTACATACAGAATACAACTACCTGTGCAAATAACTTTTTTGTACTTCCTATCGATCTTATTCGTTTCTATTTCGAAGAAAATAACAACACGATAGAATTTCATTGGGAGACTGAGAACGAAATTAATTTTAGTCATTTTGAATTAGAAAAAAGTTTGGACGGTAACAATTTTAAACATGCCCAGTCCATTACTTCAACGAATAAGTCTTCTGGAGATAATTATACATCCGGTGCATTTAATGTAAGTGAAGCAAAAGGATACTATCGCTTAAAACTAATTGATAATAATGGTGCATTTGAATATTCATCTATCCTTCATTATAATGGTTCAAAATTGGAAGCAAGCTTTTATCCAAATCCCGTAGGTCTTGATGGTGCGATTCATTTTTCAACAGAAACCACGGCAGCTTTTACAGTCAGTATTTTGAACGTATCTGGCAAGGTGTTAAAAACTGAAAACCTTAGTGGAAAATTGCAGTACTCTTTAGATATTATGAAAGGTTTAAGGAAAGGGACCTATATCCTAATATTAGAAAACGAACACTATAAAAAATCACAAAAACTGGTTTACTAGTTAATATAAAAAAAGCTCCTTTCGAGGAGCTTTTTTTATATTAAAATAGGCTTGAAGTCTTGGAGGGTGGAATATGGCCAATATGCTTATACGCTTTCTCCGTAGCCTCTCTCCCCCGCTGTGTTCTCTGTATATAGCCTTCCATGATTAGGAAGGGTTCGTATACCTCTTCTATAGTTCCAGCCTCCTCTCCTACTGCTGTTGCAATTGTAGTTATGCCTACGGGTCCGCCTTTAAATTTTTCGATGATAGTACTGAGAATTTTATTATCCATCTCATCCAGTCCTCCTTCATCTACATTTAATGCCCCTAATCCATAGACGGCGATTTCTTTATCTATTGTTCCATTCCCTTTAATCTGTGCAAAGTCCCTTATTCTTCTCAGGAGTGCATTCGCTATTCTAGGGGTTCCTCTGCTTCTTCTCGCTATTTCCATTGCGCCAGCCTTATCAATAGGAATATCTAAGATCTGCGCACTTCTATTGACTATCTTTTCTAAGGTTTTAGCGTCATAATAATCTAGATGGCAATTTATACCAAATCGAGCTCGTAAGGGACTTGTAAGTAAGCCCATGCGTGTTGTTGCACCTACTAAGGTAAAGGGGCTTAGATTTAGTTGTACACTTCGAGCATTAGGTCCACTATCAATCATAATATCAATCCGATAATCTTCCATTGCAGAATATAGATATTCTTCCACTACTGCATTGAGTCTATGTATTTCATCAATAAATAATACATCTCCCTCTTGCAAATTTGTAAGTAGCCCAGCCAGGTCACCTGCTTTTTCTAAGACAGGACCAGAGGTCAACTTTAAGTTGGAATTGAGTTCGTTTGCTATAATATGAGATAGCGTTGTTTTCCCCAAACCTGGTGGTCCATGCAAAAGCACATGATCCAAGGCTTCTTCTCGCATCTTTGCAGCTTCGATGAAGATCTTAAGATTGTCTACTAGATTTTCTTGGCCGCTGAAATCTTCCAAATACTTTGGTCGGAGCGCTTTTTCCAGTTGCGACTCTTCTGTAGTAAGATTTTCCTTGTGGGGATCCAAATTTGGATTTAACATGTCGGCAATATATAGTAAATTATCGTAATGTAAAAATCATAGATAGCAGTGAATAATCCTTATAAAACGGAATTAAATCAATAAAAAACAGCAATTATTGTCAAGATAAGTACTATTTCTAAGTTGCTCTAATTGGCTGAATCCTTTACAAATCGCTAATTTTTCCTTTAATTTGCAGCTTATTAAAGCTAAAAACTAATAAAATCATAGTATGAGCGGAGAAAATATTGAATTAACAAGAAGGAAGAAATTAAGAGTTCCTGACAATCCTATTATTCCTTTTATAGAAGGAGATGGTATCGGCCCTGATATTTGGGTAGCAGCACAGAAAGTTTTAGACGCAGCGGTTGAAAAGGCATTTGAAGGAAAACGAAAGATACACTGGAAAGAAGTATATGCTGGAGAAAAGGCGCATCAGAAAACAGGCGAATGGTTACCACAGAGTACCCTAGATACAATTAGCGAACATCTAGTTGCTATCAAGGGACCATTGACGACTCCAGTTGGAGGAGGATTTAGATCACTCAATGTGGCTATTCGTCAGAAGTTAGATCTATACGCATGTGTACGTCCGGTTAAATGGTATAGAGGGGTGCCTAGTCCAGTAAAGAAACCTGCACTTGTAGACATGACTATTTTCAGAGAAAATACAGAAGACATCTACGCAGGAATTGAATATATGCATGGAACGGCAGAGAACAACAAGATGAAAAAATTCTTGATTGAAGAAATGGGTGTAAAAGAAATTCGTTTCCCTAATACAGTTTCTTTAGGTGTAAAACCAGTATCTCAAGAAGGAACAGAGCGTATTGTAAAAGCTGCCATTACAGATGCACTTGCTAAGAAGAAAAAATCTGTGACTCTTGTACATAAGGGTAACATCATGAAATTTACTGAGGGTAAATTTAAAGAGTGGGGTTACAACTTAGCTAAGAGCGCATTTGGAGCAAAAGATTATGAGGGAGGACCTTGGCAGATTATTGAGCATAAGGGCCGTCAATTAATAATCAAAGATGTAATTGCGGATGCATTCCTACAACAGATTTTACTACGTCCAGCAGAGTATGATCATATAGCAACGCTAAACTTAAATGGCGATTATATTTCTGATGCACTTGCTGCAGCAGTTGGAGGAATTGGTATTGCGCCGGGGGCGAATATTAATTATGATACAGGTGTGGGTGTTTTTGAAGCAACACACGGTACTGCTCCTAAGTATGCAGGTCAAGATAAGGTAAATCCAAGTTCAGTTATTCTTTCAGGTGTAATGATGTTAGAATATATGGGTTGGAAAAAAGCAGGAAGACTTATCGAAAAAGGATTGAAAGGTGCAATCAAGACGAAGCGTGTGACCTATGACTTTGAAAGACTAATGAAGAATGCTACTCTATTGAAGTGTTCTGAATTTGGAGATGAAATTATTAAGCACATGTAGTCTATTGCAAACAGACTTTAACATAAAAAACAAGCTTGTACTGATCGGAATGATTGGTATAAGCTTTTTTTAATTAAGCTCGAATTTCACCTATTCCAAATGGAACAACATGGTGAGCGGTGGAGGTGACTCATGGGGCTACTATGCCTATCTTCCTTCCTTTTTTATTAACAAGGACTTGAAAGATCTGCGCATTACCTGTGCTACGCGTAAAAAATATAATGAGCATTCTGAAGAATGTAAAAATGCAGATGGATATAGTATTACTAAATACACATCCGGTGTTGCATTCTTCCATCTACCCGCTTTTCTAATTTCCGATCTATGTGCGCAATTTACAGATTATGACAAGGATGGATTTTCTAAGCCTTATATATTTGGATTGTATTTAAGTACGCTCTTCTATGTTTTATGGGGACTGTATTTATTAGGTATTGTCTTAGCAAAACAGTTTAGTATCCGGATTACCATGCTGACATTAGCAATACTTGCCCTATGTACAAATCTGTACTATTTCAGTGTCTATAATAATGTCATGTCACATCCTATCAGTTTCTTTTTGTTTGCGGCATTAATTTACAACACGGATATCTTTTATAAGGAACTTGATAGAAAACGTCTATTTATTCTTGGATTGATTTTGGGTGTTATTACACTTATACGACCAACAAATAGTATCGCTATACTTATCCCTCTCCTATGGGGAATAAGCAGTATAAAAGATCGCACTAGTCTGATACGAGAACACAGTGGTAAACTGCCGTATGCGATACTCGGCTTCTTTCTAGCACTTTTACCTCAACTTCTCTACTGGAAGTATGCCACAGGTCAGTTTATTTACTACAGCTACCAGGGAGAGGGTTTTGATTTTAAAAACTCAATGATAGGAAGAGGTTTGTTTTCTTTTAGGAATGGTTGGTTGATCTATACACCTGTCATGTTTTTAGTTTTTCCAGGATTATTCTTTCTTTTCAAAAAACGTTCGAAGGCGTTTTGGCCAGTTCTTATCTTACTGCCCTTACATGTTTACATCATTTACAGTTGGTGGAACTGGTATTACATTAATGGTTTGGGTTCGCGTCCAATGGTAGACATTTATCCGATACTTGCTTTTGCTTTGGCGGCTAGTTTAACCTTTCTTTTTTCAAATAAAATTCTAGCTATTCTCTTTTCAGGTATACTCCTTTTCCTAACGAGTCTAAATGTGTTTCAAGTCTATCAACATTCCAAGGGTGTCTTATGGACTGAAGATGCAAATGCGTCTTTTTATAAACAGGTGTTTGGACAAACAAAATGGTCTCAAGCGATTGCGGTTGTTTACGATTTAAATAGATTTCAACCTAGTAATTATGAATCCAAACGTCAACTCTATAGAGATGATTTTACTGCATACAAGCAATTTGAAGTACCCCAGACACCACGCGATGGAAGGCCTTCCGTATTATTATCTCATGAAAGTGTGGCTAGTCTAGATAGCTTTGTTGTATCAGCTGAAGAACTCAATTTAGGAAAGGAAGACCTGCTCACTTTAAAGGTTTGGATGCGTGTAGAAGACCAAATTACACGTTTCTATGATTTTTCTTCCATCTTTATAGAGTACTACAGAGATGGTAAAAATTATAAACGCAACTATTTAAGATTGCACAATAAACCCTGTCCGGAGAGCAGATGTTCACTTTGGTATGGTGAGGTGCATGTCTGGGATGAACTTATCGCACATATAAAACCGCAAGAATTTTTAGAAGCAGGCGACACAATGAAATTTAAATTTTACATGCCTGATAATTCTACTCCACTTTTCTTAAGCAATTTCGAAATCCATGTGAGTTCGGTTAAGTAAAATGTACTTCCGATAATTATATTTCAAGCACAGTGATACTTTGCACCAAATTCATATCGTCGTAAGAAAAAATCAATCCGATATAATATACATGCGCCCAGAAATCAATTTCATCTGGTTCACCGTATGCGGCAATTACTTCTGCTTCTGTACTCCCCAGTTTAATTCCCTCTGCTGTCATTCCATCAAAATTATCAGATAAAGAGAATGACTGTATGGGGAGCGTATTAATATCCAAATCTCCGGATCCGTGTTGTCCAAAAATGACATCTACTCCTTTTGCGACATTAAAATAATTATAGGTTGCATTCCCTGATCCCCCAACATTGATAACAGGTAGGTATCCTTCTCCTAACTCAGTTGCCACCTCACTTCCTAAATCACCTATTTCCAAATCATTCAATCCTTGGCCAGGAAAGATAGTTATATCCTCTGGAGTTGTTCCTCCTGTTTCTTCATCACCACAGGAAGGGAAACATAGAACTACTGAAAGAAGCACTAAGAGTAAAAAGTTATTTTTTTTCATTTCTGATTTTTAAGAATTATAATCATCTACATAAGAAGCCATTATAGTTTAACAAATTTCTTTCTAGCTAAACTTCCTTTTGCATTTAAAATATGTACCACATACACTCCAGGTGCAAGTATTGACACATTAATCATTTCTTTGTCTTGTATGAATTGACTCTCCAAAACTTTCGCTCCATTGATATTACTGATAAGTATGTTTGCTTTTAGAGCGTTGACTTCTGAACTTTCAACCACTAAAATATCATTTACTGGATTAGGATATATAGCCACTTCAGATGTATTTATATCGCTTGTACTAGTTACGATAAATAATGCAGTAGCTGTACATCCATTTATATCGCTCACGATAACTTCATGGTTTTCAAAAATAAATGCAATACTTTGTGTTGTGTCTCCTGAACTCCAAAGAAATGTAAATGGTCCTTCTCCATTCATCACTTGCGCTACTAAACTATCTCCAATTTCAACTATTTCTATTACAGGATTTTCATTTACTGTGATATTTACATCTACTTCTCCAGTACAACCATTTATATCTTCTACTTCCACAAAGTATTGTCCTGAATTAATTAAAGCCGCATCATTAATGGTAGGATTTTGTTGATTACTACTAAATCCATCTGGACCTGTCCAAGCATACGATACAGCATCGTCTACTGTCAATTCTATGTTATCTCCCACACAATACGGCCCTGTATTCATTGCCACTGGAATGGGGTTTGGATTTACTATTACATCAATGGAAGACTCCGCAGAGCATCCGTTAGCATCTTGCACAACTACCGTATAATTGCCCGCAGCCGATGTTCCTGCTGTTATTAGAATAGGATTCTGTACATCTGAGAAAAAATTATTAGGTCCCGTCCAAGTATAATTTTGAAACGCCTCAACTGAAAGCTGAATATCAGATCCATCACAATACGGTCCAGTACTTGATGCTGTGGCCACGGGACTTTGATTCACTATTAACTCAAAGCTATCATCACCAGAGCATGTTGCTCCATTGTCTACCTGTACACTATAGATGCCTGCAGTAGAGACTTCTATAGTTTGTGATGTATCTCCTGTACTCCACATGTAATTTGTAAAACCAATTCCTGCATCAAGTGTGGTCGATTCACCTGAACAAATTGAAGATAGGCCTACAATAACAGGAAGTAATTCATCATTCACAACTACTTCCACCTCTGCAGAAGCGGTACATCCATTTTCGTCAATTAATTCAACAGAATACATACCCGCTTCAGTTACTTCAATAATTTGTGAATCTTCACCATTATTCCAAACGTAAGTACTGTATCCTTCTCCTGCATCTAAGACAGATGACTCCCCAGCACATAGCACTAGATTTCCATTAATTACAGGATTCAGTTCTGGGATTACTTCTATTGTCACCACAGCTGAGACAGTACATTCATATGCATCTTCTACCGTCAAAGTATAATTTGTTGTTTCCGTGGGTGAAACTTCATGAGTGGCACTATTTCCAAGTCCATTATTCCAAATATATGTATATCCAGAAAGTCCTCCTGATAATACTGCTGAAAGGTTTGTGGATTCACCGTAGCAAAGTGTCGTTGATGCTGCCGCAATTTCAAGATCCATTTCCCCACTTACAAAGAGAGTAATCTGACTAGAAGTTTCACAAGAATTTGCATCAATAAGAGTAGCGGTATAAGTAGTCGTTTGGTATGGCGATACAGATTGAATAGGTCCATTTCCTAAACCATTATCCCAAGAAACTGAAAATGGAGAAGCTGCGTTAATTCCTATTGCTTCTAATTCCACTTCTTGGCCTTCACAAATAAATTCCTCTGTTGCGCTTATCAGAATGTCAGGGCCAGCATTCACTGTAACTTCTATTTCGGCTGTACCAATACAACTATTCCCATCTTCCACATCCACTGAAAATATACCAGCTTGCGATACAGTAATTGTTTGGCTTGACTCCCCTGTGCTCCAGTTATAACTCGAGTAGCCATCTCCAGCGTCTAGGGTAGTAAATTGGCCTGCACAAATTGAATTATTCCCAGTTATTATTGGATTAGGAAGATCATCCACTTGTATATTAATGCTCGCCTCTGCAATACAATTTCCTGCATCTGTGACAACCACAGTATAACTAGTACTAAGCATGGGAGAAACAGTATGAGTACTACTATTCCCTAGACCATTATCCCAAGCAAAGTTAAAGTTTTGAGTACCGCCACTTACAAGAGCTGTAAGATCTGAAGATTCACCTACACATAAACTAGACGGGTTACTTTCTATTTCTACAGTCATTCCTCCACTTGTACTCACCGAAAGTGTAATAATGTTGCTAGTACTACATCCATTTGCGTCTGTAGCAATAACTGTATATGTTGTATTTGTTGTAGGACTCACTGTGTGTATTGCACCCGTTCCTAATCCTTGATCCCAAGCAAAAGTGTAGGGTGCCGTTCCTGCAAAAGGCAGGGCTTCTAAAGTTGCACTACCACCAACGCATATTTCTGATGCAGTAGTTTCTATTTCCACGATCGGGTCTGGAAATTCTTCAACTTCAAATTCAGCAATGCCGAAACAATTATTGGCATCAATAACTTCCACTGCATAAAGACCAGCTGATGTAACTGTAATAGACTGGGAAGTTGCTCCTGTGCTCCATAGATAAGATGTATAACCAGCTCCTGCATCTAAAACACTAGAACCACCAGCAGCGCAAATTGCACTGGCTCCTGATATCATAGGCGACGGAGGAGAGTTAACTACAATGGTTATCTCGCTTGTATCCATACAAAGAAATTCATCTGTACCTATCACTTCATAGGTGGTAGTAACTGTTGGAGAAACCACTAAATTCGCACCAGACTGACCCGTATCCCATTGGTAAGTAACCATACCGATCTCTCCTATACTTGTAACACTAAGATTTGCACTTTCTCCTTCGCAAATACTCAGATTATCTGCAGCTGCTTCAATTATTAAGCTACAAGAAATCAGTCCACAAGCATCCAAAACCTCATTTACATTTGCACATCCTGCATTATTCCCTGAGATTGTAACTGGATTTCCATCGTCTAGCCAATCACAAACACTCGTTATATTACAAATCGAAAGATTTGGGTTGTTTTCTATAGACAAGCTACTACTCAAATCTGCATCGGCTAAGCCGCTTATATCATTTAGTAGAGCATTATTTTCTATGATTAAATTATTATTGTTAAGAGACGTAAGACCTGAAATACTTTGCAATGCCGGATTGCCTGAAATCGTAAGAGAACCAGCGTAAATATTATTTAGACCACTTATCTGTTGTAGGCTGGCATTATCCTTAATCTCCATTGTATTGGCATTCATATTAAGTTCTCCTATATCAAGAAGACTGGAATTATTGTTTATCCTAAGAATGTTAAATGACGAATTTTCATTAAGACTAAACATACTTGTTAAATTGTCATTATGGTTTACATTTATATTTCCTATAAATTCAGCCATACCAAAACCAGTAATTGTAGTCAGCGCATCGTTATTTAGAATATTAATGGAGGCAACATCCCACAGCGATTGAAATCCATGAATTGTTTGCAAGGAAGGATTATCTTTTATCCAAACAAATTCACCTGTTATATCTACCATTCCAAATCCATCTATACTCGTAAGTGCAGCATTATTTACAATCCTAACAGTTCCCATATCTGCGCCATCCGTAAATCCTGATATTGAACTTATCAGATCATTATTTAAGATCTCTACAGGTCCATCGTAATACATGAATTGATCTAAATTCAAAAGATTATCATTATCATCGATGATTAAATTAGGCGCGATGTTCAATAACATATCTATTCCTGTAGTATTTGTAATACTCGTTCCAGAAATTGTAATAGGCTCAGAAGTTTCCCATATCTGATCTGCTAAAGGACTTAAATCTGTGATATCAGGTCCAATAAATTGTATCTCCACACTGAAGTAATTACAACCAGAATAATTCGTCGTGAAATCATCCACCTCTTGTTGTGTTGTAATTATTACATCTGAAGTTGGACATTGTGCAAGGATTGCATGTGTAAATAATAATAATAAAGTAGTTAGTAATATTAAATTCCGCATGATTCTAGATTTATAGGTGTTAGGTATTCTTGTATTGATATTACATAGCTATATAACCAAATTCATTACTATTTAATTATAAAAACATACAACTAATAAGATGAAGCCCTATTAATCCATATATGTCATGTGTTAAATAAAGCTTGGCTTTGTTAATGGAGCTATTTCACAATAGAATGTGTTAAATTTTTAGACGACTAGGCATTAAATGAGGTGCCACATCCACATGATTCTGTTGCATTAGGATTATTGAAGACAAAGCCGCGGTTGTTAAGACCTTCGTGCCAATCTATTTCCATGCCTATTAAATAGATACCATGGGATTTTTCTAAAAAGACTTTCATGCCTTCCAGAGCGAAGACCTGATCTTTATCTTTTTGCGTATCAAATCCGAGGATATAGGTAAAACCAGAACAGCCACCACCTTTAACGCCTACACGTAGGCCATATTCCTCGCCCACATTTTGTTCATCACGTATACGACGTAATTGTTTCAATGCGGATGCAGTAATCTGAATGGGTGCTTTTGTTTCTACTATTGGATCTGTCATACAATTTCTTTCTTTTGCAAAATTAAGAGATATCCATGAAAAATTCTTGTTTAATCTCTAATTTATAGCTCGGAAGTGTATCCTTATGGGATTCCTCCTGTATTATTACTAGTAAACAAAGTAATATGGCATTCAGTTTCGTAATTTCAGGCTTTTATTTGTAAAAAGATGGAGAACCAAGATAACCAAATGATTTTTGAACTTGTGAAGGTCTTACTGATCTGTGCAGTGTTCGCAGCTACTGTGTTTTTTGCTTTTAGAAAGTACTTAGAATCTAAGATTCAGTTATTAAACTTAAAACGGCAGACGAGTTATTCTAAGGAAGGAACACCCATGAAGTTGCTTGCCTACGAGCGACTCACATTGTTTTGTGAGCGTATTTCAATACCAAACCTAGTTATGCGGTTGGGTAGAAAGAATATGCGCGGGGAGGAATTGCTGAATGCAATGATGATTGCTATTCATCAAGAATATGATCACAATCTCACGCAACAAATATATGTTTCGGAGAATCTATGGAAGATTGTCACCCTTGCAAAAAACGAAACGCTCCAACTCATTTCTGAACTATCAGAAAAAATAGACCCCAATCAAGATTACAAACATACAGGAAATCAGATAATTGCATACCGATCTAAGTGGCCAAAAAATCCGCTAGAAACTGCAAAGTCTGCTATCCGTAATGAAGCACGATTAATAATCCCATAATGAAAAAACAAGTAATTTTTTTAAGTATTCTCTGTACAGTTCTATGGAGTTGTTCTTCTTCAAAGACATATATCAGTGATTTAGATCCGGGTACAACAGAGGTGGGAACAGCATATGCTGAGGATGCAGCGATTGCCCAATTGATTGCACCCTATAAAAAAGAAGTGAGTGCACAAATGAACGAGGTAATAGGGACCTTAGAGAAAAAACTATCTAAAAGAAGACCCAACTCTAACCTTGGAAACTGGTTTGCAGATGTTCTAAAAGACGAGGCAGAAGTTATCTATACATCTAAGGTGGACTTTGCCTTGCAAAATTATGGGGGTATACGTATTCCTGGACTATCTGCAGGTGAAATTACGGTAGGGAATATATTTGAGTTGATGCCCTTTGATAATAAGCTCCTTATCTTAGAATGTGATGGAGGCACTATAAAAAAGTTAACTGATCGTATTGCTGAAAAAGGAGGCTGGCCTCTTAGTGATGGATTAAGTTTTACAATAGTCGAACAACATTCTGAAGATGTCATGATCAACGGAGAGCCATTGGACTTGCAAGCGACCTATGTGGCCGCCATTCCGGATTATATTGCAAACGGTGGAGATAATTGTGAGTTTCTTGAGGGTATGAAGCGTTTTGACACAGAGATGTATGTGCGCGATATTGTAATTACGCATCTTAGAAAGGAATACGCAGAGGGCGTAGTCCAGGCAGCTAATACAGCTAAACGCATCAAAACCAAACAATAGAGTTCTAAAAGAAACGAAGCTATGACTATAACTAGACGTCGATTTATTGAAAATAGCCTGATTGCAGGAGTAGGTTTAAGCAGTGGCCTTATAGGCAAAAACGCGGATAAGAGTCTGCCTAAGCTTACTATTCTCCATACGAACGATGTCCATAGTCGTATAGAGCCCTTTCCTATGGATGGGGGAAGAAATCAGGGATTAGGAGGTGCTGCAAGAAGAGCAGCTTTAATAAAAAAGATACGTGCTGAAGAAAACAATGTGCTTCTACTCGATTCAGGAGATATCTTTCAGGGAACCCCCTATTTTAATTTTTTTGGAGGTGAATTAGAGATTAAACTCATGTCAGAAATGGGTTACGATTTAGCGACTATTGGCAATCATGATTTTGATGGTGGCATAGATGGATTAGACAAACAACTTCCGCATGCAAATTTTGATTTTGTAAGTGCAAATTACGATTTCAGTAATACTGTTCTAAATGGTAAAGTAAAGTCGCACAAAATTTTCATGAAGAACGGTCTGAAAGTGGGTGTGTTTGGTTTGGGAATAGAGCTGCGTAGTCTTGTTCCAAAAGAACTCTTTAAAGAAACAAGATATAATGATCCACTTGTTTATGGTCAACGTATAGCGACCCAATTAAAACAGGATGAACAATGTGATCTTGTGATATGTTTGTCTCACCTCGGTTATCAGTATAGAGATAATAAAGTATCTGATGTCATTCTTGCTCAAAACACATCTGATATCGACATAATTCTGGGAGGACACACGCACACATTTATGAGTAAGCCAGACATTCGCAGAAACAAAAAAGGCGATGAAGTGATCATCAATCAAGTTGGTTGGGCAGGAATTATGTTAGGTCGCTTAGACATAGAATTTGAACATGCGAAAACAGGAAAATGCATTTCTTGTAAAAACTCTTTAATCAATTCTTGACTCTTTCCTTAAGGAGTTATAAATTATAAGAAAATATAACATGTAATTCCCTATTCCACAGCAAGTTAAACTCATAAAAAAAAGAAGGGTAAGAACTTGATTTTCAAAGAATTACAGCACTAAAAATTATTTAGAAGAAAAGCTTTCTGATATTTTTTTTGGTCAGTTTTTTTTCCAAAATTTGTTTGCATCTGCAATTAAGCAGAACAACTTTCACCCAGAAACTCGGATCCCATATTTTTTTTATTTGTCTTGAAAGAAGGACAAACAATCCCGAACCTTTGAACAAAACGAAATTCCTGAACATTTTTAACAGTAAAGAGTGAAAAAATCTATGGTGACAGAACACGAAGCCTATTGGTCAGAGTGTCTAAAAATCATTCAAAAAAATATAAATGACCAAAGTTTTAAAACTTGGTTTGAGCCTATTAAATCTGTAAAATTTGAAAACAATGCTTTAACAATACAAGTACCAAATAAATTTTTCTACGAATACATAGAAGAGAATTTTATAAGTGAGCTAAAACAAGCAATCAACTTAGTACTTGGAAAAAAGGTAAAGTTAGAATATAAGATAGTGGTAGAAAACCACAGAGAATTATCTAGCTCACTTCCTAAGAAAAAAAGCGGATCAGAAATTACAAGCGATGTTATAAAGAATCCATTTGTGATTCCAGGCATAAAAAAGTTTAGAGTTGACTCTAACCTAAACCCAAAATATACCTTTGATAGCTATATAGAAGGAGACTGTAATAAACTTGCGCGCGCTGCTGGTTTAGCAATTGCTAAAAAGCCTGGAGGTACCGCATTTAATCCTCTTGTAATTTACGGCAACGTAGGTTTAGGTAAAACACATCTTGCACAAGCGATAGGAAATGAAATTTTGAATAATCTTGGTAAGAAGAACGTCTTGTATATCACTACAGAACGATTTACAAACCAAATTATCCAAGCCATCAAGAATAATTCGATTAATGACTTCTTGTACTATTACCAGCACATTGATACACTCATCGTAGATGACATTCAGTTTCTAGCCAATAAGAATAAAACACAAGAAATCTTCTTCAACATCTTTAATCAGATGCACCAGAGTGGTAAGCAGATCATATTGACCTCTGACAAGCCTCCAAAAGATCTTCAGGGAATGGAAGATAGACTGATCAATAGATTTAAGTGGGGACTTTGTGCTGATTTGCAGGAGCCTGATTATGAAACGCGTTTTGCCATCTTGGATGAAAAGATTAAAAAGAACGATGTCAGTATTCCTGCTGATGTAAAAGAATACATCTGTTATAACATTGAGGATAACATCCGTGAACTAGAAGGTGTCATCGTTACTCTTGTTGCACAGAGTACTTTGAATAACAAAACAGTGAATACGGATTTAGCAAAAGAAGTTATTGAGCAGTTTGTAAGTAGATCAAGCAAAGAGATATCCGTAAACAATATAAAGAAATTAGTAGCTGAACATTTTGAACTGCCTGTAGAGAAATTACAGGGTAAAACGCGTAAGCGTTCGATTGTAATAGCACGTCAATTATCTATGTATTTAGCAAAGAATTTTACAAACAGTTCTTTGAAGAGCATAGGGAATGATTTTGGAGGAAGGGATCATAGTACAGTAATATATTCTTTGAAAGCAGTACAGGATCTTATGGATACAGATGCATTATTTAAGGATACCGTTAGCACTTTGGAGAAGAAGGTACAGATGAGCTTAAAAACTTAGAGGCAACAGCTATTATTATGTATATCCCTGTTTGTATTGTCATTTAAAATTTAAACATTTATTATGAACATTATAGACAGTTCACAAATGCCAAAGAGTAATGGGCATTATTCCATGTGTATAGAACATAATGGTACATTGTATACTGCCGGCCAATTACCGATTGATCCAGAAACGGAGGCCATCCCAGAAAGTATCGAGGACCAAACCCAATTGGTACTCGAGAAAATAGAAACCATAATACAGGCTGCCGGCAGTAGCAAAGATCAAATAATTCAGATGCGACTTTATGTGTCTGACATTTCTTTATGGTCGCGTATAAATGCTGTATATGCAGAATTTTTTGGAGATCACAAACCTGTCCGTGCAGTCATACCCACACGTGAGTTACATTATGGCTGCCTCATAGAAGTAGAAGCCCTAGCCGCAAAATAATGCACCCATGCTGTACAAAAAAGAACTCGAAGAAGCACATTTTAGAATAAGCCCTTACATACACAGAACGGAAGTTTTACAGTCGCAACTCATTAATGCAATTGCTGGTTGCGAGGTATTTTTTAAGTGCGAGAATTTTCAAAGAATGGGCGCTTTTAAGATGCGTGGTGCATGTAATGCCATTCTCCAATTGACGGAAGAAGAACGAGCACAGGGTGTAATCACACATTCGTCTGGAAATATGGCGCAGGCAGTTTCGCTAGCCGCACGTAGCCTAGGCGTAAAAGCGTATATCGTAATGCCATCCAATGCTCCTGATGTGAAGAAGGCGGCGGTAAGAGATTATGGAGGAGAGGTTACAGAATGTATTCCGACGATAGAAGAACGTGAAAAAGCGACACAGAGAATTATTGATAGAACGGGAGCTTCATTTATACACCCATCAAATGATCTACAAGTTATTCTAGGGCAGGCGACGGCTGCTAAGGAATTACTTATAGATTATACGGAGATAGACACAGTTCTAGCGCCAGTGGGTGGTGGAGGTCTCCTTGCAGGAACAGCTCTTGCATG
This sequence comes from uncultured Saprospiraceae bacterium, assembly GCA_938045585.1. Classification (GTDB taxonomy): domain Bacteria; phylum Bacteroidota; class Bacteroidia; order Chitinophagales; family Saprospiraceae; genus CALCMJ01. The sequence goes on from CALIAU010000002.1 coordinate 104,856, forward strand.
TATGCATAGAGCTGTGGACTGTATGGGGGGCGAGCCGATGGAGGCAGACGATGCGTACCGATCCTTGATGAGTGGTAAAATTGAAAAAAATGATACCGCAGAAACCATTGCAGATGGGCTAAGGACACATCTTGGCCATATCAACTTCCCTATAATTCAAGAGCATGTAAAAGAAATTATCCGTGTGGAGGAAAATGAAATTATCCATGCCATGCGACTCATCTGGGAACGCATGAAAATAATTATAGAACCCTCTTGTGCAGTACCTTTTGCAGCAGTTCTAAAAGAGCCGACTAAATTTAAAGATAGAAAGGTGGGTATTATAATAACGGGAGGGAATGTAGATTTAAGCAAGCTGCCCTTTTAAATTACATCACTTCAGTTTGCAGAGACTTCCATATCAAGTCTTTTAATTCGGTCAGTCCTTTTCCTGCAACAGATGAAATAAATAGATGCGGTGGCAGATTATCAGTCAGATCTGATTCTAACAAGTCTTGCATTTCCTCATCCAGCATATCAGATTTTGTAATCGCTAATAGTCTATCTTTATGCAATAATTCAGGATTGAATTTTTCTAATTCTCCTAATAAGATATGATATTCTTTAGAAATATTTTCTGCATCTGCTGGCACCATAAATAGTAATAAAGAATTTCTTTCGATATGTTTCAGGAAACGAAATCCAAGTCCCTTCCCTTTGTGCGCTCCCTCTATTATTCCTGGAATATCTGCCATAATGAACGACCGATGGTCTCTGTAGGGGACAATGCCTAAGTTAGGGACGAGCGTAGTAAACGCATAAGAGGCAATTTTTGGCTTTGCTGCAGAGATAGATGCGAGTAAGGTAGACTTTCCTGCATTAGGGAAACCTACAAGACCCACATCAGCAAGTACTTTAAGCTCCAGTATTTTCCAGTCCTCCATTCCTTCTTCTCCTGTTTGCGCAAACCTAGGTGTTTGATGTGTGGCAGATTTGAAATGTGTATTTCCTAAACCTCCTCTACCCCCTGGCATCAAGATGATTTCTTCCCCATCTTTTGTTATCTCAAAAAGTACTTCTGCAGATTCCACATTTCGTGCGACGGTTCCTAAGGGAACATCCAAGATTATATCTTCTCCATTTGCACCTGTTTTCATAGACCCTCGTCCTATGTCTCCATTCGATGCTTTAATGTGCTTCCTATATTTTAAATGCAAGAGAGTCCAAAGTTGTTTGTTGCCTCTCAAAATGATATGACCGCCTCTACCTCCATCACCACCGTCTGGACCACCTTTCGAAGTGGTCTTATCTCTATGTAAATGCATAGAACCCGCTCCTCCGTCGCCAGATTTGAAGAATATTTTTACGTAATCTATGAAGTTGGAATCAGCCAAGGTACTAGGTGCTAAAGAAGTGAATCAATAGCTGTAGAAAGACGTGTAAAAATTTCTTCTAAACTACCCACTCCATCTACGGTATGTGATTTGTTTTGTTCTTTGTAGTAACCAAAAACAGGACTTGTTTCTTCTTCGTATACAGCTATACGTTTTCTAATCACTTCTTCATTACTATCATCTGGTCTACCAGAAGTCTCCCCTCTTTTGAGTAAGCGTTTGACAAGTTCTTCATCTTCTACATTCAGCGCTATCAGTCCGGTAATAGTTTGATCTTTGGATTTCATAAATACATCCAAGGCCTCACATTGAGGAATAGTTCTGGGGAAACCATCTAGGAGATATCCTGCTACATCTGGATTTGCATTAATTTTATTTTCAAGCATGCCAATAGTAATTTCATCTGGCACTAATTTACCCTGGTTCATATACTCTTTGGCCTTAATACCAAGTGGTGTATTGTTTCCTATTTCATATCGAAAAAGATCTCCTGTAGAAATATGCAGAAGATTATACTTCTCCATTAAGTTCTTTGCCTGTGTTCCTTTACCACTTCCCGGGGGTCCAAATAAAATTAAGTTTGTCATAGAGTCCTTTTTGTCTGAGCCTGTAAAAATACTTTTAATATAGTTGATAAGTCGTATAATCATGTTTTTACTATATTAATAATCCCTAAAATTGATACTTAGTTCACCAGACAAGACATTATTTTATCTAAATGCTGACATCCTTTTTCGATCAGAACCTATAATGTTCTTTGCAAACATAAAACGTTCCATCCAATAGTTCGATTCCGTGAGGCTTTGTGTCATTACTCCTTTGGAAGACGTACTGTGGGTGATTTGTACATTCCCATTATCATTAGCACTTACAATGGCTACATGCGATACTTTTCTATCTGTCCCAAAAAATATAAGATCGCCTTCTTTAACAGATTCTAAGGCTACAACTCTACCCTTGGCTGATTGTTCAGCTGAGGTGCTGCCTATGGAGTATCCGTAGGTATTGTATACATATTGGGTAAATCCTGAGCAATCAAATCCTTTGGTATCTCTTCCAGCATATTTATATGGAGTACTTTCTAATACCTGTGCATATTCAGCAATCTTCCTTCGGTTATGTTTCATAACCTTTGCTGAATGCACCTGGGCATTCCGTGGTGCAGTCCTTTGTTTGCTTTGCACTAATTTTTTAGAAGTTCCACAAGAGCTAAAGAGTAAAGCAAATGTTAAAAAGCAAAATAAACGCAGCCAATTATAGTTTGAAGCGTTTTGTAGTTGAATATGAGGAAGCAAATTATTGAGTTTACTCATTTCTAGTTATAGTTAATAAAGTTAATTAATGCAATGTCCAATATTCTATTGGGCATTTTTTCATATTACGAATATTTATAATATGTACAATAACCGTGCCGCTTGGATGCTTTGCGGTTTAGTGGTTTCGCGGTTTCATGGTTTCACGGCTTGCCTTCTGAAGCACAAAGACAGGTTTCATAGTCAAGCTAACTTGAGTATGATGTAGAAGAAGAAGGGACAGAGGATTTTACAACTGCGTGATAGAGAAATCATCTTTATCGGAAAGGAAGTTTAATTTTTCCCGGAATTGAAGATGGGACCTATCCAAACTAACAGTAAATGCAGCTTCTTTTGATTGCGCATCTAATATTTGTTTTCCATCGCAAGCAAAGACGGCTGACATACCATTATAACGCAAATCATTTCCATCTACCCCTAATCTATTTAATCCTATCGCGTAGGCTTGATTTTCGATGGCGCGTGCCTTGAGTAAGGTAGACCAATGATCTATGCGTGCTTCTGGCCAACTAGCAATAAAAAAGATGAGATCATAATCCAAATCATTTCGCGTCCAAACTGGAAAGCGTAGATCGTAACAAATTTGAGGAAAAATCTTAAATCCTTTATAGCTGAGTATTTCTCTTGTAGTTCCAGCTGTATAGGTTTTATGTTCGCCTCCCGGATGAAACAGATGTCTTTTATTGTATTGGAATTGCAAACCGTCTGCATCTATTGCAAATAGACTATTGTAGTACTTTTCTTCTATTTGTGTAATTACACTCCCTATTACTAGAGCATCATAGGTTTTTGCTAGTGATTGCATCCAAGAGTAGCTATTACCTCTAAACGGTTCCGCCAATCTTTCTGCATCCATAGAAAAGCCAGTAGGAAACATTTCAGGCAGCAATATAATATCTGTTTCTATAGATGCTGCTGACAGTAGTGATTCTATTTTGTGGAAATTCTCCTCTGGAGATTCCCAGACTATATCATATTGTACAAGTGTAATGTTCAGTTTTTCTTGCATGCTCTATAAAGAAAATAAATTGCCATGTAAAAAAGAAAGGGAGATACATATTATATGCATCTCCCTTAGTTTCGAGGAAATAATATTCTTCAACTAGCTTGCTGCGCCCTCCGCTGGAGCTGCTGCTTCTTCTGCACCCTCTGCTGGAGCTGCTGCTGCATCTACTGCAACCTCTTCCACCTTAGCAGCTCTTGGTACAATAATACTAGCAACTGGAATGTTTGGACTAGACATAATTTCTATTCCTGCACTCTCTGTTATATCTTTAATTCTAACAGAACCTCCCAAGCCAAGCTCAGAGATATCTACTGTTAATTCGTTTACTAAATTTTCTGGGTTAGTTTTTACTTTTACTCTTCTTACCAACTGCATGAACTTTCCTCCTTCTTTAACACCTGGAGCAGTTCCTGTAAATTTGATAGGAATTTCACACTTAACAGGCTTGCCGTCCACTAACTGCAAAAAGTCCAAATGGAGTAGACCGTCTGTTATTGGGTGCATTTGAATGCTCTTAAGGATACATTTATGCGTTGTTCCATCTATTTCTACCTCAGCCATTTTAAATTCAGGCGTATAAATCAATGATTTAACCTGATTTTTCTCCACTGTGAAGTGTTTTACGTCCTCACCACCATACATTACTGCAGGGATTAGACCTTCTTTTCTGGTTCTTCTTGATCCTGTTGTACCAACAGATTCACGTGATTTAGCTGAAAAACTTACTACTTCCATAATATATTAATTTCAAAAGGACTGCAAATGTACGCGATTTTTTGGATTAATCACAAAATTATAGGCTTTTGTAAGACAAGATTCCTAGGCAATTATGCCCGAAATTCCTCCTAAAATAGCCCTTTAGGACTCTTAATCTACAAATAGAGCTGCAATAGATTTAAACTCGTGTGTATTTCGGATTGCTTTAGCAAATAGCTTAGCACAGGAAAGCACCTTAATTTTAGGCGAAGGGTGCTTTAGAGGTATTGTATCTGTTACTATTAATTCCTCTATTTTTGAGTTCTCGATATTTTCATAAGCGTTTCCTGACAATACAGGATGCGTACAAAAGGCTCTTACACTGGACGCACCCTTTTCAATTAAGGCATCTGCCGCTTTTGAAAGGGTCCCTGCTGTATCTGCAAGATCGTCTATAAGTATCACATCTTTACCGGCTACCTCTCCAATCACAGTTATATTCGCGACCTCATTTGCAATCCTTCTCTCCTTGTCACAGATGACTAGATCTCTATTAAAGTGTTTGGCATACGAACGCGCTCTTTTAACACCTCCTACATCAGGAGAAGCAAAGGTTACATTAGACAGGTCCATCTTTTTTAGATAGGGAACAAAGATTGCCTCACTTTTAAGGTGATCAACTGGTATGTTAAAGAAGCCTTGAATTTGGTCCGCATGAAAATCCATTGTCATTACCCTATGCGCTCCAGCTGCCTCTACCATACTTGCCATCATCTTTGCTGAGATTGGCACTCTAGGTTTGTCTTTTCTATCTTGACGCGCATAGCCGAAATATGGAATAACTGCGGTGATATAACCCGCGGATGCACGCTTAGCCGAATCAATCATTAGTAGTAACTCCAGCAAGTTGTCTGCAGGCGCAAAGGTAGACTGGATAAAGAAAACATAGGTACCTCTCACGGATTCGTGAATGATGGGTTGCATTTCACCATCTGAAAATCGCTTTACTTCACAATTCCCTAGGCCATAGCCGTAATAATCTGCAATTTGTTCCGCAAGAATATTAGATTCTGTTCCTGCGAAAAGTTTAACATCTGCCATACTCAAGTTTGATGTTACAAAAATAAAATTCTGATCGACTTTAGTGGCAATAGAAGCTATCATTGTACAATTCTGGGTATAATTTTATCATCTTTGGGCGGATGGATGAGACTATTTCTTGGAAATCGTGGTTTATTATTATTCTGCTCAGCATAATCTGGGGGTCTTCCTTCATTCTTATTAAGAAATCTCTAGTTGCTTACTCGGATGTAGAAGTGGGTGCCTTACGACTTACCATTTCTTCATTGGCCTTTATACCCATTTTTCTATATCTAGCAAAAGAGTACGATTGGAAAAAGATTCCTTATTTCATCCTCGTTGCAATCTGTGGTAGTGGAGTGCCTTCCTTTCTGTATGCAATAGCCCAAACGCGTATTGATAGTTCGGTTGCAGGCGTATTAAATAGCCTGACGCCAATATTTGCTTTAATCCTTTCTGTCGTTGTCTTTAAGGATGTGTTTAAATGGAAACAGCTGGGCGGAATACTTTTGGGCTTTGCTGGAGCCAGTGTACTTGTTCTCTTAAGAAATACAGAACATCTGACTACAGATTTAAATTATAGTTTACTTATTGTTTTAGCAACTGTTCTGTATGGCATCAGTGTAAATGTTGTCAACTATAAATTAGACGAATATAGGCCGCTGCTTATCAGCAGTTTTAGCTTTGTCATTATTGCACCCTTTGCGTTTATTTATCTATTTAGTACCGACTTTATTACACATACAATAGAACATCCTTATGGCTGGAATTCCTTACTTGCCGTAACCGGTCTTTCCTTACTAAGTACTTTTTTTGCAACGATACTTTTCTATCGTCTTGTAAAGAATACGAATGCCGTCTTTGGTTCTTCCGTGGCCTTTTTTATTCCTTTGGTAGCCCTTGGCTGGGGATTTGCAGATGGGGAATCACTTGGTATTTGGCATGTGGCTAGTTTGCTTATGATATTACTTGGGGTGTATTGGATTAAAAAGAAGTAATAATGACACTTCGTGTCCTGACGAAACGGCTTGCCTGCGTGCGCAAGCAGGCAGGACGAACGGACGGAGCGGACGGAGCGGACGAAAGGGATAAAGAAATAAGATTTCTTTTCAAAACATTTTTGTGTACAATGCCGCTGCCCGCTTGTGAGAATCAGTAAGACGGAGAGATAGCGCACAATATGCGCATAGGGATGAAGAGATTAGATTTAAAAACATTTCGCATAAAATGTAAGAGTCTTACATGTCCTAAAACTTTCAATACTTTACTGTTTACTTTAAGGCGGGAAGCCAAGTGATTAATAAAACATGAGTGTTTTTGACACTACTTCACATTAAACATTTCTACAGGACCATTATTATTCGTCACCAGGATAGATTTTCCTTGGTTGATAGAAATAATGTCTTTTACATCATTTGGTATATAGAAGCCTGAATCCACTGACCGCACGGGTTCAAAATTTCCGTTTCCTTTATTCAATAAGACGAGCCCATCTCCAGCATCTAAGCGAGGAGTTTCTATTTCCATATTGAAAATATTTCCACCTAAAATAAGATCCATGCTCCCATCCTTATTGACATCATAAGCACTGATTCCCATGATTGGGAAGGCTTGCGCTTCTTCTGGCAATTCTTTAAAGCTATATGACCCTCCTTCATTGATAAGTACACCACTTGCAAAATTGTTTACTTCCAAGACAAGTCCCTCTTTTATTTTTTCGTCTCCTAAGATATCTTCAATAGAAGCATTCGCAAAATCATTATAGGTTTTAAACTTATCTGAGATAAATGGCATTTGTTCGGATGAACACTGTCTTCCACGCATAGGAACAGTCTTTCCTTTATATTCCTTAGCAAGTACAACATCACAGGTACCATTTCCATCAAAATCATTTGCCAATAATTTAAATGGCTTCTTTTCCGTCGCAGAAAACTTAGAATTCATCCCTAGATTTCCAAGAACTAAATCTTTGTCCCCATCATTATCAATATCCGTTTCGTGTATTCTAAACCACCATCCTGACAAGGGACCAGACGTGTAGCTGTCTGTTACATTTTCAAACTTTGTTCCTGTATTTTTATAAAACTGTACGGGCATCCACTCTCCTACTAATATCAAATCTTGTTTTCCATCGCTGTCAAGATCCGTCCATACAAAATCATTCACTAGACCTGGCTTCATGAGTTCGTACGACCATTCTACCGTTACATCCTCGAAGCTTCCATTCTTGTTTTCTAATAAGTAGCTACGTGCAGGATTAGGATAATTTCCCGGAACAAGTCTCCCTGCTACAAATAAATCCAAGTCACCGTCCCCATCAAAGTCGGCACTCTTTACACGAGAGCCACCAGATCTTATTTCTGGCAGGGCTTTGGAATTGAGCGTATAGTTTCCAGATCCTGAATTCATATACAACCTATCTTGTAAATTTCTATCCTCTTTATCAAAGGCATTTCCACCACTAATCACATACAAGTCTTGATCACCATCGCCATCTGCATCAAAGAAATGGCTGCCCATATCTTCCGCTCCACTCCCAAAATTGTTAGATTTGGATGTAAATCCACCCTGTGCATTTTGCAAGAATAATTTACCCGCTTGGTTTTTTGCACCACCAACAAACACATCTTCTTTCCCATCCCCATTTGCATCGCCTGCAGAAATAAATGGTCCCAAAGTAGATTGCTTATATGGAAGAAGTACTTCTTTATCAAAATCGTTGAATGGATTTTCTTTATGCGTAAACTGTGGGGCCTGTCCTTTTTCTACAAACGAAAGCGCCGGGTCTGGCTTATAAGAAGACGGATACTGTCCAGCTGCATTTTTGTAATCCAGTGTTAAGCGTTGATTTGCTTTTATTCCTTTCATTTCTTGATACTTCCCATCAGGCCATACCACTGTAAGTTTGTCCACTGTAGAAATATCCCCAAGTCCAAAATGCATAACTGGTGTTACAGAGGCCTGGAATCCTCTGATTACATTTTGTTCTACCATCTGCTGTCCTCCTTCGTATTCGATAATTACGCGTGTTAGCTCCTTTTGGATATTCGCTTTAAGGTTAATATCTAGGTAGTTATTCGTAGAGTTATTTTCATACACCCAGGCTAGGTCATCTATATTATTTATCACTAGATCTAAGTCGCCATCATTATCTAAGTCGCCATAGGCTGCTCCATTAGAATATCCTTGATCTGCAACACCCCATTCCTTTGATACTTTTTCAAACTTTTTCCCGCCTATATTTTTATAGGCCTCGTTTTCAATGGGTATTTGAGGGATTTGATCAAATAATTCTTGTCTTAGGTGATTAGGCACATTATTCCCATTTGCAAGACGAGCTTCTCTAATTCTATTTCTGGAATCATTATCTCTTGAGTATCTTCTATACCCATTCGAAATAAAGTAATCTTTGAATCCATCGTTATCAAAATCTGCTAGAAGAGCTGCCCAAGACCACTCTGATTTAAGCACTCCCATTTTACCAGCTACATTATTAAAATTTCCATCCCCTGTATTCATTTGGAAGGCGTTAAACATATGCTGTCTTTGATAGCCTAGATCTAGGGTCAAATTAAAGAGCTCTGGGTTCATCGAAGCCATAAGAGTTTTGCCTCTGTAATGATCTCCAGTTGCCATATCTACTACTGCAATTTCAGGATGCAGATCATTATTTACATCGGCTATATCCGTACCCATAGAAAACCATGAGAGTTGCTTGGTTCGTTCGTTTATTTCATCTTTAAAAGAACCGTTCTTCTGATTGATCCACATCATATCAGGTACACTGTAATCATTTGCTACGTAGACATCTGGATATCTATCATTATTAAAATCAGAAAGTCCCAGTCCTAGTCCATAGCCATATCTCACGATGCCCGCTTCATCCGAAATATTGGTAAACTTTCCGCGATCATTTCTAAACATCTTTCCACTCGCCATTCTTAATCTTTGCGGGTTTTTTATATCCTCAAGAACCTGTGGGATAGGAACTCTAAAATAGGCTGACTCATTCATGACATAACAGTCCTTATCTCCATCTTTATCCATATCAAAAAACACGGCCTGGGTACTTAGGTTGGAATCATTCAATCCATAGGCTGCTGCCATTTCTTTGAAGGTGTTATTCTTTTGGTTTATGTAGAGTAAATTCTCTCTCTTTTTTGGATCTAAATCCGGTCCTCCTTGGCTCACATAAATATCTGTATATCCATCGTTATTTACATCCGTCATGGAGACACCGTTTGACCAACCTGGATGTGTAATTCCAGCGGAAACAGTAATATCTTCAAATTTGAAATTTCCCTTGTTTAGATATAATTTATTTGAGGCGGTATTCCCTGTAAAAAAAATATCCAATAGACCATCATTGTTTATATCTCCAAGCCCTACACCTCCACCATTATAATAGTATTCAAATGAAAGTACATTCCATCGACTAAATATATCTTCAGTAAGATCATTCCGAAAGTCAATCCCTGTTTGATTGGCAGATAATTTAGTAAATACAGGACCTGTATTTGTCCCCTTTGATTTTGAATTGTTTGTATCTGATGTACAAGAAAAAATCAATGATATACTAAAAAAGAATAGAGCTAATTTTCTCATATATTAATCACTACTAAAATTAAGCCACAAAGATAGTACACTCTTGCGATATTAAAAATCAGACTTTAGCGAGAAAATTTGTAAGATGCCTTTGTTCTTAGCTACTGGGATAGTTCAGGAATTCTCACCCTGCATAAGCAGCATAACTTTCTCATCTCCGCCTGCTTGAAACCCAGCTTCTGCATATTTATGAGCTAAAAATTGCATATTCCCTTTTATTGGGTAGGACGTGTTTATCACTAGCATGCATCATGGTATATCCTGTCCACATTGTCACTTATTGTAATCGCCTTGCGTAAAGGGTAGTAAGGGACCTGTTCTGCAAGCTTTAGCGCGCAGAACTAGGTGTCATGCTGAAAGCAGGACGGAACCCCTGAATGACCTGGTTTTCTGAAGCAAAGCGCAAGAAAATACGCCCAAAAAAATATTATGCATTCATTCCTATTGTTTATTGTACCAAGAGGAAAATTCCACATAACCCTGTGCAGTTCCCTGTATATACTGAGCAATCATATTATCATCCAGCGGTCGGATTGGTTTCGCTGGAATTCCAGCATAGAGGAAGCCAGATTTTACAACAGTTCCAGAGGTGACGACAGCTCCGGCTGCGACTAGTGTATTTTCTTCAAGAATTGCATCATCTAAAACGATGGCGCCCATGCCTATCAAAACATTATCGGCTACTTGACATCCATGCACGATGGCACGGTGACCTATGGATACATTATTACCGATGATAGTATCATTCCGACCTAGGGTACCATGCACGATAGTGCCATCTTGAATGTTTACTTTTTCTCCAATTATAATTTTATTTACATCGCCTCGAATGACGACCTGAAACCAAACACTAGAATGTGCGCCGATTGTTACATTCCCTGTAATAGTTGCATTTTCTGCCAACCAAACACTTGGATCTATTTGCGGACTTGTATTATGAATAGGAATTATGAGTGCCATAGCGAACTACATTGCACTCATGGCAGTAAGTGTGTATCCTTCTTCTCGGAGCAGGTTAATAACCCCTGTCTTGCCCCCTAAGTGACCGGCCCCTACTGCAAAGAAAACTGGTTTCTTGACCATCAGAGCACGCATGAGGGGAATCCAATTTTTATTTCTCTCTACGAGTAAGATATCATCATAATTGGACATAGAGCCACTGCTTTCGTCTTCCATCATATTTGCCATTGCGGTGATATCTTGATCAGTGTACATTTTAACCATTTCTTGGAAGCTTTCTCCACCTGTGTCCTCTGCTTGTATCGCTTCTACGAGCATTTCTGCTTGTGCTTTATAGGGTATCTTTTCGAAGATGCTCATCTGGAATTCCATGGTTTCTAAGCCACTTACATCCTTCTTCATTTCTTTTGCTAATTCAAACAATTCAAACTCATAGGACTTGGTTGTAGGTTCTTCTGATCCTCCACCTAGAAGGCTACCCATATCCATATCTCCGGACGCAAAGGCTGTTAAAAACATAGGCTTAAATTTTTCCAACATAAACATAGGGAGTCCCATGTCTGAGAAATGCGCATTGACCATTTCGTAGTCTGTTGCAGTCAAGAGATCTTTTAGTGTAGTATCATTTGACATAAATACATGTTGGAGCATGCCCATTTGTTTTCCCATATCAGACATATCATCCATATCGATTTCGAATACTACATCTTCTGTTTGTTCAAATGCTGCTAAAGTTCCTTTTGGATAAAAGAAGTCATCCTTGCCAATCAAATGTATCGTCCCATAGAGATACGAGGGCTGCGTGATGTCCTTCCCCGAAATTTTCCAGAGCAAGGAGTTTTCCAACCGTAGACCCTTATCAGACATCTTAGACATCTGTTCCGCAGTCACCTTAGCTCCTTCTTTTGTCGTCTTACAAGCAGTGAATATGCTCAAGAAAGAGGCAAGTATGAGGAGTATGTTAAAAGTTTTCATCTAATTATATTTTTGAATCGGCTCTGGTTTTGAATATCTCATATAAAACTACACCTGTGGCGACAGAAACGTTCAAAGAATCTATATTTCCTTTGCCGGGTATATGCATAAGGTGATCACAAAAGGCTTTTACTTCTCTGCTCATACCTTTTTCTTCAGATCCCATTATAATGGCAAGAGGAGCGTTTAATACATCTTGCTTAGAAAATTCCATCTTATCTACCTCTGTTCCAACAATGCTTATACCTGATTGTTTTAGGTATTCAAGTGCTTTGACAATAGAGCCTACTCTACAGACAGGAATTTCAAGTAGTGCCCCTGCAGAGATTTTTACAGCTGTACTGTTTAAGGGAGCGGCATTTTTTAAGGAATAAATAATCGCATGTACACCAAACCAGTGTGCAGAACGCGCGATAGCGCCTATGTTATGGATATCTGTAATGTTGTCTAAAATTAAGAATAGTGGCGTTTCGCCCTGTTCAAAGGTGTGTTGTAAGATATCTTCAAGTTCGTAAAACTGGATAGGAGTAGTAAAGGCAATAACACCCTGATGGTTTTTAAAATGCGAAAGTCTATCTAGTTTGTTCTGAGGTACCTTAGATAAAGGAATTCTGTGTGTTTTAGCATACTGGCGGAGCTGTTTTTCGAAGGGACCAGACATTTTTTGCTCCACTAAAAACTTATCTATAGTCCTATCTGAATCTAAAAGTTCCTCGATAGGTTTTCTCCCATATACTATATCGTCTGCAAATTTCACTTAAATAGGTCTTCGTTACTACATCTTTAATGGCGAATCTGCCACAATTTAGAGCTATTATAATGTATATTTGGCTAAATCATAAAAAAGTAATATAACTGATGAAAAAACTTTTACTACTATTTATTTCGGCAGTTTCTCTGAATTTAGTCGCTCAAGACAGGTTCAACGATGCCGACATCCAGAATTATCTCAAGGAAAATCTTGAGACCTTAGGCTTAACAAATGGAGATATAGACGATTATAATATTGATAAATCGTATGTATCAGACGGTATTGAATATATTTCTATTGTACAAAGCATAGATGGTGTACCTGTGGAGGGTGCAATTATTAATCTTACTATAAAAAACAAGAAGGTTGTTTACTTTGGTAATAGATTTATCAAAAACCTTGATAGTAAAGTCGTTAATACCAAATTTGCACTAAATGGAGAAGATGCATTTGAAGCTGTACAAACAGAGCTTGGTTATGTAACGCGTAGTGCTCCAAAGGTCATAAAAGTAGAAGATGGTAAAACTAGTTTTGAACAACCAATTTTTGCAAATAAAGATGTAGTAGTACAAAAGAAATACTTCTATAACTCTAAAGAGGATATAGTAAGTCCTACTTGGGAGGTTGAGATAAGTATGAGTACTTCAGCAGATTATTGGTTGTATAAGATTGATGCGAACACTAAGCAAGTTCTTGACAAGAGAAATCTTACCCTATATTGTAAATTTGGTCATGCACACAGTCATACAAGTTCACATTCTTGTGAAGGAACTGCTTCTAAGCAAACTACAATGTTGAGTCCTAGCTTAGTTGAGAAACCTGTAGTATCTGGTACTTACAATGTATTTCCTATTCCATTAGAGGCACCTTCATTTGGTGATCAAACTGTAGTTACGCAGCCTCATTTTGAAAGCGCATCCCCTTTTGGATGGCATGATACAAACGGCATAGCTGGTGATGAATTTACAATTACAAGAGGAAATAATGTACATGCGTTCGAAACAGATATTACAACTGCAGTAGAACCAGATGGCGGAGATGATCTCATTTTTGATTTTGCATATGATCCGCAAGCAGAGCCTCAGGATCAAACAGATGTAACTCTTACTCAGTTATTTTACTTAGTAAATATAATTCATGATATCACATATGGTTTAGGTTTCAATGAGCAGTCAGGTAATTTCCAACAAAATAACTATGGAAACGGAGGTTCACAAAATGACCAAGCACAAGCAATAGTTGATTTTACTTTTGCTAATAATGCTTCCATGGCTACACCTCCAGATGGTCAATCTCCAACTTTGAGAATGGGTGTTTTCACTCAAACAAGTTCTGTTGTTCAGATTTTAGAGCCAGAACAACTAGAAGGAGATATAGATTTTGGAGCTATTGGAGATGGATGGGGATATGTTAACTATGATGACTTTGATGTTACTGCAGAGATTGCAATTGCATTTGATGCAAGTATACAGGGTGCCACTGAGGTATGTGATGAAGTAGTTAACACTTCTGACGTACAAGGTAAAATCGCACTTATTGATAGAGGTGGTTGCGAGTTTGGAACAAAGGCACTCAACGCACAAAATGCTGGTGCTGTGGGTGTTTTAATATGTAACAGACCAGGAATTAATGGTGGAGATGGTGAAGAATTTATAGGAATGGCTGGTGGGGCCGATGGAATCAATGTCGTAATTCCTGCAGCATTTCTTCAAACAAGTGTTTGTAACAGAATCCGAGCATCTATAAACTCAGGTACTCCTGTAGAAATGCAAATAAAGCCAGCAGAACTGGATGGACCTACCCTAAGAGGATCAGCATTAGATAATGGAATTATCATACATGAATTTATGCATGGGATTACGAATCGTATGTCCAATGGTTTAAATTCTGCTGAGCAGATGGGTGAAGGTTGGAGTGATATTCTTGCTCTTGTTCTTACGCATGAATTAGGCGATACTGGAGAAGATAGCAGAGGAATTGGAACCTATGCACTTGGAGAGAGTGTTACAGGTGGAGGAATCAGAAGATTCCCTTACTCAAGGGATATGAGCATCAACCCTCAGACCTATGCAGACCTACCGAATACGGGAGCTGGAGTACACCCAATTGGTGAACTTTGGGTAGCTATGACTTGGGACATGTACTGGAATTTTGTAGATGAGTACGGATTTGACGCTACATGGCAGGACGAAGAATCAGGAAACTTTAAAGCTACACGTTTAATACTAGAAGCATTAAAATTACAACCAGCTGGACCTGGTTTTGTAGATGGTCGTAATGCGATCATTGGAGCGGATCAGATTCTTTATAATGGAGAAAATGAGTGTCTAATCTGGAATGCATTTTCAAGAAGAGGTTTAGGAATTAATGCAGACCAAGGAAGTCCAGATGATATTGCAGATGGTGTTCCTAACTTTGAAAACACACTGAGATGTAATCCGCGTTTAGATATTAAGCGAACTGTATCTGACTTGATAACAGCTGGAAATACGATTAATGTAACATCTACAGTGACTAACTTTACAGAAGACGAACAAACAAATGTAATCGTAAAAGAAGTTTTAGAAACAGGCCTTAGCTTTGTAGAAGGTTCTTCGAATTATCCTGCAACAGTTTCAGGAAATGAGATTACGTTTGATATTGGAACTATTGCCTCAGAAGGGGTTATAGATCTTAGCTATGAAATCAGTACACCGGCTGAGTCATCACAAACGCTGTATTATGATGAATTACAGGATAATTCTCAATATATAGTAGACTTTGCATCCGGTTTTAATAACTGGTCATTAAACTCAGATCAGGCTAGATCAGGAACACGTTCTGTAAATATTCCAGACGTTACAAGTGCAGCGGACATACGTCTTGTATATCAAGACTTAGAAGTTTCAGGTGACAATCCAGCTTTCCGTTTCTGGCATAAATATGAGACGAACAGTGGATCGAATGGTGGCTTTTTAGAAGTTTCTACGGATGGACTATCATGGTTCCCTGTAGCAGACAAAATGATTCGTAATGGATACAATTCTATTATTTCCTATGCTAATTTAGTTATTCCTAATCTTCAGGGATATACAGGAACTAACTTGGATGATTGGCAGGATGTGATTATTGATCTTTCTGAATATGCGGGACAAACAATTTCTATGCGTTTTAGATTTGCAACTGCAGATCCTGCGGATATCACTGGCTTAACAGCACTCAGTGGATGGTTTGTAGATGATGTAGAAGTGATGGATCTAGTTAGCTACATAACAACAGGTTGTGCTAGTTCTGATCAGTTTGGAGAAACATGTGCTGAAGAAGGTTTGACAATCGTTGATTCTGAGATAGGAGGAACTTCTACTGAGGACGAGCAATTTGATAGCAATTTAAATATGTCACTTTATCCAAATCCGGCTAATGACCAGGTTGTACTTCAGTTAAATTCATCAGAGAATTATACAGCGCAGTTATCTATAGACAATATAGACGGAAAGCGTGTTTATAGTGATGTTATAAGCATTGACAATGTAACAAGCATAACAAAGATTGATACTAGAAATTTTGCAAAAGGAATGTATTTAGTAAAAATACAATCTGGAAATGCGATTAAGACAGAGAAATTAGTAATCAATTAAGATTAGAAACACAGATAAAAAAAAGCCGCTTGATTTCTCAAGCGGCTTTTTTTATGTCTTGTTTTAGCTATTCTTTTCTATAAAGTAAGCCTCTTCTTAACAGCAGAGGTATAGATCTTCTATTCCTCTTCTGTTAAGCTTTGTACTGTATCCTCAATTTTGTCTTCAACGACTTCTACAACCGCTTTTACTGTATCCACAACTTCTTCCATTGCCTCTCCAACAGTTGCAGCAATTGCACCTATCAGACCCTGCTTTGCTTCAGGCACACTGGATTCTGCAGCTGATGTTTCTGATGTAGGAGCCTCCACCACAGGAGCTTCTTTCTTTACTGGTTCATCCTTTGGCAACTCGACCGGAGGAAGCTTCGTTTGTGGTTTTCCTTTAATTGCAGTAGCTGACTTTTCCAATTTTTCTTTGTCATGCGATTCTGATTTGGCCTTTATTTCGTTGGCTATCTTTTCTTTCACTTTTTTCTTTGTCTCTTCTATTTCCTTTCTTTCTTGCTTTTTCTGATCACGGATTTTTTCTTGTTCTATTCTCCCTTCCAGTTCCGTTTTGGTTTTAAGCATATCCTGCAACTTCTCTTCCTTAGAAACAACCCGACTCTGCATCATGGCCATCTTTGCTTGACGAATCTGCTGCTCTAACTGTCCTTCTGATTGCGCAGCACGTTTATCTTGGAAATCAAGCTCAGATTTATCTTTGTTTATAGAGCGCTCCATTTTTTGGATAGCATTCAGCAAGCCGTTATATCTTCGCTCTACCCGTTGCAAACCACTTTCTTCTCTTCCTCCTCCCGATTTTCCGTACTTCTTCTCCTTTAAATTCTTAAATGTACCATCCAATTTTTTCCAGGCCTTAGATCTATCGTCTTTAGTAAAGTCAATTCCTTTAAATTCTGCTTGGAGGCTTTTAAGTTCTTCAAATAAGGGTTTCAAACCCAGACCCTTATCAACCTTCTCCTGCACATCATTTAACTTGGTCATGAATGTATCTAAATGTTCAGAAGAAAGCTTTTTAAATTCCTGATCCAGGGTTTTTCTTAATTTTTTAAGCCGCTCAAATATATCGTTGGTCTCTTTCTTTAATTCATTGGCATGCTCTCTAAATAAATTACGCTCTCTTGCCTGGTCCTGTACCTTTGCCCAAAAGCCCTTCATCTCTTCCCAAACTGAGCCTTCAAATTTTGTTAAACCCTCCACTTTTGTCTTTATGTCTTCTAATTCTGTTTTATAGAGTGCATACAATTTTGAAGAGAGGACTACAAAATGCCATTCTGTTTTGGCTCTATTTATAATATCAGTTCGCTCTACCTTTATATCTTCTGGTAAGATATCATCTGTCATACTAAGGGGTCGCACCATAGTAGCATGACCTTCTGGCATTGCTACATCATTTCCTTCACGCCAAACATTCATCATAGACTTATAGAAGTCCTCTGTTGCTTTTTCTTGTGGTATTGTGTGCAGTAGTATGTTATTTTCCTCCTCTTGTAATTCTAATCCAAGAAGGATTTTTTTGTCTTCTTTGTCAGTTCCCCAGAGTACAATTCGTTTTTTCATCTTACAGTAATTTTAATTCGTTAATTCAGTAGTAATAAATTCTTAGAGAATACTCTCTTTTAAATATTCAGCTATTTGTACAGCATTCGTCGCTGCACCTTTTCTCAAGTTATCAGAAACTATCCACATATTCAACCCATTTGCAATAGAATCGTCTCTTCGCAACCTTCCGACAAATACATCATCTTTACCATATGCAAAGAGGGGCATGGGATATTTGTTCTTTTTTGGTTCGTCTTCCAGCACAATACCTGGAGCAGAATTTAAGATAGCGTTTACTGAATCCAACTCATATGGTTTCTGAAATTCTACATTCACTGCTTCTGAATGTCCTCCAAAAACAGGTACCCTGACAGCTGTGGCTGTGATAGCAATTTCCTGATCCCCTAAAATTTTTCTTGTTTCGTTTACAAGTTTAAGTTCTTCACGTGTATAACCATTCTCATAAAATACATCACAGTGTGGCAAGCAGTTTTCAAAGATAGGATGTGGATATACTTTTTCCACTTCTGTTCCTGATTTTTCCCCCTCGTATTGATCCACTGCATTTTTACCTGTTCCAGTAAATGATTGATAGGTAGAAATAACCAAACGTTTTAAACCGTACTCCTTTTCTAAAGGAGCTAGAGCAACCACCATTTGAATGGTAGAACAATTAGGATTTGCAATGATTTTGGTTTCACTGGAAATGGTATGTGTATTGATCTCAGGAACTACTAAGGGAATCCCTTCCTCCATTCGCCAAGCAGAGGAATTATCAATTACAAAGGTTCCGTTTGCAGCATACTTAGGAGCCCACTCTTTAGATGTAGAGCCACCTGCAGAAAACAAGGCTATATCAATATCCTTCATTTGAACCGCTGTATCATTATCTATAACTGTATAGCTTTTGCCACAATACTCTATTTGTTTGCCTACTGATCTCTTGGAAGCAACTGGAATAAGCTCTGTAACAGGAAAATTTCTTTCTTTTAGCACTTCTAACATGACACCTCCTACTAATCCTGTAACACCAACTACCGCAACTTTCATATCTTAGTATTTTTATTCAAAAAAAATAGAAAGACAAAAGTATTCTAAATAACTTCATCCTGCAATGCAGAAGAACATCTTATTTTTAATTTTTCTCTTATTCTCTGTCTGTGTGCATGCGCAGATTACAGATGACTTTTCCGATGGTGAGTTCGATAGTAATTTATCCTGGTCAGGAGATAAAGCCAATTTTGTTGTAAACTCAGAATTGGAATTACAACTGATGGCACCTGAGGCAGGCACTTCCTTTTTATATACAGATATTCAAATTGGTCCTGAAATGGAATGGGAATTCTATCTCAATATGGACTTCTCCCCTTCTGGGTCCAATAAATCTACCATCTATCTTGTCCTAGATGATTTTGATCCTACTGCGGCAAATGGATATGGCTTGACCGTAGGAGAATCTGGTTCTGATGATGCCTTGATATTTTTTAAACTCGTGAATGGGAGTAAACAAAATTTGGGAAGAGGTACTCTAGGAGCAATGGCAACCGATCCTTCTACGGCAAGAGTACAGGTATCCCTAACAAATAATCAATCCTGGGTAATACGTGCTGACTATACAGGAGCAAACATGTTTACCACGGAAATTGAAATTGAGGATCCCATTACTAACTCAGGTTCTAGTTTTTTTGTACTTGAGTGCAGGTACACGTCGACGCGTACCGAACATTTCTTTTTTGATGATTTTATTCTTCCTTTTGTGCCTGATACAACTGCACCAAGCATCAGTAATAGTTTTGTAGATGGAGATAATGCAGTAGTAGTATGTTTTAATGAAGATGTTATTCTTCCCACTATTGGAGAGGTAGCAATCTCACCTGTCTTAAATATCAGCACAATTGAATATTATGACCTGCAAGAGAACAAGGTGCGCATAGTGTTTTCAGAAAATATTCCTAGTGGAGTAGATTACACCATGAGCTTAAATCAAATTTCTGATTTTAGTGGTAACGCAAGCAATTTTACAAATATTGACTTTGCTATCATTGCGCAGGCTGAGAGAGGTGATTTAGTTGTCAATGAAATTCTAGCCGATCCTATTAGCGGAGGATTTGATTTTGTTGAGATTGTTAATCGTACTGATAAGAAAATTTCTTTATTCAATATTGGAATTGCTAATCTGGATAAAGAAGAATTTGACTACATAGAAAATCGTACAGTTTTAGAACCGGGAGAATTCCTAGCGCTTTGTAAAAACATTGCGTTTTTAGAAGAGACATATACTATTGAAGATCCCATGGCACTGCACGAGAACGATATTCCTTCTTTCAATATATCTGATGGGAATGTCAGTATCGTCTTTGATGATGGGAGTACAAGTTTTGTAATAGACTCTTTTGATTATAATGAAGATTTGCATTTTGACTTATTAGAAACGACTAAAGGGGTAAGCTTAGAACGTTTGTCTACAGAAACGGATGCAAACAATCCAGAGAATTGGCATTCTGCCTCTTCAGCAGCAGGCTTTGCAACACCAGGTTATGCAAATTCAAATGGGGTAATTCTTGGAGGGAGTGGCAACACCTTTTCTTTAGACAAGAAAATATTTTCTCCAGATGGCGATGGTTTTGAAGATTTAATCTTTTTAAATTATGTTTTTGACAAACCAGGTTACGTAATAAATATCAACATATTTGATGCGAATGGAAGATTTATACTTAATTTGGAGGAGTCTTTGATACCCTCACTAGAAGGATTTGTCAAATGGGATGGACTAAACATGGATAGCAGAAGAACACCAATTGGCTTGTATATTATGCATGTTACAGGTTTTCACCCAGATGGAGATAATGTAGAAAACAAACTTGTGTTCGCGATTGCAGAACAGTTGTAATTTAGAATGGGAAAACTAAAAAATACGGGGATTTTTAGCAATGTCATGGCATTGGCTTTGTTTCTGTTTACTCTCCTATTAGTATTTACGCCTGAGTTTAGTTTTCTCAATAAGTTTTCCCACAATACCACCTATATTATGTTAGGCATGGTCGCCATGGGTTTAATGTTTTTACCTATGCGCAACCGTAAACTTATGTTTTCAAGTTTTACCTGTGCTGCAATTTTGTGTTTATTCCTCAAAGGTGCATCCAATAGTAATATTGTCTTACCAGAGGTAAACAATCTACCTTCATTAAGCATTGCACATATAAATTTGGGCAATGTCACAGACACCTATGAAAGTCTAATCTCCACTGTTAAACATTTGGACACGGATATTATTTCATTTCAGGAGTTTACCCCAGATTGGAATTTGTATATCGGAACTAAGCTAGATAGCTTATTCAAATATTCCGAAAAAAATGTGCGGATAGATCCTTTTGGAATGGCAGTTTTTTCAAAGAAACCTATTCAAGAAAAAGAGATCTTTTATCATGAAGAAATTCCTAATTTCAAAGGGGATGTGCAATTAGGCGAAGAAGTAGTGAATCTTGTTTTCTCTTATGTACTTCCTCTTTTTGGTAATCAAGATGTTGCAAATACGGAAGAACATTTATCTGCAGTCGCTGATAAACTAAATAGTAGCCATAGCCATAAGCTTTCCATAGGAGATTTTAATATGGTGTATCATGCGAAAGAGATTATGAACTTCAGATCTAAAACTCTACTGCAAAATTCCAGAAGAGAAGTACCTATGGGAACTTTAAAAATGCCTTATGATCACATCTTTTATTCAAGTGATCTGGAATGCACTCAGTTTTTAGAAATTCAGGATTCTAATAAAGTACATATAGGCATACTAGGGTCTTATCAAATAAGCCGTTCTAGCCAGTTATCTCAAAATGGAGAAGGATCATTAGGCAAATTGAGTTTCTAAACTCACTGACATTTCATACATTTAGTTTTTATCACTGTACATTAAATTATGCCTTTTACTTACAAAACAGTTTTTGTACCCGCAGTACTACTCCCACCCAGTCAGTCAAGCTTTAAGTATTATGACGGAGAGGTAGATGGCATACACTTCGCGAATGACATATCCGCAGCAATTGAAGAACAGGTAGAGAATGGCTATTCATTGTTTAGTACAGAGGCAATTACTTCAAGTAAATACTATGGAAGAGTATTTACAGAGGGTATGATATTAATATTTAAAAAAATCGATGATTAGTTTCTCCTGTAAATCGTTTCAAGATCTCAGTACAAATGAGTTGTATGCCATTCTTTGGTTAAGGGCCAAAGTTTTTGTAGTAGAGCAGAACTGTCCGTATCAGGATTTAGATGGGAAAGATCAAAAATCATATCATGTCCTTGGGATAGCGGACAATATGATTTCAGCCTATACCCGTGTTATCCCCAAAGGAGTATCTTACCAAAACTATAGTTCAATAGGAAGAGTTGTATGCGATCCTTCTGTGCGGGGCAAAGGATCAGGAAAAGCACTCATGCAATTTAGCATAGAAAGCTGTAAGGAGTTGTTTCCAAATGACCCTATAAAGATTTCTGCCCAAAGCTATTTAAGAGGTTTCTACATGGAATTAGGTTTTACTCAAACGGGGGAGGAATACCTTGAGGACAACATCCCGCACATTGCCATGATTCTAGACAAGTCCATTTTGTAAGGAAACATGCGCAGCATCTAATAGTACGCGTACATCTGCCAAATTCGCAGCTTGGGCATATACACGTAAGACTGGCTCTGTACCGCTCGGACGAACCATTACCCATTCATCATCGGATAAATAAAATTTGAAGCCATCAATAGTTTCTGTACTTAAGACTGGTTTAGTTCCAATCTGCGTAATGAGACCTGTTTCACATTTTTCTAGAATCTTTTGTTTTAGATCCTCTGTTAAATGCAGATCATCTCGATCAAATTTGAACGAACCTACTTTGTCATACACTTCTTGGATTAACTGCTTAAGTGATTTTCCTGAACTGGCCATAAATTCCATAATCATCAAACCAATCCATACACCATCCCGTTCAGGAATATGCCCCTTGACGGATAGACCTCCAGACTCTTCTCCTCCCACTAAGACATCTTCTTTGGTCATAATCTCAGCGATATATTTGAAACCAATTTTAGTGACTAATAAATCGCAATTGTATTGCTCAGCTAACTGCCGCATTTTGTTTGTAACAGAGAAGGTTACCACTACCTTACCTCTTTCTTTCTTGTACTCATACATGTAGTATAGCAACAAGAGTAAAATGTGATGTGAATCAACAAACTCGCCATCCTCATCGTAGAGTCCTATTCTATCTGCGTCTCCATCATTTGCTAAGCCAAGGTTGATGCTAGCATCCTGTTTTATGTGATTAGACAGTTCTGTCAGATTTCTGGCAATAGGTTCAGGTGCCTGACCCATAAAAGAAGGGTTATTCTCACAATGCAATAAATGCGCTTCAGGAAATAGGCGGCGAACTATATCCTGACCTGCACCATACATAGCATCGTAGGCAAGCACTAGACCAGATGACTTAATCAAATCAAGGTCAAAATTTTCGATGACATGGTCGTAATACAATTGTTCTAAATTCACATGTTCCATTATCCCAGTCTCTAACATCTCTTCTGTAGATTGCATACTCCCTAGGCAGGTATCAGGAATAAGCGCTTCTACCTCAGCAATATCATTAGGCAGTGTAGGTCCTCCCAAATTTGACTTGAGTTTAAAGCCATTATAAGAAGGTGGATTATGGCTGGCTGTAATTACTACACCTAGGTCAGCATTTAATTTTACTACTCCCAAAGAAACCATGGGTGTAGAGGCAAATTTATCACCCATAAACACGTGGATTCCAAAGTTTGCAAATACGGAGGCTGACACCTCTGCAAACATTTTCCCAGCAAATCGGCAGTCATAGCCAATTACTAGGCTGTTCATTTTACGCTTGAGCATCCATTTTGCGGTTGCCTCAGAAACCCGCTTCACATTATCAACCGTATAATCTTTGGCGATGATAGCACGCCAACCGTCTGTTCCAAATCGTATTCCGCTCATGCAATTGTTTTAGTCCCGAAAATTAACAAATTCTCTACTGATTCAAGAGAAAAATAGCTTTGTAGAAAACATATTACAATATATTTATATATATTGTGAACACATTACTAGAGGGTTTTATATAAGGAAATTTTATAATGAGAAAAGATAACCATAGACATCAGGGTCTACGTTCACAGTTAGTGCAGGAATTAATTGTAAAGGGGATCCAAGATGAAGACGTATTAGCCGCTATAAATACCGTCCCACGGCATTTCTTTTTAGATGAGGCATTTGCTGAGTGGGCATATACAGATAAGGCATTTCAGATAGGTTCGGGTCAGACTATTTCACAGCCTTATACCGTAGCAAAACAAACAGAACTGCTGGAAGTAAAGAAATCGGATAAGATTTTGGAGATTGGAACTGGATCAGGATACCAAGCCTGTATACTGGCCTATCTAGGATGTAAGCTGTATACGATCGAACGACAAGAGGAATTATTTCATAAAACCTCTGCCTTACTGAATGCGATGAAATTTCATCAGATAAGGACTCTCTTTGGCGACGGTTATCAGGGCTCTGAACGGTTTGCTCCCTTTGACAAAATAATTATTACT
Source organism: uncultured Saprospiraceae bacterium (assembly GCA_938045585.1). Lineage (GTDB taxonomy): Bacteria > Bacteroidota > Bacteroidia > Chitinophagales > Saprospiraceae > CALCMJ01. Next base: position 129,377 of record CALIAU010000002.1, read on the forward strand.
GCTGGAGCGAGTTCCATCCCTTCTATTTTGTTTAAGCAATTGAAAATAGGAGGTATCATGGTTATACCTGTAGGCGATACTTCTTCGCAACGCATGCTACGCATCAAGAAAATTTCAAACACGAGCTACATCGAAGAAGATCATGGTAATTTTTCTTTTGTTCCTTTCTTAGGTGGTACGAATACATTAGCTGCAGCAAGGTTTTAGTTTCTATGATTCGCGTAAGCCTGCCTACGTGCGTAAGCAGGCAGGCTGGAATACTGCGGCCTTTTTTCTGGAGCCTTGGCGATAGAAAAAAGGACACGCCCACCTATTGAAATCTAAAATCCTAACTACCTACCTTTCTACCTTTTACTCTTTCCGATGCGTAATCCACATCGCGATATTTATCTAAATCCACCAGTAAGGCACTGTAGGCACTTCTATTTGTGGTGGTATACATTTTCCCATTATAACTGACTTTCCCCAGCTTATTCCTCCATTCTTTAGCTAAGAGTACAAACCTGCCTCCTGCCTGTTTATTAGGACCAAACATGAGATATTTATCGTCACCTCCCTCCTCAAAACTTACAGCTAAGCGGTCTTCCTTAGGAGAAAACAGAAGGACACCAGGCGTTCCTTTTTTAAAGATAATTTGTTCTACTTCCCTTCCATCAATCAATTCAATTTTACCCTCTGTTATACGTGTCTCTTCAAGTCCTAAATTTCTTTGCAAAACAATATCAGAAGAAAGATAAAATTGTATCTGCTGCAAATCATCTGTACTAAATTCAAAATCGTTTTGTAATCGTTGCGTATAAGGTGTCAATTTTTTACCACACGACGAGAGAGTTGCCAGTACCAATAGACCGAAGAATAATTTTGATATGTGTTTCATGCTAAATTGTTTGGTTTCTATATAAATAAACAACTCAGCGAGTGGAATGTAAAGTCTGTTAAGAAAGATTAACGCCTAAATAAGAGTTATTTAAGACTTCAGGGCTCTTTTCTTAGCAAAGAACTGGCTCACTATCTGGGAACAAGTCTCATGTAGCACTCCATATTCTAATCTTGTTTTAGGATGTAATAACTCCTTTCCATAGCGCATAAATCCATTTTTCTCGTCTCCGGTACCATATACTATCCTTCCTATTTGGCTCCATTTCAATGCCCCTGCACACATAATGCAGGGCTCCATGGTAACATAGAGTGTGCATTTATTTAAATACTTATTTCCGAGATAGGAACTTGCAGAGGTAAGTGCAATTATTTCTGCATGGGCTGATACGTCTCTCAACATTTCAACTTGATTATATCCCTTGGCGATCACTGTATTATTAGATACGATTATAGCGCCAATGGGCACTTCTCCTGAATCTTCTGCCTTCTGGGCTTCCAGAAGGGCCAATTTCATAAAATGATCATCGGAAAAAACTTCAATTGTATTCATGGTATATCATACTCTAAGAATCTAATGTAAGGAAACTGTCAATAAAAAAATTACGATATAAGTAGATAAAAATTTTATTAGGTTTTTCTAACTTCGCACATGGAAACAAAGAATCCCACCACACCCCTTATTACAGAAGCCTTTACATTTGATGACGTTCTACTCGTACCTGCCTATTCTGAGGTTTTACCGCGTGAAGTAGATATACGTACCCAACTGACTCGAGACCTACGTCTGAATGCTCCTATTGTCTCTGCAGCTATGGATACAGTAACAGAGTATCAACTTGCTATCGCAATGGCACAACAAGGCGGCATAGGCATAGTGCATAAGAATATGTCCATAGAGAAACAAGCAGAACATGTGCGGAAGGTAAAACGATCTGAGAGTGGAATGATCTTGGACCCCATTACTTTACAGAAGGATGCTAGCGTAGGTCAGGCTCTGCAACTGATGCAAACAAATAAGATTGGAGGTATTCCTATTATTGATGAGCATGCAAAACTAATAGGTATTTTGACAAATCGTGATCTGAGATTTGAAACAAATAAAGACCGACCGGTTACGCAGATAATGACAAGTGAAAATCTAGTAACGGCTCCTGATGGGACCACACTAGATGAGGCACGCGAGATTTTACAAAGTTATAAGATCGAAAAATTACCTGTAGTGGATGACAGTAATACACTTATTGGTCTTATTACCTACAAGGATATTTTAAAATTAGAAAGCCATCCGAACTCAAGTAAGGACAGTCATGGAAGATTGGTTGTAGGAGCTGCAGTGGGTGTTTCTGCGGACTTAGATGAACGTGCAGCAGCGCTGGTGGATGTGGATGTGGATGTTTTATGTATTGATACTGCACATGGACATTCTAGAGGCGTTTTGGAAACTATAAAGAGAATAAAAAACACCTATCCAGATTTACAGATAATTGGTGGAAACGTTGCAACCAGTGAGGGAACAGAAGCCTTAATTGATGCAGGCGTAGATGGGGTGAAAGTAGGGATAGGTCCAGGAAGTATCTGTACAACACGCATTGTAGCAGGTGTAGGAATCCCCCAATTAACAGCTATACACAATGCTGTAAAAGTCGCTAAAAAAAGAGGTGTTCCTATTATAGGTGATGGAGGTGTCAGGCATACAGGTGATATAGCAAAAGCCTTGTGCGCTGGCGCAAGTACTATTATGGCAGGTTCACTATTTGCAGGCACAGAAGAAGCCCCTGGTGAAACTATAATATATCAGGGTAGAAAATTTAAAGTGTATAGAGGAATGGGCTCCTTGGGTGCAATGCAACTCGGTTCTAAGGATAGGTATTTCCAAGACGTAGAAGATGATGTCAAAAAACTAGTGCCAGAAGGCATTGAAGGACGTGTTCCTTACAAAGGATCTGTTGCAGAGGTAATGATCCAGTATATAGGTGGTTTAAGAGCTGGTATGGGCTATTGTGGAGCAAAGGATATTCCTAGTATGCAGAATGCAAAGATGGTGCGTATTACCAATGCCGGAATCGTTGAAAGTCATCCCCATAACATCACTATAACCAAGGAAACGCCAAATTATATGAGCAGATAGGTGTTAATCTTCTTATAAATCCGTAATTAGAGGGAATGATTAGCCCTGCCAAAGAGTTTATACTATCGTGAAGCATCTATTCTTAATAATTCTAGGTTTTTTTGCCGCAGTCAGTCTGTGCGCGCAAGAAGATAATTATGATGTGGTATATCATGACCATATTTACTACTCACATCTCAAAAGCGTAAAATTTACCCATAGTGGTTTGGTTACTTCCCTCCCCATAATTGATTTGGGGAGTAGTGGTAGATTAATGCTTCATTTTGATGATATGGAAGGAGGTGGAAATATTTACACCTATGAAATAATCCATTGTACGAAAGACTGGCAGCCTTCTGATATAGAAAAAATAGAATACTTAGAAGGATTTGATAATGAAGAAGTAGATGAGTTAGAGTTTTCAGCAGGTACCATGTACGACTATACCTATTATAATTTGACTATTCCAAATGAAGATGTCAGGTGGACCTTATCAGGCAACTACCTTTTAGTCATCTATGAGGGAGATGATAGTGATCGCATTCCTGTTATTACTAGACGATTTATGGTGGTAGAACCAATGGTAGGAATTGGAGGAACAGTAGAGACTCCCTTTAGCGTCAGCAAGTTAAAAACCCATCACAGAATAGAGATTACTGCCTATTTAAATGAAGATGTATCCATCAATGATCCTGTTTCAGAATTAGAAGCAGTAGTGATTCAAAATGGAAGATGGGATAATGCTATTTTTGGCCTTGCTCCTAAATTTCAAGCACGGGCACGGATTAATTGGGATAGAACAGATCAAATTTTGATGCCAGCATTAAAGGAGTTTAGAAACTTTGATATTCGCACGTTCAAATACACCACTGACTTTGTGCATACAATTGACCTAAGGAAGGATGGAAATGATGTCTTACTCGAACTAGCAGAGGTAAGAACCTATCGAAATTACATCTCAGATATAGATGCAAATGGAAGATTTATTTTGACCAACAGTGAACGCGCAGAACCACACATCTCTAGTGATTATGCTAATGTGATTTTCTCCTTAGATAGCCGAGAAATTTTTGAAAAAGATGTTTATGTAATGGGCGCCTTTACGGATTGGCAGCCGCGAGAGGAATTTAAGTTGGAATACGATGCATCCCGTGAAATTTATGTTGGAAGTGCAATGTTGAAGCAAGGCTATTATGACTATATGTATGTCACCAAAGATAGAGATGGAAAGATAAACTGTGAAGACATTGAAGGCAGTTGGTTTGAGACTGAGAATGATTACACCCTGCTCTTGTACTACAGTCAGTTCGGAGCAGAATACGATAGGCTTATCGGTTCTTCTAGCTTTAATTCTAATAAATAGCCCCCATTCAGTCCTTTCTTGGGAGGAAAATTCTAAAATTCGCAATCTAATAGAGACCGTTTATCTATTATTAGCTATACTTTATATATTTATTGTATAATTAGTTACTGCAAATAGTATTTTGCTCTAGTTACTAATACAAATAAAATGAACCGACTTATATTATTCTGCATTCTTATCTTGACTGTTAGTACTTTGTCAGCTCAGGACTTATGGACTCTGGAAGAATCTATCTATAGAGCTAGAACTGGTAGTATTGATGCATTGCAGTCATCACTGAGTAAAGATTTTGCTGCTATAAACCTAGAATCAGCTCAACATCAACGGTATCCGAATTTAAATTTCAACACGAATGTGAACTGGAATTTTGGTCGATCCATTGACCCTACTACCAATGAATTTAATACGGAAACATTCTTCTCTAATAATCTTTCCTTAGGAAGTGGTGTTGCTCTATATAGGGGTGGACAGATTCGCAATAATATAAAGCAAGCAGATATTTTAATGAAGGCTGCAGAGCTCGATCATGAACAGCTCATTAACGATCTTGCGTTGACGGTTGCAAACACTTATTTGAGTGCATTATTTGCCTTGGAAAATGAAAAAATTGCTAAGAATCAACTTGCTCTTTCCCAGCAACAGCTTGCTCAGATTCAAAAATTAGTACGCGCAGGTTCACTTCCAGCTAATGAAGAGCTACAAATAGAGGCTCAAATTGCAAGAGATCAACAAAGTATAATTGCCTCGTCGAATTCTTACGAACTAAGTATTTTGCAATTAAAGCAACTTTTAAATCTGGATCCAACAGATGATATTACAATAGAAAATCCTTCTGATGTGGAACCAAGTACTGACCCTTTTATACTCACCTTCCAAGAAGTCTATGCTGCTGCACTTCAGCATAGGCAGGATGTACTTGCAGACGAGAGGCGTTTAGAAGGCTCTGCATTAGGAGTCGATATTGCCAAAGGTGCTTTGATGCCTAGTTTAGATGCTTTTGGAAATCTAGGAACAAATTTTTCGAATAGAGGAATCAGTGTCTTAGGCTCAGAGATTGTGGAACTTGGATTAGATTCAAGACTTCCTGATGGAACCCCTTTCCCACTTTTATTTAGCCAAGAACGCACCTTGGTAGAAGATGCCAATTACCCAACGCAGTTGAGTGATAATTTATCCTATGGTTTTGGAGTGCAATTGTCCGTACCTATTTACAATAACTATCAGGTAAAACATAGTATCCAAAGAGCAGAGCTCGATTATCAAAATAATAAACTAGCAACACAAAGGACGAAAGAAAATTTGAAGATTCAGGTACAAACTGCCTTAGCAGATAGTAGGTCAGCTAAATTACAATATGAGGCAAGTCAGGTAGCTTTAAATGCGCAACAAGCAGCCTTTGAAAACACAGAAAAGAAATATAATCTAGGCGCAGCAAATACTTTTGAGTTTACGAATGCAAAAAACCAATTGGATGCTGCTCAATTAAATACATTGATTGCTAAATATGACTATCTCTTTAAGACAGTTGTTTTAGACTTCTTCATGGGTAAACAAATTACCTTGAAATAATAATACTATTTATGGCAAAAAAGTCTCGCAGTTTTTGGTTCACTTTACTTGCTATTTTAGCAATTGCAGTACTCGTTGTATTTGCTTATCTAAAAGGGAAAAAGAAACCACAGGGAATTCCGATTGAAACAGAAAAGGTAACAACGCGAACCCTCAAAGAAAAGGTTTCTGGTAGTGGTAGAATCTTTCCAGAAAAGGAGATCAAAATCAGTTCGGATGTATCCGGAGAAATTGTAAAACTCTATGTTTTAGAAGGAGACTCGGTAGTAGCAGGTCAAATCTTAGCTAAGATAGATCCAGAGGCTTATGAATCCACTGTGGAAAGAGGAAGGGCAAGTCTGAATAATGCTAAGGCCCAAGAAGCCATGTCAAAATCTCAGGTGCAAAGTGCGGAAGCACAGATCCAACAGATAAATGCACAATTGCAAAATGCAAAAACCATACATAAAAGGAATACAGATTTGTTAGCGGAGGGTGTCATCTCTCAAGTAGAGTTTGATCAATCCTTTTCAAATCTCCAAGGTTTAGAGGCAAATTACAAAGCTGCGCAGGCTTCAAAAAAATCCTCTGAAGAGAGTGCAAGAGGAGCAGCCTTTAATATCCAAAGTGCGGAAGCTTCACTAAAAGAATTGAGAACGAGTCTCAATAGAACGACTATAAAAGCCCCGGGATCAGGCATCATATCAAGCCTTTCTGTAGAGCAGGGCGAACGCGTTGTAGGAACTATTCAAATGACAGGAACAGAGATGATGCGTATCGCAAATCTAAATACAATGGAAGTGCAGGTAGATGTGAGTGAAAACGATATACTTAAGGTACAGGTGGGGCAGAAAGCAGATGTGGAAGTGGATGCCTATCTCGACCAAAAATTCAAGGGAGTCGTAACAGAAATAGCAAACTCTGCTTCGAATGTGGCCTCTGCAGCGCAATCATTGAATACAGATCAGGTCACTAATTTTATTGTTAAGATAAGATTAGACCCTAACTCCTATGCAGATCTAACTAAACGTATAAAATATCCTTTCAGACCAGGTATGTCTTCTTCTGTTGACATCTATACACATGAGGAAGGGGATGCACTTACTATTCCTATACAATCCGTGACAACACGAAATAAGGACGAAGAAGACAAAGATGGTGATCTGATAGAAGTTGTATTTATTCACCAAGGAGATACTGTAGCAATGCAAGAAATCGTTACAGGTGTGCAGAATGATGAATACATCCATATTGTTTCTGGTCTTGAAGAAGATCAGGATGTTGTCTCTGGGCCTTATTCAGCTATATCAAAGAAGCTAAAAGACGGAGAAGATGTATACATAAAAGAAAAGAAAGAGGATAAAAAAGACTAATTTGAATACAAGTGGAAAAGGACTTATAATCTTTGTCAAAAACCCAATTCTGGGTAAGGTAAAAACAAGGTTAGCAAAAGACATAGGAGACGAACAAGCATTAGCTGCATACAAGTTATTATTGCAATACACCCATGATATTGCAATGAAAACAGATACCAGTAAATATCTCTATTATAGTGAGTTTATATCAGACGATGATAATTGGTCGCCACGTGACTTCAGGAAAATGGCGCAATATGGTGACGACTTGGGGAAACGCATGTTTAATGCTATTGAACTTTCTTTACTCGAAAACAACAAGGTCGTATTGATTGGTAGCGATTGTGCTGAAATCAAAAAGAAGCATATCCACACCGCATTCAAGCAACTCAAAACAAGAGACGTAGTTATAGGTCCTGCTGAGGATGGGGGTTATTATTTGATTGCAGTCAAAGAAAACTCAAAACCACTGTTTAGAGACATGGATTGGGGTTCTAGTCATGTGTTGGAAAATACGATTGCGAAGATCAAGGAATTAGGACTCACCTATTGTCTCATCGAAAAATTAAATGATGTGGACACGTTAGAAGATTGGAAGATGCATTCTGAAGATCTTTACAATCGATATGGTCATGCTAATGACGAACAAGAATAAAATTAGCTTTCAGTAGCCGTATTCAAGAAATTTAAACTTCATAAAACTTTTTTAAGCTGTACAAGGTTGTACTTTTGTAACAAAGAAAAAATATACTATGTATCCACGCGAATTAACTATACCCATGGAAAAAGATTTAACTGACTTTGGTTTTACAGCTCTCAGCTCAGCAGAAGATGTAAATCAAGTTTTAGAAAATCAAACCGGGACTGCTCTTCTTGTTGTCAATAGTGTATGCGGTTGCGCTGCAGCAAATGCTAGACCAGCGGCTAAGATGGCTTTACAGTTTTCAAATAAACCAAATCAAGCTTTTACAGTTTTTGCAGGTGTGGATAAAGAAGCTACGGCTCAGGCAAGAAACTTTCTTTTACCCTACCCTCCTTCATCTCCTTCAATTGCTCTGTTTAAAGATGGAAGATTAGTACATATGATTGAAAGACTTCAGATAGAAGGAAGATCAGCAGAGATGATTGCGAATTCTTTGAAAGCAGCTTTTGATGAACATTGCACTGTATCCGTGTAATGCTATTCTGGAGCATTAAAACTTATCTAAGCAATTAATTTCTTTATAGAATTGTGATTCTTACGAATGATGTGAGATGCTTATAGCGCTGACTGATTGGCTATACTGATACTATTCCAGTAGGGCTTTTCTTATTATATCTTTACGAAGATCGTAGCTGAGAATGGGGCATAAAAAATGGGGTGATAATAAAACCACCCCAAGATAATGAGAATGAAACCTGGATTTAATCTTTAGTTTTCAGGATAACCAAATTTAAAAGAATTCTGATTTAAAACAAAATAATTTAACACAATAAAGCAGCGTATCTAATATAAAGCTAGCCTTGATTTGTTTCTGCAATTTTTCAAAGAAATTTTGTTTTTAAAATATTGGTTACCACTATTTTACACATGTGTATTAAATCTTATAAGTCCACATTTATTGTATTTTTTAGCATAATTGATATCTATTTTCTCTTCAAATTTAGTGCTTTATAAATGGCTTAAATTGTAATGTGTCGCATATTTTACATTTTAAGCTAGCTCCATTTCATTCTTGTTTTCATTTATGACCTTTGCCTGGATATCACCCGTAACAGACTGATATTCAGCAAATTTTCTTGAAAACTTTGCTCTACCCTGCGATAAAGATCGAAGTGTTGAAGAATATTTATACATTTCTGCTAAAGGAACCTTGGCTTTGATCTTCTGGTAATGACCATCTGCATCCATGCCTTGGATAATTGATCTTCTCGTTTGAAGATCGCCCATGACATCGCCCATAATAGAACCATTGCAAAGAATTTCTACATCATAAATAGGTTCTAGTAACTTAGGTTTTGCTTTTTCAAATGCCGTTTTAAAAGCTTGCGCTGAAGCTATCATAAAGGCCATATCGTTGGAGTCCACTGAGTGCATTTTTCCATCGTATACAGATACGCGAATATTTTGACAACAAGAACCTGTCAATGGACCTTCTTCCATTTTCTGCATGATACCCTTTTTAATTGCATTGATATATTTAGAATCAATGGAACCTCCAACTATGCACCAATAGAAAACAAATTTACCTCCCCAAGGAAGCTCTTCCTCATCTCTTGATCGAACGGTCAAACCGCTAGGATCTGGCATACCTTCATAATAGGGTTCTATACGTAAATGTACCTCAGCAAATTGTCCAGATCCACCAGACTGTTTCTTATGGCGGTAAGATTCATCTGCAGACGTTGTAATCGTTTCTCGATATGGAATTTTTGGTTTAATGAAGTCCAGTCGGAGTCCATTCACTTTGTCCATACGATATTTAATCAAATCTAAATGTAACTGACCTTGTCCGTGTAAAATAGTTTGCTTGAGCTGTGGATTCTGTTCCACAATCAGAGTAGGGTCTTCTTCTTGCAAACCGTGTAAGACTTTCATAATTTTCTCCATTTCCCCTTTTGCAGGTGGGGAAATAGCAGATCGTATTCTAGCCTCAGGAAATTTGATTTTATCAATTTTTAATTCGTTGCCTTTATTTGATAGAGTATTATTTGTATGGGTGTTTTTTAGTTTGACGGTTACTCCTATATCACCAGCTACCAGTTCATCTACATTGGATCTTATTTTACCATTTGCTTCAAAGATCTGATTTAATCGTTCAGATGATCTATTATCTGGATTGTAGAGTTCCATACCTGGTGAAACCTTTCCTGAGTAAACTTTGAAATAACTCACCATTCCAATTTGAGGTTCAGAGAGAGTTTTATAGATGAACATAACATTCTCGCCCTCTTTCGTGCAGGCTATTTTTGAGCCGTCTTCTAGAGTTGCTTCAGGTCGCGCATTTGGAGCTGGTGCTATATCATTGAGGAAGCCCATAATTCTTCCGCTACCCATATTTCTTTCGGAGGAACAGCAGAACACTGGATAAATCTGTTGTGTTGCAAGTGCTATAGTTAAACCTTTAGCAAGCTCTTCTTCATTAAGAGTACCTGCATCAAAGAATTTTTCCATGAGGGATTCGTCATTTTCTGCAGCTGCCTCTACTAGAGCATTGTGCATTTCTTGCGCTCTTCCCATTTCAGATTCTGGAATGGGCTGTTTGTCTGGTTTCCCTCCATCTTCAGGAAATACGTACATGACCATACGAAGGGCGTCTACTATAGAGTTAAACCCCGCACCTCCTTGTACCGGAAATTGCACCGGAAGTACTTTATGGCCAAAACGATTTGTTATTTGTTCTAAAGTTGCCTGGAAGTTAGCTTTTTCATGGTCCATTTGGTTTACCACGAACAACGCTGGCGTATTATAATCCTTTACATATTCCCATATAATTTCTGTTCCTACTTCTACCCCATTGGCTGCATTAATCACGATAAGAGCAGTATCGGCTACCTTCATTGAACTTATTACCTCACCAATAAAGTCATCAGATCCGGGCGTGTCAATTATATTAATTTTGGAATTCTTCCACTTTGCATGCAAGAGTGTACTGAAAATAGAATTTCCTTTGTCCTGTTCGATGTTTGTAAAATCTGAAACGGTGTTTTTTGCATCCACATTCCCTCTCCGTCCTATCGCTTTAGCTTCAAATAGCATGGTCTCTGCAAGGGTGGTTTTTCCCGAGCCAGAGTGCCCAAGTAAAACAACATTTCTGATGTTCTCTGTACTAATACTCATAGCTGATTATAATTTAAAAGTGACGAAATAATATATCGTTATTAAAGTAGTTAATTAATCTATTATTTCATAATAGGCCAGTTTATAAAAACATTATTTCTTATATATTAATATGTGTAATATATTATATAGCTAGATAAAGAAATTTATCTATGGTCACTCTTGAAGGTGTTAGAAATGTCCTCTACCATCTCAGATACGCTTTGGTATGAAAAATTAAAACGCGATGTAGACTTTAGATTTGAATACAACTTATCCTCACTAATATTCTCCAACGACTCCTTGCTTAGATAATTGGATCCGCCACCTCCAAGACGAGAAAAGAATTCCTTTAAAACTGCAAGCAATTTATATCTGCCCTCAATAGGAATAAAGGGTGCTTGAACATCTAAGGCTTGCGCAATGCGTTCGAACAAACTTTTGTAAGATATATTCTCTGAAGATAGTATATAACGCTCTCCATATTCTCCATCTAAAATGAGATGAGTAATAAAGCGTCCAACATCTTTTGCAGCAACTATACCATTTGAACCTGTGGGGTAATACTTAAGTCCTGAGGAAATAGTTTTGAAGAAACCTGGAGTACCTGTTCTCCAATCCCCCACACCCAAAATCAATGCTGGGTTTACAATGCTAACTTGTAGACCTTCTGCTCCTCCTCTCCATACATGCTTCTCAGAGAGAAATTTGCTTAGCGCATACTGGGTATGTGCAAGTTTATTACTCCATTTAGTTTGTTCATTGATTTCAGTATCATCTAAATTCTTACCTATTGCTGCAGTCGAACTAACATGTATGAATTTAGAAATAGAATGATCCAAGGCCAGATTTATTAAATTGGCAGTGCCGTCTACATTTACAGCAAACATTTCCTTTCTATTTGTTTTTTGAAAGGAAACAATTCCAGCAGTATGAACTATACAATCAATCTTTCTTTTATTAAGAAAATCATCTAATTGAAACACATCTCGAATATCACATTGCACGTACTCCACATATTCATGTTCAGTACGCAAATCTTGACGAGACAAAACAATTATTTTACTAAAGCCCTTTTCCAAAAGCACGTCTAAGACATGGCTGCCTAAAAATCCAGTTCCTCCCGTTAACAGTATGGTATTTTCCTTTTGTATCATCTTTAATCAAATAGTACACCGCCACAAACAGATTCCTTTGCTCCTGTAACAGATGAATAAAAATTAGGTTTACCAATCAGTTTAAAACTTGTTGCAAGTGCTATTAAAATTGCCTCCTTATAATCTATTATTTCTTTTTCAGGAAGGACTAATTCAATATTATCCTCTTGTAAGAAATCTCTCAAAAGCTCTATAAAAAATACATTGTAAGCTCCTCCTCCTGTGACAAACATACGTGTGCGTTTTCCTTCTTTAAGACCTTTTACTGATGCCAAAATACATTTGCTCACAAAAACATAAAAGCTAGCTAATGAATCCTCTATGGCATAACCCATCGTTTCTGCACTAGGGATAAATTCTTCCACAATCCAATTATTGTCAAGAGATTTTGGAGCTTCTATGCTAAAATATGGATATGAAAGCATCTTTTCAACTAAGTCTTGTTGAACAACGCCTTTTGACCCCAAGGTCCCATCTGTGTCAAAGGCAAGGCCAGCCTTTGCCGCAAAATAATTGGAATATTGGTTAAAAGGACTGATATCATATGCTATCCAATTGTTCTTAGCGTCTTGATAGCTTAGGTTTGCTATGCCTCCTAAATTCAAATAAAAATCATAGCTCGGAAATAGATGATCATCCGCTAAGGGAGCCATGGGTGTCCCTACTCCGCCAGAGACTATATCTTTCGTTCGAAAGTCAGAAACTAATGGGATTTGTAGCTTAGATTGCATAACTACCCCATTTCCTAACTGACACGTCAATTGTTTTTCAGGTAGATGGTAAATCGTTTGGCCATGCACTCCCGCAGCCTGAATATTTCTTAGGTCATCTTTGGCATGTTTAATAATACAATCAGCAAAAAAACTTCCCAATTCTATATCCAAGACACGCAATTCCATGGCGTCGAGTTCTTTATAAGATATTATACGCTGTACGAATTCTTTAGGTAAAGAAAAACAACTCTTCTTGTCTATGCTCCAATCTTGAATAAGATCATCAGTATATGTGAATGTGCACGTAACCACATCTACACCGTCAAGTGAACTTCCAGACATTAGACCTATAATTCTATGCACATAGCTTTCCATGCTATTTTAAGCTGAAGGTAAATTCCGCAACCGCTTCTATCTCTTCTTCCGACAAGAGGGCCTTAAAAGGCAGCATAGTATTTTTCCCATTTTTTATAAGTTCAATGCGCTCTTCCTTAGTTAAAATAGATTGAGAAATATCCTTACTTCCATTAATGCCCAGTTTCCCATCTGCACCATGGCAAATCGTACAGTTGATTTTGTAAATCTTAGCACCATCGACTGATGACTGCCCATCACTTTTCTTATTTCCTGCACAGGCGATTGCTATTATGCATAAAGCAAGACTTATTATTATTTTTTTCATTGCATCCTATTTACGTAAATGTAATCAATACTAGAGGCCTAATAAAGCTATAATTCTACGAAATGACATGAATAAACGACGGAAACTTTAAACATTATTAAAGTTTCCTAGGTTTATTAGTATATCTTTACAATAATGGAATCAAAAGAAAAAGAAAATCTTATCCAACAAGCAACTTTCTTATTCATGAAATATGGCATCAAGAGTGTTAGTATGGATGATATTTCTAAAGAATTAGGAATATCAAAGAAGACTCTCTATACCTACGTAGATAACAAGCGGGAGTTAGTTAAACTGATTACACTTAATATGATAGAAATGGAACAAGCTGTTTGCAATTCTATTAAAAAGGAAGCTACAAATGCTTTAGATGAAATGTTAAAAATTTCCAGACATATAATTCAATTTATTGGACTCATGACTCCATCCTTCACTTATGACTTACAGAAGTATTATAAACAGTGTTGGATTCTGATTGAAGAAGAACACTTTAGCTTTATTGAAAGTATAGTAAAAGACAATCTTATAGCTGGTATTAAAGAAAAAATGTATCGCAGTAACATTCACCCTGAAATAGCAGCAAAACTCTATATGGCTCAAGCCAAACTAATATCCGATGAAGATATTTTCCCTGGTAGTAAGTTTGAAAAAGTAGTCTTGTTTAAAGAAATGATTCTTGCACATCTACATGGAGTAGCAAGTGACAAGGGTTTAAAAATTTTAAAGAAAAATGAAAATAAATACGTACTTGATGCAAAGTAGATACCTTCTTGTTCTCATTTGGCTATGCAGTTCCTCTTGCATTTTAGCTCAGACTAGTTTCAGTATTGAAGAAGCTATTGATTACGCATATAAGGAATCCGATATTATCAAATTAAATATGCTTGACATAAAAGAAGCGGAGGCAAATATTAATGAATTTGTCTCAATAGGACGACCCAAAGTAGATGGGAACATTAACTATCAATACAATTTCATTAAAAACAGATCAGTTGTTCAAGATTTTATAAGCCCCGCTGTATATGGAGTATTATTTAATGAGGGCGTTTTAGAAGAAAGAGATTTAGGTCCTCCTGCTTCTAATGAAATTACATTTCAAACCAATAATGCTTTATCTATGGGCATAGAAGCCAGTTCATTATTATTTGACGGTTCTTATCTGCTTGCATTAAAAGGTGCCCGCACCTATAAAGATTTTATTGCAAAGAACGAAGGGATTAGCAAACAGGAAATTAGATCAGAAATAACGAAAGCCTATTTATCTGTTTTAATTGTAGATGAAAACATAAAAATTCTTGACAAGAATTTAAAAAACCTTCAGCAGATACATAAAGAAGCAAAGGCCTATTATGAAACAGGTTTTGTAGAATCCATTGATGTGTCTCGAATCGAATTGAGCCAAGCTAATATTGAAACAGAAAGAAAAAAATTAATTCAACTCCGTTCCTTAAATATGAACGTACTGAAATTTCAAATGAATTATCAAGAAGATGACCAGCTTGAGCTAAGCGATGACCTAGAAACAATGGTTGATCTGATTGATATCGAAAACATAGATCTGTTATCAGAGATTGATTACAACAATAGAGCAGAATATGATATTATTTTGGGTTCCCAAGAACTTAATAAATTAGATCTAGAACGAATTGAAAAAGGTAAATACCCAACCCTTGTAGCGCGTGCTGGTCTTTCAGGTCTCGTGCAAAGAGATAATTTATTTAGTAATGATGAACCAGGTATCTTACCGGCAGCCTATGCAGCATTAGGATTAAATCTACCAATCTATGATGGTAACGAACGTAGTGCGCAGGCACAAAAAGGAAAAATAAAAATTGAAAAAGCTGAAATCGAACGTCAGCAATTTGAGAAATCCGTAGCACTGCAAGTAAACAATGCTAGAGCCCGTTTAATTAATGCGAAAGAAAATATTAAAAATGCTAAAACAACTTTAGCAATTATTGAAGATATCTACAAGAAAACAAATATTAAGTATAGTGAGGGTGTAGGTTCTAGTGTTGAACTCACCCAAGCAGAATCACAGCTTTATCAAGAACAATCTAAATATATAAATGCTTTATATGATCTTATACTCGCCAAAACAGAATTGGAGATTGCTCTAGGAACACTTTAAAATAAAAACATGTCAATAAACTTTAGATGTATAACCGCTTTGCTATTCAGCTCTCTTCTGATATTTTCTTGCAAACCAAAAGAACCAACCGACTTGGAAGGTATGCGAAAATTGATGACTAAAAAGAAGAAAGAACTTTCTACACTCCAAAAAAGCGTAGATGACTTACAAGAAAAAATTACAGCCTTAGAGCCTGTTCGAGAAGTTAAAAAGGTACTTGTAAGTATAGATACTGTAAGCAGTGTAGAATTTAAGCAGTATAGTAATGTACAGGCTACTGTAGTCCCAGATGATTTTGTAAATGCCAGTAGTGAAACAGGCGGAAGAATCATAAAACGTTATGCAAACGAAGGAGACTACGTCACACGCGGACAACTACTTGCTACAGTAGATATGCAAACCCTAGAAAAGCAATTGGACGAATTGGCCACAAGCTACTCTCTTGCAACCACTATATATGATAGACAAAAAAGACTCTGGGATCAGAACATTGGTTCAGAATTACAATTCCTAGAGGCAAAAACAAAAAAAGAGAGTTTAGAAAAAACGAAAGCTACCCTAGAATCGCAATTAGTTAAGAAAAACATCTATGCGCCTATCAGCGGAGTGGTAGATCAAGAATTTCTTCAAGAAGGTGAAATGTCGGCACCAGGTGTTCCTATTCTAAGAATTCTAAATACACGCAAGGTTAAAATTGTTGCAGACCTGCCAGAAAATTTTCTTGGCTCAGTTAAGAAAAACGATAAGGTAAGTGTTTTCTTTCCAGCTCTTGACAAAACAATAGAAAGTAGAATCATAATGATGGGTAGAACAATTGACCCTACGAATAGGACATTCAAAATTGAAGTTCAGGCGAACAATAGCAAAGGAGACCTCAAACCAAACCTCCTAGCTGAGGTCAACCTAAACAACTACACAAATGCAAATGCAATAACTGTAAGCTCAGAGCTTATTCAAGAAGATGTAAATGGTGCAAAATTTCTTTACACGGTAGGCAAGGATAGTAATGGCAATACGATTGCACAAAAACAACTTGTAGAAACTGGAGAAAGTTATGAAAACAACATAGAAGTGAACTCTGGCCTCAAGCTTGGTGACATTATAATTGTAGAAGGTGCACGCTCTGTAAGTTCAGGAAATATAATAGTAACCGAAACAAAGTAAACGCATGAGCAAACTTAAAGACAACTTCAAAGAATTTAGCTTAAGTAGCTTTGCCGTTAATAATGCTACTAGTATTTTTCTAATTACATTCATGATACTTCTCTTTGGTTTACGCTCTTATAATAGCATGCCAAAGGAAATGTATCCAGATGCCTCTCTTCCTACTATTTATATTAATACACCCTACTTTGGAAATTCGGCTGTTGAAGTAGAAAATCTAATAACACGACCACTAGAAAAAGAAATTGAGGCAATTAATGAAATTAAAAATGTCAAGTCCTCCTCTGTGCAAGATTTCTCTGTAATCATTGCAGAATTTGTAACTGATGTTACCATGGAAGAAGCTGTGCGTAAGATAAAGGATGCTGTGGATAAGGCCAAAGGAGATTTACCCACAGATCTAGATCAGGATCCTGAGGTACTAGAAATAAAATTTACTGATTTCCCAGTAGTTACAGTGAATGTATCAGGCCCAATTAATCAAGACGAACTAAAGAAACATGCGGAGTATTTAGAAGATAAAATAGAAAGTCTTAGCGAGGTTTCAAATGTTGATATAAAGGGAGCACGTGAAAAGGAAGTAAAGATCAATGTGGATGTACTGAAAATGCAAAGTCTACAAGTTTCATTTCAAGATATTGAAAATGCAATCGGCTCAGAAAATATGACCATGTCTGCAGGCGAACTAATAAACAATGATTTCAGAAGAGCTGTGCGTATCGTAGGACAGTTTGACAATCCTTCCGAAATAAAAGATGTCATAGTAAAGAGTGAAAATCAACGTGCAATATTTTTACGCGACATTGCTGATGTAGAATTTGGATGGCAAGAACGCACTAGTATCTCACGCGTAGATGGTTACCCTGTTATATCCTTAGAGGTAATTAAAAAGAAGGGACAAAACCTATTAACTGCAGCGGACAAAATTGATGCAATTGTCAATGAGTCAAAAAAGGTCCTGCCGAAAGATTTGAGCATAACCCTATTTAACGACCTTTCTGTTCAGACTAGGAATAATGTAGATAACTTGCTCAATAGTATCATTTCAGGAGTAATTCTTGTTGTGCTTGTCTTACTCTTTTTCCTGGGCCTAAGAAATGCATCCTTCGTTGGACTTGCAATACCACTCTCAATGTTAATGGGTATACTTCTTCTAAGTATTACTGGTACAACGATGAATATAGTGGTTCTCTTCTCTTTAATAATTGCACTAGGGCTTCTTGTTGACAATGCGATTGTAGTTGTAGAAAACATCTTTAGATACCGACAGAATGGCTATAATGGTGAAAAATCTGCAAAGGGAGGTGCTGGAGAAGTCGCAGTCCCTATCATCGCATCTACGCTCACCACACTTGCTGCCTTTGCTCCACTCGCTTTTTGGCCAGGCATCATGGGACAATTTATGCAGTACATGCCCATTACTCTGATGTTAGTTCTGGGTTCTTCTTTGTTTGTAGCACTAGTTATTAATACCGTCTTTACTTCAAAATTCATGAAGCTGAAGGAAGGAAAAAGTAGTATAAAATCCTTATCTATTTCCATTGTAATCATGCTTGTACTCGCAGCCATTGGACATGTAGCTGATATCCTCTGGTTGAGAAACATACTGGTGATAGTCAGCATACTCAGTTTGATAAATTTCTTCATATTCAGACCAGGCTCTGTTTTATTCCAGGGCAAACTTTTACCCAAATTAGAGGCCTTATACAATAAATTTATTCGCTGGGTACTTTCAGGAGTAAAACCCTTACTTGTATTTTTTGGAACTTTTGTATTACTCATATTAGCAGTGGCACTTCTTATAATGAATCCTCCCAAGGTGGATCTATTTCCGAAGGCAGACCCAACATATGCAAATGTATTTATGAGCCTACCTTTGGGCAAGGACATGGATGCTACTGACAGAGTTGCAAGAGAATTAGAAAAAAGAATCGAAACAGTGCTGGAAGGAAAAAGGCATATTGTAGAATCTGTTCTGACCCAGATTGGAGAAAATACTGCAGATCCAAATCAACCGCCAGAACCTGGCTTAACACCTAACAAGGCTAGAATTACAGTTACATTTGTTCAATATGATGAAAGAGGGGGCATTTCTACCTCTGAAATTTTATCTGATATACGTAAGGTCATTGGAGGATTACCTGGGGTATCTGTGTATGCAGATCAAGATGCCAGTGGCCCACCTTCAGGAAAACCAGTCAACCTTGAACTTAAGGGAGATAATCTTGATAGTCTAATAGTTGTCTCCAACAAGGTTATGAATTTTATGAACGACCTGAATATTCCAGGAGTAGACGAACTACAATCTGATGTAAAATTAGGAAAACCAGAAATGAGTATTGCTATTGACAGGACGGCTGCAAGAAAATATGAATTGTCCACTTTTAGCATTGCCAATACACTACGTACTGCCCTATTTGGTAAAGAAGTTTCAAAGTATAAAGAAGGCGATGATGAATATCCAATCGTTGTGCGCATGTTAGAATCAGATCGAAATAACATTGATGACCTCATGGCGCAAAAAATCACTTTTAGAAACCCTGCAAATGGTCGAATTGTACAGGTCCCAATTACTGCTGTAGCTGATCATTCATATTCTTCTACTTATAGTTCCATTAAAAGAAAAGATGGTGAACGAGTCATTACGATTTATTCCAATGTGCTAGAGAATTACAATGCCAACGAAATCGTTGCAGAATTTCAAGAAAAATTAACTGAATTTGATTTCCCTGAAAATGTAAGCTACGCCTTTACAGGCGAGCAGCAACAACAAGCAGAAGACATGGCCTTTCTATCCAATGCCTTTCTAGTAGCTATCTTCTTTATTTTTATAATTCTTGTTGCTCAATTTAATTCCTTTATAAGTCCGTTTATAATTATCATTTCTATCCTCTTCAGTACAATAGGAGTATTCTTAGGCTATGTTTTAACGGGAATGGATGTTTTTATTGTAATGAGTGGAATCGGCATCATTTCCTTAGCAGGAATAGTTGTGAATAACGCTATTGTGCTTATTGATTACATCAATATTTTAATAGGCAATAGGAGAACAGAGAACAAATTAGATTCGATGATGGAAATGGATAAAGAAGAAATAAAAGAACTGATTATCCAAGGAGGTGCAACTAGATTAAGACCTGTCCTCCTTACAGCATTTACAACTATACTTGGACTAATTCCCCTAGCCACAGGTTTCAACTTTAATTTTTTCACCTTTGTGAGTGATCTAGATCCAAACTTCTTCCTAGGTGGAGATAATGCAAAAATATGGGGCCCCATGGCATGGACTGTAATATATGGTTTAAGTTTTGCAACATTCTTAACTTTGGTTGTCGTGCCAGTTATGTACTGGTTAGCATACAGAATAAAGTCCCTTGGATTTAAGTTAATAAGTAAGAAAACGGCTTAATGGATATTTCAAACTTAAGAGAACAGTATAAACTATCGACGCTTTCAAAGGCAGATGTCCTAGAAAATCCAGTCGATCAATTTAAACTTTGGCTACAAGATGCCATAGAATCCGAATCCTTGGAACCGAATGCGATGACACTAGCAACAGTAGACTCCACAGGAAAACCTTCTGCACGTATTGTATTACTTAAGGAAATAAATACTGAGGGGTTTATCTTTTACACTAACTATGCTAGCAAAAAAGCGAATGATATGGCAGCTAATCCAAATGTCGCGATAGTATTCAATTGGTTGGAACTCCAAAGGCAGGTACGTGTACAAGGAAGTATTCAAAAAATTTCAAGAGAACATTCTGAAAAATACTTTCATTCTCGTCCAAGAAAAAGCCAAATTGGGGCCGTTGTATCACAACAAAGCACTTCAATTCATTCTCGTCAGGTGATTGAAGAAAAATTGGAATTACTTAATCAAAAATTTGAACACCTTGAAGAAATCCCCATGCCTGAGGACTGGGGAGGATATATGATTACTCCAGACACAATAGAATTTTGGCAAGGAAGAAGAAGCCGCTTACATGATCGTCTGCAATATTATAAAGATGATCAAAACACTTGGAAGTTGCAACGTTTATCCCCTTAAACACCATTTTAAAAGTGTTATGGTAGTCTTAAAATAAATTATAGTAATTGCAAAATACTTAGACGGCGTATCTTTAGGTTTAAGTTCAAAAATATTTTTATGAGATCGATTTTATTCCTTACAGTGGTCCTATTTTCTATTCTTTCTTGCAAACAGACAACAAGTGAACCAGAAGTATTTACTGAGATTCCATGGGTTAGCATTGATAATGTGGAAGGATTAATAAATAAGAAATCTAAAAACGTAATCGTAGATGTTTATACACCCTGGTGTGGACCATGTAAGTTAATGGACAAGCGCACATTTACTGACCAATCTACTATCGATTTGATAAGTAAAAACTTCTATCCTGTAAAATTCAATGCAGAGGGTCCAGATCCGATTATGTTTAAAGGTAAGGAGTATTCAAATCCGAAATATGATAAATCTAAAGGGAACAGAAGAAATTACCCACACCAATTAAGTTCCTTTTTTCAAGTCCGTGGCTACCCATCCATCGTTATCTTAGATGAGAATTTAAACATCATTCATAAGGTTTCCGGATACAAATCACCTGAGCAATTGAATGAAATTCTAACTGAATACATTCCTTCATAAACTAAAGACTTATTTCTTCAATTTTCTGCCAAAGATTTGCCTGATTAAAGTTTATCATAAAACTAATTCTTGGAAATAAGCTTCGACCTATATAAGTATTAGATAAATCGGTGGATTGAACTAAAGGCAGATAAATTCCCATCATTTCATTAGGCATTTCAAATGCAATACCGCCACTATAAAATGGTTTTGCACTCAGATCTTCTGAAGCAGAGGCCTTTGTACTCACAGCACCCAAGTCAAAATACAACTTCAAAGGTATTTTTATAGGAAACGGAAAATCAGTTTTCACATTAAGCGCCATTATAAAATCATTACTTAAGCCTATACGAAAGGCACTACCTGGTGTATCCTTAAATCCTCCATCATTTAAACTGATTTGCCTCGCACTAGATCCTTCTTGAGCGCTTCGTCCAAAATATACCTCATCATATTTATAATCTGTGAAGCCTTGTGACATCAGAGCAAAACTTCCTTTGACAAATCGACTTGCAAAACTGCTGGACTCACGTTGCGAATTCATTAAAAAGTATCCTCCAAATAATCTAAATTTGAAAAACTTTGATCTTGCAAATTGATAGGCATAATCATATTCACCACTCACTTTTAGATATTGCTCTCTCCTACCAGCAAATCCATCATAATTTCCATATTCCATACTTATGGAAAATGTAGTAGGAGCTAAGACATCCTGGCCTAGTGCTGTATATTTTAATTCAGAAATAAATGAATACGTTTCATCAAAGCGTACATTTTCCTCTTCAAAGATTGGATATTCTTCGATCAAATTTATTAGCCTCAAAGTCAAGTCCTTACTTGTTTCTTCTAAGGGATCTGTTTTAAAGTAAATCTTAAAAGCTGGGGTAAATTTTGTGTAATGTAAATGATATTGATTATCAAAGTAATTATACCTTTTAAAAGCAAGCGAAGCAATTCCTTTTCTAATACTAGTTTGATCTAAGGATATATCTTTTTCTATTCGACCAAAACCAACTAATTCATTTGCATTCACACTGTAGGCAGGTGCTAAGGCATATCTGAAGCTTTTGGGAGGATACGAGGAATTGTATAATCCCATACCCAGCATAAGTTTATCATAATCGTTAAATGCAAAATACGGTAAATAAAAAAGATCACGCTTAGAATTACTTTCAATACCACCCAAAAATTTTACATTCAAAGGCTTTGCACGTTTAAAAATTCCGCCCCTTTTTAGAACATCATTATGCGCATTAATATCTGGCGACTTTATCTGATGGTACAATTCAATTTTATCAAAATTACAATGAGGCAGCTCAAAACGTTTCTTTCCTTCAAAGCCATCAACCCAAAAACTATAGTTTGG
Organism: uncultured Saprospiraceae bacterium; assembly: GCA_938045585.1. Classification (GTDB taxonomy): domain Bacteria; phylum Bacteroidota; class Bacteroidia; order Chitinophagales; family Saprospiraceae; genus CALCMJ01. Next base: position 152,267 of record CALIAU010000002.1, read on the forward strand.
TTTATCATCTTCCATTAATGATATATGTACAGGCGCCTGAATAGTTGACTCATTTTCTATCAGAACTGAACAATCATCTCCAGTCATTTCTATGGACTGGACAGCATAGTCAATATGTTGTTCTGTTCCTATAAAATCATCAAAAAACCAGTCAAGATTTTTATCAGATTCATTTTCAAAAGTTAATCTAAGTTGTTCTGGTTGGACATTTGAATTTTTATATTTTGAAAAATATGTCTGTACCATTTGTTTAAACCGGAGCTCGCCTAAATATGATTCAAGAAAAGAATAACCAATTGCTGGCTTCTGATACGCTGCTATTCCATAATTAATGGCACTGAAAGACTCTGAAGTCAAACTAGACGCTTGATGTTTACCCATTCTTTCCTGCGCCCTAAAACCTGCTTCCAAGACACCTACCGCATCTGTGTTCTGGAATAACTTAGGGACTAAATTATTATAAGGAGCATCTGAATAGTAGTGCAAATGGTATTTATGATCATAGAAGGTATTCAATCCTTCGTCCATCCAAGCATGATTCCTTTCATCAGAAGCTAAAGAAGCATAAAACCAATTATGTCCCACTTCATGTGCGATTAGATGATCAAGTACCTCTTCTTGCTGAGCACCTATTACCGTAATATTGGGATATTCCATACCCCCTTTTGCATATTCTGATAAAACTAAGGTCATTTTCTCATACGGATAAGGACCTACTTCATCCGAATAAAACTGCAAGGACCGTTCTAAATAAGACATGGCATTTTTATATGCATCGCCTTTCTTATAACTATAGACCTCGAGATCTATAGGTTTATCGTTGATGGAAACCGATTTTGTTTCTTTATGAAATTGAGGGGAACAAAACCAAGCAAAATCAATAACATTTTTTGCAGTAAATACATTACCTGGTTGTTCTTTACCAGTTGCTGCAATAAGGTAATTCTCTGGCGTCTTAATTTTTACAGTGTAATCCGCAAAATCTGAATAGAATTCACCAATATCTAAGTAGGGCATGGTATGCCATTTCTCATTTTCTAATTTTGCTAATTTGGGATACCACTGTGTTATTTGATAATAATCCCATCGTCTTCCAAAGCGAGAGTACAAACGTGGAATTTTTACTTCGTATTCAATAAGAATTTCCATTTCTTCTTGAGGACGCAGGCTTTTGCTTAAATGTATTTCAGCAATTTCGTTTACATCATCCAAATATCGGATGTTCAGTTCTTGTCCTGTTCTATTATCTGTGAATCGTATACGCTTATATCCGCCTTTATTTAATGGATGTGCAAAGTGCAATGCGGTATTGTTCATTCGTAATTGCTGTTGCACTAAGGGACTATAGCTTGTTTTATAGGCATTTGCCCAAAGATGAAATTTCACCACTGTTAAATTCTTAGCTAAAGCGTTTGAAAATTTAACAAGCTGACTAGCCTTAAGACTATGGTCAGATGTGTCTAAAGCAACATCAATAGTATAACTTAAATTGGAAATCCCATTTTGGCCAATGGAAGGTAAAGTCATTGCTAGGAAAAGTAAAATAAAACCCGTAAGTCTTCGCATGGAGGAAATTAGCACTTTGACTTGGTAAAAACAACATTCGCAAAAAAACCTTGCCGAAATAAATCGACAAGGCAACGAAATTACAGACACCCTATGACTGATTAAAGAACAAATTTAATATTATTCGATAACAATTGTGGTTAAAATTCTCATAATTAGTTGATTATAAGACAAAAAATTGTCAAATGTCTTGAAATATTCTTATTGAATATCAATAAAGAAATTTCAAAATTTTGAGCTCTTGCCCCTGTATTTAATAGCTTTGTGTATTAAAATATAGAATATTACGATGGATTCTAATAAAATGACCAAATTGAAGTCAATTGCCGCATTGGCTGGAAAAAAAATCTTAGAAATCTACGGAGAAAAGGATTTTCAAGTAGATCACAAAGATGATAGCTCTCCCCTTACGAAGGCAGATACACTAGCAAATAAGGTGATATGCGAGGGATTAGAGGAATTAGACCCAAGTATCCCTATTATTTCGGAAGAAAATAAACTTGTTGATTACGACATCAGAAAAAATTATACACGATTCTGGCTGGTAGATCCTTTGGATGGTACAAAAGAATTCGTAAATAGAAATGGTGAATTTACTGTAAACATTGCCTTAATAGAAAACCAACGGGTTATTAGCTCCGTTGTTTATGTACCGGTACTTGACGAAATGTATTCCGCTATTAAAGATAAGGGAGCATATTTGGAAAAAGATGGGATAATGCAAAAGCTCAGTTGTTGTCCTTATCATCCTGACGAAAATTACCTACAAATAATCTGCTCGAGATCACACTTAAATGAAGAGACATCTCGTTTTGTATCTGCATATCCCAATCATCAGAAAATTGCAAAAGGGAGTTCTTTAAAATTTTTAATCCTAGCAGCTGGTAATGCACATATTTATCCGAGATTGGCTCCAACTATGGAGTGGGACACTGCTGCTGCACAAATTATCTTGGAAGAAGCAGGTGGTTCGGTAATTGATTGGGAAACAAAAAAAGCACTTATTTACAACAAAAAGTCACTTCGCAACCCTTACTTTGTTGCCTATGCAAATCAAATTAATACACAATAATCTTGCATATTAATTAGAATTACAAGAATTTACATATATTATATTTGTTTAATATGAAATACCTCATTACTATATGCATGGTAAGCTTTTTGGCTTGTAAATCAAAACAGCATGTACCGGAGTTGATACCTGAAGAGAAGAAGGAAAGTTTTATTCAACTTCTTGATCGTTCAGCAATAGAGGATAAAATTGTCTTTGTTGATCTGTATACAGATTGGTGCCTTCCTTGTCAACTCATGGATGAAATAGTATACACGGATCCTATTATGCTTGAGTACTTGAGTGCACATTTTATTACGCTCAAACAAAATGCAGAAAAAGGTGAAGGCCCAGATTTAACTGTGATTTATGATGTCAAAGAATACCCAACTCTTCTTTTTCTAGATTCCAAAGGAAAAGTACTTGAAAGAAAAAACGGCGCAGCATTCCAGGCTGAACTAATTGAACTAGGTACATCCGCTTTAGCCAAGCAATCAAGCAAGCTTTGACAAATCCCTAATGAGAATTTTATTGGGCTTCCTTTCACTAAAGTGAATAATATTCTCTCTCTTTAAATCTCCCAATACACGGGCAACTGTCTGCCTCGAAGTATCTGTCACAAATGCAATCTCTTTATGAGACATACCATGATTTATTAGAATCTCCTCCATTCCTATCTGAATACCTTGTTTTTCAGCAGTTTTATGAATAAATCCAGAAATACGTTGCTTCGCTTTCATAAATACAAAGTTCTTAATACGCACTTCCAAATTGTCTAAACGCTCTACTATAATTTTTGTAATCTCTATAGCAAAATCATGATGGGTAGTAAACATGCGTTGAAAGAGTGCAATAGGTACCATTAAAACTTTACTTTCTGTCATTGTATGAGCAAACTCAGAACGCGTATTTGCTTTGGTGAATACATTTTCGCCAAACATCTTATGAGAATACACCAAATCTTTGATAATAATCTTCTCTTCAGATGTTTTCTTACCTAACATAATTTTACCCTTCAATACAAAATATACATATTGAATAGTATCTCCGGTCTTATAAATGGAAGTATCCTTCTTGTAGGTGCTGATTTGACCAAATTTGCATATTTGCTCTAAAGCTAATGGTGGTAGGGCTTTAAAGATGTCCAAAGTGGCCAAGGTTTCCGTATGCAGTAAGGTTTTCATAAGCAAGTTTTATTTTAAGATGCTTGCCAAAAGCAATACCCCTACAAACCAAAAAAAATAATTGTAGTTTATTTGTAGTATCTGTAAGGGTATTTGTAGGCACTCATAATTCCGAACCAGAGTATTCAGGGCTATCTTTGTCTAATAAGATGAGAGCTAACGTTTTGGTCTTAAAAAATTAAATTGTTCTAAAGGTGTTAAGGCCATTCCGTTTATTCGGTGTGGTCTTATTTTTTCTTCTTTCCTTCTACAATTAAAAGCAAACGGAAAGTAAATCAACTAAATACTTAATTTTATCTATGAAAAGATAAATTTAGGTCGAGAAAGAACTAGTTGACACAAATAATATTACTTTTTGCACTTTTTATAAGTATATGGATTCTAAAGCTTTAGGTTAAAAATTCGTATAATTATTACTTCTCAAATCTTTAGATGAAGTAAAAATCAAAGTCAAACTTGTGAATTCTAATAGTAAACATTCTGCTTTAAACACAGATTTCCTTTTGGATTTATCAATGCGTAGTTCTCGAGTATTCGCAAATTATAATTCAAAATTTAATTATTTCTACAAGCAACTTTCTAAACTTGACGGCGTATTTGCACTTATAGAGGGACCCCATGAAAATACGTTCTACTCTAATATCGATTTAAATGCAAAGCTGCAAAAAACCATATTTGATTTTATTGCACAAAAAAATAAACATAATTCAAAAGCAATATCAAAACGGACTAAGTTATATCAAGGAATTTCAAAAAAAATTAAATCGAAAAACTTTGAGCTCCACCTAATCGAAAATCCAAAAGGAATCAAAGCTTTATTAGCTTGTGATGTCAATCTATCCAAAGACAAAAACTTTAATACGCTTCTTAAGATTATCAAGTCTTCGATTAAACAAATAGATTTAATTATTTCTAATAATGATATCACTAGCTCTAATACATTATTAAAAAAAGAGAATGCAGAGTTAAAACAAAGTATCTTAAAACAGAATAAAGAGATAAATGAAAATATAGAAGTTCCAAAGAGAATTGTAGACTTGAACTCCTTCCCTATTGTTAATGTACGAAGAGGAAAAATTCTTTCTTACAATCCTGCTCTTAAGACACTACTAGAATGCAGCGATAACTACCTGAAAACTTGCAATTATATAGATATAATTCATCCAGATTTCCGAGAGAGAATTATGCAAATGGCAATGCAATTTATACTCGGAAAAGCTACTGCAGAAACAGTACAAGTGAAGGTCATAACTGCAAAGAAAAAAGTTAAGGACATTATAATGTCTATGCATTCTATCCCAGATGATGATGGGATACACCAATATACAAATTGTACTATCTATGATATTACACAAAAGAAAAAACTAGAAGATCAACTTATTTCCTCTCAAAGCCAATATGAACTGCTCGTAGAAGCCTCGCCAGCTGGCATTATACATACAGATGAAAATGGCATCATTCAATTTATATCTGCAAAAGGAACTGAGATATTTGCGTGCGATAAAAAAAGACTTGTCGGCAAAAAGCTGCACACACTTATTAGTAAATCCAATCAAGCTGATTTCTTAAAAGCTGTGCATACACTCAATGCAGAAAACAAAACCTTTGTTGGCGAATTTGCATGTAACACAAAAGATGGTAAAAAAATATACATACAATGCTCTCTTGGAGTTCTTCTAAACGAAAATAATGAAACCAGAGGATTCCTCTTTGCTTTCAATGATGCAACAAAAGAAATTGAGGCAAGCAGGAAAATAATCGAAAACCAGGCAACATTAAATTCTATTTTAAATAGTACTAACGAAGCACTCCTTGCCTATGACAAGAACTACGTAGTACTAATGGTGAATGATAATGCGAAAGACGACATTAAGACACTATTAAATTATGACATAACTATTGGTGTCCAAATTCCTAAAAACTTAAGAAAACACTTTCTAAAGAAAAACATTTTTACTTCAGAACTTCTTGCCCTTGAAGAAAAAATCCGTACTGTGAACTCTCCAGAAGGCAACAAAGTCATTGAAATTTCATATGCAATGATTAAGGATAGCAACAATACGATTTTGGGCGTTTTAGAGACTGGCAAAGACATAACCGAGCTAAGGAAAAAAGAAGAATTATTAATAAAAAGTGAGAGTCAGTACAGATTTCTTGTAGATAATATGAATGCTGGAGTTTCTCTAATAAGGCCTGACGGAACCCATGATTTTATAAACTCAAAAGGACTTGAAATTTTTGGGATCAATCAAAATTCTAAAAAACTGAGAAAACATTTTTCAAATCTTTTCCATGACGATGAATACAAGCGATTTGTATCTGTCAGAAACAAATTAACACCAAACTCACGTGTTAAGAATGAACTGTATAAAGCTATCAATAATCAAGGAGATACAGTATACCTAGAATTGGCAATCTCTCTTGTAGGAGAACCGGAAAACGAAGATGCTCCTTATTTGTTTTCTTACACGGATGTCACAAAAGCAATAGAGGCAAAAAAAGAACTTACGAATAGAGAAGCTACACTTAATGCTGTCCTAAATAGTACGCCAAATGGGATTTATGCAATTGATAAAAATTTAAATGTCATAGCAGCAAATAGACAGGCAATTTCAGATTTCAAAAAGCAAATCAATTGCAAAATTTCTATTGGCAAAAACTTGAAAGAAATAATAGATCCTAATCTATTATCTAAATGGAAAAGTACCTATTTCGATAAAGTCTTTAAAGGTAAAACATTTAAATATGTAGGACCATCTGATGGTGATGCTCATTTTATTGAAAACACCTATGCACCTGTAGTAACAGAAAAAGGTGAAATAATAGGTTGTCTAGAAGTTTCAAAAGACATCTCCGAACTTAAAATAAAAGAGGTAGAACTCAAGGAAAGTGAAAAAAAATATAGACTTCTTATTGAAACCTCCCCAACTGGTATTCTACAAATCAATTTATCAGGTGAGTTAGTTTTTATGTCTAATAGAGCTGCAGAAATCTTAGAATATAAAAGCAGTCAATGCATAGGAATGGACGCCTTTAGGTTTGTTCATCCAGACTACCACCAACATTTACTTGACATATTAGGGCTATTATTTAAAGATAAAAAAGAAGTAGTTGAAACCGCTTTAACCGCTTTAACAAAAAAAGGAAAAAATATAAAAGTGGAAGGCTCTTCTAAACTTATAAAAAATAAGGAAGGAGAAACAGAGGGAATATTAGTAGTGTTTAGTGATATTTCCGAGAAAGAAAAAACCAGAAAAGCACTTGAATCTTCCCAGGCATACTTTTCAAAAATGTACGAAAATAGTTTTGACCCCATACTTATCTATAACTACGAAAAAGAAGAAATAATTGAATGTAATAATGCAACGTTGAAATTGCTTGGTTATACATCCAAAAAAGAACTAAAAAAACTAAGCCGTTATGATATTATTCCAAAAAAGACGAAATCTTTTCCTCTGGTAGATCAACACAAAGCTCTCGATTTGCACTTGAACAAAGTACGTAAGAATAACTCTATTAATTCAAGCGCAGTAATTCTAACTAAGAGTGGGGAAGAACTTATTACTTCTATAAATATTATTCCAACTGAACAAAATACAACGGAGGCTTTCGTTCTAGTACATGATATTACGGAGCGTTTTAAAAGTATACAAGCACTAGAACAATCTAAGAAAAAAATAGAGTATGAAAGAGCTCTGTATGAAGCTATCATTAAGAATTCATTTGATGGAGTGGATATTACGGAATTTACAAGAGAAAAGAATAAGTATATCAAGCCAAGAATTGTTCTACGAAATGATATTATGAAAAGTTTTCTTCCAAATGACAATATAACTTATACAAATCTGGATGAGATTAGAGCATTAAAACCAAGGCGATTACGGTCATTAAATCTAGACTTGCCTGTTTCACAAAAAGACATTGAAGAAAGTTATAATTCCATTATAAAAGAGATATTTTCTGAAAGTCCAAAAAAACTAGAGCTAGTTCTTACTACAAAAAATAATACACATTATGCAGTTGAGTCATCACATAAGATCATAGACTTTTATGACAATGCGTATATGATTAGAAACTTCAACGATATTACTGATCGTATTAGTCAAGAAGAAATAATTAATAAACAGATTGTTAATCTAAATGAAAAAAACAAAGAGCTACAGCGTTATATTGAGTCAAATATGCAATTAGAAAACTTTGCCTATATAGCCTCACATGATTTGAAGGCACCCCTACGATCCGTATCTAGTTTTGCACATCTTCTCAAATTAAATTGCTATAAAGACTTAGATGAGAAAGGTAAAAAATTCCTCGACATCATTGAAGAAAGCTCTAAGAACATGCAGTGGCTTATTGACGATCTTCTGGATTATTCAAGACTTAACACGGAAAATATTCGATTAGTAAAATTAAACATCAAACGTTTATTAAGCAGGATTCTAACTGGACTCGAAAAAGAAATAAAAGAGAAAAATGCAAAAATTGTATTGGAAGACATTCCCGAATTCATCTTTGCTGATGAATCAATGATGATACAACTATTTCAGAATTTAATTCATAACGCAATCAAATTTGTAAAGGAAGGTGAAAATCCAGATATTACGATAACCGCAATATTAGAGAAAGAGTATTATCATTTTATTGTAAAAGATAAAGGTATAGGCATCTCAAAAGAAAATACAAGTAAAATTTTTGGTATTTTTACAAAGCTTCATAGCAATGATGTTTACAAGGGTACAGGTTTAGGTCTTACAATTTGTAAAACAATTGTTGAGCGGCATAAAGGAACAATATGGGTTGAATCTAAACTAGGTTATGGAACAGAATTTCATTTCACAATTCAATTCGCCAAACTTAAGTAATGGATACATTAAAAACACGGAAAATCCTGCTTGTAGAGGATAACGAAGGAGATAGCAAATTGTTTGAAGAGGCAATATCAATAAATGACTTGAACATTGAGTTAGAAATAATTGCTGAAGGCGATAAGGCAATGCAATACTTTGAAGAATTACGTAGCATTGAAAAAATAGAATATCCTAATCTTATAGTACTGGATTTAAACCTCCCGAAGGTAAATGGAAAAACTATTCTTAAATTCATAAAAGAGAGTCCTGAACTTAAATCCATTCCAACAATTATCTTAACAACCTCAAATCTGTCATACGACATCGATGAATGTTATGCCCTGGGTGCAAATGCCTATCTACTTAAATCTTTTGAAATCGAAAAGTTTTTTCAAATAATTCAACTAGTAGATAAATTTTGGTTTAGAAACTCTCTGCTTCCTAGCAATAATCCTTGATAATTATAGTGAGAAAATATATTCTCGCAATGAATCACTTTCTGTTAACTTAAGTTTCTTCTTAAGTCTATATCGCGTCATTTGAATACTTTTCATCTCTACATTTAATACACGCTTCAACTCATAATTATCAAGATTCATTTTTATAAATGCACAGTGCTTTAAATCCAGAGGTGTCAACTTTGAATTAACTGCAGATAGCTTTTTGAAAAAACCCGGGTCAATACTCGCAAATAATTCTTGAAACTTGTCTTTTGATCTATTTTCTTCAATCAATGAATCTAATTCTCTTTCAATAGACTTGAGCTTTTTCAAAACAGACAATGGAACGGCATCCACATTGGATAAGCTTTTTTCACAGGACTGCACGTCTGAGAGAACACCTACCAAGTTATTCAATATCTTATTTGAATCTACTTCCATATTCATCATCTTGCGCTTTTCCACTCCCATCTCTTGATTCAAAGACTTCTCCTTTTGTTCCGCCATCTGTGTTCTTAACACTAAGGATTCTTTTAATTCATCTTTCTGAACCTTTATAATAGAATTTAATTCTTGTAATTCATTTCTTTGCTCAATCAATAATTTCTTAGCCTCTGTTAAGTTAAGTACATTCTGAACACGAGCCGTCAATTCTATCTGACTAACAGGTTTATGGATAAAATCAATACCACCAAAAGCAAACGCCTCTTCTAAGACCTTCTCATCCTTCTGCCCTGTAATGATCACAACAGGAATATCCTTAAATAATTTATTTTGCTTGAGTAACTTTAGAGTACCCATTCCGCCAACGAGCGGCATTTGCCAATCTAGAATAATTAAATCTGGTATAGTCTGCTGAAGGAAGTCTAAAATCCCAGCACCATCATCTAATTCATAAAAATCATAATTTACCTCATTCAGAAATTCTTTGTAAAGAATGCGATCAAACTCTCGATCATCAACGATAAGTACTTTTGGATTTTCCATACACCCTTGGTATTTAAATCAAAAAACAAGAACCCAAAGATAATAGATTTTGATGAGAAGCTCAGTAAATCCGATCTACTTAACTGAAGAACCTAAAATTAATTTCTTCTGTACGCGCTTCCCTTCTCGTTCGTAATCTACCTCAATCTCATCACCTGGATTATATTTTTCCAAACTCAATATTAAGTCAGAAGAAGTTTCTACTTCCTCTCCATTAATTGACTTTATAATATCGCCATATGAATAACCTCCATTTGCTGCACGCACGATGCCTTTCAATCCAGCAGCTTCAGCTGGACTTCCTGGTGCTACCGCTTTGATCATAGCTCCTTTTTCATCATGATATTGATCAGGCAGTAAGTCAACTCCCAGAATGGGTCTACGCACTTCACCATATTGTATAAGATCAGGAATAATCCAATTAACGACATCTACAGGTATAGAAAATCCAATACCAGCATATGCTCCAGAAGGACTGTAAATGGCAGTATTTACCCCAATCAGTCTGCCAGAAGAATCTAATAATGGACCACCAGAGTTTCCAGGATTAATTGCCGCATCCGTTTGAATCACATCTCTAATTGGAATACCACTCTTACTATCAATCTCTCTACCTAGAGCACTAATTACTCCTGTTGTTAGGGTTTGATCTAATCCAAATGGATTTCCTATCGCATATACAGATTGTCCTACGCGCATAGAAGACGAACTCGCTATCGGTAAGGGAACAATTTTTTCTTGCGGTGCACTAATCTGTAACACAGCTAAATCTTTTCTAGGCTCTACCCCTATTACTTCCGCATCCCAGGTCGATTGATCAGATAAGGTCACAGTAACCTTTCCTCCTCTTCTCTGCAACACACTTTCTATAACATGAAAATTAGTAACAATATGGCCCTGCTCATTCCAGATAAATCCTGAACCCGTTCCCTCAGGAATCTCAGTAACCTTCATGGAGTAATAGTCCTGTCGTAAAGAAGAGGTTGTTATAAATACAACCGAGGGAGCAGCCGTTTCAAACAATTCTATTGTTCGTGTCTCTATATCTGTAACAAAACTTGTAGGTGCAACCTTCCGCTTATGTTGACGTGTGGTAACCGCACTATTAATCTTCTCCATTTCTGCATCCCGTGACAAGATGGATTCTCCACCGCCGTCCTTCTGTTCTTGAGCGGTATCTGTATGCTGAAAAGCCTTAATATTAAAACCAATCAACACACCTAAGAGTATAAAAAATATAGTTTTTAATCCCTTATTCATAAACGTAATTTTATCTTACAAATATAATAACGGGAAATAAAGTAAACTCTTGCTTAAATGGAAATTTTATCTACGAAAGTCAAAAGTATATTGCGTAGTGACGGTTCTTTTAGGAGGAATGGATTTCCAATTCCCAGAATTTTTTAATAATCGGATAGCTTCATTTGTACAAGCATCATAGGTGCCATTCTCAGAACGAATCTTTTTTAATGCTCCAGATGCATCCACTTCAAAAATTAGCGTTCTACTCCTACTACAATCCTCCAGTGCAAGATTTTCTTTGAGATACTCTTCAAACTGATCGAAACCAACTAATGGCTCAGCAACTATATTAGCCATTTTGCTAATCACTATCTCATCAAGCAAAGCACCTTCTTCTAAAGTAACTTGATATTCGTTTGACTCTCCAAGTACTAGTACCTGCTCAGTAAAGCCGGTATATGAAATAGATAATTGGCTTGCATCCTTTGACAGCATTAATGCAAATTCTCCATCTATATCCGTCGTTGTACCATTACTGCTTCCAGATTCAATTACATTCGCACCTATCAAAGGCACACCCTGACTATCAAAAACCTGACCTTTGACAGTACGAACATTTTGTCTTTGCTCATCTGCAGCCTTAGATCGCTTCGAACCAGTTTTATTTTGCTCGACATCTTCTGCCGCAAGATCTGCTGCTGATTCAAACTCTATATTCGATTTTTCTTCAAGCTGCATCTTAGACGCTTGCTTCTTTTTAACCCACACATTATCAACTTGGCTTTGTGGCATAGTTTCTTCTACAGCCGGTGGACTAGCTGTAGCGACATCTTCTATTTCCTGTTCTTGTTTGACACTTGATTCTTTCATAGCAACTCCATCAACAGCGATAGAAGTATTCGGAACTTCTCTAGATGAAACTGTAGGAACTTCTTGAACTTTTGGATCTTCACGTTTTACTGGTATTATTTCATTAGTATTCGCAAGGCCAGCATCTAAATCACTTGTGGAACTTGTAGAACTAAACTCAATATCTTTTTCAACATGTTCGCTAGTTGAGTTGGTTGTCTTTATTTTTTCCTCAACTTCCTCCTGCTTAATCACTGCAGATTCGTCTCTTTCTTTCATAAGCTCTGCAAGCTGATCCTCACTAGCCTCCTCTGTCTGATCTACTTTATCCACAAATTGAATTGTATTTTTTCCCTGATCTAGAATACTTTGTCTTATAACAAAGCCCATTACTGCAACAAATAACAAGCCTGCCGCAATAGAAGCAATTTGAGAAAACCTAAAGCCTGTATTTCGTTTTTTCTTTTCTTGTTTTACAATCTTAGCAACCGTAGAATTAATTTCCTTATTTGTGTTCTGACTTCCCCCCAAAGCATAGCCTTCCAGAGCCTCAAACAAGAAAGGATCATCAAGTGCTAGCTCCTCCAGTTCATGCCGTTCCTTTGGCGTTATCGATCGATCGATAAACTTTCTAAGTAAATCTTTTTTATGTAATTCCTTACTATGCATGCTTTTCCATACAACGTTTTAAATTTCTTCTGCCATTTTGAATAAGCGATCTTACATTCGCCCAAGAGAGCTCCAGTTGCTCCGTAATCTCCTTATATGACTGCTTTTTTAAATAAAACAGCTCAACACAGCGTTTTTGTTCCAATTCTAGAGTTTCTATACATTTTTCCATCTTTTGCAAACTTTCCTCCTTATCTACCTGCTCTTCATCAAAAGGATGAAAAACATCATCAGATTGCATAAGAATAATATTATCTAATTTCTCCCTATCCCTGTTTTCCTTACGTAACTTTTCAAGACAGAAATTTTTAGTCAACACATACAACCAAGATTTTGGGTTTTTTACCTCATGTACCTTGATTTTAGTAAGATACCTATGATAGACTTCCATCACCTTATCCTTTGCATCATCTTCATTCTTGTAATATTTTAAACAGGCTCCATACACATATTCTATATACCTTGTAAATAAGGCACTCGCATACTCCGGCGTTTCTTCATGCTTGGCCTTAAGCAACAATTCTTCATCGCTTAGATCGGTATGTTTTGCAGTAAACCACTTCATTTCGTAAGGATAAAGTTAGCAATTTTAGAAATAGAAAAATGCTAAGTACAAGACCCTAGATATGACTACTAATATGATTTAGATTTGGGCGTGCCCCTTTCCCTCTACGAGCTACGCACTTGGGCAGGGTCATTCCCTTCCAGACTCGTTATTCACTCGGTACTGCGTACGCTGACATCAAGCTGTCAGCCCTTCCAGGCAATTCACGCGGGCTCTATCCCTAGAATCTTTAAGTTTTTTTTACTCAACTCTTCTTAAAACCAGAATGTAAACGCTTCATTTCCCTATTACATGCAACTGCTCTTGCCTCCCATCCAAATAATAAAAACCATCCCCAGTAAACACACCGTCCTGCTCTAACATAATACGTACTAACTTACCTCCCCATTCCGCAATTTCACTTGCAGCAAAGAGTTCAATCGAATATGCCGTATTTTCATATAGTGGATAATCTCCTTTCCCTTTGACACCATCTTGTTGATCCCACATACCTATTGTGGGTCCTGCAGCATGCCCATGAAAACCAATTGGATGTGTATAAATAGAAGCATGCATTCCCTGTGCCTTAGCTTGATCAAGTGTTCGTTTTAAAATTTCATTCCCAGATCTGCCTTTTACAAAATTAGCTGTCAAAAGATCTTGTAATTTTTTTCCCTCTGCAAAGGCATTTTGTAATCCTTGAGGGACATCATATTCATCAGGTTTAAGCACATAAAAGTGCTCTTGTTGATCAGTATTTAATCTTAGATATGTTATACCAAAATCAACATGCAACAAATCGCCATGAACCACGACATCTTTTTCAGGCCTGCGGCTAAAGCTGCGCAGAAACTCCTCGTTCCCAGTACTCGCCCTTTGTATACTGACTGAAGGATGAAACCATGTATCTAAATGAGCCTCCCTAACGAGTTCTCGTAGATTCCACACAATATCATCAGTAGTAGTAATGCCTGGGTGGATACCTTTACTACTTAAGCCTTCTCTTAAAATTGCATGTCCAATCTTACAGATATGATCATAAATCTGAATCTCTTTTTCACTGCGTGTCTCTAACCATGCGATAGCTAATTTCTCTGCTGAGACAATTGCACCATGATATGCCTCTGGAATAGCAAGCAACAAGGCCTCATGCTCCGACTTAACTAAGCCATCCGCTAAACCAAAATCTTCTGAAAAATTTAGCCCTATTTTATTCGGTTTTTTTGTATTAATTATATTTGTTAACGCATCCCATTGATCAGGATACACATCTATATCCCATTCCCCTTTCAATAATTTTCCTACACTGTAACGGGCAATGGCTATCCTGTCCATTTCTCCATCTTCCGCTCTATAAAAAACAAATATCGTTCTGCGTCTGGCTGATAACCAGGTACTGGGCAACATTGTTTTCATTACTGGATCTTCATTATATTCTCTGGAAACTAAAATCCACATATCAATTCCCGTACGTTCCATAAGCTGCGGCAATAGATTATCGATCCTGTCTTCAAGTATTTCATCGATTTGCTCAGCTCTCTTTTCCTCATCCAGTATAAGTGGAAGATAATCTTGTGCTGAAGCTTGGCATACAAGCATTAGGATACCTATACGAAGGCAAACATGAACTAAATATTTAACGGTCATAACTCCTTGTTTCCTTTAAAATATAACTTTTCAAAGACTCTAAGAATATTGAGTAGAGATAATGAAATACATAAGAACAATACCCCTCTAAGTGACATGTCTAACTAAAAAATATAAAAACTGCGATCTGCCTCTTTTACCAAACATATGCTTTCCCAGACATTTTTAAAATTAATTCTGACTGTCGTGTGTAATTTCTTTTGCTGCTGCATCCTTGGTGTGTAATTCATTATTCACTCATATAAATTAATTCCTATGAAATACGTAATCATTTTAATCGCAACACTAGGATTCCTAAATTCAAGCTTTGGAACTATATCAGAAAAATCTACAACTGTAACTGGATATGTCTACGACGAAACGGGTGTAGGAATAATTGGTGCAAATGTTTTGGTCAAAGGCACAACAATTGGAACAATTACAGACATAGATGGAAAATTTTCACTGCAGGTTCCAGAACAATTCAAAGAAATTCAAGTAAGCTATACCGGCTACTCTAATGAAACTATTCGCATTGATCATTCAAAAGCTGTGCATGAAGTAAAGATTAGCATGCAAGCAGGTGCACTCTTGGACGAAATCGTCATCTCACACGAGAGCTCAAAAGGCAAAAAAGAAAACAGAACTACTTGGCGCAAAAGAAGTCATCACAATACAAGAACAGACATGAAGCAAAGCTATTCGCCTCCTGCAGTAGAAGTAGATAGATACAGGAATGAGCAGTATGGTGAAATACAAGAGAATCGTTTTATAAACCCGCTAACGGAAGAAGCCCTTTCCACCTTTTCTATTGATGTTGACAGAGCAAGTTACAGTAACGTACGTCGCATGATAGATAATGGTCAACTACCACCTAAGGATGCAGTTCGCATTGAAGAAATGATCAACTATTTTGACTACCAATATGCACAACCAGAATCTAAGGACCCTATAGCATTAGAAAGCAATCTCATGAATTGCCCTTGGAATAACGAACACCAATTACTACACATTTCTTTACAAGGAAAAGACTTAGACACAAAAAATCTTCCTGCTTCCAATCTAGTATTTCTAGTGGATGTTTCTGGATCTATGCAAAGCGTAAAAAAGTTACCTCTGCTAAAATCATCGTTTAAAATGCTGGTAAATAATTTAAGAGAAAAAGATAAGGTAGCTATAGTCACCTATGCAGGAAGAGCTGCTGTAGTTCTAGAATCTACCCAAGCAAGTGAAAAAGAGAAAATACTTAATGCTATAGATAATCTAAGAGCAGGAGGATCTACCGCAGGAGCAGAAGGTATACTGACGGCTTATAAGATTGCAAAGGAACAGTTTATCAAGAAAGGTAACAACAGAGTCATCCTTGCAACAGATGGAGATTTTAATGTAGGTGTAAGTTCGGATGAGGGCTTAGAAAAATTAATTGAGGAGGAACGAAAGTCTGGCATTTTCCTATCTGTACTTGGATATGGTATGGGCAATTACAAAGATGAAAAAATGCAAATCCTTGCTGACAAAGGCAACGGCAATCATGCGTATATAGACAATATTCAAGAGGCAAGAAAAGTCTTTGTAAACGAATTTGGAGGTACCTTATTTACCATTGCAAAGGATGTAAAAATTCAAATCGAATTTAATCCAGCCCATGTTGTAGCCTATCGTTTAATAGGTTATGAAAATAGACTACTGGCAAAAGAGGATTTTAATGATGACACAAAGGATGCAGGAGAAATGGGAAGTGGTCATGTTGTTACGGCTATCTACGAAATAGTACCCATAGGCTCTAAAAGTGCATACATTGGTTCTGTAGACCCATTGAAATATCAAGTACAATCAAAACCAGCAAAGACAAGTTTTACGGGCGAACTAGCAACCGTGAAATTTAGATATAAAACTCCTGAAGGTAATAAAAGCAAAATGATAGAAAACAAGATAAAGGCAAAAGCTCAAAAGATGTCAAGTGTCTCTGAAGATATTCGATTTTCTGTGGCAGTTGCAGAATTTGGGATGCTCTTACGGGATTCGGATTTTAAGGCGGACGCCTCCCTGGAAAATGTAATTACACTTGCAGAACAAGCAAAAGGGAAAGACAAAGAAGGCTATAGAAGTGAATTTATTCGCTTAGTAAAATCTGTAAAAGAACTGCACGGTGAACTTGCAACTAGAGATTAGAATTAAAAAAAGGGCAGTTTTACTTCTATAAAACTGCCCCTTACTCCTCATTAGCTGAGCAATCATACAACTATAAAGTTTGATTACGTTTTTCAGCCATTCTTCTAAATAAATTACTTGTTGAAAACAGTGCTAGAATTCTTTAGAAGAAAATAGTCAATCGTCACTTAGTACAATGTAAAATTAGTCAATTGAAACACATTCAATATTTTAATATTGTAAAAAAGGACGAATGGATAAAAATTGATGAAAATGGGAAGAATGACTTGTAATATATAAGCCATTCTTCCCAATATTTGTTACACTATTCAAAGGTATATCTAAATCCCATATAGGCATTTCTACCAAATAAAGGAGCCCATACTATGGATGCATCAAAGTACGCACCGAATGGATCATCATTTGAGATAATTGCATCTTTTTGCTTGTAGTTAAAAATATTTTCACTGCCAACATAAAGCTCAAAGTTTTTAAACACCTTGGTAATCTGCGTATTCCCAAGAATAAAACTTGGCGAATATTCATCTCTTCTAAATTCTATTGGATTATCACCTGTAAAGGGCAATCGCTTAGCACCCTGCCAATTTAAAGTAAGATCAAACAACCAACTCTCTTCCACCTCGTATGCAAGATTTATAAAGGCTCTGTGTTTAGATAAAAGTGGTTTTGCTAATCGTCCCGTTGCATAGTCTGTTTGCACATCAAAGATTCTGTAGGCTGCACGCAAATCAAAATTATCAAAGACCTCGTAGTCCATCTTAATTTGAAAACTATTTGCATAAGAACTACCTTCCAAATTAGAAAAATGCACAGCACGTGCTGATCTATCCCAATCTACTACAATCTGGTTCTGAAAGTCTGTACGATACAGATCTAGACTAAAGCTTAACTCCCTTCCATCCACAATAAATGCTTGTATAAAATTAATACCGTAATTCCAAGCTACTTCAGCATCAAGACCATAGGGAGAATTACTCGTTTCATCTCCATGCACTACGATATTTCTAGCCGAACTAAATGCACCAATATTTTCAGAAAAAATGCTGGATGTTCTAAGACCACGTCCAGCTGTAATTTTAAGAACAGACAACTCAGCAATATTATACCTTGCATGCAGACGTGGAGATAAAAACGCTCCATAGTTTGTATGATGATCTGCTCGGATTCCTCCTAAGAAAGCAAACTTGCCCTCATTTGAAAATGAATATTCAAAGTAGGCTCCTGGCACAGATTCCCTTCTGGTATAAAATCCGTTAAAAATGGTCTCTTCCAAGTTGTCAAATTGATAAGAAACACCTGTCTTATAAGAGTGATCAGGATTACCAATTATACTTTGGAAAATTACATTCGCATATGCAGATTTTTGAATTACATCAAAGGCTTTAAAACCAAATTCAGCATCTTGATCATGATAGAGACCACTTATCTGAATTCCTAAACTGGAGTTTGGATTACTTGGGAATACAATACCTGATTTCCACCATGCTTCATAGCGGTTTGTTTTCTGTCCAAAACGCCAGTGATTTTCATGCTCCTCACTCGTTCCATCAAAATGCTGTGCTACTCCTCCACTATGATTCAATCTACTCATCTTAGCACCTATCTGTCCTTCCCATCCGTTGTTTGCATACCATTTCCAACGATTCATCAGAATCAGATCTTCTTCCAATGGCATGTCAGTAAAGCCGTCATCATTCCTATCATGTCCTTGACTGAGTTTTTTGCCATGCACTAATAAAGCTGTTGATATATGCTTATTAAACTCCTTACGCGCATTGGCATTTAATTCCACTCTTCCTCCTCTATTTAAAAATCCATTTAAATGAAGGCGCTCCCCTGCATCTGGCTTTTTATTTTCAACATTTATCTGACCAGTGATACTTTCAAATCCATTCACAACAGAACCTACCCCCTTGTTCAGTTGTATACTCTCAATCCATGGACCAGGCGTATAGGCTAAACCATATATTGCAGCAGTTGCCCGCACATCTGGTATGAGCTCTCTTGTAATTTGCATGTAAGGACCTGCTAGACCTAACATTTGTATCTGCCGAGTGCCTGTTACTGCATCTGTAAATGATACATCTATGGAAGGATTCGTTTCAAAACTTTCTGAAAGATTACAGCAGGCTGCCTTTCTTAACTCGCCCTTACCAATACTTTCGACATTGATAGGATTTATAAATGAAAGGGAGGATGTTTTCTTTCTATAAACAACCTCAACTGCGTCTAGAAATACACCATCCGAAAGAGTAACATCGATGTCTTGATCCCTATGTAAGGCTATATTAATGGTATCCGTTTGGTAACCGATATAACTAATCACTAACAAATTATTTTCATCCGTACGCTGCAATTCAAAATTACCATCCAAATCAGTAGTCGCGCCTTTTCCGTCCTCAAGCCAATTTAGTGTTGCTCCTATTAGGGGAATAGGTTTTCCTTCACTGCTCATTCCTTCCACGTTTCCCCGCAAAAGATAATGATGTGCATTAGAATGTCCCTCTGCCCCATGCCCAGCTTCTGGGTCTATACGGTACTGACAACAGCCAGGCAAATTATCATAGACTTCTGCTGAAGTTTTAAAGTCTCCATTATCATGACCAGCTAGTGCAATCGCTTTCTGGATATCTACCAGTTGTACCTGTTCTTCATCAAAAGCAACTGTCAGCATACCTGTCACATCATCCCATGAAGCCTTCTCTGCACCTGCTTCTTTGGCCGTTTCTTCAATGCGACTTTGACACATACCGCATAATCCATAAACATGAAAACTTGCCTTACCATCAATAATCTCAATTTCAGAACTGCTATGTAACCCAGCATTTAAATCATCCTGTTCCTCTTGTTCTTCAGGACGATACTGGCAACAGCCTGGTAATTCATCATAGACTGCATCCGGCGCAAGAAAGGCACCGTTATCATGCCCCGCTTGCGCAATGGCATAGCGAATATCTTCTAAGGGTATTTCCTTACCTGGAAATTCAACATAAAGAACACCGGTCGCATCATCCCATTCTGCAACTGTAGCTCCTGCTTTTTTTGCAGTCTCTTCTATTCTACTATCACACATCCCACAGAGTCCAGATACTGGGAATTCTGCCGTATGTATTTCGGTCGTCTGTCCGATCAATGTGCTCTGCATAAAAGCAAGCACACAAATCACTATAAAATGTTTCATTATATATATTATAAATTTATTTAATATGTTTTTTCAGTATTTAACTAACATATTAAACCAGCCGAGGAGGCTGCCACACACCATGTGTAAATCTATGCGAATAGGAATTATTATATTCAAATCCTCTATGCGCAGTAACTTCGTGAAATTTCAAATCAGCTTCTAGCTTACTCATTGTGTAAAAAGTATGACAACATACACAATGGCAATCATCTCCACAATGGTCATCTGAGCTTTCTTGATTGTCAGAACTAGTATCTGAGCAACTTATCGATACCTCAGTACTACAACAGGATCCTCCACCTATAGACAATAACATAGGGGCAAATGCAAAGGCATTTTTAAGCATTAATAGACAAAATATGATTGCAAGACTCTGTTTCACACTATAAAGATATAGATTTTATGAATAGAAAAACCAAATAAGCTGTTAATACAAAGGTCTATTTGTCGCTCAAAGCCCCGTTTTTACTCAGTTCTATGGCCTTAAGCCGCTTTTATACATTAGAATTCGTTAAATAATAGCTGTAATTAGCTATATGTTCTTACTTTTGCGCTTTATTAATCAAAAATACTAGTTATGAAAAATCTATTATTAGTTATTGTGACTGCTCTATGCTTTGTATTAGCATCTTGTGGATCAAGTTGTGTTACTTGTGAGTCAGCTGGTACTGCAACAGAAATTTGTGAAGACGATTACGAAGCATTAGCAACTGCTGATGGCATTGATCCAGATAGTGTATCTTTCGATCAATATATTGAAATTCTTGAAGCATTCGGTGTTGAATGTAACTAATCAAAAGTCACGAAAGAAAAAAATTGCTTTGAGTTTTACTCAGGGCTTTTTTTTTTGTCCTATAGCACTTGCTTTCTTTATTTTTATTTGGGCATGCCCCTTTTCGAGTCAGGCTATGCAGGGGTTTCGCCTGCCTGCTTGCGGCACGTAGGTAGGCCCCTTTGCGGTGACAGCCTTCGGCTCCCTTCCTACCTGCTTTCCAAGGAACGCAGGCAGGTCCTGCATGCAAGCTAATATCTATACATTAAAAACAGATTAAGCGAAACTTAGTTTGTACCCGCAAAATCAACTTTGGCTCTTTATATAAGTAATGCATATACTTTAAGTCATAGCCATTTCCTCACCTACACAGTATTCATTTCTAAGATTCTCTACCCGTCTCCATTAAAAATGGCACACATATTGCATTTTCCTGCTATAGCAGAAGTACCTACACAATACTTTTGTTAGATATGCTCGAATTCCCCCCTACAGAAAGCAGATCGCAAAACGAATTTTTGGTTTAAATTTTACACATGAAACGACCGTTACACTTACACACGGTATTGTCGTTTTGTATCCTGCTATGTATCGCAACCAGCAGCCTACAATCACAATGCGTACTTTCTCTTAGCTGTCCTGGCGACACTACTATAATGTTAGACCCAGGCGTCTGTTCAATAATCTATGACTACGAAATTGTATCCTCTCAGATGGATTGCACACTTGACTCTTTGGAGCAAGTAGATGGTAGTGGATTGACTTCAGGAGATGTTTTCCCTATAGGAATTACTAATCAGTCTTATGTCTATTTTGACGAAAGTGGTGAAATTGCAGTTTGCGATTTTAATGTAGAAGTAATATCTACTTCCATTGACACATTGCTTACCATGACTTGCAATGATGAGATTAATATTTCTGTCAATGGCTTATGTGAGGTACTTGTAACACCTGACATGATCTTAGAAGGCGAACACTCAGGTTGTTTCCCTCCAGAAAATATAGTAATAAAAACATTAAGCGGAACTGTTGTTTCAAATCCAGTAAGACTAGGATTAGACAACCAACCGACTTCTTATATCGTAGAAATAACGCATCCAGTAAGTAATTTAAAATGTTGGTCTCAGATCAACTTAGAAGATAAATCAGCTCCAGAAATAGATTGCGAATGCCCACCTGGAGAATGGATGCAGAATCCGGATTGTAGAAAATTATGCACAGATATCGAAGACATAATTGATGGTACTATTGGAGTTCCTTTTGTAAATGATAACTGCAGACCTACACAGGCCCTTTTAAATGACTTTGCGATCAATCCAGGCGAACTATGCGGTGAACATATCGTGACCCAATACTGGACAGTGCAATATCTAGATGGAGATAGTTCCATTGTGTCTAATGTAAATTGTGAAACAGAATTCTACATTGACAGAAGTCTTATCACAGATATTGTATGGCCATTAGATACGATCATTGATTGTTCACGTTCTGAAGAATTTAATATTACACATCCTGATAGTACAGGCTATCCTACCCTGAATGGAGAAGACCTGCATGCTGGAAATATGCCTGAAAATTTATACTGCAATATTTCTATTACATATACTGACTTAGAATTGCCAACCTGTGGTGACGATTGTGACCGTACTAAAAAAATAGTGCGTACATGGACTAAATTAGATTGGTGTACTTCAGAAGTATTTGAACATGAACAGATAATTAAAATTACAGATACAGAAGCACCCTATATAGAAATTGATACTGTACAAACCTACTACGTAGACATCTGGGAATGCTATGCTGACATATGGTTTGACGATCCTATTATTCATGATAACTGCGATCCAAATCTTGACTGGTTTATACAGAGTACTAACTCTGGAGGAACACTGGTAGATGAAGATGGCCTTAATGTGTCATTAAAACCTAAAAAACACGTCCTCAAGGTCCCAAAAGGTGTATGGATATTTAAAGTTGGAAGTGTGGACTGTTGCGGCAACACCACTATTGTGGATGTGGAAGTGCACGTGGTAGATGGAACACCACCTGTAATCGTTGCACTCGAATATATAAATGTAAGTCTTTCTACTAATCCTTTAGATACAAATGTAATTGGAGGTGGTAAGCTGTTTACCGAATCTGTTGATAAGGGTAGTTATGATAATTGTAGTGCAGTACATATGGAGATAAGAAGAGATACCGATAATTGTGATATTGTAGGGAATGATACCTATAGTAATAGACTGCCAGAGTTTTGTGACCCTACCTATAACAATGATGATCTCGACAATGGAGAACAAGTCAAGTTTTGTTGTGAAGATTTAACTGCTGATGGAGATGGGGATGGTACACCTGATGGATTAGTTAAAGTATGGGCTAGAGTTTGGGACGATGCAAACATGGATGGCTACTTTGGCTCGAGTAATTTCATTGATAATCCTGGCACTGATCATGACCAATGCGATATACTAGACAACTACAACGAGGTTTGGTTATGGGTTAAAGTAGAGGACAAATTAGGTCCTTTAGTGGACTGCCCTGCTGATATAACTATACAATGTGACATGGACCCAACTGATCTAAGTCTGACGGGTAAAGCAACTGCTTATAGTGTATGTGAAGATCTAGAAGTAGAATATGAAGACGATGCGGACGTGCATTGTGGAGGAGGTACCATCTGGAGAAGATGGACCGCAGTAGGTACTCAAAATTCTTGTATACAAAAGATTACAGTAGAAGCAAGTCATCAATTTATTTTAGAGTGTGCTATTGATCCTATAACAATGGATAATCAAGCGACCGTCTTTTGCGATGACTATGAGATACCCGAGCCTATATATACTGTAGGTGCTTGCGATCTTGTGGGAGTCAGCTCTACCCTAGATACATTTTGGTTAGAAGAAGATGCCTGTTATAAGGTTATTAAAGAATGGATATTCTTAGACTGGTGTACTGGAGAATCAGATACATGTAACTTTGTTTTGTACAAGGCAGATGAATTTGCTCCTGAAATCATGTGTCAAGACACCTGTATTGGTTTGGATGATTTCTGGGATGTAGATAGTGACGGAATCACCTGCGAGTTTGCAAACAACCCTCAAATTTCACTGATGGCTACAGATGCAGGTGACTGTGCAAGTGCATGGCTAAAATGGGAAATAGAGGTCGACTATTGGGGAGATGGAACAGTAGATAGAACCTATAGTTCTAATCTAAATCCCAACGATGCAGACTACACTGCTCCAAGTTTGTCTGGTGAGTTAAAAACATTGACACTAGATAAAAACGAAGCTACTGCCGAGTGGGCACAACATAAATTAAAATGGAAAGTATTTGATGGCTGCGGTAACTTCTCTACTTGTAATCAAGTAGTGGAAGTAACAGATAAAAAAGCGCCAACACCCTACTGTCGAGCATTGAGCACAGCAATTATGCATGCAGGGGCAGTTCCTACAGCAAGTATCTGGGCTGAAGACTTTAATCTTGGTTCATTTGATAATTGTACTGACAGAACACAACTTTTATACACCTTTGACAACGTATCACCCGTTGTAGACAAATTAGACCAAGTACATTGTTTTGATGAAACTGGTGCTGAAGTGCCATGTTCACAATATGAAAATGGATACCCAATACAGAGATGGGATCCGGATGCAGGATCTACCGGCATTAAACTAATTGGAACGGATTGGTGTGGTAAAAACATCTTTACAGTAACCGTATGGGATGAGAAACTAAATAGAGATTTCTGTGAAGCAACCTTGGTAGTGAGTGGCGAAGCCTGTGAGATGGTTGCTGGATTAAATACGACAGTAGCTGGAAATATATCCACTGCATCTGGAGAACGCGTTCCCAATGTAGATGTACACTTAATGACGTCTGATCCAGACTTTCCTAAAAGTGAAATAACGAATACTGACGGAATTTACTCTTTCTATGATAATCCACACTGGATGAATTATACGATCTCTCCTAAAAAAGATGGAGACGACTTAAACGGAGTAAGTACATTAGACATCTTATTTATTCAGAAGCACATTTTAGGATTAGAGATATTAGATAGTCCTTACAAATTGATTGCAGCGGATGTGAATGTAGATGAAAAAATTACAGGAATAGATATAGTAGAACTGCGTAAACTGATTCTTGGAGTCTATGACGCCTTCCCACAAACCGATAGTTGGGTATTTGTTGACAAAGGTTCTACTATGCAAGCTGATCATCCATGGCCGTTTACACAAGAGATTAATCTATATGGCTTAGATCAAAACTATATTGATGAAGATTTTATCGCCATAAAAGTAGGTGATGTGAATGAGACTGCGGCAGCAAGTCTTTCTAGCAATAATGCAGAATCCCGTTCTCTGAATACCAAAGACATAATCGTAAGTCAGGATAAAAATGTAATACATTTTAAGGCAGGAAAAGACTTTAACGACATCTATGGATTCCAATTTGTTCTTCAGGGCGCAAGAAATATTCAGGGTGTTATCCCAGGTGCTGTACAGCTAGGCATGCAGCATGTGGCATCTTCCCGTGATAAGATCGTATGTAGTTTTGATAGTAAAGATGCTGTCCAAGCAAATGAAGGTGAGATTCTTTTCAGTCTTCAAGTATTTGGAATAGACAAGAATGTTAAACTTGAAACTGAGAAAATTGCGCCGCAGGTCTATATAGGAAATTCTTTTGAAATAGCGCATTTAGATATAGTCTTAGATGATCTAGTGAATGCCTATACATTAAAAAATATTCCTAATCCATTTACTGAATCAACAGAAATTAGTTTTAGCCTTCCGCAAGCGGAAGAAGCACAAATACGTGTATTCGATGTAGCAGGTAGAATGCTATTCACCCAAGAAAAATATTATAACAAAGGCTCGCATACTGTAACAATAGATGCAGATCAGTTAGGAAATATCAAGGGAGTATATTTCTACGAATTAAAAACTAAAACGTTTACTGAACTTAAACGTATGATGCTTGTTGACTAAATTATGAAAACAGCATACGTAACAGGAGGAACTAAGGGTATTGGCTTGGCCATAGTACAGGCTCTTTTGCAGGATGGTTTCCATGTCGCATTGACAGCTAGCACACAAGCAAGTGTGGATCAAGCCAATGCTACCCTATCCAGTGATAAGATCCTATGTAAACAAGTAGATGTAAGAGATCTAGCTGGACAGCAAAGTTTTGTGCAAGAGCTAATTGCTAAATGGGGAAGACTGGATGTCGTAATAGCAAATGCTGGAATAGGACATTTTGCCCCAATTGATGAAATGTCTTCACAACAATGGACAGAGGTTATCGATATTAATCTTACTGGCGTATTTAATAGTGTAAAAGCTAGTATAGCTGCACTCAAGTCTTCAAAAGGATATATTATCAGTATTGCCAGTCTAGCAGGTGCGAATTTTTTCGAAAAAGGCGCTGCCTACAATGCAAGTAAATTTGGACTTGTAGGTTTCTCACAAGCGATCATGCTAGACCTAAGAAAGTACGGCATTAAGGTAAGTACTATTATGCCTGGTTCTGTCTCTACGTATTTTAACAAGCATACGCCATCAGATAAAGACGCGTGGAAAATCCAACCTGAGGATATTGCCAAATTAGTCATCGATCTATTACATATGCCTCCACGTACGCTACCAAGTAAGATTGAAGTGCGCCCGTCTATACCACCCAGTGCTTTGAAATAAATCAAACGCACATCAAGGTATTATGTCATCAATTGTCATTTTAATTCGCAAGCAAGATATTTGACTTTTCCGAACGTTCAGAAAAATGTACATTGCTTAAAATAGTAATATGCATAATGGTGCTGATCATTGGGAAAAAGAGCAGACAGATAATAACTCTAAGAAAAAAAACATGAAAAAGAAACTATTAGTGGCAACTGGTGGAGGGGATTGTCCAGGACTTAATGCAGTCATAAGAGGAATAGTAAAAGCAGCAAAGCAAACTAGTGAATGGGATGTCTACGGCAGTATAGAAGCGTTTAATGGAGTTCTAAAAAATCCACCTGAAATAGTAAAACTTAATAAACGCGTGGGAGGTATTCATGTAAAAGGTGGCACTATAATAAAAACAACAAATCGCGGAAACCCGTTTAGCTTTCCAGTGCAAGGAGAGAATGGCAAAACAACTAAAAAAGATCTATCAGGTGATTTAGTAAAAAAAATACAAGACCTAGGTTTTGAAGCCATGATTAACATAGGAGGCGATGGAAGTCAGAAGATCTCACAGCAACTATTTGAAAAAGGCTTAAACATAATAGGTGTACCTAAGACAATAGATAATGATTTGAGTGCAACAGATCTTACATTTGGATTTACCACAGCTGTACAAATTGCCACGGATAGCTTTGACAAACTGGTAACAACAGCAGAAAGTCACCATCGCGTGATTATAATGGAAGTTATGGGACGAGATGCTGGATGGATAGCCTTACATACAGCCATCGCTGGTGGTGCAGAAATTTGTTTGATTCCTGAAATCCCGTTTAAAATTGATAAGATATTAAAACGGATAAAGAAAAGATACAAGAAAGGAAAAGGCTTTGTAAATATTGTCATTGCTGAGGGAGCTAAATTAAAAGATGGTGAGGTTGTAGGCAAGCATGCAAAAGATGGTGATGAAAATATAAAATTAGGTGGTGTAGGTAATCAATTGCGAGCACTCTTGGAAAAAGCAAATTGCCCTGCACAGGTACGAACCACGATTCTAGGTCATACACAACGTGGAGGGACGCCGGTAGCCTTTGACCGTATACTTGCCTCCGCAATGGGAGTAAAAGCATTTCAAATGGTAACTGCAAAAGAGTATGGCAAAATGGTTGCTTATAAAAATAATGCGCTTACTACAGTCACTCTAAAAGAGGCTATTCGCGAGTATAATCACGTAGCAAAAGACCATTATCTTATAGATACTGCGCGCGCCTTAGGTATCTCTTTTGGAGATTGATTTGCATTGATTGTTGTTTGCATTTTAGAAAACGTGAAGTTCTTATCATTCTGAATCACATTGCATTCTAATGCATCGCTAGGATAGCTAAATTCAAATGGAAGGTGCACATCGAAACCTTGGTTGCCAGTTAGAGTATAATTAAAATCAAATGTTGTTTCTCCTTTATCGTCTTTTCGTACGATCCGATATAAGCCCTGCCCTACTGAACTTAATGAAAACCAACTCGAAGAACCTATGCCTTGAAGCAAATGATATCCCTTTGACTTCATGCTCCTAGTCAAACCTAGGGTTTCTTTTTGTTTAAAAACTGGAGGAGTTTTA
The DNA here is from genome assembly GCA_938045585.1 of uncultured Saprospiraceae bacterium. GTDB lineage: Bacteria > Bacteroidota > Bacteroidia > Chitinophagales > Saprospiraceae > CALCMJ01. Next base: position 180,684 of record CALIAU010000002.1, read on the forward strand.
GTCGCTTCTTGAACGAATAGTCTTTGTCCAAACAGATATGACAAAAATTTTAAATACGTACCTGTTAGTAGATATTTCACAGGTAGTAATTTTAGTAACAAGCGGTGAACGGGACTAGAAACAGAATTTGCTACGGCTGCATTCACAAACCTAGAGCAGTTTAATGTATAAAATCTATACGGAGAGTATATCTGAACTTTGTTCTTAGAATACTTGTCTAAAAAATCCTTTAATCTTCTTGTGTCAACATCTAGAATTTCTATAGCTAAAATTTTACCATCTCCATGCGTTGCTCGCATATTTGACAAAACCTCTAAAACCTGTTGTGTATTCTTGCCTTTCAAAGAATTTAGTAATAATTCTGGATCCGTCTCAGCATTTCTTATTCTCCCAAAACCTTGTTTAGTTTCATATCTACCAAAATCATAATATTGAAATTCTCTCGTAGTACTATCGTGAATAAGAAAAGCTGCATGCCCAACCTTATAAATTGGATTCTTAATTACTCCTATAAATATGAGGAAGCGCTCATACCATTCTCCCACTCCACTGACGTAGGTATCTGGCCATGCTAAAGGAATAATCGAATATCTATTATTACTATTCATCTACAAATCTTCAGAAAAGTAAAAAATAGCTGATTAAAAGAGGAGTTTAGAAAGGATAATTTAAAAATGGAATGCTGTTTTAACTAAGTTAAAACGGAGACAATTTTTCTATAAGAAAGGACTAAGGCTTATCCAAAAAATAGGATAGCAATCAGAGCTGCGAAAATCACTGCTGAAAAAAAGTAGGATAAAAGCAATTTAAAACTTGCTGACTTCGTATTATTCATGGTTCTTCTAATAAAGTTAAAACTCGTATATAACAGTGTGATTATGTAGAGCACTCAATATTAAAGGATTACGCAAAGATAAAACACGATGTGTATTGCTTTCTTGGTATTTATTACATGTGACTTTAAACAAATATTTTTTTATAATAATATAACCGAAATGCGAGTAATTTTAAGCTTTTAGTGTCATATAGGTCATATAAATACACTTAATAAGGCCAGAATGCGGAAAAACTCTTGTATTCGGTATCTTTAATAAAAATTACTTCATGAAAAAAATAATCTATCTCTCTTTATTTCTACTTTCTGTTGGATTGGTCACATTTAATGCTTGTACAGATCCTTGTGGTGATGTTGTATGTAACAATGGAGGCATCTGTGATGAAGGAATTTGTGACTGCCCAGAGGGATTTTCTGGAACTAACTGTGAAATTGATCTGTGTGCGGATTGTACAAATGGAACTTGTACAACAGGAGAATGTGTCTGTGCCCCTGGTTATGAGGGAGAAAATTGCGATATAGTCAGTAAAGATAAATTTATAGGAATTTGGTCTGGAATATTTGATTGCCCTACCCTACCTGACAGCTTACTTGAAGACATTGATCTTAGCGAGATTACTGTAAACATGGAAGTGCTCAATAATATAGATGATATCGAAATGGTTGTCTTAGATGCGCCAGATTTTCCTATCGACATTTTTGGTAGTGCAAAAATCAGTGGGGATGTAATGACAATTACACCACAAACTGAAACTATAGATTATGAGGGCATTATGATTGAAGTGACTGGTAGTGGAACAGGTACACTTGTAAGCGAGACGACAATGAATCTGGAAGTAAAAATTGAATCTTTGATTATCGATTTTGATTGTACCGCAACTCTAGAAAAGCAATGATAAAACACGTAATGTATATATGTCTCTTTGCAAGCATAATCTTACCAGCTTGTAGTCAAAACACATCGACTAAGAAAGGTGGTTTTGAAACACACGACCATGGAGTGATAGATATTGAAAAATATGTTGATAAATCTACTTACGCAGAATATGGTGTAGCAACTTTTGCAGGTGGTTGCTTTTGGTGCACGGAAGCCGCTTTTGAACGCATTGATGGTGTAGTTGATGTAATTAGCGGTTATTCAGGAGGCATAAAGCCAAACCCTACCTATCGGGAGATAGGAACAGGTACTTTAAAGCATGCAGAGGCAATTCAGATATATTACGACAAATCAAAAGTTAACTTTGACACACTCTTAGATGTTCTCTTTGTTGCGCATGATCCAACGACTCTAAACAGGCAGGGTCCGGATAGAGGTCCACAATATAGATCTGCCATCTACTATCACAATGAAGAACAAAAGAATCTTATCGACAAAAAGATAGCTTATCTCACAGATGCAAAAAAGTTTAATGACCCTATAGTAACTGAGGTAGCTGCCTTTACTAAATTTTGGGTTGCAGAAGGATACCACCAAAACTTTTATGAATTAAATCCGAATCAGTCATATGTACGTGCGGTGAGTCGACCAAAGGTTGAGAAGGTAATGAAAACCTTTCCAAACTTGTTAAAGAAAAGATATATGACCAAGCCATAAAAAGTAAAGAGCCGATACTTCTCACGATATCGACTCTTCTTTTAAAAAACACCCTTAACTTCTTTATTTCATTGGCTTCTTACGAAAACCATAGGGTAAAATTAAGGTTTAGCTATTCAATCAACAAGTAATAGACATATATGGTATTGCTACATGTATCTACAAAAAGTTTACATCAGACTTAACTATAATATTTGTTTACAAAGTCTGCCTTCGCAATTCCCTTTTCATTTCGTCCTTCAAGGTGGCAGCCGCCTCCATGGTAAGGTCAAAGTCTGACGGAAATCCTACATTATAACTTGGACTAATGCGGTTACGTGTTTTTCTGCTAAGTGCTCTTCTATCCCCATTGTAAGTACAGAACCATTCATCAAATGCAGCTTCCACTTGAATCGGACGTGAGTACATGTGTTCATTCGTCAACTTATCTGTAAATAATAATTGCCCGCGCACCATTGCCTCCTTATTTCGCCGTACTTCTGTCACATGTGCTGTCAGTGTTTTATTAGTAAACACCTTTATGTCATTTCCTAATGAATCTTTTAAGATTCTACCCTGACTATCCGTCTGAACTTGCTCCTCTGTAATATCCTTTGTTTCTCTATAATGATTGACAAACTCACTATTTGGACTCACAGCGATATCAGTGACTTGTAATTCTGCAATCACATCTATTGGTACTCCATTCGCCTGTTCTAGAAAATACTCTGTCCATCTTGAGTTAAGGTCTCTAACACTGATACCTAATACTTCTTGCTCAAATGATTGTGGCATTATCACATGTGCCTCATTTTTCATCTTAACTAGTACACGTGTAGTTCCTAAAAAGTATGCCTCATCTAATAATTGCTTTTTATCTCTGTAGTCACTATAGAAGTATTCTATTTTTTCTAAGTTCTGCACTGCTGAGCGTGCTGCAAGTTTGTCTCCCTTTCTTGCCGGCACCATCAAGTCTAGACTCTTATTGTAATAGTAAGCACTGGCACCATCTGCAGCATTCTTCATTCGCTCATTTACTTTTACAAATTGGAACTCTGCCTTATAACCGTCTTTACTCACAAGCGGAAGTAAGGGTGTAATTCGTTCTTGACGTCTTTTTATTTTTTCAAAAGTAAAATATATGCGACTCCAATTTTCTTCCTTCTCCTGAGAACTTAGAAATTGGATTCTATCTAGATCCTTTTTTGTTGACTTTGCGAAAGCCTCTTCTAGTCCCATCACATATTTAGTCTTCTTATTCTCTTCCCCTTCCATTTTGTCTGCAGCAAAAATAATTGCTTCATCATACTTACCCTGTTCGACCATTTTGTCGACTGATTTACATGAAACTAGAAAAAGTGTTGCTGCTGCTAGTGTGTAGATGTACTTTTTCATAACTCTAAATTTTATTGGTTAATAAATATTGTTTGTTTAATAAGAATACTCTTATTCCTTAATACATGTATCGATTTAGAATTAGTTTACAAGAGAATTAACCCAAGTCTTAATCTTGTGTTAGCAAACGCCTACAAGAGACAGCTTGAAACGTTAAGGTTTAGCAAATCTTAACAGTCACATATTATGCTATCTGCTGTATAAAGAACATGTTGTTTTATATTGTATGATGTTATACGTTACTTACTAGCTGTCTACGTCCGCAGGCAGGTAGGTCCTGAGGTGATCTTCGGTCTATACTATCAGCAGTATCAGGCAAAACTGTCGTATATACTCCGTAAAATTTACTTATTTTTGAACTATGCAGCGACTTTTAGATATACTCCTTTTTATTTGCTTCATTTCTGTAAACTCCAACTTGTTTGCCCAGCAAATAATTATTGATGAGCGTTTTGAAGATTGGGAAACTGCTCCTCTGCAAATTGATGACAAAAATGACAATATCTCAGGAGTAGACATTGAAGAACTTTCTGTTAGCAATGATGAAAATTATCTCTATATCCAATTTGTATTAGATGATGAAATACAGCTTCAAGAAGACAACTTTTTATCCCTATACATTGATTCTGACCAAAATTCAAATACAGGATTTAGTGTAGAGGGTGTGGGAGCCGAAATCAGTTTTTATTTTGGAGATAGATCTGGATTTGTAAACTTCAGCTTTGGGTTTGAAAATATTATTCACCAAGATATAGGTCTGCTTACAGCACCTACCGTAAGTTCGGATAGATTTGAAATTGCTATACGTCGCAAAAACACGGTAGATGGAAACCAGGTTGACCTAGATGGTAGCATTGATATTGTTTTTGAAAATGACATTTACGAAGGAGATAAAATTCCTAATACGTTTACGGGCATCTCTTACACTTTTGATGATAGTGTACAAGCAGAGCTTCCAAGCTATACCTTTAGCCGCTCAATAGATACTGATCTACGTATTGTAAATTATAATGTTCTTAGGGATGATCTCTTTGAACCCTTTTTAAGAAACTCTTACGAACGTGTGCTAAAAGCTATAGATCCTGACATTATAGCCTTTCAAGAAATTTATGACAATACCTCTTCACAAACAGCTGCACTCATAGAACAAATGCTCCCTTCCACAGGTGGCCAACAATGGTACCATGAAAAAGTAGGAGCTGATCTTATTTTACTATCTCGCTACCCAATTGTAGATGATAGATGGGTAGATGGGAATGCGGCCTTTGTAGTAGATGTAAATGGAAAAGAAGTACTCATTATTAATGTACATTTCCCTTGCTGTGATAATAACTTCGAACGCCAAAACGAAATAAATGCCTTATTGCGGTTTTTACGTGAAACCCAAGAAGGGCAAGAATATCCACTTGAAGAGAATGCACCTATCCTCATAGTTGGAGACTATAATCTTGTTGGCTTCCGTTCACAAATCGAAAGTTTACTTTCAGGGAATATTACGGATAATAATAGTTATGGCCCTGACTTTATTCCCGATTGGGGAAAGGGTCCCCTTACAGATCTTAATCCTCCTCTCACTGGGCTTCCTGCCACGTATACATGGAGAGGAGAAAACAGTAGCTTCTTCCCTGGCAGGTTAGATTATATAGTGTATAGTAGTTCTTCTATTTTCCCAGTGAATTCTTTTGTTCTGCATACGGAGTCCTTGGGACAGAATGCACTTTCTGTAAACAACCTTAGTCAAAACGATACGAGACAAAATTCTGACCATCTTCCGATGGTCAGTGATTGGTCATTTGAAGAACTTATCAGCAGTACAGACAATCCCACTACAGCTTCAATAAATGTATGGCCAAACCCATTCACAGAATACCTTTACATTGAGTCAGAGGAAGACATCGAACTCATACAGCTATTTGACCTCGCAGGTAAACTAGTATACACAGGTCTTGATAGCACAATAAAGACCTCACAGCTTACGTCCAATACTTATATAATCAAAGTTTTATTTACAAATGGCAAGACAGCTATACAAAAAATAATACACGAATGAAATATGTAGTCATTGTTCCTTTTTTGTTTGTAGGATTATTAGCACTGCTTGGTCTAAGACCTATAAGCCAACCGACCGCGGATAATGTTATTATAGTTACTGGCACACTCGATAGTGTCTATAGTGCTTGCACAAGTTGTTATGACATCTCTTTTCAAATAGCAGGAGAAAACGTAAGTTATTACATCAATAGAGGAGAAGAACTTGGTCTTGACATTAAAGAGCTGGCAAGCAATCTTACAGGTAAAGAGATAGAGTTGCACATTATAAAACACTGGACGCTCCTTGTTCCAGAATATAACAGTAGGCATATTGCTAAGCTACAGTATGGTGAAGAAGTCTTATACTCTGAGTACAAAGAGGATGGCTGGTTTGAGGAGAGAAGATAGAATCGAGAATAGAATTAAGATGCTAGATTAAGCGCATGCAACAATAAATAAAAATCAGTATCTTTTAATGAAATTTCAACGAATGATCAGGACATCGCACAAGCTAGGCTCAATAATCCTATTCTTAATTATAGCATCCATTGCAATCTCTTGTAATGAAGATGAACCAAGAACTGAGCGTGCAGTAGAGATAAACACAGTGGAAGAATTGGATAAAATGATGAGAACATGCCGCGAGAGTGAATTTCTAAGCAGAGAGGAAATCGAAAACAATCTAATTGGTGATTGGCAATTAATAGGTATACGATCTGGATGGGTAAATGAATTCGAAAAGAAGGACATTCGGCTTAAGATTGATGCTGAGAAAATTGTGTTGAACGATCGTACTACTGGAGAAATTTTTGAAACAGATTGGGAGCTCAAATTTGTAGAGGTAAATTCTTATCAATACCATTATCTAGAAACAGATGAAGATGGGTTTAACAATAGGCTTGGAATGGAAACATTTTGCGAAGAGATGATGTACGGTACTGGTCGTGTAGATGATGCTGACATCTATGTCTATTATAAAGTGGATTAATACATCATTCCTTACTTGAATCCATGCGCATTATAAAGATTACAATTTTCATTTTCATCAGCTCAATTAGTTTGGCTGCTCAGGATGCGCCTATGCTACTTACAAAACCTGAGTCATCAGGTATTTCCAGTGATAGTTTAAAAGCAATGAGCAAGCATTTTCACAGCTTGGTGGATAGCAAACAACTGGCAGGCATTCAAACTGCAGTGTTGTCTAAAGGAAAATTGATTCACTTCGACAGCTATGGTTATGCAAATATTGAGGAAAACATACAGTTAGACGATCAGAGTATTTTCAGAATCTTTTCGATGACAAAACCAATCGTATCTGTTGCTCTGATGCAACTCTATGAGGCTGGTAAGTTTAAATTAGAAGATCCTCTTTATACCTATCTGCCTGAGTTCAAAGAAATGATGATCTACACTGACTCGATGTTAATTGAGGCTAAAAACCCAATTAGAGTTATAGACATTTTGAGACATACTTCAGGCTTCAGTTATGGCAGAGGTTCTTCCGAAGAGTTAAATCAAATGTATAGAGAGGCCAATCTAAACGCTTCTGCAACTAACAAAGAATTTATTCAAAAATTAAGCGCCCTACCTCTACAGTTTGAACCGGGCACAAATTGGCAGTATGGACTGTCTACAAATATCTGCGGCTATTTAATCGAGGTACTTTCTGGCATGTCATTAGATGCTTATCTGAAAGAGAATATTTTTATTCCTTTAGAAATGCATGATACCCACTTTCAACTGCCTATAGAAAAAGCAAATAGGTTTACAGTGGGATATAGCTGGCACGAAGAGAATGGCTTGGTAGTTTATGAAGATCAAAGAGAAAATAGGTATGTAGAAGAAGTTAGCCTATTTAACGGAGGAGGAGGCTTAGTATCTACAACAAAGGACTATCTAAAATTTTGTCAAATGCTATTGCAAAAAGGGAAGATGCATGAGCATGAAATTTTAAAAACAGAAACCATAGAATTGATGTTGGAAGATCATTTGCAAGATCTCAGAGTGTATCAAGAACGCTTTAGACTGCCCTACGGTGAATATGGCTTTGGTTTGGGATTTGCAATACGAGGAACGCAAGCGGATGCATTAGAAAAAGTGTATGGCTGGGGAGGTGCAGTAGGCACGTATTTCAAAATAGATCTCGAAAATGAACTCGCCTACGTTCTGATGATACAACTTTCTCCCTATAGACAGCTGGGTTTACGTCAGTTGATTCAGGACTATGTTGCATCCTCTATTATTCGCTGATTTAAGGACGCCTCCCAATCCATGTTTTTTAAGAATTGTTTAGTACCCGCGATAAGGATAGTAAGGGCGCCAAAGGCGGTGGCACAGCTGCTGTGCTACGGAACCCCTGGATAGCCTGACCAGAAATGAAGGACCTGTCCTGAATGTGTCCTAAGCTTAGCGAAGGACTCTGGGATCGCCCAAATTATCCTCTTTCTAAGGGGTAACAAATAGGAATCGTGTTGATGAATACATACGCAATCATTAAAGAAAACTCAACCAATGAAAACATCCAGAATATCTATTCTCTTTCTCATCCTTTTTATTTTTTCTTTTAGCTCCTGTAGTAAAGAGGAGGATTATCAATACATGTTGCCAGATCAAACTCTAGACATCCAACATAGAGATCTAGCAAATACCTTGCATTCAGATCTGCAGCCTATACTTAACTTAGACCCGCGCGGTGAGGAAGGAAATTACTTTCATTTTGAATTTCTTGGGCAAATTCATAATATAGGAGAAGTCGCTTCGAAGGGGAAAATACAATTATTCATGCACAAGGATTCTCGATTAGAATTAGATATATCTAGTCTAGATTCTGGAGCTTGGGAGTATGATGCTAGTCACAGAAGTTTTCATATCTGGACCAGCGATATAGAAATTGCTTCCGATGCTTTTCTAGATTTTAATGTCCAAGCTAGCTACGATATGAAATTCAATTCTAGTCTTGCCAATTTCACTTTGACAATTTTAACGGGAAGTGGTGGAGAGATAAACGGAATGAATAATACGGCGCATGTCATGTTAGAATTTTGATACTAAGTCATTGCTAAACCGTACTTAGTTCAAAAACTGAGATCTCAGGCCACATACCTACTCTACCTGGGAAGGCAAGAAATCCGAAGCCAGTATTTACATATAGATACTGGCTATCTTCTTCGTATAATCCCATCCATCGCGGATAGGCATACTGTGCTGGACTCCACTTAAAGCCCGGCATCTTTATTCCAAACTGATAGCCATGGGTATGACCGCACATACTTAGATGTACATGTTTCTTATGCGGTAATATTTGTTCGTCCCAGTGCGTAGGATCATGGGTTAACATTACAGTAAAGGCATCTTCTTCTAAACCAGACATCGCCTTATCAATATCCCCATGCTTAGGTGACCAACGGGCCTTTCCCCAATTTTCCACACCAACCAAAGAGATACTTTCCTCTCCTACTGTAATCTTCTCATGTGCATTGTTTAAGAGCTGAAAGCCCATCTGTGGAAATTTATCAAAAAAGGCTTGCATGTACGCGTCCTTCTCTTCTTCTTTATCAATCTCATAGAGACCGTAGTAATCGTGATTTCCTGTGACAGCAAATTTGCCATAGTTTGCTGACAATTTTGCGAGGCTTTCTATCCAGGGATCTAGCTCCTCTTTTCTAGAATTAATCATGTCCCCTGTGAATACAATGAGGTCTGGCTTCTGTGCATTGACCATTGCGATACCACGTTCAAATTCTTCTTTGTTATCTATACTGCCTGCGTGGATATCAGATATTTGTACAATCTTGAATCCGTTGAAAGACTTGGGCAAATCTTTGAAAGCTAGTTTTATAGTATTTACTTTGAAATTGTACTTACCCTTTGAGATACCATAGATCATCGAAAAGAGAGGAACTGCACCTAAGAAGGCTGCCCCTGCTGTGAGGAATTTTCTTCTACTTGGGAAATACGTAAGTTCTGGTTTTTCTCCTCCCATGCTACTAATCCAATTATACACACCTATCAGAAATCTTCCTCCATCTTGGAGTGACAAGAATCCGACAAAGAATATCCTACTGACGAGGGAGGTTAAAATTGCGCCTACATAAAAGTTCAAATGGGCACCTCGAAACATGCTTCCTTCTTGGATTCCCTGGTAAAACTGGTACAAACAGTAATAAACAAAGGCGGAGGAGCATAAATATAAAATGGTAAATATTTTATGATATCTAGCATCGGCAATAAGACTGCGCAGACCAAAGTAGGTATACACATCTAAAAACAGGTGAATTCCTATTATTACGAATATAAAATTGGACCTTCTTCTCATGAGAGCGCAAATATAGTTTCATTCTTTGGACCTATATGCTATTTATTTTAAACATCTTTGCGGCTCATTAAAGAAATCTGGATGAAACCTATTCGAAATATTGCCATTATTGCCCATGTCGACCATGGTAAAACAACTCTTGTAGACAAGATTATTGATGCCTGTAAGGTCATGGACGAACGCAAGGAGCGTAAAGAATTACACTTGGATAACAATGACTTAGAGCGAGAAAGAGGTATTACGATTACTTCTAAGAATGTTGCAGTAGAATTCAGTGGTGTAAAGATTAATATCATAGACACTCCTGGTCACGCCGATTTCGGTGGTGAGGTAGAGCGTGTACTTAAGATGGCAGATGGCGTTCTTCTCCTTGTGGATGCATTTGAGGGCGCTATGCCGCAGACGCGTTTTGTCCTAACAAAGGCTCTCGAATTAGGTCTTAAACCTATACTTGTTGTGAACAAGGTGGATAAGGAAAACTGTACGCCTGAGGATGTACAGTCAGATGTATTTGACCTGATGTTTAATCTTGGTGGAACAGAGGATCAATTAAATTTCGAAACCCTCTTTGGATCTTCTAAGTACGGTTGGATGAGTTTCAATCATGAAAAGAGAACGCAGGATATTCTTCCTCTCCTACAGGCTATCGTAGATCAGATTCCAGAGGCCCCTTATAATGAGGGTACGCCACAGATGCAAATCACTTCACTCGATTATACTGCCTTCCAAGGAAGGATTGCCATCGGTAGAATATACAGAGGTGATCTAGAAGCTGGTAAGGACTATATGATACTGAAGAAAGATGGTTCTCAGAAAAAAGTAAGAATTAAAGAACTCTATTTATTTGAAGGACTGGGTAAGGTAAAAGTAGATAAGGCAAGATGTGGTGACATCTGTGCAATTGTAGGCTTAGATGATTTTGACATTGGTGACACGATCGCTGATCTTGAAAATCCAGAAGGCTTGCAAAGAATAGAAGTGGATGAGCCAACGATGAGTATGTTATTTACAATTAACAACTCACCCTTCTTCGGTCAGGAAGGAAAGTTTGTAACCTCACGACACCTCAGAGATAGACTCTTTAAAGAGACAGAAAAAAATCTTGCATTAAAAGTAGAAAGTACAGACACGGAGGACAAGTTTAATGTCTACGGACGTGGTATCCTTCACCTTTCCGTTCTTATAGAAACAATGCGTAGAGAGGGTTACGAGTTACAGGTAGGAAAGCCTGAGGTTATCATCAAAGAAATTGATGGCAGACAGCACGAACCTGTAGAGATGCTCGTTGTAGATGTTCCTGAAGCATATTCCGGAAAGGTAATCGAACTGGTTACGCAAAGAAAAGGGATGATGAAGGTGATGGAGCCTAAGGGCGACGTACAGCATTTGGAATTTGAAATCCCATCACGCGGACTGGTAGGACTTAGAAATATTATGCTTACTTCCACTGCGGGGGAAGCGGTAATGACGCACCGTTTTATGCAATATGAAGCGCACAAGGGAGATATTCCTGGACGTATTAAAGGATCGCTTGTTTCTATGGAGCAGGGTCAGGCCCTAGCCTTTGCCATTGATAGACTGCAAGACAGAGGAAGATTTTTCATTGAGCCCGGTGATCAGGTATACAAGGGTCAGGTAATCGGTGAAAATGCAAGAGAAAATGATCTAGCCATAAATGTGATCAAAGGAAAAAAGATGTCGAACATGCGTTCGTCTGGCGCCGATGATGCTGTGAAGATTGCTCCCAAAATTCAGTTCTCTTTAGAGGAAGCAATGGAGTATATCAGTAAGGATGAGTATCTAGAGGTGACGCCGGAGAGTATGCGGATGCGGAAGATTGTGTATAAGGGGTAGAACGGACGGAGCGGACGGAGCGGACGGAGCGGACGGAGCGGACGCAACGGACTCAACGGACGCAGCGGACTCAACGGACTCAACGGATTCAAGTGACGAAAGTGATACATGAAAAATTAACAAAAAGAGTCAAAACTTATTTTATCGTACATAATAATCAAAAAGTTTAGATACAGCTTGATAGTTGTTTTTTGAAATTTGAGATTTTTCTCTTTAAGTTATCTGCGGAGTTTAATAACTCAGTAGCTGATTCCTTTTTCATGAATGTGAGTTGTGATGCAATATAGAGTTGTGTTTCAAGTTCACAGAGTGCGCCTAAAGAAATATTTAAATAGCGGACAAAGTGTAAATTACTTCCTGATGCACTTCCTTCGGATATGTTCGAAACAATAGAGACACCACCTCTGCGCATTTGACTAGTTAAACCATATTTTTCTTCTTTTGGCATATGCGTAGTTTCAAAATAAATCTTTAAGCATAGATCATACGCATCCTTCCAAATACTTAGTTTTTTATAGTTATGTTCCATACCTCCTAATGGCATTCACAACCATTGAAGTAAACATAAAACAAAATTATTTTTGAAATATTTTATGGAATCCTAGCGATAAGCTTATTCTGAGCCATTCTTGGACGCATTTATTTACACCTCATTATACTCTATTCCGCTCCGTCCGCTCTTTCCGTTGTGTCCGTTGCGTCCGCCTTGTCCGCTGAGTCCGCTGTGTCACTACCCATACAAAGGCACCCCATTCAAATCATGTGTCAAAATATCTGTCATACAATCAAAGAAAGGACGAAAGGCTTTAAAGTTTTTACTGACTTCTTTTGCAAGATCCTCACTGCTTACCAATTTCTTTTCGATTATTTTATCAACGATAAAGGACTTATGTCTTAGCAAGTCAATGTTAGGATGGTCTTTGCTGAAGCCTTTAGGAGCAGACTTCACTTTCTCGCCTTCTATAATTCCGAAATTGTCTTTAAATTTTTTGCTGGCAAATATCTTTCTTAAAGGTTTAGCATCTGCTGCAATGTGCGACCGTATGAGTTTAAGGTCTTTCGGTTCTGGACGCCAGAAGCCACCTGCAATAAAACTCTCCTTAGGACTAATTCTTAAATAGTAACCTCCTCGACGGTAGGCACCTTCGCGGGTAAATGAAAAACGAAGATCTGTATTATATGGCGTCTTATCTTTAGAGAAGCGTACATCGCGATGTACTCGGAAGAGTTTTGACTTTTCTATTACATCATGTTTTTGCATGAGTTTTTCTAGCTCTGCTTTGAAGGCTTTTGCATTTGCATAGGCTTCATCGTAGCGTTTCTTGTTGTCTTTAAACCATTCGCGATTATTATTTTTAGATAAATCGTTTAGAAACTTAATTGTAGATTTTTCAATTTTTACTGCCATTTGGGTAATTTTTTATAAATGTAGAAAGAAATGGCAATTAGTTAAATATCTTTAGGATAATCCAAGCAAAACAATTCTACATGAAACGTCCAATTACGCTACTATTAAGTATTGCCATTTTAAGCTTCTTTAGCTGCAAAACAAATGCAAAACTAAATCCAAAAAATGTGGATGGTAGTATAAGCAATGCGAGTTACGAGGGAATTGATTTCTATACTCTGACAGAACACCTTGCTCAAAATGAGGCGTGTATAAAAGCCAGTGATCAAGTAAGAGAACAATTAAACAATCTTAGAAAGTTAGAAGAAATTAATGAGGGGCAAAGAGGGTATATTCAGAAAAAACCTATTGTCCAAAGTTTGCCAGAACGACTGCAATACGAACATTATTCCTTAGAATTTATTCTTTGTGCTAATCCAAAAGGTGATATTGTTATTGCACAGCTTATGAGTGAGACTATCCAAATACATGATAACGAAGAAGAAGTTTTAATGGAAAGTATGTTTGAAAATTCATTTACGCCAGACTCAGATGCAGACTGCATGGATTGTAAAAAATACACCTTACATAAAAACTAAGCTAGCTTAGCTTAAAATTGAGTTTAATATACTGGTGGTTATCAAATAGGTGGGTTTTACACCATCTACACCCAATCCTCCAGAAGCTAGAGTACTTCCTGAATGTAAAGGGTTATCCGATGCATAATACGCATAGCGAAGAACAACATTTTTCTTAATACTATTTCTTATCTGGGAAGCAGCCTGAATTGCCTTCTGATAATGTGCCCCTTCCATTTCTAAGCCAGATGCACCCCAAGAAGAGAGGTGGAAATATCTGAGTATGTCTTTATTTTGTAAGGAGGTTCCTAGAACTGTAATCATAGGACCTTTAAATACGGATAAGCCCGAATCTTTAAATACGGAATCATCAAATTGATTTTTGAAAGCATAGTTATCTGCACTTCCTTCAAAAACATGTGCATTTGGTATCATGATGTCTCCCTTCTGCCCTTCTAAAATTCCAGCCTTTCCCATAATACTTATGGAAGCGATATTAATAGGAATCTTGGAACCATTTTCATAGGGCTTTAGCAGTTCGTCCATCGACTCAAAAGCTTGTTCTCCAAAGGCATAGTCCATAACGACTATAACATCTTTTGACTTAGGCGATTTCTTTTTACGTATACCGCTTAAGTTAATGAGAGAACAATCGAAAATTTGCACATTAATATTTGCTCCACTCTCATCTAGGAGTTCGACCATCCCATGCTTAAGAGCATACTTCCTCACCTTTTCGTTTTCACGCGTAGATTTCTTTTGCGATAGTTTTTGCGCTATTGTTTCTAAACTTTGTCGTTTTAATCCAAGTGCTGCTTTTGCAAACAAAGAATTGAGCACGCTATGCATGTTGGAGCTAATGATGTGTACTGGACGTTTTTCTAATTTATTATCTACTAAATATTTTTTAATTCGACTAGCCCATATTTCACCATGCATATGTTGGCCCACTGTATCTTGCAAAAAGGCAGAAAAACTGATTTCGCGATCATTCTGTTCCGTCTCTTCTTCAATACTTCTCTGTCCTAACCAGTATACAATATTAAATAAGCTATTGACCTTGGATGCCTTTTCAAAATTCTCACAAGCTTCTACTGTTTCACTTAGGGTCCTACCTAGTAAAACACTGAGATAGGTGTAGGCAACTTTCTTATTGTAGGGTTTGTTTGTTTTTATTTTTTCAATAATGCTGCCTAACATCTTCCATTCTCGACGCATTCTATTCTTGGAATCCAAGGCATGTCTTCGAATTTTTTCTGCTTCGATATACATGAAGGTTAGGTGGGTCAGAACATCATAAATATCACTCCGTCCACGTGTCATCTCGATGTACATCTGTTCATCATCTATCCGGTAGCAATTACGTCTTCGTTTGCTAGGAACGATAGCTGCAAATCCAGAATCTTCATAGCCTTCTCTTCCTATCATCTTCACATATCTACATTCTTCTATACCCTGCGGCAGTCTTTGGAAAACATAGAGTAAACCACTTAACTCCACGCGATCTGGATCAACCATACTTCCATAAATTTCGGGTTGTAGGTTTAACATAGCATTGATCATAGCCTCTCCAGAAGCACCTAGTGGCTTATATGAGCCTCTTAAAAACAGGTGACGCATGGAGATGTACAGCCTTTGGATAGAGGCCCTAGATATGTTCGCGCGCGTGGGTTGATATGTTTTCTTCATCTTAATCTAATCGTAATACAAAAATTAATCCAAAAGTGGGATGAATGGACTGAGCGTCTTGCCTGCGTGCGCAGCAGGTAGGACGCAACGGACGAACTGACTAACGGACTAACGGACTAACGGATGAACGGACAAGGTTCGTGGTTTCTGCCCCTTGGGCTGGTGTCGTGGATTCCGCACTCTGTGCTGGTTTCATGGCATAGGAATGATTACGTGAAAAATTGAATTGCAAACCTATTCAAACCGTGACACCAGGGCAAAGCCCGGATACCAGGAAACCGAGATACCTGATCACGTCAGTGATCACAAGACCGTTCTTCAATATTTACTATATTTATTTTACAAGAATACACATGCGATACTCTACCCTCCTTCTAATCCTATTTATGTTTAGTAACTGCAAAACAGACGATTCCCCTTGGAAGAAAGGAAGAACAGCAGAAGGATTACACTATCGTAGTTTCTACCCTAGCCAATATCATGAAAAGGGAGTTAAAATTCCTCTCGTTCTTTTCCTCCACGGAGCAGGAGAACGTGGTGATGATAATGAAAGTCAGTTGGCACATATTGCTCCTATCCTGAGCGCAGCAGAGCAACAAGAAAAACATCCTGCAATTTTAGTATTTCCGCAATGTCCGGAAGAAGGTTATTGGGCGCATGTAAATAGAGGCGAGGGACAGTGGACAGTAAAAAGCAGTGAGACTCCTACCCCCTCTATGGCAAAAGTTATCCAGCTGTTAGATCGTTTATTGGAAGATCCGAAGGTCGATAGAACTAGAGTCTATCTTTCTGGTCTGTCGATGGGAGGATTTGGCACCTTCGACTTACTTAGCAGGCGACCTGAGTTGTTTGCAGCTGCAGTACCCATCTGTGGAGGTGCGGATACTATGAAGGTATCTGCCTACAGCGATATTCCTTTATGGAATTTTCATGGAGCACTGGACCCCGTTGTTCCTGTGGAACTGTCTCAAGAATTTATGTCTAGTTTTATAGAAGCAGGAGGGAATCCTAGATATACAGAATACCATGATGGAGAACATGATGTCTGGAATAGGGCCTATCAAGAAGAGCAACTGATCCCCTGGCTGTTTAAGCAAAGAAAATAAGCAGAGCAAAATTTCTAATTCCGTTTATCTTTGCACTGTGAGTCATGTGAATGAAACAATAGTAGCAATAGCAACAGCACCTGGTCAGGGAGCAATAGGTATTATTCGATTTTCGGGTAGGGACGCCATTGATGTAGTGGACAAATTCTTTTTCGGGAAAAACCTAACTAAGGTTCCAGCGAATACGGTGCACTATGGGAAAATCAAGAATGAAGATGGCCAGATGTTAGATGAGTGCATGGCAACGGTGTTTCGCGCTCCAAGGAGTTATACAAAAGAAGATTCCATAGAACTCAGCTGCCACGGCTCACCCTATATCTTATCCGAAATTGTAAAATTATTTGTTCGCAATGGTGCGCGTATGGCCAAGCCAGGCGAATTCACTATGCGTGCATTTTTAAATGGACAATTAGACCTATCCCAGGCAGAAGCGGTAGCAGATCTTATCGCTGCAGAAAACGCCTCTACCCACGACCTTGCCTTAAAGCAGTTACGTGGAGGCTTTTCTGATGTCATCAAAGCCCTGCGGCAAGAATTGATTGACTTTTCTGCATTGATCGAATTAGAATTAGATTTTGGAGAAGAGGATGTAGAGTTTGCGGATCGCGATAAACTAAAAACCCTAGTTCTTAAAATCCAAAGGGTGATGCAAGAACTTATTCAGTCCTTCCAATACGGGAATGTCATTAAGAATGGTGTTTCTACCGTAATTGCAGGTAGGCCAAATGCGGGTAAGTCTACCCTGCTAAATGCCTTACTGAATGAAGACAGAGCCATTGTTTCGGATATAGCAGGAACGACAAGAGATACTATTGAAGAAAGTCTAAATATTAAGGGAATTCGATTTCGGCTTATTGATACTGCAGGAATACGAAGTGCGCAGGATGTCATTGAGAAAATGGGTGTTGAAAAGACGAAAGAAAAAATTAATCAGTCTACCCTGACGGTGTATGTGTTTGATGTAACAGAATCAAAGCCTCAGGACTTGTGGAATGATATAGATGAATTCCTACAAGTCAATGAGGAGCTTAAGCTTAGAGGTAGAAAACTCTTTGTTGCGAATAAGATGGATCTAAATCCGTATACGGACTTAGAGGCATATTATAAGGAGGGGTTGATTCATAAAGACAATTTGCTCTCTGCTTCAGCTATTAATAAGATGAATGTAGAAGCCTTGAAGGATTTATTATACACAAGTATCATCGACAATCCAGAAATGCTGGACCAAACTATCATAGTGAATAATAGACATTTTGAAGCTTTACACAATGCTAACAATGCGCTGACTAAGGTATTAGAAGGATTAGATAGTGGATTGAGTCCAGATCTTGTTGCCATGGATATTCGTCAATCCCTGTATAGTCTAGGCGAAATAACGGGCGAAATAAGTTCGGATGATCTCTTAGACTCTATTTTTTCTCGATTTTGCATTGGGAAGTAAGAGAAGATAATTTTATTAGAAGGATCTAGGTCAATTAAAGTTATAGAAGCTCGTTTTCGGTAGGAAACGAGCTTTTCTTTTTCATGTATTTACAGAATAATCATCCAAGCATGCTAACTTTTAGCATGCTTGGATGATTAATGGCATACAACTGAATAAAAAGGTGTTATTTATATGCTGTGTTTTGGCCACTATGCAGAGTATTAATTTGTTTTTACGGCTGATTTCTTCTAGTGAAATCAGCTTTTTTTAATCCCAACTGCAGGTTTTTTGTGCAAGACAAAATATTAGCTAAAATCTAATCCACATATCTCACAAATTTCTCATATATCCGTATCATTGTAGCACCAACTTGAACGCGTGCGAAAGTCCACTTTTATAAAACATATCAACCAGCTAGAAGCTGAAGATCTGAGAACGGAGTTAACACAGCTCTACACTAAACTAGATGCAGTCAAGAAATTCTACAAGTTGGAATTAGGCTCAGAAGCTGACCGTACGAAACTCTATGATGCTGCCAAGAAAAAAATAGCTTCCAAGTACGCTACTAAAAGTTTCAGAAAACCACGTAGGCCAAGAATTCAAAAAGTCAATACTATTTTACGCGACCTGAAAAAGGAAGCTATCTTCTCTTATGAAATGATAGACATCTATCTCTTTACTACAGAGACAGCTGTAGATTTTATGGATAGTTATGATTTTTATTCTGACCCCTTACATAATAATATTCGGAATTCATTTACTCTGGCTGTTCGCCTAATGAAAGAAAACAGAATGATAGATGAATATGACGAACGCTGTAAAACCATTATTAAAAAAACTAGATTCTTCAGAGACTTACAAGAAGAACTAGATCATGTTTACGAAAACTACATACTAGAATGATAAATACTTTAGAAGCAAGAATTCAGAACTTATGTGCACATTATATAGGCCTAGAAGAAGGAGAACAATTAGAATTAAGTGCAGCTTTGAGCAGTTTAGAACATGACAGATTGCACAGTTCCTTATTACATTACTTCTTTAAAAATTTCACCTTAGAAGAATTCTATAGTTTTGACATATCAAAAGAGACAAAGACGATACACGATCTCGTCAAAACAATCTTTGAAGAACCCAGCAGCCTCTTGGAACATTCTAGAGAAATTGCGCAACATCTACACAGAACATCACAGCATCCAAATATCAAATCTGGAGAACTGATAGTGGCCTATGTAAATAATGTTCTTATTGAAGATGAGATGTTAGACGCCATTTGTTTATTCAAATCTGAAAAAAAACATGATCTTATACGTCTTATACAAGAAGACAATGCCTTTACATTTGAGGCACTGCAAGGGATACTGCTTACTCAGGTCGATAAAGCAAGCATTATTTTTAATACGGAGCAAACAACTGGCTATAAAGTCTGTTCAGTAGATAAATCAAATACAGAAAAGAAAGCTCAATTCTGGCAGAAAGACTTTTTACAACTCCAGTTCCGAGATGATGATTTCCAAAACACTAAAGCCTACATTGGCGCAACAAAACATTTTATAGAAGATAGAATGAAGCCGCTGTACGACACAGATAAAAGTGAAGAAGTGGGTATCTTACAAAGGTCCAAATCTTTCCTTGAGCAGGAAGATAAATTTGACGCAGCAGAATACACAAAAGAAATATTTAGAGACGAAAAAGTGATAGAAGAGTTCAATGATTACAAACAAGAATATCAAAACTTGAATAATGTAAATTTGAAAGACTCTTTTTCTGTAAATATGGCAGCAGTGAAAAATCAATCCAAGGTCTTTAAAAGTGTTTTAAAACTCGACAAAAATTTCCACGTCTACATTCATGGAAATAGAAATATGATTCAGAAAGGTAGAGATGAGGACGGAAGAAAATTCTATAAACTCTATTATGAAGAGGAAAATTAGTATCATTTGTCTTTCCCTTTTAAGCATAATGGGAATCCAAGCCCAGTCAGATTCTGCTAGAGAACATATTCAAACTGCTGGAGATGTTTTTCAAATAGGGCTGCCCATAGCTGCAATGATAACAGCAGCAAGCAAGAAGGATAAAGATGGGCTTAAACAATTATTTTATGGTTTTAGTACCACCTTTGTTCTTACACATGCCTTAAAACAAACCATTAGAAAAAAAAGACCTGATCCGTCTGAAGCATTTAATGCTTTTCCTTCAGGGCACACCTCCGTAGCATTTCATTCTGCCGCATTTTTACAAAAAAGATACGGCTACAAATATGGAATTCCAGCTTTTGTTCTGGCAGGGTTTACAGGATATAGTCGGATTGAGGGAATTGGTCGCAAACATGATTTTTGGGATGTCTTAGGAGGAGCAGTATTAGGCAGTCTCAGTGCTTATTTCTTTACAAAGCCATATTCCGCTGAAGAAGGTACTTCTTTTAGCTTTTCAAAAATGAATAACAGCTATACATTAAGCTTGCAATATGCGTTGTAGTGCGTGTTTGTAGACTTTAAGTAATTTCACACAAAAGATGGAACATGAAGATTTCAGAAGAATTAAAACAAAGAAGTGGCAATAGTTGTGAACTCTGCGGTAATAAAGACGCACTTTTTGAATACATTGTACCTCCAAAGTCTGGGGAAAGTAGCGATGAACAAGTAGTCACATGTTCTACATGTAAATCACAAATTGAAAATCCAGAAAATATAGACACACATCATTGGCGATGTCTCAATGAATCCATGTGGAGTGAACACGCACCAGTACAAGTAGTAGCCTATAGAATGTTGCAAGCCTTACAGACAGAAGAATGGGCAAATGACCTACTTGGAATGTTATTCTTAGATGAGGACACAAAAGAATGGGCAGAACAATCAAATACTGACGTTCAAATTGTACATAAAGACGCAAACGGAAATATTCTAAATGCAGGCGATACGGTTACCCTTATTCAAGATCTTAATGTGAAAGGCGCAAAATTCACAGCAAAACGAGGAACTGCTGTCCGACGAATCCGCCTAGTACCTAACAACGCAGAACATATAGAAGGGAAAATCGAAGGTCAACAAATTGTTATACTGACTAAATATGTCAAAAAATCCTAAGAGCAACACCAAAGATTGTTGCTACCAAACCCTACTCTGCTATCTATAAGCACTACTGATTCAAAAAAATCTTACTTTTTTTTGATAATATCCAACATGCTAGGCAACCTCTGCCCTATCATTTGCACTTAATCTGTATTAATGCTTCTGATCACAAATTTAAACTTATTCAATATGAAAAAAATAGTACAACTTTTCCTCTTCCTCTTCTGCATAGGAACAATTTCCGCTCAAAACACAGTCGTTGATGTTATAGTCAACAGCCCTGATCATGAAACCTTAGAAGCCGCTGTAATAGCTGCTGACCTCGCAGGAACACTGAGCGGCGATGGCCCCTTCACGGTATTCGCTCCAACGGATGCGGCATTCGATGCACTTCCAGAAGGAACTGTAGATGCTCTATTAGCTGACCCAATAGGGGAACTAACGCAAATCCTGCTATACCATGTTATTGGTGCAGAAGTTTTAAGCTCAGATCTCATGGACGGGCAAATGGCAACTACTATTAATGGTAAAGACGTAACTGTAACAATTGACGCTGGTAATGTATTTATTAATGATGCGCAGGTTACTGTAGCTGACATCCCTGCTGATAATGGTGTGGTACATGTCATAGATGCGGTACTCATTCCGCCTACAACAACAGTGGTAGATATTATAGTCAACAGCCCTGATCACGAAACTTTGGAAGCTGCTGTAATTGCTGCTGACCTTGCTGGAACACTGAGCGGCGATGGCCCCTTCACGGTATTCGCTCCAACGGATGCGGCATTCGATGCACTACCAGAGGGAACTGTAGATGCTCTATTGGCTGACCCAATGGGGGAACTAACGCAAATCCTGCTATACCATGTCGTTGGTGCCGAAGTTTTAAGCTCAGATCTCATGGACGGGCAAATGGCAACTACTATTAATGGTAAAGACGTAACTGTGACAATTAACGCTGGTAATGTATTTATTAATGACGCGCAAGTTACTGTAGCTGATATCCCTGCTGATAATGGTGTGGTACATGTTATTGATGCGGTTCTTATTCCACCTACAACAACAGTGGTAGATGTGATAGTAAATAGTCCTGATCATGAAACTTTAGAAGCTGCTGTAATAGCTGCTGACCTTGCTGGAACTCTTAGTGGCGATGGCCCCTTCACGGTATTCGCTCCAACGGATGCGGCATTCGATGCACTTCCAGAAGGAACTGTAGATGCTCTATTGGCTGACCCAATGGGGGATCTTACAACTGTATTACTATATCATGTTCTGGGAACTGAAGTCTTATCATCAGACTTAACAGACGGACAAATGGCAACAACTTTAAATGGTGAAAATATCACTGTATTAATCGATGGGGATAATGTATTTATTAATGATGCGCAAGTAACTGTAGCAGACATTCCTACTGATAATGGCGTTGTGCATATTATCGATGCTGTATTAATTCCAAACCTTTCTTCCGTTGAGGATGTTATAAATACACAGACCAGTATAAATATCGCACCAAATCCAGTTTCTGATGTGATGACTGTAATTTTTAGCGATTTTGAATTAAGCGAACATACTTTTCTGTTGCATAATGCGCAGGGCAAAATTGTAAAAACATGGAAGAGCAATAGAGCCGAACAAACGATTGATATTTCTGGAATGACTTCCGGAACATACTACCTAAGTAGTGTTTCAGAAGACAAACGAGAAATTAAAAAGTTCATTAAGTATTAATGGATATTTGAATATACGTGGATCCGTTTTAATGAATTCGGATCCACATTTTTTGACTTTAAAACCTAAATAATGTGACGACAGTTATTGCACTAAATGCTAATATGGATTCTAATAAAAGTGACATAGAGTTGGTGCAGTTCATAATAAATGGCGATAAGTCTAAATTCAAAGAACTGTACAATAGAAATAAAAGGAATGTATTCCTGACCTGTCTCCGTTATGCGAAGAACAAGTCTGAAGCAGAGGATTTTTTACAGGATGCATTTGTAAATATTTATAACTCCTTACACCAATATAATCCTAAAAAAGGTAAATTAATTTCATGGATGGCTAGGGTCACTGTGAATACTTGTTTAATGCACCTTAGGAAAAAATCAATGGAATTTGCGAACACGGACATTACAAATGGACTCGCAACACAACAAGCCCAACAGGAGAATTTAGAAAGTATGGAAAACTTATCTATACAAGAGCTGACTAAAATCATCCAAAGTCTACCGGATGGTTATCGCACTGTCTTTAACATGCATGTTATGGATGGTTATACGCATAAAGAAATTGCAGAATACTTAGGAATATCAGAAAGTACTTCCAAATCGCAACTCTTTAAAGCTAGAAAACAGCTTCAAACTATTATTAAAACGACAACAAAAGAAGTGAAGTATGGATAAATTTGATGACAAACTGAAACAAAGGTTTCAAAATGCGAAACTTAATGATGAAGCTTGGCTAGAACCTTCAAACGATGCCTTCGCTCAAATAGAAAAGGCAATTGCCCAGCCAGAAGAAGATAGGTATAAGAAATTCCTTCACCTGATTATAGCTGGATTAATTATCAGCATGATATTTATGTATCTAATATTAAGCAAAGGGAAGACTGATGGACTTTCTCAAGTGAATCCACCTATAGAACACAAAGAGGTGTATAATAGTAATTCTATAGGCTTCACTTCTAGTGAGGAAGCCTCGATCTTAAACAAAATTAAACCACATGAAGCGGATGAATCAAACGTAGAGCTTGAGAACACAGATTATCTTTCTCAAACAGAAGCTAAAAAGCAGAATATAAATTTAGCAGTACAGGCTTATGAAAGCACTACCCTACAACCATTAAAAGATAAGAAGCATTCTATTACGAATATTACAGGAGTTAGTGCGCAGAGAAACACTTCAACTATGCACAGAAGTTCTAGCTACAGTATATCTACGGAAATTAAAACGCATACGACTCTAAATTCAAATAGTAAAAAACAAGCCGCTATTCCACATAATTCAATAAATCAAGCAGAAAGTGCCATTCCACATAATTCAATAGAATCAATTGCAATATTACCCAAGCTTTCTCTAGCATTAGCAGGAACGCAAACTTTGATGAACATAGGACCAAGACACGCTGCTATACCTATCAATCCAGTGCGAAAAAATAATGCCTATTTGGATATTTCTTTTTCCACTATTTTCTGGAAAGATAAATTGAATTCTAATTATCTAGGTGCGCTAAGCCCTGCTGATTTTAGTCAAAATGCAGAAAGAGGATATGGACTTAATGTAAGTTATCACAAACACATAACCCGACCAATAGCAATTGGATTTCAAGTCGGGTATTCTGACATAGAAATCAACTCAGGCCATAATACAATTCTTAATTATGATGTAGGAGCAGAACTGAATGGAACTCAAAGTTTTAGTGACCTGACATTAGCAACTCCATATGGCTTTGTACAATCTGACCTTACTGTTTCAAGAGCTGTTACAAATGCAGACGAGACTCGATCTTTGAACGCTTCCATACATTCAAAGCACAATATTAAAATATTAAAATTTGCTCCTTCTCTAGATTTACATGTATTTGAAAGAAGCAATTTTAATCTAATAATAAACCTAAACACTGGTCTGAATTACATTCTTACTTTAAAAAATGAAATTGATTTCTTAAACACTGGACATGCAGACTATGCATTGCAGAATGGATCAATAATAGAAGAGCAGTCTAATGTGAATACAAGTTTTTGGAGTGCTGGCCTAGGCATTAGAACGCAATATTCTATAAGCTCGAATGTATCTTTTGGTGCGCGAATTGCATTCTCTGAAGGACTTACACCACTCTTCAAAATGGATGACTTTAGCGGAAGAGCAAGAGCAACTGAACTTGGCTTAAATACTACGTTTAGATTTTAGGGAAATAACAAGAGAATAGCGCAATAAACTCAGCCTAAGTATCTTAATCTCAAGATGCTACAGCTTTAGTTCTGTTTGAATAAAGTGATCTTGGTACTATGTCCCGAAGAAGTTCTTTTGTAGCTTTAGATCATGAGAATTCATCCCTCTCTTCTTTTCTTACTACTTTCCCTATATACCTGGTCTTTAAACGCTCAAGACCAAGCGTATCGCACTATTTACCTAACTGGCAACACACAATCTCTTGATGTCAAAAGCGTATTCTTCAACGATCTATTCAATCGAATAGAAAAAGAAACAAGACCCTCTACTCTACTTCTTTTGGGCGACTTCAGTTCTAAGCGTTCATTGAAATCATCACTCACAGATAAACTACAGTATCTCAAGAAAGAAAAAGATATTAAAATCTCAATGATTCCTGGGGATAGTGAATGGAATGATCTACAATCAAATGGATCTTCCTATGTGAAAAAACTCGAGGCTAATATTGAAGATAAAATCAAAAAAGCAGTCAGCCCAAATAACGGATGTCCAGGGCCACACGAAATCAAACTAGACAAACAAACTGTCCTAATATCAATAAATACATCTTGGTTTCTAACTAGCCATACGAAACAAGAAGGCTTTAATTCAAAATGCTCCCTACTCTTTGAAAGTGAATTCTATGAAGAACTAGATGATATTATAGAAGACAACAAGGGAAAGAATATCATTATCGCAGGGCACCACCCCATTTACTCAAATGGCTACTATGGAGGCAAAGGGGCCAGATGGATGGAATGGTTACCTGTGCTCGGAAGTATGTTTTACGCGTACAGAAACCATGATGGTTCGCCTGACTATCTTTCCAATAAAAGGTACCAGCACTTTAGAGTGATGATGGAACGTATTCTAAAAAAACATCAGGGTCTGATTTATCTTTCCGGACATGAACACTCCATTGAAATACAAAACATAAACGGAAACTTACACATTAATAGTGGCGCTGCAAGAAATATTCGAAAAGGAGCTAAATCCGAATCTAGCTTATTTACCCAATACAAAAAAGGCTACACCTGTATCTCTTTATATGATGACGGCCGTGTAAAAGCTAAGGTCTTCAATACCGACAATAAAAGCAAAACAAACAGCTTTGTTGATTATGTCATGTTACCGCCTTGCACAAAGAATATCGCAGATAATAAGATCCTCAACCACCAATTATCTGATTGCAATCTGGAAATCACCACATCGCAAACAATACCAATTGAACAAGTACAAACTGGAAAAGAAAAAGCAATTCCAGGCATTGAATACAAGGCCAATGGTTTTAAAAAGCTGTGGATGGGCGAACACTATCGAGAAGAATGGACAACCGCAGTGTCTCTACCCTATCTGAATTTAAAAACAGAACATGGCGGATTAAAAGCCATTGGAAAAGGAGGAGGGAAACAAACGAATTCTTTAAAACTCATAAATAATAGAAAGGAACAATATGCCTTCAGGTCAGTAAATAAAAACACAGGCAGAGATCCCTACGACCCCTTCAGGAATACGCTCGTTACGAGTTACACCCAAGAACTTATCAGTAACCAACTCCCCTTTGGTGATGTCCTTGTTGCCAAACTTCTTGATAATACGGATATACTACATGTGAACCCGAAACCTTTTATAATGCCGAATGATCCGGCGCTGGGCATTTACCAAAAAGATTTCGCAAATGTTGTGGGAACGTTAGAAATGAAACCGAAGGGTAAAAAAGGCATCCGACCCGGTTTTGCGAATGCAGACATAGTTATCTCTTCTAACCAAATGTATAATTATTTAATTTCTAATAATTCAAATTATATTGACCGTCTAGCTTTTGCTAAAACAGTTCTCTTTGATGCTTGGGTAGGTGACTGGGATAAACATGGAGACAATTGGAAATGGGCAGGTTACAAAGAAGGAAAACACTATAAATTTGTACCTATCCCCAAAGATAGAGATCATGTATTTGCAATCTATGAAGGCATCCTTCCTAGTATCGCAAAACAAGCACTCCCTTTCTATAGTGACTTCACGAACACCTTAGATAATGTAGATGCCAACACCTACCAAGGAAGGCATCTCGTCAACTTTGTAGGCTCAAAATTAACTAAAGAAGATTGGACAGAGGCAGCAACATATCTAAAGTCACGATTCAATAGAACAAATATTGACAAGGCCTTTGATGTCCTGCCTGCAGAAATGCGAGACATCTCTAAAAAAGAAATTAAATCAGCTTTGATTGACAGACTTGATCAATTGCAAACCGCAGCTGATGATATTTTTAAAAAATACAATAAGGTAGGCCTAATCGTAGGTAGTAACGAAAAAGAAAAATTTAGAATCCAAAGAAACCAAGATGCCTCAGTCACAGTACAAGTATTAAAAGCAAAATCTGAAAAATTAATTTTTGAAAAGAACTTTCAAGCCTCAACGACTAAAGAAATTCAGATTTATGGTCTCGGCAAAGATGATCAATTCACTATCCTTGGAGACTGTGACAAAACAATATCTATACGTATAATCGGTGGTAAAGGGGAAGACGAAATAAGAGACCTCGCAAAAATTGCGAACAATAGAAAAGTGACAAAAGTATATGACAAATTCTCCAATGACAAGATTGAAGCAGGTGCAAATACTAAAATCAAAAAAGAATATCAAGATCCAGATTATAAGATTTTTGACTTTGAATATGATGCCCTCATACCCTTATTTGCTCCCAGCTACACCACAGACTTTGGTTTCTTCTTCGTAGGGACCTTTGATTATAAGAATCATGGATTTAACAAACCTGACTACCATCATAGTCTTACAGGTGATTTCCGTTGGGTTCCTAACCTCAAAAACTTTAGACTAAAAGGAAAATACCGCTACAGACAATTTTGGGGCGATAGAAATTTATTAGTCCGTTATAAATTGGCCTTAAATGACATTGGCTTCGATGATTTTTATGGTATCGGCAACAATACGAGAAGAATTGAATCATTAGACAAGGCAAACTTTTATGATTTCAACAATTCACATTATAGCCTAAGTGTAGGGATAAACAAACAACTCTTTAATAAGAGTAATTTCGAATTTGGAATTGGCCTTGAACATTTTAATATGCGACCAGCAAATTCTAATCCATCAATATTTGATTTAAATGCACATGAAAATCTATTTGGTATCGGGAAAACAGGAAGTAGCTTTTTTGAAACCCGATTAGAAATAGACTTTTTAGACAATTCCTCATTTCCAACCGCAGGAGCAAAACTTAATGTGAAACATCGGTTGGCTAAACTTCTAAATGGAGAAAAGCAAACATACGGTTATACAGAAGTCGCTTTGATAGAATACTACAGCTTTGAAATTATAAAAGAAGCCACGCTCGCTATCAAAGTAGGCGGTTCGTATAACTATGGAGAAACACCATTTTACCACTTAAGTAATCTAGGGAATAATAACAATTTGAGAACGTACGCTAGCAATCTCTTCTTAGGGACCAGCAGTGTGTATAGTAATTTCCAACTCAGACACTCTATCGGAACACTTCAAAACAAAATTATTCCTTTCAATTATGGCCTAATTCTATTCTATGATATTGGTCGCGTTTTCAATAATCAAAATTTTAACTTTCAAGATTGGAACTACGGCTATGGAACAGGTCTCTATGCCTCCATTCTGGACGGACTCTATAATGTGCACCTAAGCATAGGAGCAAATCAATACGATCAGAGATTTATACGATTAGGGCTAGGCCTAGGACTAGAATAAAAAAAAGCAGCCTTTCTGTGTGGTTAGGACAGAGCGGCTGCTTTGACTTCTTTTTTCTTAATTCACCAAGACCAAAGAAGCACGACAAGCAAAATCAGCGGTTGATCTCAGTACTCAAGATTTAAAATTATCCAGATTTCTAATCTCTTGTCTATAAGATCACTTCAAAAGTTTCATTCTCATCTGCTTTCAGCAGGAAATCCAACATTTGAGTGTTAATATCGTGTGTGTACTTAATAGACAATACAAATCAGCTACTACCCCCGCGAATTCGCTGTTTTAGTGATGAAGGGATGTTTATTGAGTACTAAATTTCTTTTTTCTTCATCCAAGAAAGTCATACTTTTACATATAATTTTTCTTAATGAATAAACTACCTAAAACCTATATAGAAAAGCTTGTTTCTAATGCAGATACTATTTCTCCAGAAAGAAAGGAAGAACTAATAGGTCTAAAAGAACTTATACTAGAACAAATCAAGAACAAGGACAAGGCTCAGATAAATTTTATTTGCACACACAACTCAAGAAGAAGCCAATTAAGTGAACTATGGCTAAGAGCTGCCTGTGCCTTCTATAATATCAAAAATGTATTCTCATTCTCCGGAGGAACTGAAGGCACCGCATTTAACCATCGCATGGTACAGGCCATTCAGACAAAAGGCTTCCCCTTAGAAAAACTGAGTGTAAATGCTAACCCAATCTATAACCTAAATATAACCAGCAGAAATCCACTCATGTTTTCAAAGGTTTATAACGATGAAAACAACCCAAGCAAAGACTTCATTGCTGTAATGGTGTGTGACCATGCAGAACAAAACTGTCCTATTGTATATGGGGCAGACAGCAGATATTCTTTGAAATATGTCGACCCCAAATTTGCTGATGATACAGACGAAGAGAAGCCTGTCTACTTAGCAAAGGTAGACGAAATAGGAACCGAAATCTTATTTTTAGCTGCTCAATTAGGCTCTTAAAACCCATAAATTACATATTATCAAATTTTAACATATAATAGCATTTAAGTGATTAACTTAGTGCTGAATTAACACGCGACACAATTGCAAAGGTCTAAACTACAAAACGGGATCCTCCTGATCTTACTTGCTATTATTGCTCTTTCCTGCAAACAAAATACCTCCACCCTTGACATGGAGTTAAGTATTGATGACTTAAACCTAAAAATCAATACCCTAGAACAGGATTTAAATGAATTGAAAGCCAAACGAAAGGCCGTAATGAAGGCGCAAGGCATTGAATACATAGAGGAAGAGGAAATTCTATCTAGCACAGCAAGCGACTCTACTGTCATAATCAAAGGTATTGCCAAAACTAGGCTCAAGAGTAAAATCAGAATCACACTAGATAGACCCTATAGAAGTGATTTTGCGAGCTCCTTGCATATCGGCAAGGATGGTAAATTTGAAAAAGAACTTCCCATTAAAGAACCAGCAATCTACAACCTGAAATTTGGAGAGCTGAAAACACAAATATATTTAGAACCTGGTAAAATGCTGGGATTGCTTATTGATACTGTAGCACAACAGGACTTGAGCTTTATAGGGGACTTAAGCTTAGAAAACAATCACATGTTTTCTACCGCAGCCTTTGACAAAAAGTTGGAATGTCCAGAGCTTAAAAATGCAGATGAAATTAATCAGTGTCTAAACACGATTCTTAATTCAGCGCAGTCCTTTGTCGAACAAAATTCTTCAGAAGACTTCTCAGCATCCTATGCACAACTTATTCAAAATAATTACCTATTCAGCTCCCTACTGCAATTTGTTAGAAAAATAGATACACAGGATATTGAAACAGATATAGAGCAGCATATTGATCTATCAAAAATAAAAATCCAAAAACCTGGTACCTCTAATGTATCTCTCTTCAGCTTATACGCGTATCGTAAATTTATATTTGAGTTCTTCGAATTGACATGCAAATCCATTACAAAAGATTCCACACAAAGGGAATACGATAGATATGCAAATAAATACGATAAAATAGAAGCTCTGTTCCAAGATGCATTAGACCAAGACTTCATAAAAACGGATGTTGTCTTTGAATCTATTAGTAAAATAAAAAATGCTGAATTGAATCCTCTCGTCTTAACTCTAAGAGATGAAGTCCAAAACAAACATTATCTAAACACGATTAATGATCACTACAAGAAAAATATTCTAGCAAATGTAGGCACACTTGCACCTCCCATTGCGGGTCCTAGCTACGCAGGCGATCGTATAGAGTTAAAAGATTACGAAGGGAAGTATGTATATATTTTTGTGTGGGCAACCTGGTGTGGACCGTGTAAAATGGAGATACCCTTCTATCAAAAATTAATCGATGACTATTCTGGAAAAAATGTAGAATTCTTAGGCATCTCTGTTGACAAAGATGAATCCAAGTGGCTAGAAAGTTTCCTATTCCAAAAATATCCAGGAACCCAAATGCTAGTAAAAGGAGATTGGAACTCTCCAATGATAAAAGACTTTAACCTTAAATCAGTTCCTCAGTTTATTTTACTAAACCCAAAAGGCGAAATCGTAACACTTAACGCACCCAGACCTTCTAAGGGTGCTGAGTCTTTTCTGAACGCCTTTGGAGCTTAATCCTTTTATTCCGCAGACTCAATATTCTTGTGCGCGCCATCACAAAAGCCAGGGTTAGCCGTTTGCTTACACGTACAAAGACTTACTGTCTTAGTAGCTTCAGCAATCATCATCTTAGGTGCAAAACCAGTCCCTTTATGTGATCCATCACAAAGCGGTTGATTAGAAGATAAACCACATGTACACCAAGCATACTTCTGCCCTTCTTTAACTTCCATTCGTATTGGACTTGTTCCTGCTATTTTTGCTTTTTCCATTTCTATTATTTCTTAATTATAATCAATATTTATTCCAAGATTCTCTATTTACTACTTCTTTCTTTGCCCTACAGCTATTGAAAATGAAGTCTTATAAGATTCACCTACCCCTAAATGTACTATTCCTATTCCATTATTAAAAGCATCTGGAATACAACTCACAGGTTCTAGAGCTATACTTTGTCGATCAGAAGGTATAAAAACTTGTAAATAAGGCAATTGCTCTTTATCCTGCCTAAGTGTAAAATCTAAATCAAGATGCGGTACATAGATATTACAAGCACCCTCTTCCAGTAAAACAAAGCACGTGTCAATTTCACTATCATTTATTTTCCGAGGTAGATAAAAGGGATTTTCTTGAACATACTCGCCTGTCGGAATCAAATCTTCGTTTACCTGAACAAATGCTTTCGCAGGTATCTCCATCAACAAATCATCAACGCTCGCTCCAAAACTAAAATAGGGATGCATCCCAAAGCCTACTGGAATCTCCACTGTATCCCTATTACTTATTTCAATCTCTATTTCAAGCATACTCGCCTGTAAGCTATATCTAATGCGTAATTCCGAACTAAAAGGATATGATGCATCAGTAGAAGTATGATTGTACAGAATACTCAGCGTCCCCCTATCTAAATCCACCTCTTCACAAACAAACTCTTTGTTCAAAATACCATGAAGATTATTTTCCCGATCTGGCTCATTCACTGAAAAGGCATAGGTATTGCCTGCATACTCATATTTAGCCCCCGCTAAACGGTTCGCAAATGGGAAAAACACAAATCCGCTATGCATCTCCTTAGCTCTTTCCAACTCACTACGATTATCTATACTTTGAATGAGTGAAATCTGCCCATCAGCATAGCTTAAACGCAGTCCACTGAGCATCCCATCAAGTCCTGGTATACAACTGAAAGCACTATTAGTAGGAGTATGAATTAGACTAATCTCTTCAAAACCACCAATTTCTCTCCTTTTAAGTAAAAAATTAGCCATATTCATCAATTTAGTGCTCAAAATAATTGGTTTTCACTTGATAGAATCAAAAAAAAGCTATTTCTTTGCGCTCTAATTTTTAAGAAGATACTATATGTTAATAATAAACATCAAAGAAGGAGAATCAATAGACAGAGCGCTAAAGAGATATAAAAGAAAATTTAAATCTACTAGACTCTTGAAAGAAATCAGAAGACGTAAGAACTTCGTAAAACCTTCTGTTGAAAGAAGAAATACAATCTTGAATGCAGAGTACAGAAAGAAAATGTACGGAGACGTATAAACAATATAAATACTAATTTTAAAAGCTATCTTTTTGATAGCTTTTTTTTTGCCTATCCCTTAACTTTGAAATTAGGCAATACATAGATTTTAGAAACACATAGTAATACAAGAATAGTACGCATTGAGAGCATTAGTCATAAGTGGTGGTGGTAGTAAAGGTGCCTTTGCGGGTGGCTTTGCTGAATACCTCATACGCGTTCAAAAAAACAACTATGACATAATGGTAGGAACTTCTACCGGATCACTTCTTATTCCCTTACTTGCTATAGACGAAATTGATAAAATAAAAGAAATCTACACCTCCGTAGGCAACAAAGACATTTACAACATTAATCCATTTAAGTTTAAGAAAGATAAAAACGGTGACATAGTCTCTTCTATAAATCATAAAAACACGGCAAGGATGTTTTTAAAGAAGAAGAAAACTTTTGGAGAACACAAAAACCTTCTTAAAACAATTCGCAGAACCTATAGCCCGGATGATCATAGAAAAGCACAGCAAACAGGTAAAAGCATAGTGGTCACCGTTTCTAACATTTCTACTCGCTCCATCGAATATAAATACGCTACAGATTACGATTACGAAGATTATATCGAGTGGATGTGGGCTTCCACAAGTTTTGTCCCCTTCATGAGCCTAGTAGAGAAAAATGGATTTGAATATGCAGATGGCGGTTTTGGAAACTACATCCCCATAGAAGAAGCAGTAAACCTAGGAGCTACAGAAGTAGACGTAATTGTGCTCACACCACGTCATCAATTAATTCAAAACTCCAAGACTAATAATGCCTTTGAAGTACTTTTGCAATCTATGCAGTTTATGCTAAGGCAACTTGGGAAACACGATATTCTAATCGGCCATTTGGAAAGTATATATAACAAAGACGTAAAAGTAAATTTTCACTTTACGCCACGTAACCTAACGAAATTTTCTTTCTATTTCAGTCCAGAACAGATGTCCCAATGGTGGAAGGAAGGCTACGAACACGCAGCAAAAAAACTAGGCTAAAGATCTCCCTCTTCATTCAATTGGTAAGCAACCACAAGTAAGGCAACTACTATCATAGGAAGGGCAAATCCCAAAAGCGATACGCTCATATCAAAAAGTAACATAACTATCTATTTTGTATAAAAATACATCAATATTGGATGCTTCCTAATTAAGACGCAAAAATTGTCTAAAAGTCAAATTCTATCGTATCTCCTGCCGAAAGACCATTCTTTCCCTTTGATTTGCCAGGCTTTTTCGCCTTGGCCTTACTTTTCGCTGGGGCTTTCTTTGCCGGTGCCTTTTTCGCCGGAGCTTTCTTTGCAGGCGCTTTCTTTGCCGGTGCCTTCTTTGCTGACGTTTTGCTAGCCTTCGGCTGCTCTTGTTCTTCTACAACAACACCATCTTCTTCTTCCTCTGACACTTCCTCCATCTCTTCTACCTTTAAGACCTTGAACTCCCCTACCTTATTACCCAATGCCTTCCAGCCTTTCACATCGACAAAATCAGCTATAAATAGATCCACCTCCTTTTTTACCTTGTCTTTCTTAAAGCTGTACTGCACAATAGGATCTTCTTCTAAACTCGCGAAATAGAGTTTGGAAGCCTTATGTTCTGATATAAACAAAAACTCCTGATCAGCAGTCGTTGTTTCTATCATAAAACGCTTCACCATCGTCCAAGACTTCTCGCCTTCATAATACAAAGCACTTAATACCGTATCCTCTTCTAACTTCCCTAAGTCAAGCAGATTCATATAGTCATACTTCTTTTCTAACTCCAATTCACTTACGACATACGTACCATTTTTATACACTGCAATTAACTGCTCCCCCGTATCAAATTCACCCAAATACTTCCCACGCTCTTCCGTATTTAATCTACCAGTTACCTTATCTATCCACACCTTCATAGACCCCAGAGAGGACATCCCTTTTTCTAAAAGGACCACTTTCCGAATAGGATATTTCGTCAAGAAATTACCCTGAGACGCACGCCCCTTGATGGCAATTTCTCCAAAATCAAATTCAAACACCTTCTTCTTAGCCCGACTTGCAGGCGTAAGTTGCACAGATACAAAATCAGTTTCACCATTTGGATTGGCAGTAAAGTGATGCACCTTGGATCCCTTATTCCCTTTGGTCAGATCGTATTCCTTATTCCGTGTAACTCCCTTTACATTAAATCGCTTCACTAAAGACTTACCTGTCTTCCCATCCACATAAACCATATTATAAGTTGTACGTTCGTCTCCCTTCTTCCACACCGCAACATGGACTATATTCTTACCTATAAAGACCTTATCTCCTAGCTTCACAACCTTAAACTTGCCACTCTTCGTAAAGGCAATGATATCATCCAGATCTGAACATTCTGTGACAAACTCATCCTTCTTGAGACTCGTTCCTATAAAGCCCTCCTTTCTATCCACATACAGCTTGGCATTATTCGCAACAACACGCTGTGCCTTAATCGTTTCAAACTCTGCAATCTCTGTCCTTCGCTCGCGCCCCTTGCCATACTTTTTCAACAATTCTTCAAAGTATTTAATCGCGTAGGCAGTTAAGTTTTTGATATTGGATTTCACCTCCTTTAGTTCGGCTTCATGCTTCTTGATACGCTCCTCATGGGTAAAGGTATTGTACTTAGAAATCCGCTTAATCTTAATCTCTGTAAGACGTACTAAATCCTCCTCCGTAATTTCCCTGGACAACTTAATCTTACCCTTCACTGCTTTTTGACCAGGCACGGTAAGATACTTTTTCAAGCCCTTATCTATCGCCTTAAGCACCTCTTCCCAAGATTCACATTCCTCTATATCTCTATAAATCCGTTTTTCTATAAATATCTTTTCTAGAGAAAACTGATGTAACTTTTCTAATAACTCTTCCCGCCGTATCTCTAACTCCCGCAACAAGAGCGCCTTCGTATTCTCGGTAGAAATTTTTAATAGCTCTTGCACATTTAAAAAGTGCGGCTTATTATCTATGATCACACAGGCATTCGGAGCAATACTAATCTCACAATTTGTAAACGCATATAAGGCATCCATAGAAACCTGAGGCGACACCCCTGCCGGCAACTCCAGTAAAATTTCCACATCCTTCGCCGTATTGTCGATCACCTTCTTGATCTTGATATTTCCCTTTTCATTTGCCTTGAGAACACTATCTATAAGACTCGTGGTCGTAACACCATAGGGCAATTCAGTTATGGCCAAGGTCTTCTTATCACGCAACTCTATTTTAGCTCTGCATTTAATCCTTCCACCACGCTTCCCCTGATTATAATCAGACACATCTATAATACCACCATTCTGAAAGTCAGGATACAACTTGACACGCTTATCCTGCAGCACCTTTATACTCGCCTTTATTAATTCAATAAAATTATGCGGTAAGATTTTTGTCGAAAGCCCCACAGCAATTCCATCTACTCCCTGAGCAAGCACCATAGGAAATTTCACAGGCAGATCTATAGGCTCCTTCTTCCTCCCATCATACGATAATTGCCACTCCGTCGTTTGCGGATTAAATACCACATCCAAGGCAAACTTAGTCAAACGCGCCTCTATATATCGTGCAGCCGCAGCAGAATCACCCGTACGCGTATCCCCCCAGTTCCCCTGACAATCTATCAACAAATCCTTTTGCCCCAGATTCACTAAAGCAGCCCCTATCGCAGCATCCCCATGCGGATGATATTGCATCGTTTGACCTATAATATTTGCCACCTTATGGAACCGTCCATCATCCATCTCCTTCATAGAATGCAGAATCCGCCTTTGCACAGGCTTAAACCCATCCTCAATCGAAGGAACCGCCCTCTCCAGAATAACATACGAAGCATAATCCAAGAAATAATCCTTGTACATGCCCTCTAAAGAACTATCCGTTACCTTTTCACCTTTAGCCATTTTTTCTTCTTTCTTCATACAATTTCATATTGGAGAAATACCTTATGTATTACTCACTGAAATACACGCGAAAATACATAAATCGATTGAGTATATAAACCCTTTTTTAGAATTATAGAAAATAGGGCGTGCCCCACCAGCCAGCATTCGCAGGCTAGTAGGTCGTGTCGTCCGCAGCCAGGTCCTTCGGACGCCTACGGCCTGCTACCACCACTCACGCAGCATCCCCACAAGCAATCTAATATCCCACTTTACCAGCTGTAGAATACCCCTAACCACAGAACATTTTACCACTAAAAACCCCTAATTCACCGCCAAATCCTCCTAAAACCCACCTAAACCCCTACTAAACCCACTCTCTCCTCCTTCTTGGTACGCTCTGCCCACAAAGTCCGCTCCGTCCGTTGAGTCCGCTCCGTCCGCTAAGTCCCTTAACTTTACATTAAGAAGCAGCAAAAAAAAGCTTAAAACCGTTATAAGTTTGAATGTTCTAATAAATCCTGATAAATTTAAGCATGGATTTCGTATATAATTTTGACGAAAGGGACTTTATAGAAGCATGTGTCCGTAATGAACGGTGGGCGCAGCAAAAAATCTATGAAGATCACTATGCTGTGATGTACCCTGTCTGCATGCGTTATGCGAATGACAAAGAGGAAGCACTCGACATCCTCCACGAAGGTTTTATCAAGGTTTTTAGAAACATTTCAAAGTACAAAAGTGGTACTTCTTTAAAAGCATGGATACGCCGAATAATGGTAAATACTGCCATTGATCTCTACAGAAAAAAAGCCAGAAAAAGAACGGAATCATTAGACACCGCGTATAGCGTGAGTTCTCTAGATCCAGATGTAATTTCTGAAATGGCTGCTGCAGAAATCATGAACGCCTTACAGGAATTATCTCCTGCTTATCGCACAGTATTTAATCTATACATTATTGAGGGCTATTCACACAAAGAAGTAGCAGACATTTTGAAAATTACAGAAAGTACCTCTAGGTCTAATCTTGTCAAAGCAAGAAAGAAACTTAAAGAGATACTCGCGATTAGAAGGATAAGCAGAAATGACTAAGGACCGATTTGACGATATCATTAAAGATAAAATGGAATCCATGAAAATGGAATCCAACGGTAATGCCTGGGAGGATTTTAGCAAACGATTGGATTCTGAATTAGGACCGGAATATGAAAAAACAATCGATAGACAGCTTGACGCTGAAGTGCATCAAAAAATGAATAACCTGAAGGCTTCATTTAAATCCTCCCACTGGCTTTTACTGAAAGATAAGTTGGAAACACAGGCACTTTACTTGAAGAATCTATATTCTTCTAAAGCATTTGAGCTCGTTATCTTCCTACTCCTATTTATAACATTCGCACAACAATTACCTCTACCAGTTCAGTTCGAATTGGATAATAAAATATATGCTCTAGATCATTCTATTAACAAAATAGAATTGACCACTCTCAAGCCTATCGATAAAATTAAGCATCCATACCAGACACAGAGTATTGCTGGTTCACATTTTAGTATAGCCTTACAGACGCAGGAAGAAACAAAGCAGAAGGCAACTCAGCCTATGGTAGAGCAGAGCATAGTTGATAATTCTACCTACATCGCAAATAATACTGCAAGCACGACGAATTCTACTCTAGCATTGGATAAGCTAGAAACGGATCTAATAGAACAAATAGCTCCAATTAATCCACTTGCTTCCCTAGATATAGAACTAGACAGAGCTAACACAGATATTGCACCGCAAGCTGTGCACCTAGGCGATGCGATACATACAATAAAAAAAGGAAAAGCAGAGAAATGGCTTAGCATGCACGCATCCGTAGACAATAATATTATCCGCACACCTCGGGATCCTGTCGTTGACATAGATCCCTATAACAATTTTGCAGCTGGTTTTAGCGGTGGCGTTAACTTTGACCTAAAAGCAGACGGTGTAGAATTAGGTACTGGATTATCCTATTCTAGCGTACGCTATAGTCCACAAGAAGTAATTAATATTACAGGTGGCATCTCAAATGGTATTGTAGAGACTAGCCTTAAGGATATTGCATTTACCTATATCACAGTTCCCCTAAATCTTAAATTCCACTTTTTAGAAATTGGTTCTTGGTCTAGCTTTGCTCAGTTTGGAATAAACCTGAACTCAGTACTTACTGCCTCCTACCAAAATACAGAGGTGACATCTAGGACTGCTCCTGTACCAGTCAGGCCTCTTAATCCTAATGCATTTCGAAATCCGCCACCAGTTATAACAAGCCCTCCAGGACTCTTAGAAGGTGGATCCTTTTCAGACAATATATTCCTACATGCTAGTGTAGGACTAGGTATCCAGAAAAATTTTAGTGATAAAATGGGACTCTATGCCTCATTAAACTATAGTAATCACTTCTTGAATAGCCTAGGTCCCAATGACGATTATCTAGATAAAGCATCGCTCACATTAGGTGCTCGATATAGACTCTAATTCCCTTATATCTTCCAGCCAAATGCACTGTATCTATTGGCCAAATGTATCGTGCAAGAGACAATAAGTCTGTTTTCATTAAAAACTCCTTATTTTTCTAGTTACCGTACAATAATTCTTTGAATGCTTGGGTTACAATATCAATGAGTATAAATCCAGCAATTAATAAAATTAAATTTTCTACAATCTGCTCGGCAGCGGTCCTAACATTATTTTTGTTTTCCGCCTTTACTCCTGCCAAAAATAATCTCACTCCTAAACAAATCCCTGTCTTAAATATCAACTTTTATATGATGGGAAGAGATAACTTAGACATGGATGTCCCACTAAAGATTGGAGAAAATGTAGAATACCTTAACCAAGAATTTGAAGGAGAAATACTCTTTGAATTAAATGAAATATTCATGGATTCCCAGGGGGCCTATCTGCCTGATTTGTATCAAAATTTTAGAAGAGGTGCACATGCAGAAATAAACAGAATTGTAAAACCTTTAGAAAAGAAAGGGGGAGTCAATGTATATCTTTTTGATACTTACTGTGAAGAAAATTCCTCAACAGCACTCATGGGATTCACCCCAAGACTAAAAATGCGTGAAGAAACTTATGCTGTCAATAGTCCAAATTTTGACCGGATTTACATGGCCTATCAAGGACTAGAAGATAGATCTACCCTCGTGCACGAAATGGGACATTTCTTAGGACTAAAGCATCCTTGGGAGTTAGGCCCAGGTGATAAATATCAAATGGGATTAAGAAACGCTGCCGAAATAAATACAAACCATATGGCCTATGGAGCTAATGTGTCAAGCTTTACTAAACAGCAGTTGGAAAAAATGAAAATGCATGCGCTCAAGTATCGCACCTACCTCATGAGCAAAATAATTTCAAACTACAACAGGGCCTAGTTCTACATTTGTAAGTACACGCTTGCAAACAAATCAAATCCTGAATTTCCATATCTTCGCAGCATGTACATGGAAGCAATAACTGCATACAAGCAGCAAATAGCCAAATTCAGCAAACTCCTCATAGAACAAAAACGCACCCACCAAATGTGGAGCATGATTCGCCTGTTTGGCTTTCTCGCTCTAGTTGCTCTCATAATACTCGCTTTCAACAAACACCTAGCCCTAGGTATTTTGGCAATTTATCTAGCTGCCTTCCTCTTTTACAAAATATTGAAGCAACATGAGCAGGTTACACGCGCAAAAGAGAAAAGTGAGAAGATCTTAAAAATAAATGAACACGAAATCTCCTTTCTAGAATCCCTGAAACCATTTAGGAATACAGGAGAACGCTACCGAGACAACGCCCATCCCTATGCATCTGATTTTGATCTATTCGGCGCACATTCATTGTTTCAATATATCGAACGTACATGTACACGCTATGGCAAGGATATGTTGGCACATAGACTCAAGCAAGCACTTGCCAAAGAAGAAATCCTTGCAAACCAATCTGCCATCTCTGAACTCATCCCTAAACTAAACTGGAGACAGGGCTTCATGGCATATGACCTCAAACAAAAAGATGATGACCTAGATAGAACTGCTCTGACAAATTGGAAAGAATATAATACCGTCCTTGTCCACAAAAACTACTTTGCTATTATTAGAATCATCTTACCAATAATTGCTCTTATAGCCTTCGTAGGACTCTGTTTTTATGTCCCATGGTATATTGCCTTACTCGCCTTTCTTCCTTCTATTCTAATACAAAGAAGATATGCAGAACATATAGACACCTTCCATACATTTTCAGAGCACAGCTTAAAATATATTTCGGCTTATAAAAACCTCATTGAGGAAATAGAAAATGAAGTCTTCCATGATCCAAGACTAAAAGATTTACAAGCAACCTTTCTTAAGGGGAAACGCACTTCCAAAAAACTAAAACAGCTAGAATGGTACCTCAGCCAAATAGATATAAAAAACAATTTCTTTGGCGCCATCTTTAATATCATAACACTCTACGACATACAGTTTACCCTTGCACTAGAAAAATGGAAGGAAGAAAACAAACAGGACTTAGACGCATGGACAAACGCACTCGCAGAATTCGAACTTTTACAATCTCTAGCAAATCTCGCTTTTAATAATAAGGACTGGACCTTCCCTGAAATACAAGGAAATTCGATTGCCTGTACACAGATAGGACATCCGCTTATTGCCGCGAACAAACGTGTATCAAACACGATTACATTACCTGTGGAACAACACATCAAACTTATAACAGGTTCCAACATGGCCGGTAA
Source organism: uncultured Saprospiraceae bacterium (assembly GCA_938045585.1). GTDB lineage: Bacteria > Bacteroidota > Bacteroidia > Chitinophagales > Saprospiraceae > CALCMJ01. Next base: position 222,407 of record CALIAU010000002.1, read on the forward strand.
GAGCACCTTCCAGAGAACAATTGGTATGAATATGATACTCTCTTATTGTGGCTCTAAGGTATGCGCAAAACAACTATCCCTACCCATCTTACAAGTGCTCAGCAGCATGCGTACGCAGGACGACCTATCAAAGGATGCTTCTGGATTCTATGCCGAACTTCTTAGATTAAAAATGGTACTAGAAAAAGTACAATCAAATGGACAGAACTACTTCTTTATTGATGAAATACTTAAGGGAACAAATACCGACGATAGACACAAAGGATCAAAGGCTCTCATTAAACAACTCCTTCGATCAAAGGGTGCCGGACTCATTTCAACTCACGATCTCGAACTAGCAAAATTAGAAGACGAACTGAATGGACAACTAGAAAACATATCGTTCGAAGTAGATGTTATCGATGATAAACTCGCCTTCGATTATACTGTAAAAAAAGGTGTAAGCAAAAGTTTTAATGCAAGCAAACTCATGGAAAGTATAGGAATACAAATTGAAGAAAATGACCCTTCCTAAAACATCAAAAGATCATCGCTTAGCTACAGATTTGCCTTCTTAATCCTGTCTAAGTCACGTTTATTATCTCTATCCTTAATTGTGTCTCTTTTGTCGTAGGCTTTCTTACCCTGTGCCAAAGCAATTTCTACTTTTATATGGCCTCGCTCAGACATGTACATACGATATGGGACAATTGCAAATCCTTTTTCTTTGGTCTTCTTTAACAACTTGCGCAATTCAGGTTTACGTAAAAGCAACTTCCGGTCCTGTCTAGTCTCATGGTTATTAATATTACCCAGTTCATACTCACCAATAAATAGACTTTTGATAAAAAGTTCATTCCCCTTAAACAAACAATAGGCATCAGAAAGGTTGGCATTACCTAACTTGATGGACTTCACCTCCGTTCCTCGTAAAACTATCCCAGCTTCAAAGGATTGCAAAAAATGATATTCATACTTTGCACGCTTCTTTACAATTTCTATTTTCTTCATATCCGCTGTGCAAATATAGCTAGTCCATCTCCTAAAGCAAGAGCTACGTTAAAATTTGTTAAATACGAAATATTTCGTAAATAAATTTCCATCTTACGTTTGATTAAACCATTCACTATATTTATAGTCTAACTTGATATATACCTTACAATGAAAATTATATTTAGCTCCCTACTCTGTCTTTTTCTATTTAATACTGCCATTGGACAAATGTTGGAAGGCACCATAGTTTATGAAGAAAAGATAAATATTCATAAAAACCTGCCTCCTGAAGCTGAAGCAATGAAGGCAAATATTCCTGAATTCAGAACCTCCAATCATTTTCTGTACTTTAATAAAGAGGAAAGCTTCTATACGCCCAAGAAAGAGGAAAATAAAGAACGAGAATTTAGAGCAGGTTCCGGAAGAAGAGGTGGCCCTAGAGTAAGAGGTGGTAGAAACCGAAGTAAAATCTATACTAATCTAGCGGATAAGACAACTAAATCTTCTCAAGATCTATTTGGGAAGCAGTTTTTAGTTTCTGGAGAAGCAGACGCACATAAATGGAAAATAAGTGGTGAACAAAAGCAAGTAGGTTCCTACCTCTGTCAAAAAGCAACACTCCAAGATTCTACAATGAATATGGAAGTTTGGTTTACACCTATGATTCCAGTATCTGCAGGACCCGGAAGATATGGTGGATTACCTGGTTTGATTTTGCACATTGACATTGACGAAGGCTCAAGACAAATTACTGCCCAGGATATTGTTCTGGAAAGTTTAGAAGAAGGCTTGATCATAGAACCTACGGAAGGTGAAAAAATATCCAAAGAAGAATATCAAAAATTGCGTGAAGAAAAAATGAAAGAAATGCAAGCTGAGTTTGGTGGAAGAGGAAATAGATTCAGATTCAATAGAAGAAGAAATTAAACCGCTTACTTCCCAACTTTAATCATGAAAATATACCTACTTTCTCTTTTCCTATTTTGCTCCCAACTACTATTAGGGCAAGACTATAATATTATTGGTTCCATCCTTGATGCAAACAGCAATGAAACCTTACCGAATGCTACGGTTGTCCTGCTTAATGCCACCGACTCTGTATATGTAAATTTTGCTCTAACCGATAATACAGGTAATTTTAAAATCGGATCAATTGCAAAAGGATCCTATATCTTACAAATCACCTATCTAGGATATAACCAGCATACACAAAACCTAGACCTCGCTGAAGATAAGGACTTAGCAAATATCTTACTCACACCCACTCTAAACCAACTGGAAGATGTAGTCATAGAAGGAGAACGTGTTCCCGTTACTGTCAAAAAAGATACGTTGGTTTATAACGCAGATGCCTTTAAAACACAGCCCAATGATGTCGTAGAAGATCTTCTTCGTAAGATGCCAGGCATTGAGGTAGAAAGCGATGGTACGATTATAGCCCAGGGTGAAGAAGTAGAACAGGTACTGGTAGATGGAAAGGAATTTTTCGGTACCGACCCAAAAATTGCTACACGGAATCTACCTGCAAAGGCTATAGACAAAGTAGAAGTCTTTGACAAAAAATCGGATATGGCGGAGTTCTCTGGAATTGATGATGGTGAACGTCAGAAGACTATGAATCTTGAATTAAAAGAGGACCATAAGAAAGGATACTTTGGAACAGTAGAAGGAGGCTATGGCACGGAAGAGAGATATAAAGGAAAATTCTCATTGAATAGATTTAGCCCAAAACTACAAATGAGTTCCATTGCCAATGCTAACAATATAAATGAGCAAGGCTTCTCCGTCCAAGAATATATGAATTTCATGAGTACTCTAGGTACGGGAACAAATAGGACAAGACTCGGACAGGGAGGAGTGCCAATTAATCGTGGCTTGAGTGATGGTTTTGTAAACACAGCTGCAGGTGGTCTTAACATGAACTACGAATTTGCTAAAAACACAGATCTGAATCTTAGCTATTTTGCCAACTCTATTAAGAACACGATTGACCAAAGCTCTGATAGAGAAACCTTCCTTAGAGGCTCGGAGGTGTTTTTTTCGCAGGATTCTTCAAATCAAGTCTCCTCTAATTTAAACCATAAACTAACTCTAAAATTTGAACACGAAATAGACACGACACAGGATATCCGACTTACAAGTACTCTTGGATTTAATTCTGCAGATCTCGGATCATTCAATAATAGTCTGGTAAGCACAGCACGTGACATTAGGGAAAATACAGGCGAACGAGATTATGACTCGGAAGGGACTAACCATAATATAGCAGGAACATTTTTATATCGCAAGAAATTTGGTTCAGTCAAAAAAAGAATCTTTTCACTCAATACTTCGATAAATAATGCGCAGAATGACTTTATTGGAAATCTGCTTTCAGAAAACATATTCTTACCAGATGATCCTATTAACAGAACACTAGAAAATATATTGCAGAGTCAATCACAAATTGATTCTGACAATTCGTATCAGATAAGGACTTCTTTTGTAGAACCACTTGGAGGAAACAAGTATTTAGAATTTAATTATAGAGTACAGGATTATAACTCTGAATTAGATCGAGACATCTTTGATATTATTGATGACAGAGAATTCCCTAACTCGGAGCTGAGTAGTAGTTATACCAGGGACTTTATTTATCACAGAATGGGGCTTGGATATCATTTAAATACAGATAAGTCATCATTGACCCTAGAAGCAAACTATCAGAACTCTCAATTGAATGGTGACATACAAGGAATAGAACCAAATATCCGTTTCGTCCAGAATAGTTTCCTTCCACGCATAACATATAACTATGAATTTCAAAGTGGACATCGCATCAATGTGAGATACAATACAAATGTATCAGAACCTTCATTAGATCAACTTCAACCACTCAGTGACAATAGCGATCCTCTAAACATCTATGAAGGGAACCCTAATTTGATTTCAGAATACAGACACACCATTCGTTCAAATTATATTAAATGGGATCAATTTAGTTTCAGAAGCCTATTTGGGTTCTTCACAGCAACTTACACAAAAAATAAAATTACGAATGAAACAATAATCGACGAGCAATTTAGACAGATCACACGTCCAGTCAATATTGATAATGATCTAACAACTCGTGCAAGTGTTTCCTATTCTAGCCCTATTAGAGCAATAGGTGCCAAAGTGCGTTTAAATCTCTCTAACAGATATCAAAATAGTACTGTATTCATTAACACAGTCCAAAACACAGTCAATCGAATTACAAATGGTGTAGGAATCACTCTTGAAAATAGATCAAAAGAGAAAATTGATTTTACAATTGGAACTAGATGGAATTTTACAACGAATAGATATTCAGAAAGCGATTCTAGAGATCAGAACTATGCAGACCAAAATTATTTCTCTGACCTAATTCTCAGCCCGAGTCAGCTTTGGAATTTTGAAACCAACTTAGATTTTAATATCTATTCTGGGCAAGATTTTGCGGAACGCCAATTCGTACCTATCTGGAAAGCGAGTACTTCTTTCTACGTATTCAATGACCAAAGAGGGGAAGTAAAATTATCTGTATTTGACATCTTAAATCAGAATCAAGGTATCAATAGATCAAGTAGTTTAAACTATATCGAAGAGGAACGCACCGTTTCTTTAGGAAGATTTTACATGCTCAGCTTCATTTACAGCATTAAAGGCTTAGGCCAAGGCAATGCCAGGCAAGGTGGTAGACGTATGATGATAACCCGTGGCTAAAGAAAAAAACGCAAGATCGTAAGAAATTAAGGCTGTACTACTTTCTTCTCTTTTTTATTATAAAGATTATCTCGTAAGAAATTTGTCATCTTTTGATATAAATGCAAACGGGTAACACCACCATAAATTCCATGGTTGCGGTTTGGATAAAAGTACGTATCAAATTGTTTATTTGCTGCTATAAGTGCATTCGCCATTTCAGCTGTATTTTGAAAATGCACATTATCATCTCCCATCCCATGTACTAATAAATAATCACCTTCTAACTGGTCCGCATAATTAACAGGACTATTATCTTCGTAGCCTGACTCATTCTCGGCGTGTGTACGCATATATCTCTCTGTATAAATGGTATCATACCATTTCCAACTTGTTACGGGTGCAACCGCAATTGCAGCGTCAAATATATCATTCCCTTTCAGTAAGCAAAGTGTAGACATATATCCACCATAACTCCATCCAAATATTCCAATACGATCCTTATCAATATACGTTTGTGAAGCTAAATACTTAGCTGCTTCTATTTGGTCTATAGTCTCATAATGTCCTAAGTTTTGATAGGTCATTTTTTTAAACTCCTCTCCTCTTCCTCCTGTACCTCTATTGTCAACGCAGGCTACAACAAAGCCTTCTTGCAAGAGCATTTGGAACCACCAATAATTCTGACCCTTCCAAGAATCAGTTACTTGCTGACTGCCAGGACCACCGTACAAATACATAAAAAGAGGATATTCTTTATTTGGATCAAAGTCTTTTGGCTTCATCAAGTAGCCGTTCAAATCCACATTCTCAGAAGTCTTAAACTCAAAAAACTCTGCCTTAGGTAATTCCATATCAGCCATCCTATTTTTGAGTTCTTGGTTTGTTTCTATTTCTCTTACCTTCTTGCCCCCATTCTCATACACAACATAACTAGGTGGCTCATTGATATTACTATAATTGAGAACGTAATAATCAAAATTGCTACTAAACTGTGCGCTATTAAACCCATCTTTATCCTGCAAAACTGTAATCCCTGTGCCATCTAAATTAGCCGAGCAAATTTTTCTTTCCATAGGGCTATCACCCACTAGCTGATAAAATATTTTTTTTCTCTTTTTGTCAACACCATAGAGGTTCATAATTTCTTTATCACCAGTATCAATTTGCGCAACCTTCTCCCCTTTCATGCTATACACATAGACCTGCTTATATCCGCTAGTTTCATCTGTCCAAACAAAATGATTCCCATCATCAAGAAATTCTAAATCGTCTGTTATATCTATATAGTATTTATTTTTTTCTTCCAAAAGCAATTCAGTACTGCCACTCGCAGCGTCAGCTAGGAATAATTCAAGATGGTTTTGGTGTCTATTCATTTTGAACACACAAAGTTTATTGGGATCCTTAGTCCACTTTACACGTGGAATATACATATCATCCATATTGCCCATATCCACATCCTGTGCTCTTTTGTTTAGTACATTATATATATGCACTGAGACCTTTGCATTCGCCTCACCTACCTTAGGGTATTTAAAAGTCACGTACTCAGGATAAACTCCATTCTTGTAATTCGTCATCGTGAACTCCTTCACCTCTGTTTCATCAAATCTCAGATAAGCTAATTTCTTACTATCAGGGGACCAATAAAATGCCTTCGCAAATGCAAACTCTTCTTCATATACCCAATCTGTTGCACCATTTATTATAGCGTTAAAGGCTCCATCCATTGTCACTTGCTTTGTCATCCCATTCGCTAGATTAAGATAGTACAGGTTATTTTCAAATACATAAGCCAACAAAGAACCATCAGGAGAAAGTGTTGCATACATTACCTTGTCTCCAGATCTAACAGCTTTTATTTTCATGGACTTTCTGTCATATGCATAGTAATATGCCTTTGAAGATCTTCTATAAATGGATTCTACTTCTGAAGCTAGTATGAGCTGAGTTTCGTCTCCATTAAATTTATAACTACTTATTTTTCCATCAAAGCCGCTCATGTCTTTTAAGGTAGCTCCATCTAAAATATCTTCTACATAGTTTCCTGTTGTTAGATCATATTTCTTAATGACATTATCTTCCAGCCGCGTATAATGCTTACCGTCATTCATAAACCTAAAACCAGGAACGGATTTTGAAAGATATTCGTAATCTTTCCAAATGCCTTCTAAGGTAATTGACTCTTGTGCATGCATTGTTCCTATTGCTAAGAGGAAGCAAATAGTTTTAAGTATGATTGACTTCATAATTGTAATAATATTAAGACAACTTGATAACTCCTGTCAGAGCACTTCTTGTTAGTTGTAAATTAAGTGATTTAATTTTTTCAAGATTGACATTAAATATAGGTGATTTATTCTCACCAGAAGCTGAAATGAGCTTGGCATATCCTACACCCAAGGACCAACCATGTAAGGTGTGGACCATAATATCAATATCAGCTTGAATACTTCCATCCGCTACACCACGTTCTAATTCTTTAGCAGCTAACTTAAACGGTAGGTTGTGAATATTTCTAATTTTTTGAAAATAGATTGACTCCTTCAAAGCGACTGGCATTTTAGTCTCATCTGCCCCATTTGATGAAGAACGGATTAGAGCAAAGTATTCAAGCAAAGCTTCTGAATACAATTCATTCTCCTCACAAAATTCCATAAAACAGCTTACTAAGGCATTACTCGACTCTATTCCAGGCTCAAACTTGTGCTTGTCAATAGTTTCGTAATATTTATCTATCAAACTTTGAACAGCATTATACGTTACTGCCATGTATAAATTTTCTTTACTCTGAAAATACGAGTAAAGTGTAACCTTTGTGATGCCTGCCGCCGCTGCTATATCTTCCATCTTAGCATTCTTAAAACCCAACTTAGAAAAGACTTCTTCCGCAGCATTCACAAGTTTCGCCTCTTTAAGAATTTTTTTTGCAGTATTCATATCTAATTTAGTCTGTGTGTAAGTCCAACAGCCAAAATACAGAATATCTTACAATTTCTATGAAAGCTTCTCTTTGCAGTATGTTATATTCTTTGCTATGAGCACTTTTATGCCCCCTATTAATAGCCATAAGCTAGAATTATTGGAAAATCTGTATAAAATATCAAACGTATAAAATAAACAACTCCCTTCCATACGTTATTAAACAAATCATTGGCTATACGATAGAACTCATACAATTAGTTCACTTTTAAACTCTTCACTATGCGTATACCCATCTGTTTATTAAGCCTATCTCTATTTCTTATTTCTTGCCACCCCGATAACGATCTAAATACTAGCTTAGAAGAACTTGTAACTATAGATATAGCCTTACAAAGTTATTTCTCAGAATTTGAAACCCAAGGCAGGGCCCGAGGTCTTGCACTAGACCTGAGTGATTATGAACTTACTGGCGACATAGCAGAAATCCATGAAGATAATGTTGCTGGTGTTTGCTACTATAGTTCTAACCAACCTAATCAGATTACAATTGATAGAAGCTTTTGGGATCGTGCAAGCGACGACCTTCGAGAGATGGTTGTATTCCATGAATTAGGCCACTGTGTACTAGGCAGAGGGCACCGAGAGGATAGTAATAATAATGGCTACTGCTTAAGTATTATGCGTAGTGGCACAGGCACTTGTGCAACGCTGTATAATGAGGCGAATCGTAGGTATTATCTTGATGAATTATTCTTGCATGAAGACTAGTGCCTGATATTGTAATCAGCAGAAATAAGCAAAAGGGATAGAGCCATATTAACCCGATCGTACATAATATCATTATATTCTAACCCTTCCATGGCAGTTCTGATGTAACCTCTCGTTTCATCAGTCAATTGTCCATGTGTGAAAAGAATATCCAATTCATTCATCAAGCGTTCTGGTTCTTCAGCTAAAGTCATCAAATGGCTCCTATCCAGTTTAATGGGTGGATCTTCGATTTGTGTTTCCCAGCTATACATAAAGTTGTTATACAGAGTCCAGTCTGCAACTTTGTTTATATAAGATGTAGCAATCTGCGTATTATGAATTTTAAATTCTGGTCCAAATATTTCGTTATCTGACAATAGGCCAATGGGAGAATAATTTGGCTCATAGAAATTAAAGACACTTGGGGCATACATAGGGAATTGCCATGTTGCAAAGAAATAGCTCTCTCCTTCATTCCAATAACGTTCTAAAGGACTGTCGAGATCTACCGCTTTTGCTAACTGTGTAAACTTAGTTACAGGGACACGCAACTTAGGAGCAAATTCATCCTGCATTGGTGCACATAAGCGCGCTTCTTCGTCTAATAGGATTGCACTGATAACTGCTTGCATATCTCCTCTAATACCTGAGCCATTATCATTAAAAGCAGCAGATACTCTACCCACATATTCCTTAGTTGGGTTTGATTTCACTAAACGCTGTATCAATCGTTCGGCAAGAAAGGGACCTACGTTATCATGGTTAAAAAGAAATTCGATCGTTTCTTCTACGTCTTGCATTCCATCTTGATTTGCAGGAATTGTATGTGTACCCAATAATACTTTCTCTGAAGTTTCATGGAAATCTTGGTACATCAGCATAGGTATATCTTTGGCAGTCGCATAAAAACCTAAACCAAAATGAGGCTCAGTTATCCAATCTACCCAAGACTCTAAACCACCAGCTCCCAATCCAGTAAATACCTTTGCTAGTTCCTTTACATCTTGATTGTTATACGTGGGAATATCATTCCCGTTAATATCTTTTTTCCTTGTTCCATCTTGATTGAGCTCGTAGAGGCCTATGGAAAATAGTTGCATGACCTCTCTCGCATAATTTTCATCAGGATGAATATTTTCATCTACATTTTCTTTTGGATTATCCAGGTGGCTAAGATAATTACCCATCATAGGATGCAGGGTAGCTTCTAACAAGATATCTTCGTAGTTCCCAAAGGCATTATTCATAAATATATCATAGTAGCTTGCTAAACCTCTTCCAAATCCACCTGCGGAGAACTTAGAAATAACTACAATTTCGCTTAATGCCATCGCTACTTTTTGGCGTAACTGATCTTCCTCGGTCATCAAATTTTGCCACCAAGCATAATTAAAGTGTATGCTTGCAGGACCCCATACTTCTTCTTCCGGAATTCCAATTGCCGTATATTCAGCTACCATTTCTGCAAAAATTTCATCTAATTGATTATAGATTGAACTAACAGGTAGATTATACTGATCTGTTAGCCAAGTTTCAAAATCTAATGTTTCTGCTAGAATTTCTATATCAGCTTTTGAAGCACCAAATCCTGCCTGCGAAAGAAAGCGAGAAGCTTCAAATAATTTGGCATCCATTCCTTTGCCGTTCATCGTATTTTCAGCAAGCGCAATTCCTTCTTGGCTGCTACTTGTTACAGTTACCCCGATATCATTGCCAGCTCCAAAGTAAGATTGCCCCTGTAAATGAATACTAAATAAAATAACAAGGAGACTTGTTATACCATGTTTTGTTGAAATCATAAGATCTACGTTTAATACTAGAGAATAACATTCTAGTCTATCGAAATTACTCAATAGAAACACTGATAGAAGCAACCAAAAGAAGTCAATTAATTCTCAGAGAAAAAGCTGAGGGTTTCAACATCTATATTATTACTAAGATCGGATTCATTACCACTTCCAGACAAAATAGTTACTGTCGTAGAGGCTATTCCTGAAGATCCTTCAGGATCATACGATGCTATAAATCCAAACGTTTTACTAGACTGACTTTGTATAGGGAGGGTCGCCGTCCATATATGAAAACTTACATTCGAAGCATCATAGGTCCAAAAATCATTATTTACAGAAAAAGGACCTATACTAGAACCATTTGGGTCCCAATTAAAAGTCATCCTATCATCTTTAGGAATTATGACTGTAATATCTCCTGATGTGGGACCATTTTCAAGTTCTTGAATTTTAACTGTCCAAAACAAATCGGTAACTCCAGAAATTATTGTAGGTAATAAAGTCAAAGAAGGCGTAATATCCGTTAGTAATTCAGAAGGCTCTAACTCTATTTTCACCTCACTGAGTCCAAAACAAGTACCTCCATGATTTTCTAAGGCAGTAATTAAAACATATTGGCCAACACGGCCACCTAAAGAACCTACCATTTCACCTTGATAAAAACTACTTCCATCAGATTCTAGAACATTAAATATTCCAGCTTCTTGCCATGTTACACCATCTAGTGAAACATCAACAACAATTTCTGAAACTCCATTATTATGATCATACACATGGTTATAATTCCATACAGTCAAATTGAAAAACTCATACACATCATCAAGCTCATACATAACCCAATGAGAGGTACCTCTATCTGGGTTAGGATTAGGACTAGTTGAACAGGATAGCCAGCTAGCGTCTTCATTTGCGTTGTGTCTATTTGGAAAACATTGTGCAGTTGCCATGCTAACACTTATAGCACAAAACAAAACTGCAATTAACATATTTCTCATAATGGTGTTTTTTGAATTAAAAGATTAAGCTGGTAAAAATCCAATTGGGTTATCACTAGAATTTACGTCATAGAAGTTCCCTATGTTAGGGAATATGGTGGACAATTCGCTTGGTGTGACACCAAACCATTTTGAAAGTTCAGCAAAATATTCATCACAGGATATTTCAGGTATAAGAACCCCTCCTCCTACATCAATATTAGATCCTAATTCTAGGTTAGGATAATTTCCATAGATGTTTCCACCCTGGATTTCTCCCCCCATTAAAAACACATTCGCTCCCCAAGCATGATCCGTACCATTGCCATTTGAACTAAGTGTACGAGAAAACTCTGATAAAGAAAATGTAGTCACACAATTATACATATCCAACTCTTCCAAAGCATTTTTAAATTCTAGGAGACCAGTATTCATCCAGTCAAACTGTTCTGCTTGAGAATTCAATAATTCATCATGGTGATCCCAAGATCCAAAATCCACGAAGAAAATTTGTCTAGTCATTCCCAAATCATCTCTAGCCGCAATCGTCTTCGCAACAAGTTCGAATCGCATACTTAGTTCGTTATCCGAAAATTCAGTATTAAGTGTAACATTTTCAACTGCTTCTTGATATTGAATATTAGCATCTCTGGAGACCTTTACGATATCCATATATGTTTTCTTAAATAGATCTTGGTAGTTAGCCTCTATCATATCATCAATCGCTTGTGTACGCAATTGACTAAACAACCAAGGATCACCGTAGCCATTAATTAAAATTGCTCCACTGTAGGGGTTCACTGTAAACTCAGATGTGCTATTACCCGTTTGAAAAACATTGTTACCAGCTAATGAAATATTCAATGATATATCCTGATTGGAATTTTGAGATTGCAGTAAGTCTGCAATCTTTCCTCCCCAACCCACAGCGGTACGGTCATGCGGAACAGATGTCTGCCATTGCTGGGACTGATCAGCATGCGAATACAATCCAAGCGGAAGTGCCGCTGAACCATCATAATAACTTGCTTGATCAACAGGCTCAATCAGTGTACCTATATTAGTCACAAAGGCTACATCTCCTGAGTCATACAAATCTCTTACGTTTGTCAAAGCAGGGTGTAACCCATAATTAGAGCCACTTAGTGCTAGAATATCCGCTTGTGGAATAGCTTGATTCGATCTTGATTCTGCGTAAATATTATATTCATTATTATCCTGCTTAGGCATAAGCATATTAAACGAATCATTTCCACCTCCCATATAAATGCAGACGAGTGCCTTGTAATCATCGCCACCAAAAACTGCAGAATTGGAAATGGAAGCTGCATTCATTGTTTTTAAATTAAACAGAGTACTGAATAAGGTTGTTGTTCCTATCGCAGCACAACTTGTTTGCTTTATAAATTTTCTTCTTCCTAAATTATTATTCATGTCTTTCATAACTTTCTTGTTTAAGTGGTGTCTTATCGCATTATGTTATAGTCTGGGGAAATAAAGAGTAAATACAAGGCCATGCGAGCCCTGTCATATTGATAATCACCCCATACGAGTGGAGTTACTGCATCTCTTATTATAGTTCTTGTTTCATCCGTCATCTGACCATGCGTATACCGTATATCTAAGGCATTTATCATTTTCTCTGGTTCGTCCGCAAGGTCTTCTAAATCTGTTGTAATCAAAGTTACTGGAAGGTCTCCATAATCCCCTTCCCAACTATACATCAAACCATTCCATATTACCCATCCATTTACAGCATTAATATAACCTGTTGCAGTCTGGGTGTTATGTAATTTAAACTCAGGTGCAGCATATCCATTTCCAGCCAAAAGACCGACAGGGAAATGATCAGGAAGATAGAAATTAAATACAGAAGGTGACCACAAGGCTCCTTGTTTTGCACTGTTATTATAGTTATAACCATTCGCCCAATATCTTCCAAAAGGACTATCCGTTTCTGAGGTTCTTGCTATATGTGTATAACGCAATACTGGTTCTCTCAATCTAGGAGAAAAATCATCTTGCATAGGTGCGCATTCTCTCGCTTCTTCATCTAGCAGTATGGCTTTAATAATAGATTTCATATCTCCCCGTACCCCTGAGCCATTATTATTGAATACAGTTGCCACACGTTCTACGTAGCCTGGTGTTGGATTAGACTTAACCAATCTTTGTATAAGTCTATACGCTACAAAGGGGCCCGTATTATCATGATTGAACAAGTAATTAACAGCCTGCTCTACATCAAGCATACCAGGCTGACCAGCAGGGAGAGTTACATCTTTTAAAAGTACTTTTTCTTTAGTTTCATGAAAGTCATCATACATGACCATTGGATCTGTTTTGCTTGCTCCCCAAAAGCCTAAACCGAAGTATGGCTCATCTACCCAGGTAACATAATCCTCTATGCCACCTGCACCTAAGCCCGTAAAGACATTCGCCATTTCCACAATATCGTCTTGGTCATAGGTAGGAATATCGTTCCCATCGCTATCTTTTTTTCTGGTTCCATCCATATTGAGTTCATACAATCCAATCGTGAATAACTGCATAATTTCACGTGCATAATTTTGATCTGGATGTATATTTTCTTCAATATTTTCTTTCGGATTGTCAAGGTGACTTAAATAATACCCCATCGTTACAGATAGAGTAACATCCAATAATAAATCCTCATAATTCCCAAAGGCATGGGTCATTAATAAATCATAGTAGCTCGTACTTGACTCTGCGTGATCACGTATATCTGATTCGTTAGATACAACGAGAAGTTGACTTAGGGCAAAGGCGATGCGTTGCCTCAATTGATCATCTCCTGTCATAACATTCTGCCACCAAGTATAATTAAAATGTACTGCATAGGGTCCAAAGATATCAGAGATGTCTTCACCCGCATCTTCTCTCATTTGTAGTATTTCTGCCCAAATATTTTGCATTTCATTGTAATACTCAGTCTGTGGCTTTGTAAACTCGTTATCTATCCAGCCTTCAAAATCTAGATCAGTTGCTAGTGCTTCTATTTCTGCTTGTTTAACCCCAAAGGTGGCCTGCGATAGAAAACGCGAAGCTTCAAAAAGGTCTGCCTGCATTCCAGCACCATCAATAGTACTTTGAGCTGTTCCCAAGCCTGAATTATCACTACTTGTTACTGTAATGCCATCTGAATGACCAGCACCAATGTAATCTGTATATGTTTGGGCATGCACGGAACCGATTGCGAATCCAAATAAAATCAACAATAGCTTTTTCATATAAAGAATTTTAATCACTAAAAATCAAGTCTGAGCTGTGAAACTTACACAATTTAATTTTTTAAATCTAAATTTTTATCGGTAAAAACCCTGAAAGAAATGATTTAACATTTGGTCATTTCTAAGGGTTTTTCTAGCGCATAAGGTTATAATCTGGTGAAATAAACAAAAGATAAAGAGCAAATCTAGCCATATACCACTCATAATTGTCTCCACCGTAGGTAGGAGGCAATCCTTCTATAGCTGTTCTAATTATAGTCCTCGTCTCGTCTGTTAATTGACCATGCGTATAACGTATATCTAATTCATTTATCAGCTTTTCTGGCTCGTCTGCAAATCCATGTAATTCATCTGTTAAAATTGGAACATCTACATCCCCATAATTATCTTCCCAACTGTACAAATAATTATCCCATAAGGTCCAGTTATTAACCTGATTAATCATCCCTGTTGCAGTAGAGGTATTATGTAGAAAGAACTCAGGTGCATAGTAACCATTATCCGAAAGCAGTCCAACAGGATGATACTCTGGTAAATAAAAGTTAAATACCGTCGGGGAATACAAAGGAATTTGTTTAGAACTATTGAAAAAGTTAAAGCTACTATTCCAATATCTACCCATAGGGCTATCTAAGGCTAAGGGCCTTGAGATATGTACATACTTTGTAAAAGGCTCACGCATTCTTGGTGCAAAATCTAACTGCATTGGAGCACATTCTCTTGCTTCATCATCTAATAGAATAGCTTTTATAATTGCTTGCATATCTCCTCGAACACCACTTCCATTATCTATGAAAGCAGCAGCAACTCTTGATATATAGCCTGGCGTTGGATTAGATTTCACAAGTCTTTGTATCAGCAATCTGCTAAAGAAAGGAGGCATGTTATCATGATTAAACAAATAACTGACTGTTTGTTCAATATCTGTCATGCCAGCTTGATTAGCTGGTATTGTTAGATCACCTCCAAAGATTATTTTTTCTTTCGTTTCGTGGAAATCTTCATACATGACCATAGGAACAGTTTTGTCCGCACCATACATGCCTAAGCCAAAATAAGGCACGTCTATCCATGTAACGAAATCCATTATGCCACCAGGACCTAAGCCTGTAAAGACATTCGCCATCTCTACTATATCATCATTATTATAGGTAGGAATAAATTCCCCATCCCCATCAATTTTTCTTGAACCATCCTGATTTAATTCATACAAACCTATAGAGAATAACTGCATGATCTCACGTGCATAGTTTTGATCTGGATGTATATTTTCCTCTATGTCTTCTTTCGGATTATTTAAATGACTTAAATAATATCCCATAGGAACACTTAGAGTAACATCCATCAGTAAATCCTCTACATTCCCAAAGGCATTGCCCATGAGTAAGTCATAGTAAGACCCTACTGCCAACGCAAAGGCTCTCAAATCCGATTCATTGGATATGACATAAATCTGAGAAAGGGCATAGGCAATTTTTTGCCTTAAATAATCCTCATTATCCTGTAATGCCTGCCACCAACTGTAATTCCAAATCACATGATTAGGTCCATGGATAGATACATCATCAGGGTCATAGCCGTTTGCTAATCGATGAAAAAGAACGGTATCCCAAACTTCTTGTGTCGTCTCTTCATAGCTCGTCTCAGGCAACAAAAATTGCGCATCCAACCAGCCTTCAAAATCAAGCGTCTCTGATAGCTCTTCAATTTCAACTCTAGTACCTCCAAAACTGGCCTGGAATAGAAAACGGGATGCTTCAAATAAATCCGCATCTAATCCAACTCCATCAACGGTACTTTGTGCACTTCCGATGCCACTATTACTACTAGATGTTACTATCATGCCATCCGCATGCCCAGCACCTAAATAGTCAGAATAATTTTGCCCGCTCATATTTAGAGCACAAAAACTTAAAATGAAACAAAGGGTATATTTCATAGTTATTATCTTGTTATAATTAATTCAGAGGTAGACATTTTATCGCCAGATTGAATCGCAATTATATACACGCCAGCTGTCAAGGAGGCTAGATTTAATATTTTGGAACTTGTACCAGCTGGTATAAAAGTCTGTTCTATATACACTTGTTGACCTAAACTATTAGATATAGTCAATTTACCATCAATACTAGAAGCAGTCTCAAACTTTAAAGCAACAATATCACTCGCCGGGTTTGGTGAGGGTACTAACGAAAAATTCGAAATTTGGGTATCCTCAATATTTGAAACTAAATTACCTACCTCAATTTTTATTTCCGCCATCCCAAAACAATCGCCTCCAAAATTTGATACCGCTGTAAACAAAATAAATTGAGCACTTAGTCCACTTAAATCTGGACCCTCATCTCCTTGATAGAATGAAGAGGCCGATATTTCTTCTAGAGTATGGCTACCATACGTTTGCCAAGTAAGCCCATCATTAGAATAATCAACTATTAATTCTTGAATACCATTCGACTCTTCACCAGGTGTATTATAATTCCAGATTGTAGATCTACCTAATTCTTGAATACTCCCAATATCATACATTATCCAATGAGAAACTCCTCGCTCAGGATAGGGGCTCAATGAAGGTGTGCAGGAAAGCCAAGCCTCATCTGTACTTGTATTATGACGATCCGGAAAACACTGAGAATATAAACCCAGAGCTGAGAAAATAAAGCAAAAAATATAGATATAACGCGTGTAACTCATAATGATTAGCTTTATGATTGATTGAAAAGATACATCATCTAAGAGTGATATAATGCAGAAAAGCAGGCTTTTTTAGCCTATTGATGTCAAATTCAGGGGAAACCCTATATTAGAACAAATAATAAGACACAGATTATAATGAATGAGCGATATCCAATAGGAAAGTTTGAGATGCTGAAAGAAGTCAATAATCAACAAATTGCGAGTTGGATAGATGAGATTCAGCGATTCCCTCAATTACTTAGAAAGGCCTGCCAGAATTTTAACGAGGACCAATTAGATACGCCCTATAGAGATGGTGGTTGGACAGCTAGACAAGTAGTGCACCATGTAGCAGACTCTCACATGAATAGTTACCTACGTTTTAAATGGAGTTTAACAGAAGATGAACCTACAATCAAAGCATATGATGAAAAGTTATGGGCAGAAGAAAAAGAAGCTAAGTACGCTGATATAGATTTGTCCTTAAATTTGATCGAATCTCTACATGCTAGACTTACAACTGTTTTAACAAACATGAACGAGGAAGATTTTAAAAGAGGCTTCTTTCATCCTGAATCAAATAAAAGATGGCAATTAGATAAAACCTTAGCAGTATACGCATGGCATGGTAAACATCATTTAGGCCATATCAATATCGCTTATAAAAAGGCAAACGCCTAACGCATTCTCAAGACTTCCATAATCTCAAGATTTTCGTGGATGTACTTTTTCTCAAAACCTAACTTATAACTATAGCGCAGACCTGCAATGATATACCAATCGTTATCATCAGGATCTCGCGAATCAGAAATTCCGTCAATGTAGTCTGTAAATGGATATCTATATGCTGCTTCTAAGCTAATAGCGTGTCTTGGACTAAAATCATACCTTAGGCCACCTCCTATCGGGACTGTAAAGTGCGTATTATTAAAAACCCCAGGTAGTGTTTCTGGATCTACTATATCACCTTCACTGATTAATCCATCTGTCTCAGGAGAGAAGAATGAAAAACCAAGACCTGTTAAAAGATATGGTGTAAATCTTTTCGGATACATTTCATCAATAACTTCAAAATCGTCATTATAAATTGTAACGTTTCCTTCTGGATCTTTTACGCGCAAATTCCCTTCTTCATCTTTATCTGCAAAGAAATTTCCAAGACGATCTAACTTAACTCCAGACTTAGTATACACAGTTGCGAGAGGATCTATTGCATCCCACTTATACTTGTTCCCTTCAATATCATATACATACATCACTTCCCTTCCGTTCAAGAGCCATTCAAACTGCACAGCTAATTCTGTTACTGGACTTGAAAAACTCAAGACACGTTTCCATTGTGCTCTATCTTCAAAGTTCCGATCATCACCACTAATTTTTCCATAATTAAAATTCAAACTGGCATAGATGTTTTTGGTTACATATTTCTTGTATTGCAAGCCAAAGGAAAAGTGGGATTCAGCAGGTAAGAAAATATCCCTTTTATTGACATCTCCTTCATAACTAGAAAAACCTAAGAGGGCAGAAAATTCATGTGTTTGAGATATTCCAGCGGAGGAATATGCTAAGAATACCAATAATAAATATATCTTGAAAATCTGTTTCATTAGTCTCAAATTATACCTAAATATACAGTTATTCCTATTGATATAATTCCCAATATTTGTTAAAGTAAGGATGACTACATTTTACTGTTAACAATCAAATAACCCAAATATCAAGATCTGCGCACAATAGACATCATACTGCCCGCTTTTAATGCCCTAGCTAAATGGGAAGAGACTGTTTTGGAAAAATATTCATCCTTAGAACAAGCGCTTGACTCTTACCAGATTCATCTTATAATTGTAGATGATGGATCTCGCGTAAACATGAAAAAGGGAGCCCAAGTATTACAGAAAAACGTAGAACATTTTACTCTCTTGACCCATCCAGAAAATAAGGGAAAGGGTGCAGCATTGCGCACAGGAATAGCAACAGCACAATCCGATGTAATTTTATTTACTGACATCGATTTCCCATACACCCAAGCTTCTGTATTAAATATAATTAAAGCCTTGGATAATCCAAAGACTACCATTGCCATTGGTAAAAGAAATGCTACGTATTATGATAATATCCCTAAAAAGAGAGCTTGGATTTCACGTTTATTAAAGAGTACAATTCGTTCGGTACTACGTCTGCCTGCCTATGATACACAATGCGGTTTAAAAGCTTTTAAACAGGAGGCCAAAGAAACATTTCTCGCTACCCGAACAAATAGATATCTTGTAGATTTAGAATTTCTGCGTCTGGCTGATAGAAACAAAGAAATGTCTGTTACTCCCGTTCTGGTAGACTTACGAGAGGGTATAATTCTATCTGAAGTGAGTGCAAAGCTGCTCTTAAATGAATTTTGGTCCTTTATAAAAATCTTATTCAGATAAAGATTCTAACTCTTCCCAATACTCTACAGCTCTTCTAGTATGCGGTATACATATAGAACCTCCCACAAGATTTGCAATAGAAAATACTTCATATACTTCTTCCTTTGTAACGCCTATCTCGTGACTCGTTCCTAAATGATATTTGATACAATCATCACAACGCAATACCATAGAGGCTATTAGACCTAGAAGTTCTTTTGTTTTTACATCAAGCGCGCCCTCTTGGTAAGCCTGATTATCTAGACTAAAAAAACGCTTGAGCACTTTATTATCCTGCGCAAGAATGCGTTCATTCATTTTTTCTCTATAACTATTAAATTCTTTTACCTGTGACATAATTTATGTTTGTTTTTGAATAGGAATAAAAAAGAAAACTGCTCCTAATAAGGAATTAAAAGCAATTACTAAATAAAAGAGAAGACTTAGAGTCAATGACACTTCATTATCTAATTGCAAATAATCTGCACCGTAGACAAAGGCTAATTCTCTTGCGCCTAAAAATGGTAATATATATGCAAAAGAAGACACTAAAAATATAAATATATATTCCGTTATCATATCATCTAATCCAATTGCCTTTGTCAAAAAGAAAATTGTTACTACCTGCAGAATTTGTACTAATATAGATAAGAAGCTTGTCAGTTTAAATGCAGGTTTATACGACTTAAAAAATAGAAAGTGGACTAGAAAAGATCCTAAGAGGACGACTGGAATTAGTACCCAAGTAAACACACTCCAAGTAAAACCATTATCATATAAATTAAAGTATACAAGTGTAAGGATAATGAGTGCAACTAAACCACTTCCTCTATCTAACAAAGCACTCCAGATAAGTGACTTGTAGTTTGCATTATAATGTTTGCGCATCCACATGACCTTATACGCTTCTCCTCCGACCAATGGGATAAAAAGATTATAAAACATGGAATTGAAATATAGTTTAGTGTTGCTTGCTTCGTCCAAATTAATCTTTTGTGATCTATAGTAAGCATTTAGCCTGGATGCTGAAATGACTTTCGATATAAAAAAAGAGAATACAGCTAACATAGCATACCCATAATTCATTTGCTTAAAATGAACTACTACCTCTTTAAAATCAACCTTTTTTGTTATGAGATAAATGGCCAGTACGGACAGGACTAGCTTTAAGATGTTCATGGCAATCTTTTTCCCTTTCCCCTCCTTATTTATTTCTTTTTCCATGCAAGCCTATAATCCCTAAGTGACTAGATTAAAGATATCTTTTCTTATAATTGAACTGGATTTCAAAGTATGAAAATATTTGGCAAAGATAGACTCTCATTTGATATTGACAAGGGCTTAATACTCTTAGGTCATATAGGCTTTCTAATATACTTACTATTCACCTTTATTTTCTACAAAGAACGACTGATAAATAGTGATGCTGCCTATTACACCTTTCACATGGTCAACTTTGAAGAAGTCTTTGTTAAGCACAATAGATATATAAGCTATTTTACCCAAACTATTCCTTTATTCTTGATAGACATGGGTGCTTCCTTGAAAACTGTCCTACGCTCTTATTCAGTTATATTCGGCATCTGGTTTTATCTACTTTATCTACTTAATGTCTATGTATTTAAAACTGCAAAAGGAGGCTTGCTTCTACTTCTTGCACTCGTTTTGACTATGCGGTACAAATTCTATGCTGGACATACGGAAATTACGTTTGCAATAGCTGTTGCTACTACCTTATATAATTGGATTGCCTTAGACAAAGAAAAAATTAATTGGTATAACTATGGCATATCCACTTTTCTGGTGCTTCTTTTTTCAGCCTGGTTATATATTATACATCCTGTAATAATAGTGCCTCTTTTCGCGATGCTGATATATAATGTTTTAGACCAGAATAGATGGAAAGATTTTGGTAATTGGACACACATTGGGATTATTCTCTTTAGCTTTTTTTTACGTTTCAAATTTGTAATGGATGACGGATATGAGAGTAATAAAGTAAATTTCCTACAAGATTTACCAAAGGTGTTCTCGAACCGAAGCGATTATTTAGTGTTTGACATTATTGAAAAATATGCCTTTAGCTATATTAATATTGCAGTCCTAGCTTTTATAATTTCACTCATTTTCCTGTTGTTAAGGAAGCAGTTAATTCAGGTCGGATATTTACTTATGAGTTCTTTAGGACTCTTAGTATTGGTAATTCTCTCTCACGCCTACCTGCGTGCTAATATTTATATCATGATAGATGGATACATAGGTATGTTTGGGATGATCTGGGGCCTAGCCATTTTGAAGGCCTTAGACATAGACTATCAAGTTAGATATAAACTACTTGCTCTAGCTTTCGTTTTAACTATTTGCTTCGCACAGATTTATACCAAGCATAGTTTTTATAAACAAAGACATATCTACCAAAAGGAGCTAATGAAGAAGCAACTGGCCTTAGGACATGCAAAAACCTTGGTTAAGCTCGACAGGTTTGATTGGGAAAAGCTTTGGTATCCTTATGAATTTCCTCATGAAACAATTATGATCTCAGCCTTGGATGAATCTATGAATCATGCCAGCATCTTTGTAGATTATGATGGAAAAAATGTGGATGAATATCTTAAAAACGATTACACCATGCTTGCCTTTTATGGTAATGTAGGTTTGAACCCTAAGTTCTTTGCACTTCCTAAACAGAAGTATATCCGTGTGGATAAGGTACCTTGGAAAGATTAGCTATTTATTTTTCTTCTCCAATTCTGAGAAATTTACAATACTTGTAAGCATCCAATTCTGTAATCTTATATCTACGCTTAATTGGATTGAGTGCATTGTTTAGGCAGACCATAACGAGTTCTCCCTTCTCTCTATCTCCCCCACGCTTAACAGCAATATCATAGCCTTCTTTCTTATACTTCCGCGCATAGAAGACTGCCACTGAACCAAAATTATTATCGATAATTGAGAATTCTTTAATTTCTGGATGCGAGTATGCAAGCTGTTTAATAAAGTGTCCGTATTGTTCGTCCTTTACATCTGAGTCAGGCAGGTAGGCTACCTTTTTCATGATGAAATATGTACCATATCCGATTGCCATACCTAGCAAGCTTATTAGCAATAGTTTCAGTACTTTACTATGATTAAAATGGCGAACAAGCATCCTGTAAAAATTAACTAAGCCCATAGACATCAAGTACGCATTAATCATATACAGAGGGGCATAATACCAAGCAGTTTTTGTACTTGACATAGATACAATTATGAAGTATGAAAGAAAAGATAACAAGAGGCAAACAGCAAAATTCTTATTCTTCTTTGAATTATTTTTATTTAAAAATATGAAGGGTATAGTCCAGATAAAAATGAACCAGGGTGCATGATGGTGCGAGAAATATAATTCAAAATAAAAAAAGAAACCTCCTGAGTGTCCTTCTATTGTATTATTATACCTGCCAAACAATTCATAGTCCCACATTCTATAAAAAAAACCTGGATACGCATTTTCTAGATATACTACTGTAGCTACATAAGATGCAACTAAGGCAAATATGGCAACATAGGTAGAACTTCGTTTAAGTAACTTAAAAAACACTCCTCTATATGCGGCATATAAAAAAAGTCCTGGAATTAAAATCAGACTTAATAAATTCTTAGTCAGTAAAGCTGCTATACTAAAGAAAGTAAATAGTGCAAGATCTTTCAACTTATCTTGTTCAACGTAGAGATAAAAAAATAATATAGATAGCAGACTATAGGCTGCAAAAGGTATATCTTGATCTCCAAACCGCGCCATATGATCGCGCATAAAGCCAATACTTGTTAATAGAATAATTGACATTAAAACACCATACAGAGGTTCTTCGAATTCCCTTCTAGAAAAATGAATAACATATAGAAAACTCAAAACTAGGATAATTCCCAAAGGAATTCGTAGAGACTTCTCTCCTACTCCAAACACTTTAAACGAAGCGGCTTGTATGAAGGTCGTAAAAGGTAGTTTTGTGTTCCTATGATTAGGTAAGACTTTATCTAACTTATTAAAATTAGGCATATAGGCATTGTTGTCTGCCATGTAGATTGCTCTTCCTGCAAATAAGGATTCATCCCATATTTTAATAGGCTGCTTACCTATGTGATTAAACAGAGTTAAATAAACAAATAGACCGTATAAAACGAAGAGTAAGTATTTAAACTCCTTCCTCATACTGTTCCCCTATTTTTTTGTCGCCATATGGAGACCATCATACGTATTGGGAGTAAGACTGCAGAAATTACTGCTGCAGTCCAGAAAAAAATCATTTGTGTTTTCATATATGAGCCCAAAGATTTTTGCTTTTCGACTGGGAAATTCTCTAATAAAGCATATAAACCATCCTCATCTACATAGGCTTGAAAATCATAGATGTTATCCACTAGATACATCGTAATAGGAATCGCAAGAAAAATAAGAGCAACCTTAGGATACGTTGTATCTGCAATCCAATGAAATTTAAGTAAAAATATATATCGGATAAAAGTAACTGCAGCTATTATAAAGACTATGTTCTCAGTATAAAACGGATAATTCTTCCCTAAACTATTATACAAAGGAAGAAGAACTAAAACACAGAGTAAGCCTGTAAATAGTATCCATACCAATTCCATAAATAACTTTGACCTCATAGCCCAAAGTTAACAAATGGGAGATTAGCTGTATGTGGATTTGATAAAGAATGGCTTATAAATCTTTAGCTGAATTGTAAACAATGCTTAATTTGCAATACAATGCAAACTTTTATCTTATTTAATTGATAAATCAAAAACACACAACTCTCCGCCTTAGGCTTGCCAATCAACTTTGTCAAAACCTATTACATATGTTTCCCAAGCGTATACAATCTTTTATTGTTTATGGCTCTGTGGCTTTAAAGAAAGCACAAAAGGAAAGTGATATAGATATTCAAATTATATCTGATAATCCGAACTTACTTCAACAGCAGAAAACGGAACAGTTAATTTTTGAAGCGCAACAGAAAAGTGGTATTAAGATGATGGTGAATGCGAAAACACCCTCTTTTATTATTGAAGAATTAGTTCAGGGAGATAGTTTTCATGTTTTGATGGTATTAAATGGAGTTTGTCTTTTAAACAGTGCTTTATTTTCTTCATTAAAAACCTTAGTACAATCTTCACCTCTACCAAGCAGAGATGTTATCGAAAACAAATTAAGAAGGGAGGTTCAAGAATGGTCAAACGATCTTTTTAATCAACGATTAAGCCAATTTAATAGTGACTGCAGTTTAAGCACATTTCAGTTTCTTGCCTATAAAAGAGTGACTGAAAACATATATGACACTTGGATAGAGCAAGAAAATTCTATTCAACGTGCGTCTAAACATCTTCCTGCAATTCAGGAACATCTACCAGAGTATAGTGCCTGTCTGGATAAATTCCTTCGCTACAACAAAAATGTTAGCAGCTTAGGTATTGATTTAGATCTAGAACATGATTTTAATATAGTTGAACTCCTTCAAACAATGCGCTATATTCTAAAGCAAACTAAAGAACTAAGTTGAGTACTTTTCACTCAAAACATAGAACAAAAATTGCTGAACAGATTCTTTTAGCGATAAAGAAATTTGATACTACAAATATCCAATGTTTTATTGTATATGGTTCCACTGCTAGAGGCACAGCAACGGAGCACAGTGATTTAGATATCCAAATTTTAGTCCATGTTACCACCCCTAAGCTTGTCAATTATTTATCAAAACTCAAAGCCACATTTGAGCAGAAGTACGATTTAGAGATTGCACTAAACCTAAAAACCGTTTCTCAATACATAGAAAATCTAATGCGCAATGAGCCACTCTATTATTTTATACTAGTTGATGGAATCTGCCTTTTAAATAGTACTGTTTTTATTGGACTTAAACATTTTTTAAAAGCGAATCCAAAACCTATCTTAAAAAAACTAGAGAAGGTGCATGCTAAAGGGATTGGAATTAGATCTGCAGCTATCCTTACAACCCACACGCCTAAAATTATTGAAGAATTTCAATCCATACTTTTAGACTATACTTCATTAGACTTCATAAGGAATAACTCTGTCAAAAACTACATTGACCTATTAGCTAATACAAAAGGCAGAGACATTGCACACAAACCAATTCCTTTAAAGGAAATGGAAAAATGTATTACTCAAATTAAACACTTTGCAAATAGTTCTTTTACACTTGACCTCAAAAATGAATTTAATCTAATCGATATGTTGAAAATGCTAAACATTATTCTTCAAGAATCAAATCCTAATGTACATGAATAACGAAAGCAAAAGAAGAGTAATAATTGCACAGGAACTTGCAGATTATTTAAAAAGTAAACAGCATAGTCCTGCCCAATCATTCATTGTGTATGGATCAAGTATATTGGGGACTGCACAAGCAAACAGTGACATTGATATTATCTTACTTGTTGATTATAATGATAGACAATTGATGTCTGAGTTAAAAAAGAAAACCTTAGAAATTCAGAAAATACATGCAGTCTTAATTACTATAAATGTAAAACTTGTATCTGATTTCTTGAAAGAAATTACAGAAGGCAATCACTATTTTCTACATATCGCCCTTAAAGGAAAATGTCTTCTTGACAGTAAGATCTTCGAAGGCTTTAAATCTATAGTGGCCACAAACTCCTTGCCTTCTCAGAAGGATTTAATTAGCAAAAACGCAAAAGACACAAGCAGCCGCGTTCAGGACTTATTTTTAGGCTCATTAGTTAAACTGTGTACGGGAATTCGAATTACTATTTTAAAATATATTGACTTAAAATTACTTCAGACTATGAACTTAGAAAGCTGGGAAGAATATCAAACTCAGATCCAAAGAGACGTCTACGAACCTTCCATACGAAAATTTCTACCACAGTATGCTGATAATATAATGGCCTTCTTTGCTTTAAGTGATCAAGTAAAACCCTTAGGATTTGACCTAGCTGTACTTGATAAATTGCCCTCCTGCAATTTCGTAGAGCTGCTTAGATGTATAGAATTTATAACTAAGGATAGTCAAACTACACTTCAAGATTAAAAGCAATGGAGGAAAACACTAAAAAATTGGTTGTCGCGCAACAATTACTGACTAAGCTAGATGCTTTAAAAAGTACAAACATTAAGTCTCTTATACTTTATGGCAGTGTAGCGCTTAAAACTGCAAAAAAGCAGAGTGACATAGATCTAATGTTGCTCTTGGACTATACAGATATGAATTTACTTAAAAAGGTGAAATCAATTTGCGAAGAAACGCAAGAAACATCTCAGGAACAAATTGCGCTTAGTTTCAATACCGTTTCAAATTTTTTAAACCACATGATGCAGGGTCATCAAATGTACTTGAACATGTGCTTGCATGGCACATGCCTGATGAATAGTCTAGTATTTGACGGCATTAAAAACATTATTACAAATAGCAAAATACCTCCACAAGAGGAAATTGTATCGCATAGTAAAGCATTCATTCAAAATCAAACGAATGTATTTTTAGGTAGAACCATGACAGACTTTATTGCAAGTATAGATGCCATTGTGCGCAGATATTTACATTTTAAAGAATTTGGGCAAAGCAAAATAGATAATTGGAAAGCATATGAAGCATTGTTAAACCATAATGACTTTAGTAATTTAATTCATCTTCATTTATCCCAGTTCGAGCCTGTCTTAAGCAAATTCTATTCGATAAAGCATGCTTTCAGTCCCGTTCAACCTCCCAATTTTGAAGTTCTTGAAACAATTGATTTAGCACAGCTTCTGAACTGTATCCGCTTCATACAAAATAATTCAAACTAGCTTTTTGGAGTTGAGGGAATTACTTGCCAAGTCCTTCCATTGTGACAAAGCAATTCTATATTCTGGAATGTAAATGTTCGTCTATAGTCTTTCTGTTTGAAATGCTCAAGAGCTGGTTTTAATAAAGATGGTTCTAAATCTTTAAATGCTACTGTCATGTGTGGGTGGAATGGGTGATTCATTTTCATTTCTTGGTCAAAAAGTTTTTCTATTAAATCCTTCGATAATCGATGACATTCTATTAGTCTATCGGAATGGCTTAAAGCAACAAATAAGACGTTTGGTTCAAAGGAATCAAATCCTTGCAATTCAATATCGAAGTTTTCAATTTGTGTGCTCAATTCATGCAGAGATTCTAATAGGAATTGTTCAGAATTTTGATCCATCCAGAACGGTGGTACGAGCGTAATGTGTGCAGGTGATTTGGTCGCGTGTTTAGAGGCAAATACACTTTGTGCTTCTTTTTTAAAGTTTTGAATTTCCGTTGAAATTTCATGCGGTGGGAGCACAGCTAAAAAATAAAGCTTCTTATTCATAGTATAAAATAGGAAAACTTGGCAATAATAAATACAACCAAGTTTTCCTTTAAATATTTGGAGTTAAGACCCAAAGAGTCCGCGCAGGTATAATATTATTTTTTCACTATAATTTTACTATAGTTTTTCCCTTTTGATTTTACATTAAAAATGTAAGTTCCTGTTTCAATACCTTGTAAATTCATGACCTTCACTCCCTGATCTTGGATTG
Source organism: uncultured Saprospiraceae bacterium (assembly GCA_938045585.1). GTDB lineage: Bacteria > Bacteroidota > Bacteroidia > Chitinophagales > Saprospiraceae > CALCMJ01. The sequence goes on from CALIAU010000002.1 coordinate 250,418, forward strand.
TCTTTGAGACTACACGTTTTCCATCTGTTGTCCATAAACTTATCTCATGTACGTTCAAATTTTCATCTGGTAAATTATATAACAAATGGTCGGAGGTAGGATTAGGAAATACTGAAAGTTCAAATTTTGATACCGCATTAGAAAAACTTACAGATAAAACCTGTGAATATTCTTCTTCACCATTGAAGTTAATTTGCTTTAATCTATAATACGCATTTGGTCCTACGGGCTCTTTATCTACCCAGGTGTAATTTGAAATCTCATGTGTGGTTCCTACTCCACTTTCAAAACCAATACTCTTCCAAGACTTTCCATCGATACTTCTTTGCACCTCAAATCCTTGATTATTCACCTCACTATTTGTACTCCATTCCAGAACAATTCTGTTGTCCACTCCATAAGCATCAAACTTTGCCAAATCAACTGGTAAGGCAGCTGCTACGAAACAATCGTCTGAATCATCATTGTAAGTAAAACTGTGCACTATCACCTTTCTCACATCGTCTGCTTGAGACCCTTCCCCTCCGACCGTTGTAAGTTCTACAACTCCAAAATGCTGTGTACCTCCTATATTAAATAGCACAGGTGCAAAACCATGTACTCCTACTCCTAGAGTATGAATACCTCCAGAAGAATTCGTATTACCAGTCTCACAATCAAAGTCTACATCTCCAAGACCAGGATACATCGTTGTTGTTTGATCCCCTTCAGTCCCGATAGCGCCACCCAGTCCCTGCATTATGATATATACATCATCAAATGCTGGATCATAAGCAAAGAAGCCTACATCATTTGCACCATCACCGTCAATATCAAATGCGATGGATTCGTTTTCTGTCATGGGTTCCCAACATACATCTGCTATGTCATTTGTGACTATTGCTGCATCCACCTGCGTGCCTAATAATAATGCAGACGCACTTGCTGCATATTTTGAAATTTTTGTAATTGTATTTTTTGTTTGCATACCTATATTTTTTAATCCAATGTAACGAGGACGTTATTTGCTAATAATGATCTAAATCTCTAAGGTGGGGTTTAAGAAGGATGTGTACTTTAATGACAAATTAATCCCTAGGGTACCCTATATTCTAAAAACAGAAAAATTGCTGATAAGGGCAAAATGACAAAGCACTTACTAGTTGTACGTCTTGCAGGGTATCTGTAGGGTTTGTTTAATTGGTTATATTCAGTAAGTCAAATCATGGGGTACAAGTTGGTCTGATCCAACAATATATTAATGATGAATGTCCTAAAATGGAGAAAATTTATTTTAGTACTTTAATAATATATTATTCTTTTGTCTTGAAACAAAAGAACCAAAAATTCAAGACTGTATAAGTTTTACTGCTCTTCTTTTAGAAGACCAGCCGCAAAATATATATCCAAATTCCTATTATCGCTAAACTCGCACAATTAGATTCGTTTTAATGAATATATTTCTTGCTAGAAGACTATCCTTACATAGGATTTTTTATCTAGCTCAAACAGTACCGATCATTTAACGGAATTTGAACATATATTTTACTAAAACTTCTAAGGCCGGAAGCTAAAATCATTTATTATATAAAATGTTCAAAATCGTGTAGTCTAGTTTCCAAACTACACTTGAATATTAATAGTCTTAAGATCAATCCAGTGGAAATTGACTAAATGTCAATCTATCGAAGGAAACTCGTCATCAGACGAGGCTGCGGATGCGAGTAGGTCGACGCCTACTTAATCTTATGAATGAATGTCCTAAAATGGAGAAAGCCTACCAGAGGTAGGCAAGCCTACCTGAGGCAGGTAAACCCTTAGCTATTAACTGCCTACCCGCCCGAAGCTGATGCTTCGGTTCCTTCTTTTCAATAGTACATTTAGTACTATTTATCATGTTATCACATGACCAGTCAGTCTTATAAAAAGGCGGCTTGACTGAACGATTCACGTAGTATCCTAAAATGGAGAAAGGTTGGAAAGCCTACCGGAGGTAGGCAGGTCCTAAATGGACTTTCAAGTGAGGGAACCTGATCAACAGATCAGGCTGCGGATGCGAGTAGGTCGAAGCCTACTTAATCTTATGAATGAATGGTCCTAAAATGGAGAAAGCCCTGAGCTATTAACTCAAGGCTTTCATAAAAAAAGGCGGCGACCTACTCTCCCGGCTGTACCAGTACCATCGGCGCTGAGGGGCTTAACTTCTCTGTTCGGAAAGGGAAGAGGTGAACACCCTCGCTATAACCACCATTCTCTTTAAATTTATCTAAGAAAGACAAATTTGTATTCTTTATAATGCCAGTAATCTGTATTACTGACTGTTCATACTCAAAAGAGTAAAAAAAGGATGGAATAAAGTAAATCGAGCAATTATTCTAGATTAATAGTAAAAAAAAAAGGAAGCTAACGGGTAATTAGTACTACTCGGCTCCATACGTCACCGCACTTCCACCTGTAGCCTATCAACGTTGTCATCTTCAACGACCCTTAAAAGAATACTCATCTTGGAGTAGGCTTCGCGCTTAGATGCTTTCAGCGCTTATCCTTGCCATACATAGCTACCCAGCGGTGCACCTGGCGGCACAACTGGTACACTAGAGGTATGTCCAACACGGTCCTCTCGTACTAGTGTCAGATCTCCTCAGTATTCTAACGCCCACAATAGATAGAGACCGAACTGTCTTGCGACGTTCTGAACCCAGCTCGCGTGCCACTTTAATGGGCGAACAGCCCAACCCTTGGGACCTTCTCCAGCCCCAGGATGTGACGAGCCGACATCGAGGTGCCAAACCTCCCCGTCGATATGAGCTC
>CALIAU010000003.1 GCA_938045585.1 uncultured Saprospiraceae bacterium
ATGTCAGAAGTAAAACCAACATATATATAATTTCTGAACTCGCTCTTTATTGCATAGACAGTAAACATACTCGTAAATATTAAAACCAAAAAAGCCCTGCAAACGCAGAGCCTTTTTTTAGTACCCGAGGCCGGGGTCGAACCGGCACGTCCTCAACGGACACAGGATTTTAAGTCCTGCGTGTCTACCAATTCCACCACTCGGGCCCAAATATTAAATCTGTTAAGATTAAATGGAGCGAAAGACGGGATTCGAACCCGCGACCCCGACCTTGGCAAGGTCGTGCTCTACCAGCTGAGCTACTTTCGCATAAAGTAGAATTGGGCTGCAAATATAATCTTATAATACATATTTGCCCACATTATAAATAGGAATTTCACCTTCAACAAATTTCTTAACTCAGATATATTTCTCACTGAAAATCAAGGCTATCAAAGCAAATTATTCTCCATTTCACGCGAATTTCTCCTAAATCCTAATATTTTTTTCTCACAAAATGTAACGATTAATGCATTTTTAGCCAATTATAGCAGGGAATACCCTGAATTATCATAAATATACCTGCAATGTCACTAAAATTTATCTTAAATTGGTTCTATTATTAGACGGCAGCATTTTGGAAATGATGGTCGTTACCCATTGACATTGCGATCGATCAATTCCAATCAGCAAATCGTTCCCGAACATATTTTTTGAATTAACTTATTTCAAACTATGAAACGAAAGTACATACTAGTTGCTATCGTTTGCTTTACTTTTATCTTTGGAGCTATTGGACAGGATATTCATTATTCGCAGTTCTTTAACTCTCCATTGAACATAAGCCCCGGTCTTACCGGTGCTTTCCAAGGTAATCAACGAATAACAGCAAATCTAAGACAACAATGGAAAACTGTTCCAGTAGACTACAGAAGTCTAGATTTAGCTTATGATCATAAACATGCTCCAACAGATTCCACCAATAATTTAAATTTTGGTGTCATTCTTAACTACGATATAGCCGGTGATGTTAACCTCAAGAATACTGGCCTTAATATGTTCGTATCCTATGGACTCCGCCTTTCTGAAAAACTGAAAGTTATGCCAGGTGTAAGTATAGGATTCGCACAACGTAGATTCGACTATGCGAGCGTTACTACAGGTAACCAATGGGACGGTAGAGAGTTTGATCCAACTATACCAGCCGAAAATATTGGTGCAGAAGATAAGTCCTTTGTTAATATTTCTGCTGGTCTAAACTTAAACTACATGGAGTCTGATAGATCATATGTAGATTTCGGAGTAGGGTTTAATAATCTCAATAGCCCTTCACAAGCATTTAATGCTGGAGCAAACTATGATGCCGTATTAGCAAGAAGATTTAATCTATATGGATTTGGTAGTCTTCGTGTTGCTAAAAAAGTTGACCTTATCGCAAATGCTATCCTTCAAAACCAAGCACCAGCACAAGAGGTGTTATTGAATGGACAAGCTAAGTTTTACATTGATAGAGGACTATCTAAAGCTGTGTTTTTTGGAATAGGAATGCGTGCCGGAGATGCCTGGTATCCAATGCTTGCAATCCAGTACGAAAATATTTATGCTGCATTTTCATATGACATAAATAATTCGCCCTTTGATATTGCAACAGATGGTACAGGTGGTCCTGAACTTGCTTTCAGATACACCATATCTTCAGTGCCGCTTTATCCAGCAAAGCCTTGTCCAATTTATTAAAACAAGAATAGCATGAAAAAGAATTTATTAATAGTAGCATTGCTGTCTCTATCATCTACCTTCTTGTTTTCTCAGGTTACATATAACCAGTTACGTAAAGCAGGTGAAGAAGCATATGCCCAAGGAAATTATTTTGGTGCCATGCAGTATATCCAAGATGCTCTTGATAAGGAGGATTCGGATACAGATATGTGGTACAAATACGGAAACTCAGCGTACAAACAATTTGCCTACGGAGAGGCTAAGCGCGCGTTTAATTATCTTATCGAAGATCTTAAATCTATAAAATATAGCGGTGCTATCTTGTCATTGGCAGATATCTATCTAACCGAAGGAGATTTTGAACAGGCAGAAAAATATTTTTCACTCTACCTCTCTGAATATAGTGAGGAAGGATCGACTGAAACAAATAGAGCGAATCTTGGTCTAGAATCAGCACGTTGGGTCGCAGAACAGGATACAACAGAATCTGTAAAAGTAAAACAAATGGGTTCTGATGTGAATACGCCTTATTCCGAACATAGTCCTATTGTACAAGATGGAAACCTTCAGTTTGTCTCCATGAAATTTGGAATGGGATCAAAAAAAGATACAAGAGAATATTCTAAAATTTTAGAATCAGAAGAGGGGAGTACCATGGAAATGGAATCTATTGCAAATTTTAACCAAGACGATATCTTTTCATCAGATCCTTCCTATTCACCTGATGGTATGGTCATGTATTACACACAATGTGTCTATGACAAGGCGGACATCAAATGCCAAATCTTTTATCGTAAAAAAGAGGGAGATAGCTACTCTAAAGGGGTACCAGCAGGAGACCTCGTAAATCTTCCTGGCACCACAAATACACACCCAACAGTGGTCGAACATGATGGGAAAGACTTCCTATACTTTGTTTCTAACCGGAAAGACGGAATGGGCAAACTTGATATTTGGTTTTCTACAGTTTCAGAAAATATGGATTTTGGAAAACCAGTGAACCTCCGGTCTGTCAACACGGCCGGTGATGATATCACTCCACACTTTCATAATAAAACATCTACACTTTACTTTAGTAGTAATGGCAGAGTTGGCTATGGAAATTTTGATGTATTCAGTGCAGCAATTAGTGGAAACCACCAATATAACAATATCGAAAACCTCGGGAAAAGTATAAACTCTTCTTACAACGATATTCACTTTTTCGTTGCAGAAAATAGCTCAGATTCATACCTAGCTTCAAACAGAAAAGGATCACAATATCTAGAAGACAAATTTGAAACCTGTTGTTACGATATATATCAAGTTGACAAATGCATAGTCGATCTCGTCGCCCTCACCTTTGATAAGGCAACAAATGAAAAACTCTTTGATACCTATGTAGAGATTACAGATAAAGAGACAGGTGACATCGTAGAAACACATTTCCTTGATGGAACTAATAAATATGAAATAGAATTAGATTGTGATAGAGATTACTCAATCCGTGCTTCCAAAGAAGGGTATAAAGATGCAGTTGTGGATCTTAACTTTTCCGAGATGGATTTAGATGCTGGGGTGTTCGAACAAAAGATCTATTTAGAACCTGCAGTATTAGCGCTTAACGTCTTAAGCTTTGATAAGGATACCAAAGATCCATTGTATGGAGTAAATGTATCCTTAGTAGATGTAGAAACAGGTGAAGCGATTGATAGAACAAATCCAAATGGAAATGATTTTTCTTTCGCCATTGTTCCAGGGAAAACATATACCCTGATTGCTACGAAAGGCGGGTACCAACAAGATCAACTCACCTTTACGGCACCAGAAGATGGAGGCATCATAACAAAAGAGATGTATCTAGAGAAAACAGTCATCGAAAAGAAGATTGCAACATTACAGGGAGTGCTCCCAGTACAGTTATTCTTTGATAACGACATTCCTGATCCGAAAACCATGCGAACAGAAACGAATGCTTTATACACGGACAAGTATCCGGCATACTATGCTAAAAAAGACAAATTTGTAAAAGTCTATTCTGGTCTATATAAAGGAGATAGAAAACTACAATCACAGTCAGAAGCTGCCTCGTTTTTTGATAATGAAGTGAAGCGTGGTTATGATAACTTTAATCTATTCTTATCAGTGCTTGAGGAAGTCTTGGCTTCTGGAAGAACTGTAAACTTGTATTTCAGAGGATATGCAAGTCCAGTGGCAGTCAACGAATACAACTTTAACCTTGGACGCAGAAGAATTAATAGTCTACTCAATGATGTGAATGGATTTAGAGGAGGTGCATTGAAAAAGTATATCGATAGTGGTCAACTTATATTGACAGAACGATCCTTTGGAGAAACGACTGCTTCAGAAGAGGTGAGTGATAATCCAAATGATCCACGAAGATCTATTTTTAGTCCAGCTGCTTCAAGAGAGAGAAGAGTAGAAATTGAAGAAATCCAAGTAAGCAGTGAAAATCAATAAACATTAAAAAAGAGAAAAATGAAAAAGCAATTATATATACTCTTTTGTGTTGTAGGTTTTGTCCTTGTCTCAGTACAGTCAAGTTTTGCAACACACGTTGTAGGTGGAAATTTAACCTACAAATGTTTAGGAAATGATTTATATGAGGTAACCCTAGAATTTCGTCGAGATTGTTTCTTGGGAGATCCGGGTGCACAATTTGATGATCCTGTTTCTATAGGGATTTTTGATTCCAATGGTGTTCTAGTCACTTCTGCTGGCCTAGGAGGTGAACTGTTTATAAATTTCAGCGATGATGACACCCTAAACGAAATGCTTACTAGTGAATGTGCAGTATTAGGAAGTGATGTCTGTGTACAGACCACAACATATAGGAGTACAGTAGAGTTACCCTTCCTTTCAGGCGGTTATATTTTAGCCTATCAAAGATGCTGTCGTAATCAGAGTCTTATAAACATATTAGACCCCAATGATTTTGGAGGAACCTATTGGACAGAAATTTCTGAAGAGTCTTTGAATACCTGTAATTCTTCTCCCGTCTTTAATGAGTGGCCCACCATCTATTTATGTGTAAATGAACCACTCTTATTTGACCATGGTGCCACAGATGCAGAAGGAGATTCCTTAGTCTACAGATTATGCTTGCCCCATGATGGAGCGAGTCCTGATCCTGGTTTTGTAAAACCACAACCACCTAATCCACCACCATATGGGAATATTTTTTGGGCACCAGGATTCAGCCTAGATAATGTAATGGGAGGAGACCCTCTTTCAATAGACTCTATTACAGGGGTTCTTACAGGAAGTCCTACCGTTGTAGGACAATTTCTAATAGCTGTCTGCGTAGAAGAATATAGAGACGGCGAATTAATTGGAATGACCTATAGGGATTTTGAATACAATACAAGAATATGCGAACGTAATCCGATTGCTGAGTTTGAGCCTGACATGGAACTAAACTGTGATGATTTTGAAGTTGCTTTTGAAAATATGAGTACAGAAGGATCAGATGCAATATGGTATTTTGATTATCCTAATACAGACCTTAGTTCAACAGATTTTGATCCCACCTTTCAATATCCAGAAGGAGGGCTTTATCAGGTAGCCTTATTTGTGACGAAAGGAGTCTGTACGGATTCTACCTTCCTAGAAATAGGAGTGGCATCACCAAATGATTTTAATCTTGATTTTAACGTAGATTATGAAACCTGTCAAGACGAATTAGAAATTAATTTGGAAGATCTATCAACTATTAATCAAACAGTTCTGACTTCAGAATATTTGATAACAGGACCTGATACTAGCTTTACGATTCCAACGTCAACCACTAGCATCGTTTTAGATACAGAAGGTTCCTACACAATTACCTTGCAAGTATTAACGGAGAGCGGCTGTGATCAAAGCTTAGAAGAAGCAGTTGATTTTGATATTAGTTCAGAAATGCTCTTACCTGTAATAGGAGATGGAAACCTTTGTGGCAGTTCATTCTCATTGAATGTTGATTTAGATGCGGATGTTGAGTGGTTTCTTGATGAGGAAATGACGCAGACCCTAGGTTCTAATAATCCAATTAATTTAGACTCGGATGACTTTACTTTAGATGATACCTTATATGTCGTAGAGCTAGGCGCAAATTGCCCCAACTTTACCGCTGTACCTCTTGATATAGTTCCAACAAATGAGCAGGCTATAGAGCTCTTAGGACAGGGTAATATTTGTGATGAGCAATTTACACTCCTAGCCCTAAATATTGGTATAGAGGTCGAGTGGTTTCTTGATCCTGGGATGACAGAATCTTTAGGAACAATGAATCCAATTGATCTCTTGTCAGAGAATTTTACGATCAACGATACAATCTATATTTCACAGACAAATACAATTTGCCCTAACAGAACAGCTGTTCCTCTGGACATTGTTCCATTAAATGAAGACATACTTTTGGTAGAAGGCGCAGGAAACTTCTGTGAAGAAGAATTTAGTTTGATGGTAATGAATGATGGAGAATTTGTATGGTATTCAGATTCAACTGCTACAAATGAAATTGGAAATACAAACCCTATTGTTCTAGATCCAGCAGACTTCTTAGTAGGAGATACACTCTATGTAGTTCAGACAAGTACTATTTGTCCTAATATTACAGCAGTACCTCTCGTACTTATAACCAATGAAGGAACCTTAGACTTAGAGGAAGCTGTCTTGACTTGTAAAGAAGATATTGTAGAACTAAACCCCGGAGGGAATCCAGATTATACGTATAGCTGGACCTCAGAACCTGATGGTGTCCTTCTTGATCCTACAGAAGTGAATCCATCAGTTAATGTTGTAGATACCACTGTATTTTATGTAGAGGCAGTAGTAAATGGTTCTTGTATAATTTTGGACACAATTACTATCAACCCACAAATTCTTTCCGTTGAGTTAGAATCAGATACAGTGTATTATTGTATGGATGAAACAATTATTGTTGAAGCTATCGTTGAAGGTGCAATTGGTGTTACATGGGTAGATGAAAATAATGAAATCGTAGGAGGAGGTGCCAGCTTTACATATTCGCCAGAGGGGACGGAAGTATTAACCGTCTTTGCAACGAATCAGATTGCCTGCGATGAATCCGCTATGCTAACGCTTATTCCTTACGAATTTGAAGGTGAGATTTCAGGAGATAATATTTCATGTATTGGAGAAGAGATTACACTAATGGTGGATTATGAAGATCCTTTACAAAGCTTTACATATACCTGGTTTCCAGAAGATGTATTTGGAGCAAATACAACCGGGACAAGCCAAACAAATATGTATACAGCTACAACAGATGTCACAGTCACTGTAGAGAATCAAATTGGCTGCGCTTGGGAAATCAACTATACGGTTACCCTAGATCCATTTGATTCGTTTGAAGTAAACGCTGAACCAGATGACATATTATTTACAGAAAGCACACAGCTGATGGTGGATGATCTGCCCGGAGCAAGCTATCAGTGGGAGCCAGAAGAGTTTTTAGATGATGCAACAATTCCTAATCCTATCGCAACCCCTACAGAAAATGTAGTATTCACTGTTACTGTTACAAATGAAAATGGATGTATTGCTACAGATACCGTTTCTGTACGTGTTGTACCTCCTGTCTGTGATGATAATGATATTTTTGTTCCTAACACCTTCACTCCTAATGGCGATGGTCTCAATGACTTTTTCAAAGTAGAAAGTAACTTTATTGATGAAATAGAAATGATAGTCTACAATAGATGGGGAGAAGAAGTATATTCAACAACAGACCCAGATACACAAGGCTGGGATGGAACCTTTGAGAACACGGAGTTAGAAGCAGATGTGTATGGTTACCATTTACGTATACTGTGTATTGGCGGAGAAGAATTTGTAACACAAGGAAATATAAGTATCCTCAAATAATTTAAATTATAAATAGAACTAAAGAGCTTGGCAATTGTCAAGCTCTTTTTTTATGCTTCTTTCTTGGGCGTGCGTGTCCCTTGTCCTTCACAAGTTCAGTACAAGCGCCGGAGTATTTCGGACTCCCTCTTCGGTCGGTCCCATGGACCAAGCCCTACATGTTCCTCACGCGATTAAAGAATTAAAGTCCGCTATTCGTAGGTTGTACCTACGAATCCATATCTCCATCCTTCATCCCTCCATATCTCCATATCTCCATATCTACATCTCTTCATCCTTTCACTCTCTTCGTCTATTATTTGAACAAGCCGCTCTCTTTCATCCGTTCCGTCCGTTCCGTCCGCTCTGTCCGTTCGTCCGTTCGTCCGCTCCGCCTCTTCATCTCTTCATCTAACATCTAGCGTCCCTCAAGATTTTTCACTAATTTTGCACCATGAGCAAGAAAGGAAGGATACTAGTAGCAATGAGTGGCGGTATTGATAGTACCGTTGCAGCTATGATGTTGCATGAAGAAGGCTATGAAGTAGTAGGAATTACTATGAAAACATGGGATTATGCAAGCTCAGGGAGCTCTGGCAAAGAGACAGGCTGTTGTAGTCTAGATTCCATTAACGATGCTAGAGAAATTGCTGTTAAAATGGGCTTTCATCATTTTATCGTAGATATCCGAGAAGAGTTTGGGGATTATGTTATCGATAACTTTGTAGACGAATATATAGCAGGAAGAACACCCAATCCTTGTATACTTTGTAATACACATATTAAATGGGATGCACTCTTGAAAAGGGCTGATGCCATGGATTGTGAATTTATTGCTACAGGTCATTACGCTAAAATTTCTAACAGCGAAGGAAGATATTATGTCTCAAAAGGAAAAGACGAAAGAAAGGATCAGTCCTATGTGCTTTGGGGATTATCACAAACTTGTCTAGATCGAACTCTTTTTCCCTTAGCTGATTTAAATAAGGAAGAGATACGCCAAATGGCAAAAGACTGGGGGCATGAAAGTCTGGCTCTAAAACCTGAAAGCTATGAAATTTGTTTTGTGCCTGACAACGATTATAGAGGTTTTCTAAAAAGAAGAAAACCAGGATTGCAAGAGCAGGTCAGTGGTGGCTTATTTGTGGACCAAGAAGGCAATGTTATTGGTAACCATGAAGGCTATCCCTTCTTTACTATTGGACAGCGAAAAGGACTAGGATCGGCTTTTGGTAAACCTATGTATGTTACTGAGATACAACCGCAAACGAATACAGTAGTACTTGGAGAAATGGATGATTTACTCAGGAATGGTATGCTTGTATATAAGACCAATTCTATGAAATATGCCCAAATACCAGAAAAAAGTGATATCCATACTATGGTACGATATAACGATGCAGGTACCATGGGAACCACCAGATTAGTAGAAGATAAGATAGAAGTTGTTTTTCAAGCAAATGTAAGAGGGGTAGCTCCAGGACAATCTGCAGTCTTTTATGAAGGAGACGATGTTTTAGGAGGAGGTATTATATACTCTAGCATCTAATAATTACGTTGTAAACTTAAATTCAATAAAATGAGATTTTGGATTCTTGGACTATGTTTAGCATTTACTGTGGTTTCATGCGAGGAAGGCACAGTGATACCACCCTCAGACTCACCAGAAACCTACCATCCCTTAGGAGTAGGTAAATATTGGATTTACCAGGTTGATAGTTTAATGTACGACGATTTAGGAGATGTTCTCTGTCCTACAAGTGGATTTGTTAGGGAAGAACTCACCTCTGTACTATCTGAAGAGGCTCTAACAACAGTATATGTATTAGAAAGATCGTATAAAAGAGAAGAGTCAGACCCATGGACAATAACAGATATCTGGACATTAACACAAGGGCGCGACTTTATACAGAGATCTGAAGAAAATTTGAGGTTTGTCAAAATGAAAACCCCACTCAGGGTGGGCAATACCTGGGAAGGAAACCAATTTGAATCTGATCTAATACTTACAGTGAAAGATGAAGCGATTGCCATTTATAAAAACTGGGCATATGAAGTTTTAGAAGTAGGTGTACAAGAACAAATTGGAGGTGTGAATTATGACGACCTCCTTGTTCTGCAACAAGCCGATGATGAAAATCTTATCGAGAGAAGGTTCTCAATCGAGAAATATGCACGTGATGTTGGTCTAGTGTATAGAGAAATGGAAATTTATGATTCCCAATGCAATGATAATCCTGTAGACTGTGTAGGTCTGCCTTGGCCAGAATTTGCAGAAAGAGGATATAGATTGACACAGGTCCTTATTGAACATAACTAAAAGACTTAAGAATTATTCCACACATTGGATGACTTTATTGAAATAGGAGTACTGCAAAAAAGCTACGGAATTAATGGGCAGGCTAAAGCACGCTTTGACCTAGCATTATCAGAACTACCACAATATATTTTTCTTAAGATTGAAGGCGCACTTGTTCCCTTTGGAGTAGAATCAGTAGACCAGAATAAAAGCCTAGTAAAGTTAGAATGGCTTAATACGCCGGAGGCTGTGGACGAACTTGTACCAAGTGGAGTGTATCTTGCCAGAAATGATATGATGCAAAGCTTAGACAAAAGTGAAAACGTTTTGCTCAGTGCTCTGAAATCATACACCCTAGTTGACAAGCAAGAAAATAATTTAGGAACAATTAAGCAAATAGAAGAATATCCATCCCAACTGATGTTAGTGGTAGAAAGACAAGAAGTAGAGCACCTTTTACCATTTCATGAAGATCTAATCCTAGAAATGGACCACTTCTCCAAGGTCGTTAAATATGATTTACCGGAAGGTCTTTTAGATTTAAATAGCTAGAAGAATACAAGTACTTCTAAATTAAAATTCCAGCAATGGCTGCTGTGAGAAGACAAGCCACTGTTCCACCTATCAATGCTTTAACTCCTAGCTGCGCTAAGTTCGATTTTTGCCCTGGTGCAATAGCACTTATCCCACCGATTTGTATTCCTATAGAGGCTAAGTTCGCAAATCCACATAAGGCATAAGTAGCGATTATCGCTGACTTAGGATTTGTAAATACTGCACTTGATTTCATTCCACCCAAAGTAATATAGGCGAAGAATTCATTTAAAATTGTTTTTTCACCTAAGACCTGTCCCACCTTCATGATATCATCGGGAACTACACCGATTAACCAGGCTATTGGAGCAAATAGACTACCAAATACAAACTGCAAATCGAAACATGTATATCTTCCTGCTGTAGCGCTTTCTATTGCACCATTTAATCCAGTTACACTACCGATACCTCCTAAGATGCCACTCAACATAGCAACAAAGGCCGTAAATACGAGTAACATTGCACCTACATTTACAGCCAGGCGCAGTCCATCAGTAGTACCATTTGTAATTGCCTCCAGCACATTGGAACCCAATTTTTCCTTTGGGATTTTTAACTCTGTTTGTAAGTCCTTTCGAGTTTCTGGAAATAGGATCTTAGCACACACAAGAGCAGCTGGTGCTGACATAATGGATGCAGAGAGTAGGTGCTTCGCAAACAAGGCCTGCTCTTCTGGTCCGGTACCACCGAGTATACTTACATAGGCACCAAATACACCCCCAGCTATAGTGGCCATACCACCCGTCATTAGGGATAGAATTTCAGATTTTGACATGCCCTCTAAATAGGGTTTAACCACCAAAGGGGCTTCTGTTTGACCTATAAAAACATTGGCAGCTGCAGCTAAACTTTCTGCTCCAGTTAGACGCATAGTCTTACTCATTACCCAAGCAAAGGCATATACAATGACTTGTAGAATGCCAAGATAGTATAGTAGGGAAGAAAGGGCAGCAAAAAATAAAATAGTAGGTAATACCTTAAAAGCAAATATGTAGCCTACTGTAAATAATTCACCACTTATGCCATCTGTTACTTGAGCAACATTAGGCCACTTTCCTAAGACAAACTCTGCACCTGCATCTGTATATGAAAGTAATTTAACAAAACCATTCGCCACAGATTGAAAACCAGTTTCTACAAATGGCACCTTTAGTATTAAGAATCCAAATACAATCTGCATCAACATGCCTGAAATAACCAGACGCCAATTGATCTCCTTTCTGTTATTACTCAAAAGATAGCAAAGACCTAATAAGATGAAAATGCCGAAAATGGCCTGAACTATTTGCATAATATGCTTGGTTTATGATCTCTTTTGAGAGAAACTTGCAAAAAACTTATCTTCGAATAATTTTATAATATTGGAAAATAGCAAACTTTAGCAATTTGGAGAAAAAAGAACCTTATATCATTGGAATTACCGGAGGTAGTGGCAGTGGAAAAACAAGTTTTGTTCAGGATCTCTTACAGAGTTTCTCAGAAGATGAGATAGCTATTCTGACAATGGATAATTATTATTTTCCTAGAGAAGACCAGAAAGAAGACGATCAAGGCATTCGTAATTTTGATTTAGTTACAGCAATTGATATCGATTCCTTCGTGGCAGATTTAAAAAGAATTATAGCAGGAGAGACCCTAATAAAACAGGAATATGTTTTTAATAATGATAAGAAGCAAAGTAGTGAAATAGTAGTGAAAAGTACACCTGTGATATTGGTAGAAGGCCTCTTTGTTATGTCAAAACCAGCCATCCGATCGCTTTTGAATTTAAGTGTGTTTATACATGCTAAAGAAAATCTAAAATTAATTCGACGGATTAAGCGAGATAAAACTGAACGAAACTATCCCCTAGAAGATGTCTTGTATAGATATGAAAACCATGTTCTTCCTTCATTTGAATCCTATATTAAACCCTATGTAGATGATGTAGATCTTATCATTAATAATAATACTGGCTTTGAAAATGGTGCAACTGTATTGAAGCAATTTATTCAAAGCAAATTATATTAGAAAGAATAGTAGAAGAATATATGTGTCAGGGGAAAGCAGTCTTGCAGCTATTTAATCCGTTCCATCTCCCTTTTAATAAATGCGTAGGTTTCTAATTGAGACCGTATCGCTAATTTTGAATCTGTTTCCTTATAGGTGTTTTCTTTAGAACGACCAATAACCCGGGCCTTGACATTGTCATCGATTTGGAATTGCATAATCACCTTAATTATCCGATGTAATTTCAAATCATAAATAGGAAACATAGTTTCTATACGTCGGTGCAAATTACGCGTCATCCAGTCAGCCGAAGAAAGATAGATTTTTTCCTCTCCACCATTGTGGAAAATAAATACACGGGCATGTTCTAGGAACCGATCTACAATAGACGTGACTTCTATATTCTCACTCTGATTTTTTACACCAGGAACTAAAGAACAGATACCCCGAACAATCAAACGTATGCGTACACCAGCATTACTTGCCTTATACAATAAGTGAATCATCTCTTCATCTTGCAGACTATTCATTTTTAGAAATATTTCAGCTGTTTTTCCTTTTTCCGCGTTCTTTATTTCCGTTTTTACCAAGGATTTAAGCATCGGTTTTAGATTGTATGTACCTACTCCCAAATGTTTGAATTCAAAAGGTTCTAACTTCTTAGATTCAAGAAATTTTATCAGATTAAGACATTCAGCATTGATCTCTTTATTGAAAGTAAAAAAGCCAAAATCAGTATAAATACCTGCAGTGGTTTCATTAAAATTACCAGTGGAGAGATAACTGTAAATTTTAGGAGTACCTCTTACCACTCTACGTACTATAGCGAGCTTTGAATGTACTTTTATACCCGGTAAAGAATAGACTACTTTTACACCTGCCTTTTCTAAGACCTCACCCCATTTTAGATTTGCTTCTTCATCAAAGCGCGCTTTGACTTCTATAAAAACGGTTACCTGCTTCCCATTATCTACAGCAGTTTTTAGTGCCTCCATGATGCGAGACTTAGAAGCAACGCGATATTGGATAACCTTTATATGGGTAACGGTTTTGTCCACTGCAGCATCCTCAAAAAATTGAATGACTGGATCATAACTATGATAAGGAAAGTAGAGTAGATGATCTGATTTTTCGATCTCTGCAAAAATACTTCGTCGGTTTTCAAATTTCGGGTAGCTGATAGGAGCTAACTCTATATCCATATGGTTTTCAAGACGAGCCGTTGGAAAACTAAAAAAGTTAGAATTATTATGATATCTACCCTCAGGAAGTAAATCAAAGTCGGACAGGTCGAAGCTATGTTTGAGATAATCTATAATCTCATCAGGTGTCTTTCTATCATAGATCAAGCGCGAAGCAGGACCTACATTTCTTTTTTTGATACTCTTCTTAATCTTATTAATTAGATTTCCAGAGTATTCGTCGTCGATGTATAGTTCGGCATCACGCGTAAGTTTTACAGAATAGGTATCTCTAATCTTATACCCTGGGAAAATATAGCGAATGGTGTGACGAACTATATCATCTAAAATTATAATATCTCTAGCGTTAGGTGAACTCGGAGGGAGTTCTACAAAACGCGGTGTTTCATTTGATGGAATTGTAACAATAGCATATTGTGTGCTGTCATCTTCTAAATCAAGCATATTAGCTACTAGATAGATGGAACCATTATTTAAAAATGGTTTTAACTTGCCTTGCAATAGAAGTACAGGTTGGACATAAGGAATCAATGCATCTTTAAAGTATTCTTCAACAAAGTGGATTTGATCCGCATTTAGTTCCTTCCTTCTTAAAATATTTACGCCTTCCTTTTTAAGCTCTTTAAATATTTTTTCTTGTATCTCACTGAACTCTTCCTGTTGATCGTTAACGATATCGAGGCACTGATTGAGTATGCGTTCAGGATTAAAGTTGATATCTTCTCTTGCCTTTTTACCGGCCCGCATTATCGTTTTGTGATTTGCAATCCTAACACGAAAGAATTCATCTAAATTAGAAGAATAGATTGCCAGAAACTTAAGACGCTCATATAAAGGCACATCAGGATCCTTTGCCTCTTGAAGCACTCTATAGTTAAAGGACAACCAGCTTATATCTCTATGGACATACTGATTGGCTTTATTTTGCTTATTTCCTGAAGTTTTATGCATTCTGAGCTACGCTAGAAAAACGCAAAATAGTATAATTATTAATTTGATGTAGAATTAAATTTTGCTAAGATTTTCTCCTAATAGAGCATGAAGGACTTATGTATTATGATTTGATTTTATATGCTTGAAATACTGTCTATTATTAAAAAAATAGATCAGCATACCTTAGCTTTACCTATTAGAATATTATCTATATGTCAAGAAGAAAAATCGCTGCAGGGAATTGGAAATTGAATTTATCCTTTGAAGAAGCTATGCAACTAGCTAAATCTATCGCAGATGAAGAGATCCCTGAAGGAGTTGAAGTAGTATTAGCTGCCCCTTTTCCCTATCTTAAATCACTAAGAGATCTGACGATGTCAATCGATAAGCTGCATATCGCAGCTCAGAATTGCAGTGAACATGCAAAAGGTGCGTATACTGGAGAAGTTTCTGTGGCTATGCTTGATAGTATTCAGATAACACACGTTTTAGTAGGACACTCAGAACGAAGAGAGTACTTTGAAGATACCTCTGAAGTTTTATCAAAAAAATTGGAGCGAGCATTCGAAAACGGTTTAGTACCCATTTATTGTTGTGGAGAACCACTGGCAATTAGAAAGGATGGAACACATGTTGCCTTTGTTAAAAAGCAGTTAGAAGAAACTATATTCAAATTAGAAAGAGAGAATTTTTCAAAACTAATTCTTGCATATGAACCTATTTGGGCAATAGGAACAGGGGAGACCGCTTCACCTGAACAAGCACAAGAAATGCATGCTGCAATCAGAAGCGTTATTGCAGATAAATATGATACTGCCTTGGCTGAAAGCATTCCAATCTTATATGGTGGTTCAGTAAAGCCTGCTAACGCAAAAGAAATTTTTTCTCAAAGTGATGTAGATGGTGGCTTAGTGGGCGGAGCATCCTTAAAAGCAGAAAGCTTTTCTGAGATAATTAAAAGCTTTTAAGAATAATTAATTTCTATGCTTAAAGTAATAGTATGTTCGTATCCATCCAATTGATACGTTGACCAATCCAATCTTTCAAGTAGTCAATTTCACTTTGATAAGTGTTACCTACAAATCGATTAGGCCAAACATACTCTCCAAGAATGCTGTGCTCCCTAAAGTTGCGATAAATAGCTCCTGAAATTTCTAATTCGTCTACATGGCTATCAATTCTCTGGTTAATGCTAGCAATTTGCAGAATACCAGTTCTCAGTTCCTGATATCTAAGCTTGAGCAGATCTGTAAAGTATGGATCAGAAAGTAAGCGCTTCCACCAGAAATGAACTAACCAAGCATCATCAGGACAATAATCGTTATAATTAAAAACCCAATTATTCGGTTCGCCTCCAAGGCAGAAATCAGAATTACCAAAGGCTAGATTATAATCCCAGATTGGACCTAGGGTCAGTTTGCCATTTTTGTCTTTGTACATAAACGTGCTCAATCTGTAGGCATCTGGATTGTGTGAAAATTCATTTAAAATAAAGTAATCAATGAAACTTTCTACGTCGATATATTTTCTATACCCAAGCTCTTCATCTTTATAATTGGGACCTGCTAAAGCATCTTCAAATTCAGCCATAAAATTCGTAATATAAAGTCTCTGCTCTATAGTAATCTCTTCTTCTTTTGGATATTCATACAGGAAATAGGTTTGAGGAAAACTTGCAAGCTGACCTTCTGGATTATATGCAGATCCAAAGGAATTACTATTCGTATAATTTTGGGAACCTCCTCCATTGCCAGTCGCCTTATCAATTTTTAAGATGTATCCACCAGTAAGATCTTCGCCTTCGATTTCAGTTGGTTTTAATTTACTGATGTCAATCCGTTCTTTGTTTCTTTTTAGTTTTTCCATGAAAACAAAAACACCTTTATAATCATTATCTATATAGAGCTCACAAAGCTTGGTTCTACTTGCATATCTACCCATCTCATTTGAAAGTTCATAGATAAGTACATTGCGTAAAAGACTTTTGTCACTGTAGGGACCGTATAGAATCCAATCTTCTTCATTAGGCATGCCATAGATACTAGTATCTAAATCCATGTTG
Source organism: uncultured Saprospiraceae bacterium (assembly GCA_938045585.1). Classification (GTDB taxonomy): domain Bacteria; phylum Bacteroidota; class Bacteroidia; order Chitinophagales; family Saprospiraceae; genus CALCMJ01. Next base: position 16,628 of record CALIAU010000003.1, read on the forward strand.
TTTATATCCCTAGTTTCTAAGCCATAGGATTTTTTGTCAAACAGCATGGAAGAAGAACCTCTTAACTCGATTCCGATGTTTCCAGAATAATCTAATATTTCATTGCTATCTGATTCAATCTGAAATGAACGCATGGTAGCAATTGACTTGGGTTCGTCTTGAATGCTATTACCTAAGGTGTTAATTTCAATAAAGGGCATTTTGACATCAAACGTAGGTTCTGGTCCCATGTTGATTTCTGGGTCATCACCACATGAACTTGATATTATGATAAGAAGAAATAGGAATATTCCTAATTGATATTGTTTTCTCTTAAGCATAGATAAATTTATCAATATTTTATGGAGAATCTACTACATAGAAGATGGTTTTAAGGCTTACTGGTAAACATCTTATCAACAGTAATCTTTCTATACTCAAAGATTGCTTTTATTTGGTTTTGCACAAAGAGCGTATTTGCGAATCTTCCCAAAGGGCCTAGTGGAATTGCATAATGTAACAGGTCTGTCATTTCAACGCCTTCTGCTGTTTCTTTGAATTTATGTTGGTGGTGCCACATTTTGTAAGGACCGGCACGTTGTTCGTCCACAAAGTAAAATGGTTCTTTGACATGCGTTATTTCCGTAACCCAACGCAAGGGAATAGACAAAACAGGTTTCACAGTATATTCTATGATTTGGCCCTCATACATTTTACCATCTCCAAGATCTGAGTGAATCTTAAACTGCATGTATGCAGGAGTAATTTCTTTCAGATTTTTTGGAGAAGAGAAAAAATCCCATGCTTCCGAAACAGAAATTGGTAAATGCTGCGTTTCTTTAAAAGAGTAGACTTTCATGTGGTTCTGCTTGCTTTCCAGTACTAACACGAATACGGGCTATTAGTTTAATCTTACCGCTATTTTCTATCCAATAGTTTAGTACCAATCACCCTGTTTTTAAAATCTGCCTTATAACTATTACCTAGTGGGATTTCGTGCTTATCTATAAACACACTTTCTGCATTGATTTCATTTATTTTTTCAATGTTTACGACATGCGACTTAGAAGTACGAATAAATTGTGTGTCAGGAAGCTTAGAAAGTATTGTCTTAATGTTTAAAGCAGTTAAGTATTTCTTTTCAGGAGTATGTATCATGACATAGTCCTTTAAACCCTGAATGAAAATTATGTCTACATAGTTAAGCTTAACATATTTTCTGTCTGATCGAATGAAAATGTGATCATCAAGTTTAGGCTCTAGATGGTATACAGCTGATTTTTTTAAATCATATATCTCTTTCGCTTTGCTAACTGCTTGTATAAAACGGTCGTTTTTTATTGGTTTTACGAGGTAGTCAATAACATCTAATGCATAGGCCTCTAAGGCATATTGTGGATAGGCAGTTGTAAGTATCACATAAGCATTTGACTTTGTACTCCTTAAAAAGTCTAAACCAGAAAGCCCGGGTAGCTCAATGTCGAGAAATATTAAATCTACCTCATTAGATTTTACAAATTCTAGTGTTTCCACTGCGTTATCAAAACTTCCAAGTATTTCTAAATAAGGCAGTAATTTGCATAACATGTCCACACCTTCTCGAGCAAGTGGTTCGTCATCTACTATGATACATTTCATCTAAGATTAATTTTTAAGGTAGCTTGATAATCGTCTTGTTGATCTTGAATGCTTAAGTCATATTTGTCTGGGTAGATTAAGTTTAGTCGTTTTTTAACATTAGGTATTCCAATTCCGCTGTCAGGTGTTTTTATTTCTGATATACGCCCCTTAGAGTTTTTCACTATAAAGAGTAGTTGACCATTCTCTTCTTCGATACTTAGAGTGATATAGGAGCTCGCTGAATTTGACTTTTGAGAATACTTAACTGCATTTTCAACCAAGGGGAGAAATAAAAGAGGAGCAATTTTGATATGCGGATTTGAAATTTTAGTCTTTATTTGAATATCTAAATTACTTCTACGTTTTTTCTCTAACTGCAGATAATTTTCTAAGTAATCTACTTCTTTTTGTAGGGCAACTAAATCATTCTTGGTCTCATAAATTTGATAACGCAAAAGATCAGAAAAAGACATGAGAGAATCTGAAATATCTTCTTTCTTTTTTGATTGGATGTATAGATTATTCAAGGTGTTAAATAAGAAATGTGGATTTACTTGATTCTTCAAAAAAGATAATTCACTCTCTAGCTGCTGTGACCTGATTGTTTCAACATCTATTTTAGTTTGGAAACCACTTTTTAATACCTTAATACTGGCAGCTACCGACATAATAATGAGGTTGAAAAAAAAGTTTTCCAAATACATACTAAGTAGAAATTCTTCTTCAATCTCCTCGGGAAAGATATTATGCTGTAGATACACTAAGCACAGGACACAAAAAGCGGTAGCTAGAATGTAGATGATTATTTTATTTCTAAAAAGAAGATAGGGAACAAGTACATATAGATTAAAATATACAAAGACCATATCTAACAGGATGTAACTAATTTGCTCGAGGTTAGATTCAAATCCCGGCGTAATCCCAATAAAAGATAGAAAGGTATCCAAATACATAAGCAACCAGAATAGAATATGCCAAAGCCATCTATAATTGGGATTTAGTAATAAATCAATGATTTTATGCTTGTGGTCTAATGCCATATTACAAAGCTAAGAGGTTTTAAAAGCTGCAGAAAAGATAAAGTATAATAAAAACCCTGTTTCGTATAAAATAAGCCCTAAGTCCTATAAACTGGGCACTTTCATAGTATCTAAGCCTGTACATTCGAAAAAAATAATGAATATGAATGCATTGTTACTCTTTCCAATTTATTAAAACAATTAAACTTATTATTATGAAAAATGTATTGAATTTTTGCCTAGGATTATGTTTTTTACTCACATGGACTTCTTGTTCGGATGATATTATCCCAACTCAAGAACTTGACCTGACTCAGGAGCTGCAAGATCAACATGTGATTGAAAAACGAAATTGTGGAACAGAGGATCATATGCTACAACTACTTTCAGATCCTACTTTTAGTGCCTCGTATAATAAACGGATTGAAAGCTTCAGAAAATTTGCTGCAGAACATACAGTAGAGTCAAGAGAACTCTGTGCAAATCCAGTAATCTTACCTATGGCTGTACACTTTCAAGATGTTCCTAATCCGGATGCATCTTGTCTGCAAGAACTTGCAGAAGCACAAATTGCTATATTAAATGCAGACTATCAAGGAACAAATAGCGATATCTCGATATGGCAGAACAGTAGCTCTTCTTCCTTTCCAGGATTATCTAACGGAGAAGCATGCATTGAATTTTGTATTGCTACTCTGAATCACCCTAGTGGTTATGGCTTAAATGATGGGGACTTAGCGGTCACAATAAATGCGACATCAGGAGATAATGTATCAGCATGGTCAGGATACCTGAACATATTTGTACAATTTGATACAGGAGTACTTGGATATAGCCCACTTGGTGGATCAGGAAATGGAGATGGAGTAGTGGTAGATGCAAATGCATTTGGTGCTGGAGCTGGCTGTGGTAGTGTTGTGCCAAGTGCGCCTTATAATCTAGGCCGAACTCTTACGCATGAATTAGGGCACTACTTATTTTTAGATCACATATGGGGAAATGGCTGTGGCCAAGATGATGGAATAGCAGACACACCTAATTCAGCAGAGGAATATTATGGTTGCCCAAATGTGGGAGAATCTTCATGTAGTTCTACAGACCTACATATGAATTATATGGATTATACAAATGATGCCTGCATGTACATGTTTTCAAATGGTCAAGCGGTGCAAATGGAAAACTACGTAAGTGCTAATCTGTCAAATTTAGTTTCCAATGCAGCTCTTGTATGTGGAGTATCTGATGGAGGAGGCGATGATGATGGAGGTGATGATGGAGATAACGGAGTAGACCAATGTCAAAATCCAACGGATGCAGTCGTTTCAGAGATAATGCAAACCACTGCGTTTATTTCTTGGACTGCAATCCCAGATGTTGTTAATCACAGATTGTTTTATAGAAAACTAGGAACATCAGGCTGGACAAAAAGAAATTTTACTGCCAATTCATACACAATCATAAACTTAGATCCAGCTACAGATTACGAATGGAAAATTCGTACATTATGCGAAGATGGATGGACAACAATATCTGATGCATCTTTCTTTACAACCCTTGCAGAAGGTGATGATGGGAGCGGTGATGACGGTGATGATGGTGATGATGGAGACGGTGGCAATGATGACATAACCGAATGTCAAACGCCAATGGACGCTGAAGTAACTGATATAACGCAGACAACAGCATTTATCAGTTGGACTGCAATTCCGGACGTTATAAACTACAGATTATTATATAGAGAGGTGGGAACTGCAAAATGGATTAGAAGAAATATGACCATCAATTCATACACTTTTATTAACCTAACACCGGATACTGAGTATGAATGGAAAATACGTTCTAAGTGTGAGGATGGCTGGACACCAATTACTGACTCAGCATATTTTACAACGCTCGAAGATGGAGGAGGAGATGACGAAGATGATGATACAGGATGTGTAACCGTAGACTTTTCACTCACTTTTGATTATTATTCTAGTGAAACTTCCTGGGAACTTCTAGACGAAAATGATGTGCAATTGGGAAGCGGAGCTAACTACCAAAACGGACTAGAAGGCAGCACGATCACCGAAGAGTTTTGTTTAGAAGATGGATGTTATACACTTTATGTGGACGATAGTTATGGAGATGGGATTTGTTGTAATTATGGAGATGGTTCATTTGAACTAACCGATCAGTCTGGAGATGTTATTGGATTTTCTGATGGAAATTTTGGCTACTATGACTCTATTGAATTTTGTGTAGAGAATGGAGAGGCTAGTTTTAAAGAAGAATCAAAAGATACAAAAGCAGCAAATATTCAATTAAAGCAGATAAACTCTTCAAATTAGGAGAGCTTAAATGCCAAAAGAAAAAGGGAGTTGTTTTTACAACTCCCTTTTCTATTTTTTATAATACCATTTTCTTTAGAACATGATAAACTTAGACCTTTGCCCACAACTCGCTCTTCCAAAATATCCAATTCCCCAATTCAACTCAAAAGTAATACCTGCAAAAATAGGATTAGAAGCACTATCACCTGAACTGTAAATATCTATATCCCCAATCGGCCAACCCTCTGCAAGTCCCTGCGCATTTACGAAATCTTGAAAACCGTATTCAAATCTAAATCCAAAAATTCCACTAAAGGCCCCATCACTTCCAATTAAATAAACACCAAATCCTAATACGCCAGCAAAGGTCTGTCCCTGGAAGAAATCTGAAACATCCGTTTCTGGTGACCCAGCCTCACCTGCTTGTGCAGTAACTTTTCTAATGGTACTCATTTTAGGTCCTAGTTCAAAATAACCTAGGTTTTGATTATTACGCCACATCAAATAAACATCCAGAAAGTCAGTAGTTAAATCCAAAGACATATTGTCTGTCGTATTTTCAAATAGACTTTGAGCCGAACCAAACATGACATCAGCAACAATTCCATTTTTGTCATAGTTCATTCCAAATTTCCCGCCAAAAGAAGTCCCACGACTTAAATCATAATTCCAATTAGGATGATCTATAATTGCTTGGTTGTAAAGACCAGTAAATCCTGTTTGCACTTTGAGTCCTGCATCAAACCACCAAACTTCAACATTTCTTTGTCCGTTCATAATAAATGGAAGAAAGCAAAGAAGAAATATAATTTTTTTCATTTTCTGATTTTTGTTGTGAGTTGTGTAATTAATATGATTTAAGAGCAAAAATAATACAAAACCTTATAGTTTAAGGATTATCTAGGATTTTGATTTGCTGCCTGAGATTACTGTTTTTCAGGATTTTGAATAGCATTATATCCTCCTAATATATTGTAGACTCTATTAAAACCAAGCTCTTTCATCTTTTTCATAGCCTTACTGCTCCTTCCTCCCGATCTACAATACACAAAATACGCCTTGTCTTTATCTAGTTTTTCTAACTCAGATACAAAGTTATCTGCCTTATAATCTATGTGGAGAGACCCTTTTACATTTCCCTCAGCCACCTCTTTTGGAGTTCTTACATCCATCACGATAGGATCTTGGTATTTTTTCATTTCCTTGGCAAGGGCGACTACTTCAATATCTTGATAATTTCCTGTAGTTGTAGGTTTTGACTTACAAGCCATATGAGAAAGGCAAACTAAGAGAAGGGTAAATTTATACATGATTTGCTATTTGAATCAATTTCTGTATTTCGGACGAAATTAAAGGATATTGTGTAATACTAAAGTCAAAATCAAGGGAAATTCACTCTTCTCATTTATTTTTTTTGGTTTTTATGGTCACATTTTCACTTTCTGATATATATACATATAGTAACTAACCAATACTATTATGTTCAATTTAATCACTTTTTTGTCTCTTATGACAATAGCAACGGCTACAGGTCCGCCTCTATATTCTAATCTTGATAACTCTATTGTAGACACAAAACGATGGGGTGCAGTTAAAGCATCTAGCCTAGAACGCTTTCATAGCGCCTATGATTCCTATGCAAAAAAGCAATTTGACAGCGCTGCATCTGATTTTCAAATGCTTATAAAAGACCTTAATCATCATCTTGCTGACGAAGCCAAATGGTATTTTGCAGAATGTCTATTATTAATGGATATTCAATTACATACTGCTTTTGAAATCTACCTGAGCCTAGCAGTAGATAAAAATTCTGTTTGGGCTCCCCCAGCACGTGATAAGCTAATGCTACCACAGTTTAGGAAATTCCTTACAGCTAGCTAATTCTAAGACAAATTATATTTGTACTATTGTCCTGATTTTGGTAATGTGCTTGCATTCGGTTAGCACATTTTAAAAGGGAATCTAGTGGAAATCTAGAACTATACCCGTAGCTGTTAGCTCTGTTTGACTTCATATCATTTAAAAAAGCCACTGTTTGCATTAAAATGGGAAGGCGATATGAAGAGAGTAAGTCAGAAGACCTGCCAATTTCAATATTAAATAATCAGAGCTTTCGGGTTTAAAGGCGAAGAACTTACGCAATTGCTTTAGGTAGTTGGTATGTCTTTTCTATAAAACACATGAAAGTTCGTAGTATAATTATTATGAACAAGGTACTGATGTGCTGTCTATGTATTTTTCTGTTTTCGTATCCATCTATTTCTCAAAGTGGACAAATGGGTTCCTCTGATTCGACTTGGTTAGATCAAACAATTGAAGAAATTGTTGTAACCGGAACCAGATATAAATTGCCTGTAGAGAATTCAGGAAAGACAATCTTCAAACTCACAAAAAAAGATATTGAAAGGAATGCTGGTAAAACACTTGCAGACCTTATAAATGAAGTTCCAGGCGTCCACATAGATGGTAATTATGGAAGTCCAGGTACAAATGTGAGTTACTTTGTTCGTGGCGGTCGGAATAAAAGCACATTAATTTTAATTGATGGCATTCCAATGAACGATCCCTCTGCAATTACACCCTTCTTCGACCTTCGACTCCTCTCCCTAAATCAAGTGGAATCTATCGAAATATTAAAAGGAGGCCTGAGTACCTTATATGGAACAGGAGCAGCAGCCGCAGTTATTAATATAACCCTGAAGGACGCAGAAGCACAAAATCATAGAGGGGTAGTAGACCTGAATTATGGATCCTATAATACCTTTAATGCACATGTTTCTCGAGACGGGAATTTTAATGGGATACGATATTTAGTATCCGCTTCTAATCTATTTTCACAAGGATTCTCTTCAGCCCTGGATACAAATCAAGTGCAAGAATTTGATAAAGATGGAATCAATAAAAGAAATTCAATTCTTAAACTAGGCTATGATTTTACCGAAAAATTCAGCCTCAATGGTCTTGTTTCATTTGATGCCTTTGAGGTAGATTTTGATAATGGGGCCTTCAGCGATGCAGAAAATATGCAATTTGGAGAGTTACTAAAAGTAGGTCTAAAACCTCGATATGTTTATAAGAGAGGTGTTTTGGAATTGAAAACTATGTATTCATTCAATACAAATAGATTTGAAGGTGTTTTTCCAATAGCTTACAAAGGAAGAAACCTACAACTTGATTTAAATAACAAACATCAGTTAACAAATCGCCTGACAAGTTTTGCTGGAGTAGAGCTGCAACAACTCAATTATGAAGAAGAACCTCTACAGACCTTTGATAATACTAAGTTTTCTTCTATAGCACCCTATGGATCCTTCCTTTATCAAGTTACTGATGCATTCAATATCCATGCGGGCCTCAGATTGAATAATCATAGTACCTATGGTTCTAATTGGGTGTATAATCTAAATCCAAACTATACTATTTCGGCTACGAAAGCAACTAAAATAAAATTGTATAGCTCAGTTTCATCGAGCTACATAACACCTACTGGATTTCAGTTGTTTTCTTTTTTAGGGAATCAAGAACTAGAGCCAGAAGAATCTTTGAATTATGAAATTGGGACAGGAATATTTTGGGATCAAAGATTTTCATGGAATTTAGCCTTTTTTACAAGGGAAGAAAACAATACAATAGGCTTTGTTTCTGAGTTTGATGATGAGGGGAATTTTATCGGAGGAACTTATCAAAATGTAGTAGGAACAAGAAATGTCAGTGGTGTTGAAACAGATTTTAAATACGATATTTCAAAAAAATATACATTCGCAGGAAATTATACCTTACTAAATGATCCTGAACTTGCCTCAGAGTTTTATCGTATCCCAAAACATAAAATTGGATTTACTTTTGATATGCAGCCTGTTGAACAAACTACCATTAGTATCAAATACACACAGGTAGGAGCACGAGACATTTTTGACTTTGGGTCTTTTTCAGAACTTACTTTGGATAGTTATTCTCTTTTTGATGTCTTTGCTAATTATAGTCTAATGAATGACACTCTTGAAATCTATGGAGCTTTAAATAATATATTGGATAAAGATTTTGTCGGAGTACATGGCTTCACAACCCGAGGGCGTAACTTTAGTTTTGGCTTACGATTTAGTAGGTTTTAATCAATTAGCCTGGTTAAACTTACTGAACTTTAATACGAGAAACAAAATTCTCAAAATCATAGCAAAAATGTATACCAGGGTATTGGTCCTGATTTAAATCTTCATCGAAAAAATTGGGGATACCATGTAAAATATGAATTTGTTCTATGGAAGAACCAATGATTGCACCCTGATTTGTTCTGCCAGCATACTTTCCGCTCGCAATAATTTGTGTAATTGGTAATGAGAGATCAACATCCGTATTTGTGCTGGGGTCAAAATAGAATTGTAAACCCTCTGAAAAGTATTCCATATAGTGCCTTTGCGTAGATCCCAAATCTTCTGTTTTTAAAACAGGCTCACCAAATACCTGTCTAACCTCATCGCCACTGGCTCCTAGTTTTAATTCCTCAAGACCTACACCAGGAGTTAGGGTATAGGTATATACAATTGGAGGAGCATCGGAACAAGCCAAATAAAAACAGACTGAAAACAATAGAAAAAATAATCTTGAATCATTTCTCATAATACACCTAAATTAGTTTTATGGATTTTCGGTGATTGTTGATTGGTCAGAAGGTTTCACGAAGATATATAAATATATCCTCAGTTATTTAAAATTTTAACGCTAGTTCTTCAAATTCCTCCACAGGAACCTGGATAGAAATACCCATTATCTCGACATCTAGATAACCTTTAAATTCTAATTCTACTTTTTTATCAATCACAGAAGATAAAATACCACCGATAAATCCCCCTTTATCCTTGAGTAAGGCACTGGGAGGAAAGCTGGCTCGCATGCTGACATCAAAATTCTCCTTAGCAGGAACTTCAGAAGGACTATGTATGGTGACTGTTCCTAGGTTTATTCCATTGCCTATTATCTCAATATTCCCCCCTAAGACTTCCAGATGAATAGAATTAGGATTATAAAAATGTCCATCAGCCGAAATTTCAAGTAAATCCAACTGCATGTTTTCTATTTGTACCTTATCAATACCCCTAAAGACAGGATCTTGAATTCCCTTGCAAGAACTAAAACTAACTGCGACAACAAGGATAATTGTTAAAGAGTATCCACTAAGCATTCTTTGCATGCTAACAAGATAAAAATATTAAATGTGGATAATTGCCTCGAATGTGGAGAAAAAAAATCTACAAAAAACACATAAACAATTTGCTTATATAAAAAACTTATATATATTTATACAAGATGAAGACGAGGACAAAAAGCAATTTTTCGAAACGTCAGAATCATGGTCAAACAAATTTTAGAAGCAATTCTAAATAATGTAGACAAGTTTAATGAAGCTAGATAGAGCAATCTTGAAAACTAAATTAAGCGAATGCTTACAGAAGAATTTATAGGAGCAATCCAGTAAAAGAATGCTGAAAGCATAAGTCCTGAGAATTAATTTGTCAGGCAAGCATTAGCAATAATGTTATGGATAAGTTGTTACAATCAACGGAAACCAAAAATAAAAGATGTGTGTTAAAATGTGTCAATTATCGAAGTTTCTAGATTGAAACATAAAAACCTATCCCGAGCTTATATCTTTCACTAGATATAAGCTCTTTTTTTTGCCCAATCATAAAAAACAAAAGTGGCAAGACATATCTTGCCACTAGTTAATGTAGTTATCTCTAACTACTAGTAAACTGAAAAAATGAGTCCTTTTAGTTCCATTTTTGTCAAAACAAATTTGAAAAGTTAAGAGCTCGTTGGAAATTGTCCAAATTGGAGTCTCTTAAAATTATTCATAAATCCACGTAAAACCAATATATCCACTGTTTTTGTGAAAATTAATTCTAAAAGAATAGCATTTTTGCAGGATGAGCAGCTTGCATACTGATTTTGAAAATAGTCTATTGTACCAAACACCAGACCCCAAATTACTAGAACTCGTAGAAGTACCCTTAGCACCAAATATTCGGATGAACGCTGATGCCACCAAGGCCATCCTCCTTTATAGAAATAAATTCAAAACTATAGCGGAACTCTCTGAAAGTGAAATGCGATTAGCAGGACTGCGTATTAATCCAAAGACAAATATCTCAAGTCGAACAAACTATTATTTTAATTTAGAAGTCTTAGACATAGTAACAGGGAAAAAAGAACAAGTAAGTAATCTGCCAGTAAATGCCAGAATTGCAAACCTTGTTTGGTCTCCTGATCAAACTATAATTGCTTTTACAAATACCATAGCGCAGGGCGTTGAATTATGGTACTTTACCTTAGATGACCTGGAAGCATTTAAAATTTTAGGACCAGAAATGAACGTAAATTTGGGCGACCCTATTAATTGGCTAAAAGACAATAATAGCATGCTTGTAACAAAGCTTGTAAAAAATCGAGCAGACCTGAAAGATGCCAATAACTCGCTACCAGATGGACCTACTATTTCTACCAACGACGGGGGAGTAAAAGCACAAAATCGCACCTACCAAGATCTCTTGAAAAACGCCAATGATGAACATAACTTTAAAACCTTAGCCACTTCTGAAATTTGGAAACTACAGCTAGATGGTAATCAGGAATTATGGAAAGAAGCAGCCATGTATACTAGTATACATCTTTCTCCAGATGGAACCTATCTTTTGCTCAATACAATCCATGAACCCTTTTCATACCTAGTCCCGTTTAACAGATTTCCTAACAAAACAGAAATATTTACAACTGCAGGAAAACTGGTCCAAGTATTCTCTGAAATCCCTCTCATTGAAGACTTACCAAAAGGTTTTATGGCTGTAAGAGAAGGAAAAAGAAATGTCAATTGGCGCGCAGACAAACCAGCGACTATATATTGGGCGGAAGCACTTGATAAAGGAGATCCTGAAAATGAAGTTGTATATAGGGATGCTATATTCGAACAGAGTGCACCCTTTAAAGATGAAAAGGAACTCATAATCAAAACCAAATTAAGATACAATGGTATCCAATGGTCAACAAAGAACTTCGCAGTGTGCTATGATTATTGGTGGAATACCAGAACGTTAAGAACTCTTTTTTTTAACCCTTCCCAGCCAGAACAAGAAATACATATTTTTAATGAAAGGAATTATCAAGATAGATACAGTGATCCAGGTGATTTTGTTACCAAAAGAAATCATCTAGGTAAATCCGTAATAAACCTTGTTGATAACAAATCGTACTTACTAGGAGAAGGATACTCTGAGAAAGGAAAGTTTCCTTTTGTCGATGTATTGGATATGCGTGATTACAAAGTTGAAAGGATGTTTCAAGCCTCAGATGATACTCAACTAGAAAACTTTATTGCTGGCATTGATATGTCAGACCATAAAATATTAACTAGGATAGAATCAAAAAACAACTATCCAAATTACTATTTCCGTAATGTAAAAACAGGAGATGCAATACCGATAACAAACTTTGAAAATCCGTTCAAAGTCATTCAAAATGTACACAAAGAAATAATCCATTACAAGAGAGAAGACGGATTAGAGTTAAGTGCTACTCTATATTTGCCAGTTGGCTATGACACATCATCTAATGAGAAATTGCCATTGATACTCTGGGCATATCCACGAGAGTTTAAAGACAAGCACAGCGCCGGCCAAGTATTACATTCTAAAAACGAATTTACCTACCCCTGGTATGGTTCCCCCTTGCTTTGGTTAAATAGGGGATATGCAGTACTAGATGATGCAGCCTTCCCCATAGTAGGAGAAGGAGAAAACGAACCAAACGATACCTTCCTAATACAACTTGTTGATAATGCCAAAGCTGCCATAAGAGCTGTAGATGCACTTGGATATATTGACAAAGAAAAAGTGGGAGTAGGTGGACATTCCTATGGCGCATTTATGGTGGCTAACCTCCTAAGCCATTCTAATCTATTTGCTGCAGGCATAGCTAGAAGTGGGGCCTATAATAGAACACTGACACCCTTTGGCTTTCAGTCTGAAGAAAGAAATTTTTGGGAAGCGACCGATGCCTATATGACCATGTCTCCCTTTGCGCACGCAGATAAAATGAAAACACCTCTTTTGCTTATTCATGGCGCTGCAGACAATAATGCAGGTACCTATCCAATGCAGAGCGAACGCTACTTTAATGCTTTGAAAGGTTTAGGTGCCACAGTACGCTTATGTATGCTCCCTAAGGAAAGCCATGGCTACGTTGCTAAAGAATCTATCCTACATATGCTATGGGAACAAGACAATTGGTTAGAAAAATATGTGAAACACAAAAAGAACTAAGAAGGGTATAAGGCGCTAGACTAGATCTTATGGAGTCTATCATTCCTATCCCCGCATAGTCGCAACCCGCTTCGCAATCTTATTTTTTAAACTTACTGGTTTTACAACACGTACATCCTCACCATAAGAAAGAATAATACTCTCTAATTCATAATTCGGAATAAGCGTAAAAGCAAATAAACTTTTCTTCTTTCCCTCTTCAATTAATATCTGAGAATGATGTAACTTCTGTGTTTTAAAATAATTAACCGTATTCCCATAAATCTCTAATTCTACACGCACAGGTTTTTTCTTCGGATCTAAGGTAACCCCAATGATGTCTTTAAAATAAGCCTCAGGATTAAAATCTTTTGGCACCCTGTAATTCTGCAAACTAGCTCGCAAACCTTGGATACGCTCCAGACCATACGTCCGCAAGGCAGACTTGTCATGATTCTGCGCATACAAAAACCACCTATTTTTATACTCCTTCAATAAATACGGACTTATAACATAACTAACAGCCTCCTTATTAAATGCCTTATACCGCAAGCTCAGCGCTGTCTCTTCCTGTATGGCCTTATACAAAGTATCCAGCCACTGCTGACCAGGCACATTACTCGCTTGCTCTATTTGTACAATTTGCTTTTCCTCGCCCCTTGATTCATACACCAGTAGCTCCAACTTATGTATGATATTTTCTATCCCTTCCAAATGCCTAAATCCAGTAAACTGCCGCAACATAGATAGCACAGACTTTAATTCATTACTATCAGACTTATTCAAGGGAGCCTCCGTAATAGAATAATTTCTATCCGAATAATAATACGACTTCTCCTTCCTGTCATACTCTATCGGCGCATAATACCCCAGTGCCTCATCCGTACGCATAGAAGAAATATCGCCCTTGATAGTCCGCTCAGAAAGCGTCACCTTTTCGTTTGTCGTTTTTTGAATCTCTTCTGCACAAGCAGCCGCTAATGTCGACCAGTTCCACTGTCTATCTATGTTGCGCAAAGACCTGTCAATAACGCGATATCGTATCAATGCATGTTTATTCGTAGGCATAGTAACTCTGTTTCATTATGTTCCGTGTAAAGATAATGCATGATTAGAAAGATTACTACTTATCTCCCTCTTTAGTAGAGTAGGGCGTGCCCCATATTCCATGCAAGCACAGAATATAGGTCGCTCCCTTCCAGACTCCGCTTGCGCTCGGTACTACGTACGGCGATCTATATCGCCCCATTCCAGGCAGCTCACGCAGCCCACCCGCTAATACTAGCTCATTTGTCTAACATCGATTTATAAAACGTCTAGCGTCTAATATCTAACGTCTATTCAACCGTGCAAATACTTTGCACGGTCACCCCTATACTTGTGTTATATTATTTATCACAATCAAAAACAGAATTATGAATGCATCATGGAACATTGATTATAGCTTAGATGGAAACTTAGTTATAGAAGCAAAAGAAGACAGAAAAGTAGTCGACCTCTTTGGTTCTAAAAACTACTCACTCTTTCTAGCTATAGATTCACACTACCTATTTGAATTAAAGAATAGTCTACAAGAATTGTATCCGCAAGTAAAATTGAGCAATAGACGTGCACTCAAACAATTGCTCAGTGATGAGTTTTTCACTAAACACGGTCTGCTAGAATTTAAATCATTTTTGGAAACGGTACAGCTGCCATTCCGATTCTATAACTCAGCTGCTTAATAACATCCCTTTTTTATTAACCCAAAAACACGAACGATGGATAGTAACCTCTTAATTTTCCTTACCATGATTTTGATCTGCTTACTACAAAAACACTTTGACCCCTGTGTGAAAAATTAGCCTTAGGTTTCTTAAAGTCATTTTGTTGTGGTATTCGTTAGATTAAGCTGGGCATCCCGCCCAGCTTATCTTTATTCCTCGCCATGTAGCTTGCAACTACATGCAATATGTCATTGTACGTAGTTTGTAGCTTATACTTCGCTGTTTGTAGCTTGTACCTACAAACCCATATCTTTCTCCCTATTTGTAGATTGTACCTCGCTCTTTATAGCTTGACTCTTCGCTGTTTGTAGGTTGTACCTACAAACCCCATATCTTTCTCCCTATTTGTAGCTTGTATCTCGCTCTTTATAGCTTGACTCTTCGCTGTTTGTAGCTTGTACCTACAAACCCATATCCCCCTCACTCTTTGTAGCTTGACCCACAAACCCATATCTTCCCCCTCGCTGTCCGCAGAATACACTACGCCCTCGCTCTCCGTTCGTCCGTCCGTCCGTCCGTTCGTCCATTCGTACGTTCATCCGTCCGTCTGTTCATCCGTTCATCTGTTCGTCCGTTCGTCCGTTCGTCCGTTCATCCGTTCATCTCCCCTTACGACTTCTTACTCCCGTAGTAATCAAAAACCTTCGTAACAACAGAACTTCCTAAACTCTTATAATCTGTTCTGATCTTTTTCTCCTCTACACCCATACCCAAAAACGCAGCATCAACAGCACGCTTAGCTAGAAAATCGGATAGAGAACTGTCAACCTTCTTAGATGCAAAAAGATTATAAGCCTCAGCAGCCGTGCCCCAGTACTTAAGAGCATCTGTTTTATTGAGCTCCTGGTCTAAACGCGCGCTGTATCTTTTGGTAACACTACCATACATCTTCTCCTTTAGTACAGTCGTTGCAGCATCCCCGCCACTTAGCACAACGGCTGCAGCATCTTGAAATGTTACTTCCGCAATGGCATCCTTCATAATAAGAGCACTCTCTTTACCTGCTATCCTTGAAGCATTCGCTACATGTTGGTTGATTTTATCAATCTCCCCACCCAAACCTAACGCCTTAAGCGTATTGAGAACAGGTTTCAAAGAAGCTGGAAGAGCGGACTCAGCACCTCCGTTCAAAGAATTTATTGTTTGAATTGCCCTAAATGCACTCGAGTTCATCACCTCTTTTAATGCGGCGACAGTCTCAAAACTTGTAGGACTAATGAGTGTAGTTAGGGTCTTACAAGACATGGCACTCATACTGATAATGCCTACAAAGAGTATTAGATTCTTCATTTTCATTCTAATTTTTAATTAAAGAAAAGGCATAATTGGCTAGATACTATTGAATACATCTATATTCTGGAATAAATTCCTAAAACTCAAGTTTATTGGATTTGAAAAGGGATTAATTTTTATTTTTACCCTATAACCCATAAATGCACATATGATCAGAATATACTTGATCACATTATTTTTCCTCTGGACTACCCTAACATCTGCGCAAGAGAATTCCAATAGTAATCTAGATTCTATACATACTAGACCCAAAATCGGTCTCGTACTTTCTGGAGGGGCAGCGCATGGCTTTGCACATATTGGCGTCATACGCTATCTCGAAGAGATAAATATGCCCATTGACTTTATCACAGGCACAAGTATGGGAGCAGTAGTTGGAGGACTCAAAGCAATGGGGTATGACTCATATCGCATGGAAGAATTATCAGGCGAATTAAACTGGCGTATCTTATTAAGTAATACAATACCTCTTGATGAAATTACACCAGCAGAAAGACGCTTTGCTCAGAAAATGCCACTAAGCCTGGTCTGGGAGGATAAAAAAATACAATTACCTAAAGGTCTCATTGGAGGACAAAAGTTAGATCTCATTCTGAATAGACTTTTTTGTCCTGCCCACTTTATTGAAGACTTTGACAGTTTGAGAATCCCTTTTCGCTGCGTAACTGCAGATCTAGCGGAGGGAAGCGTACATGTGCAAAAACAAGGTTATCTAGGAAAAGCTGTAAGAGCAAGTATGGCTATACCTTCCGTATTTCCACCCATTGAAATGGACGATCGATTAATGGTTGATGGTGGTCTTATCCGCAACTATCCTGTACAAGAAAATATTGCTCTTGGTGCAGATATAATAATTGGGGTAAATGTGGGGAAACAAAAATTTAAAAAAGAAGAACTCAACTCTATTGCAACCATCTTGCTGCAGGCAGGAGTCATCTCCAGTATTTTAGACGCAGAAAGACAAACCGAACTGGTGGACATTAATGTTATTCCAGACGTAAAAGAAAAAGCACTATTCAATTTTTCAGAATATAAATATTTTATTAATCAAGGCTACAAGGCTGCAAAAGCACAATCCACAGAATTTGAAAGGCTCAAAGATTCTTTAAATAAATTTCAGCTTCCTGAACCCATCACTCCAATAGAAACACCTAGTGAACTCTTAATTTCAGAAATCAAGCTGAATGAATCAGACCCATACTATGCCAAATTAATTAGAGAAAAGTTAAATATAAAAGAGGGAGATAGAGTGTCAATCTATGAAATTGAAAACGGAATTTCAGATATCTACGGTACCCTCAATTTTGCAAAAGTCAATTATGCATTTTATAACAGGGAAGAAGGCCTTGGTCTAGAAGTAAATACTGAATTAGCCTCGCCCTTTACACTGGGTGCCAATATAAATAGATTTAAACATTATAAAACAAGTTTAATCTTCTCAGGAGAAATCAGGAATAAATTACTCAAAACCTCAAGACTATTCTATACATTGAGAGCTTCAGAAAAACCAGGCGCCTTCATGAATTTTCAAAATAGATTCAGGAATATTTCTAATCTACTTTTTAATCTTGAAGCCAAATGGGAAAAATATGATCTGCCTTTTCATTTGGATAATGATCTGGATAGAATTTATAAAACATATGAATCCTATCTAACTGCAGGTTTCCAGCATGAGTTAAATAGACAAACACTCTTGTCTTATCGTTACAAATTTAGCTTTGATGAAATGCAGCCAGATATACTTAAGACAGATAACTTTTTAGTCTATAATACCCTGAGCCAAAGTGCTGGAATAGACTTAGATTGGAGTAATATAGCTACTATTCTGTATCCTGAAAAAGGTATCCATCTAAACATTTCAGCTGACTATGTTTTTCAAAATAGAATCAATAAAAAACGGGAAGTAGGAAGTGATTTTTTGAACCTTACCAATGAGACGAACTATGCTAATATTTCTTCTCAACTTTCTGTCTACATTCCTCTATTAAGAAAATTTGTCACAGAAACACATATCTCCGCTAAGTATCTCTCTTCTGATGTGTTTGTCGAACATACTAGATTTGGTGGCCCTGTCCAAGGAAAGCGAAACCAAATTGGAATGGTCGGCCTAGATGACTCAGAGCTTATCCTTGCTTCCCATGTCTTTATAAACCAAGTGCTGCGATATGAAGTCTTTCCTAGATTATATGCAGGTATATCTGGAGGCTATGTGTACGCGAGGAATTTATTGTCATATGCATATGACATAGACGATAATCTATCTACGTATTCTGGTGGGGTTTTGATCGCCTATGCAACGCCTCTTGGACCCATAAGTTTTGATATCGGAATTTCTAGTTTGACAGAACAAATAGAATTTAATCTTGGTCTTGGATTTAGACACATTCTTTAATCTAATACGCCTACTATTTTTCGGCCATGAAAATATCTAAGGCCTGACTTACTGGCAATTTCATTTAGATTTTCGTTTGTGATTTTTCCAGCTCCTATTATTTTTAATGCACTATGTTCTTGCATCTTTTTTAAGAACAGTGCACCCTCTGCTGCAGTCTCAAAACCCCCAGACGATAAAATATATGCAACCTCTGTTTGTGCAAGAATATCCAATGCCTGCATTATATCTGTACAACTATCTATTGCCTTATGAAAAGTCAAACTTTTTCCTTGCGCCCATGTACAGACACGATTAGTTTGAGAAAGATCTATCTGATGTTCAGCATCTAGGCAACCAAAAACATAGCCAGATATTGGAAGGTCTTTATATGCTAAGATCTCCTTCTGCATATCTTGCATCTCATCTTCTGAATATACAAAATTTCCAGGCCTAGGGCGTAGCATAAGTTTAATGGGTATACGTACTGCTGAAACAACAGCCTTAACAAGTGCTACATCAGGACTAATACCCCCTAGATCTAACCTGCTGCAAAGTTCCAATTGATCTGCGCCTAGTTGTTCTGCTCGTACAGCTTGCTTCAAATTTTCTACACAGGCTTCAATGATCATTCGTCAAAGACTTCAATAAATAAATCATCTAACACAAAATGTGTTTGAGAATCGCCATGCCATACATAGACAGCCAGCTTATCATGCGACTTGTTATTTTCTACATCTATGTATAAATCTCTTGCATTATTATCTGGCAATAAGCGCTGTAGCCGAATCATTTCTTGATCTACTTTTTCATCACCTGAATAGAATTCTACGATAAGTTGTGCGTTTCTCCAGATCGACCATTCTTTTTCTATTTCTTTGGCAGAAATCCCCACCCGAATCCAGTCATACATCATACCCTCAGTAGATTGTTCAACCTTTGGTGTAAACTGTCTATCTTTTTTTAGACAGATGCTTTTATTTCCATCTATTACATGATCATTGCAATGCGTGAAATTAGAAACCGATTCAAAATCGTTTGAATAAATGCTGCGTACATTTTTTCGGAAACCCTGAAACAAATGTTTTGTATCTAATAGCTTAACAGCATGTGCGCTTGCAGTGTTCTTTCCTAAAACGTGCATGTAAAAACTTTGTGTCATCTGCTCAGGGTAAAAATACTTTCCCAAATGCGCATGATGGGTGATCCAAAAGTTTAGAAATATACACACCGATAAAATGATATAATAAAGAGTTGATTTTACTTTTGAAGCCAAAACATTTTCCATAACAGCTGCAAAGCTAAAACCCAATACAGGCATAACTTGTACCATTGTACGTTGCCCTAAACTTCCACCATACCACCAGATATCCCAAGCAAATGAGATATAGATGAAAAGTAAACTGAAGGGAACAATAATCCAAAATAGTTTTGGCTTTTTCTTAAACAAAACGTAAAAGCCAAGCAATGAAAATACCATGATAGGAGAGTAGATCAACCAACCAGCTCGGAAGTGAAACAAACCGTCATACAAATGGGGACGTAGCCAACTAAATCCTTGATCCTGATAACTATATTGTAACCAATGACCACTTACATACTTCCAGTAAAAAAGCTGAATCATGCCTATGAATCCCGTAATCAGAACTGCAATTGCAATTTTTGAAAAATTGCGCTTCCAAAAAGCGAACTGATTGCCAATCGTTTGCGGCTGTATTCCCCAGAACAATGGGATGAGAACCACTATTAATTCAGTGGGACGAGTAAGTGCCATAAGACCACAAACAATGCCTATCCCTAAAGCATAACGTAACGATTCTTTCCTACGAAAATGAATGCTTAAATATATAAGCATCGCATATAAGGTAAATAAATAATTATGCGCCATTGAGTTCGTAATTCCAGCATATTCCAAGTAATTACTAGCAAACGCAAAACTTAATAAAGTAAGCGAAGTTGCTTTAGCACTAAAATAATACAATAGTATTTTTGCTAAAAAAAAGAGCCCTAACAAGGCAATGAGATACCCCCAACTTGCAATGGCAAATTGATAGGGTCTTGAATAACCATCAGCAGGATACTTCTCACTCATCTTTGCATACATATGTGCACTCAGAAACGCTGGAAGAAATTGCACCGCCATTCCTGCAGAATATTTCAAGACCTTGTTGCCATTTTCAGCAGGATAGGCCTGTTGGAAATCAGGTGTAGGACGATATTTTTTTAGTATCTCATCATAAAATTTGAGCTCCTTTAAATCCTTATAGATAAATGTTGCAGGCAAATACAAATAATAACCACTAACATCCCAACTTAATGTTGCCTCTGTGCCGGACTTTTGCCATTTCGGATAATACATATAGCCAGCAATCAAAAGCAAAAATGCAATTGCTAAAAAACTATATTTAACCTGGCTAATTGTACGTATAATGGACATGATCATAAATGTAGAAATTTGGAACGATAAACATCTATAATCTGGACTCAGCTTTTATTTTAATACTATTCGAAATCGTCCAGTTCTGAAAGCATACCTGAAAGAGGATCTCTAAACGAAAGTCTATTTAGAATAAATTCCTTTTCTAAAACCTCATGGGCTGCTAAACCGTGTAATAGCAATTCTTTCATAATTGGATAGTCAGCCTTT
Source organism: uncultured Saprospiraceae bacterium (assembly GCA_938045585.1). Taxonomy (GTDB): domain Bacteria; phylum Bacteroidota; class Bacteroidia; order Chitinophagales; family Saprospiraceae; genus CALCMJ01. The sequence continues at coordinate 37,926 of CALIAU010000003.1, forward strand.
TTTACTTTTAACGATTGCAGGATTGTATCTATACCTACAATTGAATCCAGAGCAGCATGAAATTCTTTGTCCGAGTCATCATTAAAAAGCTTTATTTCTTTTTGACCCTGGAAGAAAGCGCGTACAACACCGTAAAAGTCTTTTTCAGTGCGCTCCGATAATTTTGGACTCTCAAAATAATCCAAGAATGTTTCTGCAACAGCGCGTTCAAGAAACTTAATTGCTACATTGTAGTGGCCTTCTTGTTCGCCCTCATAAACAAGCTCCACTTTTCCAGTGATAGATGGAATAATACCCCAGAAATCGTTAATCCGAATTGCTGTCTTTTTTTCTTTGTTTATTAGCATGCGACGTTCTGCCGTACTGTATAAATTCTCCATAGCTGAAATAGCGAGACGTGTAGATACTCCTGAATTAACATCCACATATTCACTCTCTCTTGCAATAAATACAAGACGTTCTAAAATATCTTGGATGAGAGGATGCATTGTAATCCGCGCAATCTGTTCTTTGGGAATAATAGCCTCTTGCTGTGTAATCGCTTTTGCTATTTCTAAACTGGTAGGGTAGTGTGTTAATATCTGACTTTCAATTCTATCCTTGAGGGGGGTTACGATACTACCTCTATTAGTATAATCTTCAGGATTAGCAGTAAAAAGAAATTGAACATCTAATGGGAATCGTAACTTAAATCCCCGTATTTGCAAATCCTGCTCCTGTAATATATTGAATAAGGCTACTTGTATCCGTGCTTGTAAATCAGGCAATTCATTTATAACAAAAATGGATCGATGCGCTCTAGGTATGAGCCCAAAATGGATGACGCGCTCATCAGAATATGGAAGCTTTAAAGTGGCTGCTTTAATTGGGTCAACATCTCCGATGAGGTCAGCAACACTCACATCAGGGGTCGCTAATTTTTCAACATATCTTTCCGATCTGTGTATCCAATGTATTGGTGTCTTATCCCCAAATTCTGCAATCTTATTTCTTCCATAAATGGATATGGCCTGAAGAGGATCATCATTTATTTCAGATCCAGATATAATTGGAATGTATTCATCCAAAAGTTCTACTAGCATCCGAGCTATACGCGTTTTTGCTTGACCTCTCAATCCCAGCAAAAGAATGTTGTGTTTCGACAAAATTGCGCGTTCCAAATCAGGAATAACAGTATCCTCAAATCCAAGTATTCCATCAAAACTATTCTCCTTTTTCCCGAGACGAACAATAAGGTTATCGCGAATCTCTTCTTTTATGGACTTAGATGTATATCCACTCTTTTTCAACTCTCCTAAGGTCTTTGCTTTCAATCTGTATTTGTTTATTTAGTTAATAATCTTTTCTGCGTTTACCCTTCTTATAATCCATGAATATAAATTCACCTAAACCATCCAATGAACTATAAAAAGCTTTCCCCTTATTTGCCTTAGTAAATTGATCCACAAACCGCACTAAATAAGGATCATTTGCAATCATAAAGGTAGTTATGGGAATGCTTAATTTTTTGCACTTGAGGGCCAAAGCAAGAGTTCGATTTAAAATTTTCCTATCGAGTCCAAATGCATTTTTATAATATTTCTTTCCTTTTTTGATGCAGGTAGGCTTGCCATCTGTTATCATCAAAATTTGTTTATTTGGATTTTTGCGTTTACGCAATATATCCATAGCTAATTCAAGACCTGCAACTGTATTCGTATGATAAGGGCCCACCTTCAGATAGGGGAGGTCTTTAATCTCAATCTGCCACGCGTCGTTTCCAAAGACAATTATATCCAGCGTATCTTTTTTGTAGCGCGTTGTTATTAATTCAGATAAAGCCATAGCTACTTTTTTCGCTGGTGTAATTCGATCTTCCCCATATAAAATCATGGAATGTGAAATATCAATCATTAAGACTGTACTGCTTAGACTCTTAAAATAGGTTTCCTTTGTCTGAAGATCCTTTTCAGTTAGCATGAAATCATCAATGCCATGATTTATTTGAGCATTTTTTAAAGATTCTGAAATAGCGAGATTATCGAGATTGTCACCAAATTGAAACGGGCGTATGTCGGAGGTAAATTCTCTTCCCTGTCCAGTAAATCGGGTGATATGGTCGCCAGACTTGGATTTTTTCAAATCATTGAAAATGTCATCCAAGGCTGATTTACGAAGAGAAATCTCCATTTTGGCTGTAGGTTTTGCCTTTGGAGACCTTTCAGACGGTTTAGTTATGTACCCTTTTTCAATTAATTCTTGTATAAAATCTGCAATACCGTATGTGTCATTAGTTAGATTATGCTCCTTATCTAACTCCGTCAACCATGAAATAGCCTCGGGAACGTCTCCTGATGTAAATAGCAATAATTGCTTGAATATGTTCAATAATTCATCAAAAAGTGATGATTTTTTAGAGTTTAGACCCTTTTTCTTGAAATTCCATCCGAGCATACATTAAGGTTAATAATTTTAAACTCAAATAGTTTATTTATTTGTAGCATATTTAGACTTGGCATAGTTCCAAGCATTTTTTGTAAACTATTTGTCGTTTATGCGTAATTTATTGTTAAATTTGACTTAAATTCCTTAAGGTCTGCCTACATTGTCAGCAATCTGAAAGGATATTTTAGACATTTTAATTTTTATAACACCCTTCATACCACCGATATCTCTGCTATTCCCTTAGCAGTTGATTTTATTTGCTAACATGGTAGATGGGGTTTTTTAACAAAACACTCTGATATGAGAAACACCAATACACTTTTAAGCATATTGCTTATAATTTTCTTCTCAGTGAACTTTAGTACACTGAAGGCGGAGGAAACTTGTAATGGACATCTTGCTGCTGTCAAAATTTTTGACCAAGCAACAGATGCCCCTGTCCCAGGTATACCTCCAATATGGCTCGAAATGAATGGGAACTCCCCAAGTTCAGGTCCTGATATTGATATAGATTTGCTACCAGCAAATTATTACATCGGCTTAGAAGTCGGTGGAAACATCATCGCTGCAAGTATTGTAGTTGATGGGGTATCACAAAATTGTGAAAATATAATGCCGTTAACCTTTCCGAATGGTGCTGAATCAGGAGTGAATTGGAATGGTGGTTTAGGAACACATACCTTAGATATTAGCCTCTATCATATTTCCGGATGTAATTCCGAAATTTGTGACGGTCTTTGGGATTATTCCTTTGATATTATAGAAACACCAGATGACTGTGCTGGTGCTCCAGCAATTTGTTCTAATCCATGCGCAAGAACCACTATAGATACTGATAATTGTAATACAGGAAATCCGTATCAAACATTTCTTGTTGATTGCTGTGGTGTGAGTAACAGACTTACAACTATAAGTTCTACATGGGAAGAGTGTGATGGAGCAATCCACTATTCAGGTACATTTGAATGGATTGGGTCAGGTTGTGAAGCAGATGCATATGATGTTATAACTTTTGATGTTGTTTATTATGATGCAACTACGACTCCTCCAGCAGATAGTCCGAGAGCACATTCATGTGAACCACTTTATGATCCTACTGGATGGGTATACTATCCGTCCCTATGTGGAACAATGACCTCTTCTAATCATGGAACCTTTGATCTTTCTCCATCTGGTTCAGCATTCCAAGTTGGAAATGGTGCCAATGTTACAGGTACCCTAGATTATGGTGCCTCAGGTTGGATACATGTAAGTGGTGGCGATGGTCATTACACAAATGGTGACTTTAATATTATGTTAGGATCAGAAGAATGTACTGTTATTCCTCCAACAGATCCCACATGTACAGGTTGTTTTACATATTTTAATGAAACACAAGAAAAATTAATAAATGATGATCAAATCGTACTTGATTTACCTCAGTCAGAGTTTGGTGGTGCAGTAACTGTAGACATCAACGAAGCCATCTCTTGGGATGGTTATACAAATAGAGTAAATGCAGACCAACCATTTGAACAATGGAAACTTGTTTTCTTGAAAAATGGAAATTTTGTTGCAGAGTCTATATATACGACTGACCTTGAAGATTTTGTTGCAAGTGCTGAAGAAATTTCAGATTTGGGAACTGTAACCTTACCAAATGGTGCTGACCAAGTATTGATCGTATCTTATGAAAATGCGCAATATGGAGAAGGATCACAACCGACTGCAAATTCCGTAGTTCCTTCTAGCTTTTGTTTAGCCTGTACGCCAATGAATGGCACAGTATCAGGGCATCTATTTGAAGATACAAATGGTGATGGTATACAAGGACCAGGTGAGCCAGATTTAGCAGGAGTTGATATTGTAATCACAGATTCTAATGGAAATACACAAATTGTAACTACAGATTCTGATGGAAATTACTCCGCAGAGGTTCCAGCAGGAACAACAACAACAGATATAGATGAGTCTACGTTGCCTGCAGGTGTAGAGCAAACAGCAGGAACAGATCCTACAACAGTAGAGGTAGTAGCAGGGGAAGATACATTCACAGATGATGATGGTTTCTTTTCTCCAGGCACAGTATCAGGACATCTATTTGAAGATACAAATGGTGACGGTGTACAAGGGCCAGGAGAGCCAGATTTAGCAGGAGTTGATATTGTAATTACAGATTCTGAAGGGAATATGCAGACAGTAACAACAGGACCAGATGGTACTTATTCTGCAGTAGTACCTCCAGGAACAACAACAACAGATATAGATGAGTCTACACTGCCTGCAGATGTAGAGCAAACAGCAGGAACAGATCCTACGACAGTAGAAGCAGTAGCAGGAGAAGATACCTTCACAGATGATGATGGATTCTTTACACCAGCAGAAGTATCAGGTCACTTATTCTTGGATACAAATGGAGACGGAGTACAAGATCCAGGAGAACCAGATTTAGGAGGAGTTGATATAGTTATTACAGATTCCAATGGGAATACACAAATAGTAACAACAGAGCCAGATGGTACTTACTCAGCGGAAGTGCCTCCAGGAACAACAACAACAGATATAGATGAGTCTACACTACCTGCAGGAGTAGAGCAAACAGCGGGAACAGATCCTACGACAGTAGAGGCAGTAGCAGGTGAGGATACGTTCACAGATGATGATGGATTCTTTTTACCAGGATCTATCCATGCAAGAACATTTTTAGATGAAGATAATAACGGTCAAATTGATAATGCGATTGATTCACCTATAGGTGGCGTAACATTTGAATTGTATGCAGATGCGAACGGTGATGGTCTTCCAGATCCAGGTGCACCATTACAAACAGTTGTATCAGGAGCAGTTTCAGGTCATGCACTTTTCTCAGGATTAGCACCAGGTGACTATGTAGTAGTACAGATCCAGCCAGCTGGTTTTGTTACTGTATTAGATTTGGATACATCAGAAGATGGCGATAATGTAGCAAATACAGACCCATTAGATAACCTTATACCAGTAACAATTACACCAGGCGAAGCGGACAATAATAACCTATTCTTAGAAGTAGGCTTAGGTACCGTATCAGGACACTTGTATATTGATACGAATGGTAACGGAGTACAAGATCCAGGTGAGCCAGACCTAGCTGGAGTAGATGTACAGATTACAGATGCCAATGGAGATACGCAGATAGTAGAGACAGATGAGAATGGAGATTGGATTGCAACAGTAGTGCCAGGAACGACTACGGCAGATATTCTTGAAGGCGATCCGCAATATCCAGATGGACACGTGCAAACAGAGGGAACAGATCCTACGACTGTAGAAGCAGTAGCAGCAAACAATACCTTTACAGATAATGATGGTTTCTATCAGCCAGGTACCGTATCAGGACACTTGTTTATAGATACAGATGGTGACGGAGTACAGGGACCAAATGAGCCAGACTTAGCCAATGTAGATGTGATTATCACAGATTCAGAAGGAAATATGCAGACAGTAATGTCAGATGCGAATGGAGATTGGATTGCAACAGTACCTCCAGGAACGACAACAGCAGATGTGGACGAGACAGATCCAGATTTCCCTGAAGACCATGTACAAACATCTGGCACAGATCCTACGACAGTAGAAGCAGTAGCAGGAGAAGATACCTTTACAGATAATGATGGATACTACCAAGCAGCGGAAGTATTTGGACATATCTATATAGATGATAACAAAAATGGAGTACAGGATCCAGGAGAGCCTAATGTTGCAAACCTTGATGTAGTAATTACAGATTCGAATGGTAACATGCAGACTGTAACAACAAATGCATCAGGAGATTGGGTAGCAACAGTGCCACCGGGATCAACGACAGCAGATATCGATGAGACAGATCCACAGTTCCCTACGGGCTTATCACAGTCAGAAGGAGAAGACCCAACATTATCATTTGCAATTGCAGGTGAATCAGTGGATGGCGGAACAGATGGTTATGCAGAATGTCCAGATGCACCTTCGGCATTAGTAGAGTTTAACCAATACTTATGTGAGGGAGAGTCAGTAGTATATGAGGTAGAAAATCCAATTCCATTTGCAGAATATATTTGGGACTTTGGACCAATTGCTGAACCTTCACAGTATGTAGGAACAGGCCCAATAGAAGTATTCTACAACACACCAACAACGGCGGGAGCAGATGTACTACTTATAGTACAAGCACAGAACTGTCCTGGAAAGAATGCGATTGTAGCAATTGCAAGAGTTACAGAGATCCTAGATGAGACGACAATAGAAACAGATGAGCAAGTATGTGCAGATTTGACAAAGACATTTGAAGCTGGTAATGTAAGCCCAATAGGAATATATGAGTGGGACTTCGGTCCAGGCGCAACACCTGCTACGGCATTTGGAGCAGGACCACACGATGTAGTATTTGCAGATGGTGGAGCACAAGAAGTTACTCTAACAGCAACTCCAGATATTTCGGAGCCATTTAGAGTATGTCCACATGTAGAGACATTTACTTTTGAAGCAGAGGACTGTGTAGGAACAGTGAGAGGAAATGTAAGTGATGATGCAGGTACTCCATTAGAGGGAGTAGTATTAACACTAGATGATGGTGATGCAACAACAGCTGATCTTACAACTACAACGGATGCAGATGGAAACTATGAGTTCCTATTCATCCCAGTAGGCGACTATACAATAGTACAGGAGCAGCCGGCAAACTACGGTTCAGTAAGTGATGAAGATGCAACACCAGAAGATGCGGATCTAGGCGATGATGATGGCGTAGTAAATAACGAGATACCAGTACGAGTTGATTCAGATGAATTTGATGAAGACAACGATTTCGTTGAGACACCAGATGCAGGTAGCGTAGCAGGAAACGTAAGCGATGATGCAGGTAATCCATTAATGGGAGTAGTACTTACTCTAGATGATGGTGATGCAGCGACTACAGATCCTACAACGACAACAAATGCAGACGGAGATTACTCATTTTCAAATGTTCCAGAGGGTACGTATACACTTATCCAGACACAACCTGAGAACTATACTTCAGTAAGTGATGAAGATACATCACCAGAAGATCCATCTGTATTAGATGATGATGGCATAGTAAATAACGAGATTCCAGTAAAAGTGGATCCAGGAGAGGATGATGTAGACAATGATTTTGTGGAGAGTCCAGATAACGGAAGTGTAAGCGGAATAGTATTGGATGATGCAGGTGAGCCAATTGAAGGTGTAGTATTAACACTAGATGATGGAGATGCAGCGACAATGGATCCAACAGCGACTACAGGAGCAGATGGAATGTATGAGTTCCCAGATGTACCAGTAGGAGTATACACAGTAGTAGAGGAGCAGCCAGAGAATTATAGCTCAGTAAGTGATGAAGATGAAACACCAGAAGATCCATCTGTATCGGATAATGATGGTCAGATCAATGATGAGATACCAGTAAAAGTTGAGCCAGGGGAGGCAGATGAAGACAATAACTTTGTAGAGAGTCCAGATCCAGGATCAGTGAGTGGAATAGTAGAAGATACAGATGGTAACCCATTAGCTGGAGTAGTAGTAACACTAGACGATGGAGATGCAACGACAGTAGATATGACAGCAACTACAGGAGCAGATGGAACGTATGAGTTCCCAAGTGTACCAGTAGGCGACTATACTCTAATAGAGGAGCAGCCAGCAGATTATACATCAGTGAGTGATGAGGATACAACACCAGAAGATCCTAGTTTAGGAGATGATGATGGAATAGTGAATGATGAGATACCGGTTAAAGTAGAGCCAGGGGAGGATGATGAAAACAATGATTTCATAGAGGCGCCAAATGCAGGAAGCGTAAGCGGAACGGTATTGGATGATGCAGGTAATCCATTAGAAGGTGTAGTATTAACACTAGACGATGGAGATGCAGCGACAATGGATCCTACAGCGACTACAGGAGCAGATGGAACGTATGAGTTTCCAATGGTACCAGCAGGCGAGTATACAGTAGTAGAGGAGCAGCCGGAGAACTATAGCTCAGTAAGTGATGAGGATACAACACCAGAAGATCCTAGTTTAGGAGATGATGATGGTATAGTAAATGATGCAATTCCAGTAAAAGTGGAAGCAGGCGAGGATGATGAAGACAATGATTTTGTAGAGAGTCCAGATAACGGAAGCGTAAGCGGAACAGTATTGGATGATGCAGGCGAGCCATTAGAAGGCGTAGTATTAACACTAGATGATGGTAATCCAGCGACAATGGATCCTACAGCGACTACGGATGCGACAGGAGCTTATATGTTCCCAGATGTACCAGTAGGCGACTATACAGTAATCGAGGAGCAGCCAGAGAATTATACATCAGTAAGTGATGAGGATACGACACCAGAAGATCCTAGTTTAGGAGATGATGATGGAATAGTGAATGATGCGATACCGGTTAAAGTAGAGCCAGGCGAGGCAGATGATGATAATGATTTTGTAGAGAGTCCAGACAACGGAAGCGTAAGCGGAACGGTATTGGATGATGCAGGTGAGCCAATCGAAGGCGTAGTGATTACACTAGATGATGGCGATGCAGCTACAATGGATATGACAGCAACTACAGATGCTACAGGAGCATATATGTTCCCAAGTGTACCAGTAGGCGATTATACTCTAGTAGAGGAGCAGCCAGCAGATTACACATCAGTAAGTGATGAGGATACAACACCAGAAGATCCTAGTTTAGGAGATGATGATGGAATAGTAAATGATGAGATACCAGTAAAAGTAGAGCCAGGCGAGGCAGATGATGATAATGATTTTGTAGAGACAGCGAATGCAGGAAGCGTAAGTGGAACAGTAGTAGATCAGGATGGAGCAGGTATCGAAGGCGTAGTGATTACACTAGATGATGGTGATGCAGCGACAATGGATCCAACAGCGACTACGGATGCAACAGGATTCTATGAATTCCCAGTAGTACCAGCAGGAACGTATACATTGCTTGAAGAGCAGCCAGAAACTTACTTATCCGTAAGTGATGAAGATACAACACCAGAAGATCCTTCAATAGGAGATGATGATGGTATCACAAATGATGCAATTCCAGTAAAAGTGGAAGCAGGTGAGGCAGATGACGACAACGATTTTGTTGAAGAAATTGAAGCAACACTGA
>CALIAU010000004.1 GCA_938045585.1 uncultured Saprospiraceae bacterium
ATTGCGATTGCCCCTAGACCACCGACACTTTTTTATTAAGGGGGCTACCTTTTGAAGACCACAAATCCGAACACTGATAATCAATGACTTAGAGGTTTAAAAGACCACTTTAAAATATTAACCGGACACCAATGGGTACAACCTACGAATAGCGATGTTCGTAGCTGCAAGCTACGAATAGTTGTGAGGATACTTTGAACAGCGAGATAAGATATAGATTCGTAGGTGCAACCTACGAATAGCGAGTGTTCGTAGGTGTAAGCTACGAATAGTTGTGAGGATACTTATTTGTCTAATTCAGCGAGGAGTTCTTTGGCTGATGTTTTGCGGAAATCATCTGTGGAATTGAGCAGTTTCGACAATTCTATTTTTGCGTTATTAGGATCTTGGAGGGCGAGGTAGTTTAGTGCGGAATACCAGGCAATCTGGTTGTAATAAGTTTTTAAGTTATTAGAATTTTCTAGGGTGTTTAATAAATCTTTTGCCTCATCATGTTTATCCAGCCCCATGAGAGCCATGGCTTTAAAGAATAACAATTTATCATCTTGCAAGTTTGTAGAATTCAGGTAGGTATCGATGCCTGAAATTACTTTACTGTAATCTTTATTGCTGTAATTGGCTAATATTTCCTTTGCTGCTGTTTCTTCAGCTTCTCCCCTTTCTACTTCTTGATAATCGTTAGGATATGCAGTAAAGTTTTCAGCATACAGTTTTGAGAACGCTGCATCTGATGAAGGTTTTATGAAAAAACTTAGAATTCCAGCAAGTATTAAAAGGCTGGCAGCTATACGGATATATCTTACAATTGGAAAAACTTTAGGATCTGGTCTTCCAAATTTAGTTTGTTCTTTATTTTGCAATATTTGTTTTATGCGTAGATTTGAGTTTTTAGCCATTATTTTTTGCAGCGAGGCACGTTGCTCGTATTCCTTTTTGAAGGTAGGGTTAGTCTCTAGGAGTTTATTAAAGGTCATTCTATTTGTTTCATCTAACTCTCCTCTTAGAAAACCATCCATTAGTTCTATTTCATGTTCCTGCAAGCTCATTCTAACTGACTTTAGTTTCAGAAATAATTTTCTTTAATTTTTTCATGCATTGATATTTGCGGCTCTTAACAACATCTGTATTATCATAATTAAGTCGCTCTTTGATTGCATCAAGTTTGTATCTATGGTAGTAAAAAAGTTCAAGAATTTTTCGACAAGAATCATCCAAATGACTCAGTGCATTAGAAAGGAGTATTTTATTATGCTCATTTTCATAGGAATCATACAAATTTGTTTCTCCTTCATCTGGAATAAATTTGAACACATCTTCCGATGTCGTGACACGCTTCATTTGAATTGTGCGTTTCAATAAAAGGTTTCTTGCGACTCCGAATAAATACGCCTCTGGTGTAGAATTAATCTCTTCTATCCTACCGTCAATTACGCGATTATAAAGAACAATAATAGCATCTTGATATACATCTAAGAATGTATCTGTGTCTGCACTAAATCTTGATTTTGCCCATGTTAAGAAACTCGAACGTTGGCTATCATAAAATGCAGAAAGGCTTTTTTCATGATCCGTGGTAAAAGCAAATTTTAATTCCTCAAAATTCAAGGTGCTCGCGTTTTATAAAAATTTAGGGTTTCGTGTCTAACCCTAAGATATACAATAAGCACAAGTTAGGAAGGTTCAATCATTTTTATTTTATTCTAATTAGTTTTTCAATTGCTTAATAAGTCTTTCTGCGGAAGTTTTTCTAAAATAATCATCAGAATCAAGAATAGATTGTAGGTAGAATGCGGCCTCTTCTTTTTGATCATTGTTTATAGCAATTAAAGAGAGGTACCAAGCTATCTGGTTGCTGTAGTCTTCAAGCTCGGTTTTTTTAAGGTCTAATAAGATGCCTTTTGCCTCTACTTGCTTATCCAAAGCCATAAGGCTAATTGCTTTATAGAACTGCAATTTCCCTTCCAGTTCGCCACGCGCTGCTAGTTTGTCAATCGAACTTATGACGTAGTCATATTTTTTCTCATCATATGCATTGCTAATATGGTCCAAAGCATTTGATTCCATACTTGCTCTTTCTTTTACAAGCACCTCATTAACGTAGGGTGTAAAGTTTTCAGAATAGAGTGCTTTATGAGAGCCTTGTTCGTGTGTAGGTAATAAAAACTGGATCGCAAGTACGCCAAACAAAAGACTAGCAGCAAGCATCATCCATTTATAGGATGACCTAGGCCTTATAGAAACTACTTTTGTTTGTTTCAGCTCCTGTTTTTGCAGGAGGGCTTTCAATTTATTGTTGGTTTGCGTACGTGTTATAGATTGAAAATTTTGGATTACATCCAACTCTTCTTTCAATTCAGCATTAATATTAATACTATCCAATACTTGTCTGGCTTCAACAGCAGATAGTTCGTTCCGTACAAAAGCATCTAGTTCTTTCATAATATACTCATTTATTGATATAAGGAATGCTCTTCTACAATGATTACAACAGAGGGGTAACAAATATGGGATTCACTTGATTAGTTAGAGACACAGTTTGTTACTTACTGTTATATAGGAGTTCCCAGTGGATTAAAAAAGTAAATCAAAATGCTAAAAAAAATAAATTTTATTTTTTGATTTACTTTTCTCATCTTATAAGAACAAATCATTAGGAACAATTACATATGGATTATTATTCTTTTTTGCGCTCAAAACAGGCATTTTCGAGGCCTATTTCCTTAACAATTCTCTTTGTTTTGTTGACATTGGCTGCTGCTGCATCAAATATTAATGAGGTTAAGGCAAAGGTTGATCGGATTGAAGGCTATGTAAATACAGGGAAGCTAGATTCTGCCCGGATAGTCTTAGATGAATTAGAACACACTATTCTATCATCCGAAGATTCTGATATACTTTCCAGATATCATTTTAGTTTAGGCATATATCTCACACAAAAAGAACAACTTGATTCAGCTCTTGTACATCTCCATCTTGCCAAGGACTTAGCCTTAGGGATAACAAATACTGACAGTGTCCATCTCGCAAAGGTTTATGGTAATTTATTTGCACCTCTTGAAATAACTGGAAAGAGAGAGATAGCCTTAGAATATATTTCAAAAGCCGTTGAAATTGCTGATAAAATAGGTCCAGAGAAGATCAAAGATACAGGTCAGTATTATCGTAAGTTTGCTTTTTCTAAATTAATGAGTGGCGATACAGATCAAGCAACGTACTATCTCAAAAAGTCTGAACAGTTTTATTTAAACCACGACTCAAATAACACTAGAGATATAATTACGGTTGGCAGTACACTTGCATTTACGATGTTACAAATGGGGCAGGTTGAGGAGGCTTCCCATAAATACAAAGAGCTTATTTCATATAGTAAACAGCAGGAACTTCCTGAACATACAAATTTAACTATGTATATAGGATTAGCGATAGCACATCGAGAATCTAAGAATTATAAAGAAGCCTTAGAAACAATATCTATAGCTGAAGAAGTTGCACTTAAATTTTTAGGGCCGCAGCATAGAGCAATGGGAGACATATATAATGTAAAAGGGAACATATTACTTGAATTAGAAGAATTTGATAAAGCGTACAATTTCGTTCAAAAAGCTTTACAAAATCGAGAAAGTATAGCTGGGACAAAATCATATTACTCTACAGAAGAATATTGGACCTTAGGCGAGATTCGATTAAAGCAAGAACAATATGACGAAGCCATCCCCTATTTTGAATCCGCACTCAATTCATTAGAATACAAATTTAATGACCCTTCCTATTTTTCTGGCAAGCGGAATTATACAGCAATTATTAATTCACTCACATTTAGTAATCGGGGTTACATTGAAAAATATTTAAAATATAATGAATCAGAAGATCTTAATTCTGCACTTGCTCTTGCCCATGAGTCTGTATTTGCCTTAGAACAAATGCGTTTAAATTTCAATACGATGGGTTCAAAAGAATTCATTGTTAACCAGGCATATAGCATTTATGAAAATGGAATTCATGCAAAATATTTAGAATATGCATCTACTCAAAATCAGGAGGTCTTGTATCAGGCTCTGGATTATATGGAGCGTAGCAAAATGCAATCCTTACTTGAGAGTGCACGTGAAAGTGGATACAACTATGAGGACAAGATACCAGAAGAGATTATAAGTCAAAGAAACGCAATCAGGAGTGAATTAGAAGAAACAAAAGAATTGATCGATTCAAATGAAGAACAAGATCCTAAACTCGAGAAACAGTATCTCGCATTGACTGAAAAATTACAGGACGTCATTAAAACGATTCGATCAGAATATCCTCAGCACTCAAATTTCACAGAACAAGTGGAAGAGTTAGATATGTCCTCAGTACAAAACCAAATAATCAATGATAGTACAGCAGTCATTGAGTATTTTTTGGGAGATGAATATCTATTTCGCATTTGCATAAGCAAGCAAGGAATAGATTTAGACAAACAGGTTCTACCTAAAGATTTTGAAAACCATATTGAAACATTCAGGCTACATATTGACGATTATGACCAACCAGCCACTGAAGAGTCAGTAAACATCTTATCTAAATTATTACTTTCTGATTTATCCTGCTTGGCCAATTCAAAGACAAGACATCTTAAGATTATACCAGATGAATTTTTATGGCATATCCCATTTGAAATGCTAGTAAACAAGGAATCTGAAAACATGTTGATTGAAGAGTATACGGTCTCCTATGGGAATAGCTTGAAACTGCTTTTACATCAAAATAACATGTCACATTCCGCTAATGGTAAAATACTCGCATTTGTTCCTGAGTACTCTGAATCTAACACACAGGTAACCGCTAGTATAGAACGATCTGAAATAGGAAGTCTGTATGGCGCCAAAAAAGAGGTGCAAGAAATACTAGAACTTTTACCTGGAGAATCATTTACAGGACAGACAGCAGTAAAATCAAATTTTATAGATGCAGCTAATAATTTTGAGGTGCTCCATCTAGCAATGCATACAAAACCAGATGCGAAGAATAATGCAAGTTTGTTGTTCGACAAGAACGGCGGCATTGATTATGAAAAATTAAGTTTTGCCGAATTAAGCAGCCTGGAAATAAAATCAAATCTTGCAGTCATTTCTGCATGTAAGTCTGGCATAGGAAGGATTAAGCGCGGTGCTGGAATTGAGTCTTTATCGCAAGCATTTACCTATGCTGGAGTTCCAGCTACAGTGATGTCACTATGGAACGCACCCGATGAATCGACTTCTAAAATTATGATTAATTTCTATAAGCAACTTTCACTGGGTTTAAATAAAGCAGATGCACTGCGCATAGCAAAATTAGAATACCTAGCTGATGATAGTGTTCCTACTTCTCAAAAAAAATATAAACATTGGGCTGGATTCATCGTGGAAGGAAACTTAGATGCAATTCAGTTTGCTGGCTCAGGAATGTCAAAAAATATACTTTATTTTTTAATGGGAATCTTTGCGTTTGGCTTTATCGTATTTCTTGATAAGAGAAAGAAAATATAATCGTATTCTCTGATTTACTTTTTTTGATTTTAAGTAACATAGATATGGAAGTGCATGTGGCAGTTGTTAGTTGTAGATTTATTATTAAATCTTAATAATTGTAATTGTTCCTAATTGAATTACAATTTAGAGGTTCTTCTTTTAGAAGAACCTCTTTAATTTTCTTACGAGGCATGTTGTTTGTCTAACAATGGAATATCAATTACAATGCGTGTCCCTATCCCTTCCCCCTTCTCTTTTAAATCTACAATTTTTACTTTTGTATTTGTGTTGTAGAGTTGATTCGATAGCTCGATTCGGTTCTTAGTAATTTTCATTCCTAAGGATTTTTTCCGCATGCCTGCTTTTCTCTTTTTGATTTCCATTGCTTTCTCTCTACCAATTCCATTATCCTCTATAGTACATTGTAAAAAATTTCCCATGTTCTTTATTTCAATTAGCAATTTTCCATTGCCATCTTGCTTATGCATTAGGCCATGCCATATAGCGTTCTCAACATAGGGTTGTAATATCATGGGTGGGATATGCTGCGAAAGTATGTCTATATCATTATCAATTTTAAATTCGTAATCAAATTTATTCGCGAAGCGCAAATCTTCTATTTCAACATATAGCTTTAAGGCCTCCAATTCATCTTGCAACATAACTGTAGGGCTTTTACTATTTTGGAGAATCATGCGAATAAGGTGTGAAAACTTAGTCAGGTAGTCTGCTGTTTCATAAGGCCCCTTTGTCAGTGCATAATTTTTTATAGAGTTAAGTGAGTTAAATAGAAAATGCGGATTCATCTGAGCTCGCAATGCATCCATTTCTATCTGTGCTATTTTAGAATCAAACTCAGCTTTGAGTCTTTCTTTTTCTTTTAGGTTGTTTTCCCAGAACTTATAGAACAGGTAGCAAATTGTAAGAAATACCAACAGGCTTAGAATTCTAAACCATGTTGTTTTCCAAAAAGGGGGTACTATTTCTATCTCCAGGCTTTCATCTAATGTTGACCACCCCCCATTAAAATTAGAAGATTGCATTTTAAATATATAGTCTCCTGGCGGAACTTTCGTATAACTTACAAATGCTTCATTTGAGCTCGTCCACGTTTCATCGTATCCTTCTAGTATGTATTTAAATTTTTGATCTTTGGTTAGTGTGTAATTATCTGACCCCAGACGGAGTGTGAAATAATTATCATTATGATTTAGTTTTATAGATCCATTGTTTTGCAAGGAATAATTATTGGACTGTTCATTATTCAAAACTTCAATAGCATTAATTTGGGGTTTTGGTGTAATTTGATTTTTCGTAAATCCATCTGAATTCATCCATGCAAACTTATTTGTAGAAAAGAAAAACAATTTGCCGAATGGAGAAACCTCAAGATTAGGAAACCATATCTGTAAGAAATTTTCTTCTTCTAATCCATGTCGCTCTTGGATGTTCGTTATTTCATTCGTTTCTGTATTAATGTGAATTAAGCCATTACTTGACCCAAACCATGCATTATTCGATTGATCAATAGCTGCACGATAGATCCTATTTGTTGAAAGGCCATCATGGACTGTAAACAATTTAAATGAATCTCTATTCCCATAGGGATCTAATTTAATAATGCCCTCTCTATAACTTGCTACAAATAATTTATCGTCCTCTGAGACTACTATTGACTCAGATAGACTCTTAAGGAAGTCTCCTATTTTCGGATTATTCGTTTCATATGGATTGACTGTATGTGTTTTTGGGTCAAGAGTATACAAATTAAAATGTGTGTTTACCCAAATAAGGCCCTTGCTATCTACTGCTAGGTTTTGTACATAATCCCCTGGAATTGCATTTTTATGATCAAAAAAAACATCTGCCGTATATTGATGTTTCACCTCCAGGCTTCTTCCATCTAAATGCCAAACATTACTTCCGGTAGTGATTACCCATAGGTCTCCATTTTGCAATACATGCATTTTATACACTCTCTCATTTCCATCTTGATTGTAGAAAGGAGAATTTACTTCTTCTAAGATTTCTAATTTCTTATTATAACGTAGTAGCTGTCCTGCAATACTTAATAATACTTGTCCATTTTGTGTACTTACTATATCCCAGACAGGTAGTACTTTTCCAAATTTATCAAAGATAGATACAATCTCTCCATCTAGCTTTTTCAATTGAGATATTAGCTTAATTGATTTTTGTTTTAAATCTGCTAGATATACGCCATCTGCAATCATGGTACCTACTAAGACAGAATGTAGATCGAACTGTTCCCAGCTTATGATATACATTGGGTCATTCGAATCAAGACTCGTTCTTTCTGGCAGTTCAATTTTATCCACTAATTGAAAATCTGGATTGAAATAAGAAACTCCAGATTGTCCAGTAATCCAGAAGGCCCCATCTTTATCTTGAAAGGATTGATGATATCTTCCTTTTAAAATTGATTGATCTGACTCAGGGTCGTATTTAAAATAGTGGTATGTATTGCTTAGAGTATTTACATAGCCAAATCCATTCCCAGGAGAAAATACCCATTTTTCATTTTCAGGTTTATGGTAAGAATTGCGAACATGATTTACAAGGTCCGTATGTGGACTATATCTCTCATCCGAATACCAAGTCCACTTATTTTCTTGCGGATCGAAACTTTTCAAGCCATACATTCCTCCACCAAACCACAAACGTCCAGTATCATCTTGGTTAGCATACCATAAACTTGTTGTACTATAATTGTTTACATCCGTGAGAGTTTTAGTATGATAATGCATTGCTTTAGTAGACTTACTCATGGAGAGCAGTCCACCTCTTGTGAGTAACCACAATTTATCTGATTGAAATCTATCTTGGAGTAGACCATAGACAATATTAATATCACCAGGATGATTTCCTACTACATGTTCTCTAGGAATGATAACATCAAATAATTTACTTACTAAATTGAGGATGAGTAAGCCTGATTCTGTAGCAATAAAAAGACGCTCCTCTTCAATGACAATTTCAAAGGCATTATTATCAGTAATCTTTTCGTTTAAAGGCAATTTAAATACTTCGCAAGCGTACGTTTTGGCATTAAGAAAAATAAGCGTGCTAGCGGAACCACACATCCAGAGATTCCCATCCTCATCTTTCCTAATTTTATAGATATCCCTATCATTTACTACTAGCGTATCTGAAATTAACTTTTGGAGTGGAACAAGTTGATGTCCATCATATCGTAATACACCCGCATCTGTAGAAAACCACATATAGGAAAAGTCATCCTGTTGTACTGCAACAGCATTTTGCAAGCTTATAGAATTTACAGATTCTAATTGCTCAAATGTTTGCCCTTCTACATCATACAATCTTAGAATAAAGAACAGGACTAAACCCAGCCGCATCACTCGAAATAACATATTTAAAAGTAATTAAATCGTTATTGGAATACCAAAGAACATTGATTTTAATAAGTCTAAGCTACTATTTAGTAGAATTCATTGAGAATTGGACATTAAATTCTCACTCGTACTAAATAAAATCAATTGCAAACTATGTTTTTACTAAATCAGCTAGGAGAAGAATCATAGATACATTAATTTGTAGATATGATAACAACTATCCTAATTGATGATGAGCTGCACTGTAATGAAACTTTAAAAATTGAACTGGCCCGTCACTGTCCTGAACTAGAGGTAATAGGCAGTTACACTTCTGGTAAAGAAGGCGTTGCTGCAATAAAAGAGCTACGACCAAATTTAGTCTTCTTGGATATAGAAATGCCCTGGATGAATGGCTTTGAAGTTCTGAAACAATTTGACAAAGTGGATTTTGATGTAGTATTCATTACAGCTTATGACAATTATGCTATTCAAGCCTTCCGATACAGTGCTGTAGACTATTTATTAAAACCAATAAAAAGTGAGTTGCTTAAAGAGGCAGTAGCAAAGGTATCTGCAAATAAGAAACACGAACTTCCTTCAATACAACTTGAGAGTCTTTTATACAACCTTAAAGACAACATGACTAATAATAAGGTCGTCTTTTCTACGAGTGACGGTCTAGAAATTGTGGACACCAGCACTATCTATCGCTGCCAGTCTGACAACAATTACACACATGTGTACATGCAAGATCAGAATAAACTTTTTTTATCGAAAACACTAAAGGAGGTGGAACTTATGCTGGAATCTTCTAAGTTTTTACGTGTGCATCAGTCACATCTTGTCAACATCGACTACGTCAAAAAATTTGTAAAAGCGGAGGGTGGCTATCTAGAAATGAAGAATGGAGATCAGGTAAGTGTATCCAAAAGTAAGCGCGATCATTTACTCACACGTCTTAATAGTTTCAAGGCAATTTAATTTTATTATTTGGGCGATTCCCTACATTGCTTACAGCCATGCAGGGCCGGGTCATTCAGGGGTTCCGTTCCCTTCGGTAACACCTATTGTCTACATGCAGTGCATGCAGCCAGGTCCCTTACTACCTGCCTTCCAAGGAACGCAGGCAGGCCCCTATCGCGTTCATTTAAGAATTAGTAACGCTAAGAGAAAGAGCTAACAAATCACGGAAAATATAAAATCAGATTCTAACTGAAAGGGTTCATTTTCCATCAAAGTTTCTATAAGTACTAAACGTAGGTTTCTTTGAACGAAATACTATTCATCTTTAAGTAAGAGCAATTTTCAATTCCGATTAGCTAGTTGAACTATACGTGTACTCTTAAAATCAATTCAACAGAAACGACTCGTCTACTTAGTCAATAGACTCTAGGAGAAGCATGCATAGATCATGTTAAAAAAATTAGACCAACTAGAAACACCATTACAATGTATAAGACTTTAATAATTCTGATATTCTGTTTTTATTCTTCAGAAACTACAGGGCAAAGAACGCAGTCAGAGTCCAGCAATCCAGTTAGCAAAAGTTCTACTGAGGGTCTAAATGGTAAATGGTATAACACCATGGATGATTGTCTAACGTCCAATTGCCCCTGCTGTCTAAATTTTCTAAAAAGGCATAAGAAGTTTGACGCCAATGGAAAACCCATAAAAGACAAAGATGGGAAAGCAATACTAGATAAAGAAGGGAATAAGCGCAAGGGTAAGATATTAAAAAGGGCACTTTGCAAAACTGAAAATTGCAAGGATCCAGAAATCGGCTTAAAATGGGGAGAAAAGGAAATCGTAAATATTTCTGGGAAAGAATTTAACTTTTACAATTTTGAAGCCAAGCAAAAGGAGTCCTTTATTGAAATTCTATCTGTCCTACCAAAATTCTACTTAGACAGCATACCAACAAACTTGAGAATAGGAGACCCTAGACGTCCAAACAATCAGCCAAAAGCATCAGAGAAAAAAGTTGGCGGTGGGTCTAGAAGATGTAAAAAGACGAATGATGATTATGAGTATATCATTGTACATCCTGAGGTTTGGAATAGGCCCAAAGAAAATCCTGTTCTCACAATTCTACACGAGGCAGGACATTTTATAGATAAAAAAAGGGCTATGTCTGCATCTTTGGTCTCTTCCAATTCTGAAAATTTTTCCAAATACTTAAAAGGCTACAAAGGAGACTCTAAAGGAAATGATGAGGTCATAGCGCAGGGCATCATGTATTACTTTTCAAGAAAGTATTTTAATAAAAAAGGGGTAAAACTAAGCAATCCTGTTGCAGCGGATAAAATTAGACTGACTAAAAAATTCCCCAAATGGCTAAGAACAATTATTCAAGAAGATATTGACAAACATGGAGGCTTATGAATAAGTTAATCATACATACAGCATGCTGTCTCCTCCTCGGTATTCTCTCAAGTTCAAGTGTGTGGAGTCAGGATATTGAAAGCATTGTTAAAACTGAAGCTTTCAAAATGAGCGGAGACTTAAGATTAGGAGGAAATGTATATCAGAGTTCACGCCCACTAGATAGACGTTCGCCATTTTCATACTATATACAAGGGCGTACCACTTTTTCCATCTATGGCTTTTCTATGCCCGTAGTTCTTTCTTTTAGAGATAGCAAATTTAATTATTCACAGAGTGTAAATAGAATTGGTCTTAATCCTAAGTATAAATGGGTACAGCTTATGCTTGGCTCAAATTCTTATCAATTTTCACCCTATACCTTATCAGGACAAAACATAAATGGTATAGGTGTAAAACTAACACCAGGGAAATTTCATTTTACAGCCATGCGTGGTACAATGCGAAACTTGTTACCTCAAATTGACAGTTTAGTATATGGAAAAGAACTATTACCAGTATATCAACGAAAGGCCTTAGGTGTAAAGCTAGGTTTCGATTCTTCTGTTGCCGATATTGAATTCATGGCCTTTAAAGCTAAAGATGAGCTTGACGATACTCTTCCAATACAGGATACCTTAATGGATATTATAACGCCATCAGAAAATATTGTAATTGGATTAAAGGCAGCTAGCACTATTGCAAAAGTATTTTCTGCAGGTATAAATATGGGAGGGAGTGTCATTACTGATGACCAAACAAATGAACCCGTTTCTATAGAAGAGCCCTACCAAGAATTAGTTCAATCAACATTGGTTCCCACAAGTTCTACCCGTCTTAGTTTTGCTGGTGACGTTTTTGGAAAATTAGATTTAAAAGGTTTTAGCCTAGGACTTAAAATAAAACAGGTTCAGCCCTTTTACAAGTCACTTGGATTATTTTATATCCAAGAGGACTATAGGAATATGACTATCAACACTAGCTTTTCCTTGCTAGATCGCAAATTACTATTCTCTGGTTCGTTTGGAAAACAACGCAATAATCTAAAGGAATGGAGAGCAAGAACAAATGAACGGAATATTAGTTCTGTGCAAATGAATTATAACTCGGGTTCCAAATTTGGTCTAAGCGTAAACTTCTCCAATTATGCACAAGATCAATCTCCTGGACTTGTAGCATTAAATGACACACTGCGCTATGCACAGGTTTCTAAAACAATTTCGATCAATCCTCGCCTTACATTTATGAATGAAAGTAATATTCAAAATATTGTTCTATCTCTAAATCAGTACAACTTAAATGACCTCTCTACTTATTACGATATACCAAAGAGTACAAATAGTAGAATATTAAATCTTCAATATAATATTAGATGGAAAGAATCCGGACTAGGAGTAAAATTTGCTAGCAACTACAACAGAAATACCAGTATTGGTATTTCCAGTAAGCGCTTTGGTGGAACACTGGGTCTTAGGAAAAAATTTGAAAAGAAAGTAACAGTCTCTATATCCAGCACTTACAATTTAAGTCGGACAGAGGGTATCTCTACAGGCTCTGTTGTAAACTCACGATTCTCGCTCAGGATAAGTCCAAAAAAGAAGCAACGATTCAGTTTAAATCTTGGACATATCCTCCGAACATTTTCCTCTAAAACAAATATTAATGACCTACGTGCGAATACCGCATATACTGTGTCGTTTTAAAAAATCAAACTAAATGAACACTTTAAAGCAGTTTCTAATCTCTCTAATTTGGTTGACAATTTGTTTGCACTCAGCAAATGCTCAGGTCTTTCCCTTAAACACGAATCTCAGTATTATTCCGCCGTATTCCGTAAAATTAGAGGACTATAAAGAATATGAAATCAATGCTCTTTTAACTATTATAAACACGACAAATAATACATATACGATACGATTTGACGCACAGCTAATTGGTGATAATGGACTCATAGTAAATACAACTGGTAATCCTCCTTCACTTGTAATTACTCCATTTGAAACAAAAATTCTATCAGGGAGTGACATTGGAGATTTATATGCAGGTTTTACTGAAGAAGATTTCTTGCTCTCAGGCATATCGGCGAACTTATATGACGAAATAATTAAAAATCGAGCACTACCAGAGGGGAATTATCAACTATGCTTTACTGCAATAGATGTGCTAACTGGTATAACACTAACTGCCCCCCTTTCAGGCTGTGCAAATTTTCAAATTCAATATCCAGACAGACCATATATTATTAATCCATCCTATGGTCAAACTATTCCTAGTAACGAAAGTCAAGAAATTGAATTTTATTGGTCTGCACCTGGTACTGCAAGTCAAGATCTCACATTAAACACAGAATATGAGCTACGTGTCATTGATATATCCATTTATGATGATTTAGATCCTACTGAAGCAATGCTGGACCCCAGCGTAGATTTTGTATTTTCAGAGCAAGGAATTGATACTGAATTTTTTACTGCTGATATCCCTGATTTAGAGATAGGGCATGAATATGCTGCTCGAGTAACTGCATCTGACGTAGCAGGTATCATCCCATACGCCTTTGATGGCCATAGTGAGGTGATTGTCTTTACTTATGGAGAAGAGGGAGATTCTTATGAGGAAGATGAGGAAGATGATCTAGAAGAAGAGGAAGGCGATTACTCCTGTATCCTTGCGGATCACACTGGAGAAGATTGTAGTTCTCCTGAAGTAGAATTATACTTTCCACCTAACACAGACACAATCCCATTTGATTATGTCCCCTTCATGATAAAGTTCAATCCCTTTTGCGAAGAATACAAACGATTGAATTATGACTACAAATTATACAATCAAGAAAATACATTAATAGACAGCAGAACAGATGAATTGAATTGGGGCAATATTGGGCCACTTCAATTCCTCCTCAATCAAGGCATCCCAGATGTAGATGAAGATCGAGCTAGGTACTTTATGATAAATGACAATGCAACTACTCCTGCCTTAGAAAGATCAAACGCATACAAATTCACTTCAAAATCTACCATGACTATGCGTGATGGCACAGTGCATACCTATGACGTGCAAGAAAGTAATTTTGTCTCTGGTATGCCTAAGCCTGGACTAACAGCTCCTGAGCATTTGGAAACTCTTGCACCAGGAGATATCGCCTTTAGTTTTGACAATGGAGCCTTGCCATTTAATGGATATCCTGATGTTTCTTCATTAATAAGAATGGATGGTTCGAGCATAGAAGACAATACTGTCTTTGGTAAAGCAGAAGAACATTGGGTATTACAAGTTGCAACAACAAATCAATTTGAAGCAGAAAATATTGTAGCTGGAGCAAATGAGTTCATAGGAGCCTATGAAGTAAATGAAATTGAAGAGTTATATGGACTACTCTATTTAACAAATGATATAGTAAAAAATATAACTAAAGAAGGACAATACTATTGGAGAGTCGTTTGGTTAAAAGAACCTGAGGGGTCAAGAGAAGAAGGGTTCTCCGAAGAAAATCCTGAGACATTTTATCTCCCTGCAGAAGAGTTCTATCATTCTAGCACAATACGATCCTTCATAATTGATAGTGATGCAGACATAGCAGATGGTAATGGCAGTGGTACTTCCGCCCCAGAGACAGACTGTACAACAGGATGTGAAGTTCCTGATTTTGTTATGACAGCATCATCTTCCATAGGAGAAGTGAGCTCATTTCAGGCCGGTTACTTTCTTGTCCAAGATTTAGAGCTTTCTAGTAATTCAGGAGGTAGATTAACAGGAACTGGTGTCGTAAAGATTGCGTTCATGTCAGATGTCCAAATTAAAGTTGAATTTGATAATATCAGATTGAATAGTGAATTAAGACTTGTGGAAGGTGAAGTAAAAGCACAAACAGAAGACACACCTTTCAATCTTAATGACATAAATAATAATATAGCTACAGGGGCACAGTATGCAGGTGTTGGTGGTCAAGTAAATACTTGGTTAGAAGAAAACGCCGAAGAAGGGAGAATCGTATCTGCCATTGCATCAGATCGACCTATCGGTATGCCTTTTGGTATTGAAAGAGATATTAAAGACCACAAATTACTAATTGGAATTACTGATTTTATTCTTAGGGCGAAAGAAGCCAGAGTAAAACTATTGTATGAGCAACATTTTGAAAAAATGCGTACTGACCAGTGGCTTTCTTTAGCTGGTGAAGTATGTATCAAACCTTCGGGCTTTGGAGCTGAGGTAATGATTCATTTAAATCGCGACGTAGTGATTGAAGACTATTGGGAAGAAGATCAAGATGAAAGAGATATAAAATATATTCTTAAGGGCAGTGACAGTTCCAATCCTGAAGAAATAAGAGAAAATTCTACGCACATAGAATTTCAATGTGCCTGTGTAGAAAGTTTTGCTTTGAGAATGGAAGCAGAGTTTGATGAAGATAAACTTGTAAAAGATACAGAGTCAGGTGAACCGGGTACAGGGCCTGTTAAGGCGTATTTCAATTTTGAATTAAGACGCGAAGAAGAGTGCAAAAACGAAGAAGACAAAGAAGACCAAGCTGAATTTCTTGCAGATAGAATGAAGGCAAATAATTTTATGGTAGACTTTACCATGGACCCATTCCAACTTAAAGGATTAGAGGGATGGGGATTTACCGTAACAGAAGGATATCTCGATTTTTCAAGCTTAGCAAATCCAGAAGGTATGAAGTTTCCAGAGGGGTATGATCATGCAGCTCTCTCCCCTCCGGAAGGAGCCACCAGTTCAGATGCTGAAGCTTTATCTAATACCTGGAGTGGTTTCTATATGAAAGAAGTTTCCATAACTGCCCCCTCAGATTTTTATGAAAATAATGCGGATAGAAGATTGAAAGCTGGTGTCCAGGATCTATTTATAGACGTCACTGGATTTTCGGGCGAAATTTTCGCAGAGAATATTGTTGCCTTTGGAGATGGAGAGGTAGATGACTGTTCGTTCTCTATCGACACCTTTGAACTGCGCATAATTCAAAATGTATTTAGAGAGGGCGAACTGGCAGGAGAATTTGGAATTCCGATTACGGATGAAAATACACGATACGAGGCCGTACTCGCATATACGGTACCGGATGGTGATGACAGCAGCTCCTCCTCCACAGAAGGATCCACGGATGCCCACTTTGTTGCCTTAGGTGATGAGGATGCAGAGCCTGATTCTGAATGGGGCTTTTTTATGAGTATGCGTCCCAAAGGCAAATTAAATACGCCTGCCTTTATGGGCAGTATCCAACTCAATGATAATTCTTATGTGCATTTAAAGTATGGTGAGGTGCCTGAAGAATTTGTAAACGACCCAGACTATGAGAAAGAACGAAAAGGGATAGCCTTATTCTTTGATGGCGTCATGGATTTTAGCAGTGCAGCTACAGAAACAAGCAGTTATAGAACTGATGATGCCCGTGTCAACGCCCCCTTTAGTTTTAAGGGAATGCAATTTGACTTAGAATATAATAACAAGGATGGATTTGACTGGAACCACTCCTTTGCAAGTCCTCAAAAATATATGGGCGGTGAGGCTTTTGCAAACCCACTTAATGAAGATGAAGAAGGCGTTTCTGGTTTTCCTATTACTATTACCGAATTAGATGTGACTAGCAAGTTTGGAGATGGTAGATGTATAGGTGCCGAGTTAGGATTTAAAATCTCCTTGAATCTAATGGACGATGATGATGGAGGTTTTGAAGCTTCTGCTGACCTAGGCATAGGTGCTTCGTATGACTTTGGAAGAAAGCGATTTCTATTTGATGGTGTTGATGTCAGCTGTATAACTGTTGGAGCAAAAACAACCGGTTCCGGTGAAGGAGAAACAGAAAACTCAGGTATTACGTATAAGGGATCTGTTTGCTTTTACAATGATGAACCGTACTGTGGTGTGGACAATGTAACAGGAATTGCAGGTACGTTAACTGTTGGTTTACCTGTCGCAACTGTGGAATTGAGTGCCATGTTTGCCAGCACGAATGGATATAGATTTTGGTATGTAGACGGTAAGGCTGTAGCAAACTCAGGTAAGATTGCACAGATAGGTGCAGTTGATCTCATTGGTTTAAACGGAGGAATCTATTATAACATGCGTTTGGAAAACGGCGGATCTGCAAGTGGGGATGCATACAATTCGGCCTTAGTTTCTTCAGCCAGTTCATTACATAATGCTTCTGCATCCACAGATGCGTGTTTAAGCAAGAGTGGATTTAGAGCAATTCCGAGCCAGGGCTCCTATATTTTCAAAGTGGGATTAGCATTAGCTACTGCAGCAGATCATTCAGTATTCAATATGGATGTAGGTGTTACTGCTGCATTTACACAGGGACGTGGACTCACCTATTTCAGCATTATTGGAGAGGGATACATTATGGCAGACGTAGATGAACGAGCAGACGCACCTATCAAGGCTGATGTAATTATTCAGTTTGACAAACAGCTAGATAGGAAAATTTTTCATGCAGGTTTTGCAGTCTATTTAGATCTAGAGATGGGTCCCCTTTCACTTAAAGGAATTAAACCAGACCAAAGGGCCTTTGACTACCCTTCTACTGGGAAAAAACGATCCGAATTTGTCAATGCAGGATTTCATTTGGAGTCACCACTAGTAGGTGAAAACACTTGGTCATTTAAACTAGGCGCACCTAGAAATCCAGGTGGCTTATCCGCAGATATTCTTGGCTTTTTAAAATTTAAAATTTATACCTATTTCCAAGTAGGAAATGATATCGATTCAGGATTTATGGATCTTCCTGATTTGATTACTGAGTTGCTGGATATGCCTACTGAGGGAGATGATGAGAATGGTCTTGCAGGTGGTCAGACCTTAGGAGCGTCCACTGCAAGCAATCGCTCCTATGGCGTAAGCACTGGTGCTAGTCAGGGAGAGGGCTTTATTCTGGGATTAAAAGCAGAGACTCAGGTTGATGTCAATGCGTTTATAATTTATGCTACCCTAAAACTTGCCTTAGGTTTTGATATCAATGTACTTAGATATGAAGACGATAGTGTTTGCTATACAGAAGAAGGCGCAGAGATAAGTCCTATAGGAAGCAATGGTTGGTATGCCACAGGTCAAATTTATGCGGGTGTCCAAGGAGAAGTTGGCTTACAAATATGGTTTTTTGGATTACGGAGATTTTCACTTTTTAAATTAGGGGCAGCTTTTTTAGTAAGAGGTGGGTTTCCAAATCCAGTCTGGGCGGAAGGACGCGCAAGAATCATGTATAGTGTTCTGGGAGGATTAGCTGAAGGTACTGCAGGAATAAATTTCGCTATAGGAGAAAAATGCGTGCCACCAAAAACGGATCCGTTTGGATTTAGCATTATAGCCGGAGTGGATCCTGAACAGGGTGCTTCTACGGTAAGTCCATATGTACAGCCAGTGGTTAGTTTTAATATTCCTATGGACGAGGTTTTGGAGATCCCTGAAGTAGAAGACATTTTAGATGAGGATGGGATGATCATAGAGTCTAGAGTCTATACTGAAAAAATTAAACCCTACGTCTCCAAATTAGAAGTTAAAGACAGAGTAACAGGTCAGGCTATTCATCTTTCAACTCCTAGTCGCAGATTTAAAGAAGGACGCACAATTATGCAAGTAAATGTGGAAGAGCTTCTTGATTCAAGACAGGTGAGTATGCATGTGGAAGTGAAGGCGTCACGATTAGAGGGTAGTACTTGGAAGCCATTATCATGGCCCCCTGCTTCTAAAAAATCGGGTCTATGGAGTGAAGATACAACCGTTGTTTTTAACACAACAGAATTACCAGACCGTATCCCAGAAGACTTAGTGAAAAATGGTAATCCGATGCCCTATCAACGTAATTTCTTGAAACAGGCGCCTGATGTATATTCAGCAGGTAAACTAGAGTTTTTTAGAAATTTACGTGGGACTTATTTCGTAGAAGAATATGAAGGGCAGCCCTGTCATTATCTTATAAAGTTTTACGACATGGATGGAAATGAACCACTTGTTAGCCCTCTCAAACTCCATTTAAAGAGCGTCAAGTTTACAGTCCCTTCCAATCTTAAAAATGACATGATTTATAATGTGCAAATAGTACGTAAGGCTGGCCCCCCTTCTAATGCGGTTAGCATACAAGGGTATAATATACCAGACGGATTAAACTTAGGAGAACCTCTCAGTGTCTTTAAGAATCCAGCCGATGAGTTTGCACTGGATAAACCAAGCTTAGTTGGATTGCTCGATCAGTCTTACAAAGGCTTATTTAATAAGACCACTTTTATTTCGCACACCCGTACACTCATACCAGGTGAAAGTAGTGGTGGAGCAGATGAAACTATCCTTATGGTTTTCCCATTTAGAACTTCTCAATACAATACCTTGGGCGCTAAATTCGCAGGAGCGGAATCTTCTTATGCGCCTATCGAAACAAATAGTGGCGATATATCTACGGTGCAGCATTGGATCCAGATCAGAACAGAGGAAGGTTTTGATCAGTTTGACTTGCTAGGTGTTGAAAGAAAATTTGGTACACAAACATTTGTACGTCCACCATCTGTGGCGTTCTTTCCAGATCTAAGTACTAGCTTTTGGACAGATAAGGCAGCACCTAAATATGAATCCATGCAGAATTTTCTCCGATATAATTTTAGTACCTATCTAAAAACTGGTAGTAATGCAGAAATAGGTAGTTACAAAATTCACTCCACCCTATCAGAGCCTCGTTTTGTACTTGACTACGGAAATCCAAAATACTATCTCAATTTTGATTATGCCGTAGGTTTAAGAATGCGGGATATGGGAATACAGTTTAATCAAGGAAAAGTATCTGACCCAAAAATTAACCGATTCAGAACCATAGATCCACGTACTGTATATCCACCTCTGAGCCAAGATGACATACAAGATGCCTGGGATCAAACTGTCATTGAAATGGCGGAAGAATTAGAGCCAACTCCTGAGGAGGAAACGAGCAGTTCTAATATGGTAATCTTGGGAGCAGATGTTGGCAACATTTATGGACAATATCAAAGTGCTCAGAATGGAATCTTCCTAAATTCAAACAGTAACAGCAGTGCGGCTACTTTTGATATCGAAATTGATTTGAGAAAAACGACACGCTTCCTATTTGACTTTCATGAAAAGGTAGAGAGAGATATGGGAAGATTTAAATCTAGGTTGTCAAGATTGCATTACTTTACTGGAACAGCGCAACTAGCTCATCTAGATACTCCCATTTATCTTGGAAATATCCAGAGGGAGCATATGAAAAATCAATTCCCAAATTATAATCAATTTTTCTCACAATGGATGACTACAAATACGGATGACTTTAGACTAGAAAATAATCAAGGCACGTATAACTATAAGGTAAATCATTTTTGGTTTGAGCTGGGCGGTAATGACATTCCTGTATGGGGCAGTCCAGACATTCCTTTACAATTTTCTAACTGATCAAAATACAATTATGCAAATGCGATATATACTTTTCTTAGTCCTTTTCATTGGAAGCTCTCTTTCTTCCAATGCTCAGTCTGAAACAGAAGAAAATGAAGTGCTGGTAGACATAAGTACTATTCAAGTTTTAGCTGAGAGAAGTGCAGAAGCTATTACTTTACGTTGGGCCCCTTCTAGTCCCTCCTTATGGTTAGCAGGAAATAGGTATGGGTATCGGGTGCAGCGCATGGTCATTGATGATAACAATTATGATACAGATCTATTTGTCATGTTAGGAAGTACAAAGGTAACATCCGTAGATTTTTGGAAAGAGACTGTAGAAAAAGAACAGATGCCAAAATACCTAAGTGTTGCAGGAGAGTGTATTCATGCACCTTTTAAGAGCTTAGAAATGGGTGATGGAATGGGCGCTTGGGTAGCGCAGTCAGAAGAGTTACAAAACAAATATTCATTTGCACTCTTTGCAGCTGATATGGAAGCACGCACCGCTGACTTTTCTGGTTTACGTTGGGAAGACAAACGCATTGAACAGGGCAAACAATATGTCTATAAGATTAGTATAAATTTACCGGAGGAAGCTAAAATATCTGCTTCTCCAGGTATCGTACTCGTCGATGATAAAATAACTGAATACCCAGCTGTACTTCTTGACGTAGAGGAAGAAGAACAATCAGTGGTCTTACGATGGTTGCGAGAGCCCTATATAGGTAAGTACACAGCCTATCATGTGGAGCGTGCTCCCAAGGGAGGAAGTTTTCAACGCTTAGATGAAGACCCCTTTGTGCATGGCATAGATAAAGACAGTAGTCTTTACAATCCATACTATGTATATATTGATTCGGTTGCAAATTATAGGGCTTATGACTATCGTGTAGTTGGCATTACACCCTTTGGGGAAGAACGATTTACAGAATTAAGGTATACGGCTATGGGTAGAGATAAAACAGCACCCTCTATTCCAGAAATAATTGAAGCCAAAAATACGGAAGGAAGTACGATTAAAATACGATGGGAATACTCTGGTGCAAGTGATCTCAAAGGTTTTAATATCTACAGAGGACACAAATATGAGGACAACTATTATAAGATAAACGAGACACTACTTTCAAAAAATACAAGAGAATTTACTGACCCAGATGCCTTTATCTTAGATAGAAACTACTACTATGTAAATGCCGTAGATACTGCGGGAAATATTGCTACCTCTATAGTAGCGTATGGTTTAATAGAGGATACCATTTCTCCAAGTCCACCTATTGGTTTAGAAGGTAGTATTGATAGCAATGGCGTTGTTAATCTAGTATGGGATAGGAATACGGAAAAAGATATTCTTGGCTATAAGGTATTTTTTGCAAATGCTGACTATCACGAATTTTCACTAATAAGTGGAACTGCGTTTTCAGCAAATAGTTTTCAAGATACAGTTACTCTCAAGACATTGACACGCAATGCATATTATAGAGTTATTGCTGTTGACAGACGATACAACTATTCGAAGATGTCAGATATCTTAGAAGTAAAACGTCCAGATACCATTCCGCCGACTGCTCCCCTCTTTACAGATTATAGTGTTGAAAAGGAAGCTATCCAATTGACCTGGGCAAATAGTCATAGTAATGATGTAGACAGACATATACTGTATAGAAGAACCGGCAAGGGTAACTGGCAAATTCTAAAAGAGTTTACTGAAAAAGAAAACAAGTATTCTGACTCTATGATTGAAGAAGGAAGATTTTACTCCTATAAAATTATTGCAGTGGATGAAGCTGGTTTATACTCAAAGGCAGCAAACCCTCTTGTATTACAGGCAGTCCATCTTGTGCTTAAACCAGCTATTAAAACACTACGTATTGAAACTGCTCAAAATGATAAAGATGTGAATTTGAATTGGAGTTACCCCATGGACGGTACCTATCGTTTTGTGGTGTACAGAGCAGAAGAAAACGGCGGATTTGAAATCTTAAAGGTATTACGCTCTGATGAAAAAGAATGGGTCGACAAGAAAACAATGAAAGGAAAGGCATATCGTTATACAGTGCAGGTAGAGTTTAGTGATGGTACGCACTCTAAATTTAGTCCTGTGGTAGTAAAATGATTAGAAAAGAATAAGAAAAGCTAAATGCAAATAGCTCTATAATTCTCATTATTTAGTAGTCTAATCATTAAAATAAGTTCTTTAAAAACCAGCATAGATTAGGCGATTAGTTTTAGTTTTGCAGCCAAATTAATAAGATGGTATCTGTAGAAGGTGTAGGCGTAAATTTCAGTGCAAAAACACTATTTAAGAATGTTTCCTTTGTCATAAATGAATCAGACAAGATTGCTCTCATGGGAAAAAATGGGGCTGGGAAATCGACGCTGATGAAAATAATTGCTGGAGTACAAAAGCCCTCTCAGGGGATTGTCCAAACACCTAAAGATGGTGTGATTGCCTATTTACCGCAGCACCTCCTCTTAGAAGATGACTGTACTGTGCATCAAGAAGTATCGAAGGCTTTTGGGGAAATCTTATCCATGAAAGCTGAAATGGAAAAGCTCAACAAGGAGTTAGAGACACGCACGGACTATGAATCTCAAGAATACATGGATATCATAAATAGAGTTTCTGAACTTGGAGAAGTGTATTATTCTATAGTGGAGGTAAACTACGATGCAGAAATAGAAAAGACCTTACTTGGACTTGGTTTTAAAAGAGAAGATATCCAGAGGCCTACTAGTGAATTTAGTGGCGGTTGGCGGATGCGTATCGAATTAGCAAAGATTCTATTGCAAAAGCCAGATTTGATATTGCTTGATGAGCCTACGAACCATATTGATATAGAATCTGTCATCTGGTTAGAGGATTTCTTAGTAAATAAAGCGAAGGCAGTTGTTGTGATCTCTCATGATAAAGCCTTTATCGATAATATTACAAATAGAACAATAGAGATTACAATGGGTAAGATCTATGACTACAAGGCAAATTACTCTCATTATTTACAACTGAGAGAAGAACGACGGGCGAGTCAGCTCAAAGCATATAAGGAACAACAAAAAGTAATTCAGGATAGTGAGCGGTTTATAGAACGCTTCAAGGGCACGTACTCTAAAACCAATCAGGTAAGTTCGGTCGAAAAGATGCTTGCCAAATTAGAAATTATAGAAGTAGATGAGGTAGACACTTCCTCTATCAAATTACGATTTCCTCCTTGTAATAGATCTGGAGACTATCCGGTTACGGTAAAGGAGTTATCCAAAAGCTATGGAGACCATGTTGTCTTTGCAGGTGCCAACATATCGATTGAGCGCGGTGAAAAAGTTTCTTTTGTAGGAAGGAATGGTGAGGGAAAATCTACCCTAATAAAGGCCATCATGGGACAGATAGATTTTGAGGGAGAATGCACTCTGGGTCATAACGTAGAGGTTGGATATTTTGCACAAAATCAAGCTTCTCTTTTAGATCCACAGCTAAGTGTTTTTGAAACTGTAGATGAGGTTGCCAAGGGTGATGTGCGTTCAGAATTAAAAAACATACTGGGACGATTTATGTTTAGTGGAGATGATATTGATAAAAAGGTATCTGTTTTGTCGGGTGGAGAAAGAACGCGATTAGCCATGGTTAAGTTATTACTGGAACCTGTCAATTTGCTGATTTTGGATGAGCCTACAAATCATCTAGATCTAAAATCAAAGGATGTATTAAAAGAAGCGTTGCAAAATTTTGATGGAACCCTCATCTTGGTATCGCATGATAGAGCTTTCCTTCAAGGCTTGTCGAATAAGGTATTTGAATTTAAGGACAAACGTGTCATAGAACACTTTGAGACGATTGATGCATTTCTCGAGCGCAATCGCATGGAAAGTCTTAAAGAGATAGAATTGAGTAAGTAAAAGCTAGGCAAGGCCTGCCCTGCTGACTGGTTTCATGGATTCATGGTTTCGTGGTTTTGTGGTTTTGTGGTTTGGTGAATTACTTTTTTATAGTCTACTTATTTATCTAATTCTCAAAGTATTGTGTCTAGTGTCTTTTAACGCGTGAGGGGCCTGCCTGCGTTCTTTGGAAGGCAGGTAGTAAGGGACCTACCTGCTTACGCACGTAGGCAGGGACGAAGTCTGTCACCGCAAGAATTGTGGGGCCTGCCTGCCAAGTCACGCAGGCAGGACGGAACCCCTGGATGACCCGGCCGTCTTATCTATAAGACGGGCACGCCCAAACAACTATTCTAGGGAATACTTTGTTAACAATTTCCAAATTCGTCGAAATTCTAAGAAATATTCGAAAAGAATAACGAGTTTAGGACGAAATAATGAAAAAGTCGGCTTTACATGGTGCTTACTTCCTGCTGTGCTGTATGTCTATCTTCGGCATAGTTGCCTATTCATGGTTTGACTTTCGGGAATATCCGATTTTAGATACTGCTTCTAATTTTAAGACACTGGGAATTTTTCTTGGCTTCGGTATTTTTTCTGGAAGTATAATTTTAGCGCGACTTAATAGTGAGGGGAATATCCGTACGGGAAATTATGTGGTCTCTAGTGTCCTGCGTTATCTCTTCGCATTCACCCTCATTAGCATGGTCTTTCCAAAGATCTATTCTGAAATTTATAATGTTTCTTATCATACGTTTGACAAAAAGATTATTGACCTGGAGCCTGTAGAATTTATTCGCAGCTTCTACACGTATAATCCTAAGTATGAAATGTTCATGGGATGGATGCAACTTGTGGGTGCCTTGTTATTGTGTTTTAGAAGGAGTTACATATTAGGAGCAATTATTCTTACTCCCCTGCTCTTGTTAAATATGATGCATAGCTATTTTTTTGATATTAAGAATTTTAGCATTAGTGGTCTTTTCCTTGCTGCAAGTTTACTTATTTTGTTTAGTCAGGGTAAACGTTTGTTTTCTTTCCTTTTTAATACGGGTCCTTCTCAGCGGTATGTCTATCCTTTCTTCGATCCTCCGACAAAATTTTATAAGAGAGCCAACCTTGCAAAGGCCATATGTATAGTAGGATTCACGACTATGATTTCTTCTGAATTTATTGCACATAAAACAAGTTGGTGGAACATCCAATCCCCTATCGTTCAAGGTGTATGGAAGATTGACAAATTAGAATCAGAGTCAGAGGATCTCCCTAGATTTGAGCGTTTCTTTTTTGAACGTGGCAGGCGTGGCATTGTGACTTCAGAAAACGATACTATTTCAGGCTTTCAATATATTATTGACACTAGTTATCAGCAATTTGAATTTTGGAATTTTCACAATCACAGAAATCTGGACTTTAAAGGCAAATATGAATTAGTGGGAAATGACACGCTTATCTACAGGGGGCGAAATAATAAAGATAGTCTGATGATGCAATTGTCTAGGATTAAGAAGTATGAGCGTACGAATTAAAAATCAATATTAAGTCCTAGCTTGCACAAAACCAACTACGAAATATAGCAAATTATTTTAGCCTGCTGATTTCCTCTTAATTCACTTTTGATACAGTACATTTATCCATCAAGTGGAGTAGAGTATTTACAAAAACTTTATAAATTTCGTTGTAAACATAATTTTATCCTTTTTCCGTATCCTCGCCAAATAGCTTCCCTGTGGTAGGTGGCTAATAGAAATGTCTAAACAATTAGCATCGCAGGAGGTACTCATCGCTACCCTTCCAAATATGTCAATAAGTTCAAACTTAAAGGCACCGAAGCTATTATCCAACAGCAAATTGATATGGGAACTCGCAGGGTTTGGATAAAACTTTAGATCAAGAATATTATCAATGTCATCTGTATCGGTAATATTATCACAGCCAGAATCTTCTATCCAATATTGAGTAAATAAATCAAAATCAAATTCGAATACGCCTTGTTCTGTAGGAAAGGGCAAACCAGAAATAAAACCTGTAACCGTATTATCTATCACCCTAAGCATACTAGTATACTCATATACATTGGGCCATCTATAATCTCCTGCTATATCCCAACTATTCTCTATGTCTGTAATTTTAGGAAGTATCAAAAAGATAACATCATCTACTGAAACAAAGTCTCCACCCGCCATAGAAAAAACCCCATTACACTCAAAGTCCGTACCATCCCATATTCTAATATTTGTTCTAGTTTCGACGCCACTAATCACTTCTATAAGTTCTAGATTAATGCCATCGCTATCCTTAGCAGTTACTGTACCTGACACTACAATGCTCTCTGGATGCAAGGAAGCAGTTTCGCAAAATGATTTAGGAACAAAGGTACAGGCGAACGCAGTCTGAGCATATGTACTTATGAAAATTAGAAAGAGCAGGGTTCTTTTCATGACTTCCTTTTTTGATTAAACATTGGATTCTATTCTAGTATATCCAAATATTCTCAAAAACGTTGCCTTCTAAGTTAGGTATAAAGCTTAACAACAAAAGTCTTGTATACACTAAATCAAAGCTCCCCTAATTAATAATTTCTAGAGGTTTCGTCGTTTTCCATTGTCCGCGTGTGAAATCTGGGAATGATTGTACTGCGCCTCCCTGGGCTACAGATAATTCGCTTAAGGGTGCCACTGCACTCCAGAAACATCCTTCATAAACATTTTGATCTAATGGCCAACCATTTCGCAAGCATTCGATAATACGATAGACCATCATTCCGTCCATTCCTCCATGTCCACTATCTTTCGTTTTCTGATTCAGTCTTGTGTACAAAGGATGATCATATTTTTGATACAATACTTCCAGTTGGTCCCCCTGTACCCATCGGTGGTGGTCCTTAGTCAGGCCTTCTACCCCTCCTTCTAAGGCTACACGTGTGGGAAAACCTGCTAATGTTCCTAGGGTACCCTGAATAAGATTATGACGTGTATAGGGTCGCGGACTTGTCTCGTCCCATTGAATCATAATCGTTCTACCTACTTCAGTTTTTATGATGGAGGTGTTTAAATCTCCCCCTTTAAAATCTAGAGCATTCCATGTATGATCCTTAGGATAATTTTCCTGTGCATATTTTTTTCTGCCTAGACCAGGTGTGGAAAATGATACGATACTTTTAAAATTATCATCGGTCCTAGCCAGGTTCATGTATTGGGCAACAGGACCTAATCCATGGGTAGGATATAAATTTCCATTTCTATTTGCATAGTGATGTGTTCGCCAAAAACCTGTTCCTCTTTTTACATCCTCCATCTGCCATCGCAGTTCGTGTATATACGCAGCTTCTGCATGTAATAACTCACCAATTACTCCCTGTCTGCACATATTTAGAAACATCAGTTCATCTCTGCTGTAGTTTACATTCTCCATCATCATGCAATGCTTCTGCGTGCGTTCTGAGGTATTTACCAGATCCCACATTTCTTCTAGGCTAACAGCAATAGGAACTTCAATAAACACGTGTGCACCCTGCTGCATAGATTCTATTGCCATAGGAGCATGGTTGTTCCAATTTGTTGCGATAAAGACTACATCTGGTTTTACTTCTTGCAACATGGATTTCCATTTGTCTTCTGAACCAGAATAGACTTTAATCCTATTATGCCTTTGTCCCTGCCCAATATCTTCCGCCTCTTTTTTCCATCGCAAGACATGATCCTCATATAAATCACTGATAGCAACTACTTCTGTTCCCTCTAGTCTAGCAGAAAACCTGAGATGATCTCCCCCTCTATTCCCTACTCCTATGAATGCCATTCTTATGTTGGTCAATTTCTCTGCTGCAAAGTCACCCATATAAGTTCCTTCTTGTTCAGGTATCTCTTGTGTCACCTTACATGCTTGTCCAGAAAATCCAGTCGCAATGGCGCCACTTGTTAGAGAGGCATTTTTTAAAAATTTTCTTCTATTGATATTTTTCATAAAGCTAGATTATATCAGTTTACGATTATCATTGAATGTAAGGAATATGCTTAAATTAAAAGCAAATACATACAAGCAAATCGTTTTATTGCTTGGGACCGGGTAAGTACTTTTTTTACTATCTTATCCTAAAGTTCAATTCTGTACATTAAAGCCCATACCATGAAGCGTATCTCTATAACATCTTTGGTCCTAACTCTATTCGTTCTTCTTCCTTCATGTAAGAAATCAAAAGCTCTCACAAAAGAAAGCAGCTCTCGATCTTTAAACACACAGTTATTACACCATTTTGATAAAAACAGATCTGAGGCTCAATTTATTTTTGTAAGGCATGCTGAAAAAAGAAAAGAAGACAATCCCCGATTAACGGAAGAGGGCACTGCACGTGCAAAGGTCTTATCCCAACTTTTGGAGAAGGTAGAGATAGACAGGGTATATTCTACAGACTATAGAAGAACGATGGAAACAGCTACACCGACAGCAGAAAATAAGAACTTAAAAATTATGGAGTACGACCCACGGGATTTAGCTGGGTTTTCAAAAA
Source organism: uncultured Saprospiraceae bacterium (assembly GCA_938045585.1). GTDB lineage: Bacteria > Bacteroidota > Bacteroidia > Chitinophagales > Saprospiraceae > CALCMJ01. The sequence goes on from CALIAU010000004.1 coordinate 28,986, forward strand.
GCATCCTCGAGAATCATTCTGAGCATACCCTTCTTATTGTGGGACATTCTAATACGACACCAACACTTATAAATCATGTGCTCGGTGAGGAACGCGTAGAGAAAATCTTAGAAACTGATTATGACAATCTCTTTATTGTAAAACGCTTACAAGACGGAAGTTTGCAGTTAGAGGAATTGCATTTTGATCAAAGTGGCATAAAATCACTTTGATCTTAGTTACATGCCTTAAAAGCGCCAAAAAAAATTGCAAGCCATACTAAGCCTTTGATAAAGAAGAAAGCAAACGCGCCCCAGCCCATTCGCTTTAACCATGACTTCTTATTATTTTCTTCTTTCATTTGCTAGTCTACCCAGTCAGCTACGAATAAATTAGTTTCCCTTGTTCCTCCATTATTCCTATTGGATGAAAAGGCCAGTTTCTTGCCATCAGGCGAAAACATAGGAAAGGAATCAAAGGTATCATCAAAGGTGATTTGCTCTAATCCTGTTCCATCTAGATTTACCATGAATAAGTTAAAAGGAAAGCCTCTCTTAGAATTATGGTTGCTTGCAAAGATAACCTTCTCTCCAGAAGGGTGAAAGAAGGGAGCCCAATTTGCATTTCCAAGATCAGTAATCTTTTTCAAATCAGATCCATCGACATTGCAAACATACAACTCCATTTCTGTGGGTTGTACCAGTCCTTTTGCTAGCAGGTCTGTATATTCTTTTTTTGCTGCATCCGTTTGCGGTCTGCTTGCCCTAAAGATTAATTTCTTTCCATCTGGAGAGAAAAATGCTCCTCCGTCATATCCCAAGCCACTTGTTACTTGTTTCTTATTTGACCCATCAATGTTCATAGTCCATAATTCAAGATCGCCAGATCTTGTAGAAGTATACACAATCAAATCACCTTGTGGATTTACTGTTGCTTCTGCATCATATCCTGGTTCGTCTGTGAGTTGTGCTATAACCTTACCGTTCAGGTCTGCCACAAAAATGTCAAAGTCAGGATAAATTGGCCAAACATATTTATCCCCTCTAGGTGGTTCTTCTGGACAGGCTTCATCCCCTAAATGGGTAGAGGCATATAATACAGATTTATTACCTGGCATAAAATAACTACAGGTAGTTCTTCCTTTTCCAGTACTGAGTAAAGGAGCAATCTCTCCTTTTTTGACTGGTGCATAGGGGTCCATTAAATATATCTGATCACATGATGCGCCCCATGCTTCGTTTTTCGCTTGGAAGACAAGTTTCCTATTATCAAAACTCCAATAGGCTTCCGCATTATCTCCTCCAAAGGTGAGCTGTTTCAAATTTTTAATGTGTTTTTCTTTGGGATAGCTCAAATCTGCAAGCATAGCACTTTTCTTGCCTTTTGCACCATGTCCGTGTCCCTTATGTCCATCCTTCCCATGTGCATGGCTACTATGATCGTGCCCACCTTCTCCATGAGCATGCCCGCTGTGGTCATGTCCATCATGATTATGTGCTTCTTTTGCTTCTTTCCCATGTGTGTGACTGCCGTCGCTGTGGCTATGCTCTTTACAGGCAGTAAGTGATAGTCCTAAGCAAAGTGTAAGCGCATATATATAATTGATTCTTGTAAAGTTCATCTATTCCTTTAATTCTAAAATTAAGTAGTTATTTTTACGCTACGAAAATAACAATGCTCCATGAGATACCTATACTTTATCATATTTATTCTTTTTATTTCCTGTAAGCAAACGCAATATTCTACTGATTTTAAAAGTAGTTCTATCCAAACTGATGTAAGGTATCTGGCCTCAGATGCTCTTAAGGGCAGAAAAATTGGAACTCCAGGCGAACAGATGGCTGCCTTGTTTATTGCAAAACGTTTTAAAGCCCTTGGCCTTAGCTCCTATCCAGCAAATCAGGACTATTTACAGTATTTCTCTGTAAATAAAAATGCACACCCTCATGCTTTTCCAGCAGAAGATGGTGTAGACGAAATTAAGGGAAAAAATGTAGTTGCCTATATAGATAATGGTGCAGATCAAAACATAGTCTTAGGTGGTCATTATGATCATTTGGGAATGGGGGAATTTGGATCATTACATATGGGGGCACCTCAAATACATAATGGGGCGGATGATAACGCAAGTGGTATAGCAGCTTTACTACAACTGGCAAAAGATCTACAAACTGCTTCTAAAGACTACAACTATATTTTTATTGCTTTCTCTGGAGAAGAAATGGGTCTATGGGGTTCTAATTATTGGATTAAAAATCCTGATGTGGATGTAAGCAGTATTGCATACATGATCAACATGGATATGATAGGTAGACTGAATAAAGAACGAAAGTTACATATCAGCGGAACCGGCACGTCTCCTCGCTTTGAAAGTATTTTAGACCAAGCGAATTCTTATAAATTTTCTTTGGTAAAAAGCGCATCAGGTATGGGACCCTCTGATTTTAGTTCATTCTATAATGCTGACATTCCAGTTCTTAGTTTTTTTACAGGACAGCATGAAGATTACCATAAGCCTAGTGATGATATTGAAAAATTAAATTACCAAGGCATTATGGATATAGCCAAGTATATCAATAGCATCGTGCATATGGTAAACAAAGAAGGCCGACCGAAATTCACCAAGACCAAGGATGAAGAGCAAACACGCATGGACTTTAAAGTTACCCTTGGTGTGATGCCAGATTATTTGTATGATGGAGAAGGTATGCGCATTGATGGAGTACGCGAAGGTAGAACAGCATCTAATGCCGGAATTCAAAAAGGTGATATTGTCCTTAAGATAGCTAGCATAGAAGTTATGGACATGATGTCCTATATGAAGGCCTTAGGTGAATTTGAAGAAGGACAAACTGTAGATATCGTAATAAAACGAGATGGGAAAGAAATGGTAAAAGAAGCCACCTTTGTAAAATAAATTAAGCCTGAGCTAATTCTATGTTCATTTGCTTTTTCCAAGAGAAGTAGCCGTAGACACACAACAGCAAATAAATAAAAAACAAAAATGCAAAATAATACAGACCTTTGTATAGATACACAGGTAATGCTACAATGTCTACCACAAACCAGAGAAACCAATTTTGTAAATATTTTTTAGCCAATAGAAATTGAGCAACTAAGCTGCCAGAAGTTGTGAATGCGTCAAAGTATGGTAAATCTGCATCCGTGTAGTTCTGCATAACATAGCCTAATATAAAGCTGCCAGCAAGTGTAATCAAAATAGAAAGTAGTATTCCTTTTTGAGAAAGTAGACTTGTCGCTCTTACCTGCTTATCACTCTCTTTTTGGAGCCACATGACCCAACCATAAATATTCAAGAAAATGTAAATGATGTGCAATCCAAAATCAGAATACAGTTTTGAATTAAAAAAAATATAGGAAGCAATAGCAACACTTATTATTCCAAAAGGCCATGCATAGATTTTTTCTTTGGCCTGGAACACCACTGCTAGAATTCCGGTAATGGTTGCAATTATTTCAAGTATTTCCATCTGGGCTGAAATATACAAATCTTTGCTGAACGGACGAACAGACAATAGAATCGACTTAGGCTAGTTTAGTTCATAGGCTCCAAGAAATTCATGTTTCTTTTTTACTAATACTCATTTCTGTACCTTCGATTTATAAGAATCAATTAGATGTACGGGAGTTGCTATATTCATAATGAGTGCAGAATGCTTAGAGCTGCAATACCAAAACTGACAGGCGCATATAAGGACATGGAAACTGTGGCTGATATCTTTGACTACCTTAGAAGCAGTCTAATAGAAGAATTTAAAGCCAAAGCAGATTCGATTATCTTAGATCTGTTGTTTAGGAACCATTACCCAAACTACTTTAAAGAACGTCCGGAAATATCCATTAGGCATTTTGATTTAGTGCTTGCCCGCTCATTGGGCTTTCAAAATTTTGAAGAATATAAATCTAGTAAGGATGTTCCCATAAGTCCAAACTTTGAAACTGCAGTCCATTTATTACTCACAGGATCAAAAAGTGAATTAATTACTCATCTCAATACCTACCCTGCACTATTGTTTCAAAATAGCGTACTAGGACATCGTGCACGTTTAATTGACTATATTTCTTCAAATGGTGTAGAGATATGGAGACAAATTGTTCCGTTAAATGCTGCAGAAATCTTGAATGAAATATGTAAGTTTGATTTTGATCGGTATGTAACTAATAACATATATGGTGGTAGCACGTTAAGAGCTTTGATAGAAAGTAGCGCACATCCAAAAGCAGCAAATATTACGGGTGCATTGATTGAAATACTCAACAAACATAAGTTATGAAACAAATTTTTCTTCTCATCAGTCTCTGTTCACTTATTGCCTGTTCTAAAAAGATAGTTGAGCCAGTTCCTGCTGAACGCATTGACAGACTCTATACGTATTTAGCAGGTAGTTATACGAATACAGAACAAGTAGAAAGCTCTGAAGCAGAAGAATACCTATTACATATTGCACCTATTTGGCAAGACTTGAAGGGAGAACATTGGCTGTATGTAGAACGACGCAATGTAAATAGTCCAAATGTTCCTACGCAGCAACAGGTCATAAAACTGGTAGAAAGCATGGATTTCCTAAAACAACAGGTGTACTTTCTACCTAATGCTAAAGACTATATAGGGGCCTGGAAAAATACCGCAGTTTTTGATTCGATCACACCAAGTGATGTAAAAAAAATAAGTGGTTGTACTGTCTTTTTTAAAGAGGCTGAAAAAGATAATTTCAAAGGAATCACACTAGGTAAAAACTGTGGCAATAGATTTAAAGGTGCTAAATATGCGCGCACTGATATGAGTGTAAGACCAGAACACATTCGTTGGTTGCACCAGGGCTTTGACGAGAATAATCAATTTATCTGGGGACCAAAACATGGAGGAATAGAGTTTGTACAATTGGAAGAAAAAAATATGGATAAGAAATAGAGCTTGTAGGTGGACATCCTATTGAGGGTCAACATCAATGTTAATTCGAACAGATTTATACCCATCAGAATTTTTCATAAGTCCACGCTTATCCAAGATAATCTCTTTAATCTTACGCATTATTTTTGTGTCCTTTTCTAACTTAATAGTAATCACACGTTGGTACAATCCTCGCACACGGGCAATACCGGGTTCTGTAGGCCCCAGTACACGATTTCCCATTTCTTTCCTGAGTTCTTTTGCAAATATTTCAGCTGCATCTCTCACTATTTCAGGTTTCTTATGTTTTAGAAGAATATAAATAAGTCTAAAGTAAGGTGGATATTTAAATCGCTGCCGCTCTATCAACTCTCTGGTCAAAAATCTGGAAATATTGTTATCGATTGTTTCTAAAATCACGGGGTGCGTTGGAGTAAAGGTTTGAATGAACATCCTCCCCTTTTTGTTTTTCCTACCTGCCCTTCCACTTACCTGTGTAAATAATTGGAAGGCGCGTTCGTGGGCCCGAAAATCTGGGAAGTTAATCGTCTTATCAGCGTTTAGAATTCCCACTAATGAAATATTATCAAAGTCTAAGCCCTTAGTAATCATTTGTGTGCCTACTAAGACATCTATTTTTCCTAATTCAAAATCTGTCAGAATCTTTTCAAAGGCTGCTCTAGTTTTGGCAGTATCATAATCCAAACGTTTGATACGCAGTTCAGGTAATAAACTGCTTAATTCGTCCTCAATCTTTTCTGTCCCAAATCCTAATTTTGCTAATTCTTGGCTACCACAACGCGGACAATGCTTGGGAAGTTTTTCTCTTTTGCCGCAGTAGTGACAGCGCAACTCATTAAACCTATTGTGGACCGTCAATTTTACGTCACAGTTTGTACATTCCGAATACCACTCACAAACTCCACAACGGAAGACAGGTGAATATCCACGTCGATTTTGAAAGATGATGACCTGTTCCCTATTTTGTGTCACTGCATGAATCTCTGCCAAGAGTTCCTTACTAAACATGCCCTTCATTCTTCCTTGCTTAAACGCTTTATTCAAATCAATGAGTTGAATCTCTGGCAACTCCAAACCTCCAAAGCGTTCTAATAATTCGACCTTATAAAATTTTTCTTCTTCCACATTTCTAAACGACTCCAAGGAAGGTGTTGCAGAACCTAATAGAATAGTAGCTTGATGTTGTTGTGCTAAGAAAATCGCCGTATCTCTAGCATGATATCGTGGGGCGGGATCTGACTGTTTATATGAAGAATCATGTTCTTCATCCACAATAATAAGTTGCAAGTTTTTGAATGGTAAAAACAAACTACTTCTTGCTCCCAGCACCACAGGTAAATCCTTTTTTACTTTCTTCCATATCTCAACCCGTTCATTATTACTAATCTTACTGTGATACACTTCTACAGAATCAGAAAACACATCTTTCATCCGTTGTGTTATCTGAGTGGTCAAACCAATTTCTGGTAGTAAGTAAAGTACCTGTCCCCCAGCTTGGATTATTTCTTCGATGCGTTTAATATAAATAAGGGTTTTTCCACTCCCTGTAATTCCGTGTAAAAGAATAGGTTTTCTCTTTTGCGTTTCTAATTCTTTTATTTGATTAAACACGTTTTCTTGTAAGTCAGATAATGCGGGTATTTCATCTACAGTATTTAATTTTCTTTTCAATCTAGACTCTTCTCTTTGTTCGATTAGAAAAACGCCTTTATCTACAAGTGCCTTAATAACAGCCGCAGACACATCAGCAGTTTCCATAATGGATTTTTTACGCAAGTCTTCCCCTTTCTTTTCTAAACTTAGGTAGGCCAATATTGCCTTGGTTTGTTTTTCAGAACGTGTGGCTAAATCTAGGGCCTTATGCATTCCTTCATCATCCTGAAATTGTTTTCCCAACTGCACATAAGGAACCAGTTTGGCTTTATACTTTTGCTTCAGTTCTTCTTTTAGAATTGCTACTCCCTTCGACATCAAAGACCGTATTGTCGGATAGATAGTTTTCTTTTGGAGTATTTCTTGGACATCGTAAAGAGGTATTTCATTTCTTAATTCAAGCGCCTCAGCAAGTAAAAATTCATCGTCGTTCAATTCTTCAAAAGGGATTACATTATCGTGGGCTAAGATAATTTTACTCTCACTAGAAAGTTTTAGTCCGGAGGGAAGAGCTACAGACATGACCTCCCCTAGAGAGCAACAGTAGTAGGAAGCAATCCACTTCCAGAGATCCAGTTGTTTTTGAGCAATGATGGGTGCGGTATCAAGGATAGAGACAATATCTTTCACGGGATAAGCTGGCTTTTCTCCCTCACGAATAGCTATTATAAGACCAGAATATAATTTATTTTTCAGTCCCACCTCTACGCGTACTCCAAACAAAACACTCTCAATCAGTGCAGTAGGCACAGAATAGTCATACACCTTAGGGATGGCTAAAGGAATTAAGACAGATACATATGTTTTACTAAGATTTTCCAATACTAGATGCCAAATTAGACATAATGCACAGATAATCATAGATAAAATAATTTATATATGTTCTTTGTACTTTCTGGATATAAAACTATCTTGTGCGAATCATTAATAGTGGATCTTTGACACTTTATCTACTATGCGATACAACTCTTGTAAAGACAATTTACACTTGTTGAGAATATATTCCAATATCGATTTTTAAGCAGATCAGCGGTAAGATTTATTTTTTACCGCTTTTTTTACGCTCCATAGGCTGACACTGCTGCTCTATACGTATTTGCATGGGCATCAATAATATCTGCAAGCTTTTCAGAATAGCCTCCTCCCATACTTACTGCAACTGGAATTTGAAATTTTTGGCATAATTCAAAGACATGTTCATCCCTTTGCTTACAGCCTTTTTTAGTCATAGACAGGCGTCCTAACTTATCTGAATTTAGAACATCTACTCCGCTCAAATAAAAAATAAAATCAGGTATCTCCCGCGAAATTAATGGTTCCAATGTCTCTTTCAGAATCCTTAAATATGCATTGTCATCTGTTTTATCAGCTAATCCAATATCAAGATCGGACTTCTCTTTACGCAGTGGATAATTTCTTTCTCCATGCATGCTAAACGTAAATACCCTTGGGTTGTCTTCAAATATTTTTGCAGTTCCATTCCCCTGATGTACATCAAGATCAACGATTAATATTTTTTTGACTAATTTTTCTTCTAACAGCAAGTTAGACGCAATTGCAAAGTCATTAAATATACAAAAGCCTTCACCCCGATCTTTAAAACTATGGTGGGTGCCACCTGCAACATTTAATGAACAACCATATTGCAAAGCATACTTTGCACATTGATAGCTCGCTCCTGCGATATGTTTTCCACGGATAATTAATTCCTTCATTACGGGAAATCCTATATCTCTAATCTCTTTACGACTAAGCGTAAGGTTATCTAATTTCCGAATATATTCTTTACTATGTGTGCGTTCTATTTGCTCATTCGTGAGCGCTGTTGGAGAAAAGAATGCGTCCTTGCTTACCGTTTGTTCATAGATTAACTGTTCAGGCAAGAGAGTGTATTTATCCATTGGGAATCTATGCCCCTCCGGCAGACTGTATTTATAAATAGGTGAATACCCAATTTTAATCACAGAAGAGAATTTAGCGCAAGATAGAGATATCACCAAAGAATCTTTGCTCTTCTCCTTGTACATTTTCTATTACAAGGTAATAGACATATACTCCAGGGTTAAGTTGTTCTCCGTTCCAATCTCCAGCCCAACCAAAGGCAGGATCATTACTGACAATGTTTTGTCGATACATGACTCTATTTCCCCATCGATCATAAATAATAAATTCTTTTATCGTTCTGTCTATAGCTGACTGAACAAAGAATATATCATTTGAACCATCGCCATTCGGGCTAAAAATGCTTGGGATAAAAATTTCCTCACGTTGATCTATTGGCACAAAGAGAGTGAGTATATCAGTACATCCATTATCATAGCTTATTTCGATAGTAAAATTGGCACTTTCACTCAGTGTCGCAATAGGACTCAGACAATTGGAACAACTTAAGAGCTCAGAGTTACTCCAAAGCACTTCGACTATAGTTACATCAGAAAATATATCAAACTGAAAAGTAGAGTCTGATATTGCTGTATAACTGGCATTTGCTTCTGGTAATGCTATTTGTAAATCTTCTACCAAAACTGAATCAAGATTTGAACAGCCATTCGCAGAGTCAAAGCTTTCTAAGTAGTACCATCCTTCCACATTTACTTCTATAAGCGCTTCTGAGAATGGTAACAAAGATCCATCTGGACCAAACCACTCATAGCTAATACTAGAACTCATATCCGATGCAGAAGCATCTAAAACAAAATTTTCGTCCACACATGGATTAAACGGCGATTGTTCTAAACTTATGAATGGAATTTGCACATTTGAATTTATAACAACAGAATCAATTGCGCTACAGCCATCATCAAACAATACTTCAAAATAGTATGTTCCCTCCTCTGTCACTTCTAACTCTAAACCATTTGCAAGTACTGCGCCTGATTCATCTAACCAACTAGGATTTCCCCCATCTATACTTTCACCTACTAAATTTACCAAGGCATTATCGCAACTAAGTGTTTGACTTTGACCGGCTTCCACTTGCTGTAAACAATCTGTTGAACAAGCATTCGGAGCATTGACTATGAGCAGTCCATTACATGCAGAATCTCCACTATCTGTAAACAATAAACTCACATTTCCATCTGAAATTAGATAAGGACCAAATAAGACAGTGCTACCATACAGACCTGACGCCACACTTGGATCATCTACTATCCAGTTAGTACCTATGTTTGTGCCCGTAACAACCACATCAAACTGATATGTATCATCACTCGGGTCAGTTGTTCCCATATTATCACAACTCACATCTCCTAAACTTAGATCAATCATACACGAGGCCTGTGAACAATCAGAAGGTGCTTCTACAATTACCATTGCAGAACATGTCAAATTATTCGCATCTATTATATTAAAATTAAGATCTCCATTACTTATAGCATATGGACCAAAGATACTTGTAGAACCATAGATACCAGTCGTCATATTAGGGTCATCTGCGATCCAACTTGAACCAGTATTCATCCCATCTACAAACAAGCTAAGAGTAAAGGTATCATCTGAGCCATCATTTGGCGTACCGTTATCATCGCAGACAACTCCCATATTTTGTGTTGTTATGGAACATACAGGATCAATGCAATCCGTAGGTACTTCTACTTGAACTTGCACACTACAAGCAGGATCATTTGCATCTATTACATTAAAAATTGCATCCCCGTCACTGATTAAGAAAGGGCCAAAGCTTCTAAGAACACCATAGTCACCAGTAGTGCTATTCATATCAGTTGCTATCCAAGAAGTGGAATTGACGTTTGTTCCAGTCACAAGGAGATCAAAGGTGTACGTATCATCTGCAGTATTATTTACAGTGCCATTATCATTACAGACAAGGTTTGTACTTGTGTACAATAATGCACAATCATTAGAACAACTTGGTGGTGCCACTACTTCTCCTAGTATACTACATTGATCATCCACCCCATCTTCTATGATAAAATTAAAATCACCGTTTGCAATTAAATATGGTCCCATTGTTATAAGTGTATTATAAGAACCACTAGAATTATTTGGATCATCTGCAGTCCAACTCGAACCTACATTCATTCCTTCAACAAATACATCAAAACTAAAGAGGTCATCGCTAGGATCTAAGCTAGTCCCATTATCATCACAGCTATAGTTTGAAATTGTCATTTCGATAAGACAGACATCTGAACAAGCACTTGGTGGAGTAACACTTACAATTGTAGAACAATCAGGGTCATTCACATCTTCTACAACAAAGTTCAATATTCCATCTGAGATCGCGTAAGGACCTAAATTACTTATAGAATTATACTGCCCCATACTTCCGTTCGGATCACCTGCTACCCAGGCAGTACCCAAATTTGAACCTGTTATTTCTAAATCAAAATAATACAGATCATCACTACCCTCTGATGGTGTATTATTTGGATCACAGGTGACATTACTTACAATATTCGTTAAACTACAACTGGTAGAACATGCATCCGGAGCTATCACAATTGCAGTTGCTGAACAATCAGAATTCGATACGTCGCTAATTAAAAAGTTTTGGTTACCGTCAACAATCGCATAGGGTCCAAAGCTAACAACAGTACCATAGCTACCGCTCGTTAGATTAGGATCGCTCGCAGTCCACATCCCAGACGCATTTGTTCCTGTCACAAATAAATCAAAGGTATAGGTATCATCACTATTGTCTGAAGGTGTATTATTATTATTACATAAAACATTAGATAAGACGTATTCAATTTCGCAAGCATTTGAACAGCTTGGAGGTGCTTCTACTAGCACGGAATACACACAGGAAGGATCCGCAGCATCTGTTATTACAAAACTTAGATCGCCACCGCTAATCGGGTAGGGTCCAAAGCTACTTGTAATATCATAATTACCATTCGTTGTGTTTGGATCTGTTGCTTCCCATCCAGCTCCAATATTATCTCCTGAGACAATCAAATCAAAGCTAAATACATCATCTGTGCTTTCACTGGATGTTCCATTGTCATCGCAATTTATATTACTTACTATTGCTTCTATAACACAAAGATCAGAACAGCTTAGTGGTGCTTCGATGCTTATTTGATCTAAACACATACTCGATGTGGCATCTTCAATATCTAAACTAAGATCACCGTCACTTATCAAATATGGACCAAAACTTGTTATTTCTCCCATATTCCCTGTCGTTCCATTTGGATCATTTGCAATCCAACTTAGGCTAGCATTTGTACCTTCTACCAATACATCAAACATATAGGTATCATCACTCGGATCAGAAGGTGTTCCGTTATCATTACAAGCAATTGAAATTAAACTTGCGTCAATAGCACAGGCGTCAGAACAAGGTGCTGGTGCTTCCACTCCCACACTTGTACTACAATTCATATCTAGTCCATCTGTAATTGTGAAATTTAAATCTCCATCTGATATAAGATATGGGCCAAAGCTAATGGAATTTCCATAAGAACCAGAGGTAGCATTTGGGTCATTCGCACTCCACGTTGTCCCTGCATTTTCACCTTCCACTATCACTATAAAACTAAATAGATCATCTGAAGCATCACTTGGTGTCCCATTGTCATCACAGCTTACACTTATTACATTTGCTTCTAAGGAACAAAGATCGGAGCAAGGTATTGGTGGTTCTACACTCACTATAGTTGTACAATCCGGATTTGCATCATCTGTCACTGTGAAATTTAAAATACCATCACTAATAAGATATGGACCCATAGGCACTAGGTTATTGTACAAGCCTGAAATTAAAAATGGGTCGTTTGCCGACCAACTTGAACCTATATTGGAACCTACAACTAATATATCAAAGAAGTAAATATCGTCAGTTGGGTCGCTTGGGGTTCCATTGTCACTACATGTTATATTACTTACAGTATTAGAAATACTACAACTTACAGAACATGCTGATGGAGCTTGTACAAGTACTGTAGCTGTACACATTGGGTCATTTGTATCCGTAATCACAAAATTCTGGTTACCATTACTAATTGGATATGGCCCAAGGGTGATTGTTTCATTATAATTTCCAGAGCTAAAATTTGGATCATTTGCAGACCATGTAAGGGCAGTATTTAATCCTGTTACCACGATGTCAAATGTATAGGTATCATCTGAATCATCACTGGGTGTTCCATTATCATTACAAAGAATATTATTTGCGGTATAATTAATATCACAGAGATTGGAACAGCTCGCAGGTGCACTTACCATCACAGGTACTGTACAAGCATTCTCAACTGCATCTGTAATGGTGAAATTAATATTTCCTCCACTTATTGGGTACGGACCAAGGGTTACGATGGCATCATAGGCACCACTCGTAGCATTCGGGTCAGAAGCAGACCAACTATTCGAAGTATTAAATCCAGTAACAAATACATCAAAGGTAAATACATCATCACTCGGGTCACTTGGTGTTCCATTATCAGCACAGGAAACATTAGAAACCATTGCATTGATTTCACAGAGATCTGAACAAGTCGCAGGCGCAATAATGCTCAAGTCATAAACACAGTTTATGTCTCCCATGTCAGTTATAGTAAAATTCTGGTCACCGCCGCTAATTGGGTATGGTCCAAAAAATTCTGTAACATCATATATACCAGTAGTCCCATTTGGATCATTTGCAGTCCATGAGCCTGATACATTGGAACCTGTTACTAGGAGATCAAAGCTATACGTATCATCACTCGCATCAGAAGGCGTACCATTGTCCGAACATACAACAAGACCCTCTGTAATTTCTAAAGCACAGACATCCGAACAAGTCATTGGTGTTGCTACATTTATTAGAACCGAACAACTATTTGAGTTTCCATCTGTAATTGTAAAATTCTGATCTCCATCACTTATAAGATAGGGTCCAAAACTTGTCAAAGCTTCATACGCACCAGAGACGGCATTCGGATCATTTGCAGACCATGTTGTTCCTGTATTCAATCCCGTCACGAGAACATCAAAGCTGTAGCTATCATCACTAGGGTCAGACGGTGTGTTATTATCATTGCATACTATACTACTTACTACTGCTTCGATATCACAAAGGTCGGAACAGCTCATTGGTGGTATCACACTTACAATAGTTGTACAACTGGGATCAGCAATATCATCTGTAATTGTAAAGTTTAAAGTACCATTTGCAATTTCATACGGGCCCATAGGTACGGTAACTCCATACAAGCCTGTCGACAATAATGGATCATCTGCAGTCCATGCGTTTCCTATATTAGACCCTGTTACAACAAGATCAAAAAAGAAGAGGTCATCCGTTGGATCACTAGGAGTTCCATTATCATCACAAGTAATATTATCTACTAGGTTTGTGATACTACAGGTGGTCGAGCAGGTATTGGGTGCTAGGACTGTAACATTTGCTGTACAAAGTGAATTACTTGCATCTGTAATAGTAAAATTTTGGTTACCATCACTTATGTTGTAAGGGCCAAAACTTACAATTGTGTTATAATTTCCTGTCGCCCCATTTATCTCATCTGCTGACCATGATCCTGAAGTATTAAATCCAGTCACTACCACATCAAAGGTGTAGAGATCATCTGTATCATCACTAGGCGTTCCATTCGCATCACAAAGAATATTTGAGACAACTACATCAATCGCACATGCATTAGAACAACTCAAAGGTGCCATTACAGTAATAATTTCTGTACATCCTGGACTTACACCATCTGTAATTGTAAAGTTAATATCACCACCACTAATAGGATAAGGCCCAAAACTCACTGTGCTATTATACGCACCACTAGTAGCATTCGGATCAGAAGCAGACCAAGAACCACCTACATTATTTCCAGTAACAGTTACATCAAAACTAAAGACATCATCACTAGCGTCTGCGGGCGTACCATTATCATCACAAACTGCGGTTGCAAGATCAACAACTATATCACACACATCCGAACAGCTCATAGGAGGCAATACACTCAAACTCTCTAAACAATTTCCATCTACAGCATCTATGATATCAAAATTTATTGCTCCCCCACTTATAGGATATGGACCAAATACAATACTCATATCATAGGGCCCACTTGTTGCATTCGGATCCGTTGCTACCCAATTTGTTGCAACATTAGAACCAGTTACTTCTACTTCAAAACTAAAGGTATCATCCGTTGGGTCACTAGGTGTATTGGCATCATTACACATTATGTTTGTAAACATAGCTTCTAAGTCACAAAGATCTGAACAGCTCATTGGCGCAGCCACATTTACAAAAAATGTACAACTTGGATCTACCCCATCTGTAATTGTAAAGCCTAGATCACCGTCTGATATTAAAAAAGGACCAAAGCTTGTTATTCCACCGTAGGAACCCGAGTTCATGTTAGGATCGTTAGAAGACCAACTAGAACCTATATTCATACCATCAACAAATAAATCAAAAGTAAACAGATCATCCGATGGGTCAGATGGTGTATTATTATCATCGCAGCTAACAGCACTAACAGTAGCTTCTAAGGTACATACATCAGAACAAGTCATAGGCGGCACCAAAGTTAGCTCAGTGGTACACATGTCATCTATGTCATCCGTTATTATTACATTAATTGGGCCACCACTTATTGGATATGGTCCTAAGATCGTACTTACTCCATATAAACCATTCGTCCCTAAAGGGTCGTTTGCAGTCCATGCTGTACCAACATTTAAACCTGACACAACTATTTCAACAGTGAACATATCATCAGACGGATCACTAACTGTATTATTATCAAGACAGCTTATATCTCCGATTGTATTCGATATACTACAGGTAGTAGAACAAGTTGCTGGTGCATCCACCATGACATCCGCAGTACATAGCATATCTGATGCATCTGTGATTGTAAAGTTTATCGTTCCATTTGAAATTGGATAAGGACCCATGCTTGTAATTACTCCATACGCTCCTGTTGTAGCAAGAGGGTCGTTTGCAGACCAAGTACTGGCAGTATTAGATCCGTTTACCTCAATATCAAAACTATAGTTGTCATCCGTATCATCGCTTGGTGTGTTATTATTATTACATACAATATTTGTTACTGTATATTCTATAACACAAAGATTTGAACAAGTCATCGGTGCAGTTATATTCACCGTCGTTGCACAAAGTGCCTCATCTATATCTGTAATGTTAAATACTAAGTCTCCTCCACTTATTGGGTAGGGCCCAAAGGATACAGAGCTACCATATGCACCACTCGTCATCAGAGGATCAGTTGCACTCCAAGAAAGACCAGTATTAGAACCTGTAACAACTAGGTCAAAACTGAAGGTATCGTCGTCTGGGTCAGAAGGTGTATTATTATCGTCGCAAACTGCCGCTGTTGGAACAGCATTAATAGCGCATAAATCGGAACAAGTAGATGGTGGTGTCACGTTTACTACAGCCGTACAAAGACCATCTGTATCATCAAAAATATTAATCGTTACTGCTCCGTCTGCAATGGCATAAGGACCAAAAACAACTATTGCACCATAGGCTCCAGTTATCCCTGCAGGATCATCTGAATTCCACATGGTGGCAGTATTTGCACCAGTAACTACAAGTTCAAAGCTGAAGGTATCATCACTCGGGTCAGAAGGCGTGTTATTATCATTGCAACTTACCATACCCACAGTTGCATCAATATCACATAGATTTGAGCAGCTAGGCGGAGGGGATACCATAACGGATGTTTGACAGCTACCGTCAATATTATCTGTAATTGTAAAGTTTGTAGCACCACCTGATATTAGATAGGGCCCAAAAGTTTGTGCAGAACCATAGGAACCTGATGTCATACTAGGATCCGTAGCTACCCATGATGCGCCCGTATTTAATCCAGTTACTGTCACATCAAAAGAATACGTATCATCTGTTGGGTCACTAGGCGTACCATTGTCGTCACACATAGGTATACTTGCAACAGCACTAATATCACAAAGATTAGAACAGGTCATCGGTATACTCACTGTTGCTACTGTGCTGCAACCAGGGCTTGTATCATCTGTAATCGTAAATACAATCGGTCCATCACTGATATTATATGGCCCCAATATTTCATTTACACCATATAAGCCAGAAGAAGCAAGAGGATCATCAGCTGTCCACCCTCCTCCTAGATTCAAACCAGTTACTAAGATTTCAACTGTATATGTATCATCTGATGGGTCACTCGGAGTACCATTATCACTGCACAGTGTTTCAATAATTGAATTGGAAATACTACAGGTAGTAGAACAGCTTGATGGTTCAGTAACCATAACATTTGCAACGCAAGCATTATCATCAATATCTGTTATTGTAAAACTCACTGGACCACTAGATATATCAAAGGGCCCCAAATTGGTCACCACTCCATACATTCCAGAAGAATTATTAATATCATTTGCAATCCAAGATGCACCTGTATTACTACCCGTAACAGTTACATCAAAATAAAATGTATCGTCTGTATCATCACTAGGTGTCCCCTCATTATTACAGCTTGGAGCACCTACTATTACTTCTATGTTACAGGTATTAGAACAGCTCATCGGTGGGTCCACACTTATAACAGCTGTACACGCAGGATCATTATCATCTGTAACAGTGATA
Organism: uncultured Saprospiraceae bacterium; assembly: GCA_938045585.1. Taxonomy (GTDB): domain Bacteria; phylum Bacteroidota; class Bacteroidia; order Chitinophagales; family Saprospiraceae; genus CALCMJ01. The sequence goes on from CALIAU010000004.1 coordinate 46,115, forward strand.
CTTACTGAACCACCAGAGATAGAGAAACCACTTAATGTTTGGTCCACACCATAGCTTCCTGTTGTACTCATTGGATCGTTTGCTGTCCATCCGCTTCCAGTATTTACACCCGTAACATTTAGATCAAAAGAAAAAGTATCATCAGATGGATCACTTGGTGTACCATTATCATTACACATTGGGATACTTGCACTTGCCACAATATCACATAGATTGGAACAGCTAGGTGGAGCTGTGATCATAACTACATCATTACATGTAGGGTCTGTGTTGTCTGATACAGTAATACTTATAGTACCACCAGAAATTGGAAAGCCACTTAATGTTTCATCGACTCCGTAAGTTCCAGTCGTATTCATTGGATCGTTAGCAGTCCATCCACTTCCTGTATTTAGACCAGTAACATTGAGGTCAAAGCTAAAGGTATCATCTGAGGGATCACTTGGTGTACCATTATCATCACAATCTGGAGTAGATGGTACAGCAGTAATATCACAAGTATTGGAACAGCTAGTAGGTGCAGGAATAATAATCATATTAGTGCACAATGGATCATCATCATCTGTAATCGTAATGATAAGATCTCCTCCTGAAATGGGAAAGCCGCTAAAACTCTCGTCTACACCGTAAGACCCTGAAGTATTTGATGGATCATTTGCAGTCCACGTAAGTCCTGTATTTGCTCCAGTAACATTCAAGTCAAAAGAAAAGGTATCATCACTTGGATCACTTGGTGTACCATTATCATCACACATAGGAGTTGAGGCTGCTATTGAAAGAGCGCATAAATTTGAACAGGTATTTGTTGGCGCAGCTACGCTAACTATATCTATGCAGCTAATTTCAACGTTATCCATTATTGTTATAAGAACATCACCTCCTGAAATGGGAAAGCCACTTATCGTTTCATCGACTCCGTACACACCTGTTGTAGACATTGGATCGTTTGCAGTCCATCCTGCTCCTGTCATAAAACCAGTGACATTTACATCAAAGGAAAAGGTATCATCACTTGGGTCACTTGGTGTGCCATTATCATTACAGACCGCTGCAGATACCACTGCGCTTATATCACAATCATTGGAACAGGCAGCTGGCGCTGGAATAATAATCATGTATGTACAAAGCGGATCAGTATCATCTACAATCGTAATTGTTACATCACCTCCTGAAATTGGAAAACCACTAAAACTTTCGTCAACGCCATAAGTCCCTGATGTATTTAGTGGATCATCCGCAGTCCAACTGCTTCCTGTGTTTGATCCTGTTACATTAAGATCAAAGGAAAAGGTATCATCACTTGGGTCACTTGGTGTACCATTATCATCGCACATCGGAGTTGATGCTATGGCTGAAATCACACATAGTTCAGAACACGTTGTTAATGGAGCAGATACACTGATAACATCTGTACAAGTGAGATCATCGATATCCACAATCGTTATTATTACATCACCTCCTGAAATTGGAAAACCACTCAATGTTTCATCCACTCCATATACACCTGTTGTAGCCATTGGGTCGTTAGCAGTCCACCCTGCTCCCGTCAATAGGCCAGTTACATTGAGATCAAAGGAAAAGGTATCATCACTTGGATCACTTGGCGTACCATTATCATCACATACTGCCTCAGATGCCACTGCTGTAATGTCACAATCTGTTGAACACGTTGTAGGTGCAATAATCGTAATCATCTCAGTACACAATGGATCGTCATCATCCATAATGGTAATTGTCACATCTCCTCCTGAAATGGGAAAGCCACTAAAACTTTCGTCTACACCATAGGTCCCTGATGTAATTAATGGATCATCCGCAGTCCAACTGCTTCCTGTATTTAATCCCGTTGCATTTAAATCAAAAGAAAAGGTATCATCACTTGGGTCACTTGGAGTACCATTATCATCACACATCGGTATGGAGGCTGTTATGTTAATCACACAAAGATCAGAACACGTTGTTAATGGCGCAGATACACTGATAACATCTGTGCATGTAGGATCATCGTTATCTACTATCGTAATAATCACATCCCCTCCTGAAATCGGAAAACCACTCAATGTTTCATCCACTCCATATACACCTGAGGTAGTCATTGGATCATTTGCTGTCCATCCCGCTCCTGCCATTACTCCAGTTACATTCAGATCAAAGAAAAAAGTGTCATCACTTGGATCACTTGGCGTACCATTATCATCACAGTCTGCTATAGAAGCTACTGCTGTAATATTACAGCTTGTTGAACACGTCGTAGGTGCAGGAATCGTAATCATTTCTGTACATGATGGATCGTCGTTGTCGGTGATCGTAATCGTTACATCACCTCCAGAAATTGGAAAGCCACTAAAACTTTCGTCTACACCATAAGTTCCTGAAGTACTTAAGGGATCATCCGCAGTCCAACTGCTTCCTGTATTTATTCCTGTTACATTGAGATCAAAAGAAAAGGTATCATCACTTGGATCACTTGTCGTGCCATTATCATCACACATCGGCATGGAGGACGTCACTGAAATATCACAAGCATCAGAACAAGTTCCTGGATCAGGAAGCCAAAATTGCAAAACACATAGGGGGTAGGTATCATCATTGACCGTTATAATCATTCCTCCTCCCCCTGCACTTCCTGGCAAGGTTTGAAATATCTGTGGAGCACCGTAGGTTCCCCCTGGTGGTATAGTTGTTATAGGCGAAATAGTATAGGATGTTCCAAGACCTACTCCAGTAGGATTTATTTCAAAAACTATATAATCGTCGGTAGGATCTCCTGGTGTTCCATTATCATTACATCCCAATGCACTAAAATTCATTCCTGAAAATTCTATATCACAAAAACATTCAGCTGGCACTGGCACATCTATATCAAACGTACAAGATGGATCATCAAAATCTTCAATCGTAAACATTAGGCTGGGAAATCCTGATGAGAAATAAGGACCCATCTCCACTGGCACTCCATACGTACCAGTGCCGGCGGCGTCCCCGTCTGAATCTACTGCACCCCAACCAGAACCTACATTCGTACCTTCTACTGTTACATCAAAGGTCAAAAGACCATCACTTTGACAGACAATATTTGTTACATCTGCTGAAGTAATTGAACACGAACAATCATCCACAACTATTGTCATGGAAGTTTCGCTAGCACATTCATCCATATCCGGAGTGAATGTATATATATGATCTCCAACACCTAGGGTCGAAGGGTTAAACATATTGCTAGGTGACCAGCTACCGTTTATCCCATTGTCAGATACGTTCGGCAGACTTACATTTATATTTTCTGTATTACAATAGGGTCCCACCTGCATAAAACTTGGTGTCTCTTCAGGTATTATAGTAAATTCAAAAGTTGCAGAGTTTGTCGTATTTGTACAGCCATTCGCATCAGTGACTTCATCAATAGTCAGTGAACCCATATTAGTCAAACTTGCAACGCCCGGCCAAACATGCACTGAGTTATCAGAATCAACCCAGTTTACTGGATCAAAAAGTCCTCCAGCTGTATAGTCAAGACAGGCTGTTAAAATGTTTTCTCCAGCCTCAAAAGTAAGTGTGTTTGTATTTGTGATACCTAATACCGTAGCATCAAATGTAACATCAAAGGGCGCATCTCCAATTAGTTCTAATTCTATTTCAATACATGTGCCATCCTCACAGACATCATCTGTCAAATCAGATGACAGCCAATCTGCAGACACTGTATTTACTACAATGGCAATTTGATCTGAGCCAAGACACGCATTTTCATCAGTGGTAACTACAGTATAAGATCCAGCTTCTGCAGCACTCGCATTTGGAATATTCCAAGGATTATTTGGACTAGCTCCTGAAGGGCCGGTCCAACTCCATGAAACAGCATCCGCAGTATTTTCTGAAAGGTTAATACTTTCTCCCGCACAAATGTCCGTATCCAATGCCTCTGCAACTGGCTCTTGCCAGCATAACATGACTACATTATCAAACATCATTTCTTCATCACCTCCCGTAGTTCTCATTGTAACTTCTATGATCGCATTTGCATTATCAGTGCAGGCAGGAGGAAATTCAATCAGTGCAGACATAGGAATATAATCAGTCCCAATGAGTTCTATGTTCGTGTTTACACCATCTATAATAATATCAAAACTTGCAAAATCCCAACATGTGCAATTCGGATGTGCCCAATCACTTGGATCTCCCGGACAGGGGCCTGTACTACCAACACAATTTTCACTGGAAGATTCTAAAGCATCGTCCCCTGTAGCTGGATATGAATCTCCTGAGTAATCCATAGATACCGAAATAGAAGTACAATTAGAAATATCAATTGGATCTGTTGTCCAAGTCGCAGCATCGTTTGTATCATCTGCTGTTAGAGTACCATTATTTACTGCGAAAATATCATCGGGAGCGGCGCAGCCAGGGCATACTGAATTCCATGCTACACCTTCTGCACTTGTACCAGAAGTAGCACCATTGGATTCGTCAAAAGTTTCTGAAAATATGGTCGTTTGGCTAAGGGCCATACAAGGGATGCATAGCAAGGCCAATAACAGTTGCAATATTCTCAGGTGTTTCATTTCAAATGCAAAGGTGATGATTTTAAAGAAAGTAATGAAACCTACCCTCTTGAATCACCTATATTTTCGTTTAATTATCGTAGTAATGTCACATTTCCTGCAAATCTAAGCACTCCTCTTCCAGGTATTTCTACATCAAAATAGTAGACATATACTCCAGGATTCAAATCTACACCATTCCAGTCTCCTTCCCACCCTATCGCTGGGTCGTTCGTAAAAGCACTAGACACATAGTAGACTCTATTTCCCCATCTATCGTAAATCGTAAAATCACGGAGCTCATATTCACTTTCTGATTGCACAAAAAACACATCATTGCTTCCATCATTATTTGCACTAAATATGGAAGGAATATAAATATCAGTTGAAGCAACAGGCGCGATTATCAGGGTATCAAATAAGACACAGCCATTCCCATAATAGGCTTCCAAGAACAACATGGATGAATCTTGAGCACTTGCAATTGTGCTGACACAATTCACACACTCTACTAAACTTGAAGGAGACCAAACAACACTGTCTATAGACACATTGGATGTAAAACTTACATTAAAGCCATCTCCTACAATGGAACCTAAGATGGCATCTAACTGCGGATTGTTATTTACATTTATTTGGAAGATTTGTACTTCAGAACAAGCATTTGCATCTATAATTTCTGCAGATGCTCCCGCGGTAGAAACAAAAAAGGAAAATGGCAAACTATTCGTTTGATAAGTCTGTCCGTCTCCAGTATTCATAATGCTAATCGGAAAATTTAAAATGTCCGCACTTACTAAAGTCACCTCAACAAAATCGTCTCCCTCGCATCCTTCTGCTACACTAAATTGATAGTTCCTATCAAAGACTAGATTAACCATAAACATAGTATCACACTCTTGGGCACTGCTCGCATTCACGACTGCTGATCCCGATGGTGTATTTTCATCAAAGGTCATTCCACCTAGGGTAATAGACTCGCCTGCACATAAAGTATCTGTTAAACTTGCCATCACCTCCTGGTCTATACTTACCGTGACAAAGAGAGTACTATCACATCCATTCACTGATGCATTTGGGAATATCTCCGTTCCAGAAAGATTTGTTTCACTGTATTCCGTACCATTGATTATTTCTACTGAACCTGGACACAAACTAAGATTTAAAAAATCTTCTGACACAGGAAAAAACTCTAAATCAATATTTACCAAACTATCACAACCTTCTGCAGACCCTCCTAATAACAATTCCGAACCTGTCTGGTTATTAATATCATATACTTCATTATTTACCGTAACGGAAAAGTCAGGGCAAAACATGCCATTAATTTCACCTGCAAGCTGGGTGCTAAACGTTAGACTCACATTTACGATGCTATCGCATCCATTTACACTTGCTGAAGGAATCAAGACTGAACCTGTTGGATTATTTTCATCAAATACCTCTCCTAATATTATTATGCTCTCTCCTGTACAAAGTTCATCATCCATTAGAAATTCTGCTGGAGGATGAAATTGCAAATTAACCATCACAGTAGTATCACAGCCTTGCGCGCTACCATCATCAATCACAGCAGACCCTATTGGGTTCCCCATATTAAAATCTATACCTCCTATTGTTACTGTTTCGTTTTCACAAATTGGTCCAGTAAAATTTCCTACAGCAGCATCCAAAAACTCAAGATCAACTGTAATTACCGAATCACAACCAAATACACTTCCACCTGGAATCATATCCGATCCACTTTGGTTATTTATATCATAGGTCGTTCCATTTAATTCCACTTCAAACTCATTACATACTTCTCCATCTACTACTAACTCACTGAAACTTGTAAACTCTAGATTTACCGCAATGATACTGTCACAATTAAATATCGTATTGAGTACCAGCGTATCTGAAGGATTAGATTCATCAAATACCTGTCCTCCTACATTTAAACTTCCACCTGTACATAGGGTCTGATCTATAAAGAGCGTATCATTTCCGTAGGTCGTCAACTCAATTATTTCATCAAATTCAAAAGCACAACCGCCAAATGTTTCTACGCCAAACAAAGTAATTGTGTATTCATGACTTGGTTCTAGTATTAAGAATTCCAAAACTGCAGGATTAAAATTATTACAAACTATTAACGGGAAACTTGCTGATGGAGATGGCCCAAGCACTAATGTATCTATATCTACATTCCCGTCTTCATCTACTATTTCAAAAAATGCTTGAGCTGAATCAGAAGAATATTCAAGCAAAAACTCACCACAAGCACCCTCGCACAAATCTGTTATTTGAGAAGTAAATGAAACAGTCGTCTCCATGCGTACATCTATAACTATCTCCGAAACATCTTCTGGACACGCACCTCCCCCTACAGTGTATAAAAATCCAAATGGACCTCCAGTCGAAGGTGTAAATATGCTACCGGATAAGGTACCTGTATTATTGGGATCACTAAACACGCCTCCTAGATCAGCGTCTGGAGGAAGGGAGTTTATAAGGTCATATGCGTCCATTGCACACAGCGTGTCTAAAACGTTTGGCCCAGCGCTCACCATTGAAACTATATTAACAACAATATCTGCAACAGCATCTTCTTCGCAGGGAAAAATCCCAGAACCAAAATGACTAAATAAATATGCATTTCCTTCAACTAGGACATCTGTATTTAAAAATGTTCCCGTCAAGGCACCTACCGCTGTGGTATCTGTAAACTCTCCAACAAAAGTATTTCCACTAAGTGCATCTAAGAGATTAAAAGTACCTCCTGCACAGACAAACACTTCATTGCTTTGGCCCACAAGGAAAGTAGTTTCTTCTATTAATTCAAACTCCACCTGACTCGATGTACATCCATCACTATCCACTGCTTCAATAAAATACGTTCCAGGAGCTGTTGGCTGAAATGGGTTTCCCGTAAACACCAGCATCCCCATATCGTCATACCAATTTGCAGTAAGCCCTGCTTCAATCATTGCATCGATAGCAGGGATCGCCTCATCTGAGCAATACTCAATATCTTGATTTGTTGGATCAGCAACCGCACCACAATCACAGCCCATAAAAGTAAACATGAATTCATTAGAACACATAGTAAGCGGGTCCGTTGCTGTAATAGTGACTGGTCCCATGACTGCAGGAATGGTAAAGACATATTCTGCACCTCCCCCTGATATCGTTGCACCAGTTACATCAATAAGAACATCTGTAGGTACTCCTGTATTCAGGGTAAACATATATTCCATGTTGCTGTTAATACAGGCGTCATCAAAAAATGAAAAACTTGGGCTTTGGTTTACATTGACTGTGACTACAGCTGATGCGTCAGGACATCCTGCCGTTCCTGTAATCGTATATGTAAAGTCATACGTTCCTGCAGCAACGCCTACAAAATTTATAGCCATATCATTTGCAAAACTTACGCCTGCACCATCTTCATCAGTCCAACTCCCATTACTCGCTGCTCCCGCTCCCAGTGCTGCAAATAAATTTACAGCATCACTTTCTAGTGTACAGACATCAATTAGACCATTCATCCCTGCATTGGGAGCATCCACTATATTTAATTGAATTGCTATGGCATCCGAAGGACAACTCCCATTATCTACTACCGCATAGATGGTCGTACTCATATTCGTTGTATAGGGCGAACTTGTAATTGCAGTTGTCAAGGCTGCATCTTCAAACCATAATACCTGTTCTCCTCCTCCTATTGTTCCTTCTAAAGAAGCTATATCAAAATCAACATTCGTCCCCGCAGTTCCACAAACTTCTAAAGGCCCAGGGTCAACAGGTGTTTCTGGTGCTGCTAGGGTAACTGTCATATTACCAGGATTTGGAGTCCCAATACAACCATTGGCATCCTCTATATATGTGATTTCAAAAAACCCTGTAGTCACTAAGGTGGTTACAATCGGAGGCACACCAAAAATACCCCCTGCATTATCGCAATCTACTCCAAAGGTAGTTGCCGTTAAACAGAGGCTAATAGAATTCACTCCTGCTGCTATATCATACTGACAGGTCTCATCCAAAAACGGAATACCTGCACTCCCAAATACATCTATTATATAAGGAGCTGTTCCTCCAGTAATTGTAAATGGTAATTCCACACAATCGTTTTGACAAACTGTTGCTGAACCTAAGTCCCAAACTATAGAAGGACCAGAAGGTGGAAAATAATCTACCTGATCTGTACTCATACATCCATTCGCATCCGTAACCACCACGGTATATGTTCCTGCTTCAGCAGCAGTTACTGTAGGGTTTTGATCCATCGAAGTAAAATTAGGTCCGTCCCATTCCCAGCTCACCGCATCTCCGCCCGTTTCTTCTAAATCTATATCTGCACCTAAACATTCTATCGCTCCAAATATACCTGCATCAGCATTGGGTTCAGCTAATGTTATAAGATCTACTTGAACAGCTTCAGACGAACAACCATTTATATTTACTATGGCATAGACTGGTGATCCCCCACTATAACTCAGTGTATTAAATATTTGAGTATTTAGACCCGCATCTTCAAACCAGGTGACTGCACCGCTACCTCCAGAGATGGTATTTTGTAAGGAAGTCAAATCAAAGACGGCTGATCCATTTACCTCACATTCTTCTAAAGGCCCAGCTGGATTTGCCTCTGGACAAGAAATGGTCAAATTAAAAATCCCTGTCTCTACATCTGCACAGCCACCACCTGCTTGCGGATTTAAAAACCCCTGCACATCTAACAGAGTAGAAGGTGCCGTACAAAAGTTATCTAGTATCGTTTGATCGATTTGAAAATTAAAGTCACCTATGGTAACAAGACCTGGATTGAAATTTGGAATTTGCATGGGTGGTACTGCCGTAATCCAATCACCTTCCCCATCAAGAAAAGACCAAGCGTTGGGGTCATTCCCAAATGAAATTTCATATGAATCACAACCAGCTAAAGATACTGTATATAACGAATTTCCTGCATTGATAAAAAATCCACCATCGCAACTGGTATTATTTGATGCAAGTACATAAATTGGTAACCCAAGAACACACAACTCATTAATATCATACATTTCTGTTCCAATAGCAGATGACTGTATAATTAGAATTGCATCACTAGGAATGAAGGTACTCGCATCAGCTGCTATCAAGCCACAATCAGGAGTAAATACTGAAGTATTACCCATTACATAGGGAGATAGAGTATTCATAAACATATTTTCAACATCGACATCACTCGCGATAAACCCGGTGTCTCCAGTATGTAACACAATATACTCATCACACCTATCTGGCCCAGGTGGAGGATCAACCAGTACATACATCGCCTGAGGACCTCCTGCACAATCTGTAGTAATAGGAGAACATCCAATAAATTGAGACCCTGTTGACACAGCTCCATTGAGATCAATATACCAATCAATGCAATCTCCATCATTCATCCCTGTGCCCGTCAATTCAAAGGTAATATCATCCCCTAAACAGAGGTCACAATTAAATGCACAATCCGGAGTAGAATTTTCTGAAGTGAGTTCAGGACACTGGGCCCCTAGAAATGAAAAGAAAAAACTGCAGAACAGCACATTCAGTGTATGGTGTAATCTCATTATGGCAATATCAAATTAAGCTGGAGGCCTTGGGGTTTAAAATTACAACTTAGAGTTGAGAAATCAGGAATAAGTCTATTCCAATATTTAACAAAAAGTAAAAAAATAGCTCTCTAGGTGCCCTATTATCTTAATTATCCACAGAATCGCTAAACTTCCGAATAATCCGGCTTAAAAAGCTTGTCAAGCAGCTATTCCTAAATCAAAGCACTTTCATATATGCTTTTACTATATTTGAGCCTAAATTTTCAAGAATAGATGGCTCAAAACTTATCAGAACAGGAACTTGTACGTAGAGATAATATGCAAAAATTGATTGATCTTGGTATTAACCCCTATCCGGGTTCATCAGTAGACATCAATGCAAGCGCGCAGGAAATACGATCTAACTTTGCTGAAGGTGAATCTACTTATCAAGATGTATGTTTAGCAGGTAGACTTATGTCTAGACGTATCATGGGAAAAGCAAGTTTCGCAGAACTTATGGATAGCTCTGGTCGCATCCAATTGTATGTCTCTAGAGATGACATTTGCCCTGGAGAAAATAAAGACATGTACAACACAGTCTTTAAAAAATTACTCGACCTCGGTGACTTTATAAGAGTAAAAGGCTTTGCCTTTTTCACACAAAAAAATGAACTGACTATTCATGTAAAAGAATTGGAACTACTCAGTAAATCTCTTAAGCCTCTACCCATTGTAAAAATAGATGCAGACGGGGAAGCGCATGATGCAGTTACTGATCCTGAATTAAGATATAGACAGCGTTACGTGGATCTTGTAGTAAACCCAGAAGTCCGTGAGACCTTTAGGAAGCGTACACAGATGTATAATACTATCCGTGAATTCCTAAATGAAAAAGACTATCTCGAGGTAGAAACACCTATTCTTCAACCGCTCTATGGTGGTGCGGCAGCTAGACCATTTACAACCCACCATAACACTTTAGATATGAAGTTATATTTGCGGATTGCAAATGAACTCTATCTGAAACGATTAATCGTAGGTGGCTACGATGGTGTGTATGAATTTTCTAAGGATTTTAGGAACGAAGGAATGAGTCGTTTTCATAATCCAGAGTTTACACAGATCGAACTATACGTAGCATACAAGGATTACAACTGGATGATGGATCTTGTTGAAGAGATGGTAGAACGCATTGCTATTGCCCTGCATGGTACCACAGAGGTACAAGTCGGAGAAAATATGATTAATTTTAAGCGCCCTTGGAAACGACTTAGCATGTTTGAAGCTATCGAACATTTTACAGGTGTTGACATTTCTGCAATGGACGAAGATGCTCTAAGAGAGACCGCTAAAAAACTGGATGTACATATTGATAAAAAATTAGGAAAAGGAAAAATCATCGATGAGATATTTGGTGAAAAATGTGAAGGACAACTTATTCAACCTACCTTCATAACAGACTACCCTATAGAAATGTCTCCACTTGCTAAAAAGCACAGATCTAAAGAAGGCTTAGTGGAACGCTTTGAAGCAATCTGTAACGCAAAAGAAATTTGTAATGCCTTTACTGAATTAAATGACCCGATAGATCAAAGACAACGATTTGAAGATCAACTAGAACTTGGCAAACGAGGAGACGAAGAAGCTATGGTTCTTGATGAAGACTTTTTACGTGCACTAGAATACGGCATGCCACCCACAGTTGGCCTAGGAATAGGAATGGATAGACTCGCCATGATTATGACGAATTCTAATTCCATACAAGACGTCTTATTCTTTCCACAAATGAAACCTGAAAAGTAGTTGCTCACTAAGCTCATAGGAAATGTCCGAGCAACGATACGAGCCCTGATACTCGTGCTCACACTGATAAGCTTTATGCTATCCTATGTGATTTCGTTATTATTTCGAAAACGTACAAAGGCTACCGATTTTGCACTACGCAGAAGCTGGGTGCGCTTAGCATCCAACGTCCTAGGTATACAATTTGAAGTGAGCGGAGAACCCTATGACCAAGCGGCTCTATATGTCAGCAATCATAGAAGTTTTTCTGACCCACTTATTTCTACCATGTTCATTGACACCTACGTAATTGCCAAAGCTGAAGTGGCAGGATATCCATTGATCAATAAGGGTGCGGAAATGACAGGCGTTCTTTATGTCAAACGTGAAGACAAAAACAGTAGATCAGCAGCGCGGCAAGCACTCGTTGACACTATCTTAGCTGGTAATAATGTAATGGTCTACCCAGAGGGAACCGTTTCTAAAAACAAGGAGGTTATTCCATACAAACACGGTACATTTAAAGAAGCAGGCATCCACAATATCCCTGTTGTACCCATTGCCATAGAATATAAGGATGAGGTAGATCTCTGGCCACAAGGTAGTTTTGTAAAACAATTTTACAGACAATTTAAAAAAGGGAACACCTATGTGAAAATGACCATTGGCCCTGTGTTCCAGAATTCTGATGGCGCGGCTTTGCGGACTGAGGTAGAAGCGTGGACTAACAAAGAACTTGCCCGACTTCAAGAAGCTTGGTCCAATGTCTTTCCATAAAAAACATTTTTATTTCTAGAATGATTTGGGCGTGCCAGCTCATCCGTTCCGGATTAGTTGTCGGGCTATTCAGGGGTTCCGTCCCTTCGGGACACCTTAACTTACCTGCAAGCGCAGGCAAGCAGGTCCCTTACTATCCCTCACGCAGGTAGGTCCCTCACGCAAGTTTCTTTGTCACTTAAATCGACTCGACTAAAACTTGCTAAGTCTAATCCCTAGCATCATCTTACTCTACTTTTTTACAGAAAATTTCTGTGTGATGCGTTTACCAGAATCAGAATCTCCTAGTTCAAGTAGATAAATACCATTTTTCAAATTAGAAACATCTAGTGTATTTGAAAAAGCACCTGAGCCCAGGGTATTTCCCATAAGGTCATACATTGTAAATTTGTCCACTGGAAAATCTGTAGTAATATGGATGTTTGACTGTGTTGGGTTTGGAAATATATTGAACTCTACATCAGATTGCACAATTGACGTTGAAGAGAGAGTATTTACATCTACATAATGTGGTTCATAACCTACTCCATCTCCATCTGCAAAAAATATAAGTTTGTCATCAAATAAAATCAGACGCTCTGGAGTGGATTGTCCATTTGGATTTATTTCTATTTCCGTTGTTCCATCGGAGGTTCCGTCTGTAACCCATAACTCTCTATTAAACGCCCTTCCTCCTACAAAAAATAAGAAATCTTCTGTAGCAACTAAATCGCTTTGAAAGTACACCTGACCGTTTACCCATTCGTCCAGATGAGAAACTTCTTCCGTACCTGCCGCTGTTCCATCCGTCTTATAGATTTGGAATCCAGTTTCATCCTTTCCTCCAATGTAATAGACAAGGTCTTTGAATAAAACTTTTTTTCTTGGAACAATAGGAATAAATGCATCGTCATCTTCTAAATCTATAATTTCATATGTTCCATTACTCGTTCCGTCTGATCTCCAAAGCTCTCCGTTATTTATCATTTCGGCACCTACAAAAAGTGCAATGCCATTATAGTCAATGAAAAATTCTCCCTGGTTATTTTGTGCACCAGCATTCACGAGTTCCTTTACAAGAGTAGTTCCAGCAACTGTCCCATCAGATCTCCATAAATCCCAATCCGTACCATTCACCATAATCATGTAATCCTCCATATTATACACATAGATGGGATTAAATCTATTTCCTTCATGATCTTCATCAAGTAACATGACTGTACCAGCAGTTGTCCCATCAGTCTTCCAAAACCCTTCAAAAGTCACATCAAAGAATAATTCATCATTAAAAATATTAAAGTTCTCGGCAGAACGCTGTGGATGATTTAATTGCGCTACCTCGACTGTACCTGCAGCAGTTCCATCTGTTTTATATAGTCTTCTTTGACTAGAACCGATATTCGAATTAAAATAGAGTTCGTTTTTATAGACTACTATGGACTTTGCAATTAAACTATTACAACAGTTTATTGCACCTCCTTCTGATCCAGGGAGTAAATCTACTATCATTTCTGTCCCTGCTTCTGTCCCATCAGAGGTCCACCATTCATCTCCATGTGTTCCATCGTCCGCAATAAAAACAAGTTGATCATTGAGTATGTATAGGTTCTGTACATCTGAACCATCAGGACCGGGATTAATATCTTTAAAGAGTGAAACATTTTGACCATCATATACCCATAACTCTAAACCAAACTCCGCATTCTTAGCAGAAAAATACAGTTTGTTTTTATACTCTAAATACGAACGATCTAGACTAAACTCAAAAGAACCCTCTGATCCTGGATTAATATCCATAAGTAATTTAGCTGTTTGACTATGTAGAGGCAAAACAATAAATAGGGAAAAGAATAATAAAAGTTGACGCATGTGTTTTGGTTTTGATTATGAAAGTAAAATCTTGAGAGTAGGAAAATAGAACAAAAAAGAGAATTACTCAAACCTTAGGATCAAAAAATCTAATTTGTTCCTAAGATGTACTAAACGAACTGAAGAGGTGAAACTCCTGGGTAAGAAGTAAACAGGAAAATCAAAAATTACGGCAGATTGCCTCTAAAAGTTAATCCTTTGGAACAAATTTTAATGAAAGGGAATTCACACAATGTCTAGTGTTCTTCTCTGTTAATCGTTCGCCTACAAAAACATGACCCAAATGTCCATTACATGAATTACAAACTATTTCCACGCGCCTTCCATCTGCATCGGGCAAACGCTTTACTGCACCAGCAATCTCATCATCAAAGGCCGGCCACCCACATCGCGAATCAAATTTAGAATCTGACGTATACAGGGCAGTATTACACTGACGACAAATATAGGTACCACTTGCATAGTGCTTGTCGTACTCTCCTGTATAGGGTCTTTCTGTCCCTTTTTTTAAAATGACATATGCTTCTTCTTCTGTGAGTTTATTATAGCCTTTTTCTTCCATGATTCTTATTTATGAATTTGCGTATTCTTCTTTTGTATATGCTTTATACTTTGTCATAAGTTTAGACACTTTTGGTCCTATGACAAAACTACAATATCCTTTACTAGAATTTTGCATGTAATAGTTTTGATGGTATTTTTCTGCTGGATAATATTTTGGCAAAGGGCTGAGTTCGGTTACTATTGGATCATCATAGATTTCTGCAGCACGTCTAATAGCATTTTCAGCAATCAATTTCTCTTCTTCGTTTGCATAATAGATAACTGACCTGTATTGTGTACCCACATCATTGCCCTGTCTGTTTAAAGTAGTAGGATCATGGAAGACAAAGAAAAAGTCAAGTATCACATCTAAGTTTATTTCCTCAGAGTTATACTGAATCTTAATCACTTCGGCATGCCCAGTTGTTCCCGTACATATCGCCTTATAATCCGGATTTTCAGTCTGTCCACCGCAGTATCCAGACTCTACATGATGTACTCCCTTCAATCTTTGAAAGACTGCTTCTGTGCACCAAAAGCATCCTCCTCCTAAGGTTATTTCTTGCATACTATCATAAATGCTTTTCAAGATAAAATGTTCATTAAAACACTGAAAGCCCACAATGATGTGGGCTTTTAGCAAAAGTACAAGTCATTACATCTTAGGCTTCTCTGATTCCTAGTTTAACTAGGATAGTTTCTGCCTTGGAAGCGGAACCATCATCACTTTGATGCTTGATCAATTCATCCCAATCTCCCTTGGCCGCTAAGGCAGCCTGTGCTGGCCAATCAGAAGGATCGATTATTTGATATTTCGTTCCATACTTTTCTTGATCTAAGATGCTACGCAGTTCATCAAATGACTTTGTCGCTAGGACTGACCATGAAGATATTCCATTGGAATTTAATACCTCATCCATCTTAGGTCCTATACCTTCGATTATTTGCATATTATTTGTCTTCAATTTTGCCCATTTCCCTTCCCCTGCAGTTGTTGGTGTTTCTGCTTTAGGCGCAGGCGGAGGTGGTGGTGTAGGCTTGGGAGTAGATGTAAATGAAGAACTCGCTGCTCCAGCACCAGATGCTGCTGCTAAAGAGGAAGCAGAAGAAGATTTAGCTGCCTTTTTAGCATCCTCCAAATTCTTTTTAGCCTCATCTAGGTCCGCTTGCAAATATTTATTTGTGCGCTCCACCTCTCTAATTCTTCCTCGCTCTAAGGCAAGATCACTATCTAATTCTGCAGAACGCTTTCGACATTTGTCTAGATCATCTTCTAAGCCAGCATGTTTCTTTTTCCAATCTGCCACCTCGCGTTCTAATTCTTCCGTTCTTGTCTTCCACTTGGCCATCATTGCTCTACCTAATAACCATCCTAATAAAGCGGGCAATATCCACCAGAGCCACCAGTATTGACATAAGTTTTGTAATATATCCATTGTTATTTCTTTTTGTTTTGTTATTTAATTTGAAGTTCGGTTCTACGATTTTCTGCTTTCCCTTTTGCAGTATTATTATCTGCTCTTGGTGCCGTTTCACCCTTGGATGTAGCTACAATTTTATTTGCAGGCACTCCCTTACTAAGCAGATAATTTTTAATGACATCTGCTCTACGTTGACCTAGTCTAAGGTTTGAAGTTGTATCGCCTTCGTTGTCCGTGTGTCCAGAAAGATGGACTGTCTCGCCAGTACGTTTTACACGTATTGCTACTTCATCTAGATAGGACTCTACCTCATTGTCAGCAAGTTTATTTGTAGAATTCGTTGGGAAATAAATCAGTGTTCTGTCATCAATCTCCTTGACAGTTGCTGTATTTCTCAGTGAAGAGAATGCGATCAATCTATTCATCTCTTCTTTGCGACAATCTTCTCCTGCCTTCCCGTCTAGGATGCGGACTCTATCGTCATTCAAACTAAATAATTTCTTAACCGATAATGCACGTGCCAGCCCCAGTGATTTTTCTGAAGTCCCATTGGATTCGGCATCGTAGTTAAATCCTTTGATTTGTAATATCTCATTATCTTTTAGTGAATTCACAAGGGAATCTCTAAACCTTGTCCAGTTGGCTGCTCTGTCCGGGGTATCATCCGAACATGCAAAAGTTATAGGTGTGCTCACCGCAGGTAAGGTAGACATAGGAGCAACTGTACGTTGACTCACTTCAGTCGGAGCTGGAACACAACATTGTTTTGAAATAAACCAATAGGCAAGACCTAGGAGAAGCCACAATATGAAAATTAAGGATGCTCTCATAAGTCAGGTTGATTTTGAATTTTGTTAATTCTTATTAATATAAGAAATTATTTCAGAGAGATTGTTAAAACAAAAGTTCAGAATCTTTAAAGAGAATAATTTAGGTGATTTCTTCTAGAGACTGCTGCTCTACTAATTCGTAATAAAAGGACTTATTACTATACAGTTCTTTATGGGTACCCATCTCTACTATTTTGCCCTCATCTAAGACAATGATCTTATCAATATCAAGATTTTTAAACAAACGATGTGTTATAAGTATAGCTGTTTTATTCTGTAGCATTGTATTTAGATAATTCAGAATGGTATTTTCTGTTTTGGTATCTACTGCAGACAAACTGTCATCCATGATGATAATTTTAGGCTCCTTAATAAAGGCACGTGCTATGCTGACGCGCTGCTTCTGGCCACCAGACAAGGTAACACCTCGTTCGCCCACCATAGTCTTATACCCTTCTGGTAGATCTAGTATATCCTTATGTACTGATGCATACTCCGCAAATTCTTCCACTCTGCTGACATCCTCATTATCATTACCAAATATGATATTGTTTTCAATGTTATCAGAAAACAGAAATACATCCTGCGGTACATAACCTATTTCTCGACGTATAATATCTAAATTATGTGTACGAATGTCTTTACCATCAATTAAGATTTCTCCCTCATGCACATCGTACATCCGCAAAAGCAAATCTGCCAAGGTTGTTTTCCCAGAGGCTGTCTTACCTAATAGCATCAACTTCTCGCCTGGCTCTAATACAAAACTCACATTCTTCATTGCCTGTATTCCCGTATCAGGATAATTAAAACTTACATTTCTAAATTCAATCTTCCCTCTTACTGGATAATTATCCGCATTCATATTTTTAATCGCAGGTGTAATCTCCAATATTTCATTTATTCTTTTTTGAGAAGCATCAGCTTGCTGTATAATAGAAGCAATCCATCCTACCGCAGTAAATGGCCAGGTGAGGTAGTTTACATAAATTATAAATTCAGCAATGTGCCCATTGCTTATCTCCCCCTTATTCACTAAAATTCCTCCAATGTATATCGTGAGCAAACTACTCAAACTAATAAGCATGATCATAAGTGGAAAAAACAAGGCATTTACCTTGGCAAGATCCATGGATTTATCCTTATACAAATTTGTTTCTGTTTCAAAAAATTCTCCAAACTGCTTTTCCTTAGAGTACGACTTTACAATGCGTATACCCGAGAATACCTCTTGACTTATACTCGTCAACCGAGCAAGCTGCTTTTGAATGAGCTCACTCCGCTTATTTATCATTCGACTTACTATGTAGATACTAATCGATAGAAACGGAAGAGGTATTAAGGTATACAACATCAATTTTGGACTCACCTGATACATAGCGATTAGGACAATACAGGTCATTGTACTCAGATTGATTCCATACAGAATGGCAGGGCCTAGATACATCCTAACCTTGGAGACATCTTCTGAGACACGCGACATAAGATCACCCGTTTTCCATCTTTTAAAAAAATTGATATCCTGGGCTTCATAGTTCGTAAAAATTTCTTTTCTGAGATCATACTCTATCAAACGAGACATCACTATAATCGTCTGTCTCATCAGATACATAAATACTCCCATCATTGCACTAAAGCCTATAACCGTAATAGAGAACTTAAACAACTGTTCAGTGGGTATTTCTGATATTGCTGTCCCTTCACTGGCCTGTAAACTATCATAGACAAAGTCCAATGCTTTTCTTATCTCTTGAGGAATAAGTACTTTAAAATAATTAGACAGTGTTACAAACACTATCCCAAGCAACAAATGCCACTTATATTTGACGAAGTACTTATTTAGATAAAAGAGATTTTTCACGCAACAAAGATAGTTTTATAGTCGTAAGAAAATGCTTAGTATAGTAACAATACAAGCAGGATTTAGTTGTAAGTGTAATTTTTACCCTATCTAAAAGTTTAATCATCATCCTTATATAATGTAGGAGACTAGGTTTGAATTCTTATTTTTGTCCCACTAAAGCAAATTAAATGAGCAAAATTGTCACTCTAGATGAGTTTATCATTAAGAGCCAAAAGGAAATTACCCACGCAACAGGCGAATTGTCACGACTACTAAGAGATATAGGTATTGCAGCGAAGGTAATTAATGTAGAGGTGAACAAAGCGGGCCTAGGGGAAATCCTAGGTGCGGCACAAAAAGAAAATAATACAGGTGATAATGTGCAAAAATTAGACATCTTTTCTAATGAGAAGATGATTGAGTTTCTTGCTAATAGTGGGGAGTGCTGCGGTATTGCTTCTGAAGAATTGGATGAATTTGTTACACTACCGAATGTGCTTGACAAAGATGCAAACTATATAGTGGTAACAGACCCTCTTGACGGTTCATCTAATATAGATGTGAATGTTAGCGTAGGAACTATTTTCGGTATATATAAACGTGTTTCTTCTCCCAAGGAAGACTGCACACTGGCTGATTTTATACAAAAAGGTTGTGAACAAGTGGCTGCTGGTTATGTGCTCTATGGCACTTCAACGATACTCGTATATACAACCGGAAATGGTGTAAATGGATTTACTCTAGATCCAGCCATTGGTGAGTTCTGTCTGTCGCATCCAAATATCAAAATGCCTGAACGAGGAAATTACTATTCTGTAAACCAAGGTTACTATCTTAAATTTGATTTGGAAATGCGACGATATATTGATCATTGTTCTGATCTTAATCTACGCTTACGTTATATCGGAAGCATGGTATCTGACATCCATAGAATCATGTTCCAAGGCGGTATTTTCCTTTATCCAAATACACGTAAATATCCACAGGGAAAACTTCGCCTATTGTACGAAGCAAATCCAATAAGTATGATCGTAGAACAGGCGGGAGGCACTGCAATTAACACAAAACTAGAACGCATATTGGATCTTGATGTTCATAAAATACATCAACGCACGACAGTTGTTATGGGATCTAAAGCGATGGTGCAAGAAATGAAAGAGTTTGTACAACGCTACAGTGCGATAGAAATCTAAACTATTTATATTTCCGCAAGACTAAATAAGGTAGGGCCTTATCGATATACATTGTATCCACCCCATCAAGATTACGTAGTGTCTCAGGATCAACAGATGCTATGCCTTTGTTATTTCGTAAATATCGCTTAATGGCATGGGCAGCTCTGTAATTTATAAATTTATTTTTTTGGAGAGAATCCGCCGATAATTCGAAAATATTCCATCGTTTAAAGTGAGATGCATCTACTTTTAAGAAAGGTTTTAACTTTACAAACAAACTTGAATCAATGCTATACACTTCTGCAATTTGTTCAACCGAATGAAATCCTCCCAAGGCCTTTCGGAATTTCACGATTGTCTTTGCACGCTTCACTCCAATCCCTCGTAATTGCATAAATTCTTCTTCTGTTGCTTTATTAATATCTACAACAATATTTGGTTTTTTCGTCTTGAACTTTTTTTGACCAGTATACTTATCTGCACTAGACTTTTTATTAAAACCGTTTTTGGATTTTTCTATTTGAATAAAAGTTTCTAAACGCAGGTAATCCTCTTCCTTAAGTCCATATATCTTTTTCACATCTTCCTTCCTTCTAAAACTATAGCCCTTATCCAGAAAACCCATCCAAGAAGCAACTGCATAGCGATCCAGACCAAATGACTCTAAATCTTTTTCTTCGACCTTATTGGGATCAAAATTGCGCAAAACAATAGAATCTCGTTCTTCTTTTAGATTAAGAGCTTCTTCAAATTGAATCCCAGCTATCAGATTTGTGGATGTCTTCTGATTAGGAATCGAAATTAAATCAGCTTTAAGCACACAAAGCAAAAGACTCATTCCTGTAACAAGTATAATACCCGCACGTTCCCTCTTATTAAATAAAAATATCGCCTTAAGATCAACCATAGATAGCAATTACTTTTTCTTCAGTTAGTGAATAATCAATTTCCAATTTTTCCAAAACGTCTATATACTTTCTCTTCTTATAGTTTGAAAAGCTTGCATCAATGATGACGTGTTCAACCAAATAATTTTGTAATAGTTCTTCAAGGTCAATTGTAACAGCATGAGATAAAATCAAATAATCAATCCCAAATCCGAAATCGCTGTATACAGCTTCATTGTTAGAAACTATATACAGTATTTTATCTCCTACTTGATAAAACGGAGGGTTCACAAATACACTCGAATTTTCTTTGGCATCTAAATAGGTTAAATCCTGCACCTTGATAATATCATGAACCGTTCGGTTTCGTTGAGCTGTATAGGCTATTCCTTCATTGCTTATACTCTCACTTTTAAGTGTATAGCATTGGTCTCCAACAAATATGTCTATTAAACTATCTTTTGGAACATTATATACAAAGCAGACTTTTTGATTTGCTGAGGCCAGAACGTTATAGCAAGCATAGACCTGTAATACACTAAGAGACAAACAAAAAACCATGAAAGAGTCTCTTGATTCAAATAACAGTTTCAATCCTGAGACAAAGACTGCACTCAACAAAATTATTTGAATGGGATCAAAAAATAAATTTTTTATAACAGCGCCTGGCAAATCCTGGATTGAATGGACACTCTGCAATAACAGATATAAACTAAAATTAAGAATCGGAGCAATAAGGTAGCTATTACATACTGGAAACAAAAAATCAAAAATGATTAAGCTAATCGATGTACATAGGATCACAAAGGCAGATGGAACAGCCACTAATCCACTCAATACAAAATATATGGCGAACTGATTAAAGTAAGAGATTCCCAATGGCGCAACCAAAACTTGGGCAACAAATGAAAGTACTACTAAATTTAATGCATACTGTAATACTTTATGTTGGTTTTGATAATGCTTTTGAATGATTGGCATAAACAACAGAATACTACTCAAAGCAAGAAATGAAAATTGAAAGCCAATCATAAACAATTGATACGGATTGTTCATTAGAATAAAAAAAGCGGAGGCTGCTAAATTATTGATAGAAGAAGTAGTTTTAGAAAAGATAACTGAACTGAAATAAAATGAAAACATCAAACTCGCACGTAAGACAGCTGAACCTGAGCCTGTCACTAAAGCAAACATCCAAATGACAAAAAGGTACACTATCCATTTTACTAGCCTGTTTACAAATGATTCATGAGAGAAATAATTCAAAACCCATAAGACTATCATGCTAAGAATCCCAACATGCAAACCCGATACAGCTAAAACATGAATCGCACCGGTATTTATAAATGCATCTCGGGTCTCCTTATCTAAATCATCCCGCTGTCCTAAAAGCATAGCATTCGCAATCGCTAAACGTTCTTTCCCATTTATCCATTTTTCTAATACCTTATAGCAGTAGCTTCTGCAATCATTCGCCCATACTTCAAGTTTTGATATTTGTTCCTTATCAAGAATTTCCCAATCTCCCTCTTTTAAGTATCCTAGCTCATGGATTTTCTTAAAATATAGATACCTACTGTAATCAAAGGAATTAGGATTGGGATTCTTTTTTACTTTGGAAAGTTTTGCGGAGAATTGAATACGATCTCCTATTTGGGGTGAATCTCCAGAAAGTGCATAATACAAGATAGTAGATCCCGAACAGTTAAACGCACTATCAGCACCCACAATACAGTTTTCAAGATTAACTACTAATTCTATTCTTCTTTCTTTCTGACTAAGCGATTTTACTACTCCGACATATTGCTGAGCATCCTGTATTTTTGAAAAATGATGCTCATCGTTTAAGGGATTATTAGAATGGTAATGCAGTAAGCCTAATGCAAAAAAGAGACACTGCACTAAACATCCAAATAAGACTTTAAAGCCTTTTAATTTAAAATGGAGTAAGAGTAATAGAAGTGTACTTCCTAGTGAAAAGTAAAGAACATAATTTACGATTGAGTTGAGTTCATCTCTAAATACATCAGCACAAAATACCCCTAAGATCAAAGGAATTAAAATACGTACAAATGGATTCTGTCTGAAGTACACCAAGGCAATATTCTTTTACCCATTATGGGTAGAATACTACTGTGGTAATCAAAAGTTTACAGAAAAAAACTAAATCTGGTCCTAGCTAAACGCTTTTTTCACCAGATCCTTTTGTTGCTTATCATGCACTTTTTTAAATCCAGTTGCTGGAGAAGCACTTGCTTTTCTAGACACAAGTTCAATAGGCTTATTACGCCAGTAACGCATTAAATAATCCCAAGAACCCATATTTGCAGATTCTTCTTGCACCCATAAGAATTTAGCAGATTTGTATTTCTTAAATACAGCTTCTATCTGTTTTTCTGGATATGGATACAATTGCTCCATACGCACAATTGCGGTGGAATCATCCTTTGCTTCTTCTTTATGCGCAAGCAAGTCATAATACACCTTCCCTGAACAAATAAGCACCTTTTTTATTTTCTTTGCATCTGCACCTGCATCATCTATTACCTCTTGGAATTTAGTATTCCCAATGAAGTCATCAAATGAAGAAACAGCTTTTGGATGTCTTAAAATAGATTTAGGTGACATTACAATTAATGGCTTTCTAAACGGTCGTTCTAACTGTCTACGTAAGGCATGAAAGAAATTTGCGGGATTCGTAATATTCGCTATGCTAATATTATTTTCCGCTCCCATTTGTAAGAATCTTTCAAGGCGCGCACTTGAGTGTTCTGGTCCCTGTCCCTCATAGCCATGCGGGAGTAACATAACAAGTCCACTCATACGTTGCCACTTACTTTCTGAGGCACTAATAAATTGATCCACAATAACCTGCGCACCATTATAGAAGTCTCCAAATTGTGCTTCCCAAATAACAAGATTATCAGGGGATGCCAGACTATAGCCAAACTCAAAACCAAGTACTGCAAATTCGGAAAGAAAAGAGTTAAAGATTCTAAACTTCCCTTGATTTTCTGATATCCTAGACAATCTATTATACTCTTCAAAGTTTTCATTATCATACAATACAGCATGTCTATGAGAGAACGTTCCTCTACGCACATCCTGTCCACTAATACGTACATCTTTTCCAGCATGTAGAATACTCGCATATGCAAGAAGTTCTCCTAGTGCCCAATCCAATTTCTCACTTTCAATGAGTTTATTATTCGATTTTCTTAGTCTATTTACTTTGGAAAGAATATTGAAATCCTCAGGTAAATCCATTAATTTTTCCAGTAAAAAACTAATCTTTTCCTTATCCAAACCTGTGATCGGAGAATCATCAAAGTCTTTATCTGTTGTGATCTTTTTTAACTTCTGCCACTCCATTTCTGGTTCTTGGTAGGTATACGGCAAGGGCTTTTGTTTAATTAGGTTCAATCTATTTTGTAGATCGTCCCAAAATGTTTTCTCCATCTCCTCAGCAAGCGTCTTTTCAATTGCTCCTGAACTAACTAACTTCTGAATGTATAAATCTCTGGGATTGGGATGCTTGTTTATTATCTCATACATAAGAGGTTGGGTAAACTTAGGATCATCTCCCTCATTATGCCCATGCCTTCTGTAACATACCATGTCAATAAACACATCATTATTGAATTTCTGTCTGTATTCTGTAGCAAGTTCTGCCGCAAATACCACTGCTTCTGGATCATCCCCATTTACATGAAATACGGGTGCTTGTACAAGTGAGGCAGCCGCTGTGCAATAGGTTGAAGATCGCGCTTCGTCAAAATCTGTTGTAAATCCTATTTGATTGTTAATTACAAAGTGAATTGTTCCACCTGTGTAGTAGCCTTCTAGTTGACTCATTTGTACCGTTTCGTAACTTACTCCTTGACCAGCAATGGCTGCATCTCCGTGAATAAGTATTGGAAGGATACGGTCATAATCACTGTCATACAAAATATCTGCCTTTGCTCTAGCAAAACCTTCTAAGACTGGATTAACCGCTTCAAGATGAGAAGGGTTTGGTGCTAATTTTAAATGTACAGTTTTTCCAGAGGGTGTGTCTACCATAGAAGAAAACCCTAAGTGGTACTTAACATCTCCATCTCCAAAACTATGATCTGGCACTGCAGTTCCTTCAAACTCATTGAAAATATTCTCGTAGGTCTTGCCCATAATATTTGCCAAGACGTTTAATCGACCTCTATGAGCCATACCTATAAGCACTTCTTCTACCTTATCAGAAGCCCCTTGGTTTATGATAGCGTCTAAAGCAGCTATCGTAGTTTCACCCCCTTCAAGAGAAAACCGCTTTTGTCCTATATATTTTGTGTGCAAGAATTTTTCAAAAACAACTGCACCGTTTAATTTAGATAAGATTCTTTTCTTTTTATCCTGTCCATGCCCGTAATCTGAATTGAGATTTCTATTTTCAATCTTATCTCTTAACCACATGCGTTTCTCTCTATTCTCAATATGGCAATATTCAAAGCCGATATTTCCACAATATATTTTATGCATGTGATCAATCACCTGCTGTAAACTACCGTTTAAGATGCCTACCTCTGCTCCTGCGTTGGACATATAGGCCAAATCCTTTTCTGTTAAGCCGTAATCTGCTAAATCTAAGTGAGGTTTTCTATCTCTTCTGGCGCGAATAGGATTTGTTGTGGAAAGAAGATGTCCTCTACTCCTAAATCCATGAATAATAGATAAAACACTGAAATCCTTCTTACTAACTGGTTCAGACCCAACTGCAATACTGCTCCCATTCTTCTGATTCCCAAATTCGAAGCCTTCAAAAAAGACCCTCCAGCCTTCTTCGACAGAGCCAGGATCTGTCATATAATTCTTATAAATCTGGTCGATATAGCTCGGATGCGCGTTAAAAACGTAGGAATAGTCTTTCATTTGCTTCTATT
Source organism: uncultured Saprospiraceae bacterium (assembly GCA_938045585.1). GTDB lineage: Bacteria > Bacteroidota > Bacteroidia > Chitinophagales > Saprospiraceae > CALCMJ01. The sequence continues at coordinate 72,224 of CALIAU010000004.1, forward strand.
TCTCATTTGGTTCACCCAAATGTAATAAGTAATTTCATTATTAGAACACTGTAATACTTGATATCTAATGCAAAAAAGACACCATTTTTTCAATTTTTTACTTGAAAATAGTTTCAATAAGAACAAAATTCGCTTACTTTTGCAATCCTTTAAGAAAATATACATTTATGGCGCATCATAAGTCAGCAAAGAAAAGAATCAGACAAGACGAGTTAAAAAGAACTCAAAATAGATATTATAAAAAATCTACTAGAACAGCTATTGCTAAGCTTAGAGAGATTGAAGATAAGACGGAGGCTAAGAAATTCTTGCCAAAGGTTATCAGTATGATTGATAGACTGGCAAAAAGAAATACGTGGCATAAAAACAAAGCCTCAAACTTAAAAGGGAAGTTAATGAAACATGTTAATGGTCTCTAAACAAAAAAGGTGTTGATAATATCAACACCTTTTTTTATATCTATTTATTTCTAACTGATTTAGTTTAAATCAATTCTATTTTTTACCAAGACATATCATCTTCTGAAACGGTAGCATCTCCTCCTTCATCAGCAGCTTTTGGTTCTTCTGTTGTGGTCTCCGTGCTAGTTCCTGCAGCAGCTGCAGCTTCTTCCGCCGCCTTACTTTCTTCCCACTCTTTCTGACGCTTTTCATACAATTCGTAATCGAAGTCTGGCAATAAGTCCGTTTTGATGTGATTAACCACCTCATTGAGACTATTTGTAAATCTATTGAAATCCTCCTTATAAAGGAAAATCTTATGTCTCTCGTAGCCATCACTGTTAAACTTCTTAGTGCTTTCAGTAATCGTAATGTAATAATCATCTCCTTTCGTCTTTCTGACATCAAAGAAATATGTTCTTCTTTTTCCCGCCTTTACCTTAGTCGAGTAAATGCTCTCAAACCTGTTACTTCCTTCAGAATCCACTTTTAAACGTTTTAATTGTTATAAAATCTCTTAACAAATATAATTATTTTCCTTACACCACTATCGTTGTGGCCCATTATAAAAGGCAAAACTTATCCCATAAGTTACAAATTTTTCTAAAGAATCGTTACTTGAGGGTACTTCTAAATTTTCTCTGACTGGTCCTAGGTCCACTGAACTCCAGGGTATATTCACAAATGGTCGAATCTGAAACGAAATGGAATTGGTGCCTCCAAGGTGCCAGATACCATAAAATTTAGTGGCATACACAGATTCCTCTACAATGGATCTGTTCTCATTCGTATTGGCAATACTCTCTTGAACCCTATGGCTTCTACGGCCCAAACCAACTCCATAACCATAATTACCCCAAATATTTTCTATCGCTAATCCATAGCCACTTAAGCCCCAATTCAGGCGCTCTCTAAACACTTCACCACTTGCTTCTTCACCTAAAGCATCACGGTCAGTTGTTAAGTTTTCAAAGCTCAATTCAAAGGCTACATTTTCTATCCTATAATTTAAGCCAATTTCCAAACCTGAAATAAAATGCAGATCATTCATATCGCGATCAAGTCTAAAGCTATTTGCCGCATTAAAATCTGCAATCATACTGTTATTGCTAGCTGCAGGTGTATATGCAAACCCGTAGCCCACTTTCACGTTTAATTGTGCCAAACCAAAAAATGTCTGAAACAAAAACACAAGCACAAGGATAGATCTCATATTTCTCATACAATGCCTTAATTTTCTTTAACAAATGTATTATAATAAAGTAAAATATCTTATTTATAAGGCTATATCTACATACGCCATGGCAAAGAAACGCAAGAAAACAAAAAACAAAGCTAAACAAGAAAACACGATTCTGAGCTCAAAGCCTCTCTCTAGTACATCAAAATTGTATCCAAAATTCTCACTTACAGAGCATCTTATACCTTTATTACTCCTTACTGCACTCTGTTTTATACTCTATGGCAAAAGTATTTCTTATGATTATGTCTTAGATGACACTCTAGTAATTACTGATAACAAGTTCACAAAAAAGGGATTTAGCGGAATTTATGATATTTTTTCTGGAGACAGTTTTAAAGGATACTTTGGAGAACAAAAAAATCTTGTGCAGGGTGCTCGCTATCGTCCACTCTCTATTGTCACATTCGCTATAGAGTATGCTTTCTTTGGATTGAACCCACAGGTCAGTCATTTTGTAAATATTTTACTCTATGCCCTGTGTTGCTTACTCATCTATCGCTGTCTCTTTTTCCTTTTTCCTAAGCGAAAAGAGACATCTTGGTTTCTTACACTCCCCTTTTTAGCTACACTACTTTACACCCTACATCCCTTGCACATTGAAGCAGTTGCAAATATTAAAGGTAGAGACGAGATAATGGCAATGATCGGAGCAATTTTAAGCCTTATCTATGCTTTTAAGTATCTGCAATCAAAAAAAATAGTTTTTTTATTTATCATGACGCTTAGTTTTTTCTTAGGCGTCTTATCAAAAGAAACCTGCCTCAGTTTTTTAGGCATTATACCCCTTTCACTTTATCTAAAATCAAAGAATATTAATAAATCTTTGTTGATGGTTTTTGCTGTTTTAAGCCTATGTACATTGACTTACTTAATCATGCGATACAATATTATAGGTTATTTAATTAACAGCAATGCTAGTAACACAGACATAATGAATAACCCATTTGCGCAGATGAATTCTAGCCAGAAATCAGCGACGATTATGTACACTCTGGGGCTCTATATCAAGCTGCATTTCTTTCCTCATCCATTGACACATGATTACTATCCATATCATATTCCCATAATGGAGTGGACTAAGCCAGGGACCTTAATCTCCTTGGTCTTATACCTAACAATGATAATTATGGCAGTTTTTGGTTTCGTTAAAAAGAATATATACTCTTGGGGAATTTCATTTTTTCTTCTTTCCATAGTATTGGTTTCAAACGTTGTTGTCAATGTAGGTACGTTTATGAACGAACGTTTTATGTTTATGGCCTCCTTAGGCCTCATGGTGTTTTTAATCCAACTTACAAACGAATGGCTGCCTAAAAAACTAATGCTCGCAACACATTTTAGTGTAATAATACCTATGCTGTTTGCGATTGGCTTCTTTGCAAAATCATGGCAGCGTGTACCTGCTTGGAAGGATACCTATGCTCTGAATGCCTCTGCAATTCATGTATCAAAAAATAGTGCACGCCTCAACAGCTTCATGGCTACTGCGATTTTTGAGGAACAAAGAGATGCTCCACCTTCTCAAAAAAAATTAGCAGAATTAAAACAAGCAAGAGAATATCTTGAAACAGCACTTGCCATTCACAAGACATATTATAATGCCAACTTAATGAAGACAGGTGTCGCTTCTGAAATCTATAAATTTGATTCTGATCTGCCTGCCCTACTCAAAGCATTTAAAGAAGTAGGGTCAATCCGACCTGATGTTGACTACCTCAGCCAGTATTGCGAATACCTAAACCGGCAAAGTAACATTTCAAGACAAATGTTAGAATTTTATTATGACCTAGGCTATAACACGCTATATAGAAAGTCACGTAACGCGAAATGGGCTATTCATTATCTTGAATTAGGATACGCATTGGACCCAAATAGCGCATTTATCCGTAGTGCACTTTCTGAAATATATTCTGCTGTAGGTAATACAGCCAAGGCTCAACAATTTAACTAGATGAAAGAACAGGATTTACAAAAAGCAATCGCACTGAGTCTCATCGCAAATGTGGGTCCTGTATTAGCAAAACAACTCATTCGAATTTGTGGAGGAATAGATGCAGTATATACCGAGAAAAAATCCAATCTTTTAAGAATTCCAAAAATCAATGCTGACATTGCCCAAAATATAGTCTCCAAAAGCAGTTTTACGCGAGCTGAGGAAGAGATAAGATTTACTAAGGAACATGGTATAGAAGTATATTATTTTCAAGCTGAACAGTATCCTTCAAGATTGAAACATTACAAAGATGCCCCCATCATACTTTATTATAAAGGGACAGATATAATCAATCACAAACGCACCATGGCAATTGTAGGGACACGTAGAATTACTCCATACGGACAGGCTATATGTTCTAGCTTTACTAAAGAATTAGCAGACTATAATGTTTGCGTATTTTCAGGATTGGCATATGGGGTTGATACACACGCACATAAATCCTGTGTCGCTAATGGTATTCCCACAATAGGTGTTTTAGGACATGGTTTAGACAAGATGTATCCACAAGAAAATTTGCGCTTGGCAAAAAGCATGATTGGAAATGGTGGTATTCTATCCGAATTTGTATCCAAAACAAAACCAGATGCCATGCACTTCCCGCAACGCAATAGATTGGTTGCTATGTTATCCGATGCTGTGTTGATTGTAGAATCTGGTGCATCAGGCGGATCAATGATTACAGCAGATTTTGCCTTTCAATATAATAAGGATGTTTTTGCTATACCGGGCAGAGCAAACGACAGCTATTCAAAGGGTTGTAATTATCTCATTAAAACGAACAAAGCTAAACTTGCAGGAAGTGCAGAAGATATAGCAAAGAACATGTTGTGGTCCAAAGAAAATGAAGGTGCCCGTCAAACACAAATGGCACTCGCCTTTGAACTCAATAAAGAAGAATCCGACATTGTTAATCTATTAAAAAGTACAAAGGGTATTGGGCTAGATTCCATACATTATAGAACCTCTTTTCCACTTTCACGACTCAGTGCGATGTTATTAAATCTTGAATTCAAAGGAATAATCAAAACACTTCCGGGTAAAAAATATATTTTGGCTTAGAATTTAAATTTTCTATGAAAAAGACCGCTATTTCTCTTATTTGCCTAGCTTTTATTTTCAATAGCTGTAAAGTGCAAGATCGAGTTGTTATCAAAGAAGTCGTAAAAACACCGGAAGTCATCTATCCAAAAAATGTCATTTTGATGATTGGCGACGGCATGGGTCTAGGTCAAATTTCAGCTGGGATGTATCACCAAGGTAATAAGACAATTCTGGAAGAATTTCCTGTTGTTGGTATTCATAAACCAGCAGCCTTCGGAAAGCTTATTACGGATTCTGCAGCTGCTGCAACTTCATTTGCCTGTGGAGTAAAAACATATAATGGAGCTATTGGTGTAGACAAAGATACTATCCCTGTAAAGACCATCTTAGAAGAAGCTGAAGAAAAGGGACTGGCAACTGGACTTGTTGCCACTTCAACAATTGTCCATGCAACACCCGCGTCATTTATTGCGCACAATAAATCAAGAAAAAATTACGAAGAGATTGCCACTGAATTTTTAGCTACTGAGATTGATTTATTCATAGGTGGAGGTAAAAAATATTTTGATCGAAGAGCGGATGATAGAAACCTACTAAATGAATTTAAAGGTTATCAATTAAGTCATTATGCTGAACAAGAATTAGATGAGATAGAATTTGACCCAAATAAAAACGTTGCCTACCTGACCTCTGATGCTGACCCCATACCTGCCGCACAAGGTAGAGACTATCTTATTCCTGCTTCTAAAAAAGCAGTAGAATTTTTGGACAAGAAAGCCAGTCAAGGCTTCTTTCTAATGATTGAAGGATCTCAAATTGATTGGGGAGGTCATGCTAATAATTCAGATTATATCTTGACAGAATTTTCTGACTTTGACAAGGCAATTTCTGCCGTTTTGGACTTCGCAAAAACAGACGGAGAAACACTCGTAATTGTAACAGCGGATCATGAAACAGGTGGTTATGCTATTCAAGAAGAATCTACAATGGATTCATTGGTTACAGCCTTCACGAGTACCTATCACACAGGAACTATGATTCCAGTTTTTGCCTATGGTCCACAAGCCGAGCGATTTGCTGGCATATATGAAAACACCGAAATCTATCATAAGATGCGAGAAGCATTTAATTGGATTTCTACTATGCAAAAAAACTAAAGAATAGATCCAAGCAACTATCAGGAAATTAGCTTGGTAAGGACATTATTAAGAATTTAAGACTTGCTTAACTAAATTAGGCCTAGTATTCTTGTTATCTTTATAACACAAACTTAAGTCATGAAACAAATAGCATGTATCGCTTTACTAGCAATCCTTATCATAAGTTCTTCTTTTGACACAGCAGTCGAAGAAAAAATCAATTGGGTCACTTGGGAAGAAGCAGTGGAACTTAACAAAACAAATCCAAAAAAACTGTTTGTTGATGTCTACACGGATTGGTGTGGCTGGTGCAAGCGCATGGATAAAAGTACTTTTTCGGATCCAGAGATAATTAAGTACATGAATGAAAACTTTCATGCTATCAAGTTCAATGCTGAGCAAAAAGAAGATATTTCTTGGAACGGCAATACGTTTAAGTTTGTAAAAAGTGGTCGAAGAGGTGCACACGAATTAGCAAGTGCACTTCTAGATGGTCGTCTCGGCTACCCCTCCTTCGTTCTTCTTGATGAAGATTTTGCCCGTATCATGATTTCTCCTGGTTTTAAGAAACCTGAGCAGCTTGAGAAAGAACTCGTATTTGCCAAAGAGGAGAAGTATAAGGTATTAAATTGGGAAGATTATAAGCTTTCTAATTAAGCTGCAAAATATTTTGTAGTCCTGCAAATAGAGCTACAAGCAAAATATTTTACTGCATTACGTTCTCAAACAGATGAGATATTACAACAAAAAGTATTTCACTATCACGTAAAAATCAACATTATACATATTTAATAAAATTTGTATTAAATATTATCATAAAGTATATTTTGTTAATATTTAGTTATTAATATATATAATATTTATATATATATATTTTATTTAACAGTATTCTCTCGTTGTTCAAAAGTTCAGTTTATTTGGGTGTGCTATGCTAAGCAACACCGCTAGTGTCGTAGCATAATTGTTAAAGACGACCCTTTAAGAATGATGAATAATGAACCAACCAAGTACGTTAGTAGATTACGTATTTTATATGTAATCCTATGTATAATTGTAAGTTTTTCTGTCACCTACGCTGACGGAACTGCAAACCTATCTCCTACAGCAACGGATGTTGTTATCCTAAATCTAAATACAGGAAATTTTGCTAATTATGGAACAACAGGGACTGACAAATCTATGTGTTTCACGGTAAAAGACCCTAGTGAAACTGTTTACTTCGGATTTTCGCAGATATCTAATTCCTCAGGTTTTTTACAAAATGCAAACTATGACTTTAGAATTGTAGACGCTGTAAGTGGAGCAGTTGTTCAGGGTCCCTTTACTGTAACTCCAGGAAATGCAAATGGAAATAATTATAATGATGTGATAGCTGGTCCAGATTTAGGTTCTGGCGTAGGATATGACGTTTCTAACCCTGGCTTTGTTTTTAACCCACCAGCAGCCGGAGAATATTGCATAGAGTTTGAAAATGGAAATGCCTTCGGGAACTTCACCTTTGCACAGATGGGCTTACTCTACTGGGATGTTACTGTAGCTGATGCAGCAAACACGATTATTCCTGGAAGGTTATTCTCAACCTGTTGGGGACTTAGAACTCCTTGTTCTGCTGTCTCCAATTGTACGGGTGGTCCATGGGATCAACCCTTAAACGGTGAGATTTGGGTATTAACAGATGATGGCTTTGTACACTCTATTGATTTTGCAAATTCTGGCTTCCAAGGACTTAGTTTCTTTTTAGCTTTTAACGACACAGGGCCTGGTACTACGGGAAATCCAGTTATAGATCGTAAATCTATAGATGGCAATTTTACAGGGAATGCAAGTGCCACAGATCCGCTCTACCCAATCTATTTTGATATTCCTGATCCAGAATGCTACGAAGCTGCAGAAATTGGCACTTTTGAGGGTCCTACTATTCTTGCGGAAATGTGTGACTATGATAATGCCTGTCTAGAATTTACCGTAAATCAAACCGGCTTGATAGAAATTATTATTGATTTAGATGGACCCGGTGATGGAATCTTTACGCCCAATACTGCAGATACTGTCATCGCTATTAGAATTGATCCAGGAGAGCCCTTCACGCAATGTGTACCCTGGGATCTAACGGACGGACTTGGAAACCAACTCATGCCTGGCGATGATGTGTTTTTTACTGTTAATTACCAACAAGGCGAAATTCATTTCATGCAATATGATGTAGAATCGGTGTTAACCGGTTTTATTCCGAGCACTATTGTACCTACAGGCGCAAATAATTTAAGCGAGACTTTTTATGATGATAGCTGTTTAGACCCAAATGATAATGATCCAAACTTGGATTGTGATTTAGACCCTGCGACAGGCCCTATGCCTCCCCTTATTGAGATTGATGGATGTCCAGCTCCTTGCCATACTTGGAAAATAGGTAATAGTAGTGGTTTATCTGGTGGAGGATATGGAGAAGTAAATACTATAAATACCTGGTGGTTTGGTAATACGCAAACGTTAACAATTGAAACCATCTTCCTAGATGAAAATCCACCAACATTCGATTGCCCTCCTGATGTAGTTTTAGAATGCGGGATGCCAACGGATACCTTGTCTACTGGCTCTGTAACTAACATAATGGATGCTTGTTCAACAACGGGATTCATTATTACGTTTATGGATGATGCGCCTTTTGATGCGTGCAGTGGTACAGGAATAGTAACGAGAACTTTCTATGTGGAAGATCCTGATGGGAATATAGATTCTTGTATGCAGATGATTACTCTGATGGACTCTGAAGACCCTATGATTACCTGCCCTCCAGGAGCCACTATCGCATGCACCGACCCAGTCCCTGTCTTTGCAGATGAAGCAGCTTTCATAGCTGCAGGCGGCACCATTTCTGATAATTGTGCCTTAGCTGGCTTTGCATTAACAGACTCTGTTGCAACTCCTCTCATGATGGGATGTCTTATAGAAGAAATAGCTTTGACATATACAGCAACAGATGAGTGCGGAATGACAGCAAGTTGCACGCTTATTATTTTAGTAGAAAATACAGATCCTGCGAGCTTCGGTAGCTGTCCTCCAGATGCAGTTATAGAATGTGGCATGCCTACAGATACAATGACACTAGGTGCTCCAGTAGTTGAAGGAGGTGCTTGTGGTATTGCTGCTACCATAACTGTTATGGATGATATTGTAGGAGGTACCTGTCCAGACGAAATGGTAATAATGCGACTGTTCATTCTAGATGACGGATGTGGCGAGCCAGACACCTGCATGCAGATGATATCAATTGAAGATCCCACTGCACCAGTTTTTGACATGCCAATACCGGCAGATGTAGAACTAAGTTGTGCCGATGATGTCCCTGACCCTGAGACTCTTAATCTAACAGATAATTGCGGCAGTATGTTTATGGTAATGCCTGTAGATGTGATTATTCCAGGGACCTGCCCTAATGATTTTGTAATTGAAAGAACATGGGCTCTGACTGATCCGTGTGGTAATGAAGCTACCGCAACACAAATTATAACAGTAAGCGACACAGAAGATCCCACGTTTGACACGGCTCCTCCAGCAGATCTTATGTTTGAATGCGCAGCAGATGTTCCCGACGCAGAATCTTTAATGGCTACAGATAATTGTGACGGCCCTGTACTTGTAGATCCTATAGACACAATGATTCCAGGAACCTGTCCGAATGACTTTACTATCGAAAGAACATGGGAATACATAGATGCCTGTAACAATGTACTTATACATACCCAAACTATAACAGTTTCTGATACGAGTGATCCAGCCTTTGATACTGCTCCTCCAGTTGATCTAGATTTTGATTGTGCAGCTGATGTTCCAGATCCAATGGATTTAAGTATTACGGACAATTGTGATGGAACAGTCATTGTAAGTCCTCTAGATAATTTAATTCCTGGAAGCTGTCCAAATGACTTTACTATCGAAAGAACTTGGGAATATGAAGATGCTTGTGGAAATGCGATCACTCATACACAAACAATTACAGTAAGTGATACTAGCATTCCCATGTTTGATACACCACCTCCTACAGATATAACTCTTGATTGTGCCGCAAATGTCCCTGACCCTGTTGATATTTCTGTAATGGATAATTGTGATGGACAAGTAATTGTTAGCCCGATAGATAACCTGATTCCAGGCACCTGCCCGAATGACTTTACTATCGAAAGAACTTGGGAATACATTGATGCTTGTGGAAACACTTTAAGCCACCTTCAAACTATAGTGGTGAGCGATACTAGCCTTCCCGTTTTTGATACACCGCCGCCTACAGATATAATTCTTGAATGTGCTGCTGAGGTACCAGATCCAGTTGACATTTCAGTTACGGATAATTGCGACGGTAACGTAATCGTGAGTCCAATAGACAATCTGATTCCAGGCACCTGCCCGAATGACTTTACTATCGAAAGAACTTGGGAATATATTGATGCTTGTGGAAACACCCTAAGTCATATACAAACTATCGTGGTAGGGAATACAACACTTCCTGTTTTTGACACGCCACCGCCTACTGATCTTGTTCTTGAATGTGCTACACAGGTGCCAGATCCCGTAGATATTACAGTTACAGATAATTGCGATGGTATTGTTACGGTAAGTCCTACGGACAACTTGATTCCAGGCACCTGCCCGAATGACTTTACTATCGAAAGAACATGGGAATACATTGATGCCTGTGGAAACACTTTAAGCCACCTTCAAACTATAGTGGTGAGCGATACTAGCCTTCCCGTTTTTGATACACCGCCGCCTACAGATGTAACTCTTGAATGTGCTGCTGAGGTACCAGATCCAGTTGACATTTCTGTTACGGATAATTGCGACGGTACCGTAATCGTGAGTCCAATAGACAATCTGATTCCAGGCACCTGCCCGAATGACTTTACTATCGAAAGAACTTGGGAATATATTGATGCTTGTGGAAACACATTAAGTCATTTGCAAACTATAATCGTTAGTGATACTAGTCTGCCTGTTTTTGATACGCCGCCGCCTATTGACATAGTGCTTGAATGTGCATTCGAAGTACCTCCACCTGTTGATCTTATGGTGACAGATAATTGTGATGGTCCAGTAGTTGTTAGTCCTGTGGATGTTATTACAAACCTTGACCTTTGTCCAAATAGATTTACAATCGATAGAACATGGTCTTACACAGATGCTTGTGGTAATGAACTTACCCATACCCAGTTAATCGCTGTAGATGATATAACACCACCTGAGTTAGAATGCCAAGACTTAACAATAGATTTGATGGGTATGACTACTGTAATGATCAATCCTGAAGATTTTATAGTTTCGGTATCAGATAATTGTGGCGACTTTGATGTATTTGCAGATCCACCTTCATTTGATTGTTCTGAAATTATTTTGGACAGCATGGCTACTGTTGAAATCATAGCTATAGATTCTTGTGGCAATCAAGCTGTTTGCATAGCAAATATTACCTTCACTGGTTTCCCAGAACTAGAAATATTCTGCCCTAATGATACTCTTATTCAATTAGGACCAGGTGGTTGTGATGCAATTGTTCCCTATGACATAATTGCTATTAACCCTTGTGGCGAAGATGCAGTCATTACTCAAATTGACACAAGTGGTTTTACTGCTGGAGATGATTTCCCTATTGGTGTGACTATCCAAGAATATATGGCGACAAATGAATATGGAGACACTGTTTCATGTTCATTTACAATTACAGTACTAGAAAATGACGATCCTATAACCTCTCTGGTATGTAATGACAAAGTAAATATTTCTGTGGATCAAAACTGCATGGTTACCATAGATGCTGATTTAATTTTGGAAGGAAGTAATCATGGTTGCTTTGAAGATTTTACAATTGAAATATTCACCATCACTGGGGATACAGTACTTAATCCAATTACCTACGATCCTGAATATTCGCCCACAAATAATAATTACATCGTTTGTGTAACCGAACCAGAAACTGGGATTCAATGCTGTGGAGAAATTATTTTAGAGGACAAATTAGAACCTGCAATAGAATGTCCTTGCCCTCCTGGTGCTTGGATGACTGATCCAGCATGTCAAAGAACCTGTTTAAATATTAATCAAATCCTAAATGGACAGATCGGTGCTCCTAACTCAGATGATAATTGTAGTGGCGTAGTACCTGTCTTTGGAGGTGCTCAAATAATCGAACAAGCGGAGTGTGGTACCTATATCGTTGAACAATTTTGGTCATTAACAACGGAAGGACATGCGGGACCTGATTTCCCAAATATAAATTGTACCAATGAGTATTTCATCTCTGCAATTGATATCGATCTTGTAACTCTACCAGATGATGTAACCATTGATTGTTCTGACTCAGGCGAGGCTGATATTACGCATCCAAGTAATACTGGTTATCCTAGAATAGGTGGAGATATCTTAGACGGTCAAGACCAAAACCCTTATTGTAATATAGTAGCCACCTTTACTGACATTGAAATACCATCCTGTGGTTCTGAATGTGGTAACCTAATGAAGATTGCTAGAATCTGGAGTATCGTAAACTGGTGTACCAGTGAATCGGAAGAATTCTATCAACTTATAAAGATTTCGGATGAAGAAGGTCCTACTATTGTTATGGATGATGTGTACATAAGTACAGATGTTTGGAAATGTTCAGCAGACGTTTGGTTTGATCCACCTCAACTGCATGACAATTGTTCTTATGCACTCGACTGGTATATCGTGAGCTCTAATTCTGGCGCCGTATTAGTAGATGCAAATGGTCAACAAAATTCTTCTGAACCAAAACAACATGCATTAGATGTTCCAAAAGGAACATGGGAATTTGTTATTGGTAGTACAGATTGTTGTGGAAACCTAGGAACGACAACTATAGAAGTTACTGTTTCCGATCACACAGCGCCTGTAGCTATCGCTAAGGAATATATCACTATTAGCTTGACAAGTGCGGGTCTAGATCCAGATGGTTTTTCTAAACTATTTAAATCCAGTATAAATGAAGGAAGTCATGATAACTGCTCCGACCCATTTATAGAAATACGTAGAGAAACAGATGCCTGTGATGTCCCTGGAAATGATACCTATAGCGATAAGATACCAAGTGTTTGCGATCCATGGTATGCTAGTGATGACCTTGATTATGGAGAATTTGTGATGTTCTGTTGCAATGACCTAACAGAAGTAGATGATGAGGCTATGTACGGTATGGTCAAAGTTTGGATGCGTGTTTGGGATGATGCAAATATGGATGGAGAATTTGGTAGCTATACCTTCTTTGATAATCCAGGAACTGATCATGACTATTGTGAATTTGATGATAATTTTAATGAAGTCTATTCATGGATACGTGTAGAAAATAAAACAGATGCTAATCTTATCTGTCCTCCAGACATCACCATCCCTTGTGATTGGGATTATACAGACCTAAATATCACAGGTTCTGCTTCTGGTTCTTCGACCTGTGGGGCAGTTGAACTTGTGTACGAAGATTGGGTAGATCTACACTGTGGAGAAGGAACAGTATTGAGAGAATGGAGTATCCCTGGCTATGATTACAGCTGTACGCAGGTCATTACTATCACACCAGTGTATACAGCTTTAGTGGTTCAGTGCCCTGTTGACCCTGTAACACAAACTAACAAAGTTGTAATCGATTGTGATAATTATGATATTCCAGAACCAGTTATAACATCTGGTGCATGCTCATTAACGGGTATTACATCAGAAATAGATACATTCTGGTTTGAAGCAGATGCCTGTTATAAGGCAATCAAAACATGGACTATACTAGACTGGTGTTCAGGAGAAGAACTCAGTTGCGAATTTACAGTAAGCCTTATCGATACAGAAGCACCACTGGTAATGTGTCAAGACACAAGTTTTGGTCTTGATGACTTCTGGGATCTTGATAATGATGGCAATAGATGCGAATTTGAAAACGACATCGTGCTTACAAACAGTGCAGGAGATCCAGGTAACTGCGGCAGCGAATGGATAAAATGGTTAATTCAAATTGACTATTGGAGTGACGGAATTGTAGAATATGAAGGTTCTAGTTTCGTAGCACCAAATTCTAGTAACTATGTAGCACCTACTCAATCTGGTGCAGATGTAAGTATTTCTCTGGACAAAGAGGATGCAAGTGCAGATTGGGCAAGACACCTCATTAAATGGAAGGCCTTTGATGGTTGTGGTAATGTAAGCCAATGCAGTCAAATAGTGGAAGTAGGTGATGACAAAGCGCCAACACCGTTCTGTCTGGAGATAAGTACTGCATTGATGGATTCAGACCCTCCACTCGTTGAAATTTGGGCAAACGATTTTGATACAAAGAGCGGAGATAATTGTACACCTCGAAACCAACTGCTATTCACTTTTGAACAAGTACCACCTGTAGTAGACAAACTCACACAAGAGCATTGCTTTGATGCTAGTGGTGAAGTGCCATGTAGTCAGTATGAGAATGGATTCCCTATTCAAAAATGGAATCCTGCTACTAGAACCTCAGGCACTAAATTTATAGGATTAGATTATTGTGGCGATAATGAAGTGCGCGTCAGTATCTGGGATAATAAGCTCAATATGAGTTATTGTAGATCTACTCTTATCATTCATGGAGAAGCATGTGATAACGTCGTTGTACCTACATCCACAATCGGAGGAATAGTGCGGACAGAGAATCTTGATGCTGTTACTAATGTGCGAGTTGAAATCATGACAGCACACCCGGAATATCCTAAAAATATGATGACTCTTGAAGATGGCATGTTTGCTTTCGAAGAAAACATTATGTACACGGATTATAATCTAATCGCTGCAAAAGATGGTGACTATCTAAATGGTGTAAGTACATTGGATCTTGTCTTTATTCAACGACACATTCTAGGATTAAAAACATTTGACAGCCACTACAAATCTATCGCAGCAGATGCTAATAATGATTCTGATGTTTCTGGGATTGATCTAGTAGAGCTTCGAAAACTTATTCTAGGAGTGTATGAAGAACTGCCATTAAATGATAGTTGGAGAATTGTAGACCCTGTTTACACAGAAGAAATAAATGCTCCATTCCCGTTCTCAGAATCTATTGATCTTGAATATTTAGATCAAGAAAAGATGGACCAAAATTTCATCGCAATAAAAATTGGTGACGTAAATGGCAATGCTAGCCTCAATTTTGCTGATATAGACAGTGAGTCAAGATCACTTGACAAGCTTGAGTTCATTTTGGATAAGTCAAACTCAAGTTCCTTAGAAGTGAGAGCAGGTAAGAATTTTGATCAGGTATATGGATTCCAATTTGTAGTCCAACTTGAGGGAAGTTTTGAAAATATAAGAGCTGGTAAGTTAGCTCTTTCAGGTAATCATATTGCAATTAGACCAGACGGAACAATGGCAGTGAGCTACCATACTCCTAATTTTGAGACTATAGAAGAAGGCGAGTTACTCTTTAGCTTGGATGGTATCAATGATATGCAACTTGTTGATGGGCGATTGCGCAATGAGTCATATAAAACAGAAGCAATCCTAATCGAAGGAATTGAATTTAGAGGAAACGAGCTCCCAGTCTATGAAACAAAACTACTGCAAAATGAACCGAATCCTTTTACTTCTAATACTCAGATTCGATTTGTACAAGCAGAAAAAGCACTAGGTACTTTGACTATCTATGACTTAGCTGGTAAGAAAATTAAATCATTTTCACAGGTCTATGACAAAGGCATGCATTCTATCGAACTATCGAAAAAGGACTTAGGTGCAGCTGGTGTTCTGTATTATAGATACGAAACTGGAAACTACAGTGCCGTTAAGAAAATGATTGTCCTAGAATAGAAAGCACAATTTTAACTTCTTCAAAAGGATATTTCAGTTACTGAAATATCCTTTTTCTATTTTATTTCAAGCTAAAGTATTAGACTTTAGCACCTTACAAATATTAATTTAATTAAATATATAAAACGCTAAAAATTAATGTATTCAACAAAGTTTTGTGTGAAAATTCATACCTTTATCTGGATTTTTAAGACCAACCTTTGAATAATGAACATATCTAAAAAAACAAGATCGATTATTGTCTTGACCTTTTGTCTATTCTACACTGCAATAGGCTTTGCTCAAATTTGTATCGATGGAGATTTTTGTCCTAATCCTGGGAATGGAGACCCAGCAGGCAACTGTGATGACCCTACTGTCTTAGATGAATGGGGAACACCTGGATTTGTGAATGCAGCAGCGTCTAGCTCTTGTGAATTTGCTGAATTTTATGCCATACTTGATAATGGCAATTTAAACCTTGGTGTCACCAAAGGAAACCAAGGTGCAGCACATTTTTTCGTATACTTTGATACAGATTGTGATCTAACTACTGGAGACCCTGACCACAACGGTGCAGATAAGGTATTGCAGTTTAGAGTGAGACAAAGTGGTAATCCAACACTTGAAATCCTAGGTGTGCGCTGCTGGATTGATCCTACAGGTTTTGGTCCACTTCAAAATACCGCAGGCTTCGGAACTATAGCGGACGGAGCGTCAGATGGATGTGGAGGTAGTGATCTAGATTTTGTTGAAATAGCCTATCCCATTTTAGGAATCGTAGATCCATGTCAAGAAGGCTGCTCTGCCATTACGGTTGTTTTCCTAGAATCTAGATCTGGTTGGTCTGAGAATTCTTCTTTATGCGACCAACAATCGGTATCTATAGAAATTCCAGTTAATGAAATTCCAACTGCAGTAATCAGTGAACCGGGAGGTCCTTACTGTGTAGGAGAAACTGTAATCTTTGATGGCTCATCAAGTGTTGATATTATCCCGGTAGATGACATGCTTATGTATTGTTGGGATATTGATTATCCAGGAACTGGTCCCATCGTGTGTGACGAAACAACTCCTACCATTTCTGTAGATTATAATACAGCAGGCCTTTTTGGTCTTGCCTTAGTAGTTACTGATTCTTTCGGTTGTATGGACACCGTTATTTTTGAAGTTGGAGATATTGAAGTAGTAGATGCCCCTATAGCAGATGGAATAATTGACTTTGATCCATGTACTCTAGAATTAACCTATGATGGTTCCGTTTCAATGGACGGAGCTGGCCTAGACAATCTGGTCTTTAGTTGGGACTTTGGAGATGGTGGAATGAGTACAACAGAATCTGGTACCTATACATATGCTGACTGTACCAGCAGCGGACTTGTAACATTAACCGTCACTGACCCAGATGTCACTTCGCCAGATTGTCAATCGGCATCTTTAGATTTTACAATCATATTTGACCTTGAACCTCCAACAGTAACCTGTCCACCTCCTGCAACAGTAGGCTGTGATGAGGATATCCCCACCTTTGAAACTATTGCAGATTTTATTGCTGCAGGTGGAGTAATTTTAGATATGTGCCCTGCAAGTACAATTGCTATCACTAATACTGTTACAGATGTTGGAACCTGCCCTGTTTCGCAAACAATAACATATACGTACGAAATTACAGATCCTTGCGGTAACGTTGGTTCCTGTGATTTCGAAGTCAATCTTGTAACAGATCAAGCGCCAGTTATACTATCCTGTCCAGATGATGTTATCCTTGAGTGTGGTATGTCTACAGATACAGCTGATTTAGGTGTACCTGTGTTTGAACCCAACCCGTGTGGAATAAACTTAGTAGTTGTTGATGTTGTAATGGGCGGTTCTTGCCCTGATGAGATGGAGATAATGCGAACGTTCACAGCTGTTGATCCTTGCTTAGGAGATGCATCTTGTACACAAATAATTATGATAACGGATCCTTCTCCCCCAATGTTTGATGATCCAATCCCTGCCGATATTGAAATAGAGTGTGCTTCGGAAATACCGCCACCAGAAACTATCAACATGACCGATAACTGCGGCAGTATGTTTATGATAATGCCAACGGATGTAATTATACCAGGTTCTTGTCCAAATGATTTTATTCTTGAAAGAACCTGGTCTATGTCAGACCCTTGCGGAAATGTAGCTGAGGCAACGCAAACAATAACAGTAAGTGATATTTCTGACCCTGTACTCTTGGATCCGTTTCCTTTGAATTTAGATTTAGAATGTGCAGCTGATGTGCCTCCACCAACTGATCTAACATTTATAGATAACTGCGATGGACCTATAACGGTAAGTCCTACTGAAGTAATTACACCAGGGACCTGTGCTAATGATTTTACCATAACAAGAACTTGGGAGTATTTAGATATGTGTGGGAATGGGGATGTCATTTTCCAAACGATTACTGTAAGTGACATTTCTGACCCTGTACTCTTGGATCCGTTTCCTTTGAATTTAGATTTGGAATGTGCAGCTGATGTACCACCACCTATTGATTTGAATATTCTCGATAATTGTGATGGACCTCTAGTAATAAGTCCTGCTGAAGTAATTACCCCAGGTGCCTGTGTGAATGACTTTATTGTAACAAGAACTTGGGATCTTTCTGATCTCTGCGGAAATGGTGACATTATTACCCAAACGATTACTGTAAGTGATGTTACAGCCCCTGTTTTAGACCCTACTCCACCAGTGGATGTTGCAGTGGAGTGTGCTGATGACATTCCTGATCCTATTGATTTAGAATTTATTGATAATTGTGGAGAAAGTGGAATTGTTACACCTGTCGATGTCATACTACCTGGAATATGTCCAAATAGATTCAGCATTGAACGCACATGGACGGCTATTGATGCATGCGGGAATGATGGTAGTCATACACAACTTATCGTTGTGGATGATATTACGCCTCCTACTTTAATGTGCCAAGACATAACTGTAGACCTTGAAATGATGTCTACTGTGGTACTTATACCTGAAGACTTTATACTATCTGTTTCTGATAATTGCGGTGATGTTACTATCGTTACAGATCCACCAGAATTTGATTGCTCAGATATTTTACCGGATTCTAGCGCAACGGTTGAAATAATTGCAACGGATCTATGCGGTAATGTAACAGAATGTACAGCAACTGTAACATTTATTAATTTCCCAGAATTGGAATTATTTTGCCCTGGTGACACAACGATCTTCCTTGGTCCTGGAGAATGTAATGCCATCATACCATATGATGTTTCTGCAATAAATCCTTGTGGTGACCCTGCCCTTATAACTCAACTAGATACAACAGGTTTTACCTCTGGTGATGGATTCCCAATTGGTACTACTATACAAGAGTATATGGCAACAAATGAATATGGCGATACACTCACGTGTAGCTTCAATATAACCGTTGTTGAAAACGATGATCCAAATGATGCACTCGTATGTAATGATTTAGTAAACATCTCCGTTGACCAAAATTGCATGGTAGAAATCACTGCTGATATCATACTAGAAGGAAATAATTTTGGTTGTGAAGACAGCTTGATCGTTGTTGTTCTGACTATCCACGGCGACACTGTTTTAAATCCAATTACCTACGATCCTGACTACTCTCCAAACAATAACAATTACATAGTTTGTGTGACAGACCCTATGTCAGGAAATACCTGTTGTGGAGAAATAAATCTAGAAGACAAACTTGAACCGTCTATTGAATGTCCATGCCCTGAAGGTGCTTGGCTTACAGATCCTGCTTGTCAGCGTACCTGTCTTAATATGAACCAGCTAACCGGAGGAACAATAGGAACTCCAATTGTTTCAGACAACTGTGCAGGAGTGAATGCCGTGTTCGGTGGTGCTACTATTGTCGAAGTAGGCTGTGGCGAATACCTTGTTGAACAAACTTGGACAGTTGAAATTGATGGTTCTAACGGTGGAAGCTTCCCAAATACTACATGTACAAACCAATACTTAGTAACTCCAATTGATCTTAGCCTGGTTACTATTCCAGGACTTGCAGAGTTTGAATGTACAGAGCTAGGAGATCCAAATCTTACACATCCAGATAACACAGGTTATCCACGATTAGGTGGAGATAACTTGGGAACAGTAGATAATAACGATAATCCATACTGTAACCTCTTTGCAACATATACAGACTTAGAATTTCCTGCATGTGGCAATGCTTGTTCAGGACCAGTAAAAATTTATAGATCCTGGTCAATTATGGATTGGTGCACAGGAGAGATTGAAGAATTTGGGCAATTAATCAAAGTATCAGATTCTGAAGCTCCTACAATCCAAGCCAGTGACGTATTTACAAGTACAGGTCCATGGGAATGTGCTGCCGATGTATGGTTTGAGAATATTCAAGTACATGATAACTGTAGCTATGACCTTGACTGGTACATAGTAAGTACTAACTCTGGTGCTACGCTTGTAGATGACGAAGGAAGAACAAATAGCAATGAGCCTAAGAAACATGCCTTAGGAGTTCCTAAGGGTGAATGGGAATTTGTTATCGGTTCATTAGATTGCTGTGGCAATTTAGGCACAACTACGATAATGGTAACAGTAGCGGATTTAGCAGCACCAGTTGCAATATCCACGCAAAATATCGTCATAAGTTTGACCAGTGGCGGAACAAATGGTAATGACGACACTGCTGGTAAAGCGAAGATATTTAACGTTGATATAGATAACGGAAGTTTTGATAATTGTAGTGGAGTCGGCTTAGAAATACGGAGAGACAATGCTTGTGATGGAAGTACCAGTGGTACATACAGTAACAAGATACCAGCCTCATGTGATCCATGGTATGATACTAATGACCATGATTATGGTGAAATCGTTGAGTTTTGTTGTGATGACCTAATGGCAGATGGTGACGGTGACGGTGAGCCAGACGGTCTAGTAAAAGTATGGATGCGAGTATGGGATGATGCGAACATGGATGGCGAATTTGGTTCATATACCTTTTTCGATAATCCAGGTAATGATCATGATTACTGTGAGTTTAATGATAACTTCAATGAGACCTGGTCCTATGTAAAAGTAGAAGACAAAGGAGTTCCAAACTTAATCTGTCCTCCGAACATTACAATACCATGTGACTGGGATTATACAGACTTATCAATTACAGGAAACGCAACAGGAAGTGCAACATGTGATATAGTTCAAGCTGCTTATACAGATTGGGCTGACCTCCATTGTGGAGAAGGTACCGTATTGCGAGAATGGTACTTTGATTCTAACGGTAATGGTGAACAAGACGGAGAGGAAGGTGATTATACCTGCACACAGATTATAACTATTACAAGTGTTGATACCCCTCCACTGGCAGATAGAGTAATTTGCCCAACAGTACAGGGTGACAACAAAGTGATTATAGATTGTGCAGACTTTGATATTCCAGACCCGTTTGTAACGGAAGGAGCATGTAGCTTGTCAGGTATCAGCAGTGATATCGATACGTTCTGGTTTGAAGAAGGAGCATGTTACAAAGTAATCAAGACATGGAGAATCTTAGACTGGTGTACAGGCGAAGAGTTTGCATGTGACTTTACAGTAAGCTTAATAGATAGCGAAGTACCAGAGATTATGTGTGCAGATACATGCATAGGAGTAGATGACTTCTGGGATGCAGATAACGATGGTAACTACTGTGAGTTTGCGAGCAACATAACGTTGACAAACAGTGCAGGCGACGGTGGCGAATGTGGAAGTGAGTGGATTAAGTGGATCATCCAGATAGATTACTGGGGTGATGGAACAATTGATGCAGAGGCGTCAAGTTTTGTACCACCAAATGCACCAAACTACAAAGCACCAACAGCAGCAGGAGCAGACGTAAGCATGACCTTATTGAGAGATGAGGCAAGTGCAGCCTGGGCAAGACACTTAGTTAAGTGGAAAGCTTTTGACGGATGTGGAAACGTAAGCCAGTGTACGCAGGTAGTAGAGGTAGGTGACAAGACAGCACCAACACCATACTGTATTGGCATCAGTACAGCCTTGATGGATTCAGATCCACCATTGGTTGAGATTTGGGCGAATGACTTCAACTTAGGAAGTTTTGATAACTGTAGCACAGAAGATCAATTGTTATACACCTTTGATGAGACGGCGCCAAACGTAGATAAGTTAGATGAAGTACATTGCTTTGATGCAAGTGGTGAAGTACCATGTTCTCAGTATGAGAATGGTTTCCCAGTACAGAAGTGGAATCCAGCAACAGGAACATCAGGGACTAAGTTCGTAGGAACAGAGTGGTGTGGCGAGAATGATATCCGAGTAAGTGTATGGGATGAGAAGTTCAATACGGCTTTCTGTTGGGTAACCCTAATTATTCATGGAGAGGATTGTTTAGGAGTTGTAATTCCTAGATCTGATATAGCAGGAACAATATCAACAGAATCAGGAGAGACAGTGGCAGGAGTAGATGTAACAGTAATCAGCCCTACACAGCCAGAGTATCCAAGGTTTGACAACACAGTAGAAGATGGTTACTATGCCTTTATGGATAACCTACATTTTAATACCTATCAGATTTCAGCTGATAAGACAGGTGACTGGTTAAACGGTGTGTCTACCTTAGACCTTGTATTAATCCAAAGACATATCTTACAACTACAGAGCTTAGATAGTGGTTATAAATTAATTGCAGCGGATATCAACAGTGATGAAAGCATTAGTGGAATTGATCTTGTAGAGTTAAGAAAATTAATCTTAGGCATCTACGATGAGTTACCACAGAATGATAGCTGGAGATTCCCAATAGCGAATCAAGGAATGACAATGGATCCATTCCCATTCACTGAGGCGATTGATATCGTAGGCTTAGATGCAGACATGATGGAAGAAGATTTCGTAGGTGTTAAGATAGGAGATGTGAACGGAAGTGTTACAGCTAACCTACTAGATGTCGATGTAGATACAAGAAGTGCATCAACAGTAGACTTCGAAGTAGAGGCCTTAGGTCAGAACTTGATTGAAGTAAGAGCAGGAGAGAACTTTACGGATGTATATGGATACCAGTTTACGATGCAGTTAAACGGAACACTTGAAGGCGTGCGAAGTGGCGCATTACAAGTAGATGCTAGTAACTTTGGAATCTTGAAAGCTGGAGTAATTACTACTTCATTCTCAGGAACAGAAGCAAATACATTTGCAGAAGGCACTCTTCTATTTACACTTGAAGTAGCAGGAGGAACAGATCTTAGCTTAGTATCAGGAGTAACACGTGCAGAAGCCTATGTAAGTACTAACTTAGAGTTGGCAGAAGTAAGCATGCGAGGAGGCAAGGGAGAACTTGCTGCGTTTGCGCTTGGTCAGAATGAACCGAATCCATTTGGAGAAACTACGCAGATTGGATTCACATTAGGAAAAGCTGGTCAGGCTACCTTAACTGTTATGGATGTAACAGGAAAAGTACTAACCGTTGTTTCAGGTGACTACGAAAGTGGATCTCATGTAATAGAGTTGACGAAAGGACAGTTAGGCACATCTGGAGTGATGTACTATCAGTTAGAGAGTGGGAACTTTACTGCGACAAAGAAAATGATTGTCCTAGATTAAGACAATACAGAGAATTAAAAAAAGGGAAGTGAATCACTTCCCTTTTTTTGTATTAGCTACATAGAGTTTATCCACGAATGCATATCTTTAAAAATGGATAGATTATTAGCCATATGTATTTTCTTCTATTTGTGCACAGTTCAGCTATACGGACAGTCTAGTACGACCGAACAAACTCCTAGATTTTATGCACAGTTAGAACACTACCAAACTGAAGAAATAACTCTCGTTTACGATCATAACGAAACGCCCTTTATTGGACTCTCCTTCTATCATACAGAAGGAAACGCTGTAGAGCTATCCTATCGCCTAAAAGAACATAGTGGATGGACTCCCTGGAAAGATTTTGAAGAACAGCATGAGTATGTGGCCTTTCCACGTCGCGCTTACGTAGCAAAACCTATTAGGCAGTCCTTTCAAAAAATTCAAATTAGATCATCAAAAGAATTTAGTGCAGACTATAGATTTAGAGCCTTCTATGGCAAGCCACAACAGGTCAAGCACATGGAAAGCAGCACCAGAATATTAGATTGTGCACTCCCAGATTTCTGCGACAGAAACTGTTGGTGCCCTACCTGCCCTATTGATGCAACACCTCAGTTTACGGAACCCACACATATCATAGTACATCATTCCGCAGGGTTTAATGAAAGTAATGATTTTGCTAGCGTAGTGGAGTTCTATTGGGATTTACATGTAAATACGAATGGCTGGGATGATATCGGTTACAATTGGCTGATAGATGCCAATGGAATCATTTATCAGGGTCGACCAGATAATTACCAAGGAGCACACTTTAGTTGTATAAATGAAAACACAGTTGGTATTTGTCTTATAGGAGATTTCACTACATTATTACCTTCTGAAGAAGCAATCGCTTCACTCACCGGATTGATCGGCTTTGAAGCAAGCGACCATCAGATTGATGTACTCGATGCTTCGTATCATGAAACAGGGGATTTTATAACAGAGAATGTTTCAGGCCATAGAGATGCAGGTGATTCCCAAAATGCATGTTCCTCAACTGTCTGTCCAGGTGATAGCTTTTACCCTAACCTTGGAGAGATAAGAACAGCTGTAAGTAATTTAGAATGTTACCAAGATGCTATTAGTTCTTCAGATATACTAAGACAAACTCATTTAACCATTTATCCAAATCCCCTGCTTGATGAACTGTATATCAAAACAGATGAAAGAGTTAACACGCAACTTGAATTAGTACATAGTTCAGGAATCCATATTATGTATCTAGACATAAATCGTAAAATAAATACGGGTCATTTAGAAGCAGGCATGTATTTCGTACTTCTAAACGGAAAGATTTTAAAGAAACTTATAAAACTCTAGCGTAGCTATTTCAGTTTAAAGTCTACCGTGATTGTTCCACACTGCTCTGCAATGCTACTCGCTGTAAATTTATATTTAGCCGCACTTTTCTTTGCCAGACTAACCAGATAATCGTCCGTTGTCGTGGAACCTCTTTGCGTAAATTTAGTACTCGTAACTTTTCCTGCTGCATCCACACATACCTTAATTACCACCTTACCCTGCTTTTGAGACGTATCATTAATCTTAGGCTCGTGTAAAATTCCTCGACCACCTAGGCCACCTCCTACTCTACCAGACCCCTTGCCTAGTCCTTCTAATGCAGAAGCATCTGGATCTCCATTTGGATCCCCTTTGGAGTCGCTGGAGTTATTATTCCCCGCAGATCCTCCCGAAGAAAATAGATCAGAAAATTTTGACTTCGCATTATTATATTTCGCTTCTTCTTCCGCTTTGGCTTTCGCCTCTGCCTCTGCTTTTGCCTTTGCCTCTGCGACAGCTTTTGCTTCGGCATCCGCCTTTGCTTTAGCCTCTGCTTCTGCCTCAGACTTTGCTTTAGCCTCTGCTTCTGCCTTCGCTTTTGCCTCTGCTGCTTTTTTCGCAACGGCAGGATCTATTTTTACTTCTTTACTTTCTGCAGCCTTGACCTTAGATTCGGATTTCTTATCCACGGTCTTTGTTGTCACAGTCTTACTCGCCATTGCTTTTTCTTTTTTAGCCGGAGCCGCTTTTTTCTCCACCTTTGGCTTACTCTCTTTCGCTTTGCTAGGCTCTGATTTCTTTTCCTTCACCTCCTTACTATCATCCACTGGCACTGCAGCTTGTGCACTCGAGTTACCCCCATCCGGCATGCCAAATGACACTAAGACACCCTGTTGTTTATCCATCGGTGGATATTCCTTACTTACTAGCCACGGAATCAAGCACAGTAAGAGCAAAATCGTGTGCAATACAAATGAAATAAGAAAGCCCTTCTTTCTATTTTCTCTTTCTTCAATATTCTGGTAAACTATATACATACTAAAGTCTTTAATATCTATTTGGGCGTGTCCCCTTACAGGGGTCGTGTCGTTCGCAGCCAGGTCCTTCGGACGCCTTCGGCCTGCTACCACCTGCCTGCTTGCGCACGCAGGCAGGCCACTTCACGCGGTTTTTATTAGTAACTCTGGTAGGTTTTGGTTTAAATTGTGTGTGTGTAAATCTTATCTGGGATCTGTCAAAGTCCCGTTTAATCCGTGTCGAGCAACCATATCTAGAATAGCAACAACTTTTCTATTCGGTGCCTTTGGATCTGGTGTTATAACAATCGCAGCTTTTCTATCGTTCCTTTTAACCTCTATTACTTTCTTTTCCATTCCTGAAAGAGAAACCTTACTCCCATTAAAAAAGTACGTCCCATCCCGTTCAATGGTTATAACCGTAGGCCTAGAATCAGAAACAGTATTACTATTTGATTTCCCAGGCAACTTTAAATTAAGTGCATTTGGTATTATAAGAGACGAGGTCAACATAAAAAATATAAGCAATAGGAAGATGATATCCGTTAAGGAGGACATACTAAACTCGGCACTTACTTTACTTTTTTTCTTAAGTCCCATTACTTTCTTGGTTGTGTTGCGATAATTGCCTTGAGCCCTAGACTAGCTGCAATCTTCATCACTTCATGTATTTTTGTCCAGTGCACGTTTTGTTCCGCAACAATTGTCACTGTGGCATTTTCCTTATTACTTTGCTTACGGACCTCTTTCTGCACACTTGACTTGAGCGAACTCATTTTTGCCTTCTTTCCATTAAAGGTCACTGATCCATTTTCTAACAACATAACAGTCATATCTGTAGGTGCAACAGTCTTACTATCAGACTCCGGAAGTTCAATGTTAATTTGAACCATGGAAGAGGTTAGCATAAAAAATATCAATAACAGAAAGATGATATCTGTCAAAGACGACATACTAAACTCGGCACTTACTTTATTTCTGCGTTTCATCTGTTCTTAAGCAGTAGGTTCTTGTAACATATCCATAAATTCAGTAGCAGTTCTCTCCATCTTGAAGACTACCTTATCCACGTTCGCAACTAAAACATTATATCCTATAAAAGCTAGAATACCAACAAATAGCCCACCTGCAGTAGTAAATAGGGCTTGATAAATACCACCCGCTAATACAGTAGGTGTTACATTATCTTCAGCTGACATCTTATAAAATGCGATAATCATACCCGTCACCGTACCAAAGAATCCGATCATAGGTGCAGCTCCGGCAATACTCGCTAGCGTAGATAAATTTTTCTCTAACTTGAAAACTTCTAGGTTACCCACATTTTCAATAGAGGCATTAATATCTCTAAGAGGTTTCCCAATGCGTTGGATACCCTTTTCTATCATTCTTGCATAGGGCGAATTTACATTTCTGCAGATTGCCTTCGCTCCTTCTAAATTACCTGCTGCTACAGAGGCTCTTATGTTATTAAGAAATGTTTCATCAACCTTTCCTGCTTTCTTAATAGATGTCCATCTTTCCATAAAAATGTACAAGGCAATAATGGAAAGTACAAACAGTATTGCAACGATAGATAAACCCATCAAATTCCCTAGTTCACCATCCCCATAGAGGATCTTAAACACGTTTACCTTTTCTTCTGTGTCCTCTGCTTTCTGAAATAAAAATATACCTAAATTAATCATGTGGTTTGAGTTAAGATTTAGCTATAACGTTTTGCTAGATTGAATAATTATTAAAAAACGTCTAAAGTTACTTTATATTCTAAACATATTACAAAAATTCTTCATGTGTTTAGTCTTTTTTGATATCCATAACATATTTAAAAAGCATATATCTGTATTTTAAATATATATTAGTTTTCTTTGCATTCAATTTAAAACGCATGGCTAGAATACTAATAAATGACGGAATTCACCCCTCAGGAAAAGAAAAATTGATACAAGCTGGACATACTGTTGACGATGTAAAAATCCCGCAAGATGAACTCATGAACAGGCTAAATGAATATGATGCCATCTGTGTCAGATCCGCAACTAAAGTACGTGAAGAGCTGATAAAAGCCTGTCCTAACTTAAAGGTGATAGGAAGAGGAGGTGTTGGTTTAGATAATATTGATGTTAAATACGCCCGAGAAAAAGGCCTTTCTGTTGTCAACACACCTGCCGCATCTTCTAGGTCTGTAGCGGAACTTGCCTTTGCTCATTTACTTTCAGTAGCCCGCTATTTATATAAGTCAAATAGGAATATGCCTACTGATGGAGATTCAGAGTTTAGTACGCTAAAAAAGTCATTTGCCAAAGGATTTGAGTTAGAAGGCAAAAAAATAGGGATCATTGGTTTTGGGCGCATAGGACAAGAGACCGCAAAAATTGCCTATGGATTAGGCATGGAAGTACTTCCTGTAGATCCTATCCTTTCATCAGCAACAATAAATTTAAATATAGCAGGTCAGTCCATTCAGGTTGAACAGAAGATCTACAGTTTTGAGGATATGCTTCAAAATGCGGATGTTATTACTCTACATATTCCATTCACCGGAAAAGCAGTATTAGGAGAACGTGAATTTACACTGATGAAAAAGGGAGCTATATTAATAAATGCTTCACGAGGTGGTACCGTGGACGAAAAAGCAATGCTTGCCGCACTGGACAGTGGTACACTAGCAGCTGCAGGACTTGATGTATTTGAAAATGAACCTACACCAAGGAAGGAGATTATTGAACATCCCAATATCTCTTTAACTCCACACATAGGAGCTTCTACAGGTGAAGCGCAGGAAAAAATTGGTTTAGAGCTAGCTGATCAACTGATCGACTTACTCAGTAGCAGTAGCTAAGCTGAGCAGTTCAATATCAAAACCTAGAACTTCATTTGGGCCTACGTAGTTTGCAAATCCTTTTTCTCCATATGCTAAATGCGATGGGAGCAATAGCATGGCATTTGTTCCCGGATTCATCATACTCATAGCTTCATTCCAACCCTTCACCATCATCCCAGCTTTAAAACTGATGGGTCTATTTCTAGAATAACTAGAGTCAAAGATACTTCCGTTTAAAAAGTAACCTCTGTAATTTGCCTTAGCAGGTTGACCCGTCATATAATTTGGTCCCTTACCCTCCTTGGTAATATGGTAATACAAGCCACTTTCTGTACGCTTAAATGGTATCTCCAATTTCATAATATAGTCAATAATCTTATTCTCATCAATTTGCCTTTGGGTCGTAGGGTTAGGAGTATAGTAGTCATACAATACACCCACAGCTTCTTGATTGTCAGAAAGTACTTCGTTGGGGTCAGCAAAATTTCCTTCATAATTTGGCTCCTTCACTTCTACTGGTTTTTTCTTCGTGTCTGAAACACAAGAAATAGTCGCCAGAAGACAAAAAAGGACGATGGCGATATACGGAATTGAAAATTTATATTTCATCTTTACTTATAATTAAATACAAATATACAATGTCAAAAGCAAGTTTCACTAAATTAATCAATTCTGAAAAACCCATATTAATAGATTTTCACGCTACTTGGTGCGGACCCTGTAAGATGCTTAGCCCTATAATCAAGGAGGTTAAAGAAGAATTTGGAGACAAAATCCGTGTCATAAAAATAGATGTAGATAAAAATCCAGAACTTTCTAAGAAATTAGAAATTATGAGTATGCCAACACTTATGATTTTTAAAGGCGGTAAAAACACCTGGCGTACTGTTGGCGTGCAAACTAAATCAGTTATCACTAGCAAGATTGAAGAGTCTCTGATTGCTTAAGCAAAAAATTGCTTTCCTTCTTTTACCATTTGACGCAATAATGGACTTGCCCTATACCGCCCTTCTCGATATGTTTCATGCAGGGCGTCCAATGTATTGACTATGGTTTGTAAACCCATCGAGTTTCCCCACTCTAGTAAGCCTTTGGGATAATTCACACCCTTTGTCATTGCCAGTTCTATATCTTCAGCGCTGGCAACATCATAATATAAGGCGTCCACAGCTTCATTAATTAGCATAGACAAAATGCGATTATATATAAGATCAGATTTTTCTTGAGGTACATCTACTTCCTCAGATTGACGCTTGCCATCTTTATACAAATAGAAACCACGACCTGATTTTCTACCTAAATAACCTGAGCTTACCAAATCTTTCTGAGCAAATGAAGGCTTGTATCTAGGATCATTGTAAAACGCTTTCCATACCGTTTCTGTGACTTTATAATTTACATCATGGCCAATATAATCCATGAGCTCAAATGGTCCCATTCTGAAACCTGCACGCGTTTTTATTACCTGATCAATTTCTTGTGGACTTGCAAGTCCTTCTTCAAACAGTCGCAATGCTTCTCCATAAAATGGCCTAGCTACTCTATTTACAATGAAGCCTGGCGTATCTTTTGCGGTTACAGTCAGTTTACCCCAACTTTCAATAAGTTTCTTGGTATTTATAATTACATCCTTACTACTTTGTTTCGCAGGAATAATCTCCACTAGTTTCATTAAAGGAGGCGGATTAAAAAAGTGGGCACCTATACATCGGCTGGAATCATTACAAAATGCAGCTATTGCACTCACTGAAAGAGAGGACGTATTTGTAGCAAGTATAGCTTCCTTTGATACTATCCCTTCCAGTGTTTTAAAAAGGCTACCCTTAATTTCTAAATTCTCAACTATAGCTTCAAATACAATATCCACCTCTGAGAGGCTATCTAAACTATCCACAAAATAAATGCGACCAAAGATTGCCTTGGCATCCCGGTCTTCTAACCTACCCTTTTCTACTAATCTATTTAAAATCTTTAGTAAGCTATCTCTTGCCCTTTTTCGCGCTTCCACATGCATATCAAACAGTAAAACTTCGTGCCCACTTGAAGCTGCAATTTGAGCAATGCCAGAACCCATCGTACCAGCGCCTATGACTCCTACTTTCTTCATCTGTTATATTCTAGCAAACAATATAAAAAAATTACATTATTGTTTACTTTAGCATTCTATGCATAATTCTTCGATTTATATTGTAGATGACGATATTTCATTCTGCTTAGAGGTAGAAATGATTTTAGTTAAATTAGGATATAATATCATAGGACAGTCTTCAAGTTTTGACCAAGCACAAACTGATATTAAATTATTACAACCAGATCTTATCATAAGTGATATGGCTCTAGATAATGGTAAAAATGGGGTCATGCTTGCAGAGAATGTCAAAGAGCTTGAAATTCCGTTTATATTCATGACTTCTTATAATGACGTAGATCACTACGAGCAAAGCAAGGATTATCCAAAAAGTAAATTTATCGTGAAGCCCTTTGACAAACTCACTCTGAAAGGACTCATAGATGATTTTTTCAAAACAGAGAAACTTAAAGGAAGTGACAATTACATTTTAAATGACAGACTGTTCATAAAACATACAAAACAGTTTGAAAATGTTGCCATTCAAGACATTTTATATTTGGAGTCTGAAGGAAATTATTGCTACATACACACCGCAGAAAAAAAGTATGTACACAAAGGCTCACTTACAAGACTTTTAGAGAGCAAAGCATTTAATCATATTGTAAGGATACACAGAAATTTCGCTGTATATCTAAAGAAGGTAAAAACCGTTAGCTTTAACAATAAGGTGCTAACAATTAATGACAAAGAACTTCCAATAGGCAAATCATATACTAAGTCAACAAGAGAGATAATTATGAAAAGTAAAGTGTAAGCTCCATCGCGTATGTACAATATTCTTAAACAGAAGCTTATTATTTTTCTTATAATCCTTATGCAAGCTACGGTTCATTCACAGGCCGACTTTACCCATAAACAAATACTCCCAGGGACAAGTGCTTCAGCTAATAACATTAGTGATATCCTAATTGATAATGGAAGAATTTGGGTGGCCTCATATGATGGATTACAATCCTATGATGGCTATACATTTATAAGCTATGATAGTCCAGAATACAAGAACATCCCTAGTCAGCTATTGGGGATAATCAAAGATAAGAATGGTATGTTATGGTGTAGTGATTTCGAATTGCCTAGATCTCGTTTTTCTCCAACCTCTATCAAACAAGAAAAGAATATTAGCATTTTTAATCCTTATTCACAAAAAGTGATACCATTTGAACAATATATTGATACAACACTCCTTGTAAACTATCGCAATGAGATTCTTGATATTTATCAAGATTCAAATCAAGACATTTGGATAAGTACTAAATCTGGAACTTTCTTAAAATATTCAGAGAGCTTAAACAAAACTCCATTTATGAATGTAAATAGACGCGACCGAGTATTCCCAATAGACTCTATTTTCTATTTGCTTAAAAAAGACTCTATCATTAGCTTTAATTTAGAGCATCAAATAGTAGAAAGGAGATATGTAGAAGGCCTGCACACAAACCTTGAAAAAAAAACAGAAGACACCTTATTTCTGACTACAGTTGAAAAGTACAGCTATCCAAATGAACTAACATTTAGAACAATAACAGATAGAGAAGTCTCAGAACCAATAATAACAGAGAAAAGTTGCCTTGATCTAGATCACAACTCTAAGAACATTGTATCCATCCATAGTAATGAAATTTTTGTTTCAAATATTCGTACAGGAAGTTCTCAAAAACTTAATAAACAGTTTGATGGGGCATACAGAAGTCCTAAACTAATAAGTCCAGATGAAATTTACTTTGCATCCTCAACAGGCATTCATCACTTCTCAACTAATATATTTCCGTTTAACATCATTAAGAATGGGCCAAACCAAAGTAATAGACAGATCACTCAACTCAATGATAGTCTATTATTGTATTTATCCTATACTGGTGTAAAAACACAAAACCTTTTTACAGAAGAATTAATAGATTACTCTCCTGATTTTTATTTCGGATTAATCCCCTTGCCAGAGAATGCGTTTTTATTAGGAAAACAGGGAAATGAGTTTCAATACTTAGAAGTTGATAAAAAGGGAATTAAGACTGAGCTGCGATTGAACGATACACATAAAGAATACCTTCAACATAAGGTACTATTTAATGATAGCTTTAGAGATATCACTTGGATAGGAAGCGATTTGAGTCTGAGAAAGATAAACAATATCGACCTCAAAAATCGTCTGGTGAGAACAGAAGCTACACAGTATAATCTATATGATGTGAAATGTTTTTATCAAAAAGCTGATACACTCAGCATAGGCACTTCTTATGGACTCTTCGAAATATATGAGGACAATACAATCCAACAAATAAAAGGAATTAACACCACAATATATGATATAGAAAGGACATCAAATGGAAACTACTTTTTAGCTACCCA
This sequence comes from uncultured Saprospiraceae bacterium, assembly GCA_938045585.1. Classification (GTDB taxonomy): domain Bacteria; phylum Bacteroidota; class Bacteroidia; order Chitinophagales; family Saprospiraceae; genus CALCMJ01. The sequence continues at coordinate 105,117 of CALIAU010000004.1, forward strand.
AGATAGAGGTCTCCTAATATTAAACAGCGAAGGAGAATTTATTGAGGTGAATGAAGCAGAAGGTATGAGTAATCAAACAGTCTATAGCATAGAAATTGATGATGAAGGATATATATGGGCAGGCACGCAAAGCGGGCTAAGTATGGTTAACCCGAATAACTTTGAAATTTATTCTTTCTATTCAAAGCATGGATTATCAAATGATGAATTTAACTACACTTCTACTTTCAAGGATAAATCTGGTAAATTGTATTTTGGCAGTGTAGATGGTATTGTTTCCTTTTATCCAAATGAAATAAGAGAAAAACGAGATAGTGAACAATCACAGATACAGCTCTTAGAAGTCAAATCATGGGACCCCGATGTACAAGAATTTCGGTTGAGTTCTTACAACGTGGGAGAAACACTAAAATTAGAAGCCAATAGTCGTTCCGTTCGAGTAAAGTTAAGCTTAGACAAAATTTCTCAACTCCAAAAGAACTTGTTTCAATATAAGATACCTGGATTGATTGATGATTGGAAAATTATACCTGAAAACACAATCGAATTAACTAATCTTGCTGCAGGTTCATACGATTTAATTATTAGAACTAAATCATCTGTTACAAGTGAATTATTAATCCCTTTGCGTGTAAAACAGTTTTTTTACAGCACCTGGTGGTTTTTGACTCTAGTATTTATTCTTCCATTAATTGCAATATTGTATTTCTTCCAAAGAAAAAACAGTTTTAGGAAAAAGAGAGAAAAAGAACTGGAAGAAGAAGTGCGCGCAAGAACTTTGGAGATTGTTAACAAAACAAATGAACTTGAATTATCAACCAAATCGAAAGATCAGATTATTTCTATTCTTGCACATGATCTCAGATCACCGCTCTTATCACTCCATGATGTAAGTCAAAAAATAAGTTATCTAATAGAACAAAACAGAACAGAAAACCTAAAAGCCTTAGGAAAAGATATAAATAAAAAGTCTCACAACTTGCAAAGACTTGTTGACAATATGCTGCATTGGGCAGTAATTCAAAGTGGAAGTAAAAACTCTGTTTTAAATACATTTAATATTAATGGTCCCATTTTACAAGCAATAGATCTTTACTCTGACATTGCTGACAATAAAAATATTCGATTAGAATTCTACAATAAAGAAAACATTCAACTGTATTCAGATCTCAACATATTCCAAACAGTAATCAGAAATTTATTAGACAATGCTATTAAGTATAGTCCAGTAGATAGTATCATAAAAATTAGATCAATACGGTCAAATAAAATTGCTATAATCTCGGTCCATGATCAAGGACGTGGTGTAGATGCTGATAAAATACAAACACTAAATAATACCAACCTAAATGATCCAGAGATGATGAGCAAGAGTGATGGTACTGGATTAGGTCTTAGTATCTGCAAACACTTGTTGCAAGAGCAAAATCAAGATCTGTGGTATAATGCAAACGAACCGACAGGGTCTATCTTTCGTTTTTCACAAAATCTTTTCATTGAAGAAGAAGAAGAAGAAAAAGAAGAAGAGGAGTGATTCTTAACCCATTTCAGCAACGGAAATCATGGTATCTTCTACTCTGTGTACTAGCTCCGTATAGATAGGATCTCGCTTAGTCGTCCTATCACGTTCTATAGGTAGATTTACTGGGATATGCTCCACAAACCTAGATGGTGCTGACTTCATAATATAGATATCCTCAGCTAAGTATACTGCCTCTGATATATCATGGGTAACAAAAACAATAGTAGAATTATATTTCCTCCAAAGGCTGGTAAGGAGATCTTGCATCTTTAATCTTGTTCTGATATCTAAGGCACCAAAGGGTTCGTCCATAAGCAATATATCTGGATTTGCAAGGATACTTCTTGCAATAGCTACACGCTGTAATTGTCCACCAGATAAGGTTGGGTATTGTGCATACTTGTATTCATGCCCTGCAAGTCCCACAAGTTCTATCAGCTCCATAGCCCGTGCATCTCTCTCTTGTTTACTCATACCCTGATATTTAAGAGCAAGTCCTACATTTTCCAATACGGTCATCCAAGGCAAAGAAGAGTATTGTTGAAATACCATACTTACCCGTTGGCTTTTGTCCATAGCTTGGCCCTTGATGAGCACCTTTCCCTCAGTAGGTTCTTGCAAGCCTGCCATATACCTTAAGAGGGTTGATTTTCCACATCCAGACATGCCAAGAATAACAACAAACTGTCCCTGGTCAGGTTTGTTCTCTACAAGAAAGTCTAAACCTTTAATTATGAAGTTTTTTCCTCCATCATAGCTTTGGCCTATGCCACGCAATTCAATAATATTATCTCTATTTGAAAAATCTTTAAACTCAAGCATTTGCAACAGCAGTTTGAATAGGTTTAGCTTTAAAATGCTTCCAAAGTTTGTTTCCCTTGAATGCAACAATCAATAAGAAAATAGCATGTATTGCCCAGACTGTATCTTGAAAGAAATACGACAGGGGTGTCCAACCGCCTAAGATATCAGTATATTCTCCTAAAGCAAGTATTAGATATATAGCAAGTAAAATCCATACACCAACTTTAAATACAAAATCGAAAATAACTTCTATATAACTTGGTTCTTCTATTTCATCAGAGTACTTCGACTTAGTTTGGTACTTATGTGGGAAAAAGACCTTGTCTAAATATTTAAATATCCTATCTTGAATTAGTCCTATAATAAGAATCAATATCAGCAAGGCAAATAATTTATCTATGCGCCCAAACCTCCGAACCGCAAAGGTCAAATAACCAATTCCACCCTGACTTGCAACACCCTCTGCAAAGACGATATAGGTCCACGAAATTGCAGTAAGAATACGTATATCATCAAACAAACGCGAAAATACTGAAGGCACATAAACACTCTTAATAACCTGCCAATCTGTAGCACCTAGGGTATGTACTGTTTTTAAATACACACTCTTCACCTCATCGATTCTTGCAACCACAACTGGGAGTAGAAAGATGATAATACCAAAGGCGAGAAAGTTTACCTTCATGGATGTTTGAGAGCCATACCATACAATGAATAATCCTATTGCCGCAGCAATAGGAACAAATCGCAAAGCTTCAATGTGATTTTTAAACATACCACGAAACAGAGGATATAAACCAATTAAGAACCCCAATACTATGGAAATCGTAATAGCTTTAAAATATCCCGCTATATTCAGTCCAATAGAAAAAAACGTATTTTTAATTAAATCATTATCCGTACACAGGTCTCCATAAGATGTCAAGACCTTCAAAGGAGAGGGTAGGATACCAGAATTTATCATTGGATTTTCCCCCATGGTAACAAGAAACCAAATAAGTAGAAAAACGAAAAGACCAACAATACCTAAAACACTACTCTGTGTCTTGGTAAGCTCTCCTCTTAATTTAAATAACCAACTCATCTAATAGATTAAGAAATGAAGGGTATCTCATAACGACGGAGATACCCTTAATAAGTTTTTTTATGCTGGAATTAGCTGAAACTCTGTACGTCTATTTCTTGCTTTACAAGCCTCTGTGGAATTTGTTTCACAGCCTGTAACTGGTTTGTCCGGTCCGTTTCCTACAATGACAAATTTATTTGCATTGAGACCATACTGCGACCTAAGATAATTTGAAACGGCTTGTGCACGTTTGTGGGATAAATCCATATTCATTTGACGAGCACCTACATTATCTGTATTCCCTTCCACACGTACCTTTACATTACCAAATGACTTAGCCACCTCTGCAAACTGCAAATCAATAATAGTTTTTGCATTTTCTGAAAGTGTACTTTGCCCAGATGCAAAGTTTATGCTTATGGGTTTTGTTGCAAAAGCTGTAACTGTTTTGTCTTTTAAAGAAGTAGGTTTAAAGTTCTTTGAAGCTTCTGCTGCATGCAGAGGGCCAGATAAATTTGCATTTTGAATTGCACTCGTATTTATGACAGATCTGAAATTAGGCGCCTGCTTGTCCAAATCCTTAGTTTCTACAAACTTGCTAGACATCTTATTATACAGATCAGACATTTTTTGCCCTTTGAAATTTCCATTCAAACCAAAAAAGTTTTGATTATCACCGTGCGTTGTCCAATACACTGTTTCCATCATTCCTATTCCATCTTCTACACCTAATTGGTTTAGTTCAGCCAAATATTTCCCTGCTTTCGCTCTATTACTTTTATTCTTTAACTCAGCTACTGCTTTCATCCATCCTTCATAGAATCCGTTAAACATATCTTGCTTCTTTCTTATAACATCTTCCTTGGCCAACATAATGTCACCAATTAAATGCGAAGATTCTACTGTAGTAAGGAGTGTACTAGAACCTGGCACTTCTTGGGTTGCGAAGATATCATCCGGACTCCATACAACTGCCGCATCTATATCTCCACCCTTAAACAATTCTGCAGCCTTTAATGGATCTGATGTTTTCACTACTGTTACATCCTCGTACTTTAATCCTGCTGCTTCAAGGGATGATATTAAAAAAGTTTGAGAAGGCGCTGGTACAGCAAGTGCAATACGCTTACCTTTCAAATCATTTATTGTATTGATGCCTCTTTTTGCAATGATAGCGTCACCACCTCTTGACCAATCCACTTGCATAAAGGCCTTAGGCTTAAATTGGTTGATGTCATCAGGTGCTGTGTATAAAGGAAAGGCATCTGCTGTCTGTACAATAATATCATACTCATCTGCCATCCAAGAGTTCATCGCATTTAAAAGATCATTCTCCAATACAAATTCTACTTTAAATCCATAATCTTTATAGAATCTACTATTTGTGGTTGCTTTATGCCCCTCGTTGTAATATAGTCCCGGACCATAGCCTCCCCAGGTAACAAGTTGTACTCTAAGCACATCATCATCTCCACTTCTCGAACTTGTTGTACCCTTAGCTCCATTCGAGCTTGTGGAATTACTTGAACTTGCTTTTTCTTTTTTCTCAGACTCTGCAATATCATCTAGCTTATCGCCAAGTCCAGTATTCTTAAGTAGATACTGTCCTCCAAAAAAGATTAAGGCTAAAATAAGTAGTGTGATAAGTAATTTGGAAAATCCAGTAAGTCGTCTTGCCATTTTGTTTCGAATTTGTTGGTTATATATATTTAGTCAAAGAAGTTATCATATTGATTTCCTCTTCCCATTTTTTCTGGTTGTTTTAAAGGTTCATTTAGATCTAATACGTTGCTATCATCATTGGCTTCCTCTAATAAATTAGACTTGTCTTCTCCCAAGATAAGCGAAGTAGACTCCTGTTCCCATTGTTCTAGCATCTTTAATCCTTCATCTTCAAATATACCATTCTGCAAATCTATGGAGTTCATAAAGTTCTCTGACATATCCATAAAGCGTTCCATCTCTCCTACCTTCTGACTTACATCATCAGCAACAGCCTCTAAGGCTTGATCAAACATAGCACGTTTATCCTTATCTCCCTTAATAATAGACATGGCGGATCGCATCGCAGAATGACTGGCACGAATCGCGTTTCTTTCTTGCTCCTTTAATTGGACTTGGTCCTGCACATCTTCTAAAAGGATAGAAGAGTTTTCATACATTTTGCTCAGCACACGATACATGACTTCCATCTTTTTATAGAGATCTTCCAGTTTTAAATTAGAATCCCTTAATCGCCCTGCTTTTCTAGTTTTTAATATGACTACATTATTCTTGTTCCCTCTTTTTGCCTCACTGGCTAATTGCATATTATTACGAATCTCTTTTTGATTATTTAAAATCATTTCTTTCAGCTTGTGCATCTGACCACGTAACATACTTACTTGACGATTCATCTTTCTAAGATTTCCTCTTAGATCATCCACATAGCTTTTTAAGATAGAGATAGGATCAATTTTGATAAACAATCCGGTGATTGCTCGCATTGCACTTTTGTACATATACCAGATGAGATTTCTGGCTTTCCCGTCTAAGGCCATAAAAATAATAAGACCCAAAACACCCAAAATACCGACAAGGCCAAGTGTGGTTTTAGCAAGAGCAATTAAAGAGCCCAAGACACTTGTTATAAGTATTCCCCCACCTATGAGTATTGCTGCGAGGAATATAGCACCTGTTACCCCTTCAGGTTTTTTCCAAAATGATCTTGGCCGTGAGTCTGGCATATTAAATTATATAATAATCTGTCAAAATTGAGCAAAGCCAAAAATAAGTCTTTTCCAGCTATATATCCCTATTATAATATGCTCTTATTTAAGATGAGTTTCCATTCTAGCTATGTCTGACTGTATCTGGCTTACCACAGATCTATAAGCTGCTAGAAAACCTCCTTTTGTCGCTTCTACTTTAGCCGCTGCTCTATTTATTTCACCGCGCGCTCCTTCAAGCTCCTTTTTGTGGGCTTCTATTTCCTGTTCTAACTGTGTGATTTTTGCATTCTTTTCCTTTATAAGGTTCTCCAAATTCACTAATCTCTTCTCTCTATCCCCTATTTGACGCGATCTTTGATTCTTGACAGCATCTAAAAACTTGGCTTCCTCCTTTTTAAGAACGCTTAAATAGTGATTTGCACTCTGTTTCAGATTAGCAGGTGTTGCCCCCATCGTTTTAGCCATAGCCATTGCTGATTGGTAGCGAGTAGCTTCATCCATATCCACATTAGAAAGATTCTGTAGAGACTGTTTAAATTCCAAATAATCAAATCCCTCTAAATTATTTGCCTCAATGGCTTTCAGTAATACATCTACAAATTTCTTATCTGGTTTAGCCTTACTATAATCAACAGGCTCTACATTCTCTACAGGAGCGGAAGTCTGACTAATTTCTGGTTCTACAGCCTGCTGCGGCTCCGCTTTTTTAGTCTCACTAGATTCTTCATCGTCTACTATGAAAAATGACCTTAATTTCTTTAACATGCGCTCGTCTTATATTTAAGTCAAAATTACATAAAATCAACTTATTCCGCTTCAAAATCTCATTTTTGATTGCGTTTTCTAGCACGACGAATCTTTGTATCTTGTCGAAAATTTAATGCGATTATGATATTTGTAGATTCTGAAATTGGAGCACTCAAAAAAGTAATAGTTCACCAGCCAGATAGTGGTATTCAACGTGTATCCCCAAGACGAGCAGAAGAACTTCTCTTTGATGATATTGTGTTTCTTCCATTAATGCAGCAAGAACACAAAATTTTCACTCAGGTACTTTCAGCCTTTTTGGGAGAAAAAAATGTACTTGAAACAGAGGTTCTAATTAAAGAGGCCTTAGACGCGGAAACAAAATATACACAGGAGTTGCTAGCAATGGTCATCGAGTATGAAGAACTACCTAAATCTGTATTAGCAGACTTTGAATCCATGTCGCATGAAAAACTAACTCAGGTATTGATTAGTGGTTATGATGCAGAAAATGACTACATCTACTGCGACCCCATTCCCAATTTTATTTTCACCCGGGATATCGCAGTTACTATCCAAAATAAAGTGCTCATTACGAAGGCAGCAAAAGAGGCAAGAGAGAGGGAGAATCTCTTAACGCGTTTCATCTTTGCTGCTCACCCCATGTTTAGTACAATTCAAAACACGGATAATATTATAAACCTGAACCACCTGGAAGACTTCCCGCCTTCGAGAAAAGGAGAACGGGTATCAGTGGAAGGAGGAGACGTAATGATGTTTAATAAAAACTATGTTTTAATTGGATGTAGCGAGCGCTCTACCTCACACGCTTTTAATTCTATACGCAAGCACCTCAACAATCTTGGTTCAGACCTAAAACTTGTAAAAGTAAATATTCCCGCAGAACGTTCTTTTATGCACATTGACACATTATTCACCAGAATAGATCACGACGTTATTGCTTGTTTTAAACCCATTATCTATGATGGCCTAGGCTCTAATGTAGAAGTATATAATCCGGATGGTACCATTGACATCTATGCTAGTGTAAAAGATTTTATGCACAAAGAAATTAATCCCAATATGAAGTTTGTATTTACTGGCAATGGAGAATCACCCTACCAAGAACGAGAGCAATGGACAGATGGCTGTAATCTTGTTGCAGTAAAACCTGGGGTAGGCATTACCTATGACAGAAACACTAAAACCGAGGACTCTTTCAAAAAACATGGCTATACCATTATAAAGGCCAAAGACTTTTTAGAAAAAATATCTGCAGGTGAACTGCAAGCGGAGCAGGTAGAAAAGACAATTATCACCATTCCTTCCTCTGAGCTTAGCAGAGCACGGGGAGGATCGCATTGTATGACCTGCCCTATCCTAAGAGAAAAATTATAGCATGTTCCAATTTGATTTTAAAAAGAGAGTTAGGTATGCGGAAACAGATAAGATGGGTTATCTCTACTATGGACACTATGCTAAATTGTACGAAATAGGCAGAGTAGAAACAATGCGTTCTTTAGGTATTGCCTACAAAGACTTAGAAGATAAAGAAAAAATCATGCTACCCGTTCTGTCTCTTCAATCTCGTTACCTCGCACCTGCCTATTATGACGAAGAACTTACAATCCGTTCTATCTTGGAAGAACTTCCTTATAAAATGATACATTTCAAACACGAAATATTCAATGAAAAGATGGAGTTAATTAATACCGGCGAAGTAAAACTCTTCTTTATCAATATGGAAACGGGTAAACGCATTTCCATTCCGGATAATCTTAAGACAAAATTTAATACTGCATTTTGAGTGGTGATGACAACATATGGAAAAAACTAGAACGCTTCCCTATCGTTGAAACGATTATAGCCTTTCTTAAAAAATATTCTTTACCTGGCTTTGCAAATGTGCCTATTTATGATGTATCCTCGTTTATTTATAAAGAAGCAATGAAGGATGATATTTCCACACGCGCAAATTCAATTGCATTTAGTTTCTTTCTTTCATTATTCCCTACGATTATCTTTCTGTTTACACTCATTCCTCTTTTACCTTTTACAGCAAATTATTTGGAACTGGTAGACACTTCTTTAGATGGCATTTTACCTGATCAAGCACATGCATATTTATTTGGAATAATTGAAAGTGTTGCATCCATAAAACGTTCTGGATTACTATCCATCGGTTTTTTCTTTGCCCTCTTTTTTGCCTCTTCTGGAGTACTTACGATGATGTATGGTTTTGATAAGGCATATGAAATCACCTTTAAGCAAAGAACTTACTTCAAGAAACGCTGGGTTGCCTTTTTATTGACACTCGTATTGGGTTCGCTACTTATTTTATCGCTTGTGTTTATCATCTTAGGTAAACCGATTATTGGATACACATTGGACCTCCTTGAAATATCTAAATACGGAACCATTATCCTATTACTTTTTAGATGGCTCTTTGTGGTATTTATTATCTATTTAGGCATAACGATTATTTATAGATATGGTCCATCTATGTACAAGAAAATTCCGTTTTGGAATCCAGGTTCACTTGTTGCTGCTACTCTCTCTATACTTTCGTCCGTAGCATTCTCCTATTTTATAGATAATTTTGGAAGGTATAATGAACTCTACGGTTCAATAGGTGCATTAATAGTGATAATGCTCTGGTTACAAATTAATGCCTTCATCTTATTAATTGGATTCGAATTAAATACAAGTATTGCTGTCAATCGAGATCTGCGTTCTAGATTAGAAAATGATAATGACACATAAGTTGCCTTCAAGCATTACTTTAATCTCATGGTAAACCATGAATATCAGCATACGGGTTTTCTTCCATTTTTACCTAAATAAAGCAAAAGTACTTGCTTATGGTTTTCACATATGATAATTTTCTAATACAGAATTTTATCATTAAAACTCTAAACCATGAACTTTCCAACCAATTCTGAGAAAATGATCTATGTGTCATTTTTAAAGTCAAGTCTTATTATTTTTTGTTTCCTCACTACCCATTCTTTGTTCGGTCAGCTTGAATCAGAAGCTGAAGCTAAAGCGGAAATTTTAACTGCAGAAACAGCACCGAGGCACGATACTGCGACGAATTCCTATTTAGCAAAACTTAACCCTTATAAAGCGACAGATAGTGTAGTTTCAGAAAAGCAACTTGCAAAGAAGGTCTTACTTAACACGCAAGCTTCAAAGGGAATTATACATCTTGCTATCTTTGAAATTCCAGCTGAATTTACAACGATTGACATCATTGATACAGGAGGAAAAACTGTTGAACGCGTGCGAATTCCTGAGGAAAGAAACGCCTTTTTAGACCTTGATGTTTCTATGATGAAAAACGGCCTGTATAAACTGCGCATAGCAAACAAAGAAAAGGTCTTTTCTCAAAGTGAGTTTATTCTACAGAAATAAAGTATAGAATCTAAGAAAGCGAATTGCTGGTTTTTAAGCTTACTCTCCCCAACGATAGCCGCCAGAATCTAGGCCTAGCATATCAATAACTCGATCTGTTACGGTGGCATAGACTTCTTCTAGTGTCTTAGGATCTGAGTAAAAGGAAGGGACCGCTGGCAAAATAATTCCTCCAGCTAAGCTTACAGTGCGCATATTTTCTATATGGATCAGACTCAGTGGTGTTTCTCTTGTGACTAGAATAAGTTTCCTTCGCTCCTTTAAAATAACATCGGCGGCTCGTGTCATAAGGTCCGTAGAAACGCCACTTGCAATCCGTCCCAGCACACCCATGGAACATGGACAAACGACCATACTTTCATATTGTGCGCTACCTGATGCAAAGGGGGCATTAAAATCATCTGATTCATAGAAATCAAATGGCCAGTCTGCTTTAAGAAATGGTCCTATTTCTAGCTCCCAATTTACAATTGCATTCTTACTCATGACAATTCCCACCTGCACCGTATTGCCCTGTTGCTTCAATTTTTCCAAAAGAGATTTTGCGTACACAGAGCCACTGGAGCCGGCGATTCCTAGCACTATTTTTTTCTTCATAGTATTCTCATAACAAAATTAAAACTAAAGTGTTCTACAAGACTTCTGCAACTACAAAAATACTCCCCACCACCAAGACCAAATCATTTTTATCTGCCTTTCTTTTTGCTGCAGACAATGCCCGTTTTACAGAAGAGTAAGACTTACCTTTATAGTCTAAGGCATGTAACTCTTTAGCAAGTAGCTGAGCATCTTTTCCACGCGGAATATTTGCTTTAGCAATAAAGTACTCAGCTCGTTTTGGCAAAAGTGCATAGACCTTAGATGGGTCCTTATCATTTACCATTCCAAATACAATCTTTAGGCTCTTATAGGATAGAGTGTCAATAAAAGCAAACAAAGACTTTAATCCTGCCTCATTATGCGCGCTATCCACATAGACATCAGGTTTTTTGCTCAAACATTGCCATCTACCTAAATATGCTGTTTTTTTCTTAAAGGACTGCAAACTGGTCTTTACATACGAAGAATCTAGTTTTAATGATTTATTATTCCTTGAAAGTAGCTTGTACGCACTTAAGGCAGTATTCATATTCTTTTCTAAAAATGGGTCCAGAAGATGTTTACATGAATCTTGCACTATCTTGTTACGCCCAGCTAGATGTAATATTGCATTTTTAGTCTCAGCTGTCCTTCTAAATACATCTATTACTTCTTTTTGCTTTTCACCAATAAGTACAGGGATGCCTTTTTTAATAATGCCTGCCTTTTCTTTGGCAATCCGTTTTAATGTATTCCCCAAAAAGCTTGTATGATCGAAACTTATGTTTGTAATTATGGATAACTCAGGGATTACAACATTGGTTGAATCTAACCTACCTCCAAGACCAGTTTCTAGAACAAGATAATCTACTGACTCCTGAGCAAAATACAAAAACGCCATAGCTACAGTCAATTCAAAAAAGGAGGGTTGAATACCTAATGTATTCCCTTCCAATTGCCATTTCTTTACAAAAGATTTGACATAGGATTTAGGTATATAGTTAGCATTAATTTTTATGCGTTCTCTAAAGTCTTTGTAATGCGGAGAGGTGTACATACCTACACGCAATCCATTACCCTGTAACAAAGCTGCTAAGACGTGTGCCGTACTCCCTTTTCCATTCGTTCCTGCTATATGGATACAGGGCACCTTCTTTTCTGGATGTCCTAACCATTTACAAAGTGCTTTGATATTTTTTAGGTCTTTCTTGAATGCCTTCTTACCTTGCCGTTGAAACATAGGTAGTTGTTCCTGTAAATATTGGATGGCGTCAGAGTACTTCACTATATTGTTATCTATTTAGCAACTGCAAGATAAACTAAAGTTCACAATGGAAAAATACGATTACATAATCTGTGGCGCAGGTCTAGCAGGCCTTAGTCTTGCATATAGATTATGTGATAGTGCATTTAGTGATAAACGCATTCTCTTGATTGAAAAAGAGGAGAAAACTAAGAATGACCGTACCTTCTGCCATTGGTCAACAACAAGAGGTCCCTATGAGGATATCGTATCTAAGCAATGGTCCCAACTCCAGTTTAAATCATTGTCTGTAGATAAAATATTTGATATTCATCCCTACCAATATAAAATGATCCGCGGGGATGATTTTTATGCGTTTAATTTAAAAAAGATAAAAGAGTCTGCACATATTAGCATCGTTAAAGAACAGATTGTTGATATTCAAGAAGGAGAACCCTGCGTAGTTCGAACAGATAAAAATAGTTATGCTGGAAATCATATTTTTAAAACCTATCCAAAAAGTGGAATAGATTTTTCTAAAGCACAATATGTAAGCCAGCATTTTATGGGTTGGGTTATTAGAACACAAGAAGATAGCTTCTCCGAAAACCAAGCCACGTTTATGGATTTTAATATTCCGCAAAAAGGGGAAACACGGTTTATGTATGTACTGCCTACGGATAAGAAAACTGCATTGGTAGAACTAGCGATATTCTCAAATGCTATCTTAAGTAGACGAGAATACGAAACAATACTTAAAAATTACGTTGAAGAAAATCTTAGCATTTTAAACTATTCCATAGAAGAAAAAGAACAGGGAATAATTCCTATGACAAGCTATGATTTTGGCAAACATGACACAAAACATATTAGCCATATAGGAACAGCAAGTGGAGCTGTAAAACCTTCTTCAGGCTATGCCTTTAGTCGCGTCCAAGAGCAGACAGATCTTATCGCAGATCTCATTAAACAGGGCAGGTCTCTTAACAAAAGTCAGTCGTTGTTTAAATCAAAATACAAGCGCTACGACCGTACCTTTCTCAATGCAATCTTAACGAACAAAACAAATGGTGAGCAGGTCTTTAGTTTGATGTTTAGCAAGTTAAGCCCGCAACTCATTTTCAAATTTTTAGATGAAAAAACAAGTCTAACAGAAGAACTAAAATTGTTTACGGCTCCACCTACGCTACCATTTTTGCGAGCGTTCATCGCAGAGATATAGAGGTTTAAAGCAAAAGACGGAAACTAGTCTAAAAATTAGCGCCCTTATCGCGCAATCATAAACTTTGAAACCTGCATATTATTAATTCGTATTATATAAATACCATTAACAAAATCACTTGTATCAAAATATTTACGACCACCATTTAAACGCATTGGCTCAACCATATTTCGTCCTAGTTGATTCATAATTTCAACATCTACATATTTCCCAGCTTCCCAAGTAATAGTGACCATGTTGTCAGCAGGATTTGGAAAAACCTGCAAATCAAATTCATTGGACAAATCAATTGTAGGCGTAAGTTTCTCGCAATTCAAAGGATCATCATCTAGAACAAGTGAACCCTGTGGCGTCAGATCTCTGCCTTCAAAGGCAGCGTAGTCTACAGGATATCTGTCAAGTCTAAATGTTAGGTTATTATTTATCTCGAGCACATCCCCTTGTGCAACAAAGGCTCCTGCTCGAATAGGTGTCTTATATTCCCATACAATTTCATTATCCGGTGTCAACTCAAATGTATATCCAAATCTTCCTGAACATATGAGGAAATTCCCATTCGCTAAGACTTGTAGACTTGATAGCCCACTAGAAAATAAATCAGTTGCTACTGGATGAAGAAGCGTTAAATCAAAATCATCAGGCCCAAACTTATCTCCATCAAATGGAAACTGGAACTTATACATATCAAATTCTTGATTCCAGATATTTGCTGTCGAAAAATCTGCTCCTACTCTATTATTGAAAACTCCAATTTTACCAAAATTAGGATTAGATCCAGTAAGAAAATCATCAATAAAGTGAATGTCATGTGGAAAAAACAATTTTTGATCCGTAGAATCTCCCTGATCATAGGTCTGTGGATTACCCCATCTATACAAAAGATCTCCTCCGCGACCTCCAAATCCTCCTGTACTTCCAGCAGCTTCTTCCGTCGAAGTGCTATGATCAATTATCCAGGCTTCAGAAAAGGTAGGAACAGACATAACAATCAGATCGTTTGCTTCCTGATAATCAATAGAATTCGCATGCATCCAATCTGGATGTCCATCACTCGTATCATAATTGACATCTACTTTCTGTGGTGAATCAGCTACTACTCCAAAATTATCTTTAGTTTCATCAAAATCTTGAACGAGATGATCCCAGGTATGCCATTCCCATATAATTTCATCTGTTGCCGGATCCCATTCTACTATTTTATCAGGCCACATTTTTGCCTGAGCCAGTGTAGAAGTATCTCTTCCTGCCTGTAAGCATTCTTCCAAAGTTTTCAATTCCCAAACAATCATCAAGATTGTATTATCTCCTGTTACAGTGAAGTCATGATGTAAACGCTCAAACTCGTCGTTCCTCTCAAAGCTTGCTATTAGATTATTATCCCAATCTCTTACCTCAATAATAGCTCCTCCTCCACCTGCCCAAATCGGTGAACTGCCTGTAGCTCCAACATCACGTTTAGCCTTAATCATGTTACCATTCGGCATAATATAGGCTGTATTTCCTGGGCGCCAATTTTCATCATCTTCCCAAACATGCACTACTTCTCCACAATTATCTAATAAATAGACATTTGGTTGATTATGGGGATAGATTAAATTATACCCATCTTGGGATTTAGCGATATTGTAAGAAAGTAATCCTACCGTATTCTGCGCATAGAGACCAGAACATAGTAAAAAAGTGAAGAGAACTAATGCAAAATTTTTCATATCATTCTTTTGTCTGTAATAATTGTAGCAATTTACCAAATTCTTGTCTAAGGAAATTAACGTTCAACGACAAAAAAGCTGCTAAAACTATTATTTATACGAATTATGTAAAGACCTGTTGGGAAACTAGAAACATCGATACTCAATCTATTTGAGGAAATATTTGATTTTGTAAACTGAAGCTCACCTAAAAAACTATAAATATCTGCTTGCTCCATCTGGTCTCCTTTTAAATCAACGCGAATTAGTTGATCTGCCGGATTAGGAAATATCTGCAATTTTAATTTTTCAATCCCTTCTGTAGACGTTATTTCCTCACAAAAGCTAGTATTCGGTTCTAGCTCCAGAGTTCCTTTGCTAGACAAATCCCTGCCTTCAAAACCAGGGAAGTCAACAGGATAGCGCTTAAACTGAAATGTAGAATTCCTAAATTCATCTACTATATCTCCTTGGGTAACCAAAAATCCATTCCTCAGAGGGGTAATGTATTCCCAAACTACCTCATTGTCTGGTGTAATCTCAAACGAATATCCTCTTCTGCCCACACATATTAATACATTCTCATTAGGCAAAACCTGTGCACTTGAAATAGTGGCCGAATACATTTTAGTTGTATCTGGATGATGAATAACCCTATCAAATACCTGTGGACTGTAGAGTCCTTCATTCTCTTCAAAACTTAAGCCATTCCAAATACTAAAATCATAGCCAGGATCCCAGATAACGGCACTTGAGAAGTCTGCACCTACTCGGTTGTTATACGCACTAATCTTTTTATAATGTATGTTTGAATCATCTATAAAGTCATCTACCCAATTTACATCATGCGGAAAAAACAACTGCTTGTCGTCTAGAGTCCCCATTTCATAAGAAAATGGATTACCCCATCTATACACCAAATCTCCACCTCGATTCGCTCTTCCCCCAACACTGCCTCTTGCTTCTTCTGTGGTTGTACTATGATCAATTACCCAAGCTTCATGAAAATATGGAACGGACAATAAAATGAGTTGCCTATCAGAATCATAATCAATCGAATTTATATGAAGCCAATCCTCGTCACCGTTATTTGTATATCTATTTACATGAATTTTATTAAAATTCTCTTCGAGGACTCCATAATTCAACTTTGTAGAATCAAAATCTTGTATAAGATGATCCCAAACAAACCATTCCCATATTATGGAATCCGTTTCTGGATCCCATTCCATTATTTTTTCAGAAAGCACTACTTCATCTTGCATAAGACTGGTGTCACGACCAGCCTCATGGCACTCTAATTTAGTCTTAAGGTCCCAAGACACCATCAACACAGTTCCATTATCTGTCAGAGCAATATCATGATGTAATCGTTGTAAAGAATCATTGGCAAAAAAACTAGCAATCAAATTATTATCCCAGTCTCTTACTTCTACTGTTTCTGCACGACCACTCACAGTAATGGGACCTTCAATAACTCTATTCCGTTTTGTCTTAACCAAATTACCATTTGGCATCAAATAGGCAGAATTCCCTGGCCGAAAATGTTCTTCATCCTCCCAGATATGGACGATTTCTCCACAATTGTTTAATAAATATACATTTGCTTGATCATGTGGATACAATAAATTATATCCGTCATATGCTTTGTTAGCATTATAAGAAATAAGACCAACCGTATTTTGAGCTAAACAAAAAGCTGAGTAAAAAACAAACACTTGAAGGAGCAAAGCAGTACGCATTATTTTTTTATTGATCAAAATAAAAATACTAAAATAAGTCCATATGTTCATCAACCCTCTCCTTCCACTCCTTCGTATTCGGAATACTTTCTATACCCTCTCTTTCTACACATAGTGAAGCAAGACAGTGACCTGCTACAATGGCATCGCGCACATTTTGCGTTTTTGAAAATTCTAGGCAAAAGCCTGTCGCAAAAATATCTCCAGCTCCTGTAGGGTCAATGAGTCGCGCAGGGTAAGCTGGAACAAAAATTTCTTTACCCTCACAGAAACATCGTGCTCCCTTTGACCCATTTGTAATGATGAGAACTTTTGAAACCGAAATTAATTCTTCCAACTTTTCGTCAAGATTGGGAATATCTTCATCACTTAATATTACAACATCGGCCAAGCGCAAAACATTAAAATCCATTTCCTTATAATAAACTTCCTTTTTTTCATTCCGTGTTCTTAACCAACCCTGGATTGTCATGCAAACAAGACTGTCCGAACTAAAATTGGGACCAATCACAAGTTCGTCCGCTAAAGGGCAGAGGTGGAGAATTTTTGCTTCTTCCTTGCTTATAAAGCTATCTAGATGAATTTTACTTGCTATCGAATGTAGAATCTGTGTCCTACTCTCTCCCACATAGCGATTTTCAAAAATTGTCGATCGTACGGAGGGCATAACGACACAATAATCAAGTCTAGACAATACCTCTCTAAATTCATATCGTTCATCATAACTTGTTATTACACCTGAAGAATAGCCAAGGTGTTTTGCATACAAACTACAATATGCAGCAGAACCTCCCATGACAAATCCGGATTGCATCATATCCATACACACATGTCCAACACATAAGTAATCTAAATTCATCAAAAGAAAATTATATACATTGTTATAGTAGCTAAACAAAGAAATATACTCCAATACTTAACCAATGGACTTGGCTTTAAACTATAATCATACTTCACCGGAAGAGGCTGCGGATTTATGCGAGGCGCAACTAGGGTCCAAACTACTACAACTGTCAAAATCGATAAAAGTGTCAGTGCCATGCTGTGCAAAAATGCTAAATTAGGAAAAGCAAATAGAAAAAATCCGTAAATAGGAAAGTTTAGAATCATCCCAGCAAAGGCCGCATTGGATGGCACTTTTTTCCAAAATATCCCCGCTAGAAAAGCGACAACGACTCCAGACTGTAAAAAGCCCCAGTACTGTTGAATAAACAAATATAAGCCCCCCTCAAAACTTGCAATAATAGGTGCCCACAAGCAGGCCGCAAACATCAAAATTAACGTAACCACTTTTCCAATTTTTACTAATCTGTTCGCATTTTCAGTTTTAGCAAAATAGGGCTTATAAATATCTAAGGTAAATATGGTAGCTGCACTATTTAGCAAACTATCCAAGGTACTCAGGGTCGCACCAAACAAGGCAGCAAGCATCACTCCTACCATACCTGCAGGTAATAGATTTTTGATCAATATTGGAAATGCTTCATCTGGATTAGTTACCTGATCTCCATATAATTCGAATGCCATAATACCAGGAAAAATAATTATGAAGGGTATAATCAATTTTAAGCTTGCTCCAAAAAGCACACCCTTCTGGCCCTCCTCTAAGTTTTTTGCGCCAAGTGCACGTTGCATTATAAACTGATTCATCCCCCAATAAAATAAATTGGGTATCCACATACCTCCAAAAAACACAGCTAGCCAAGGAAGTTCTGGATGATCAAGCGGTAAGACAGTATGTAGACGTCCCTCTGATAATTTTACAAACTCTCCCACTCCTCCAATTTCTTTAAACCCCAGCACTGTAACAATCAAACCTCCTATGAGTAAAGCTGTTCCCTGGATAACATCTGACCACACCACTGCCTTTAAGCCTCCATAAAAAGTATACAGTCCTGCAATAATCCCCACTCCCCAAACTCCATATAGTAGAGGTAAATCAAAAATTGTTTCTAAAGCAAGTGCCCCAGCATACAATACAGTAGCTATGGTAACACCCACATAGAAAATGAGCATACAAACAGACATAAAGGTTCTACACTTTCTATCGAAGCGATGCTCTAGATATTCTGGCATAGTATATATGCCCAAACGTAAAAATCGAGGCAATAAAAACAAGGCAGTAATGACGAGTGTAAATACTGCTATCCACTCCCAACTTGCAATTGCCAATCCTACCTCTGTTCTAAACCCCTGCCCAGCCTGACCTATAAAATGTTCTGAAGAAATATTAGATGCGACTAAGGAAAGTCCAATGACCCACCAGGACAAATCTCTTCCTGCTAAGAAATAATCCTCTGAGGTTTCTCTCTTACGTGATACATATAAGGAGACAGCTATGACAAAGGCCAAGAAACCAAAAAAGCAGAGGTAGTCTAAGTTAGTAAATTGCACGTATCAAATTTTAATCCGTATGTCATACAATGTAAGTTTTATTTCTGATAGAAAAAATTGGCTTTATCTAAGTCCTATTTTAGCCTAATTTTTTATCTTTTTGGAAATTTACTAACTATGAAAAAAACATGTACAACTCTTTTATTCACCCTTACTTTAATTTTTAGCGGATTCGCTCAGTGCGAATTAGATAATGCGAGTTTTGAAAACTGGTCCTTGGAAGACTTCGAGGTAGAAGATGGAAATGGCACCATTTATTCTAACGAAGTATTTTTACCTGAAAACACTGTTTCCGTTCTACGTTTTCTTTTTATTGCGTTCGAGCTCTTTTTTGACCCCGCCTTTGGCACCATACTCGAATCAGATCCACAAGGATTTGCAGGCATGGATAGATCTACAGATGCCTCTGATGGTGAGTTCGCTGTAAAACTACAAGGTGGCTACGGTATAAATTTTGCCGATATATATTCACCTAAAAATTGTACGGTGGTTCCTGATTCTTTTGCATTTGATGTCAAGCATGTAGGAGACAGTGATGACACCTTGAATGTATTTGTCATTTTTGATGAGGGCCTAGCTCCCCTTCCTGAAGATGAAGATGACTTGGCTAATTATCCTGCCTATGCGACTGGTGAATTTACTTATAATTCTGACTCTGCCTATCACAGAATCACTCTCCCTATCATTGAGAATTTTGATGCCGCCATAGACACCTTCTACTATATCATAATCGCAACTACAGACGACAGCACTTACTTCTTGATTGACAATATGTCCATAGAAAGTGATGATGATGATCCACCCCCTACATGCAGCTTTGATGACTACCCTCCATTTAGTCTAACTCAGTCCGATAGGGTATGTATCTGTGAAGAATTTTCTGTTTTTGGGGAAACTGGTTTTGTATCAGACTTTGTTCTCCAAGACACTGTTCCACCATTGTTTTTAGTCCTTGATGCAAATGATGAGATATTGTACTCTTCTACTTCAGATATTGACTTCTTATTTGAAGAAGACTTTTGCACAGACGACCCCTTTGAAGATCTTTTCTTAGTCCAAATATTATATGAGTCAGTAGACTCTATAGGTGCACCCGAATTATGGACAGATCTCGATGACATTCCTAGTTGCCATGCGGTTTCAGAAAAACTTCAACTGTCTACCTTATTTAATGTATCTGTCATAGAAATGCTTTCTAATGGAGCTCCTTTAGATGATAGCGAAACTGTTTTTATTTGCAATATTGACGATATCATCGAAGAGTTTTCCTTTACACCGAATGCAACAATGGTGTCTACTATTTTTGTTATCCGGGATAATACCGACATAATCGTTGAACAATTTGAAACAGACCAAACGACTATCTTCGACCTCCCTCCAGGAAACTATGGGGTTGGTATGGCTGTCACTCCTGAATCGATTGCAGACTTTGTAGGACAAGAGACAGAAACACTCATTGCAAGTTTAGATTGCTGGTGGGGATCTGATAATTTCTATGAAGTAGTAGTGCTTGACGTAAACGATCCAGGATGTATTTCTTCTACAATTGATAGTGAACTCGCATCAAATATTCGTATTCTAGAAAACCCTGTTCTTAATAGGCTAGAAGTCCAGATAAGTCAGGATATCTCCAAGTCTGTACAGCTCAGTATCTTTGACATGAATGGTAAAATGCAAGCTTCTAAATCACTCAACAAATTGGAAGGAAATTTAGAGTTTGATGTGGCTTCCTTTCCACAAGGTAGTTATGTACTACAGATTGTTTCGGATGATGGAATTGCTAGTTACAAGTTTATGAAGATGTGATTGGAAAGATAGTAGTGAGGCTTAAACTACTTTAAGAATAATATATGCGCCTTTGCAAAATTGCAAAGGCGTTTTTCTTTAATTAAGCTAAGCAAGTGAGACTTGAAATGGGCAGAATAAGAAGATTCTTAGGATTATATTCTCTTTATAGAAACTGCTTGACGATTAAAAAAAACCGTAAAACCATGAAACCATGAAACCGCTGTGACACTCCGTGTCACAAATGCCTTTCCGCATGATAACTGGATCGCACCAGTGGTCCTGACTCCACAAAGTCAAAGCCTATTTTTTCGCCTTCTTCCTTATAAAAAGCAAACACATCAGGATGCACAAACTCTTCTACAGCTAAATGCATTTTAGTAGGTTGTAGATACTGACCTATAGTAACAACATCACAGCCATTAGCATGTAGGTCATGTAATATTTCTATAACCTCTTCCTTCGTTTCTCCCAGTCCTACCATAAAGCCCGACTTCGTTCTATGACCAGCTTCTTTAGTACGTTTTATTTGTTCTAGACTTCTATCGTATTTTGCTTGCGGACGTACTAAACGATATAAGCGTCTAACCGTTTCCATATTATGAGAGACTACTTCTTGGCCACCTGCAATCATGCGAGATAAAGCCTCCCAGTTAGCTCGTACATCAGGAATTAATGTCTCAATAGTTGTATTCGGAGATTGTTCCTTGACGGATTTTACCGTTTGATACCATATCTCCGCTCCCCTATCTTTTAACTCATCTCTATTCACTGATGTGATTACTGCGTGCTTGACCTCCATAAGCCGAATTGCCTCTGCAACACGATTGGGTTCATCTTCATCATACTCTGGAGGTCTACCTGTTTTTACTGCACAAAAAGAACAACTTCTCGTACATACATCACCAAGAATCATAAACGTCGCAGTACCTGCACCCCAGCATTCGCCCATGTTTGGACAATTTCCACTTTGGCAGATAGTATGTAACTTATACTCATCTACTAAGCGACGTACTTTTCTATATTTTTCTCCAATTGGTAATTTTACTCGAAGCCAATCTGGTTTCTTGGCTCGTTTCGGCTTATCTTCTTTATTTACTACTGGTAAGTCTATCACTACTTTTACTTTTAATTAGAACGTATTCCGAATTCAAATTTCAAATAAAATTTTAAAAAATATGGCCTGTTCTTAATATTCTCAGACTCTGTAAGTATATCTATTTTTTTAATAAAAAGATCTCCCTGTATGCCTACTTCCAAGGCTTTGGCATATTTATCAAATGCCCCTAGTGAAAACAGTAATCCAGCTTTCCCTTGAATACCCGGAGTAAAGCCTATTTCGGTCAAGCCTCTAAAGAATCCTGATGATCCATATACATCATTTGACAAAAACTTCTCAGCATTGTCTTCCGTAAACTTTTCTGTACGCAACTCTACCTCTGAAGCGCCGGCATCTACCACATATATTAACTCCAGATAATAAGGTTTGAGAATTGCTAAAGAAGGCCCTGCTTCTATATTATAGCCTACTGCAATTCCCTTGCGCTTTGCTTTCTCAGATTTAAATACTTTTTTCCCAACCCCTGCTCTCAAATTGATAAGCGAATTTATCTTTCCAAAAGAAAATGACCGTGAACTATTAAACAGACCAAAAGATAAATTTCTGTTTATCCTACGCTCTCTATGATCCTTGGTATATCCAAGTTCAAACATGTAGTAATTTGTACGATCATAACTAACTATCTTACCCGTATTGTACGCAAAGGCAAAGCCGTTTTCGTGCCATCTTATATCATAGGTCTTTTCCCTTTTATATATGATACCCTTCAGGTTCTCCTCCACCTGCTTAGGCTGCAATATCTGCTGCCCCTCTGCTGGCAAAGCCAAGCAAAGCAAAAGGATAGGTAGCAATATCTTGTAGAAGTGTAAAACCATCTGGATAAAGTTAAGAATTCTTACAATAAGCTGCTGCAGGAAATCGCTTAACAAAGATAATTTGGCGACACCAAAGCACGATATTTGGTATAATTTATCCATTTTTACACATATGAATTCACTTTCACCTACTGCAATTCTCATTGTTCTTGTGGCTTATTTTGTAGGACTTTACCTTGTCTCCTTTTTCACAAGTAAAAATTCAGATAGTAATACCTTCTTTTCAGCCAATAAAAATTCACCTTGGATTCTAGTAGCAATTGGTATGATAGGCGCCTCCTTGTCTGGGGTTACCTTTATTTCCATCCCTGGTGTGGTAGGTGCAGGAGGCTACAATATGGCCTTCTCTTATATGCAGATGGTCTTTGGCTACCTAGTTGGCTACTTTATCATTGCCACCGTCCTCATGCCCATATATTACAAATTAAACCTTATCTCCATTTATGGATATTTAGAACAGCGATTTGGATTCTATAGTTACAAAACGGGGGCCTTTTACTTTATAGTTTCCAGAATAATAGGAGCTACATTTAGACTCTTTCTTGTCTCTATGGTATTTCACCAATTTATTGGCGAACCCTTTGGCATCCCACTTTGGTTGACAGTGCTTTTGACTATCATCCTCATTTGGATCTACACCTATAAGGGTGGAATAAAAACAATTGTATGGACAGACACCATTCAAACCGTCTGTATGCTAACTGCGGTGATTTTAAGCATCTACTTTATAGGAAAAGAAATGGATCTAGGTCTTACAGATCTTATTCCTACGATACAATCCTCCGAGTATTCACAGATGTTTTTCTGGGAAGGTGGTTGGGCAGATGCTAATAACTTTTTTAAACAATTTATAAGTGGTGCCCTTATCGCTTTAGTTATGACGGGACTTGATCAAGACATGATGCAAAAAAACTTGACCTGTAGAAGTCTTGGCGATGCGCAGAAGAATGTATTTCTATTTTCAGTCATTCTGATTTTTGCAAATCTCTTGTTTCTATCACTGGGAGCTCTACTATACATGTATGCTGATTTCATACAACTTGCCATTCCAGAACGCTCAGACCTACTCTATCCTATTATTGCATTGGAACATCTACCACCCTTCTTGGGAATCGTATTTATCCTTGGTCTCATTGCAGCAGCATACAGCAGCGCAGATTCAGCCCTGACTTCGCTGACAACTTCGTTTTGTTTTGACTTCTTAGACTTCGACAAAAAAGACAGGACAGAGAAAGAAAAGAAGAAGATTCGTATCCTTGTACACATTGCCTTTTCGTTTATCCTCTACGTGATCATTCTCATATTTAGCACACTCAATGATACTGCGGTGATTAACGACCTACTTGTGTGGGCTGGCTACACCTACGGGCCTCTCCTCGGTCTATTCGCCTTTGGGATTTTCACTAAGCGCAAGATCATTGATAAACTAGTTATCCCTGTGGCCATCATTGCTCCCATTCTCTCCTACCTTATAAATACAAATTCCGAACTTATTTTTGGAGATTTTAAGATAGGCAGCCTAGTGATAGCACTGAATGGATTTTTGACGTTCTTAGGCTTACTTGCTATTTCTAAAAGTGCTTAGGGCGTGCCCCTCGCCTTGCTCGGGTCGGAGTATTCCAGGTTCGTTATTCACTCAGTCCTGCGGACCAAGCCTTCCATGTTCCTCACGCAGGTCCCCCTTCGGGTGACAGCCTTCGACTTCCTTACTATCCTTCACGCGATAATTAAAGCATAATGATGCACAGACGAACGGACGAACAGACGGAACGGACGGAACGGATGGAACGGACAGAGCAGACAGTGCGAACAAAGCGGAAAGACTAATAGACTAAGTAAATAGAAAGATTCCATACGTAGTTAATTAGGGACTTTCTAAACTTATCATTTATTCATATAAGAGATCGTAAGAAAAATTCCCATCAGAATTATAAATAGGTAGCGGTTCATAGGAACGAATTAAATTATCTTCTGAGGATAAAATATTTATGCTGTGCATTTCCTCGTCCATTTCTTCAGTTAAATTATTTAGAGTAAAACGCGTTAATTTTTTTGGAACCTGCTTAGTAATCTTCAAGTCTAACAAAAACAAAAACTCCTCGTATACATAGGGAGCATTATCAATTATGGTGTTAAGTAAATATTTTGGATGTATCTCTTCAGCATAGTCGGAAAAAAAATATTCTTGTATAAGATGCATATCAGAATCCTCAGGCATATAATATACTTGTATGGATACTATATTGTCGTTATCATCTCTTACAAATTTTGTATCAGTCACCGTACCAGCATAACTTGACCTGTGTGAATCAATATAACCATCTGATGTTTCTATTTCAATTCTCTTAGTGCCTCTTTTCAGGATAATAGCATCTCCCTCATAGTTTATAATATATTCTTCAGAAAAAGTAGAAAGCATAGGATTTTGAGCATACCATATAGCAGTAAGGTTTGAATCTATGCGTTCAAAAAAAGTAAACGGCATGAAATTGAAATTTTCATAAATGCTAGTCAAGTTACTTGAATCATCATAGGTAAAATCAATATAATCTCCAATGTCATTATTATTAAAATACTTATCCACTCTTACTAGCTTAAGAGACTCCATGGATTGTGTCTCATCTTTTACACCCTCATCAATATCATTGGTACATGAAGAATTAAAACTGAGAATGAAACAACATGAAATCAAAAAATATTTATTCAACATAGTCTGGTTTGAAGATTAAAAAAACAATGACTCCAAGCATTGCAAATATATTCTTAAACTTTATCAAAAGCTATTATCTTAATTTACAAAATATTCCAGATTCTATCTGTCTTCCATTACACTAAAACAAAATAAATTAGAATAATTGATTTAACCCGTTCATCCGTTCTCTCTGCTCCGTCCGTTTAGTCCGCTTTGTCCGCTCCGTCCGTTGAGTCCGTTGAGTCTGCTTCGTCCGTTCGTCCTATAATTACTACCTTTAAACTTAATATACAAGCACAGACATTTGGAAAAATTCACAGAAAAAGATTCTCACTATAGACACTTAGAAAAGATGTCCACTGCAGAACTTTTAAAATCTATCAATACAGAAGACAAGACAGTCCCACAGGCAATAGAAAAACAACTGGACGAGATTAGGGCACTAGTGGATGCTGTTTATGAAAAAATGTCAGCAGGCGGGCGTCTATTCTATATTGGCGCTGGAACAAGTGGTCGCCTAGGCATAGTAGATGCTTCCGAATGTCCGCCTACCTTTGGCGTTCCACATGAGTGGGTGATTGGTCTCATTGCAGGGGGAGATAGTGCTATTAGAAAGGCAGTGGAATTTGCAGAAGACAGCCATGCCTTATCCTGGGAAGACCTGTCCAAGCATCAAGTCTCTTCAGATGATTTTGTCATAGGCATTGCAGCCTCTGGCACCACCCCCTATGTCATCCATGGTCTCGCCAAATGTCAAGAGAATGGAATTAGCACTGGCTGCATAGTGTGTAACCCAGACTCTCCAGTAGCTGCCAAAGCAGATTACCCTATTGAAGTAATTACAGGTCCTGAGTTTGTTACAGGAAGTACACGCATGAAAGCAGGCACTGCACAGAAATTGGTTTTAAATATGATTACAACTTCCGTCATGATAAAACTGGGACGTGTGCAAGATAATAAGATGGTGGACATGCAACTCAGCAATAATAAGCTAGTGGACCGGGGCACCTTTCTTTTGATGGACAAACTCAGCTTAAATTACGAAACAGCGCAAAAACTATTACTAGAACATGGCAGTGTAAGAAAAGCGCTAGCCTCCATAGAAAAATAAGAGCTTACTCATTGATCTCCTATTAGCTTAGCAAATGCATACTTCTGCGTAATACCATAGATTTTACATTTAATTTGTTATTTTTCATTACACATTATTAACTAAACAAGACGTGCATTATGAAAACAACAATCCAAACCATCATTTTTATTTTTTGCTTTTTCGGATTTGTAAATGCCCAAGAGCTTACAATTACAAATCATCAATATGATGGCTTCCATAGTTTTCCAGGTGGAATACATTTTGCAGAAGATGCAAATGGTGCTATTTGGGTTTTACAAAACGGAGGCTTTGATGGAAACCTAATAACAAGATATACAGATGGGCTCTGGGAATGTGTAGAATTTGAAGATTGTTCTAATTGCGTCTTAAACATGAATTCCGATAATAATGGTATCGTATATCTGAGTACTAGCATGGGCTTTTACGCCTGGGAAAACGAGACTTGGGTTGTGAAAACAGATGACGTTACTGGCTCGGCAGATTTTACCTTTGATGCAGATAACAGACTCTGGTTTGAGCATGAGGGAACACCTGAACGTTTAGCAATTCTGAATAGTGATGGGTCCATCGAATTTGTAGATGGCATTGAAGAAAAAGTGTCTGATCTCAGCTTTGGCACGGACGGTCTGATATGGTTTCAGAACCAACAAGAAATAGTATCTACAGATGGTACTAACTTTACGCGTTTCGGCTTAGCAGGAGCACAGATGGTACCAGGAAAAAATAGTAGGACCTACTATACAGATTTCCTTGGGCAATTAGGCTTTCTGGAAAACGGGACTATAAATGCTGTCCAATTTCCTAATGCAGATAATGGCTTTCAAACTACAGCCTTAGCCGCTGATACTAGATATAACTCTTTGTGGATAGGAAACCAAGGCGCAGAAGCGGGTATCACCCTACTTGACCTGAACACAGGAGAGTCGCAATTTATTAATTCAGATGATCTATACATCGATGCGGTTGGTCTCACGGACGCTATGTTCGTAACAAGCGAAGGAACGCTATGGGCAGCAGGAAGATTTGAAGGACAGGTAGTAGAAATAGGGGTAGATTATATCTCTTCGACTAAAGATCTTTCAGATAATGTACAACTCTATCCTAACCCTACAAGTGGCTTTCTTACTCTTTCCATTGAAGAAAATATAAAGGACGAACGCATTCGCATTTTTAATCAGTTAGGGAATGAAATTCTAGGAATCCCCATCTTGACACACAAAGAAAGTGTATCCATTGACCTGAGTGCCCAAGCAGCAGGCATCTATTATGTACACATAGGGAATGCTCAATCGATTAAAAAGATTTTTAAACGCTAGAGAGCCAATACATATCAGATAAAAATCCTCTCTTTTAATGATTGCTAACGCTTAACAATCTAGCAATGGCACACATCTTGGCAAACTGTATCTGGTATATGAACTAAGGTTCTTAAGGCCATTGCTACACATATCTGAATTAATTTTGCAATTAATTTTCTATTCGTGTCCCCTTATATGAAATCAGCTTCGTAGTAAGGGTGAATTCTATTTATTTACCCATAAAAAAAGAAAATTATGAAAAAGTTTATTGCATTGTATTACAATACCTCAGGTGTTCACCAAGAACAAATGGATCTTACAGATGATCAAAAAGAACAGATGATGGCACCCTGGGGAGCTTGGGCACAAAGATGTGGTAGTCAGTTATTGGACATGGGAGCCCCTTTTGCACCTGCTAGTGCTAGTACAAATGGTACATCATGGAATCCAAGCCAGCACTTGGTTACTGGATTTTCTATTGTACAAGCAAATAGTCTAAGCGAAGCTGAAAAATTATTTGTTGGACATCCTATCTATGATTATCCTGACCATGCTGTGGAAATAAGCGAATGCGTTGAAATGTAGGAAGTATTTAATCATAAATAAAATCATCTAATTATGAGTCCAAATATTTTTGTACTTGCTGCCTCTGCGCTTATACCTTTCTTCTTTGCCTACCTCTGGTTCAGCGACAGTCTGTTTGGTGGAGAAAAATGGCATGCCATGTCAGAGATGTCAGCTGAAAAAGCTGCTAGCCCAGTCAAGCCTTTAAAACTGTTTTTAAGTATCGTATTGAATTTATTTTTAGCCTTTGGTATGTATATATTCTCCATTCATGAAGCAGGCGTTTTTGGAATGGTAGGTGGCGATACCGAATTAATGAAGACAGGAACTGCTGCCGCCTTTTTAGCGGAATACGGTGGTGACTTTCATACTGTCACGCATGGCATAGCACATGGTATAGGAGCTACACTATTTTTCTTTCTTCCAGCACTTGGCTATGTCGTCATCTTTGAAAAGAAGTCAACGAGATACTTTTTTGTGTATCTCGGTTACTGGTTAATTACTCTGACTCTAATGTCTATTGTTATTTGCTTATGGGGAGCAAAACCGATTTAAAACCTATTTATTAAATTAGAAATTAAAAAAAAGAACTATGAAAAAATTTATGCTAATATTTCTGGGAGCTGATTATCACTCAAGAGGTTTATCCCCAGAAGAAATGCAAGCAAATATGGGAAAGTGGTTTGCTTGGACTGAGAAAATGCAAGCTGATGGCGTATATGTATCCGGTCATGCCTTAGAAAGCACAACGGTGCGCCAAGTCTCAGGTCCTAATCGTACAGTCACTGATAGGGCTGGTACAGAAGTCAAAGAATTAGTGGGTGGCTATTATATTATAAACGCAACAGACTTAGATGCTGCGATGAAAATTGCGGAGAGTTACCCTGATTATGATGCAGGAGGGACTGTAGAAATACGCGAGGTAATGGAATTTGATAATTAATTCTGATTGGATTCTGAGCAAAAAATAAACCCAGTCATAGACCATCTTTTCCGCCATCAGTTCGGAAAGATGGTCTCTGTTCTTTGTCGAATTTTCGGTATCGAACATCTAGAGCATATCGAAGATGCAGTACAAGATACATTTGCAAAAGCTGCCATTAGTTGGCGTGATGGCGTTCCGGAAAACCCAGAAGCTTGGCTCACAAAAGCTGCAAAGAATAGAGCTATAGATCTTTTTAGAAAACTCAAATCCGAAAAGAGAAGAAACAGCTATTTCAAAAATAGTAATGCGGCCATAGCAATTTCAGATTTGTTTCTAGATAATGAAATTGCGGATAGTCAACTTAGGATGATATTCATGGCCTGCCACCCTAGCCTAGACTCTAGAGATCAAATTGCCTTTGCTTTAAAATCAATTGCTGGTTTCTCACAAAAAGAAATTGCTGCCGCACTCTTATTAAAAGATGAAACCATAAAAAAGCGCTTAACACGTGCCCGTGCAACAATTCGCAAAGAAGAACTTGCATTTGAGATTCCGCAGGGGGAAGAACTTGTTACACGTCGGGTGCGGGTTTTGGAAGTATTGTACCTCTTATTTAATGAAGGCTTTCACTCTTCTAAAAAAGACAAGATAGTCAGAAAAGAACTTTGTGGAGAGGCGATTCGCTTATGTAAAATTATTATTGAACATCCTATAACTTGTAATGAAGAGAGTCAGGCTTTGTTTGCTCTGATGTGTTTCCATGCTGCACGTCTGGACAATAAAATTGATACACTTAATGAATTAATAGATTTGCGTTTACAGGATAGATCCAAATACTATTTTCCTTTAGTGGCCATAGGTAATTCTTTTATGGAAAAAGCAACGCAAAGTGGTCATTTCACCCATTACCATTATGAAGCAGCTATTGCTTCCGAACATCTATCTGCTAAAACATTTGAAGAAACAGATTGGAAGAAAATTATTTTTTGGTACGAAAAATTACAAGAAATTTCTCCTTCCGCGTTTAATCTTATGAACATGGCTATCGTACACTTAGAACTTGACCAAGCGGATAAAACGAAAGACTTATTGGCACAAGTAGAATCTAAGGAATTGGGACAGAGAGAATATCTGTTTTATGGTTGTATGGCGCAATACTATCAGTACATGAATCAATATACGCAGGCACTAGAGAATTATACGCAGGCAATATCCTTAGTAAAAAATGATGCCGAACTCCGCTACATGGAAAATAAGCGCCAAAATATTATTGACTTAATGAGTAGCTAATCCTTCTCCATTAGAGTAAGTTATTCGCGTGAGCCTGCCTGCGTGAGCCTGCCTGCGTGCGCACGCAGGCAGGCAACATGGAGGGTTTAGTGTTCTGCAATCTGTAAGAGGGCAGAATACCGAGCGAAATAAGCGAGCCTGCAATACTGCGACCCCTGGGGCACGCCCAAGTAATTTTCAAAATCAATTATTGTGCACTAGAACTCGGGAAAATACTGTTCTAATTAATATCTAGATTCCCTTGCTGGCGTCTGAGTAATTCTTCTTGCCTCCTCATCATTTCCTGCTCTTGTCGTAGCAGCTCGCGTTCTTGCTTAGTCATATCAAAGGTATCTCTTGGCAGATAATAGCGCGTCTCTTCTTCAGCCCACTCCTTTTTTTCATGTTCCTTGTCTATAGCTTCGGGGATATCCTTGAGCACAAAGGAAACAAAGACACCAACCAAGGCTCCAAAGAGATGGCTTTCCCATGAAATGCCTTCTTGATTAGGTAGTATACCCATAAAATATCCTGATCCTATGTAGAGCATTGTCACAATAAGGGAAAGGATTATCGATAGTAAATTTTTTCTGAAGATGCCGTTGAAAAACACAAAAGAGACGAGACCATAGACGATACCACTTGCGCCCACATGAGAAACCTGTCGTGCAAATAACCACACAACCACACCTGTCAAAAAATAAATGAGGACAAAACCGAAGTAGGAAATTTTTCTATAGAAAATAAAGAGTAAACTCATTAGACCTGCCAGAGGTAAGGTATTAGCCATAAGATGTTGCATATCACTATGTACTAAAGGGCCTGTGAGAATTCCCCAAAGTCCGTAGGATTTTCTTGGCACGACTCCTACTAAGCCAAGGCGCGTATCTCCAAACACAAAACAGAGATGAATAAAAACTAGAATTGCAATAAATGCGATAGGGAGGTATAGTTTTCGCAGAGTTTTAATGAATTCTTTTTCCACCTATTATTACTTATATCTTCTTTGTACGAGTTGAATAAATTGAGCCGCTTTTTTTGCCTTTCCTTCCCAAGCCTGATCCTGTGCAACTCCATGGATTAAAAACGCTTTTGCCTCATCAAATGAGCCCATGACATTCAAGTTATGTAAGGTTTTCGTATAGAGATTAGAATCTCCTCCAAACAACTCCTTAATTGTAAATGCCTTTTCGTTAATACTCATCGCCTTCGTCAAATCCGTCACCGGTAGCATTTTCAGTTTATCGGATAATTCTACTGCTTCTTTGTCTTCAAAAATTTCCAATAATGCTGGACTTATTTCTTTGGCTTCTTCTGCTGTCTCAGCGACTACTGGAACTGCTTCCAATACAGGTTCTTCTTCAATGATGATTTCTTCTATCACTTCTGGTGTCTCGTCAATTACTTCTGTTGAACTTTTCTTGTGTTTTGTTTTTCCGTTACTGCCATTCGAATGTAGCTGCTCTTCTATTTCGTCAATTTCTTCTCTTCCCTCTGCTAAGACATTATGCATAGAACGCAAATAACTCATCATAAGATCCTTCTCAGCATCCGATACTTCATCATAATCTTCTAAATGCGAGTGGAGGTTATTCAGCTTTTTTAGTAAGACATTATATTTATCCCAATTCATAATTTATTTGATTCTTGTTTTGTTCTGCTAAAGTAAGCCATATCGAGGCATTTTGCTGGCTTTTATCTATTAATACTTTCTTTAATACGGTTTAATTAGACAGATTAACTTTTCATTAAGACCAAAACATTAAATTAGCGGAGATTATTGCGCAAATATGTTTTTAGAGCCAAGTTTTAAAGGACAACGTAGTGGATGGATTGAAGTCATCTGTGGTTCCATGTTTTCAGGAAAAACAGAAGAATTAATACGACGTATCAAACGTGCGCGTATCGCCAATCAAAAAACTTTAATTTTCAAGCCCCGTACAGATAGTAGGTATCACAAAGAACAGGTCGTATCACATGATGCGAATCAGGTCCTTTCTATGCCACTAGAAACAAGTTCTGAAATACTGAATCACATGGAAGATGCGATGGTTATAGGAATAGATGAAGCGCAGTTTTTTGATGCGGAACTGGTAGCAGTAGCAGAAAAACTTGCCTTGATGGGCAAACGTGTTATTGTAGCCGGCTTAGACATGGATTATCTGGGCAAACCCTTTGGGCCTGTTCCAGATTTACTCGCGATAGCAGAATATATCACGAAGGTACATGCGATCTGTCCGCATTGTGGAAATCTTGCCACTCATTCTTATCGCTTATCTGGTGAAGGAGATCGGGTGGTACTTGGCGAAAAAGACAAATACGAACCGCGATGCAGGATTTGCTATAGTATGGGGAATATCATCGACTTTAGAACCAAGGAATAGCGGTAATTCTTAAGAAGAAATCATCCGACTAAATTTCTAATTATTTAAGTACTAAATAAAGAGTAACTGATTAGGCGACAGCTATTGAGAATATGCCAATTTATGACTGATTATATTACCTTTTTCGCCTTTAGAAACTTAATATTGCGGAATATTTATCTAAGCCTAGAACCTCCTGACCACAATGAAGAAAATTAAGACCTGTCTGATATCGGTATTCGATAAAAATGGCCTATCCGAAATCGTTGCAGAACTCAAAAAACAAGATATCCGTTTGCTGTCCACTGGCGGAACTTATACCTATCTGACTGAACAAGGTCTGTCTGTAGATAGGGTTGAAGATCTTACCGGTTATCCTTCCATCTTGGACGGACGTGTGAAGACCCTACATCCAAAAGTACATGGTGGTATTCTGGCCAGAAGAACAGAAGATCATCTGGGAGAGCTAAGTAAGTATGAGATACCAGAGATAGATTGCGTAGTTGTAGACCTCTACCCTTTCGAAAAAACGGTTGCAAGTACAGATGATCAAGAAGCAATTATAGAAAAGATAGACATAGGAGGTATCGCACTTATACGAGCAGCGGCAAAAAATTATAATGACATTGTGATTATTCCTTCAAAATCTGAGTACAGTCATCTTGCTGAAATTCTCAAGAAGGATGGCAATAGCACGCTGGAAGAAAGAAAGAGCTTAGCCATGAAAGCATTTCGAGTTTCTTCTCACTATGATACTGCTATCCACAACTACTTTAACAGGGATATGGAATCAGAACCTGTATTCAAACAAAGTCTTTTGCAAGGTAAGGTTCTGCGTTATGGAGAGAACCCACATCAGCAGGGCATCTACTTTGGAGAAATGGATTCTATGTTTAACAAACTGG
This sequence comes from uncultured Saprospiraceae bacterium, assembly GCA_938045585.1. GTDB lineage: Bacteria > Bacteroidota > Bacteroidia > Chitinophagales > Saprospiraceae > CALCMJ01. The sequence continues at coordinate 139,099 of CALIAU010000004.1, forward strand.
GCGGCAAGGAGCTTTCGTTTAACAACATGGTAGATATCGATGCAGCTGTATCACTGATGAAAGAATTCAAAGACGGTGATCCCTGCTTTGCTGTTTTAAAACACACGAATCCCTGTGGTCTTGCGATCCGCCCTACTGTTCTTGAGGCTTGGAAGGACGCCTTAGCAGGAGATCCCGTATCCGCCTTTGGAGGAATTCTAATTTCAAATGCTGAAATAGATTTAGCAACTGCACAGGAGATAGACAAGATTTTTTATGAGGTACTTATTGCACCTTCTTTTTCTGAGGAAGCACGGAATTTACTGTCTGCAAAGAAGAAACGCGTGCTGATGGAAATTAAACATTTTGATCTAAGACCAAAAACATTCAAGAGTATATTGAATGGAGTTATCGAACAGGATTCAGATTTTGATTCTTCCCAAACAGCAGACTTAAAAGTTGTCACCTTTCTTTCTCCAACAGATACACAGTTTCATGATTTACTATTCGCAGAAAAATGTGCAAAACATCTGAAATCTAATACGATTGTCTTAGCACGAAATAATCAGTTGCTGGGAATGGGCTCTGGACAAACCTCCAGAGTGGATGCTTGTAATCAAGCAATTGACAAAGCAAAACGTATGGGATTTGAATTAGAAGGAGCTGTGATGGCATCTGATGCGTTCTTTCCTTTTCCAGACTGTGTAGAACTTGCAGATAAAGCTGGCATTCAGGCGGTGATACAGCCAGGCGGTTCTATAAAAGATCAATTAAGTATTGACTACTGCAATGAAAATAAACTGGCAATGGTATTTAGTGGTAAAAGACATTTTAAACACTAGTGACAAATTTTTGCATAGATATAGGAAACAGTTTTATAAAATATGCGGTTATTCGTAAGGGGGAGATAGTTTACTATAAACGCAGTAAAAAATTACTCGTTCGAGAAATACGTGCCTTACAGGACAAGTGGCAATTTGAAGATGCAATTATTTCTACTACGAGAAAGTCTATTCCTCGTTTCACAAACTATCTCAAAAAGAACCTGCATCTCATCTATCTAGACCACAAGACTAAACTTCCTTTTCAAAACGCCTACAAAACGCCTAAGACCTTGGGCAAGGATAGATTAGCGGCTGTTGCAGGAGCTCTAAGATTATATCCTAATAAGAACTGCTTAATTTTTGACATTGGTACCTGCATGACAATTGATCTATTGCGCAAAGATAAGGTCTATGAGGGGGGCAATATTGCCCCAGGAAAAGACCTTAGATTACGATCCATGCATGATTATACCTCTGCTTTACCTCTGGTGAAGGCAGATTTTGGCAATCCGATTGTTGGAAAATCGACAAAATCTGCTCTTCAAAATGGAGCTATTTATGGTATTTGTCTTGAAATTGAGGGTATGGTAGCCCGTCAAAAGCGCGAAATAGGTCCTATTAACGTTATTTTAACTGGAGGAGACGCTATTAAATTTGGAGAACTCCTAGAATGTAAGAAATTTGTAATCCCAAATCTAGTCCTCATAGGCCTAGATTCAATACTAGAACACAATGTCAAAAGCAAAATATAGTTTATTCCTTTTCCTTTTCCCTCTGTTTTTACAGGCGCAGATATCAGATAATTCTCCATTAACCCGATTTGGGATAGGAGAAATTTCAGATAATAACTTCTTACATATGCGACATATGGGAGGACTGGGCAGCTCTTATGTGGATCCCTACTTAATAAATATTGTAAATCCAGCCTCTCTTGGAGACTTAAAAGCGACTGCATTTGATATTGCAGTTTTCAATGAATTTTCGACCCTAGATGATGGAGAAAACAGGGCTTCCAGTTTCAACGGCAACATAGAATATATTTCTCTTGCTTTTCCATCCAGCAACCCCATAAACGATATTTTTGAGCAAAAAACTAGAACGTCCAATTACGGAATTGGTTTGACTCTGATGCCGCACTCTGTAGTAGGTTATGACATCAATTCTTCAGAAGTAGCGGACACTTTGGGGGAAGTACGTAGAAATTTTTCTGGTAGTGGTGGTACGTATAAGTTCTTATTATCACAGGGATACAAGTATAAAAACTTCTCTGCAGGATTAAATCTTGGATACCTATTTGGAAAAATACGATACACGAGAGATATAGTCTTTCTTGATAATCTAAATGCATTCTCAGTAGATTACGAAAACAATTATTCAGTTTCAGGATTTTTGTGGAATGTTGGCTTTATATATTCTACTGTACTGAATAAGGGTAAAATTGATTCCAAGAAGGGAATCCGTCCAAATGTCTTGAATATAGGACTACGTGCAAATACGAATACTGGGTTCAATACCAACTCAAATGTCATAGATCTACATAGAAATTACTCGTCTGGTGCTATAGATACTATAAGAGCTTCGAGTGATCTTAAAGGAAAGGGTACTTTACCAGCAGAAATAGGCATTGGAGCTACCTATTATGGTGGTACAAAACTAGCGATAGGAGTAGATGCAAGTGCCGCAAATTGGTCAAGTTATACCAATGATGCTAATCCAGAAGAACTTTCTAACACATATAAGTTAACTTTTGGCGGATTTTATCGTCCTAACTTTAAGTCGTTTTCCTATTTCGACAGAGTGTACTATCGTTTTGGTGGATTTTATGGCAATGATCCACGCGTAGTCAATGGCACACAGATCAATAATTACGGTCTGAGCCTAGGTTTTGGATTACCCTTTGTATTCCAGAAAAAAATATCACATGCTAATCTTGGCTTAAATTTAGGGAGGAGAGGTACCGGTGCTTCCATAACAGAAACCTATTTTAGGTTTACGTTTGGATTTACCTTCAATGACGATGAATGGTTTATTAAAAGAAAATACAATTAATTAAAAGAAACTTGACACTATGAGAAATTATCTAAGAATCGCAATCTTTATGATCGCTTCCATATCATTTGCAAATCTTGGATCTGCACAATGCGAAAATTGGAATGACTCACCCCAAAAAGATGATGCAGAAAATAACCACTCTATCTACAGACAGGCATTAAAAGCTGAAGATTATCCTGTAGCGGAAGAATACTGGACAAAGGCCTTTGAAGTAGCTCCAGCAGCAGATGGGAAACGTGATTATCACTTTACAGATGGAATTAAAATCTACATAAACAAACTGAAGGATGCAGATGCAACTACAAAGAGCCAGTATGTAGACAAAATAAATATGATGTATGACCAGGTAATTGAATGCTACAGAAATGGAGCAATCAAACCAACTAAGTGTCAAGATGATGCATGTATTGAAAAAAGAATAGGAAATATCACCGCTAGAAGAGGTTTTGATATGTACTATTCAATCAATGCGCCCTATGGCAAAAATTTAGCCATGTATGATGAGGCATTAAAGCTAGCAGGGAATGATATCGAATATACATTCTTTGATCCAGTAGCTACCATGGCTGTATATCAGTTTGAGAAAGGAAAATTAGATAAGCAACAAACTTTGGATTATTTCTTCTTGATGGAGAAAATTGCTGAGCACAACCTTGCGAACAATACAAAGTATGGAGAATACTATGATCAAGCGTGGAAGGCAGCAAAGACAAAGTTTGGAAAGATAGAAACACAGTTGTTTGACTGCGAATATTTCAAACCTCAAATTCAGGCTAGGTATGATGAGAATCCAAAGGATCCAGATAATCTTAAAACATGTATCGCTTTATTGAAAAAGAGAGGTTGTTCTGACACAGACCCTACTCTTATGAAATGGGAATCAGAGTGGAAGTCGTATGCGCAGGGTGTAAATGCGCAAAGACAGGCAGAATTTGAAGCAAGTAATCCAGCAATGTTAGCAAGTAAGGCATACAAGGCAGGTGACTATCCTGGTGCAATTGCTAAATACAGAGAAGCGATTAACCAAGCAACGGACAATGTAAAGAAAGGAACCTATCATTGTTCTATTGCTTCTATCCTATTTAGAAAGCAGAAGAAATTTAATGATGCAAGAAAAGAAGCTAAGACGGCTTTAGGTTTTAGACCAGGCTGGGGTAAGGCACTTATGTTGATTGGTGATATGTACGCAACAGGTGCAAGAAACTGTGGTGATTCATGGAACCAGCGCTTAGCGATTTTAGCAGCAGTGGATAAGTACAGAGCTGCATCTAAGGATCCAGAATACGCAACAGATGCAAATAGTAAGATTGCCAAGTATAGTAGTTCAAAGCCAACACAGGATGAAGGTTTTATGCGAGGCGTTAAGAAAGGAGATCGAGTAACCGTAGGTTGCTGGATCGGAGAATCAGTAACGGTATCTTACCAGTAGTTGCTGGTGTAAAGTTTAAATAGAACACATAAAAAAAGCGCATCTTGGGATGCGCTTTTTTTATGTGTCTAATCAGCAAGTCTTATTTTACTAGTATTAGTTTTTCAACGACAGACTTATTTGTATTTACGTCCGTAATCACGACCATATACATTCCGTCCTCAACATCCGAAAGATCTAATTGGCTTTGCTCGTTTGATTCCCTTACTAAGTTCCCAATCTCAGAAAAGACCTTTACATTTAGTCTCAGTCCTTCCGAATCAATAAAGAGCATGCCTCTTGAAGGATTTGGATACACATTTATTTTAGTGCCACTAAGATCATGCACCGCAGAAGGCCCATCTAAACCATCACAGTCTTCATCGATTCCATTGCCTGGAATTTCTTCAGCATTTGGATTGACATCTGGATTCGTATCATCACAATCTTCATCTAAACCGAAACCGTCACCGTCAAAGTCATTATCTAGAGTCGTGGGATCACAATCATCATCAATGCCATTACCTGGAATCTCTGTTGCACCCGGATTAACATCAGGATTGGATTCATCACAATCTTCATCCAAACCAAAACCATCTCCATCCAAATCATTATCTAAAGTGCTTGCATCACAGTCATCATCAATGCCATTAAATAATACCTCCGTCGCAGAAGGATTTATTTCTGCATTTTCATCATCACAATCTTCGTCAATGGAGAAGCCATCCCCATCCTGATCATTATCTATTGTTTCTTCATCACAGTCATCGTCAAGACCATTATAGTACGTTTCCATTACACCCGGATTGATATCCGCATTCGTATCATCGCAATCAATTTCATCTGTAAATCCATCTCCGTCCATATCTATTCCTGAGCTGATACATCCAAAGGAAATTAAACCGTTTCCTGTCATATCCGAATCAGCATTACAATCATTTACATCCTGTAAGATGATGAGTACATTTGGAAAGTCTGCATTATCTGTATAATCAAACTCTACTCTACAATCTCCTAAGGAACTTAACAAGTCTCCTCGTTCGGCAGTAGCAATATTATAGCTATATACTAAAACATTTGCTTCAAACACATCGGTGCTATAACCATCACAGAAATCTATAAAGTAGCTTACGCCATCTCTAAGTTCATTTACCACATAGGATTCATTAGACCATATTTGCCAGGTAGAGTTTGCCGGTCCATCAATACAATTTCCTGCGTTTGCAAAAATATCCCATGGCCCTGTAGCAAAGTCCCCACAGGGTGGTTCCTCGTCCAAACCATCGCAATTTTCATCGACCCCATTTCCTTCAATTTCTACAGCATCCGGATTAATCGCAGGATCTTGATCATCACAATCATCCGCAATTCCATAACCGTCCATATCCAAATCATCATCTAGGGTTGCCTCATTACAATCATCGTCTAAGCCATTATATGGAATCTCATCTGCATCAGCATTCATTGCACTGTTGAAATCATTACAGTCTTCATCACAGCTAAAGCCATCGCCATCATTATCAATTGCACCGCTGCATACATTTGCTGTAAACATACCACGACCGTGTGATGCCGCAAGCACGGTAAAGTCACTATGCCTTACATCTAACATATCAATACGCGTAGGGGCAGAACCAAAGTTATTGTACACCCACTCTGTGTCATCCTCTCCTTGAATAGCATCTGTTGTCCAGACCCCTAATTCTGTACCAAGAATAACTCCATTCGGATTAGCTGGATTCCAAACTGCCCAACGAATTGGCATATTAGGTAAGTCCCCTTCCTGATTTGTCCATGACTCACCTGCATCTTCACTTACAAATACAGACAGGGCATTGACATTAGAAATACAAAAAACGATCCTGTCTGTATTATTTAAATCAAGATCGATACTTCTAATATTCCCAGAGCCTGCGTAAATTCTACTCACTGTTGGTGATCCCTGGATCAAATTATTTACCTGAAATATATTTCCTCCATTTGTTCCTACATAAATTATAGTATTGTCTGTAGGATGTACCTTAATTGCTGAGGCTCTTTGTCCTATCATTTGAGAGATTTCTAAGGAATCAAATACGCCTGTATGAACATCAAGAGTAATTATTTCTCCTGTATTGCCACTACATATCAGCATGTCATTATCATCATCATAATCTGTAGGATTAATGAAAGAACCCCTAGAACCAGAAAGACTATAACGTTGATCAGAATTCCAAGCGTTTGTTGTTACCCAATAACTATTAAACACAAACGATGAAATCTGGATATTGGGATTATCTCTGTCGATATGACAATAAGCACCATCTCCTCCAGTTACCTCAAACGTTGAATTTATCCCAGGATCTTCAAAAAGGTGTGTACCATTATCCTGCGTGCCTCCTAAAAAATAATTTTCAATTGTGGGATGTATTGCACAGGCATAGAATTGTATCGTATTATAACCTTGGTTTTTCCATTCCACAATTGGAACAGGAGCCGTTGCATTTTCTGTTAGAAATAAACCACCATCATTTGTAAACACTGCCTTATTCCCATCACCTGGCAAATAGCCTGCAAAATGTTGATCTGCATGGACTTCTTGCAATCCAAATCCACCAAACCACTGCGAAATCTGTCTCCAGTTCTCACCACCATCTTCCGATAATAATAAATCCACACCACCTATAAATATCCTATCCTCATCATTGGGATCTATTGTAATACTTAGATCATACCAGGCCTGATTTCTTGTAAAAAAATCCATACCAAATGCGGGTGGTGCTTCTAGTATTTCCCAGTTAAGTCCTCCATTCTTAGACTTTACTATCTCTTCTACTGAACGCGAACTCGGTGCTTCCTTCAATACATAAATGACATCTGGATTAGAGGGCGAGACAGCAAGTTCTACCCTTCTCGGTAAATAGCCTGGTATATCAAGAAATTCCCAGCTATCTCCATTATCTGTTGATTTATACACACCATCATTGGATCCATTAAATCCCATACCGGCATACAATGCTCCGTCAGTTGCCAGGTCAATATCTCCAGCTCTTTCAGAAAATCCAAACTGTCCATTCCCCAATGATTTTACCCATGTTTCTCCTCTATCAAGGGACATCTGTATTCCCCCTGCACGCGTACAGGCAAATAATCTATCCCCAGCAATAAGAAGCTTCTGGACATAACGGAATGTTGTATTTGCTGTGGACTCTAAACGATTCCATGTCCTACCTCCATCTAAAGATCTATAAATGCCATCGCCTTGATAAGCATCTGCATTAAACCAACCTTCTCCTGTAGAAACATAGATCACATCATGATTAGAAGGATCTATAACTATTGAAGATATTGCACTATTCCCTGTATATGAGCTTATCCGTTCCCAGGTGTAATTATTAGAAAAGGCGTCTGTCAATTTCCATAAACCACCTGCTACGCCTCCTGTCCATATGGTATTTCCTGAAGGATCGCTGGGATCAAAAGCCATGGTACGTGTCCTACCTCCAAAATTATCTGGTCCACGTTCTTCCCAGAACAGAGTATTCCCAGATCTAATAGTATTATTTTCTATCTGCTTTGAAATCTTATAGATCTCTTTTCTAGAAAGAGTATTTGTAGCAAGATCTTTAGTCATCTCAAACTCCTGCTTGGCCATTTCTTCTACTCTTCTCTCTTTGGGAAGTTTAACTAAGTTCTCCTCTGGACTGAAAAATATAGCTACCGTACTTACTGAAAGTACGACTAATAGACATTGGAATAGTAATCTTTGCATGTATTCTGATTTTGATTAAATATAAGTTTTATCAATATTTCCGAATGCAAGAAATCCCCTTAAGGTCACTAGAAACACATTTATATGTGCTCTTAGCCAATAATTTTAGGAGAATCTACCCTATTTCCCCTTTTTCTAGCATTCCATTAACCCGAATACTATAAATTTGCATCTTAGTTTTAAGAAGGCATTAACACCTATTTTGTTATTCTCTACGTATAAATAAGAAATACGCTCCTATGAAAAAGTCTCAGCTGTTTGTATTATTGGCCGCACCCCTGTTCTTCTTTGCTTGCACACCTAAGGTGGTCGAAGAGACAAAGAAAGAACCTGTGCGAGAAGTTGTTCAAGAAGAACCCGTAGGACCCTGTACGATTTTAAGCCAATTATCCCCGTCCAAAAAAGATGAAGCGGAAACTGCCTATGTCTTATACCGCGATTTTTATAAAGCCAAGGAATATGAAAAAGCACTACCACTATGGCAAAAGGCATTTAGTTTAGCGCCAGCAGCAAATGGTAGAATTAAATATCAGTTTGATGATGGTGTGGGTATATACAAGGGGCTGATGGAAACAGCAACGGATGCTGCGACAAAACAGGCCTACGTAGATGAAATCATGAAAATCTATGATAAGCGCACTGAATGTATTGGAGACGAAGGATACTCACTGGGTAGAAAAGCCTTTGATAATTATTACTACTTTTCAGAATTCACTTCAGAAGATGAGACCTTTGACATGTTTAAACGTGCCATGGATTTAAAAGGCGAAAAGTCTGACTACTTTGTCATAAATCCATTTGCAGCACTTCTGTCTGATCGCATACTGGACGAACGTGTTTCCATGGAAGAAGGAAGCAAGTATGCAAATATGATCTTTGATGCTGTGGAATATGGAAAAGCAAATTGCAAAAAGGACTGCGAAGCTTGGGATATTGTCAATGATTATGCTCCAGCAAAAATGGAAAACTTAGAAGGCCTAAAAGGCTTTTATGATTGTGCATACTTTAGTAAAAAATACCACGCACAATATTTATCAAATCCTACCGACTGTGAAACCATAAATATTGCCTACGGTAGAATGCTATGGGGAGGCTGTGCTAAAACAGACCCACTTGTTGCTGAGGTTCTCAATGCTAAAAAGACAAACTGTTATACTCCACCACCACCAAAAGAAAGTACTTTGAGACAGGCATACGATGCATACACAGAGGGAAGATATAATGAAGCAATTAACTTGTTTGATCAGTTTGTAAACAAAACAACGGACGCTGAAAAGAAAGCAAAATATACCCTGCTCATCGCAAAGATTTATTACCGTGACATTAAGAACTTCCCCCAATCAAGAAAGAAGGCTTTGGAGGCTGCTGCTTTTAGAGCAAACTGGGGTGAACCCTATATCTTAATAGGAAAACTATATGCATCCAGTGGTCCGCTTTGTGGACCAGGAAGAGGCTGGGATTCTCAGATTGTTACCTGGCCAGCTATTGATAAATTTGAATACGCTAAAAAGATAGACCCTGCTGCAGCTGAAGAAGCGAACAAATGGATTAGTCAGTATAGACAATATATGCCTTCTAAAGAAGATGTCTTTATCCGAAGTTTGAAAGCAGGAGCAAGCTATAAAGTGGGATGCTGGATAAATGAAAGCACAAAGATCAGAACGGCAAACTAAAAGAGAAAAGCTTTTCTGAATATTGCTTACTTTGTAGGCTATGAAGGTCTTAATCAAGATATTGAAAATCTTACTCTTTGCAATCCTATTAATCTATATCGGTGCGATACTTGTTTGGAATTTCTCGCAGCCAGCAGTCAAGTGGAAGAAAGAGGATTTTAAAATTGTATCGGAGGTATTTCCGGAAGACTTTATGTGGGGCACCGCGACTGCCGCACATCAGGTAGAAGGCAATAACACAAATAACAACTGGTATGCTTGGGAGCACAGTCTGAATGAAGACAACGAGTCTACCATTCACAACAATGACAAATCTGGAAAAGCTGCAGATCACTGGAATAGATATCCTGAAGATATACAGCGCATGCAAGATTTAGGGATGAACGCCTATCGCTTTTCTATCGAGTGGAGTAAGATAGAACCTGAGCAAGGCATAATTGATAGAGCAGCTATACAGCATTATCATGACTTAGTGGATAGTCTGAATGCTGCTGGGCTCACGCCAATGATGACCTTTCATCACTTTACCCAACCCATCTGGTTTGATGATCTGGGTGGATTTGAAAAAGAAGAAAACATTAGTCTCTTCGTGAAATTTTGCCGCTTAGTTTTTGAAGAATTTGTTGATAAGGTGGATTACTACTGCACCATTAATGAACCCAATGTCTTTATCACCGGTGGTTATGTTCGTGGTGATTTCCCTCCAGGTAAAAAAGATCCACAATTAGCTGGAGAGGTATTATTTAATCTATTGAAAGCACATACACTAGTTTATAGAACAATTAAAGCATTGCCTGGAGGGCGTGATGCAAAGGTGGGTATCGTGAAAGATATTTTTGTGTTCGAACCAAGAAACAGATTCCATCCCGGTGACTGGTTAGTGGCAAGAACAGTGGACAAAGCATTTAACGAATCCACGCTTGCATTTTTGAAAACAGGTTACTATAATTTTGAATTTCCTCCGGTGAGTATTTCTAAAGAATACAGAATAGGAAAAGGATCGTATGACTTTGCTGGGCTAAACTATTACTCACACATCATTTTTGACTTTTCTTTTGATCAGGAGAAAGCCTTGGAACCACATATGCCAGAGGATGAAATAAAAACAGACATGGAATATACCATGTACCCAGAGGGACTTTATACTGCAATAAAACGGATTGCCAGTTTGGGTGCACCTATCATAATTACAGAAAATGGTGTCGCAGATAGGGATGATGATATCCGTGGACTGTATATACAAGAGCATCTTTCTGCTGTCTCCAAAGCCATGGAAGAGGGTTATGACATTGATGGGTATTTTTACTGGTCCCTGATGGATAATTTTGAATGGGCGGAAGGCTATGATATGAAATTTGGACTATATGCTTTAGACACCCTCAGTCAAGAGAGAAGCTTAAGAAAGGGCGCATTGACGCTAAAAAACATCATTCAAGGAAACTAATCTAAAATATAGCGAGTTATAAGAATTAGGATTAAGAATTTCATTCTATCTTTAATCTATTAACAGAACCTAAGAATACAACAGTATGTATAGAAGACAGCAACAGCAATATGGAGGTGGATATGGCTCACCTATGCGTGGAGGAAGCAGACGTGGCGGAAGATTTAAGCTCATGCTCATTATAGGTCTTGCTATTGCAGGCTATCATTTTTTAAAATATTTTACGACTACACAAGTAAACCCAATCACGGGAGAGAAACAACACGTTTCTCTAACTCCAGAACAAGAAGTGGCATTGGGATTACAAAGTGCTCCTCAGATGGTGCAGCAGCATGGTGGTCTACACCCTGACCAAAGAGCACAGGAATATGTAAAGCAGGTGGGGAACAAACTGGTTGCAAGTACAGTAGCACGTCAAAGTGGATATCAATATGGATTTCATTTGCTAGCAGATCCTAATGTTGTCAATGCCTTTGCCTTACCAGGAGGTCAAGTATTTATTACGGAAGCTCTTTTTGCACAACTGACAACGGAGGATCAGTTGGCTGGAATACTAGGGCACGAGGTAGGTCATGTTATTCATAGACATGGTGCAGAACGTTTAGCTAAGCAGGGACTCACACAGGGATTAATTACCTCTGTAATGGTGGGCTCAGGTGATGCCGGTGCAACTCAGATGGCACAGGCGATAGGCTCCATGGTAAATATGAAATATGGACGTGAACAAGAATTAGAGTCGGATGATTTTGGTGTGCGCATGATGATGGAAGCAGGCTACGATCCTAGATCCCTTCTTGAAGTTATGGACATACTAGAAAATGCTTCTGGGCCTAACAGAACTCCTGAACATATGAGCACTCACCCAAGTCCTGAGAATCGTCGTGAAATGATTATGCAAGCGATGGAGAAGTATTCGAAGTAAAGAGATTTTAGACGCTAGATATTAGATGCAGACGCTAGATGTTAAACATTAGATTTTGGGGAATTGATCAGTTATGATTAAATAATTCAAGGACATCTTTTAAGGTTTTTGGGCGTGCCCCCTTTTAAAAAAAGGGGTCGTGTCGTCCACAGCTAGGTCCTCCGGACGCCTTCGGCCTGTTACCACCTGCCTGCGTGCGCACGCAGGCAGGCCACTCACGCGTAAATACTACTTTGACTTTATGGACTCCCAAGTTGTGTACAAACTTTCTTGATTTGGTCTATCCTCAGGTATAGAAGTTAGAGCCTGCGTTTCTTTTAATGAATCGTGGCAGTCCTTAGGCAGGGTTTGATACAATTCTGTTCCCTTCTTTTTCCAGGCTAACATCTCATCAGATACTTGTTTAATTACCTTTGCCGGATTTCCTACGATGAGGCTCCTACTTGGAACGTCTTCATTTGCCTTTATAAAACTTAATGCACCTACGATACTCCCCTCTCCAATGACAGCATTATCCATTATGACAGCATTCATTCCTACCAGTACATCCTTGCCTATCATTGCACCATGGATGATTGCACCATGACCTATATGTGCACCTTCTTCAAGTGTTACGACTATACCAGGAAACATATGTATGGTACAATTTTCCTGCACATTACATCCATCTTTAATTACAATCCCACCCCAGTCACCACGTATTGCAGCTCCCGGTCCAATGTACACGTCCTTACCAATAATAACATTCCCTGTTACAGCCGCCAAGGGATGTACAAATGAACTGGGATCTACCACTGGAGTAAATCCTTTAAAACTATAAATCATAATTAGTGCACGATAATTTTACGAGTAGTTCTTCCTTCTTCTAATTCTATATAGGCAAGATATATGCCTGTTGCCCATCCCTGCGAGGATACCGAAACTTGATTACCTATGCCTTTGTAACTGTATATCTGTTTTCCATCCATAGATCGTATATCCAAGAATATGTCTTTAGTCTCTTCTAAAACTATTTGAATAATTTGTCCAGCTTCTAAGATATTGGGAAAGAGCTTTACCTGCGTGTCGTCTAGCTCATTTACGGAAGAGACATCTGAGGTTATAAAGCTGTTCATCTCGGATACGTTTTCATTACAAAAGGCAAAGTCTTCATAGGGAGTTATTTCCCAAAAGAATTGCACATTGACATCTAGTGCAGGGAGTGTAAATTCACTTTCTTGGGAACTATAGGAGTTCCATGGGAACATCATTCCAGGAAAAACTTCATTCGTAATATAGATTTCAATATTATAAAAATCTGCATTCGGAATATCTTCCCAATCCAACACAACTCCATCAAAGGGTACAATTTCATCATCAATAGGATAATTCAATACGAGTTCTGGATCAAGCATAGGATCTGCTGTATAATTAGGGTCCAAATATTCCATTTTTTCATCGATCAAGTTAGCGCGCATTGCTGCGGATTGCTCTTCTGTGAACCTAGCTGCACAGCCATCATCTGCATAAGACATGATCAAACTTGCATCTGCTTGTAATTTTACGCCATCCGGATCTGTAAAAATCAAATTGCTTTGACCATCTGAATTGCAAAACCATCTATTTGCAATATAATCTGGATCTGTATCACAGAATCCGTCACCAGCATAATGACAATTACTTCCGTCTGCACGTTCTACAAAGGCTGTATCTACTATAAGAGTATCTACATCAAAGTAAGGCGTTTGTTGAAAGAGTGTATAATCATAAGTAACAAAGTCAGGTGCAGGATTATTAAAATTGTGAGGCACCGTTCCCGTATAAGAAACACCACCCTCCCATCCTAAAAATGGATGTTGAATGGACAAATTGTGTCCTACCTCATGTGCCCAAGTATGGTCTCCTTCACTCATGCATGTTTTGTTCATTGCAATACCTGCATAGGGCAAATTATATCCGCAGTTCCCTGCTGGGTTATCTACTACATAGGTATTGATAGTATTTTCTACATTATACTCCACCATCATATTATAACCTAATTCTAATTCTTGATGGCTATTATATGCACCATTGGAAACCCTTCTAATAGGATAGTTTAGGTAAAACTGTATTTCAGTATCTTGGAAGTCAGCATTTAATTGGCAAAGGTTCCTAAAAATAAATTCATCTGTAACACCTCCTGCTAGGACATGTACTGTCATTGGAACATACAGGGTACTTCCAGAACGCGTTTCGAATTTAGATGGATCTTTTTGGTAGTTCTTTAACCACTCTGTTTTATAAGGCTGAGAGCCACAAGGGCTCAACTCTGCTTTTTGAGCAAGGCTTAGGCTTAGACAAAAACCCATAAAGAAGAGAGAGAATAGAATTTTTTTCATGATGATGCATTTACTCTCTAAAGTAAACATTTCTGAATGAATCCTCTAATTTAAGTTTGTAAGATGTACAAGAGACGCTAGACTCTAGACAGGCAAGGAGAAGTTCATTTATTCTAATTTATCAAATTTTCGATGGCTTTTGCTTGACCGAAGTAGAGATGCTTGGGATTGGAAAGAATCTTATTTAGATACGTCTTGGATGTCTCATCTTTGTTCTTTAAAAGAATTAGAAAGCTATACCACTCTGCATTCCATCTGTATTTAGTATTTATAGATTTTCCCATTCCACCAAATAACTTGAGTGCTTCTTTATCTTCTCCTAACTCCATTAAACAGTTTGCGATATATAAGGCTTGCTCTTCATTCTGTTCAGGTATCGCTTGTAAACGATCTAAAGCAATTTGATATTTCTTATCTGCATAGTCAGACATTGCTATATTAAATTCTTCACGATCATTTGTGTTGCTATGTCCTCTTGCAGTATTTGCTGGATAGGCTGCATAGAATTCAGAGTATAGTTTTGTCTCAGGGCTTCCCGTAAAGTTTTTCAAGACAAACAGTACTGCAAATATCATTAAGACAGCAGCGGCGAGTCGTATTACAAGGGAAGACAAAGGAATAGAAGCATCTTGCCCTACTCCACTTATCTGCAAAGGTTCAGAAGCATTCTGTTCCAAACTATCCACCAGTTTTGCCTGGAATAGGAGTTGTTCTTTAAACTCAGGGTCTTTCAAGTTTTTTTCAAACTCGATTTGCTCCTTAGCACTTAGCGTTTTATCTAAGTACTTTTCGATGAGCTGCATTTGTGTTTCAGATAGATTCAAAATATATATTTCTTAGTTTATTAGCTTCGGCAATCCAGCGTTTATACACTCTATATTTTGCAGTTTTTGCTGCATCGCTGCTTGCATAACCTAATTCGTTAGCAATTTCTGTCATTGAATATTTCTTAAAGTAATACAATTCCAGAATTCTTCTTCCTTTGGGCTCTAAAACATCCAAAGCTTCTTTACACAAGGATATCATTTTCTCTGCCTCTTCCCCCGTATCTGTTTTTACATCATCATAAAATAATGACCTAACTTCCGCTTCTTTAGCACCACATTTATTTCTCTCCCTATGCTTTGACCTAGCCAAGTTCATACAAATACCCAATAGATAAGACCTTAAGTTAGAATTGGGTCGGAGTTTTTGCTTGAGGATGTTTGTTCTAAGGATTAGGATCGCATCAGTATAAATGTCCTTAGCATCTTCAATACTAGCCATACCTTTGTTGACTAGATAATTTTGACAAGCATGTAGCTGATCAACATATATCTCTTGTAAACTTAGCAGGTTGTCATTCTGCAGTTCCGTTCTTATTTTATTTAGACCATTCATTCAAAATATTCTTACTGTGTTTAGCTTGGTTGTTGTCTCGCTAATGGAATAATTTTGAATATATGTTTAGGAATAAAAAAAGGTAACCGCCGAAATGGGATTTTATTTTTACACTGAAACTGAGCTATATAGAATATCTTCTTTTAGACTCGCTGTTTTTTCACGACCAGAGTAGACGCAATCATATCATGTAAGGCCTGTTGCTTTTCTGTGAAAATGGCCATGAGGTGGCCAATAAAAAGAATAAACTGAGAAATGAATTTACCTAAGTTGCGTCCCAAGGCTTTTAAGAAGGAAACACGTTCACCATACATATCTGTCACTTGAATACCTAATGCCATCTTACCTGGTGTTGCTTGATGCTTAGAAGATTCAAATATTGTATGATAAAGAACATGCACTATAGGTATACCCAGGAAGTATGTTAAAACCATAGAAACAGCCATAAAATCACTGATGTCCCCTCCTGAACTTAGAATAGCTGGCGAGACAGCTAATAGCACAATAACAATAAACACTGTTAATATTATTGCATCCAGAATTGCTGCTACTAGCCGCAATCCAAAACCAGCCATAACTGCTGGCGGTTTGTCATCGAAATGATATGCCTGATCAGAAAATTCCATGCTTTTAGTTTTGTTGTGATTGTTTGAAGTTAAAAGTTACTAAGAAATATGGAAAGTAGAGTATGCGAAGATTTATTTTCGATCAAAAAATAACCATTGTAGCGTGAGATGACTAACTGGTCCGAAGGAACAGATTGACTAAACATCAATCTGAAAGGAAGGAACCGCATTATCAAATGCGGACGGGTGACTGACTTGTCCGAAGGAGCGGATTGACTAAATGTCAATCTGAAAGAAGGGAACCGCATTATCAAATGCGGATGGGTGACTGACTTGTCCGAAGGAGCAGATTGACTAAACGTCAATCTGAAAGGAAGGAACCGCATTATCAAATGCGGATGGGTGGCAAAAGCCTGCCGAATGCAAAAGGCCCTCTCGAAGGAGGGCCTTGTAGCGTGAGATGACCGACTGGTCCGAAGGAGCAGATTGACTAAATGTCAATCTGAAAGAAGGGAACCGCATTATCAAATGCGGACGGGTAGGAAAAGCCTGCCGAACGCAAAAATAGCCCTCCCAAAGG
>CALIAU010000005.1 GCA_938045585.1 uncultured Saprospiraceae bacterium
GCTTCTAGTCCAGTCAGTTCTCCACTACATACTTTCTTTAGTACTGACGATTTAAATTCTGATGAAAATTGTTGTCTCTGTAAGCCTATCTTTTTCATGTTTTTACGCTTTTTTGTGACAACCTATTTCAGGAGTAGACCGAACGAATCAGAAATGTCATGAAAGTGGGATGAGAATGGGACTATTTCGTAGGAGAATCGTACGAATAACAGCTGAATCGTTAATCGGGGGTCAAGTTTGAAAGTACAACTTTCAAAAAGCGAGTATCTTAAATGAAAAGAAATAAAAAAGGGTAAGTATAATCACATCCCCTTTTTTGTATTCTGTACAAGTTGTTATTTCAAACCGAAGGCTTTCTTTACTGCTTTTACATAGTCTAGTTTTTCCCAAGTAAATGTTTCTACATTCATAGTCTTGGTTTTACCAGATCCATTTGTGAAAGACACTTTCTTTTTCTTGGAAGGCCTCCCCATGTGTCCGTAAGCTGCTGTCTCTGAGTAAATAGGAGTTCTGAGTTTAAGACGTTTTTCTATAGCGTACGGACGCATGTCAAAAATCTTATAGAGTTTATCTGCTATTGCACCATCTGACATCTTCACATTTGCAGTACCGTAGGTGTTTACATAAATGTTGGTTGGTTTTGCAACACCAATTGCGTAGGATACCTGCACAAGTATTTCATCACAGAGTCCAGCGGCTACGCAGTTCTTTGCAATGTGTCTCGTTGCATAGGCTGCAGATCTATCCACCTTGGAAGGATCCTTTCCTGAGAAGGCACCACCACCGTGTGCTCCTTTTCCACCGTAGGTATCTACGATAATCTTTCTACCTGTCAATCCGGTATCTCCGTGGGGTCCACCAATAACGAATTTCCCTGTTGGGTTTACGTGGTAGGTGATCTTATCTGTGAATAGCTTCTTGATAGAGGCTTTCATTTTTTTCTTTACTCTAGGGATAACGATGTTGATCACGTCGTCTTTAATTTGCTTAAGCATCTTCTTATCTGCTGCAAAATCGTCGTGCTGCGTGGATACTACTATAGAGTCTATCCGTGCTGGTTTGCCATTATCATTATACTCTATGGTTACCTGTGATTTAGAATCAGGTCTTAGGTAGGTCATTTTCTTGCCTGCCTTTCTTATAGCTGCTAGTTCCTCTAAGATCTTGTGTGACAGATCTAGGGCAAGCGGCATATAGTTTTCTGTTTCGTTGGTAGCATATCCAAACATCATACCCTGGTCACCTGCACCCTGGTCTTCTTTCTTTTTTCTTTCTACCCCCTGATTAATATCCGGTGATTGTTCGTGGATGGATGAGAATACACCGCAAGACTTTGCCTCAAACATGTATTCTGATTTAGTATAACCAATCTTTTCTATCACGTCTCTAGCAATCTGCTGTACATCTAGATAGGTTTTTGACTTTACCTCTCCTGCGAGCACAACCTGTCCAGTTGTAACAAGAGTTTCACAGGCTATTTTTGAACTTGGGTCAAAGGCTAAAAAGTGGTCTACTAATGAATCTGAAATCTGGTCAGCAACTTTATCGGGATGTCCTTCAGACACGGATTCAGATGTAAATAGATAAGGCATAATTTTCGATTTTATGCTGCAAAAGTAAGCTAATAAACAGATGTAGGAAGGAAATTGATTAAATATTTATTGGTTTGGTTATGCCCCGTCCTCTTGTTTAAGCATTGCTCCAAGGTGCAGTAAGTAATATACGAATGCAGCTTCGCCATGTCCTACTTAAAAACCGACCAAAAACATGTCATCTTAAGCACTGCTTATTGCCAAGCTTTCAATGCATATTCTGTTTTATCGATTAAGGCTGCTATGAGGTCCTCGTCATATGCATCTGGATGAGCTTCCCCAAAAGATCCTCTGTCATTGTCATAGTATTGTCCATCGATATCTGCACAATTCTTAACAACTGCCAAGTCACATATAATGTCCGCTCCTTTATCTGCGGAGGACCAGAATTTTCCATATGCTTCTCTTACCATATTTGTATTTAAAAGTGAACCAGGATTTAGGGCTACTACGGCCACCCTCGGTTCTTGTTTAGCCAGATAAAAACTCCACATTAAAATTGCCAATTTACTCTGAGCATAGGCCTCTTGATCTGAGACCGTGATACTGCCTTCTAGTAAGTCTGATGAGACTCTGCTCTGAGCAGCAGAACTTAGATTTATTATTTTGGCTTCTGCACTTAGTCTTAATTTATCCATAATATTATAGGTCAATAGATAGGGTGCAAAATAATTTACGACTATTCTAATATCGATTCCTTCTTTTGTAAGAGGATTAGGGGATTTGAATACACCGGCATTATTGATCAATACATCAATTTTAGTAAGCTTTTCGTTTATATCTTTTGACATCTTCTGTACCTCTGTAAGCTCAGAAAAGTCAGCAACAAAACCATCAATGCTATTATTATTCGTTTGCGTTTTGAGCTCAGAAATCACCTCTGTTAGTTTGTCTGCGTTTCTACCGTGCAGGTAGAGCCGATGTCCCGCTTTCGCTAACATCATTGCAGCTAATTTACCAATGCCATCAGTACTACCAGTGATTAGAATTATTTTTTTCATTTGATATATTCTTAATTAATTATGAAACTGTGATAGGAGTCTTTTAGCTAGGGCTTCCATTGTTTCTTCTATTTTGTTCGCATTAAATCTTAAATTGATAGCGACATGATTTACGCCAATAGACTGTAGCTGAGAAACATACTCAATAAGATAGTGCATACCCGTACGGATACCTAGGTGGATACCAACAGGCTTGAAATCATCATCTTCTTGAAGATCCACGTATAGAGGCTGAACAAAGGGTTTGCTCATTTTTTGTATTGAAGAAATTAATGCTCGCCAATCCTTAATATTATGTTCCTGCATATAGAGATTTCTGGGATAGTACATCCAACCATCTCCATGTTCTGCAATCCATGCTATATTTTGTTGACTGTGTCCAGTTATTAATAGAGGGATTTTCTTTCCATAGGGTTTGGGCAGAATGTCCATGGCACCATTCATCTCTCCGAAGGTATTTTTCTTTATAAGTGGAAAACTCTGCTGTGCATGTCGGATATAATGAAACGCATCTCGGAAGGCTTCACCTCGCTTTTCATAGTTGATATTCATTCCAGGATATTCTTCATAACGGTCACCGGAGGCAACTCCCATTATAAACCTACCACCAGTGAGTTGGTCTAGGGTAGCAGCAGATTTTGCAAGATGCAAGGGGTGATGTAAGGGTAAGGCAATACTAGCTATTCCAAGAGTGATCTCAGTAGTTCGTCCAGCTAAAAATCCTAAGTAAGTGAAGGGATCATAGGTCTGGCCAGCATCTCCAAAGCTAGGCACATGCATAGGCACGTCCCGAACCCAAACAGCTTTATATCCCAGTTGCTCTGCAAGCTCCACTCTTTCTAAATGGTTTTGCATGAGAGGCACTGCAGTCTTACTATATTCTTCGATAGGAACAACTAGTCCTACAGTGAGTCTATCTGGTTCAAAGACAGTATTAAAACCTCTATTTATTTTTTCGAATGTGTCCGTCAGAGCTAAGATTATTCGTTTTCTATAACAACCTTACCCATGCCTTCCCCACTGGATAATCTTGCATGTGCTTGACCGACCTCTGCCAAGGAGTAATGGTTGGTATCTAATATAGGTTTTAAATGTCCACTTTCTACAATATTTGTAATCTTAGTGAGGATGCGATTATGCTCTGCTCTTTTATAATTATGCAGCATAGGAATAAGCATAAAAACGACATGAAGTGATAGCCCTTTGAAATGTGCAAGAGTCAAATCTATCTCTAGTAAGGAGACAGTAGACACGATGTGCCCATTGAGTTTTGCTGCATTGAATGAATTGATCATATTAGCTCCTCCTACAGAATCATAAATAATATCAAAACCAGCTCCATCTGTATGCTTAGCCACGTAATCCTCTATCTTTTCCGTTTTGTAGTTTATTGCTGTTGCCCCAAGACTCTCAATAAGTGCTGTCTGTCTATCGCCACCTCCTGTAGAATATACCTCTGCTCCAAAATATTTTGCCAATTGTAAAGCAACATGTCCTACACCACCTGATCCACCATGCACAAGTACCTTTTGACCTTCCTTTACTCCTGCTCTTTCAAAGCCTTCCAAGGCTGTAATCGCCACTAAGGGTAAGGCAGCAGCTTCACGCATCGTAAGGTTTTTAGGCTTTAGAGCAATAAGATGTACATCGGCAGAAATATATTCAGCTAGTGTACCAGGTAGTTGCGCTAAGCCCCCAGCGCAGCCATACACTTCATCACCAATATTAAAATCTGTTACATCCTCACCAATAGCCTCAATGGTCCCTGCGAAATCCATTCCAAGCAAGGCTGGTGTTTCAGGGGACAGAGGTAGGTCTATGCCCATATTACGAATCATGGTATCTACAGTGTTTACACTAGAGGCTGCGATTTTTACCAGCACCTCATTATTTGCAGGTTTAGGCTTATTTATTTCCGTTAACTCAAATTTGGAATCGCTACCATATTGATTGAGAATCATTGCTTTCATAAAAGAATCTATTTTATACTATCATTAATATAGTTGCAATAATAATTAAAGTACGTTAGCTTTACAATAACGGTCAAATAGGATAGTAACAATGGAAGAAGAAAATAAGATTACATACCAGGGCAAATCATACCCATGCTGCACTAGCTTAACCATGGATATAATCGGAGGTAAGTGGAAAACTGTTATTCTTTATCATCTGCGTGAAGGAAAGTTGAGATACAACGAATTACGGAAAGCCATTCCATCAGTTACGGAAAGAACACTTAGCCTGCAACTAAAAAAACTGGAAGAAGATAAAATTATAATAAGAGAAGTCATGTATAAAAAACCGCCACTCAAAGTTTTCTATTCTCTGACTGAACTCGGAATGACTCTCTTACCTATTGTACAATCTATTGCGGATTGGGGAGATTATCTTGTGACAAGAGAGTAGTTTTGGTGCGGTATCGCGGCTTGGCTGCTTAAGCACGTAGGCAGGTTTCACTTAAGAATCTAGTAAAAAGTTAGATCAAAATGGGAAAACCTGGCTGCCTAGTAAATCTAAACGCATGAGGGGGAGTAAGGGACCTGCAAGGTGTCGCCAAAGGGGACGGAACCCCTGGATGACCCGACCCTAGATAGGATATCTAGGGGCATGCCCAAATTATGCGCTTTATGGTACTAGAAATTGCCATTTTTAAGAGAAAAGACTATATTTGCAGTCCTAAATTTTCAAAATGAAGAAAGATATACATCCAGATAACTACAGAATCGTCGTATTTAAGGACTTTTCTTGCGATAAATCGTGGTTAACTAAATCGTGTGCTCCATCTAAGGAGACTATCAAGTGGGAGGACGGAAATGAGTATCCATTGGTAAAATTGGAGATTTCTAACCAATCGCACCCATTTTTCACTGGAAAAATGAAGTTTGTGGATACAGCTGGTCGAATTGACAAGTTCAACAAGAAATTTTCAAAATTCGCTAAAAAGACGGAAGCTGCGGCTCCAGAAGCGGAAAATAAAGAAGCATAAAACAATGAGCCCTGATATCAGGGCTTTTTTTTTGACCCATGAGGAATATTATACTTTTTGATGATGATAGTTGGAATACTCTGCTTCCCCTGAGTTACACCAGACCTGTTGCCGACCTACGCGTAGGCATCCTCAAAATTTCTGAAAAATGGGAACATGCACTGGAGGGGAAATCAAGCTTTGTGACTCAGGATTATCTTTCTGAAAAATTTCCTGTTCAGGTGGCATCTGATAATTGGATAATTAATGGCGCTCTCCTACCTAACGATCGTATTGTAAAACTGATACTAGGCTTAGAACTGAACGGTGCTATCATCCACAATGACCTGCTGATAGCTGCGCGAATTGATGACAAACAGTTTGCTAGTCTCGAAGATGAAAGTGGCTTAAATGAATTATCAGGCATCGATATTTCTGATGATGATAGTCTGGTACAATTAATCACCAGACCCTACGATATTTTTACCCATTGCGGTGCTGAAATCCAGAACGACATGGATGTGCTTTGTAAGGGACGTAGATCTGAAGAAATAGATGAAAGTAATCAGGTCATCGCTGCGCAAAATGTGTTTATAGAGCCAGGTGTGGAAATGAAGTATTGTACTCTGAATGCATCTAAGGGACCTATTTATCTTGCCAAGGGTTCTGAGGTCATGGAAGGGAGTATTATACGTGGGCCGTTTGCCTTGGGTGCGCATTCCGTTGTGAAGATGGGGGCAAAAATATATGGAGATACAGCTATAGGACCACACTCGAAGGTGGGTGGTGAGTTAAGCAATGTTTCTATCCAAGGATATTCTAATAAGGGACATGAGGGGTATCTAGGTAATTCTGTCTTAGGAGAATGGTGCAATCTAGGTGCTGATACAAATAGTTCTAATTTAAAGAACAACTATGCCGAAGTGCGGGTATATGATTATACCAAAGAGAGTTTTGTTTCTTCCGGTTTACAATTCTGCGGATTGATAATGGGAGATCATTCTAAATGTGGCATCAATACTATGTTTAATACAGGTTCTGTTGTGGGTGTCTCCGCAAATATATTTGGTGCGGGTTATCCTAGAACGTTTATTCCTTCCTTTGCCTGGGGAGGTGCCTCAGGTTTTAGTACCTATAAACTGGAAAAGCAATATGAGGTAGCCGAAAAGGTAATGGCGCGTCGCAAGAAAGAACTTACTGACTTAGATAAAAAAATCCTTGGTCATATCTTCCATGCGTCTTCTAAGTTTAGGACATGGGAAAAATAAGCCTTAGGCTTTAGGCTTTTGGTAGAACAACATTTTATTCCCACGCACATTTTTGAAACTTGCTCCTTCTAGAATTCCCTTAAATATTTCGTAGAATTCTTCCGCGTCTTTTTTATCTGCCTCTGTTTGATTTAATAGATTATACATAGCTAGGCCACCAGGCTCTAAAGCATTTGCAAGGGCTTCCATGTATCTGGTAGATCTAAATTTCTGCGGAACGATATCATCCACAAAAACATCCATGACAACCAGATCAAATGTACGTTCGTTTGTCAATAAAAATTGATAGGCATCTCCGATAATAACTTCTGTAGGTGAGGCTATATTTTCCAAGACGTATTTATTCGCTAGATGGACCACCATCTCATCTATTTCTACTGCAGTGTATCTAAATTGCTTGCCCATCTTCTCTAGCATAAATGGAATAGACGCGAGTCCTAAACCAAGAATGAGCACAGACTCGATCTCGTATTTTTCCCATTCTAAGTTGTCGAAACTGAGTTTAAAGTTATCATACTTATCTGCGAAAGAGTAGATGGCATTGGCTGTACATAATTGATATCTTCCCTGGGACAGTAAGACATGGAGCTCTTGATTATGTTGCCCTTCGACTTGTTCAATAAGTACATCATCTACGTAGCTGTAGATACGTTTCCATAAAGGCTGTTTCATCCGTCGTAGCGAAAATTAATTAGCTTTTACAATTCGTTTTACAGTGATAAGGGTATTTGTCTTATCAAAGATTTGAATATAGTAAATTCCTTCTGGAAACGAACGAATATCTAGCTGCTCTGTCGGTTCCATAGTGTTTTGCTCAAAAAACTTAGTTCCAAACGGATTGATAATACGGAGAGTACTATAGTTTGGAAGCCCAGATACATACAGCGTACTATGACATGGGTTCGGCTTTAGTGTAATATCAGCTTGTTCTGAGTCTTCAAAAGATGCGCTCAGCATATCATAGAACACCCGGCTGTTTCCGTCCGGTAGATTGTAGGCAAGTAATTCGTCCCAGACAAAATCAACTAGGGCAGCTAGATTATTACGTATCTCACCGTGTACCTCTGTGCTCGGCATATAGCCCTCTGGGATTTTTTCCTCGTACATGGCCATATAGCTAACCATGGCAGAAAGAAAATATAGGCTTGCTCTTCCATGTGGAGCGGAGTCTTCATATACTTCTTGGAAGGGAAGTGCATCCAAAAGATCTAATTGCAAGACCTTGCTTAGGATCATTCCCACTGGTATCAGGCGGGTCTGATACTGGGGCCGACTATTGAGCATATCATCTTGATATTCTGTCCACCAGTTTTCCCCTTGGTCTATACTGAGAGCGTGGTAGGCTGCTATCTCTGAGGCCTGCGGTAGATTCGGCGGATAATATTGTTCAAGATCCATCTCTGGCCAGTTCCCATAGATATAATATCTAAGATTTTCTTTTGCCCCATTCGTCCAATCAAAAATTGTTTCTGTTAGCGATACTACAGAGCTGTTTTCATCAAAGGGATGCGGATCTGAGGGAGCCACATATTGAATAAAATTTGCAGGCGTTATTAGGATTGTGTTGATCTTGGAGTCTTCAAAAGATTCAAATTCCTGATCCCAAACTACATCTACTTGATCATAGCCCCACTGGGACATGGGAGGTAGATCAGCATGGGAGGTGAGAAAACCAAATTGGCCTCCACCTGAAAATTCCTTTTCAGCATGGCGCGCGATATCAGCCATCCAATGAAATACCGTCGTCTCATCGCTAGGTGTGGGGATGAGTGGTGGGCGGTGATCAATGAGACTATGACCAAAACCATACACAGCTACATCAGTGATCTGTGCATGTATGTTTAGACACAAGAAAAATAAAACAAGGAGCTGTAATAGTTTCAATGTTCTAATTCAATTTTGTGATTTTTTTATTGCTTGTATTGCCTTGAGAATTTATTATCCGAATCAGGTAGATCCCTGCGGGATATGCTTGCAAATTGAGTGCACTCGTGTTTCTTATGTTTTGCTCTCGATATAGCATCTGTCCGGATGCATTAAATAGCTCCAGGTAATGATCCTCTTTTAATTCTGCATCTATAAGAACTTGTACAATACCTGCTGTAGGGTTTGGATACACGCTGACCTGTTTATCAAAGCTTTCGTCCTCCGTACTTGTGGAGCCCTCATCATTTGATCTATTAAAAGTGCTCGTCCAAAATTGAAAATCACCTGTAGCGTTTGGCACGCGCGCGTAGGCAATATTTGTTTGCTGTTGGTTAAAGCTGATAGAATCTATGACAGAGCCTATAGCATTTGTCAAATATACTTGCTCTCCTCCTTTGGACAATTTAAAAGAAGCATGCATGCCTCCTTGGCTTGGCTCATTATCAGCCCAAACAATTAAATAATCATTTTCAGCAATTACAGTCCCATCCGGGAACTGCCACTTTCTCAAATCCAATCCATCATCTGACAGATATACCTCGCTTAAATCAATTGGGAAATCTGTTCTATTGTACAATTCAATCCAATCTGGATAAGACCCATCAGAATCGGCTTCTCCCCCATCGGAATTATTAGAAGCCACTAGCTCATTGATGACGACATCTCGAAATGCAAGTTCGGCATTAAGTACTGGGCAGTTATAATCTTGTAACTCTTCATTTAAAAGTCCAATTCTCTTTGAAAACCGATACTTCAGACCAAGATCTTCACCCATTTGTCCAATATCTTCTAAAAAGTCTTCGTAGGTAAAAAGAGAAAAAGGCTCTTCTTCAGCAGCTAAATCGATACGTTCAAAATTTGTATCCATGATATCAAAGATGCGTTCTTCCACCATGACGTTCTGCATCAACTCACAAAATTGCTTATAGTAGTAATCATTAAACTCTGGGACTGCTAGTAGTCTATTTATAAGAATTTTATCATTCTCTGTTTGATCAATTTTAAAATTACCTTCATCATCTCCAGTATTAAATGAACTAGATATATTGTCAAATATGTCTTGACAATCTTCGTTCCATTGATCACAACAGGTACTATTAAATTCTAAGGTAGAAGCAAAAGCAATATCTGCTTCTTGGTCTAGTTGTCCACTTGTAATGGAAAAGCAATCGTTCAAATCATCTTCTAGATCAATCATTTTACAGAGAATTTCTGAGCATTCGTCCTCAATAGAAATTTCTAAACACACTTCATAGCTTCCTATTACATCATAGGTATGTATCGGATGAATTTCTTCTGATGTTTCCCCGTCACCAAAATCCCACTTGTAGAGCCTGCCCTCTTCACTTCCAAAGGACCAATCACGGAATTCTGCTGTTGTTGTTCCATTCGTTAGCGTTATGTAACTTGGCCAAAGAAAACAGTCTTCGTCTTCTGGAAATACAAAACTACCACCCATAGAAAAATTATAATCCCAGGGTATCCAATTAAATCTACCCGTACTTACATCTTGATACATGTAATAATTCCTCCCATGTTCTAAATATGAATCCCAATTATTTGTAGCCACATCCACTGCTAGGGTTTTTAGAAATAATTCTACATTAAAGATCTTTTCAATTTCTTCTTTAAAATCTGCGTCACTTGAATTATTTATAGCATCTACCAAGTCCATAAAGCCAGACCAATCGTTCTCTTCTTCATTCGTTTTTAATTCGATATTCAATTGATATGGTTCTGGACTGGCGCCTTCCCATTCTAGATGTGACCAACCTTTATTTTTAAATAAGTTGCCACCGGATTCTGCAAAATTTCTGCTTATAAATTCTTTATCCACTTGTTCAACAATCTGATACAAACCGTAATAAACCCCATTAAAGTGCACTCTTGCCCAAGCTGTTCTTGGGGCATGCACTCCCATATCTCGCATTAAACGATAGGCTAATACATCTCTATGTAAGGAGGCGTCCCCATAGCCAATGTGCAAGTTTAATTTTCTTAACCCATCATAGCGTTTACCTTGCACGAACTCATTGAAATCTATTTTGATAGGTTTTTTATTCGAGTCATATTGATAGGAAGTAAAGCCTTTAAATCGAACTCCTACTGAATCTACCAGTTCCCCATCAATCGTAACACTACCTTGCAGGTAGGGCACAGGGATAGAAGGGTCAAAATTATCTTCAAAGTTACTTACTAGGATTTCCCAAAAATTGGAAGTAGTAAATTCAAAATTAATATCGTGAAGAATATCGTTGTCAAAAATATTATCGCCTGCATCTTGTGCATCGACGTGCAATGAACCCAGGATAACAAAAAGAATAATAATAAGGAAAGAGGAAATAAATCTTCTCATAAGAATAGTTAATTTGAACGAATAATATTGCTTAGTACAATTAAAGTAATACTAATTTATCTAAATGGCTATTTAAACCATTCAAAAAGAATAAATTGTCTAAATCTACACGACATACAAACGCATTATATTATGACGTCATTATACTACATCCACTTCGCCTTACTAGACTCTACCTTATATAGAAAATAATCCATCAGCTCCTCTGCCTTCTCATGCGCTATATATGGGATAGAAAGACCACCTGTGGCAGTATAGACAATAACTGTAGAGAGTCCACGTCGTCGCTGATACAGATTCCGTTTAATCTTAACGCTCTGTACTTTGAATAACTTCATCAGACTATGGCCATGACCGTAGACGCCTCCGTTTGTTTGTAGGACAAATGCATTTACCGCGTACTTCTTTTTTTTGTAGGTCAAATAGGCAGAAATAAAAAATAGGGTGAAGACAGGAATTATCCAAAGGAGAGGATATAATCTATCGATCAGAAATAGAACAACTACAATGATTGCAAGTGTAAGGCTAAGGTAGATGGCTTTTCGATAAAAATAATGCGCACTCACACCATGGAAGTTGAGTGCATCCAAATCATTCTTCTTAAACAAATATTTTTGTACCTCCTCTACCTGTGTATTGTATGCACCAGGCACCGTTATAGATTTTTTACTCTTTACTTGTATACTAGACGCCTGCTTTAAATTTATTTCATACAGCCCAATTGCTTTTTGCAATAGATTTTGCGACCAATTTAATATCTGGATCTTATTATCTCGAGCAGCTACCTCTCTCCTATTGAATAAACCCGAAATAATTTTAAAGCCACTTTCTGTCCTTTGAAAGCGCAGATTAAAATATCGTAAGATGGTACGAATAAGCGAATAGAGAAATGAAATCACAGCGAAAAACAAGACTGCCCCTATAAGCAAGGCAATACTTTTAAAAATGACGGACTCATCAAAGTCATCAAAATAATCCCAAACATTAAAACCTAAGTCATCTGCACTTTGCATAAAATACAGGAAGGCTGCTATTATCAGCCAAAAGGATTTAAAATGATTTTCTGTCAGGCCAATTTTCAAAAGATCGAAAGGATTCAAACTAAAGATGGTTCTTGCCTGCTCTTCCACAAAGACTTCTTCTTCACTTACTTTAGTACTGACAAGACTCTTTTTCTTTTGTAAGATGAGCGTACGTAGGTCTTCTGCCATACGTCTGTCCAAGGCATCAAATTTAAATTCACTCTTTGCACTTCCTGCCGTATCTATTTTCAAGGACACCACACTAAACACCTGATGCACGATGTTTTGTTCAAAATCAATTGTCTGTATCCGTTCAAAAGGAATGTTCACCAACTTTTTACCAAAGACGCCACTTCTAATTACTAGTTCGTCTTCCTCCAAATAAAAATAGTATCTAAAATAAGCCAGTACCCCATACAGGGTTCCTATGACTGCAATGACAGATAAGCCGATGGTGATGAAGGGAAGTGTCCGACTCGACTTTTTGCCAACTAAAAAGATAAGCAAGAACGGGAGGGCTTGTCGCACTAGTCCCTTATAAAATTTATATACAATCATGAGGATGGCAACCCAACTCTGTCGTGTAGGCTGCTCAAAATTGTAATTACTCCTCTTCATCTGAAGGGATTTTCCGCATGATAAGATCTTTTAAACTATTTGCAGTCTCCGGTTTTAGGCCTGGTATGGATAAATCACTCGAGCTACCGCCGGCAGTAAATATTTTGAGCCTACTAATATTAAACAGGCGATCAATAGGACCCTGATCAACCTCGCAATGCTGGACACGATTAAAGGGAATTACAGTTTGCGATCGCCATATGTATCCACGTTTGTACTGTATATCATGTTGGCGCAGAGCATAGGCTTTGTATTTAAAACCTTTTATCACCAAGAAGACGTTGAGCGCTATCAGGAGAATAGGGATGATATAAATGTAGTTTGCGTATTCAGCTAGTGCAGCTGCTGGTCCAAAACGAATTGCTGTAGTTATTCCCAATACGATCAGAGCAAAGATCAGAGATCCAATAAGGCTCACCTTAAAGTAATCACGTTCCAAGCCTTGAAAATCAACATCGCGAACACTGGGAAGAGAGTAGCTCTCTATTTGGGTATTCGTAAAGTTTTCTTCCATACAGTTCTTCGCCTTTTATTTGATCTTTATATCTTCTAATGCAACACGCGCCTGCCTCAGGTTCCGTATATCTTCTTTGATCAAGATAAGGAACTTCGCCGATTGCTTCAAGCTAATTCCGACAGAAGGACCTTTTGTGGAGACGTATTTTAGAATTTTTTGGAATACATCGCTTTCATAAAATAGACTTTGCGGATTACTTACAAAGTAACAGCGCAATTTTCTAGATTTTAGTGTTAGTTTTTCTACTCCAAGTGATTTACAAATCCAGCGCAGCCGTATCCCATTAAATAACTCTTCGATTTCTCTTGGTAGAGGACCAAATCTATCTACTAAGTTCTTAGTAAACTTTGTAATATCTTCTTCTTTTTTGAGCTTATTCATCTCTGTATAGAGATTTAAGCGTTCTTGGATTGACCGAATATATTCATCTGGAATAAGCATTTCTATATCCGTATCAATATCTACATCACGCACATACTCTTTCTTCTTTTCAAGATCCTCCTTGAATAGATTTTTGAACTCGCCTTCTTTTAATTCCAGTATGGCTTCTTCTAAAATTTTCTGGTAGGTCTCATACCCAATGTCTGATATAAAGCCACTTTGTTCTGCACCTAATAGATTCCCCGCTCCACGTATATCTAAATCCTTCATTGCAATATGAAATCCACTTCCTAGGTCAGAAAACTCTTCGAGTGTTTTGAGTCGTTTCCTTGCCACGGAGGTCAATGTGGAAATAGGCGGCGCAAATAAATAGCAATAGGCCTTTTTATTGGATCGACCTACTCTTCCTCTCAATTGGTGCAAATCACTCATGCCGAAATGATGCGCGTTGTTTATTATCATAGTATTGGCGTTGGGTATATCCAAGCCTGTCTCGATAATATTTGTACACACGAGGACGTCGTATTTCTTTTCGATAAAGTTCAAGAGTGTTTGTTCCAACTTCTTAGGATCCATCTGTCCATGTGCCATAGCCACATCAATATCTGGACAGAGACGTTGGATTAATCCTGTCATATCTGGCAGTGTCTTTACGCGGTTATGCACAAAGAAGACCTGCCCTCCCCTATTAATTTCGTAGTAAATGGAGTCCTTAATAATTTCATCATTAAATACCCGACGCTCTGTATGTATAGGCTGTCTGTTTGGAGGCGGAGTCCGAATTATTGAGAGATCTCTTGCTGCCATTAGAGAAAACTGCAGTGTACGAGGGATAGGTGTTGCAGTCAACGTAAGTGTGTCCACATTCACTTGTAGGCTTCTCAGTTTTTCTTTAGCCGATACTCCAAATTTTTGTTCCTCATCAATAATAAGAAGACCTAGATCTTTAAATTTTACCTTCTTATTGAGAATAGCATGTGTACCTATCAGTACATCCAGTTTTCCTTCAGCTACTTTTTCTAAGGTTTCATTTTTCTGTTTGGTCGTTTTAAACCGGTTGATGTAATCCACGCTCACGCCAAAACTTTCTAGCCTTGCAGTAAAGGTTTTAAAATGTTGTAAGGCCAATATAGTTGTTGGAACCAGGATCGCCACTTGTTTTCCACCTACTACTGCCTTGAAGGCTGCACGCAGTGCTACCTCCGTCTTACCAAACCCTACATCTCCACAGACCAGTCTATCCATCGGATAGGCCTTCATCATATCTTCTTTTACTGCCTCTGATGCCTCATATTGATCTGGTGTATCCTCATAAATAAACGAGGCTTCTAATTCATTTTGCATATAGCCATCGGGTTCAAAAGCGTGTCCCTTGGAAGCCTTTCGTTTTGCGTATAGTTTGATCAATTCTTTAGCTATGTCCTTGACCTTTTTCTTCGTCTTTCTCTTTAAATTTTTCCACGCATCCCCTCCAATTTTACTGAGTCGCGGGGGTGTCCCTTCTTTTCCTACATATTTAGCAATCTTATGCAGGGACTGGATGCTGACATAAAGAATATCATTATTTAGATATATAAGTCGTATACTTTCTTGACTATGCCCGTTGATTTCTATTTTTTCTAAGCCTGAATATCTTCCAATCCCGTGATCAATGTGCGTAACAAAATCTCCCGGCTGCAGTTCTTTGAGCATTTTTAAATTCAGGGACTGCTCTCTAGAGAAGCCCTTTCTTAATTTATATCTATGGAAGCGTTCAAAGATTTGGTGGTCCGTATAAACGGCGACTTTGTGTTCTTTATCAATAAAGCCCTCATGAATAGAAATCTGAATTGGTAAAAAACCTACCTGCGCATCTAGGTCTTCAAAAATCGAGTAAAAGCGCTCTAGTTGTCTCGTATTATCTGTCACCAGATAGTTACTTATGCCCTCCTTTTCATTACGCTTAAATTCGTCAATGAGTAAGTTGAAGTTTTTATTAAAGTTGGGTTGGGGGCTAATTTTAAAATCTAAGGTTTGCTTATATTTTATGCCCTTATTCATCTTGGACAAAAAGATAAGGTGGTGCTCATCTAGCTGGCTTATGATATCTGCAGGATACATAAATGCCCGTTCGTCAAAAATACGTTTGAGGTCTTCTTCATCCGTCAGCTTGAGTTCCTTGACGAAGGCATCTGCCCGGTCAAAACAATCTTGAATTTTTTCTAAAAGGAATTCGGTATTCTGAAGCCAGATAAGTGTTTTGCTTGTATATACCTTTAAGAGCGATACTTTTTGGTCCTGTTTAAAGCTCGAATTAAGATTAGGGACAATTGAAACTTTTTTTATGTTTTTTAGAGAAAGCTGATTCATGGGATTAAAGGTCCGAATCGTTTCAATTTCCTCATCAAACAACTCAATACGATAGGGCCATTCATTTCCATAGGAGAAGATATCAACTATCCCTCCTCGTAAGGAAAATTGACCTGGTTCGTATACAAAGTCTACACGTTCAAATCCATAGTCAACCAGTACCTCTATTATTGTATCAATATCGAGTGTTTCCCCTATTGCGAGAAGAATCTTTTTTTCATCTAGCCAGGTGGGATCTACTACCTGTTCAAACAAAGCTTCTGGATAGGTGACCACAA
This sequence comes from uncultured Saprospiraceae bacterium, assembly GCA_938045585.1. Lineage (GTDB taxonomy): Bacteria > Bacteroidota > Bacteroidia > Chitinophagales > Saprospiraceae > CALCMJ01. Next base: position 16,274 of record CALIAU010000005.1, read on the forward strand.
CCGTATTCTTCCCATCCTTCAATGAGATCTTGTTTACTGTTTCTGTGCGTAGGAGTACATTGTGGGTATCCAGCTCTTCAAACTTGCCAGGGTGCTTAAACGAGTCAGGAAAGAAATGGACCTTTGTGTCTTGCAGTGCATTATCAATAGAGTTATACACATAGGCAGCCGATTCTTTATCGTTTGCAATATAAATATGAGAATGATCTGTAGACTTGAATACTGAGGAGAGGGCAAAGCAATCCCCCGCTCCATGCAAACCCTGTATTAAAGTTCGCGATGGATTATTCTTTTCTAATGAAGAAATAATCTCATGTACTTGCTTAGATCCTTGGTAGATCTCAAGCAATCGGTTAAGGTTCTCCAATATTTTTAGAGATTAAGGTTTTCTTACATCCAGTCCATTGCCTGTACAAAATGTAGGCAAAGTGAAGGCATTACTACCCAACACCACTCAGGTAGAAATATAAGGAAAGCAATAAAGGCTACCAGTGAAATTAAAAAGTACAACCAATATTTTCCTAAAGATTTAGTATTTGTGCTCATACATCGGCTATTTCGACGGCAAATCTATAACTTTATATCATTAAAACCTAATGCATGCAGGGGCTTAAACCACAGATTATTGACATAAAGGAGCATAATTGATACTAGGAGAAAAAAGATATAAGGCAAAGCTTTTGTTATTTGGTGAATATAGTGTCCTTCACGGGTCTAAAGCCTTCTCTTTCCCCCTGTCTTCCTATTATGCCAATTGGTCAAAAAATGAGTCGCCAGCTAGCTCTCTAGCGGATTTTATAGCACATGCTAAGGAGACCCTGTCTCAAGAATTAGACCTTGATCGCATGGATAAGGAATACAAAGAAGGTCTTTATCTAGAATCAAATATACCCTATGGTTATGGTCTGGGTAGTTCCGGTAGTCTGGTTGCTGCCTACCTGGATAGATACCTGTTGTCGAAAGATCACTCACTGGAAAGTCTGAAAATTAAAACAGCAGCTCTGGAGTCATTCTTTCATGGTAAGAGTTCTGGCACAGACCCCTTGGTCAGCTATTTTAATTACCCGCTTGTCTTTCACGACTCGGAGCGTATAGAACTTGTTTCAAGAGCTCTTTCTACGGATGCGCTCCATTTTTATTTATTGGATTCGGGTCAACAACGCGTAACACGTGACTTGGTAAAAAACTACCTCAAGCAATATTCAAGTGACCCGCATTTTGCAGAGGGTGCAGAAAAGATTGCTGATTTAAATGATGACATTATAAGAGCAGCTTTGGATGCTTCTTCTCCTACTCTCTTTGAAAAAATAAAGCGTTTAAGCGCTTTACAATTTACATACTTCCAAGCAATGATACTTCCGGAGATTAATGCACTCTGGAAAGATTCCTTAGAGAAGTCTGAGTATGCGTTTAAGTTGTGTGGAGCAGGGGGCGGAGGATTTTATTTGGTGATTTCTAGAGCTCCTATGCCCTTGGATATGTTTGATGGGTATACTATGCTTGAAGTAGAAATTTAGACAGAAGGCTAGAAGAATGAAGAGCCTGCGTGTGTGAGTAGGTAGGACGTATTGCAAGAGCGGTGAGTTCTTTGTAACTGATAAATTAGTTTTAGGAATTGAATACTTGGGCGTGCCCCAGCTACTCCGTATCTGGGTCGGTCCCTTCCGGGCGCGCTGTTCGCTTGGTCCTAGCGGACTAAAACCCTGCAGGCACCTCACGCGAGGGATACAAGTAAAAATAAAGAGATAAGCACACTTCACGATTATGACATTCAAGCGTTGATAGCCTTCCTTCCAAGGAACGCAGGCCGTGATACCGTGATACCATGATACCGTAAACTAACTACTCTAGCTCGTATTCAATATAATACTTCAGATCTGTATACTGTTCTGAAAGAATATTTAGTAGAGAAACATCTATTCTATTTCCATTTAAAAATGGGACGATCTTAGGATCTTTAATGTTGTATTTTTCCAACTCTTTTTTGATAAAAAATGTTTCTACATAGGTCTCATATACACCTAGTGTATAAATATATTTAGAACCACCTGCAAGTTTTTCTATCATCAAATGATCATACACTGCAAGTGCATCATTTTTTAATAGCTTGTTTGATTCTGCAATTTGCACTTTGTAGGTTAGACCCTCTGTTTGTGTCTTGTGCAGTTTAAATTTATTGTCAAGAAGATACTGCGGAACGTTTAATTCAGGTTCGTTGAGGATATAACTTGAATTGCCGTGGGTCAAATAGTTAAGATCTACCCGTCTGTTCATACGGTCGGCCAGTGCAATTTTTTGACCACCACTCTCGTATTTCACAAGTGGATATGCTGAGCCTAATCCTTTCAATAAAATTCTATCCTTTGGCACATCTAAGCTCATAAGATAATCTGCTATTTTTTCAGCAGACTTAACAGAAAAGTATAAATCAAATTCCTTTAAGCCTTCCTGAATAGTATGTCCAATAAGTTCAATTTTTAAGGCAGGATTCTGGCTTAAGACTCTAACCACTGAATATAATTTTTCCTTGTTTTCTCCAGACAATAGATCCCCCGTATCTGAAAATATGAAGGCTTCATTCTGTAAGTTGGTTTCTCTATTTTTATCATAGATAGTTGTATCAACTCTGATGCCTTCTTCAAATCGAACCTCATCTAGAGGTACTGCATTTAATTCTTCAAAGGAAGCGTATGATTGTTCTTCCACACGTTTAACAAAGGATTCTATAAAACCTGGTAGTTTTCTGGCTTCTACCAGTGATCCTATTTTTTCTTTTAGAAAGGCATAATAAATATCAAAGCCACCAAAATTATCCTTAAGTCGATTGGAGGCAAGTAAGCCTGTTTTTGCATCTTTTGAAAGTCTAAAGTTTATATCATCTCCTTCAGAGTTTATTGGAAGTCCTAGATTTTTGCCCTTGCTCCATGTTGAATTCTCAGCATCATAATCTGAATAGAAGACATCAAATCCACCCGTACTTTGGGGTCTATTAGAACTATAAAAAAGACTCTCGCCTCCTATACTCAAGAAGGGTGAGATTTCATCATACGGGCCGTTAATTTCGGGGCCTAGGTTCATAGGGCTTAGCCATATTCCGTTTAATCGAATAGCGGCGTAGATATCATGTCCACCGTAGCCGCCATCAGTATTAGCCGAATACAAAAAAATACTATCCTGATAACTGTCTAATGCATTTACAGCTTGGTAATTGATAGGAGCGTTTAATTTGCCATTAATGGGTAGCTTTTGACTTCCCACTGTGAAGGTATCTGAAAACACTTCAAATTCTTCCCTTCCCTTTCCAAAAAACAAAACGGATCCGTCCGAACTTAAATCTAGGAGAATCTCATTCTGAAATGAGTTCAGAGATTCGTTTGCAAATTCGACCTCTTTAAATCCTTGTGTTGTACTTTGAATTCTGTAGATATTATGGTCATAAGAAACTGTTTCTGTTTCTTCATTAGAAACGCGGAGTTGCCTATTAGAAGAGAAGTAGAAAATATCACTATAGTTAGGACTTCTTACTGGGTTCAATTCATCGTAGGGAGAATTTAGACCCTCTCCTAGGTTTTCTACATAACCGAGTGGTTCGTTATATTTTGTGTTTAGTCCTGTTATGCAATTTTTCAATAATAGGACTACCTCGTCTCTATTTTTACTTTCGGCTTTCGTTGCTCTTAGGTAGTCTTTATAAAAAAGAGCAGCCTTATCAAATTCGTTTTGAGAATGACGAATCTTACCCATGAGCAAAAAGACTTCTTTGTCCTTATGACCTAGGGCATTACTGCGAGAGAAATCACGTTCTGCGTTATTAAGATCATTTAATTCGAGATAGCAATAGCCGCGATTGTACAGGGCTTCAGCATTTTCTGATATATCAGAATACTTATAAAAGTAAAGTGCTTCTTTAAACTCTTTATTTTTAAAAAGTTTGTTTGCCTCTTTCAAAAAATCTTCCTGTGCAAACATGCTCAAGCAAAAGCACATACATGCTAAAGTAAATATTAATTTTCTCATTCTTAGATCAGTGTATTCGTATCAAACGATTCAAGGTAATCTGCGATGCGTCTCAAGAAAGAGCCTCCTAAAAATCCATCTACTATCCTATGGTCATATGATAAAGACAAAAACATCATTTGCCTTACAGCAATTAGATCACCATACTCTGTTTCTACCACTGCAGGCTTTTTACGAATAGCTCCTGTTGCGAGTATTGCAACCTGCGGCTGATTAATTATAGGTGTCCCCATAACATTTCCAAAGGTACCCACATTGGTTATGGTAAAGGTACCATCCTGAATGTCCGTAGGTTTGAGATCATTTGATCTAGCCTTATTTGCCAAGCTATTTACAGATTTGGTTAGACCTACAAGGTTTAACATATCTGCATTTTTGATGACCGGCACTATAAGATTACCAGAAGGAAGGGCTGTTGCCATTCCTATATTTATATAATTCTTTTTGACGATTTGCTTCTCCTTATTTAGGGAGATGTTCACCATAGGGAATTCCTTAATTGCCTTTACAACAGCATCTATAAAGAGTGGGGTAAAGGTTATTTTTTCTCCATACTTTTTCACAAAGTCCCCCTTCACTGAATTCCTCCAGTTAACAAGGTTGGTTACATCTGCCTCTACAAAGGAGGTAACATGTGGAGAGGTCTGTTTAGACATAACCATATGGTCTGCAATCAGCTTCCGCATTCTATCCATTTCCATAATCTCTGTTCCTCCAGAAAAACTCTGAGTTGCTGTAGGAGTGGAAACTTGTGTATTCGCTTTCGAACTTGGCATTGCCTGTTGTGCACTTGGACTTTGGTGCTGGATGGGTGCTGCTGAAGATCCTCTGTTTTCTATAAAATGTAAAATATCTTTTTTTGTTACTCTTCCATCCTTACCAGATCCTGGAATCGTGTCTAATTCAGCAACTGAAATCTGCTCCTTACGCGCAATATTTTTTACCAGGGGCGAATAAAATCGGCTGCCATTCCCATTGGAAGCTACAGCAGCAATTTTTGGAGCTGGCACATGCGGTACACCATTTTCTTTTTGCGGTGCAGGTGCTATATCAGCAACTGTTTCTTTTACGGGTTCCACTATTTCTATCACTTCGCTGGGAGCTCCAGAGCTTGCTCCTTCCGCTTCAATACGTGCGATGACTGTACCAATGGAAACAACATCATCCACCTTAAAAAGTACCTCTACAATTTTACCTGCGACTGGTGAAGGAATCTCAGAATCTACCTTATCTGTAGCAATCTCGAGAATCGTCTCATCTTCATCCACAGTATCTCCTGGCTGCTTCACCCATTTTAAAATGGTGGCTTCCATGATACTCTCGCCCATCTTAGGCATTACTAGGTCTATTATGGCCATATCAGCTTGGTTTTGCTAAGGCGAAGTTAAGGAAAATCTACATCAAATACTGACGGAGCATGTTCAATGCTATATTCGTTGTATATTCTATATTCTTCAGCCTATTTTTAGTCAAATTAAGCTTTTTTGTCCGTATTTCTTGAGCATTTCCACAGGCTAGCCAGATTGTACCTACTGGCTTTTCTGGCGTGCCGCCACCAGGGCCTGCAATCCCTGATACTGCAACCGCAACATCAACACCTAGGGTTTTGATGGCGCCTTGTACCATGGCACTGACTGTTTCTTCACTCACAGCCCCATGATTCTTCAATATTTCCGAAGAAACTGCAAGAAGATCTTCTTTTAAACTATTGGAATAAGCGACTATAGATCCTTGAAAGACATCTGAGGCACCTGGAATACTTGTCAGCAGCCTTGCTATGTTTCCGCCGGTACAACTTTCCGCTGTGCCGATAGTCAGATTTGCATTTCTGAAGGCATTTAATACGGCTGATTCTAGGGTATCTTTGTCTTCTCCAAAAACGAGATTTCCTAATACTTCTTTTATTTCGCTAGTGGCTGACTGCACGCTGGATTCCAAGGCTAGTTTGTCTTCTCCTCTTGCATTTATACGTAAGCGCACTCTGCCCAAGGAAGGTAAATACGACATAGACAGTTCTTCTGGGAATCTCTGTACTATAGGTCTGATTTGCTCTTCTAAATAGGTTTCTCCCCTTCCAACGGTATGGATAGTTTTATTCACTTGAGATAAGCCAGTATCCCAGCTTCTTAAATAGGGTTCTATAAAACTGTTCTTGAAAATCCATTTCATCTCGTAAGGAACGCCAGGCATAGAAAGTAGGTATTTATCTCCTTTTTTAAATAACATGCCAGGTGCAGTGCCCATTTTGTTTTTTAGAATTTCTACTCCCTTCGGCATATAACATTGCTCTTTATGCGCCTCTGTCGTTTCTCTACCAAAATTTGCAAACATTCTTTTTACATGGGCAAAGGCCTCTTCATCGAAGTAGGAATCCACTTCTAAAAATTCTGCAATTGCCTTTTTGGTTATATCATCCTTTGTGGGTCCAAGGCCTCCTGTGGTGATTATGAGATCTGATTTTTCAAAGCCTTGTTTGAGCGCGTTTATTATGTCTTCTGTTGTGTCAGCAACAGCCTTCATAGTGGTGACCTGTACCCCTTCCAGGAATAATTGCTCCCCTAACCAGGTAGAGTTTGTATCTACGATCTGGCCAATTAAAATTTCGTCACCTATGGTTAGTATTGTCGCTTTCATGGTGAGTAAAGATAAATTTCTTACTCATCATTTTCCTAAGTTCTTTTGTCTTGACATGAAAGAACTATTGTCTTTCCTTGTTTAAATATTTCTGCCAAAGAGAGCAGAGTTGTGTTTAGGCCATGAGACTAAGCTCCCCATGATCAAAGCTATGCTCTTCGCCATCAGAATCCTTGATGACTAAATGCGCTTTATCGTCCACATCTTTAATGGTCCCCCATTTGATTTCACCCTTTTTGTTTTTGTACTTAACTTCCTTCTTGAATTTGTATAAGCTCTCTAGGTAATCTTTTTTAGTGGTTTTAAATTTTAGTGCTTTTCGGATATCAAGATACTGGATGATGGCTGCACTAAGCAGTTTGGTAAACTCATCGAGGTTGTAAGAGGTCCCCGTTATTTGGTTTAAGGAAACAGGATTTGGAATTCTCTTGGGGAATCGCTTAGAGTTGACGTTAATCCCGATGCCAATGATGCTGTAGGAGACCTTGGAGCCCTTAAGCACATTTTGTATCAATACACCGCCTAGTTTTTTGTCCTTAACGTAGATATCGTTCGGCCATTTAATCTTGTTAGTTACGCCTGTGAGCACAGTGAGCGCATTTTGTATAGCCAAGGAAACACCCATCAATATGGCTACATTATCCGTTGCCTTCATATTTTTCCATGGGTATACAATGCTAATTGCTACGTTATTATGATAGCCTAAATACCATTCTCTGCCAAATTGACCTTTCCCTTCTGACTGATTGAACGTATAATAGACCCTTATGTCCTGTGGATTGGTTTTTGATACGTCTTTAGACGCATACAAATTGGTAGAATCGACCGTTTCTAGATATATATATTCTGTTGGCATAATAAAGGAGCGCGGATATCAGATTTTATGTAATTTTAAGAAATTGAACAAAATAATTAGAGGATTTGGGATTAAAAGAGGCAAAACAGCCAGTTAAAGAAGAGCTAAGTCTGGGAGATGTCATAATAGACGCAATCCAGGATATAAAGGGTAAAAATTTAGTAAAAATGGATTTGAGGGAACTAGATGGTGCCTCAACCGATTATTTTATAGTATGCGAGGGCGATTCTACGACTCAAATCAAGGCTATTGCTAATAATATCCATAAGCGCATAAAGGAAGAATTAGGTCTTTCTCCTATGTCACGCGAGGGTATTGATAGCGCCAACTGGGTCTTGCTGGACTACTTTGATATCGTGGTGCATATTTTTTATCCAGAGACACGACGCTACTACGAATTAGAAGAATTGTGGGGCGATGCAAAATTTACGGAATACGACAACCTTTAGAATAGGCGGACTAAAATCTTAATCAAGAAATAATCTATAGAATGAGTAATGAAAACCAGAATGATAAAAACCCGAAGAAGGTTCCTTACAATACGTATTGGATCTATGGGTTGATTATATTTTTTGTTTTAGCTGTAAATGCACTTGCCTTTATAAATAACAAAACCGAGAAAGTACACACACAGGAGTTTGTTAAAATGGCAGAAGAAAATGATATCCGTGAGGTAACGGTTATCAACAAAAGCTTTGCAAAAATCTTCATCAAAAAAGACAAATTAGAAAAGTACAATATAGAGGAAAACTCGTTTAATGCAGAGCAGCCGCACTACACCATGGAGATTGGTGATATTGGAAACTTTGAAAAACGCTTGGACGCCTTATTAACGGGTGGTGCAGATTTTGTTTTCAAATTTGACAAAGAAACAAATTGGATGGCTTCCATCCTGAGTTGGATATTCCCTTTCTTATTATTGATAGGACTATGGGTGTTCTTTTTCCGCCGTATGAGTGGTGGAGCAGGAGGACCTGGTGCTCAAATTTTTAATATTGGAAAATCTAAGGCTACTCTCTTTGACAACGATGCTCAGGTTAATGTAACCTTTGAAGATGTTGCAGGATTAGAAGAGGCCAAGGAAGAAGTTATGGAAGTTGTTGACTTCTTGAAAAATCCAAAAAAATATACTGCATTAGGAGGTAAGATTCCTAAGGGTGTTCTCCTTGTAGGACCTCCGGGAACAGGTAAGACACTTTTAGCTAAGGCCGTTGCAGGTGAAGCAGGTGTTCCTTTCTTTTCCATTTCCGGTTCAGACTTTGTGGAAATGTTTGTAGGTGTAGGTGCGTCTAGAGTAAGAGACCTCTTTAAGCAGGCAAGAGAAAAAGCGCCGTGTATAGTATTTATTGATGAGATAGATGCAATAGGAAGAGCGAGAGGAAAAGGAGCAGTGCAGGGCGGAAATGATGAACGGGAGAATACTCTGAACCAACTCCTCGTAGAGATGGATGGTTTTAGTACGGATAAGGGAGTGATACTTATGGCTGCAACGAACAGGCCAGATGTATTAGACAACGCCTTACTGCGTCCGGGTAGATTCGATAGACAGATAGGTATAGATAGACCGGACCTCAAAGGAAGAGAGGCAATATTTAAGGTGCACTTGAAAAATATTGTAACCAGTGATGAGGTAAAGGCACATATCCTTGCAGAAATGACTCCAGGTTTTGCAGGAGCGGAGATAGCAAATGTATGTAATGAGGCAGCCTTGGTTGCTGCACGTAGAAATAAGAAGAGTGTTTACTTGGATGACTTTAACTATGCACTTGATAGAGTGATAGGTGGTCTAGAAAAGAAAAACAAACTCATCGCACCTCGAGAGAAAGAAATAATTGCCTACCATGAAGCAGGGCATGCTATCTGTGGTTGGTTCTTAAAACATGCCTCTCCCCTAGTAAAAGTAACTATAGTACCTAGAGGTGTAGGCACCCTTGGATATGCGCAATATCTTCCTAAGGAAGAGTATATCACACGTACAGAACAGATGTTGGATCGCATTGCAATGACACTAGGTGGAAGAGCTGCAGAGAAAATAGTGTTTGATAAAATTTCCACAGGTGCTCAGAATGACTTAGATCAGGTAACAAAGATGGCCTATGGCATGATAGCAGTGTATGGGATGAATGAAAAGGTTGGAAATGTATCCTTCTATGCCATGCAGCAAGACCAATTTAACAAACCGTATTCTGATGAAACGGCAACGCTAATTGATGAAGAAGTACGTAAGTTAATAGAAAAACAATATGTCCGTGCACAGCAATTATTAACGGACAAACGAGAGGAGTTAAATTTACTAGCACAGGCCTTACTAGAAAAAGAAGTACTGCTTAAATCTGATGTCATTAAGTTGATTGGTCTTAGACCATTCCAAGAAGACAAGGTGGTTATTACCAAAGAGAAATCAGAGAAGTATGATGAGTTGTTTGATGGAGAGCAACAAGCGGAGGGGAATGAGAGTTAGGAAATTGATTAGACTCAAATAAAAAAAGACAAGCCGAAAAAGCTTGTCTTTTTTTATTTGGGGTTTCGTGGCCTGCCTGCGTTCCTTGGAAGGCAGGTTTCGTGGTGTCTTGGTGTCTTGGTGTCTTGGTGTCTTCGTTTCGTGGTGTCTCTTCATCTCTTAATCTCTTCATCTTGCCTGCGTGCGCAAGCAGGCAGGGTTCTTTACAATTACAGTTTTACGAATTTCTCTAAGAAGCTTTCATCTTCAAGGTCGATTCTTAAAATATAGGTTCCCTGCTTTAAATGGCTGACGTCTAATTCTGTACTTGTTTGCTTATTCATTACAAGTTTGCCGAAGGTGTCAAAGACAGTTAGCTGCATGCTAACATTCGAATTAGTAGTCTCAATATAAATTGTATTAGTAGTAGGGTTTGGGTAAAAGGAGACGCGGGTAGACGTAGGCTGCTGTGTGGAGGAAGTGGGAGGACAGTCTAGGGTGAAGTTTTCAAAAAAGGACCACATCACATCATTTGCATGAACAAATTCTGAGGTCGGATCACCCAAGGGAGTAGCTTGACCACCTGGCCATGAATGGCCACCGTCTGTTGTTATAATTTGTTCAACGAGAAAATTACAGCTGCATGTACTCCACTGTATATGAGTATACTGATCATTATGTGCCAGGGTATCATTTGAAATTTCACAGGCATTTATCTCGCTCCACACATTTAAGACAGAATCTAAGGGTGGACTATAATGAGTAGACGGACCAGTCCCCAATCCTCCAAGATAAGGCACATTAGTATCTAGATAGGAATGGAAATCAAGTACTGGAACCGGATTGCTTGGGCTACAATTCACCATAGACATAGAGGCTGCAACCGGCGCGATGGCAGCAATTCTATCGGATAACTCACAGGCCAGTCTATAGGACATGAATCCACCATTAGACATACCAGTGGCATAGATACGTTGTGTGTCAACAGCGTAATTTTCTATGAGCGTGTCTAACAATGTATTTACGAAGCCAAGGTCATCCACATCTGTGGCACTAGCGTGCCCACAACACCAACCGGCATTCCAAGTTCTTATATTAAAAACACCTCCCTCAAGGCCCTCTGGATACACTACGATAAAATTTTCTTCATCTGCCTTGACACTTAGTTGCGATTGGTTTTGCAGATTAAAAGCATTTCCAAATCCCCCATGCATGGCAATCACTAAGGGAATTTCTTCCGAAGGATTGTAGGTTTCTGGAAGATGAAGCAGATAGCTTCTATTTAGATTATCCCAAGCGAGACTATCGTACTGTGCAGAAGCATATGTACAACTTAGCAGGAAAAGTAAACAGAGGAAGTTTTTCATTGTAGTAAGACTAAAAATGTAGCTTCGGGTTTAATGAATTCTTGCTATTTTCTTTTTGAAAGCAGTAGTTTATTTTTTTTCTAACAATACCTTAGTCCATCTATAGCCTTGCAAAAGGAGTATAGGAGCAGCATGTACTAGGGCCGGTTTCCAGTTATAGTGAATAAAGGCCCAATGTAAGAATGCCAATAGGGCTGCCAAGTATCCCCAATTATGTATTTTCTTCCAGCGCGACTTAAGGCGTAAGACCCAGCTATCCGTACTTGTAACTGCCATGGGAATCCAAATGATAAGTGCTACCCAAGCAGTGAGTAAGCCAAAATCAAAAAATTCGTTTGCAATTTCTTGCATCGGAATGTTTAGCAAATACGCTGCAGTATGATACAGTGCATATGCAAATGCAGCTAGTCCAAAATATCGTTTATTGCGATTTAGCCATTTTGGAAATTTGTATTTAGGAAAGAGCATTACCAAGGGAGTAGCTATTAAAGAAAACATAAGGAATCTTGCGCTAAATTCACCCGTGGCATGCATGAGACTATCATAGTTCATTTTAGATCTTAGAACACCAATTGAGAAGAGTATTCCTGGTAGCATTAGAAAAAACCAAAGCACGTTTTTATTTCGCCACCAAGGAAGCTGTTTGCGATTACCTAGACTCATACTGTATCTTTGTGGTGAAAGATACTAATTGCAATTCAAGAGAGATTCAGATTGATTTATTAATTGGAAAAATAAAAAAGTGTTTCTACGTCGATATTATTTAGCCCATTGAGTTCTCCTCCGCTATTTTGTAAGATGGTTCCTGTAAACGCAACTGTACCTGTCGTCCCTTGGGGGTCATAGCTAGAAATAAATCCAAATACGGTGCTTGCCCCTCCTTCTATAATTGCGTCAGAGGTCCAAATATGAAAACTAGGATGTGATCCATCATAGACCCAATTAGAATTTTCCACAGAAATAGGGCCTATAGCGTTAGCAGTAGGATCCCAATCAATTCCTAATCTATCATCTTTGATGAGTACAAAGCTTATGTCACCTGAGCTTGCAAGATTTTCTAATTCTTGAACTTTGACTGTGATCAATATATCTGTTATACCATTTGCAATACTAGGTAGCATAGTCATAATAGGAGTAAGATCTGTCTCGAATTCGGTATAGCGTATTTTTACCACGCCTGTCCCATTTTGAGAGATATAGATATGACCATCACTCGCAACATCTATTCCACTAGGCTGAATTGCTAGATTACGATATGCATTTGTAGTTACATCAGCAAAAGATAGATCGCTCGTAGGATTATCCATTACATACAATGCAGCAAAAATATCATTTACAGAATTCTGTTGTTGAGTCAACCACAGTCTACCATCTGGACCAAATATTATTGGCCCTGGTCGTTTAATTACAGCGTTCCCTGAGTGCTTTGTGATATCAGTTATATTGTCGTCAGAATCGGGTGGTCCAAAATCACCAGAATCTGCACCTTCCATTCTGTATACTTTGAAGGATGTCCCTATAGGAGATCCCGATCCGCCTTGAATAGAAAGGTAGAGTGTGGTAGGATTATTATCATCTGCTGTAATATAGCCGGTATTAAAAAAGTCTTTGTTGTTGAAACTCATATCCTGCCAAATATCTGTCCAATTCTTACCTCCATCTTCTGATCGGAATAAGCCTTTTGATAAATCGAGTAAGTATACGATTCCAGAATTTCCATTATCTGGCCAAATAAAATTACTTCGTTTGGTTGCGTTAATAGTTATGCCACCACTTTGCTCCCAGACTCCTTCGTGATACCTGAATACACCCTCTCCTTCAACAGCTGCTAAAATTGTTTGTGAAGTAGGACCATCTCCATCATGGTAACCGTAGGACACTGCTCGCACTCTACCATTATTATTAGAAGTTTTTGCCTGCAGGTTTAAATTCTCCCAATCATCATCTGAAGGGTTTCCAAGTTTGGAACTGAGTTTTTTATACACCTCACCGCCCCCTGGAAAATTTGTGTCTCTGTCCCCTACACCAAGGATGACCTCATCATTAGTCGTATCAAAAATTATATCATAGCCTCTTGATTCAGCACCAGAAGGCTTATCTCTCGAAATGTCGCTGCCCTCAAATCTTTCACCGGTCTCTAAGACTACATAATCTGTATTTGCAATTGCTATTTGCTTAGGATCTTCTGGATTGACTGCTACCCCAGTATTCGCTGTAGCTTGCATATTGTAGACAGCTGGATTCCAATAGTCGCCCCCATCTTCTGACTTCCAAATACCACCTCTACCTGAAACATATATAATATCATCAGAAACAACATTTGGAAAGGGTCCTCTTGCCACGTCTATGGAACTCACGACACTATTCGTGCGCCCCAGTCCCGCATTGGGAAAGGCAGTAGTTCTAAACCACCACTCATAATCTTGACCATAGATTGTGTCCTTAACATTCTCATTTGCATCTACCAAGGCTGTCCAAGTATTCCCTCCATTTACGGTTCTCCATACACTGGAGTAATTTGTACCATCGGAGTTTCCTCCCAGATTATTTAGACCTGCATAGACGACATCGTTATTCCCCTTCAAATATCCAGTCACTGCGGTCCACTGTCTATTTTCATTACCAATGGAAAGATCATTATTTTTTAGATTCCAAGAAGTTCCATTGTATTTTACGATACCACCATCTCCTATGGCAGCATACACCCGACCACTGCTTAAGACAGTAATGCCCTCTGGTCTTAATGTCTGATAAACTAAGTCTGAGCTAGGATTAGCAGGATCTACATAGCTGATTTCATAAATTCCATTTAAGTCACTGTTTTCAAAATATACAGCAGCGTACACTGTATCAGGAATAGAAGGATCATGAGCAATCGAACGCACAAAGCCAGTATCAAGAACAACTGATTCTGCTACCTCACCTCCCTGGCTAAAAATATGAACACCATTCTTATAGGTTCCAGCAATTACAATATCATCCGTAAAACTTCCTTGGTCAGTTCCTATGTCTACAATGAGCAAATCCCCATTTGATCGGGGATGTCCATTCGGAACTGGGTCATCTGAATCTGAATGGTTCCCTGCAAATTGCGCACTATTGCCAGCACCTGTTAATTCCCAGGTTTCCCCAGCGTCAATCGATCTAAACAAGCCTCCAGAACCACCCTTGTCGCCGGTAGCCGAATACAATATTGAATCATTATCTGGAGTAATTACTAGGGAGGCTACCTTAGGGCTTTTTAAGCCTTCATTGAAATTTTGAAACAGCAGGCCACTATCTGTTGATTTAAAAACGCCAGAGACATCAGCGGAAGAATAGACTGTGAGTCCATCCTCAGTGATGGTGACATCACTTTGAAACCCGCCACCGCTCACGTTATTGTATTCTACAATAATGGAATCAATGCTAGTATTCTGAGCATGTAGGCTAGATACTAGTAGGAAGCTGAGCATCAAAGTTTGTAGTCGTATCATGTTATAAAGATAAGACAGATTGAAGACCTGATTGGTTTATTACTAGGCTGATCGCAATTTTAACATTTAAATACATTGTAGTTAAATAGCATTTTATACTGTTCGAACCTTAGGTTCCTTTACATATTCTGTTCACCGAGCCTTTCTACTTTTATCAGCCATTTTTTTCGAAATGTATCTGTTGATAATCGCAGGGGACCAATTGAAGTAATCTTAACTGATTTTACCCCGATAAAATTCAGGGTTAATTTTTTCATTGCACTATGACTAGGACTTCTATTTATCCACCTGTAGAACCATGTTGGCTGATCCATGGTGCAGATTATTCGCGCTGTCTTTCCGGTAAAGTATTTATCCCACCAGACAGAACCCTCTCTCTTTTTAAAAGCAAAACCAGGCAGTAAGACTATATCTAGAAAGCCCTTCAATATTGCAGGGACTGAGCCCTACCAGACGGGATACACCCATACAAGGTGATCAGCCCACTTTAATTTTTCCTGTGCATGTAAAAGATCAGGTTCTAGTTCGGTGCGTTTCCGATATCCGTATTGTAGATTTGGATTGAATTGTAAGTCTGCAATATGAATCAGATGGACTTCATCATTTGATTTTTCAGCTCCCCTTTTATATGCTTCCGCTAAGGCAAAATTGAAACTTTCTTTATCTGGATGTCCGTTTAGAATTAAAATTTTTCTTTGACTCATAAACAATCGCGTTGTTCTATTTACTCATAATTTACTTTGCTGTCTTATCCACTTTGTATTTTGCATTCAATAAATGTGAGCCATCTAAATTTCTTACGAATACTTCTTTTACATCTTCCGTTTTTATGTGGCTTAAAATCCCCTAGGGGCCTGCATAACCTTCCTCCTCAAGATATCGAATCATATCATATTCATGATCTCCCTTTACAATCTCCATAATCTGTGGTCTATCTTTCTTTACACCATTACAGCCTACTAAGGTTTTTCCTTCAGCAGTAATTTTGTACATGCTACAAGTATGCCCAGTTGTTCTAAGAAGAAGCAAAAATAATACAGCCAATAGTGTAAGCTAGAGCTGGTAGACCATTTTTATTAAACGAATGAAGAAAGGTAAAATTGCATGTATGTTTCTTAGAACCTATGCTTCTCAAAAAGCTGAACGCAATTCTTTTGCTGGTCTGGATCTTTAATGCCAGTCAAGATATCTTGACTGCCGTTTATTTCGATCTATCTAAGTTAATGGACAATCAGCTTTTGTGTATACGTTATGTTATCACTAATCATTTTTAAGAAAAATATGCCTTTGGTTTCAATATGTAATTGGCATTCAAAATCTGAGCAATGGAATTGAGATATTAATTTCCCACTTACATCATATACATATAAGTCTGCACTGCGTTCTAATTGCACTTGAAAAACCCCACTGGATGGGTTTGGAAAAATGAGCGGTTTGAATTTACTCTTATTTTCTTCAAAAATCGGAGTGGTAATTGACTCACAATCCATGTACTGATTCGTAAGTCGATAAGTATAAAAAAAGCTTTTCAAATCATCAATTCTTTGTTTATCTGGCAGACCATCGTCTGTTTCCATCATCGTAATAGCAAATAGATAATTAAACGCTTCACCAGGAAGTGTTTTTTCTTGTTCATAGACTAAAATGCCATTTCTGACTCCTGGTTCATTCCCTGCATTTATTTCTGTCCAACTATCAGTTCCATCAAAATTTCCATCAAAGCTATATGAGGCTTTTTCTAAGGAGGATGGTTTATGACCATACGCTTCTTTCACTCTGTATGTACCATCATTCCAATATGGACCTAAGAGATTATCAAATAATCCGTCTACATCTCTAGGTCCATCCGTCACCTTGCCTTCCTCTAAATCAAAATGATTAAACCTATCTGGAGTTTTAAAATTAAAGGATTCATCTTCAAAATCTACTTGTAAATCTATGTGGGAAATAACCGTCATTAAATTCTCATTACTTTCAGGATCAGGGTATCCTATAATAGCATGCAAGGTGCTGTCATATGCAAGAAAGTTATTTTCCTGACCATTAATACCTAAAAAATGAATCCCTGTTTTCGAAAACAATAAATCTTCTGACAACTTATTGTGTGTCCGCACATGAAAAAACAAAGTATTGTGCATGTCTATATTAGTAAGATTACAGAGATAATTATATGCTGTTACTACATAATTATATCGAACGGGTATCCCCAAATAATTCCCATCTCCTAGATTGGACGTCAAAAACCAGGATGCAATTTTGTTTGGAATAATGTTCTTAATATTACCCGCCCCTCCAGAGTTAACATATCCAACTAAAGGAAAGTCCCCATTGTCAGGATTATATTCATAAGGAATTTCATGATTATAGAAACTCAATGTCTGCGGCGGCAACACATCTCCATAGTATGCTTCAAAATGCGGGTTTTCTCTTCCTGGCCAAGCGTAGATTTTTTCGTTTGGATTATCGATCGTGTCATTTATAATATATCCAAGTATATGATCATTCATAAGATCAAATTCCATTTCGAAGATATCTGAATATCTGAGTGTTTCTAGGTTTATACCTATATCATTACTTAAACCGCATTTAATAGATCTAATTAATGTGTCGCTATTGAGACTAGGAAATTGATGATTAAATTTCTGTCCCCCCGATGGATCATAGGCAGCTATATTAATTCCAACTTCTCCAAGGATAGATTTGTTCCTAAACTTTATTCCGTTTAAGATACTTGTCCTTGCACAATTATCTTGTGTGCTCGTGTCTATAGAAATTTCGAACTCACTAAATTGGATTTTTAGTTCTTCTTGTGCAGTAAGACACGTGCTTAAGAATAGAACAAAAAAGATACATCTATTAAGCTTCATAATTTTAAATTAATCAATTGCCACTTGTAAAATCTTGTTTCCAATCAAGATTGTCTCGAAAAACATACAATATTATAATCCAAATTAAAATGAAACGTGACGCGGACAAATTTAAGCTTGTATTGTCAGATATATTGCTTGCGTGAGGGGTAGTAAGGGACCGAAGGTGTCGCCATTCCTTTGGGATGGGGACGGAACCCCTGAATGACCCGACCTGAAGGGGCACGCCCATATGGGAAAAGTCCCCAAATAAAAAAAGAGGAAAACGCAGAACGCTTCCCTCTTCTATATGTTAGGATTCACTATTGTTTTTCTAGTCTACTTCGCCCATGGATCTATCAATAAGTCTAAATCCATTGCCATGGATATTTACAATCTCTAATTGCTCATCCTTGGTTAAATATTTACGCAGTTTTGTTACGAAGACATCCATACTTCTTGCTGTAAAATAATTATCCTCTCCCCATATTTTAGTCAGTGCTTCACTTCTTGCAAGTACATCATTTTTATGGATACAGAATAATCTGAGTAGGTGTGCTTCTTTAGGAGATAGTTTTTCTTTACTATCATTATCGAAAGTAAGAATCCGTAGAGGATAGTTAAAATGATATTTCCCAAGGGTAAATTCTTTTACGTCTTCTTGTGGATCTGGTTTCTTCTGGCTACGCTTCAAAATTGCTTGTACTCTATACAAGAGTTCTTCTGAATTGAATGGTTTAGAGATATAATCATCTGCACCAATTTTAAATCCTTCGATGACATCCTCTTTAAGGGTCTTTGCCGTCAGGAAGATGATAGGCGTGCTCGTGTCTTTTTCTCTTACTTCTTTACCCAGTGTGAATCCGTCCTTTTTGGGCATCATCACATCAAAGATACACAGATCATATTTTGCTCTATTAAAGGCTTCCAGGCCAGCTTCTCCATCTTGGGCTAGAACTACTTCAAAGTCATGCATTTCAAGGTATGAACGCAGAACGTCTCCGAAGTTCTGATCGTCTTCTACGAGTAGAATTTTAGGTTTTTCAGTCATTGTATAAAGGCTTATCGTCTATTTTCCAATATGATTCCACTATTAAGATGTTAAAATTATGTTTTAGTCACTTTCTTTGAAAGGAAAATATAGAGTAAATGTACTTCCTTTCCCTAATTCGCTCTTTACGGACACAGTTCCCTTATGTGCCGTCATAAGTGCCTTTACATAGCTTAGACCTAGTCCAAAGCCTTTAACATCATGTATATTTCCTGTATGAACCCTATAAAACTTATCAAATATGTGTTTTTGGGACTCTTTACTGAGCCCAATGCCTTCATCTTTAATGTGTACTTCTACCCCATTTGAGACTGTTTTTGTAGTAACTTCTATTCTAGGGCTCTCTTTTGAGTATTTTTCGGCATTATCCAGAAGATTAGCGACCATATTAGAAATATGGGTTAAATCACCTCTGACTATTGAATTATGTGCCTCCAGATGGGTTGAAAGTGTTCCATTTCTAGATTTAAGCTTCAATTTCACATGTTCAGCTGTTTTCTTTATCACCTCATGCAAATCCACTTCGACTATCCTAAGGTTCAAGTCTTTATTATCTATACGTGCCATCTGCAGAACTTTTTCTACCTGATTGAGCATTCGTCTATTTTCTTGTTTTATGATCCCAGCGAAACGCTTAATTTTCTGTGTGTCTGTATTTACCATTGGACTATTGATGGAGTCCGCTGCCAACGAGATGGTAGCTATGGGCGTTTTAAATTCATGGGTCATATTATTTATGAAATCAGTTTTCATTTCTGAAATCTGCTTCTGTCTGAAGATAACATAAATTGTGTAGCAAAAGCAAAATAAGATAAGACTTGTCAATAAAATAGAGCTCAGAGTGGATGGAAGGACCTCTGACCAAAGCCAACTTGTTTTTTGCGGGAAAAATAATTTTAAATAACCGGGTGAGCCTAGTTCATTACTAAATAGATCTACCTGATACTCTGCTGTACTCTGGTCTAAAACTGCTTCTACCCCACTATAGGCACCCTCATCAGAAATCTGTGCTACATAATTCCCGTTAATTATAGAGTAGCTTTCCTGATTAAATGAATATACACCATAGTCGTATTTGAGATCAATACCTTGGTTTTTAAGTTCTTGGGCTATGTATAAATCTAGGTTATCCTTATTGAGGTTATCTAAGGATCTATTAGGATCAATCTGGCTTGGCAGACTGGAAAGTTCGTAGCGTAAACGTTCTATTTCTCGACTGGGCTTAGATTTAAAGAAGTTTGCAATGGGGTTCTCGCTTGTACTAAATAGCTTAGCAGACTTGTTATTCTCAAAGTACTCTAGGGTTTTCTCTCTGAGCTTATCATCCTCTACTACACGATCCTTTACTCGATTCATTGCCATGATTACTCGGTCACTGAAATTTTGTTCTTGTAGCTGCACAGAGGAGCGCAGCCAAATCAACTGAATGATACTTATCCCTATCAGTGCGGCACTCATAAGGACAATAATCAACCAAATTGCTTTTTTATTCATTAACTGAGTTTAAGATTGAACCACAAATCTAAGCAGCATGATTTTGGAATTACTTAGTTTAACGTAGTTTTAACCGCAACAAATGTAGTACAATATGCAGAAAATTGAGCACTTAGGAATTGCCGTATCAGATTTAGAAAAATCGAAGGGTTTATTTGAAAAACTTTTAGGGAGTCCTGCCTATAAGGAGGAAGAAGTAGCGTCAGAACATGTGATCACTAGTTTCTTTAGAAATGGGCCTAATAAAATCGAATTACTACAAGCTACCTCAGCAGACAGTGCGATTGCAAAGTTTGTAGAAAAACGAGGAGAGGGTCTCCATCATATCGCCTTTGCTGTAGATGATATTTATGCAGAAATGGCACGACTTAAAGCGGAGGGATTCAGATTACTTTCAGAGGAACCCAAGCGAGGGGCAGATAACAAACTGATTTGTTTTATCCATCCTAAAACTGCGAATGGCATTCTAGTGGAATTATGCCAAGAGATACGATAAATGGAGATAGGTGTATTTGAAATAGCCATATCTATTTTGGGCGGATTTATCGCTGGTAGTATTAATACGCTTGCGGGCAATGGTTCTGCAATTACCCTGTCGATACTTACCGAGGTGCTTGGCTTACCGGGTAACATGGCAAATGGTTCTAATCGTATAGGCGTCTTTGCACAGGGACTTACTTCCAACTTTGCGTTTATCCAGAATAAAAAATTGGATGTAAAGAAAAGTAAGCACATTATAATTCTTGTATGTATAGGTGCTGTGGCTGGTGTTCTTACGGCTGTACGCGTCAGTAATGAACAGTTTATGTTTGTGTTTAAGGTGCTCATCACAATTCTATTCTTTGTTGTTCTTATAAAACCAAAGCGATGGCTTATTGCCTCAAATGTGGAAAAACAACTTTCCCCCTTTTTGTATGTGCCCATGTTTTTAGGAATAGGCTTTTATGGTGGATTTATACAGATGGGCATGGGAGTTATCTTTTTAGCGAGTATGGTGCTTGTGGCCAAGTATAATATTATAGATGCCAATGCAGTGAAGGCCTTTGTGGTTTTCTTGTATACAATTATTGTCATTGCCATTTTTCAATACAAGGGACTTATAGATTGGAAGTTGGGATCTATTGTCGCTATTGGTCAGGCTGTAGGCGGTTATCTTACGGCACAGTTTGCTTCTAAATATAAACATGCAGATATCTGGGCCTATCGGTTACTCGTAATTATAATGATTATTGTAATTTTAAAAACATACAACATTCTCTCTTGGTAAATAGACTTCCAATATCGACTATTCTTTTCTTTCTAGGTTTTAGCACGTTGTTTATGTCATGTAAAGCAGACAGAGATTTATGGGACATTTGCATGGACAATGGTTCTGAGTCTTTCCAAGACATCATGTCACAGCCTGATAAATATGAATTACAAATTATCTATACCCCATTGACCAAGGATGCAGAAGGGAACTGGACCATGAAACAAGAACGTTTGCATGTAGATACTACAAAATATTTTTATCCCGCGAGTACAGTCAAGATGCCTGTGGCATTTTTGGCTTTGGAACGCTTACGGGAATTAGAAGCAAGGGGGATTGCAATCTCTAAGGACACACCATTGCGTATTCTTAAATCGCGTGATGCACAAACTGCGGTGCACATTGACAGTACAAGCGAAACGGGATTGCCTAGCGTGGGACATTATATCAATAAACTATTTGCAGTTAGTGATAATGATGCTTACAATCGTTTGTATGAATTTCTAGGGAGAGACTATATAAACAAGACACTGCGCAGCAAAAAGATTTTTTCTAATTCCAGGGTAGTAACGCGTGTGGGTGTTGGTGGATTTGATTACGAAGAAAATGGCCACACGAATGCTATGCAATTTTACGAGGGTGAAAAGAATATCTATGATCAGAAGTCAAAAAAGGCGACCGAAAATTTCTTGCTGCCTCTGACTGGTGACAAAAAGGGAAAAGGGTTTTTTGCATCGGGTGCAGACATTGTAACTCTCAAGCCTTTTGATATGTCTCAGAAGAATTTCATCAATTTAGTCGACTTACAGGAATCCCTTCAACGTATCATACTGCCTGAACTCTATGAAGAAAATGAAAGGTTTGTCTTAGAAGACGAGGATTATGTCTTCCTAAGAAATGCCTTGTCTAAATTGCCAGCTAGCTACGACTATCCTGCATATGATCCTGCAGAATACTATGACAGTTATGGTAAGTTCTTTATGTATGGCGATACCAAGGATGCTATCCCCGATCACATTAAAATTTACAATAAGGTGGGTTATGCCTATGGCACTCTTACGGACTGCAGTTATATCGAAGATGAGAAAAATGACATTCGTTTTTTCCTTACAGCTACCCTGCAAGTAAATGAGAATGGTATATTCAATGACGATACCTATGAGTATGATAAGGGGATTGCTTTTTTAGCGGAACTGGGGCGTTTAGTGTATGCCCAGATGCTTGAAAGCAAAACATGAGCATACGTACCGCAATCCTAATAGTTCAAGAATCCTCTTACAAGGTTTTCAATCTAAAACACAACCCAATACTCCTATTCATAAATCTCAATCCCTGGATAAAACGCACCCAAGGAGAAAAAGTATCCAATTACCGACTTGAGGGGTGTAAGCTGTGTGCCACTCATAGGGCCAGACGTTATCGCTCCCGAGAGGGTAATTCTATTTCCGTCCTGGTCTTCTGCGATTACTGGCAGTGCATTTGCTACATAGCTAAGCCCTTCTAGGCCTGGGTTATTAAAACCTACCATAAAATTATCCGCTTTGGATCCGATAATCATTATTTCTTGGCTATCGATATTGTCTTGAATGAGTTGAGCATCTTCAAACAATTCTATGCTATAGACACGATTTGTACTAGTTGATAGCGCAGCAAAGACTCTTTCTTTAGCTGGTAATCGATTGTCAAAGGGGGATACTGGGAAAATCAGGTTGTTATGATTTGTCCGAAAATCCCCGTAGGGGTATTGGTTATAATTACGGCTAAATCCTGTATTAGTAGTCATGACCTGTGCATTGGGATACGCAGCCTTCCATGTTGCCCAAGTTGTTTCTATCAAAGGAAATACATTTGCAGGTGTACCCACCAATTCACCATTTACACTTTCTAACCCGAGTTGGGACCAGTAGCTATCTGATTCTCTATCATAGGGCATGAGATTAGAGTTGTATAACTTTCCGCTAACGCCAAAGGTAGTCTCAGATCCATTTACATTTCTGTCCCATGCCAAGGCAGTCCCTGTAAGTGGACAGTAAGTAAGTGCAAAACTTTGTGAAGATATATTATCATTTACAATTTCGTGCCAGTCTAAAATAGGGTGCGGATATACCTTAGCAGTCCCATTTACGATAACACCAACAACAAGATCATTCTCGTCCAAATAGTCTGTATTTGTAACGGAATCAAATTCTGGATCATCCACGGAGGGAATTCCATCTTTACCAGGACCTCCATCAAATACTTCTGATGAAGGAATTGTCCATTCATCTGAAGAGCTATTTGAGTCGCCACAGGCGAATAGAAATAGGACGAGTATAAGACTTATATATTTCATATCAATTCTTTTAATTAGTATTTCTTTTTTTAAAACTATATTGAAACTGCACACCGGCAGTAAAATTGTTGCTAATCTGTAAACCCTCTAAATCTTGGTAAACCGGGATTTCTGAAAATACGCGAATGGAAATATGTTCGGCAGGTACAAAGGAAAATCCTACGGGAACAGAAAACCAAAATCCACCACTGTTAGGTGCTGTTACTTCTTGTTCTATATTCGCTTCTGCATGTCTAATTTTAAGACTGAGATCTGGAACAAAAAAACCACTGCTTTCTACATGTAAATAACTGAATCCAAGTATAAGATTCAATTCGTCTCCAAAACCAAATCGTCTCCCCTCAAAACTATCTGTTGCGCCAAAACTATCATTCACACCATTTTTTCTGTATACGAGCGAACTAAAGCCTGTCAGATTAGGCGAGAGAAATTGCGATCTCTGGTACGCTACTCTAAATAAGTAATCCATACTACCGCTTCCACTCTGCATATCAGGGGATAGTAAAATCTGTGAGGATCCTCTATGATTTGTATGCGCGGTGGGAAGCTTGGCGCCAAAGGATAGGCTGACATTATTCGTCTCTCCGCTATAGAGTGCATACTGCGTCACAAGAGACAGATCACCCAAACCCAAACTATTTTGGCTTTCAGAGAAGGTGCTACGTGTTTGATACACAAGTGGAATAAATGCGGAAAAGGACCACTTATCATTTAATATATAATCAGTCTTCAGACTTACGTTTTGTCCCGCTCGTGAGCGTGGATCGTTTTCTATTCTTTGGTTATTATCAATTAAAAGATTTATACTCTTGTACTCATATCCCAATTGTACAGAAAATGCATTATTTGCATTTGAGTTCACTTCTAGAGAGGTACTTGTAGGTGCCCCAGCCGTACAGCAGGTCTGGCTCCAAACAAAGGGAGCATACAACAGAAGTAGAGTACATATGTAGAGCGTTTTCTGCATAGGTGAACAGCTTGCTACAATTTAATCCAAATGAGAGTATATTTGTTGTTTGGAAGTCTTGAATAGACGCGAAATGTCTCTTGCAAAACAATCATGAAAGATGACAATGAACTATTCAATAAGAATAAAAGAACATGGACGGAACACAACGGAAAGACATTCAATTAGATGCACTCGTCGAAATTGTAGAGAAACAACATCAAGGCACTGGTGAATTAACACAGGGCCTGGTAAAGCGCATTCTGACGAAATCAAAATTTCATCCGCACGGCATCAAGGTCATGTTAGATACGGGAGAGGTAGGGCGTGTAAAGAATATTATTGACGAGGATATCTTTGACTAAATTAAGCAGACTAGTAGTCTTACAATTTTTTCAATTAAAACCATCTTTCCATTTTTGCGCAATCGCAATAGCTGTTTCTAGCATGTGTGGTTTCCAATCATCTACCTTCCAATCCGAATTATGCAAAGAAGACGTTTGTAATTGTTTAAGTGCAGTGTTATAATCCTTAGCGGATTCCAAAATCTGAGTTAGCTCTATTTGTTGTTGCCAGAGTTTTTTGTCCTCATAGGGAATTTCATTTATTCGTATTTTTCCTGGCAGGAAGCTATTCCTAGTTTGAACTGTTGTTTCTTTTGATCTAAGAATTTTTTCCATTCGGAGAAAATCGTTTTGGAAATCAAGTTTGGATTTTTCTGATTGTAATCCGATACCCAATTGTTCCATGACGACAAATTTCAACTCAGGGCATTTTGGGATAGCATAGGCAAGCAGTTCAAATACTGCTTCTGGAACAGAGTCATCGTGTGTATCCCTGCGGATGCGTGTATCTGGAAAATATTCTGAAAACTCCCAAGAGCCACCTGAAATATGAATCTCACGTACACGGTGCAAGGGGTAGATAGCAATCAGTTCTTCAGCGGGAATTTCAAAGTTCATTGCTTGGCAATACAGGTTGTGTAGGTCAAGGATGACAAAACCATTGATAGGTTCCATCAGTTTGTCCAAAAATTCACCATGTATTTTTAATTCGTCCAAAGCGTAGGAGAAGGCTAAGTTTTCTAGACCAACCGGGCAATTACAAGCATCTTGGATTCGAGCGAGTCTATCTCGTCCTAGTGCTAGCGTAGAGTCATTAAATGGAATACTGACAGGAGCGCCCTTATGAAAATCTTCTCCTGTCATAAAACCAAAGTGTTCACTAATGTGATTGAACTTATATTTTTGTGCCGTCTGTTTTAAATCTTCTAACCAGGCTGCTTGATCGTCTGACCACTGGGCAGAAAATAGAGAAAAGAAAACACCGTGCCCGATGAGTCGGTCTGCATCACTAAAGGTCTGTATCAATTCAAAGAACCAGGGAGGTATATTAGAAAAGCCATAGAGTGTATCAAATGACCACTCTATGGCTTCTACTTTTTCTTGTGCGAACAAGGGCAAAGAAGACAACAGTAAATTACTGTCTAAGTTACAGGCTACTGTTGCGCATAATTTTGCCATTATCCTAAACCACAACCAGGACAGTCTTCACAGGTATCGCCGTTATGACCATTTCTTCTATCTCTTTCATTTTCAGCTTCCGTTACTTCTTGCCCATCCACACCCGTGATGGAATCAAACATAGAGCACGAGGTCGCTGTTGTTCCTAGGGTAACACCTACTAGGATTGCTTGTAATAAAGATTTTGATATTTTCATTTTTTGTAGTTTCTGTTTATAAATTAGTAAATCATCCCATTCCACAGGTTGGACAATCCCAACAGGAATCAGGTCCATCACCTCTCTTGTGTTCATGTTGCTTACAATCCGTCTTACATATGACATCTTCTTCTCCTCCAGTAATGGTGTCTAGCATGGAGCAAGAACTTGCTGTTGTTCCTAATGTAGCTCCTACAAGTATAGCTTGGATAAGTGATTTTGAAATTTTCATAGATATTGCCTGTTTATACTCTTAATATCCATGGCTTTTAGGAATCGTTGCCCGATTTTGATATTTTTTTGAAATTTTAGTATGCGCTTACATAAATCTAGGAAATTGAGCTATTGCCATGTTGAATCAGTATAAATCTGGCATTTAATTTATTAGATATTAGGTGAAAATGATCTATAAATGCGAATTAAAAAAAGAATAAATGAATACTTAGTCTAGTACTCATTTATTTAATTCTTAATAAAACTTCTACTTAGCATTCCTTTAGATGTTGAAAGTCTCAAGAGGTAGAAACCATCAGTAAGCTGCTTTACTGGGAGCATCAGTTCCTGTTTATCAGCTCCATCAACTATATACATCACTTTGCCATTTAGATCGTAGATAGTGGCTGCAGATATTTGTTCTTCAGCGTATACATACAATGTTTCTGAAACAGGATTTGGATATACATTTGCCTCCATGTTACTTGCTAGGTCATCTATGTTATTTGGAATAGCCACAGTAGTGCTCGTCGTATTTGTTATAATCGGAAAATTAAAATCAAAATAAATTTCAGCTGTATTCTCAATGACATCTCCCAAGACCAAGTTGTCCCGAGTTTTAATTTTAAACACTATGTAACCATCATTTGTGTCATCGTCAAAGGGCAGGTTGATATCTTGAAAAATAAACTCTACAATATCTCCCTCTATCTGGGTACGCATAGGATGGCTAGCGTCTAATGGTACCAAGGTATTAATATCAAAGGCTACTGGGTCAATAGAATCCCGAACAACAATGTTAACTGCCTCTGCTGTACCTGTGTTTTCAAAACGAATCATATATCGAATAAATTCTCCCACTAATTCTGGCTCTATGTTCTGCCCATTCAAACAGGTTTTATCATTTGGGTCAAAGGAATTAACTACAAGCTGTCTAAAGACATCTTGATTATCACCGGGGTTAATATCATCTACATCATCTATTGCGATGGATGCAATAAACGAAAGTTTATCACCGCCGTTTAGTGGGGGATCGTCCATTGGAGAATTCAGTTCCATGGTAAATCTAATTTCCCTTTTTTCAAATGGCTTTAGGTCTTCAAAAGACCAGAATAATAAATTCCCAGTTGCATTATCCTCTTCTGGATTGGCACTAATGAGTTCCATAGTCATTGCAGAATAAAAGAGTCGGACTGTTCCAGACTGAATAGTATTTCCTTTATTGCTATACACCAATTTGTAGTCTGTTTCAAATCCAGGTCTAGCCTCTTCTAAGGGTACCATATATACTTCCACATCATCCTTTGTACCAATAGGCTCAATGCAAAAGTCTTGCAATAGCAGATCAGTGGATCCAGGAAATTCCACGTTTAATGAACTTGGGCTTACACTAAAAGCTGTAGGATCTTCTAATACGGGGACAACTGTATAAGTTCCTTCAGCCAGATATATATTATAGTTTCCTGAAGTACCTGAGAGAACTATGCCATTGTCTGTTCCATTATCAATTTCAAATTTAAAGTTTGGTAAAAACGCATCTTGCTCATTGCAGCCATTATTATCCGCATCAAAAATGCTTCTACCTGAAATTCTATACGCTTGTCCTCCATCTATATAAGGACAATATGAATTCACACTTACATCGCCTAAACCCAAGGCATCTAATTCTAATTGAACATTCAACAACTCAAAATCGTCAGCACAGATATATTGCAGATCTGTATTCCCTTCTAGTTCTAAGAAATCATTAGCCCCATTCCTAATAAAGACTGTCTCCAATCTATTATTTCTAAGATTGATAACAGGATCTGAGGAATTTTGACTCAGTGTAAACGTCCGTAGCTTTAAATTTTCAAGATTGATAAATGATAGTAAGGGACAGTCTGTAATTTCGATTGTTTCTAGAGATCCTTCCAAGAAATGTGAAGCGTCTAGATTATCTAAGACTGGGCAAGATCGTATGGTAAGATCTATCAAGCTCGTTTGCCCACAATCAAACCACCTGAGCTTAGGAAAGTCAACTAGTTCAAAACTTGTCAAATTATTATCTCCAATAAATACATCTTCAAGAATTTTAAGATTGGAAATATCTAAGCTACTCAACATATTTCCAGAACAATTTAAAAATTCAAGAGAATCTTGTTCGCTTAGATCTAGGGTACCAATTCCCAAATTGATACAAGCAAATCTACGCAGTGCGTCAATATTACTCAGATCCACAGAACTTATATTATTGCTACCAATAAAAAGTGTTTCAAGCTTATTGAGATTTGTAAGATCTAAATTACTTATCGCATTCCCACTACAGGATAAAACTTCCAGCTGAGTCAGCATAGCAACATCTAATTCAGATATTTCATTTCCAAAGCAAACCAGCGTAGTTAAATTCACAAGGTCAGTGACTGGCAATTCTGTTAAAGCGTTATTTCCACATTCTAAGACTTCAAGATTTACCTTATCTGCAACATCCAATTCTTCAATTTCAGTATTGTCAGTACATCGCAACACGCGTAGCGCATCCAAATTACTTATGTCCAACTCTGTTA
This sequence comes from uncultured Saprospiraceae bacterium, assembly GCA_938045585.1. Lineage (GTDB taxonomy): Bacteria > Bacteroidota > Bacteroidia > Chitinophagales > Saprospiraceae > CALCMJ01. The sequence goes on from CALIAU010000005.1 coordinate 45,461, forward strand.
ATAATGGATTGAAACTACAATCTAAAACTTCAAGATTCGTAAGAGCGGATATATCCAATTCTTGTAAATCATTATAACTACATTCCAGCTCTCTTAAATTAGTCAGCATAGCAACATCTAGAGATTGGATCATATTGAAATTAAGTCTCAGCACCTCCAATTCCGTTAATGCAGAAATCTCAAGCTCAGTAAGTAGGCCTGAATCAGTAAGAATGAGTTCTTTTATTTTGTTAGCACCTGTAAGTGTAACGTCACTTAGCATAAAACAAGATGTGCACTCTACATACTCTAACTCTACAAGTCCATCCAAGTTTAGATAAAAGATTTCGGAGTCTCTTAAACGAATAGATTTAAGAGCGATGGCGCCATCTAAAAATAGATCCATTAAACCAGTACAAGTAGGACAGTCAAATGATTCCAAACTGCTAGCGCCCGCAATATTAACTGCAGATATGAAACTATTATCTAATTCTAAGCTGCTTAGAGATGTGGCATTTATAAGATCTAAAGAAGCCACTCCAAAGCAATCTAAACAGCGTAGCGTATCTAAACTAGCCAGTTCGTTTGCTTCAATAAAATTAAAACTACCAGAGCTTAGATCTACATAGCTAAGCTTCTCAAGTCCTGAGATATTCAGCATAGCAGCACCGACATTGTTCAGTAATTCTAATCTTTCCAGATTCGCAAATTCTGCGATGCCATGATAATCCATAATATATGCATCTGGAATAATAAGCTCCGTGATAGCCTCTGCTTCTGTCAACTGAATGATACCATCACTGTTCGTATCGTAACCCGCATCTATCAGGTGTTGTAAAAATCCTGGGTCGACTATATCTACATCTTGGGCAGAGATTATTGAACTAAGACATAAAAAGAGAGCGAGAGTAAGAAATTGTTTCATATTGCATATAAATTGCTTAGCTGAATATACGAAGATGTAGGCGAATGGTCTAGGATTTAAAAGATAAATGGGGAGAGCAAGAATTGTAAGTTCTTAAGACTAGCATTATGATTATAATTAGCATATAAGGATTTGGACATCCCCCTAGACCATTCCATGGTCTAGGGTCGGGTCATCCAGGGGTTCCGTCCCTTGCGGGACCCTCCGGCCCTTACTACCCCTGATGCAGGTGATATCATCTATCTATCATCACTCAAAACCACCATGCAGATACAAAGCACGATTAGCCTTAATTTGTATTTTGTAAATTGCTTGCTGCGTCAACAGTTAAAACTGACTACGCTAACAAGCAAGACAAAATCTAAACCTTAGAACAGAAAAACGATATGGGAGATACTCGTCTGATAAAAGAAAAATTTAGGAAGAACTACAAAAAAGAATTAGATCGTCTGAATCCGGAACAACGGGCTGCTGTAGATCGCACAGAGGGACCAGTGCTTGTTATTGCTGGACCGGGAACGGGTAAAACGCAGATTCTTGCTGTACGTATTGGGAAAATTTTGGAGGAGTCGCAGGTAGATCCGCATAATATTCTCTGCCTGACTTTTACGGATGCTGGTAGCATTGCAATGCGCCGACGATTAGTCTCGATTATTGGGCCTGCTGCACATAAGGTACATATCTATACCTTTCATTCTTTTGCTAATCAGGTGATACAAGATAATCTAGGATACTTTGGAGATTTTAGACAGCTAGAGCCATTGAGTGATCTGGAAAAGGTGGACCTCTATCGCGATCTGATCGATGAATTACCTATGGGCAATGTGATTAAGCGGCTTAAGGGGGATATGTATTACGAGGCGAAGCCAATGGAGAATTTGTTTGCCATGATGAAGAAGGAAAATTTGTCACCAGAAGATATGCATAATCGTCTTGCGCAATATTTTGCGGATCTGCGTGAAGATGGTGATACATTTATATGCAAACGAAAAACAACTGGCAAGGATGGAGTTGTCTATACGAAGGGGGATTTAAGAGAAGATAAGTACACCGAGTTTGTTGCAAAATTTGATAGATTAAAGGCGGCTATAGATATCTACCCACTGTTTACAAAAAAAATGGATGAGCTGGGGCGCTATGATTACAATGATATGATACTATGGGTATTGCGTGGGTTTAACGAGAATCCAGATTTACTCGCTGAATATCAAGAACGCTATCATTATTTTCTTGTGGATGAATTCCAAGACACGAATGGTGCTCAGAATGCGATCTTAGAAAAATTAATTGACTACTGGGAGGAGCCAAATGTCTTTGTAGTAGGTGATGATGATCAGGCAATTTATAAATTCCAAGGAGCGAACTTATCAAATATCCGTGATTTCAAATCGAAATATAATCCTGCTACTGAGGTACTGGTAAATAACTATAGATCGAATCAAGAAATTCTAGATTATTCAAAGGTTCTTATAGAAAATAATTCTGAACGTATTATAAACGAGGATACTGAACTCTCCAAAGAACTTGTTGCTGCAGGGGAAGAAAAGGACCATCCACTTACTCCGCAGATCAGACATTTTGATAATTTGACGCAGGAACAAACGTATATCTGTAACGAAATTTTACGCCTGCATGACGATCCAGAAATAGATCTGAATGAGGTAGCTGTTATCTACAGGAATCATAAGCAGGCAGAGAATATTGTAGCAGTACTAGAAAAGAAGAGTGTCCCACTGAATATAAAGAAGAAGATCAACATTCTTAAAGATCCACTTGCTGACAATCTACTTAATATCTTGTATTACGTTTCTTCTGAGTACGAAAATCCACACAGCCAAGAGTATCGTTTGTTTGAAATGATGCATTATAATTTCTTTGCTATCCCCTCTTCAGATATTGCACGTATTGCTTTGTATTGCCGCGCTGATGATACACTCCACTGGAGGGATGTCATTGGAGAGCGAAAGACCTTAGAAAACATAGGAGTTCAAAAAATTGATGCCATTTTGCAACTGCACCATTTGATAGATAGCTGGATTGCGGATATTGCAAATGTAACCTTACAAATGCTATATCATAATATCATTAATGATGGGCATGTCTTGCAACACACATTTAAGAGCCCTGAAAAGGTATGGCAATTACAGATTATAAGTTCGCTAATGGATTTCATCAAAGAGGAATCCACGAAACAGCCTAACATTAAATTGCATGAGTTTTTAGCCATCATCGATAAGATGAAGGAGAATGACTTACGTCTGGAGTTGAACAAGGTGCAGCATGCAAATTCTGGGGTGAATTTTGTGACGGCGCACTCGAGCAAGGGACTCGAATTTACGCATGTCTATATCATTGGTGCAACAAAAAATATTTGGGACAAATCACCTGGTAGTCAGGGTAGATACAAATATCCAGATAATGTAAATGCAGATGTAGAAACAAATACGGAAGACGAACGTCGATTATTTTATGTTGCCATGACGCGTGCAAAATCAGACTTGCAAATTTTATACTCACTCAATAATGAGGCTGGAAAAGGATTAGAGGCAAGCACCTTTGTAGATGAAATATGTAGTGAAGAGGGTGTTGAGCGGATAGCAACGGAGGTAGATTCTGCAGAAATTGAAGAGTTTCAGATGCATGTACTTCTTAAAACGAATAAAAAGATTGAGCTAATAGAGCATGATCTCATCGATAAATTTTTAGAGAAATATGTACTCAGCGTTACGCATCTAAACAAATATCTGCGCTGCCCTATGACCTTTTATTTTGAAAGCATTTTGCGGGTGCCTTCTGCCCGAAATAAATATTCGGGTTTTGGAAATGCTGTTCACCATGCTTTACAATATTATTATCAGGGTCTAGAGAAAAAAGAAAGTGGAAAGGATCAACTTATTCATCACTTCAACTATGGAATGGTGAAGTACAAGGCGCACTTTACTGACACGGAATTTAAAAATCTAAGTGCCTATGGCAAACAGGTATTTGAACAATATTATGATAGCTACCTTGCTGATCTTCCAGAAAAGAAATCCTTCTTTTTGGAAGAGAAGATTAAAGAAGCGGAGTATAAGGGTATTCCTATAAAGGGGGTTCTAGATTTGATAGAAGTAAACGGAACCGAGGCACATGCCGTGGACTATAAAACAGGGGACTTTACAAAATATGAGACGAGTAAAAAACTAAAAGCGCCAAAAGTGACGGATGAGGAGGATATAGGCGGAGACTACTGGAGACAAATTGTATTTTACAAACTACTCTTGGATAGTGATAAGAAGCGTAAGTTAAATATGGTTGCAGGGACAATTGATTTTGTGGAGCCCGATAAAAAAACGGGTAAACAGAAGCGAGAAAAAATTGTGGTTACTCCAGCACATATTGAAAAGGTTGGTGCTCAGATAACAGAGACTTGGGAGAACATCAAGGCACATAAGTTTAATCAGGTCTGTGAAGAAGAACGATGCTACTGGTGTAATTTTGTAAGAAATGATTATGTCTTTAGTGGAGAGGTGGATGCGGAAGCTTTAGAGGATTTGGAGGTCTAAGGGGGACAAACGTTAGATTTTATACGATCGACGTTGGAGTTAGATTTTGTTGCTATTGTAATTCTACGCGTTTCAGTATGCGTTCACCCTGTCCGGGGACTAGTGAGGAATTTGTAAAATACAATACCCCATTGTGGATAATCATTTTTTCTACAAAGGACGCATGGACACTGTACTGTTCAGCATCTTTTCCATTAATAGTGTTTATGCGAGTAAAGTAGACCTTGCTCCCCTGCCTTTGTACTGCGTATAAATCATTTCTAGCTAAATCTAGCAGAATATTATCCTTTGACTTCCACCCATCTTGTTGTGAGTATTCCAGTGCATATTGTTCTAATTTCTCACCTTCTTGAGTATACTTTATGAGCTTGTGCTTTTCATGGTCAAATAAGAGTATAGAATCTTGTTTACTCAGTAAGAAAAAATCCACGGGCAAATAAAAACTTCTATTTAATAGGGTTCCCCATTGTGCGGCTGAACGTGCATTGACAGCTGGATCAGGTGAATGGCTTGCGTGTACTCCCAGATAAAGCGGGCCCTCGCCGTTTGCATAGTCCATGTAACGTTTATCATAAGGCAAACGAGCAAGATTTTCTTTATCATCTACTTTGGCAAAAACAAAGGCTTCTTCCTTTTTCCTATGATATGCCATAATGGAAGAAACCTGTTTATATTTTGATTTATTTTCTAGGTACACATAATCCTCCGTTTGTGCACGACAGGGTTCTATAAATTGTTTGAACCGTTTGCGCGTATCCTTATCTATTATAAATATGGAGTCCTGGCTGGTATGTAACTGGAGCACATGAAATTCTCCCACTAAGAAGTTTGTTCCAAAACAACTTGTGAAAAGTTCTTCGGCTTTTTTAATATTCGGTAAGGCCTGTGTATGTAAGACCTTCCCATCTAGGTCTGCTAATTTAAGCACATAGCTTTTCCCATTTCTCTTGGACAGCATCAAGATTCTATCCTCAGAAATTACAAAGTCCCGAATCGTTTCATAACGTACAGTAAGATCTTGGGGAATACGTTCCGCATAGATTGTGAGTTCGTCAATAAGTTCACTATTAGTTTTCATAGCAACCCTCTTGGGAAATTCCTTAATGGGAATTGACTGCGAGAAATACCCTAGATACTGTACTGAAAGCAAACTTCTATCATCTTCGTATGCTAAACTAAATTGCCCTTTTGCATTACTAACTGTACCCTCTCCTGTTTGCAAGTTGAGTACAGTGGCGCCTACAAGAGCTTCTGAAGTCTTTGCATCTATGATTGTTCCAGATACGATCTTAGATTCTACTTGAGAAAAGCCCGCGGCAGTACCCCAGAGAAACAAGAGAAGAAAGGACCATTTTGACCAGTTCATTGTATTAATATAATGAACAAATTACTTCTCTTGATTAATTCTCTGGTGGATTGTCGGGGTGAGTTACTTAATAAGACTGGTTTTATGTATTATGTTATAGTAAAGAATTTCTATCTACCTGATTTTACAAATTTGAATGTCTCCATGGTTGTTTCAGATGCGTAACGGATATAGTAGTAACCTGGTATCAGATGTTGAATGCTAATTTCAATAGTGTACTCCCCTTTTACGATATCTAATTTAGGTAGTTGAATCGGGATGACTGCTCCTTTCAAATCCATCAACTCTATATGAATTTTCTTTTCGCCTTCGCGTATGCTGAAAGTAAGATTGATTTTATCTACTGCTGGATTAGGGAATACGTTCATACGTACTCGTTCTTCTCTTGCAGTTTTTTCTATGAGCTGAATTTCGTTTTTCTTTTCTTTGATTCTAGTGTAGTTGACATCTTCTGTGGATAGTGCATGTGCGTTTGCTTGGGTGAAGACTGCCATGGAGGAATTGTTGTTGCTTCCGCAATCTAGTGGGTAGATTCTTACGTTAGAGCCACAGGGTGCTAGGAATCCGGGTTTGAGGTCAACATAATCGCAGGCTGCAATTTCTGTAAATGGCTGTTCAAGAGACACACCATCTTCCAAAATTCCAGATTCATAGATTGGAATCATAATATCAACCTCGTTCTCGGGTTCTCCACCTGCATCATAGCATCCAGGAGTGCCTTCGGCATTAAATTCATTATTCACAAGACTTAAGCTTCCAGCAAAAGACCCAAACGTGTTCGTTACCACGGCATCATCAGCTCCTAACCATTGTTTAAGTATACTAGAAAATACATCACGATAATCTTTGTGATTGTCCGCAGTTACATTTGGTGCATCTTGGCCATCAATTTGGCTTTCAAAACTTTCATTCGTATTAAAAATAGGATTACCACTTACCCCAGCAATAATCTTATCTGGATGACCAAATACAAACATAGGTGCCAATGTTCCATGGTCTGTCCCAGATTCATTCTCTTGAATTTTCCTACCAAACTCCGAAAATGTTACGATTAAGGCTCTATCTAATAAGCCCATCTTATCCAAGTCTTCCATAAAATTATGTACTGATTCGGAAAGATGGTTTAGAAGGATTTGATGTCGAGAAAGCTGATTGTCGTGTGTATCAAAATCTCCCAGTTCAGTTAAAAATATTTTCGTTTTACAACCACCATTAACTAATTTTGCTATTGTTTTTAATTGCACTCCAAGATCATGATTCCCTGAATAATCGACACTATTTTTACCCTTATTAAATACTTCTGTTATTCTCTGTCCATACACGTTAGATTGCGTATCTAAGGTCTGCATAAAACCAACACGATCTGCACAAGTCCCCATAGAAAGCTCATCACTACTTATACCTAACTTAGATAGATTTGCATAAAATTCTTCGTTTTGGCCATCAATATCAATTGTAGTTTTAGATGATAGATTTATTGCAGCTAAGTTATTCGTATTTGTATTAAATCCGAGGGATTGTGAAGTACTTCTTAACTGAATACCTAAAGGGTCTGGCATAAATGCACTTGGAGCTCCAACACTATCTGTAAATGTGTTTTCTAAATATCTTGCCATCCAACCTTGCTGTATGTTTTGGTTTTCAGTTGAGCTACCATCTCCACCTGTCAACCATAGATCCGTTGCTTTAAAGTGGGATCGATTCATTACAGGATACCCTACGGACTGTATAATATTTACTGCGCCCTGTTCACACAAAGTATGTATCTTTTCCATTTGTGGATGCAAATTAATGCCCTGGTAAGCATCTTGATTGCATGTCAATAATGTTCCTTCTGGAAAAACATTTGGTCTGTAGGTCTCATATAAATTTTCGCCGCCATTGTCATAGTATTCAGGTTTTATAACAGTATTAAATCCGTCATTTCCACCTACCAATTGTATAATGACTATAAACCTGTCTCTAATTGTTGTACAATCAAGCGAATTAAACAATGATGAAGTGGTAAAGGTGTTGACCATAGTCTTGTTCAACATAAAAGGAGCTGAAACTATTGGCGCTGATAATTTAAAGAATTCTCTTCTTTTCATAGTTATATGCTTATGAATCTTTCAAGTTAAGATTCGATTATTTTAATTGAAATTCATGCGCAGTTAAAACTGCTTTTACTAGGGCATCTGAATGGCTTTTTACGATAAGTTTATTTGCATCAGAATTATTTGAAATGTAAGTACTCCAAATGGAAGTCCAATGACTCTCATGCTGTTGGCTTGTACCGCCAATAAACTGAGTTTTTATTATATTAAATCTAGCAAGCGTAGGTTCTTGTGGAAATAAATAGTCAACTAATTGGTGTATTACTTCATTAGCATCACTCACATCAATGTCAGAAGTACCATCTTGATCCTCATCCAGCAATGCTAACTGTTCCAAATAAGCTACAGTATCTATTTCTGTGTGTAAATCTGCATTCCATACAATTAATCGTTCAGCGATATCAAATCTTGCACGTAAAGTTCCAGGTGAATACCAATTTTTATCCAATCGTGGCTCTTGATAATAAGCTGGGTATCCAGCAACACTGTTAGGTGAAAACAATTTCATACCTGCATTCTTACCCATGTGGCTTATCAAGAAAGAGCCAAAAAAGAAGTAATGATTTTTTGCATCTTCAACTGTAGGTTGCTCATAAATAGCAGGCATCTCTGCGTTAAAAAAATTCATTGCTTCTGCAAGGAGTTCTATTGGCGACTTAATTATATTTCCGCCTCCAGAATCGTAAGCACATTGACTATAAAAATGAATACTTTTTAGAAGCTTCTTAATCGTACTAATGAAATCATATTTATTTGCCTCCAAATCATTAGCCAGTGCGGCTATGAGTTGTCCAACTACCCCATCAGTTTGATCTTCTTCATCTTCTTCTGTACTAACGTAAAACCTATAAATTTTCTTAGCAAAATTTTCGGCAGTAGCTCTTTGTGCGAATACCATTTCAATGAATTCATCTAATTCATCAAACATATCAGCTTTATCAATAATTTGACTATTAAATTTTTCACTGAACTGTTTTGGACCAGTTGTGTGTAAAGCAGGATCACCTATACCTCTAGGAATACCCGTTTCACTGTCAATATTCCCAGAGTTTCTACCATCTGGATGCAAAGTAAAACCCGAAAATATTTTAGCTGCCATGTTAACATCAACTTCAGTATAGTTTGTGTACTCTCCTTCAATTTCCTGCTCACCTCTTCCTATCGTAAAAAGTTCTAAAAATTCTCTTGCAAAATTTTCATTTAAATCATACTTCGTATTAGCTGTATTATTTAGATATCCTAGCATTAAATTATCTAAGGTGATCTTCTTTGCTACTTTTTTTAATGAGACTATTTCATAATCTGGATCATCTAAATCTTGCGCTTGGCATAACCAGTTTAACAAACGTAAATGATCAAATAGATAACTGGAAACATGATGAGGAAAAGGAAGACTTACACCATCAAAGCCTGTTGTAAATGTTGTATGTAAAAAAAAAGCGGTTTTATGACGTGCCGTATGATCAGAGAATGCATTATTAAACCACCAGGTTGCCACATACTCTCTTCTAATACTTTCTTGACTATAAAGGTCTTCATCTAATGGAATCCAATCAATTACTTTTGAAGGAGAGTTTATATTAAGATGATCTACTGGCCTCTCAATATCAAGAGGTGGAGATGGTTGGTCAAATAAAATATCCACTGCATCTGCAGCTGACATACCAGTTAATTCATCCACTTTCTCCTTAGTGAATCTAAATGAAGATCTCCTCAATAAATGTGCTGCTAACTTTTTGGTTAAGGGTTCATTTTCATCTCTTTCTGTTAAGTCCATTTTTTGATATTTAGCAGTTAACTATTTATTTTTTAACGTCTCTACCTCCCCTTTCAACTCTAAGACATACAATGTTAATTCCTCAATCTTCTTGAGCAAAATTGTATTCATCTCTCCTACATCAATGCCTCCTTGCTCTTTGACCTGTTCACTAGAAGGCACATCTGGTAAGTGTTTGTTCTCTTTGATAAAGTTTTGGAGTTCGTCTAAGGGTAAAAGCGAATAATCTGTTTCAAATACGTAATCTGGCCACCAATCATCAAAGAGTTGTACTCTTACCTCCTCTGTAATCACTTTCCCCTTAATAGCCATGACGTAATCGTCAGGAACAGTATTTGTATTAATTCCTATTTGATCAGTGGAAAAATCACCATAGATAAGTGGGTTATCAGTGCTAGAGTTGTCAATATATAATTTATCATCCCCAGCCTCATTAAATCCTGCTTTAAACCCAAGAAACACATTGCCACTTCCTAAATTGTTTTTACCTGATTCATATCCTAGAAAAGTATTATCCCTTCCAACTACATTTACTCTACCCGCTTTAGCTCCTACAAAAGTGTTGTTACTTTCTAAGTTTTCAAATCCAGACGCATGACCAATACACAAATTAAATCCTCCTGTGATATTCCTTCTTCCTGCGTCATTACCAAGATAGGTATTATAAGAACCTGTAGTATTTAAAAATCCTGCAGCATTACCTGCAAATACATTGCGCTGCCCAGTTGTATTATTCGCTCCTGGGAAAGCCCCTAAAAAAGTATTACGATTTCCTGTAGTATTAAGTTTCCCAGAACTATGCCCAAGAAATGTATTGTTTACTTGAGTATTGATTTCCCCTGCTTTAAAACCTATGAAGGTAGACTGGCTACCTGTCTGTCCAGCATCTTCACCATAAGTAGTCTGCCCAGACACTACACTTAAACACACCATACACATAACAAACGCATAAATAATTTTCATTGATTAACTCTTTTAATTAATAATATGTGAACATCTAACAAGGATATAATCTAGCTGTAGTCCATGTGTGACATTTTCTTATTATTTATTTTTAGAGAATTCCTACAGAAATAATCGATATATAATTATTTGTATTACGTACTTTTACCCAGAGTACTATTCATGTTGACAAAAATTACACACGGCCTAATTGCAATTTGCTTTTTAGCATTTGCTGTTTTACAATTAAATGATCCAGATCCTATTATCTGGATAGTCATCTATTGTTGCATAGCCCTCCTAGCTCTTTTAAAACTCTTCAAGTTTTCCAATGCCCTCTTTACGCGTATTATATTCTTGGCTGTATTCTTATACTGGATAACGTATATTCCTGATTTTATCGAATGGGCAAGAGGTGGCTTTATTTCAATAACGGGTAGTATGGAAGCCAGTACGCCACTCATAGAAAATGTGCGCGAGTTTGGTGGACTTTCTATTGCACTTTGTACAGTCCTCTTTTACTTTCTGCAAAGCTTTAAAACTCCTTTCTGGAAGCGGAAATAAAAAAAGCATCCTATTTCTAGAATGCTTCCCTTAACTATATATATCAAAAATAAATTAATTAACTATCAACTTTTGAGTCTGGCGTCTATCCCCCTGTATGATTTCTAGAATATAAATGCCGGCATTAAATTGTGTTTTATTAAATGCATAGGTATTAGTAGAAAAATTATCATGTTTGATAAGACGTCCGTTTGAATTGTAAATATTTATAGACGTTAACTTTCCTAAAGAATTATCAAATTCAAGAATAGACTGCTCACTAAATGGATTCGGTTTTATTACAAGATCATCAAAGCTATTCCCCGGAATAGTAGGCGCATTCCCAAACGGGTCTGACCATCTCTCGTTCGTCAAAAAGGAGTCATCCGTCAGGGTTTTCATAAAGCTAACTAAGGCTGCCTTCTCTTCGTCACCAAAGCCAAAACCTCCATCTGGAATAAAAAATTCCCAGCCATTTGCAACTACCTCATCCGAATAGAAATCTACTACCTCCTCTAGACTTGCAAATCTTCCATCATGCATATAGGGCGCTGTCAATTCAATATTTCTAAGAGAGGGTAATTTAAAAAGATTAGAAAAATTCTCGTCCCACTCTCCTGCCCCATGGTCATTGGGGTCTTCAGGTAAACCATTATTAAAAAGGAAGGGCATCATCTCAAGTGTAGTGAATTTTTCATTCGTCGGAAAATCAATAAAGAAGTCTGTGTGTCTGCCTTGTACGTGACACATCGAACAGTTTATCGCAAACAGTTCCTGTCCAAATTTCTCCTCAGAAGTAAAACCTTCAAAACCAGACTCCGCCTCTTTGTCGAATCTAGAATTAAAAGTAGTCATAGAACTAATAAAATTCACCAAGGCATCCACGACGCGTTCTTCATTTATTTCTTGGTCTCCGTAAGCATTCTCAAATAACTCGGGGTAATAATTTGTCAATCCTAACTTCAATGCAATGTCATTCATATTTGCACCTATCTCATTTTCGTCAGTAAGTGGCAATACTATCATTTCATGCAAATCCGTTTGGCTCATGTCCCAAAAGAATCGATCATTGTTTGTCCAGGCAATATCGTTCAGTTGCATCGAATTTCTTCTTGTAGGTGCGCTGATACCCTCACTAAATTGTTTGTTCTCGGCAAACGATAGACTTTGGCGATGGCAATTTGCACAGGAGATATTTTCTAAGGCTGATAATTTTTTATCATAAAAAAGTACACGACCAAGTGTGGCTTTGTCATTGTCTAATAAATCAAAGGCAAGGGAATCTACTCCTGCAGACCTATAGCCTGAATCATCATTAAATATGTCCTCGGAAAGTAAATGCTCCGGAAACTTTACATCATCGTAACTGAAAGCTACTTCTGGTAAAACTGGTTCCTCATTTACTACTGTAAAAATGAAGCTATTCGTATGCATTTTAAAATTACTCAAAAAGAGTACACAAAGCCCAAGTGCAGAAAAGCATAGTAGTTTATTCCTCATCGCGTTTGATTTTGCTTTTAGAAGTTAGTACATCTCTGTTATATATATCCCTTAAAAGGCCTATGTGTTGCTTAGCAAGACACATTTTGTCCTAAAACCTTGAAAATGAGATAGATTTATAGCAAAATCTACGATATCAATAAAATATGTTGGGGTTTTTATGAATACTGGGCGTGCCCCTTACTACGTGCGGGTCGGAGTATTCCAGCCTGCCTGCTTATGCACATAGGCAGGGTTCGCTGTTCGCTCAGTCCTATGTACCTTGCCTTCCATGTTCCCTGCCTGCGTGCGCAAGCAGGTAGGCTCACGCAGGCAGGCTCACGCGGGCAGCAAACTAAACACTCTCTTTTATCTGATAATAAGCAAGATATCTTGACTAGGTCTCCCAGCCTAAAACTCCGCACTCCCCGGATACCTAGGAAATGGTATTACGTCTCTGATATTGGACATACCAGTAATAAACATAACAAGGCGCTCAAAACCTAAACCAAAGCCTGCATGTGGGCATGAACCAAAACGGCGCGTATCTAGGAACCATTGCATCTCATCTAGGGGAATATCCATTTCTTCCATACGCTTGGTCAACTTGTCTAGGCGCTCTTCTCTTTGCGAACCACCTACCATTTCACCAATTCCTGGAAACAGTATATCCATGGCAGCAACCGTCTTATCATCGTCATTCATACGCATGTAAAAAGCCTTAATCTCTTTTGGATAACCCGTAAGAATCACTGGTTTCTTAAAATGCTTTTCTACTAAGTAGCGTTCGTGCTCACTCTGTAGATCAGCACCAAAGCCTTCTATCGGAAACTGGAATTTCCCTTTTTTATTTGGTTTGGAATTCTTTAGAATTTGAATTGCCTCAGTATATGTTAATCGTTCAAATTCTTGTACCACACAGAACTCTAACTTTTCCATAAGAGGCATAGGAGATCGTTCTGCAGCAGGCTTTTGCTTTTCTTCGTTCTCTAAGCGCTGTTGCAAAAACTCAATGTCTTCTTTGAAGTTGTCCATGCAGTATTTGATCACATACTTTAGCATGTCTTCCGCTAAGTCCATGTTATCATCAATATCTGCAAAAGCCACCTCTGGCTCTATCATCCAAAACTCTGCAAGATGTCTGGATGTATTGGAATTCTCTGCTCTAAAGGTTGGACCAAAGGTATATACCTGTGACAAAGACAGGGCTGCTAACTCAGCCTGCAACTGACCAGAAACAGTCAGATGGGTTTTCTTTCCGAAGAAGTCTTTTTTATAATTTACTCCATCCCCCTCTGCTTCTTTTTCTACCTGTTCCAAATTCATTGTTGTTACCTGGAACATCTCTCCTGCTCCCTCCGCATCCGATCCGGTAATAATAGGTGAATGGATATAAAAGTAGCCTCTGTCATTAAAGAACTTATGAATGCTATAAGCTATGGCATGTCTTAATCTAAAGACAGCACCAAAGGTGTTCGTTCTAAATCGCAGATGGGCTATTTCTCTCAGAAATTCCAATGAATGCTTTTTAGGTTGTAATGGATACTTGTCTGGATCAGAATCTCCAAACACCTCTACGCTGTCAGCAACAAGTTCTACTGTCTGTCCTCTACCCTGCGACTCTACCACTGTACCTGTAGCCGAAATCGCAGCACCAGTAGCGATGCGCTTTAGCAAGGCCTCATCCATTGTTTCTCTATCCACAACCACTTGAAGGGTTTTAAGCGTGGAGCCATCATTTAGAGCAATAAACTGATTATTTCTAAACGTTCTTACCCAGCCCATTACGGTTGCTTGATAATCTTTCTTGTCTGATCCCAATACTGTAGAGATCTTTGTTCTTTTCTGCATTGTCATAAGCGACAAAGGTAGAAAATATTGTGATTATTAGGCGGACTAGTTTTCTCTAATCTAGCTAGATTGAAAGGATTCTAAAGCCAAAATCAGCCCCTTCGTTTTTTCATAATTCTCACGGACTGAGAGATCGGAAGCACCTGCGTAGATAGACATTTGGCAGGCATTCATTATAGAAAGCATGGTCTTAATCTTTTCCTCATCAATCTTCTGCTCTTGTAATATACTTGCGATTTTTTCTGCGTTTAGATCGGAGTAATCCTTTGTATATTTATCGGCGATATATTTTTTAATCGTATTGGAGATTTCTGCATAAGCCTCTTTGTTTTCACCCTTCTCCATATATTCTGCTGCTAGACTAAGTCGTTTCTCAGCGATAGAATTTGCTGCATTCCGCTTTTTGGTCAAAGGATCTATTTTAGACTCCTGTACTTCTTTCCACTTCTTAAAATATAAGAATCCTATAGCACCCAAGCCCAAGGAGAATAATCCCCAGTAAGGAAACGAATTGAAAAAGTGACTATCCATATCCGATAATGAAGAGACTTCAGCAAGGGGTTTTATTTCCTCTCTACTTATTTTTTGGTCTCCCGTCTTTCTGAGTGTTGTTCCACTCCCAGGTGCTACACGTAAATTTAGAAATGAAGATCTAAGCGTAACGAAGTCATTGCTATCCACATCAAAGTAGGTAAACTCAGGCCTGATTCTATATCTGCCTTCTTTCTTTGGTACAATAAGATACTCAAAGACTTTTTTATTTACCCACCTACCCTGCGACTCATAGGAGTCATCTGAGGTTATATTTGGATCATACACATCCAAATCAGGATGGTACTCTTGTGCGGGTGGGTTAACTGTTCTTCCATCACCATCCCCCACAATTTCCATAACAACCGTAAAGGCATCGTCAAGTGTTATGGAAGGCCTCACTGCCTTTGCTCCCATTTTATATTTTCCTACGCCTCCAGAAAAGCTAGGGGGTGCGGCGGCGGCCAAATTCTTCACAACTAATTTTACTGCGTCCGTCCTTACATTATAGTAGTCTAATTGGGTTCCAAAGAAGAAGCCTCTGTTTCTTTTAGTTTTTGATGCTACTCCCAACTTAAAATAAATGGGACCTATCTCGTATGTCCCTGTCTGCTGTGGAAATAGCGCCACTCTGTCTATACTCTTAAATATATACTCTTCGCCTTCATATATGACACGCTGAGAGGCTGCACGCACATTCCTAATATCTTGCACAAAAAAGCCATCATACTCAGGCGACTGTGCATAGGCTTGCGATCGCACATCGACTTTTGAAAAGAGTTGGTAATCTACTATTACCTGTTGGCCTGTATAAGCAATACTATCACTCAAGACTACGCGTACAAACATATCCTCTCCCTTTGAAGTATCTGACTTTTGTTTCTTAACTACCTTAATTGTTATAGGACTTGTTTTGTGTATCTTTCCTGCGACCTTAATACTTGCAGGCCGAATTACATAGCTACCTGGTTTACCTACTGACAATTCGTACGTGTAGGTAGTAGTGCGTGTAATTTTACCATTGATATTAGACATACTGGTACCCTGAGATGGTCCACTAGCGGCAGTAAAGTCTTTGAAACCTGGTGGTGTAAACCCACTTCCTTTGGCATTTTCTAAGACAAAGCTTACATCAAGATAACTTCCCTCAAGCACTTCTTTAGCATCTACCTGTGCATAAAACTTTAACTCTTGTGCAGAGACACAACTTAGAATGCATAAAGTAAAAACGATGGTAATAAAATGCTTTATCATATACGTTTAAGCTTAGGGCGTGCCTTTTTCTTTTCTTTTGGTTCTGGTATGCCTGGCATGTCGAAGGGAACAGAGAAGAAAAAGTTATTATCATCTTCAAAGCTATTGTCCTGTTTTTTTTGTTCTGGATTGGGGTAGACAAAAATTGTTTGAGGCTCCGTACTTAATTCTTTTCCCTCATGCTCGACTGTAGCCGGGAAGATGACAAATTGCCCTTCCTCTAAGGGTTTAAGTATATAGGTATAAGTCTTACTATTACTTACCTGACCATTTATAGAACTAAAACTAGATGCCACATTAGGGCCTGACCATATCTCCATGTTTTCAAATTCTGGCTCTTGAAAATCACCGTTCACATTTTCCATTTTAAACCGCACAGACAAGGTATTTCCAATAAGGATGGAGTCATTAGAAATTTCTACAGTGAGATTTGCCTGTGAAAATCCAATTGCCTGTTGCGCGGCAATCAGTATACATATCATTCCTATTTTAGTAAAAAAGCGTTTCATGCTAGATCAAAATTAAATCTATTTTTTGAATATTATTTTAGGTCAAGTAAATGCTACCAATCTTTGTCCTGCTTTTTCCTGTCTGAATTATACTTTCTTAACTTTTCTTGCACCTTTTTTTCTTCACTTTCAATTATCTGTAAAAGCTTAACAGCATCCAGACTATCTAAGTTCTGCTTGTCTAATCGTGTACTATCAAACGAACCTCCTTCCTGAATTTGTTGTGTACTATCTTGGTTTTCTTCCTGCTGCTCATTCTGCTCTCCTTCTTCCCCCTGTTCTCCGTCCTGTTGTTGCTGTTGCTCTTGTTGTTCCTGCTCCTGTTGTTCTTCTGACTGTTCACTATCTTGATTCTGATCTTGCTGTTGTTGTTGCTGCTGTTGTTGTTGCTGCATTTGTTTTAAAATCTCCTTCGATGCCAAAAGATTGTGTCGCGTTTCTGGATCACTATGCAGCCGTAAGGACTGTTTGTACGCTTCTATCGCTTCCTCAAGTTTTTGGTTTTGAAAATGCGCGTTTCCTAAGTTATGAAATGCTCTTGATTTTTCAATATTAGATAGATCAGAACTTGCTGCAGATTGGTAATGCTGAATTGCTTCTTCATAGCGCTCCTGCTTATAAATAGAATTTCCCAAATTAAAGCTCACCTTCCCTCCGCGTTCTGCGTCTAAGGCTTTCCTATACTTTTCTTCTGCAAGACTAAATTCATTTACCTCGTAAAACTTATTCCCTTTTCGTAATAAGGAATGAGATGTTTGTGCCTGTGACACAAGTACAAAGGCCATCAGACAAATAAGGCTGGAAATATGTTTACATCTTCTTTTCATTAGGCTTCTGCTGTTTCTATTCGTTTTCTCCTTTTATTGTTTATTAAGAACTCTATTGCAAGAAAAAGAATTCCAAAAAATAAGAAATATTGGAAGTAACTTTCAAAATCCGAAAATGACCGTTGCTCCACTTCCTTTTTCTCCAATTTTTGCAATTCTGATTGTATATCAGCGATAAGTTCATCTCCTTCATTTAGCAAATATGTTTCGCCCTGTCCAGCTTCTGCTATATCCTGCATTACCGCAATATTCAGTTTACTTTTTACTGGTATCCCTGACTTATCCACTTTATATTCCTTTCTTCCTCTATTCATAATTGGGACCACATCCCCATCCTCAGTCCCTACTCCTATCGTATAAATAAACGTCCCATTCTCTTGAGCGACTCGCGCAGCTTGAATTGCTTCCAAGTCATGGTTTTCTCCATCAGAAATTATTATCATTGCCTTCTGCGACTTTTCTCCTTCATTAAATGCAGAGACACCTAAATCTATTGCATCAGCTATTGCCGTCCCTTGGGTACCCGCTTGATTTGTATTTGCGCTTTTTATAAACAATTCTGCTGCCGCAAAATCATTGGATAAGGGCATCTGCAAATAAGCACTCCCCGCAAAATAAATAAGTCCAATCCTATTTCCTTTTAGCGAACGAATCAAATCAACTGCCATTCGTTTTGCGCGCTCTAGACGGTTTGGAGATATATCCTCCGCCATCATACTTTGTGAAATATCTAAAGCAATAATCACATCCGAACTTTTTGCTTTTACTTTTTGGCGCTTAGTCCCCCACTGCGGATTTGCCCACGCTATTGCAAGAAAGGCAAGACTTAGACAAAAGAAAATAATCTTCAACCACTCATAGAATTTTGACCACTCTGGCATGAGTCTATTAAACATACCCAGATCCATCAGCGTCTTTAAGTTCCTTTGCTTTATGTGCAAGGACAAAAAGAGCAAAAGTAGCACGACCGGAACCAGTGCTAAGAAATACATGCCTTCTATATTTTCAAATTGAAACATCTATGGTATTCTTCTTAAGAAAACATGGGTTAATAAAAATTCAATCAATAGAAACACGAGTGCATAGCCCATAAATGATCTAAACTTCTCTGTATATCTTTTGAAGACGGTGACGTCTATTTCTGTTTTTTCTAATTGATCTATCTCCTGATAAATTTGTTCCAATTGGTCCTCTGAGGTTGCTCTGTAGTATTTACCACCTGTAGAGCCAGCGATCTCTTTCAACAACTGTTCATCAATTTCCACCTTTGCCATCCCAAATACATACCGGCCATCACTTCTTCTACTTACGGGTGATATGGCATTACCCAAACTTCCTACCCCAATTGTATATACCTTCACACCTATCTCCTTTGCTATTTCAGCAGCGGTCATTGGTTTGATATAGCCTGCATTATTCACTCCATCCGTCAACAAAATCACCACCTTACTTTTTGCTTCACTCGTTTTCAGTCTATTAACTGCTGATGCTAGCCCCATTCCAATAGCTGTTCCATCATCTAAAATTCCGCACTCCAGGCTAGACAAAAAATTCTTAACCACTCGGTGATCTGTCGTAATTGGACACTGTGTAAAACTCTCTCCCGCAAAGACTACCAATCCAATTCGGTCAAACTTTCGCTTGTCTACAAAACGCGTTGCTACCTCCTTACTTACACTCAATCGGTCAGGATCAAAATCCTTAGCCAACATACTAGAAGACAAATCCATAATCATCATGATATCAATCCCTTCTGCTTTCTCTTCTTCTTCTGTAAGACTCAACTGCGGTCTGGCAAGAGCGATTACTAGGAAACAATACCCCAGGGCTCTAAGTATAGGGATTAATTTACGCAGCATGCCTCTCCAAGATTCCTTTGGACTAATACCATGCGTATCCGACAAGGTTATATGTACAGTGCGTTGTGGTCGTTTCATGAAATACCACAATAGGTAGAGGGGTATTGCCAAAAGCAAAATAAAAAACCCAGGGTTTTCAAAATGCATATTTCCAAAAATACTACTCATCCTCTTCTATCATTCTATCGCGTTTCGTATGATATACTAGGTCATAGGTTTTTTCTAGAAACTCGCTATGAATATTTCCTGTAGGTCTTGCCTTCGCAAACTTTACTAAATCTGCCATAGTCAGAATTTCTTTCAAATCACGTTCGTGTACATCTGGAAACTCTACCGTTTTTAATTTGCTGAGTATTTCTTCCGTGGTCAACTCGAGGGCCGGAATATTATATCTATTTTCTAAATACTCTCGAGCAACAAAGGTAAGATCTGATTGGTATTCTTTGATATCTGTTTCCCAAGGCTTTTCCGTTTTTAATCTATCTAGCTTTTCCAATGCAATCTCATGTGCAGGCCTTATAACGATGACCTCTTCTACTTTTTCTACATGGACTTCTTCTTTCTTAAATTTCTTTATTAGATAGTACGCCAAGAAACAAAGTCCTAGACCTAATAAGACATAGGCTATCCACAAATAATCTCTCCAGGTTTTTGGCTCATCAATAATAGTTTTAATGCCTGCTATAGCAGAGGTCGTATCTTGGTGCACATAATCTGAAGGGGGCAAGACAAAGACACGCTTATTCACGGTAGGCATCCTTTCAACTGTAGCATTTGTATCTATTTCTACATGCAAACCCGGCACATCAAAAACACCATAATCCCAGATGCGTCCAACAACATTCACACTGTAAGTGAATATGCCACTTCTCTTGGTCCATTCTGTCGACTTAGGTTTGTATTCTAACTGATTTACAGGCCAGCTACCATAGTCTTCAATTTCAAAATCCGCATATTGTAGTTCTGCAGTAGAATCCTTAAACATCTCGTTTAGATTAAGCATACTATCCAGACTGACTAGACTAAGATTCCGAATAGCATTCTCATAGGGTACATTCACTCTGTAGTTTATCTTGAATAACTCACCCACCTCTAGAGTATCTTTCTCTGGTACACCAATAGATACTATCTGAGCAGATAGCTGTATTGAAACAAGAAAAGCAAATATGATATACACTATTCTCACCTACCTCGCTTTTTAAAAAATTTCAACATAGCTTTCACATAATCTTCATCCGTAGGAAGACTAAGTACATCTAGGCCTCTACGTGAAAAATTTGTTGTGAAATAATTATAGTTGTCCGTATACCAGTCTTCATATTTCTTACGTACAGATTTACTATTGGTATCTAATTCCATGAATTTTCCAGTCTCTGCATCTTGGACACGTACTATGCCGACTGAGGGAAGTGACTGTTCCGTCTTATCGAACAAGTGCATTCCCACGATATCATGTTTCCGCGAAGCGATATTTAATGCATTCTCATATCCTTGTGCCATAAAATCAGACATCAAGAAAACGATGCTTCGCTTCTTCTGTACATTATTTAGGTACTCCAGGGCAAGGGCAATATCTGTCCCTGTTCCCTCCGTTTCCATATAGAGTAATTCTCTTATAATCCTAAGAACATGCTTCTTCCCCTTTTTAGGTGGTACATATTTTTCTATACGATCCGAGAAAAAGATAGCACCGACCTTGTCATTATTATTCATGGCAGAAAATGCTAAGACTGCACTAATTTCCGCCATCAATTCACTTTTAAACTGCTTTCCAGTTCCAAAGTAAGAGCTCTTACTCAGATCCACTAGAAAGACAACAGTGAGTTCTCTTTCTTCTTCAAATACTTTGACCGAGGTATTTCCTGTTCTTGCAGTTACATTCCAATCAATATTTCTTACATCATCACCATACTGATAATCCCTTACCTCACTAAAGGACATACCCTTTCCCTTAAAAGCACTACTGTACTCTCCTGAAAAAATATGCTTAGAAAGTCCTTTGGTTTTAATTTCAATTTTACGAACCTTCTTTAGTATTTCGTTAGCGTCGATCATGGAACTTCTACCGTGTCTAAAATTTCTTTTATAATATCCTCCTGTGAAATATTTTCTGCCTCTGCTTCGTACGTTACCCCAATACGGTGACGCATAACATCATTACATACATTGCGCACGTCATCAGGGATGACATAGCCTCTTCTATTTAAGAATGCATACGCACGTGATGCTAGAGCAAGATTGATACTTGCCCTTGGTGATCCACCATAGCTAATGAGTGGCTTAAGTTTGGCTAATTTGTATTCTTCTGGATTCCTACTTGCAAAAACAATATCGAGGATATAGTTTTCGATTTTTTCATCCATGTAAATTTTCTTCACAAGTTTCCTTGCATTGAGAATCGTTTCTGGTTTAATTACTGGTGATATCTTTTGAGTCGTTTCTCCACTTACCGTTCTACGAATAATCTCTCTTTCTTCTGCCTTGTTAGGATAGCCCACAACAACCTTCAACATAAATCTATCTACCTGCGCCTCTGGAAGTGGATAAGTACCCTCTTGTTCAATTGGGTTTTGTGTTGCTAAGACTAGGAATGGTTCTTTGAGCTGGAAACTATCTGTTCCAATCGTCACCTGTCTTTCTTGCATAGCTTCCAGTAAGGCACTTTGTACTTTCGCTGGCGCTCTATTGATCTCATCCGCTAGAATGAAATTTGAAAAGATAGGCCCCTTCCTAACATCAAACTCATTTTTATTTGGATTATAGATCATGGTACCTATGATATCTGCAGGTAAAAGATCTGGAGTAAATTGTATCCTTTGAAATTGCGCATCAATAACTGACGCAAGTGTTTTTATGGATAAGGTTTTTGCTAAACCTGGTAAACCTTCAAGCAAAACATGCCCGTCTGCTAATAGTCCCAAAAGGAGTCTTTGTAACATATACTTTTGTCCAACAATCACCTTACTACTTTGGATATCTATCTGCTCAACAAAGGCGCTATCCTGATAAATTTGTTGGTTAAGTGCTTCAATATCTACTGAAACTTGCATAAATCGTTATTTTATTAGAAAATGTCTGCAAAGTTGTGAAAAAACTAAAAATTATGGCAATGGTTTTATTTAGTTTTGGATTAATGTTCTCTTAAAATCTATAAACGAATCTCGATTTTCTGTATTTCAATCAAAATCCCATTAACCTAGCCCGAAAATAGCATAAAATATGAACGTCTGGACCAAGCTGGCATTATCAAAATTGACTATTATATTCTTATTTCTAGGAACGTATTCTTTATCTGGACAGATGGAGACAGCAGAAGCCTTTGATCTTATCCAGAATGATGGCCTTGTAATTCGTTTAAACTGTAATAAGGCTAAAATTGACACCCTAGGAAATATTATAAATAGAGGCGGATTAAAAGAAGCTACCAAGGCAAAACTAATCAAGGAACGCGAGAAAACAATGCAGGAGTTTAATGAAAAAAATAAACGTGTTATTGCGCGTTTTGAAGAGCTCTACTCTTACTCAAAAGTATACTTCGTTCCCGATTCCTTGTTTAAAGAATTTGTGGAGGGCCGACGCGAAAACATTTTTGTAAATAATAAGAATGTACTTTTTTCAGAGACTAGTTTTCCAGACCATTTTGTCTTTGCTTATTTCGACTATAGCATGAAAATGAACGCACTTCGATTCAGACATTCAGAGTATAAACCACAAATCGCTGACTACAAACAAATAAAAGGAAAATTCCCAGCGGACATCAAAGGATCTGGAGGAGTTATGGGTTTCCTTAAAACCCTCGTTACTTTTGGGAATAACTGGGAAGAATATTTAGATAAAACTATTAAGAATCTCCAATCCAAGTTTGAAGAACTCGATTGATTATGTCTTTGCTAAAACAGCCTTTCCTAAAGAAACTATTTCTTTAACAAAGGCATTAATTTTTTTCTGGTACGTTGCATCACTTACATTATCCTTATCGTCAAACTTATCATTTACATTTCCAGTAAGTAGCATATTCGGAGAAGGGTACCCAAAGGCTCCCATGATAAGTAACTGCATTTGCATTGCTGCCCGCATACCCGCCATGCCTCCTACAGATACAGTTGCTGTACCTATTGCTTTACCCATAAATGGATTTTTTGCATAGTAGTCTACTAGATTCTTTAGGGCTGGAGAAAAGCTACCATTATATTCTGGAGAAACAAAAATGAACGCTTCTGCCTTAGTGAGAATCGTGTTTATATTTTGCATTGCCTCTGTCGGCTTGGGATGTGCAGTATACGTATATTCTAACATGGGTAGAGGATGTTGCATTAAATCCAACATAGTGGCTGTATTACCAGATGCTTCTACCGACGCTGTAATTGCTTTTGCTACTTTATGCGTTGTTCTATTAGGTCTTGTACTTGATGAAACTACTACTATATGCATACGATCTACAATTATTAATTTTACTTTTATATTCTCATAACAAGCAAAACACAAAACTGTTGCTGAAAAGCCTAATCAAATACTTTCCCTTATTCATCTTGCTGCTTATTTCAAGCAATTGCTTTTGCAATGATACCATTCTTATTAGAAATACGAAGATCCTTGACATCCAATTTGAAAACGATAGATTACAAATAAAAGATTTAGATGGATCCTACGAATATCTAAAATATGCCTGGACACCAGTTCCAGAATTTCCAAAACCCATCCAATGCTCTTTTCAAGAAACCTTTAATGAGGCAGCTATTGTTGATAGTCTAAACACTTTGGAAAAGGAGTATTTTGCTATTGGTAACACGCTGATAGAAGGCTGCCAAGATTTCCAACTTGTGAATTCGTTTCCATCCAAAATTAGCTGTCTTAGCTCATACAACAGTAAAGAGTTTTTAGTAGGCACTCTAGGTGATGGCATTTACGTATGCCAAGGATCTCAAAAGCAAAAACTCTACATTCCAAATCTAAGCCTTCCGGAAACAATATTACAATTGGAACAAATAGGAGATGATATTATTATGAACACAGGAAATAATATTTCTTCGTTCAATGCTACAAGTTTTCTTGTATCCCAGATTTACAACTCGAAGCAATCACTCAAAATGGAAACAGACAATCTTCAAAATTTGTGGATTGTTGATGGGAACAAACTCGTATGTAACTCGCAACTTTATAATCCCAATTTAAATGAATGTAAGATTCAAAGTTTCGGAGCAAATTCGGACAAAATAACGAGCGAAAGCAATATTGATGTTTCCTATTTCACTTACTATCCTAAAAACCAATCTGAAGTAGAATACTCCTACCGTTTGGATGAAGAAAACTGGCTTGCTACCGAAAATGAGAGTGTACGATTTAGCAATTTATCCCCAGGCCAACATCGATTTGAAGTACGAAGCACTGTAGATGGACAGACGTACTCACTTCCTGCAGTAAAGTCGTTTAGAGTAGAATCTACCTTAAAAGATTCCATTTGGCCTCTTATCCTGGGATTTACTAGCTTGTTAGTATTAGGGTTTATACTTGCTCTATGGAAGCAAAATAATGACACAAAAGAATTGAGTAGATCAAGAGATAAATTACAATTAGAAAACGAACTTCTTAAGTCTAAACAGAAGGTATTGGAATTACAAATGAATCCTCACTTCTTATTCAACACCCTTAATTCCATTCAGGGCCTAATAGCGCTCAAAAAAAATAAAGAAGCAAGACAATACCTAAAAGAATTCTCGCAGATGATGCGATCCATTCTACAATCCAGTCGGGAAGAAAATATAACTGTTGCGGATGAAATCAAGTTCTTGAAAAATTATATGTCGTTAGAACAAATGGCTCGGAATAACGCCTTTGACTTTGAAGTAGTTATTGACAAAAATCTAGACCTAGAAAAAAGGATACCTGTTATGATCTTACAGGCACTCTTAGAAAACTCCATACTTCACGGTGTAGCACCAATGCACGGAACTGGCCATATTGTGCTCAAATTAGAAGAGCAGAATGGAAAATTACATTGTACGGTTACAGATAACGGAGTTGGGATGGATACAGGAAAAAAAGACGTACAAGGACATAAAAGTTATGCCGGAGATATCATTAAAGAACGGCTTAAGAAATATAATATAAAAGAAGTTGTATATAAGGTTCCAGAAAGTGGTAAGGGTGTTATAGCTGAGGTTGTACTTCCCTTTCTCTAAAAAAAAACAGGGCACAAGAATATCTTACACCCTGCATAACCCCAAAAAACCAATTGAAAACAATCTACTTTGAAAAGTTTCTTAGGAAATATATTTTTTTGGACACACTAAAAATAGAGTATCTCTTTAGTATATGACGTGAGTTTTACAAAAAGCCACATAAAATATTAAGAAAATTTTAAATTTAACTTTAACATATACATAAGCTATTGTTAATCAAATAACTAATAATAAATTGGCTAAAATAAAATCTGTATTTTTTTGTAAGAATTGTGGGGCTGAATCAGCAAAATGGATAGGAAAGTGTCCATCCTGTGAAGAATGGAACAGCTATGTAGAAGAAAAAGTAGTCAAAACGAATGGAGCGAAACCTAGAAAGAAAAAGAAGGCCAATCCTGCCTATAATATCAATGAAATCGTCCCAGAACAAGCAATTAAAATTAGCTCAGGAGACAAGGAAATGGATCGTGTACTAGGAGGCGGTATAGTCAAGGGCTCTCTGATATTACTAGGGGGCGAACCAGGCATTGGGAAGTCCACCCTACTTCTGCAGTCTGCCATTCAAGTAAAAACTAAGGTACTCTATGTATCAGGTGAAGAAAGTATTCAGCAAATCAAACTGAGGTCGGAACGTATAGGCATTCATAACACAGAATGTTATCTATTATCAGAAACAGATGTGCTGAAAATAGAAAGTCAGATAGATGAAACTCTTCCTGAGCTAATCATAGTGGATTCTATCCAAACTATGTTTTCACCAAATATTGATTCCACCTCAGGCAGTGTCAGCCAAATAAGAGAATGTACTGGTAGCTTTCTTCGCATTGCAAAAGAAAAAGCAATTCCTATTTTCATCATAGGACATATTACGAAAGAAGGAACTATAGCAGGACCAAAGTTACTAGAGCATATTGTCGATGTCGTCTTACAATTTGAAGGCGATCAACATTATACCTATAGAATTCTGCGAAGTATTAAAAACCGTTTTGGATCTACGGACGAACTAGGTATTTATGAAATGCATGCCAAAGGATTACGTGAGGTAGAAAACCCATCCGAACTTTTACTTTCACAAAGTTCAGAAGATCTCAGTGGCAGTGCAGTGGCTGCTACCGTAGAAGGTGCACGACCACTTTTAATAGAAACCCAAGCCCTAGTAAGTACAGCTGTCTATGGCACACCACAACGATCCACGACTGGATTTGATGGCAGACGTTTAAGTATGCTTTTAGCAGTATTAGAAAAACGTTGTGGATTAGCTTTGGCAAACCAAGATGTATTTTTAAATCTTGCAGGAGGGATTAAAATTGTAGATCCTGCTATTGATCTAGCTATCACTGCATCTATTCTTTCCTCCTATAATAACATTTCTATTAGTAGTCGCTTTGCCTTTGCTGGAGAAGTAGGTCTGTCAGGAGAAATTAGATCCGTAAACAGAATTGAAGCACGCATATATGAGTCGGACCGTCTGGGATTTGAAAAAATCTTTATCCCACATAACAACCTTAAAGGAGTAGAAAACCTGAAGGTCAATATTGAAGTGCTTCCAATGAAAAAAGTCTCAGACCTAATAGATGCCCTGTTTGCAGATACGTAAAATAAAAAAAAGGCCACTGAAAAATCAGCAGCCTCTGAGTATATATGTGTCTAGTTATGCTAAGCCATATTACCCAATCTCAATGGTTTTAATCTGGTCTTCCATTGCCTTTTTTGTAATCTCAAGTTCTAATATCCCATGTTCGTATTTTGCTTGTACTGCATCTTGATCTACATGATCTGGAAGCTTAAAGCTGCGCTTAAAATTTCTGTATGAAAATTCTCTTCGCGTAAATTTTCCATCCATCTCCTCTTTTTCTTCTTCCTTTATCTCTGATGAAATATGGATAGATCCTTTTTCAATCGCAATTTTAAAATCTGACTTTTCTAATCCCGGCGCTGCTAGCTCTATCTTATATACAGCATCTGTTTCAATGATATTCACAGAAGGTTGATTAAACGTAAAATCTGACCCTATAAAATCTGAAATACTTTTTCCAAATATTTCATCCATAAACGAGTCTATCGGTGATAAAAAATTTCTATTCATTGCTTAAAATTTGTAGTTATTTAAAAATATGTTCTAGTGAATTGTAATGGTCTTCGCAGGTTCCTCTTCTTTCTTCACCAATGTTACGGAAAGAATCCCATTCTTAAATTCGGCACTAATCGCATCCTGGTCTATCTTTTCAGACAGTCTAAACGACCGTCTAAAATCGCTGTAGTCAAACTCTCTTAACTTGTAGCCTGCCTCCTTGTTAGCTTCTTTATTTGCAGAAATTGTCAGTAGATCTTTTTCGATGGCAATCTTCACTTCTGATTTTGCAAAACCTGGAATCGCTAAATCAATCCTAATTGTCGCATCTTGTTCTATAATATTGCTTGCAGGACGTCTATAAGTTTTTGCTCCCTCCGCAAACACCTCCGCAAGAGGAGCATGCAAAATCTCATTTACAATATTTCCAAAATGCGGCATACGCACCTGACCACGTCTGTGCTTTCTATTATGAGGTCTTCTATTGTGCCTGCCTCTATCTTCTCTTGTGTTACATGTTTTCATGATTGTATAATTTTTATTTTAAGAAAAACGTACAATCTGAATGAATCAATAGCCATACCATGCCAGGATTTGTGCTATTTAGACAGGGCAAACAACTTTTCACGTGTCATTTTGTCACTTTTTTGTATATATTACTGTCTTTTTGTCATGTTTTTGTCTCTATAGATTCCTTGGGCGTGTCCCATTTCTATCCTTTTCAGGCTAGAAATAGGTCGTAGTATTCCAGCCTGCCTGCGTGCGCAAGCAGGTAGGACTCCCTATTCAGTCGGTCCTGCGGACGAGCAATTTCATTGCTCTCTTCCATGTTACTCACGCGAGCTATAAAAATAAATCAGCCTGTAACAAGTCTAAATCATCTATTACTAAGAAGTGCTTACTATATAGATACCTGCATTTGGTGCTCACTAATTCTAATTAGGAATTCTTAGCTGCTCTGTACTCGGCTAAGGCTTTTTCATAATCCTTGATGGTGCCCTTCACCCCTATCCTATATAAATAACGAAAGAAAAAACCTGGTCCCTTTTTAGCACGTTCTTCATAGACTACCCGAGCTCTAGGATGATCTATAAAATCATACAAACCCGTTTTAAAAACCTGCTCATCTGCATAAAACTCCATGCAGTTTATATACTTAGGATTTTTGTATCCATAATGATCTGGAGCCACTAAGCGCATGGGCGCCCCATGTTCTATATTGAGAGGCAAGCCATCTAAACGATCAGCTAACAACACATTTTCATGTAATAAATCTTCGAGCGGCAAGCTGGTTTTATACCCGTCCTGAGACTTTAGTATAACATAACGCATTTCATTTTGTAACCTCGGCAAAACGAATTCTGTATAGAAATCTCTAAACCGATAACCACTCCAATTCAACCCTGTCTTACTCCAAGTCGTTACACAATGAAAGTCAGAAGTTTGATCTACTCTTTTTAAGGTGTTTAATTCATTAGAAATAATAAACTCCTCCAATTCTCCTCCTATCCTAATCTCAATTTTTTCTACCTCTTTAGGAAATCGATTTGCATATTGTGGAAGTCCAAAACGGGGAAAGACCTCTGATTCTTTTTGTCCAGGTGGTAAGTTTTTCATAAGTGACCTGTTCTAATAATAAGACACAACAAACCGAATAAAGTTTTAGAATACGAACTGTAGATTCAAAAATCATGAGCTACATGATAAAGCTAAATACAGTGCAATAGATCCCTACATATCTGGGCCAAACAACATTGCCATAAAAGGAATAAAGTTATTCATCGCATGCATAAGAATTGCTGCCCAAAGACCATAGCGAAGACGTACAAAACCCAACATCAATCCCAATAAAAGTTGCGGCATTACCAGAAGAGGTGTCATATACCACATAGATGCGTCAATGCTATAATTACTTACATGGGCAAAGCCAAAGAGTGCAGCAGTCAGATAAAACACATAGGGAAATACCTTTCTCAATTTTTCTTCTGACCAAGGAAAATCATTTGTAATTATGAGCAAACCGTACATAAAGAACATCAAGGCTCCCAGGACCATTGCTTGTTGGTCCAATAAAAACTTACTCGCTAACAGATAGACAATTGCAGAAACAGCAGCTGCCAAAATAAACAATACACCTTTGCGATATTTTAAAGGGAAGCGGAACAATAATTCCTCTCCCAAGGGTGCTGCAACTACCCCTAAAAGAAAGAACTGCAAATCAGTAAACATGTCGCTGACTTCTTCTAACTTATTCGGTATATTTTCTAGGTCTAAAACCACATACATCAGTGGCGCCACTACGACTATGACGAGCGTAAAAGTGCAAATGAATATGAGTAAAATTTCTTTTAACTGCTGTGAAATCGCTTCCTCGCTTCGAATATCAATTCTAGGGTTTTTTAAGAATTGTAAGACATAATGAAACAGCTCCATTAAGCAATAATTTGTTTACCTGATCTGAGCTTTTCTAAAAACTCTCTTACGGCTGAAAAACTGACTACTTTTTCTTTGAAGTATTCCACTGCGTTTGGAATTTCCTTTTCAGTAGCATTTAAACTTACTAGAATATTCTGTAAATGCATTTTCATATGCCCTTTCTGTATCCCTGTTGTAACTAAGGAACGGAGCGCAGCAAAATTTTGGGCTAATCCTGTTGCTGCTATTATTTCCATGAGTTCTTTCGAATTTGGATTTCCCAATAATTCAAGACTTCGTTTTGCCATAGGGTGAAGTGAGGTGAGTCCACCTACAGTTCCTACCGCCAAGGGTAGATCTAACCAAAAACTAAATATACCATCTTCTACCTTGCAATAGCTTAAACTTCTATAGCTCCCATTCCTCGACGCATAGGTATGACCACAGGCCTCAATCGCTCTGAAGTCATTACCTGTAGCAAGAACAACTGCATCTACTCCGTTAAAAATTCCCTTATTATGTGTTGTTGCCCTATACGAATCTAAGTGCGCAATGGTCACGGCATCTTTGAATCGTTCAGCAAAAATTTCAGCTGTCATTTCACCTGGAAAACTGCCTAGCTCTGCTACAGGACACTCTACCTTTGCACGTACTATACAGTCTGGTGTGTAGTTTGATAAAATACACATGATGACATTCAACTCTCCCTCTTTTAGTTCTGCTGTTTCTTCTACATAACTGATGAGAGATTTTGCAAACTGCTCCAAGCAAGAATTTATAAAGTTTGCACCCATGGAATCACAGGTCTCAAAAGAACATTTTAACTGAAAGAGGTCTTTTTCTCTATCCGTTAGATCAATCAGCTCAATATCATTTATACCACCGCCCCGCTTTTCCATGTTGGCCGTTATCTGTTTGCATTCAGCAATCAGTTTCGTTTTAATCTTATCAAAATTGCCTTTAAATGCTTCCTTAGAGCCAGACCATTTAAAAGACACCTGACCTAATTTTGTGGTAGATAATATCTCTGTTTTAAAACCACCACGTGCCATCCAAAATTTTGCTGCACTAGAGGCTGCTGCAACGACCGAACTCTCCTCAATAACCATAGGAACGCAGTAGGTCTTTCCATTAATTTCAAAATTTGGTGCGACTCCATATGGCATAGGAAAATTGCTGATAGTATTTTCACTAAACCCATCAAGTATTTTTTGCTGATCTTCATTGCTGTGCCAGTAGCTCAGCATCTCTCGTGTTACATTTTCAGGGTCCTTGAAAAAGTTTTCTACAATCCACTTTATCTTTCCTCTTTTTGAGAGTTTAGAAAATCCTTTTATTTTTTTGTTATCCTCCACTATGCTTTAATCTTTAAAAAGGCTGCTGCCATATGCAGACCTTCTACTTGAGACTGCACGTAGCTATGAAGGTCCTCATACGACCCCATAGCATGTTTCAAAAAACCAGAAGCTTGTCCATAAACAGTATTAAAATTAGACTTTTTAATGAAGTAATATCCATCTAAAAAATCTTTTATCCCGCCTGATACTATGATCGTATCACAAAGCACTTTTTGTTCTTCTTTAATTTCATTTACCCAACAAAGCATTTCCTCAGCACCATGTCCTAAGTTGGCCACCTTTGCAAAACTCATTTTCTTTTCCTCAGACGCTCTTAATAATTCCAACTTCGAAAAATTAGTTCCCCCATTTGCAGCAAAATCAACAGCTACCAATGGAAGCTCCAAAAGTGCGCGCAATGACTCTTTACCCATACCCTGCCCCACTTCTTTGACAATAAGTGGAAGGTCTAAATCGTCTAATATTTTTTTTATTAAATCAATAGGAGCGCTTGCATATCTATCTCCTTCTGGTTGCATCCATTCTTGCAATGGATTGACGTGTATTATGAGCCCATTTGCCTCTAACTTTTTTACTAGCTCAGTCAACAATTGAATTTTACCTAGCTGGTATAATTCTTCTATCTGTGCTATCCCGATGTTTGCATACAGCGGTTGTTCACCTATATATTTACGCACTGCAAAATCGTCTAAACGTGTGTCTGACTCCAAGAGAGGTCTGCAAGATCCTAGACCCATCCCAAGACCAAACTCTTGACAGGCTTTGGCTAAGTTTATATTAATTGTAGCTGCCTTATCTGTGCCACCCGTCATACTAGAAACCCAGATTGGATGTTCCATGGACTGGCTAGCTAAATTACATTTAAGTGATGCTGATTTGGTATGCCCAGATAACAGAGGCTCATATATAAATCTACTGTCTAGGCTATCTATATGTATAGCTGATTGAAAGGCAAGGTCAATATGATCTTTTTTCCGATCTTCCGAACTGTCGTCTTTTTTCACTAGATCAAATTATCTAACATAATAGCTGTAAGATACCGCTTATTTCTATAATAATAAACGCCTTGCATAGAGGAATGTTTAAGACCTTATGTTTACTTTTGCGTGCTAAGAAATCACCTTGCAAGAATTTACAGTACATAGCCTGAATGAATATGCGCCTCTTATTACTGCAATATTACAAGAAAAAGACAGGCGTATTATAGTCCTAAATGGTGAACTAGGAGCAGGAAAGACGAGCTTTACAAAGGAGTTTGTAAAGGCCTTAGGTACTACAGATACTGCTTCTTCCCCCACCTTTTCCCTAGTAAATACCTATCAAATTACCGATGGAACGATCTATCATTTTGATCTATATCGCATTAAAACATTAGAAGAATTGCTAGATCTAGGATTTGAGGAATATCTAGACCAGGGAAGATATATTTTAATTGAATGGCCTGAACTAGCAATCCCCCTGCTCCATCAGGACTATCTTAACTTAGAATTTCATATCTTGAAAGACACTAGTAGAAAAATCACTTTAAAACGTATATGAGTAATCCTTCTAAAAAATATTCATTTTCGGACTTTTTTGCTGAGGGTCAATTTAAGACACAGACAGAAACGCTTGAGCAGAAAGGTAAAAAAGGTTCTATTTCCATTGGCATTCCTAAAGAACATACCCTAAGTGAGACACGTGTTGCACTTGTTCCTAATAATATACGTACCCTTATAGGCTATGGTCATGAAATTAAGGTAGAAACCGGAGCAGGCATAAAATCCAATTTTACAGACCATGATTTTTCAGAAGCAGGCGCAAAGATAGCTCACAGCCAAAAAGAAATATTTGAATGTGATGTGGTTGTAAAAGTAACCCCACCAGACTTTGAAGAAATAGATTTGATGAAATCAAATCAAATATTGATTACACCACTCCATATCCCAACGATCACCAAAGAAAAAATAGAAAAGCTTAAAGAGAAGCGCATTATCGCCATCGCCATGGAATATTTTCAATCCAAAGATGGCACCTTTCCTATCGTACGTATCATGAGTGAAATTGCAGGCATGAGCGCAATGCTTACTGCCGCAGAATTACTTTCATATAGCGAGAAAGGAAGAGGAATTTTATTAGGTGGCGTCTCTGGAGTACCTCCTGCAAAGGTGATAATTTTAGGTGCTGGAGTGGTAGGCGAATTTGCCACTAGAACAGCCCTAGGTCTCGGTGCTTCCGTACGTGTCTTCGATAGCGAAATATCAAAACTAATGCGCTTCCAATCTAATATAGGGAGACAGCTTCATACATCTTCGTTTAATCCCGTTTACCTCGGCTACCAACTTATGAGTGCAGATGTAGTCATAGGTGCTATACATTCTAAAACAGGTAGCTCCCCCGTCCTTGTGACAGAAGACATGGTGGCAAAAATGAAACAGGGTTCTGTCATAATCGACGTAAGTATTGATCAGGGCGGATGCATCGAAACATCTAGAATGACGACGCATGACAAACCAACCTACGTCAAACACGATGTGATTCATTATTGTGTTCCCAATATAGCATCAAAGGTACCTCGTACTGCTTCAGTAGCTATAAGTAATATACTCACTTCACTCCTAGTGCAAACTGGAGATGCAGCCTCAGTTGAAAGTCTTCTTTTTGATAACACAGGAATTCGAAATGGTGTGTATGTCTATAAGGGGGTCTGTACTAATGAATATTTGTGCAAAAAATTCGACATTAAGCATACTAGCCTTGACCTATTACTTACTTCTAATTTCTAGTAGGTAGTAATCTATGCTGACATAATATAACTTATATACTCTTCCTACGTGCGTATTTTCAGGTTTTTATACTATCTTATGAGTATTAAAACTAACAATTATGAAAACTAACCAATTCATTCTCACACTATTTATTGTCTTATCCTATCTAAGCTCTAGCTTTTCCCAAAGCCATGCGCATCTTGAACGTTATACTGACAATGAGCTGACTGTAGATAATTTTTTTCAAAAAGAACAAAATGCTTTACGCACTGCACCAGATGCAGAATTTAAGCTGACAAAAAAACTCACAGACCGAACTGGCAAATCGCATTACAGATTTAAGCAAAGCTATCAAGGCATTCCTGTGTATGGTAAAAGTTATGTCTTACATGAAAAAGAAGGAATAGTGCACAGTGCGAATGGTGCATTGATGCCTACAAAAAATGTAAATACACAAGCTCAGCTAAGCAGCGAAGATGCGATTACACAAGCTAAAAGGCATATGTCTGAAGAAGGTGCAGATAATCTAGAATCACAAAACGTAAGTCTTCAATTCTATGATACCGCTTTTCCAAATAATTCAAATACGTATAGACTAAGCTATGTTATTGAATTGCACAGTGAGCTCAAGCACGAAGCCAATCAATATATAGTAGACGCACAAAATGGAAAAATCCTTAACGTGATCTCTCTAATACACGAACAGGGTGTTCCAGCCAAGGGGCTTACCTCTTACTATGGTGAAAAAGAATTTATTGTAGACTCGCTTGCTCCCGACTTATTTACTCTGCATGATCCTACACGAGGGCAAGGAATTACAACCTTCACACAGATTAATCAAAATCCTGAAATAGTATCGAACACATCGAATGAATGGGATTTTTCAGACCGACATAGAGGTACCGTAGCAATAGATGTACATTGGGCAACTCAAGGGTTTTACGATATGTTAATTGAAAAACTGAATTGGGATGGTCTTGACAATAACGGAAGAGCAATGCATTCGCATGTACATTATGCAGGGGGTAGCTCCTTTGTAAATGCTTTTTGGAATGGCGACCATTCTACCTTTGGGGATGGGGATTGTAATTATGGTGCTCTAACTTCGATCGATGTGGTAGGACACGAATTTACACATGGTATCACGCAAGAGACTGCCAACCTTATCTATGCGAATGAGTCAGGCGCAATAAATGAAAGCATGAGTGATGTACTTGGAAAAGCACTAGAATATTACTTAAATCCAGACGAATTTTCTTGGGTTCTGGGTGCTGAGTTTTCCCAAAGTCCATTTACTGATATCTTCAGAAATATGGAAGATCCCGCGTCCTTAGGTATGCCTGACTTTTATAAGGGTAGTTTATGGATAGATGGCAATGGTGTACATACCAACAGCGCAATAGGTAACCTATGGTTTCAAACCCTAGTAGATGGAGGAACAGGCACAAATGAACTAGGAGATAACTTTACTGTAGAGGGCATAGGCATGTACAAGGCATTGGAAATAGCCTTTACCTGTCTAAGTTCTTATCTAAATGAAAACTCCGACTACCCTGCCTACTATGAATTTAGCTTGGAAGTAACCAAAGATTTATATGGTGAAGGGTCCACAGAATATAATTCCGTTTCAGAAGCTTGGAAAGCTGTAGGCTTAAATGAAGCATATGTAGATGATCCTAATCTAGATATATTTGATCTACAAGTAGTAAATGACGGCGGATTCTTCACGCTTATAAACACCTGCATTGAATCTGGATTCTATCCATTTACAATTCAAATATTTAATAACAGTTCAACTGATTATATTCCAAATTCATTCGATGAATTAGTAATTTTTTCTTCACAAACAATCAATTACCCTCTGACAGAAATTATTCCAGCAGGAGATACTTTGACTATAGAGTTTAATGAAGTACTCTTCTTTGATGATAGAGGAAATGAATCTATCTCTGCTCAATTAATTGCAGCAACAGATGAAACTTTGGGTAACAACAGCACATTCTTTTTTGTTCAAAATGAGGTTAGTAGTGAATTAGATTTTAGTATGTTTTTAACAACTGAAACATTTTCTTGTCAAGACAATACACTCGAATACGACTTTTTTATAGTAAATGAATCATGTGCAACTCTTGAGGCAAATGAGGATTATAAAATTTCAGTGTATTCAAACGGTGGTACTTTATTATTACATGAACAAGTGTTCACGGCAGCTACATCTATTAATCCATCAGCTGCAATAACAAATACAGTCAGAATTAATTCAAATCTTGTTGAACAAAATATGCCTATTCAATTTATTTTGGAACTTGAAGGAGAGACAAACACCATAAATAACCAATTCGAAACAATAGTTCTTGGTATTTCTGAAACAACAAACGAACAGTTTACAAATAGCTTTTCTTCCATATCTGATTTATCAAATAACATCCAATACTTTTCATTCAATTCAGAAAATCTAATAAGCTATCAAGGGGAATCGTATTTTGCTACTACAGGTGACAACTTCCCACAATTGTGCGCTGATCCGTTTGCCACATTCTCAGCAGCGAATGGGGGCTTTGGAAGCTCTTTTCAAACACAAATAAATCTGTGTTTAGACTTATCCAATGTCCCACAACCTGCCCTAGTGTTTGATATGATACAATTCAGAGATGAACTAGAAGACTATCCAGATATTGAAACTAGTGTATGTAAATTAACTATAGCCTCTGAGGATTATGAGTTGAATGAATTTATTTATGATTTGGAAGAGGGAGAATTGAACAATTTTTTATACGAATTACCAGATGGATTTAAAGGAGAAGTTATACTGCAGTTCTATAATTCTCAAGCACAAGGTGACTATTTTACAGGAGATGTTTTTCTTCTTGATAATTTAGGAATCACTGGAACAGTAGCGACAGAGGACGAAGAAATAAAAACGGGCTTTGCTAACATTTATCCAAATCCAGTAAGAGATCTCCTTAATCTAAAATTAAGCAAGGAGGCAGAACAATACAGCGTTACAAACGCGCAGGGCAAACTTGTAAAGACGGATAAAATATTGAAAACAGATACAGAAATAAATCTTCAAGATTTGAACCATGGATATTACTTTTTAAGCATATCTTACAAGGACAATACTAGAGAAATTGTTCCTTTTGTCCATCTTGATTACTGACAATATGCGTAGAGTATTATTTATTCTGTTCTGTTTTGTATCGATTGTTTCTTTTAGTTTTTCTCAGTCTACTCTAGCTGGGACTACGCATCCATTTGATTATAAGAAATTTGATGAAGACAAGCTCACCGCACTCAATTTTTTTGAACTCAAAAAAACGGAGCTGAGACTAAGTCCAGGAAGTACATTTAAGCTGCAAAAAGAAATCAAAGGTCTTTCAGACACAAAACACTATAGATTTAAACAATACTATCAAAATATTCCTGTATATGGACATAGTTTTATTCTACATGAAAGAGATGGTAGAGTGAGTCATACCAATGGAAACTATCTGAGCGAGATAGATCTAAACACGCAGGCAAATATTTCAACGGAAAAAGCGATTGAATTAGCAAAAGATCATATGCAGGTAGATGCATTAACTAAGTTGCCTAGTCCCAAATTGTTTATAGTGGATGCGCATTTTCCTAAGAGATCAAAGGATTATCGACTTGCCTATGTATTTGAACTTGAAACGAAGCAGCCACTGCAAAAACGAGAGTACATAATAGATGCCCATACAGGAGAATATCTATATAGTTTTTCAAAGTTATTCGACATTGCTGTCGAAGGAACTGGATTAACCACCTACTATGGGGAACAACGTTTTATAACAGATTCTATTGGACCTGGTAAATATATACTGCATGACCCTAGTCGAGGTCAGGGTATTACAACACAAACAGATATTAATGGCAGTCCTGAGGAACTGGAAGATGCAGATAATTTTTGGGATCTTACGGATATAGATCATGGCAGCACAGCTATTGATGTGCATTGGGGAACACAGAGATTTTGGGATCTTTTAAAAAATAAATTAAACTGGGAAGGCCTAGATAATTTAGGCAAATCCATGAATCCTATTGTTCAGGTCTTGTCTGGCTCCGATTTTGCAAATGCGCAATGGACTGGTGAGAATGCCTTATTTGGAAATGGGGATTGCTTTCATAATTCCTTTACTTCCTTAGATGTGATTGGCCATGAGTTTACACACGGCATCATACAAGAAACTGCCAATTTAGTTCCTGCTTCAGAATCAGGAGCAATCAATGAAAGCATTTGTGATATCTTAGGAAAAAGCCTAGAATTTTATGAGGACAGTGACAACTTTAGTTGGTACCTAGGTGAACGTTTTGTAGATAGTCCCTTTGCCGAACCATTCCGTAATATGGCAAACCCAAAAGAGTTTAACGATCCTAATTTTTATCAAGGTGAGTTCTGGACAGATTGCGGAACTATTCACCATAATGCTGGCGTAGGCAATTATTGGTTTTATCTGCTCGCCAAGGGTGGGAGTGGTATAAATGAGATAGGAGAATCTTTTAGCATTAGCCCCTTAGGTATGGAAAATGCATTGCGGCTTGTGTTTACTTCTCTCACTGCTTATCTTACAGAAAACGCACGCTACTTTGAGTACTATTTGGCTTCACTCCAAGCAGCAGAAGACTTATTTGGTGTAGCTGCACCAGAAATAGATATCGTACGAGATGCTTGGCATGCAGTAGGTGTCCGCGAAGGAGTAAGTGTTGTGTCAGGGATCGAACTATTAGTAGATTTTGACAATCCATTTCAATCCACTGTAAATTATTTTTGTGAATCAGGTGCTCTCTATCAGGATACAGTTCTGATAATTAATTCTGGAACAGAAGATTATAGAGCAAATATGTTCGCTCAATTAAAACTAGCCTTTGGACCTAATAGCTATTTCAAAACTATTGATGTAGATGTACCTGCTGGCGATACCGCTTTGCTATCTATCAATGATATAGTTCCTATTGATTTTGATGGTCGAAGAAATTTAATTGCAACTATAGAGCTAGAACAAAATCAGGTTGAATGCCTGGCTACTGTACTTGTTGTATTGCAAAACTCGACGATTACCGAGAGAGATGTGCGCATTACTTCTTTATACAGATCCACGCCCTGCGACAACGATCGTGGTCTTGTGTACAGCATTCGTCTAAATAATCTAAGCTGTCAGGAAATCCCAACAGATACAAAATTTACTGTGCGGGCTTTTGATGCAGGCAGCTTGATTTATGAAGAAGAAATGGAAACCTTTTTGAATATTGGTCAAGGATCACTAACAAGTTTTGAATTAGAACTTGACTACGAAACATTATCTGGAGAGGACATAGTAGTGGAAGTGCTTTTAGATGGCGATACAAATCCTGATAACAACACAACCACCCTAATCTATAGAGAATCACAAGCAATATTAGATAATCAATACTTGAATACGTTTAGTACGGCAATCAGTCCTTTTAACCAGTTAAAGTATGATACACGTACGCAGATTTCTGAACCCTTTATCTACCAAGGTGAATCTTATTTTGCTAGCTCCTCAAGACTTGAAAATCCAGATGCTGCCTTTTGTAATATACCTGAAGAATATTTCAATGGTGGCTTATCCTCAGCTGGCAAAACCACCCAACTATCCATGTGTGTAGATTTAGAAGGCTTCGTTTCTTCAACACTAAAGTTTGATTTAATACAGTTT
Organism: uncultured Saprospiraceae bacterium; assembly: GCA_938045585.1. GTDB lineage: Bacteria > Bacteroidota > Bacteroidia > Chitinophagales > Saprospiraceae > CALCMJ01. The sequence goes on from CALIAU010000005.1 coordinate 85,413, forward strand.
AGAAATGATACATTTGAGCACAAAGACCTTATCACCTCAAGTGCAATGAAAGTTATCATAAATGGCGAAAATCAATTTTTAGAAGACCATATCTATGACTTAAATGAGGGCGAACAATATTTTTATTCCTACGATTTAGAACCGCATTTTAAAGGCAATATAACCTTGCAATTTTTTAATAGATCGGGTGTAGCAATAGATAGCCCTGCCTTTTTAGAGTATGATGTCATCTTGATGGACAATTTAGAAATTGTAGAAGGGCTAACGCATACAGATGAAACATCTATGCAAAAGTCTGCACAAATTTTTCCAAACCCTAGCACCGGCATATTTAAAATATCTTCTTCTAAAAGAATTAAACAAGTAGAAATATTCAATACGCAGGGTACGCTCATACAAAAACATACAGAGCATCCAGACGAACTGTACATTCCAGATAATGGATATTATCTACTTAGAATAGAATATCAGGATCAAAATCAAGATATTCTACCTTTTATTAAATTGGACTAAGTTATCAGCTCGTTTTCTTAGACTTTCTTGCGGACATGAAACTCTTGATAAAGAAGATCATAGCAAAAACTGAAGTTAATATCATAGCACCAACCCTAACTATTCCCATAGTATCTCCTTCTGCAATATTTCCTCTTAGAGGCTTCATTAAAGCAAAGCCGACTAGCAGGGTTAAGAGTACAGCTATATGTGCCTGTACCTTATTGTCAAGTCGGACCCCGTTATTCATCGTTAATAAGAGCACACCGATTACGACCGGTATAAAAGAAGTAGGTGCATTGGTAGCTACATAGCCCCAAATTCCCATGACAATCAATGTATAAGCATTTATTGCACTGGCTGTTCCCGCATTCATATCTATTGTTTTTAATTTCTGTTTAATTGTTTCCTTCTCCTTCTTCCTCTTCTTCACCTTCCTCCTCTTCTTCTTCAAACTCCTCCTCTTCAAATTCTTCTTCTTCATCAAACTCATCCCTTCTAATCTTTTCTTCTAGGGTCTGTGCTCTTTCTTCCTCAGGTTTTATTTGTTTGTATTTATCACAATCAATGAGAGCAAAAAATTCTGGTGGAGGGGTATCAAAAATTTTATCTGAATTATGATCACACTCCTCATCATTTTCTATCGCTCGCATGTATTTTTCAAATATTGGTCTTGCCATAACAAATCCCTGACCATCATTTAAGGTCAAGAAGCGAATCCACTTATCCTCTCCTCCGACCCATACTCCAGTCACTAATTCAGGACTTACCCCCATAAACCAACCATCTGCATAGTCATTTGTTGTTCCAGTCTTTCCTCCTATCTCTGTTTTTAAACCCATACCATAACTACCACCGACATTATTACGTAACATATCTAATACAACATGGTTGTAGAGAGGATTGATTGCTCTGTTTCTTTTTGGGATTCCAGTGTAGAGTACCTTTCCGTTTTTATCTTCCACTCTGGAAACAAAAATTGGTTCGGTGTACTCTCCTGAATTTGCAAACGTAGTATAGGCTCCTACCATATCAAACACGGGTAGATCCATTGCTCCCAGACAAATTGCTGGAACACTCGGCACCATCTTGGTTCCGTTCGATAGTTCTTTGTCCTTATCAATACCAACTGCAGCTAATAAATCACGAATGAGTTCAACATTCCCCATTTCTTTTACGAGGCGAACAGTTATTGAATTTTTAGAATAGAGCAGGCCTTGAAATAAATTATAACTATTCCCTGTGAATTCTTCATTCGCATTAGCTGGGGACCATTGTTCATTCACATGAAAATTAGCATCGCCTGGAGCAATACTATATTGCACATCCTCGTACTCTTGGCAGGGAGAAATTCCTTGGAAGGCCATGGCAGATGTATACACAAACGGCTTAACAGTAGATCCAACCTGACGTGTCGAATTCACATGATCGTATTTAAAGTACTTATGATCTACTCCTCCAACCCAAGCTTTAATATGTCCAGTCTTAGGATTTACGGACATCATGCCCGCCTGTAAAATTTGATTGTGGTAACGCACAGAATCTCGAGGACTCATTTCCACTTCTTTCTCACCGCCTTCTACATAATCAAATATATTCATCGTAATTTTCTTCTTAAAAATTTCTTTGTAGTCCTTTTCAAGATTTTCAAAATTACCAATCAACTGTTCAAATAACGCGGATGCAATTATGTCTTTGTAAATCCCTTTATCTTCAGATTTTAGCTTTTTATTTTTTACCGCTCCATTCAGAGACATGCGTTTTTTCTTGATGTCAATAAGAGTCTTAATTACATTTTCACTAAGTGACACATCACCAATTTCCTTTTGAATCTTTGTTTTTATTTCACTCAGATGCTTATTATGCAAGGCAAGATAGCGCTCCGTCTCTTTCATCTTTCTTTCCAATACCTTCTTCCTTATAATTAATTGAAGACTATCTGCTTCATAGGTCCATGGATCCATTCCTCCTTTCCACACACGCCAATACCTTTCTTGATTCCACTTCATATGTTCCTTCACCGCTTGCTCTGCATGCTTTTGGTAGCTTAGGTCAATAGTGGTCGTTATTTTTAAGCCATCAGTGTAAATATTATAAACAGAACCATCCGGCTTCCTGAGTTCGTCCTTTTTCAAAAGTTGTCTCAACCACTTCGTTAGCTCAGATCTAAAATAAGGTGCCGGACCCTCACTATGCGTGGTGCGCTTAAAATTGGTCATATCCAATTCCTTCGCGACTAGCGTATCATAAGCTTCTTGAGGGATTTTATCGTATTTCAACATTTGGTTTAAAACGATATCTCTCCTTTGTTGTGATTTTTCTGGAAATCGCTTTGGGTTATACAGACTTGGATTCTTTAACATCCCTATTAGTACAGCTATCTCTGCATCTTCCAGTTCGTCTTGATTTTTATTAAAATATGTCTGGGCAGCTGCCTGGATACCATGGGCACCGTTGATGAACTCAAACTTGTTCAAATACATGGACATGATTTCCTCCTTCGTATAACTCCTTTCTAACTTAACAGCTGTTATCCATTCCTTTAGTTTTACTTTGACCAACTCTGCAAATCGAGCTAGAGAACCCTTACCCTCCAGATTAGGTCTTTTGTAGAGCAACTTGGAGAGCTGCTGAGTAATTGTAGATCCTCCACCAGAATCTTCATCTTGTAATAGAACTGTTTTAAACCCTACTCTCAATAAGGCCCGTAAGTCTATCCCAGAATGATCAAAAAATCGGATATCCTCAGTCGCAAGCAATGCGTTTGGAATCTGAGGTGCCAATTCTTCATAACTAATCTCCTCACGATTTTCTACATAGTACTTTCCAAAAGGTACTCCTTTAGAATCTAATACAATGGATGCAAGATCATATTCAGGATTTTCTAAGTCCTTGAAACTGGGTAAATCTCCTTTGGCTAGATTAAAAAAGGTCAGAAAGGCGAATAGACAGGCTAAAATCACCCCAATCCAAAGGCCATATATCAGCCATTTGAGCCATTTTCTCTCTCTTTTCGTTTCTAATAGATTTTCCTCCATGTCTTATTCAGATCGCTCAACAAATGTAAGCTAAAATGTTGTTTTTATTGATTTATAAGGACTTCTTAGATTTAAACTGTAATCGGAGCCACTAATATTATTGATAGTTATATATTATGATTAATTTTAATATTTAAAGACTTAATTATTAGTATACTTTGTCACAAAATAAGGCACATATTGATCAAAAGCTAGTCCAATTAAAGCGCAAACATATAATTGCATTAATTGTAGCTCTTTCTTTATTGCTATATGGGAATACACTTACCCATCAATATACCCAAGATGATGCCATTGTTATATATAAAAACAGTTTTGTGCAGCAGGGATTGTCAGGAATCCCAGATATTTTAAGAACAGACACCTTTCATGGATTCTTTAATGAAGCAAAAGAAGGACTAGTAACAGGAGGTAGATATAGACCCTTATCCCTCATAATGTTTTCAATAGGATGGGAGTTATTTGGAGAAAATCCATTGATTGGGCATTTTATGAATATTCTTTTGTACACCTTTCTTTGCATTTGCATTTTTCTGCTTTTGGAATTATTACTTAAAAATAATCCACATTCCTACAATCTGCCACTCTTAGCTGGAATTGCAAGCGTCTTATACCTTGCGCACCCTTTACATACGGAAGTAGTAGCAAATATCAAGGGCAGAGACGAGATTTTAAGTATGTTGGGATCAGTAACAAGTATCTACTTTTTAATTAAAGCCTCAGACCAGAAAAGAAACATATTTTTATTTGTAGCCGCTCTTTGTTTTTTTCTAGGTCTAATGGCCAAAGAAAATGCAATCACTTTTCTCGCAGTTGCTCCTCTAAGTTTCTACTTTTTTCGTGATAGCACATTACGTAGTAGTCTAGCCTGGAGCCTACCGCTTTTCGGTTCAGCTGCAATCTTCCTGATAATTAGAACTGCTGTACTAGGTTTTGATATTGGCAGTATAAGTAATGAATTAATGAACAATCCTTATCTCAAAATAGAGGATGGAAGATATATCCCATTTAGTGGAAGCGAAAAAGCTGCAAGCATTCTATTTGTACTTGGTAAATATCTACAGCTACTTATTGCTCCCATTCAACTAACGCATGACTACTATCCAAGGCAGATAGGTATACTCTCATTAATTGACTGGAAGGTAATCCTAAGTGTCCTATTTCATCTTGGCCTCTTAGTGATAGCGTTTTTTGGAATCAAAAAGAAATCTATTGTATCCTACGGTATCTTTTTCTACTTCATTACGACTTCCATTGTTTCTAATATTGTTTTCCCCATAGGCACAAACATGAGCGAACGATTTATGTTTATGCCCTCCCTGGGATTTGTAATATTATTAGCTACACTAATTATACACAGTAGCAAATATCTAAGCCCAAAGCTTATCTATCTTTTCCCCATTCTTATCATTACCCTATATAGTGCAAAAACCATTGCTCGTAATCAGGTATGGAAAGATGACTATACCCTATTCACAACAGATGTAAAGAACTCGCCCAATAGTGCAAAGGTCTTGAACGCAGCAGGTGGTGCAATACAAAATAAATATTCTTCTTTACCAGATAGTCCTGAACGCAATCAGAAACTAAATGAGGCAATTGCTTTCCTTGACCGAGCAACTGCTATTCATCCAAATTATAAAAACGCCTATCTGCTCAAGGGTAACTGTCAATTTTACTTAGATAAATTTGATGAAGCTATCCAGTCATTTAATCTAGCACTACAAGTAGACCCCAATTATGCAGAGGCAAGAAAAAACTTAGCTGTAGCATATCGAGACGGCGGAAAATTTGAGGGGCAACAGAGAAATAACCTTGCAAAAGCAAAAGAATATTTATATAAATCGTTTGGAATGAACGCACAAGACCAGGAAACTGTTCGTTTATTAGGAGTAGTACATGGTGTTGCTGGCGAACATTCTAAAGCAGTAGAATATTTTACACGATTGACCCAGCTTTTACCTAATAATGCTTCAACTTACCTTGCACTAAGCACGGCATATAGAAACGCTGGGAATTCCGAACAAGCTGATTTGGCAACTAAAAAAGCACTGGAAATTGATCCAAACGCTTTAAAAAATAACTAATACATGAGAATTCTGTTTTTAACTCTATTCGTTCTGATCTTTAGCTCCTTTTCTGGTATCGACACACCTAAGGATAGGTGGATAAATGATACCTATGCAAACATGTCTGAAGACGAACGTATAGGCCAGTTATTTATGATTCGTGCACATTCTAATAAAACAGCCGAACATGTAAGAGCTGTTAAGAATCAAATCAAAAAATATCATGTGGGTAGTCTTTGCTTCTTTCAAGGTACTCCTGAAAAACAGGTTAAGCTTACTAATGAATATCAAAAGCTAAGTAAGACACCCCTCATGATTGCTATGGATGCAGAATGGGGACTCGGGATGCGATTAAAAGAAAGCTTTAGTTTTCCTAGGCAACTTACCCTGGGTGCTATCCAAGATGATCAATTGATAGAAAACATGGGTGAAGAAATAGGAAAACATCTACGTGCAGTGGGTGCACATATCAATTTTGCTCCTGTTGCTGATGTCAACAACAATCCAGAAAATCCAGTAATTAACAATCGATCATTTGGTGAGGATAAATATAATGTTGCTGCAAAAAGTATTGCTTACATGAAGGGATTACAAAAAGCAAATGTTCTTGCTTGTGCAAAACACTTCCCTGGTCATGGAGATACGGATACAGATTCACATTATGACCTTCCTACAATAAATCATACGCGAGAACGACTAGATGAATTAGAGCTGTATCCTTTCAAGGCCTTATCCGACAATGGCATTGGTTCCATGATGATTGCACACTTACATGTACCTGCTTTTGATTCTAGAGCGAAGCGACCTTCTACCCTATCAAGTAAAACGATAAAGGGGGTTTTACAGCAATATATAGGTTATGGTGGATTGATTTTTACGGATGCTTTAGAAATGCAAGGCGTTGCTAAAAATTTCAAACCGGGTGTCATGGAAGTAGAAGCACTGCTAGCAGGAAATGATGTTCTCGTTCTCCCTATTGATATAGATCTTGCATTTAACTCTGTAAAGAAAGCGCTTGCGGATGGCATACTCCTTTGGAGTGACATTGAAGCAAAGGTGAAAAAGATCTTAGCAAAAAAATATGACCTAGGACTCCATGTAAAACCAGGACCAATTGCTACTTCAGGAGTAAACGAGAAAGTGAATAATCCAGAGGCAACTGTAATAAAATCAAAGTTAATTGAAAAAGCTATCACACTCGTAAGGAATGATGAATCTATCTTACCTATCCGCTCCATGCAGAAGAAATTCGCCTCTTTGAGCATCGGCAGTAAGAGTCCTACTGTTTTTCAAGAATACCTTAGTCGATACACTAATGTCAAAGCACACTACCTAGAAAAGGGTGCTAGCAAAGGAAAGATGAATGCTACAGTCAATGAGCTTTCTAAGTATGATCATGTGTTTATCTCACTTCATGATATGAGTAAGTATGCTTCCAAAGACTTCGGATTAGCGCAGGAGCAATTGGATGTTATATATGAACTGAACACGCAAAATAAAGTCACTCTTGTTGTCTTTGGCAGCCCATATGCACTAAAATATTTTAGCACTATTCCATCCATAGTGGTAGCCTATGAGGAAGATCCTTTGTTTCAACAAATTACTGCTGAAGCAATTTTTGGTGCGCACTCAATGATGGGAAAACTCCCAGTGACTGCACATGCTTCTTTTCCGGTAAACTTAAGTATTCAAACACCCAATTTATTACGTTTGGCCTATTCTATTCCTGAAGCGGTAGGTATGTCTTCTGATAGTCTCCTAGCGATTGATTCCATAGTAAATGTCATGCTAAAAACGAAGGCAACACCAGGCTGTCAAATACTTGTTGCAAAAGATGGTAAAATCGTATTCAATAAGGCCTATGGACACCATACAACCAAGAAAAAAAGAAAGGTAGAGCTGGATGACATTTATGATATGGCCTCTGTTACTAAAATAATGGCAAGCACCATTTCACTCATGAAACTCCAAGATGAGGGTAAATTTCATCCTTCAAATCGAATTATGGATTATTTAAACATGCATGATACGATCAACAAAAGGCCTTTGATAATGGAGGATGTCCTTGCCCACCATGCTAAACTCGCTGCTTGGGTTCCTTTTTATATTTCCACTATGTCGACTGGGAAACGCCCAAAGGTGTTGTCAAAATACTATTCCAAAATTCCAGATGAAAAGCATGGCCTGAAAGTAACGGATAATTTATTCTTGCGTAATGATTATCGGGATAGTATCTACCATAGAATTATGGCAACCGAACTTAAGCCAACTAAAAAATATAAGTATAGCGATCTTGCTTTTTATATCTCACATCTTATCATAAACAAACTCACAGATGAATGGCTTGAAGATTACGTACAACAAACCTTTTATAGACCACTCGGTTTGACTAGAACTCTATTCAGGCCTAAAGATGTGTATAGCCTAGATGACATAGTACCCACAGAAGAAGATAATTATTTTAGAAATCAAACCGTTCATGGGCATGTGCATGATATGGGAGCTGCTATGCTAGGGGGTGTATCTGGACATGCAGGACTGTTTTCCACATCATACGAAATGGCTGTACTTGGGCAAATGCTACTGAATGGTGGATACTATGGTGGCACGCAATACCTCACGCCACAGGTTGTGAAGCAGTATACAACTAGATATAAAGACTCAACACGTCGTGGGCTAGGTTTTGATATGAAGGAGTTGAATACAAAGAAAAAGATGAATATGTCAGAAGATGCTACTCCAAGCACCTTTGGACATTTAGGGTTTACGGGCACTGCAGTTTGGATGGATCCTGAGAATAACATGACTTTAGTTATCCTTGCTAATAGAACATATCCTTCTATGCACAATAATAAGTACGGGAAGAAAAACTATAGACCTAAAATTCATAGTGTCCTTTACAAGGCGCTGATGAACTAATACTGTATCTTAGTCCCCTATGTTACTCTCACTAAGGATTGCCAAACGCTATCTCTTTGGAAAAAAAACCACCAATGCAATAAATATCATCACTGGTATTTCTGTGTTTGGTATCACCCTTGGAACAGCAGCACTCATCCTCATCTTATCTGTTTTTAACGGCTTCGAATCTCTTTTATCCGGAATTTTTGACGCATTCAATCCAGACCTCAAAGTAGAACCGATTACAGGCAAACACTTTCAGATATCTGATGAAGACTTAGCAGAAATTAAATCCATAGATGGAGTCTTGCACGTATCGCGTACAGTTGAAGAAATTGCTTTGTTCGAATATAATAAGGTGCAAGAAATAGGGGTAATTAAAGGTGTAGACGAAGAATTTTTGCACGTTACTCGCATTGATACAACCCTGACACCAAATACAGGAAAATACCTCTTACGAAAAGGGAATATCTTCTATGGTATTTTTAGCTTCGATCTTGCCAGTCGACTGACACTAAATACCCATGACAAAATCAATGAGGTAAAAGTGTATATGCCCCTGAGTAAGAGTATACTTCCAGGTTCACGAGAGTGGAAAATAAAAAACATTTATCCCGGTGCTGTGTATATGCTTAAAAACAGTGATGGATACCAATATGTGCTCGCTTCGTATGAATTAGTTAATAATTTATTGCAGTCAAAAAACACAAATTCATTTTTAGAATTCAAATTATCTGATACCGCAGATGAGGCCTTTGTCCGGAATGGAATTCAGCAGGTCTTGGGAAGTAATTTTAAGATTAAAAATAAATATGAACAAGAAGAGACCTATCTGAAAATTATTAAAATCGAAAAGTGGATAGCATTTTTGATTGTCTCACTCACTATGGTATTAATCATTTTTAACCTCATAGGTTCCTTGTGGATGATAGTATTGGACAAAAGAAAAGATTTTTCAATACTCAAAGCGCTGGGCTATCAATCGAAGGACATTCGAAATATAGTCTTGAGTGAAGGATTCATTATTTGTGTTTTAGGCATCATCTTGGGCATTATACTAGCTCTCATTATTTACCAGATTCAGATCAATATGGGGGTCATATCTGTCTCAGATTTCTTTATGATGGATGCCTATCCCGTTAAGCTAAAAATCAATGATTTTATACTAGTAGCATGTACTGTACTGCTCATTGGCCTATTAGCATCAACGATTCCGGCCAAAAGAGCCTCAAAAATCACCGCATATGTACGTGATGAACAGTAGATTATACTGTTGTTCCTTCCCTATTTATACATACTAGAGTATATTTGCAGCATTAAAACCCACGTGCACGATGGAAGAATGGGAATTAGATTTTGAATGGTTGCAAGTTAGGCATCTGATTAAAGATAAATTTAATCAAGCAGCCTTACCTGACCTCAAAGCTGTTCTTTTCTTAATTGGAATACAAGAATTGGGTAGAATACAAGCAAGTTTTTCAAAAGAAGAAAAACAAGATTTAATGCATATTGCTGTTTGTGCTCTTTTAGAAGGTGATGGATATTATAAGTATAGAGGTAGGGACGAGGATGGTTGGCCCCATTATCAGGTAATCGAAGCATTTCAAATAAAAGGATCAGATGCACAAGAACGCATTCTAAAACAAAAAGTAATTCAATATTTTCAACACCATACTCTAACAACAGAAGAAGAATAATATTTATGAAAAATTACGCGTTTCTCATTTTAATTTGTTTCTCCGTTCTTATAGCCTGCAACAATGGAGATAATAAAACATATGCCATGATCGAAACTGATTTTGGAAATATGAAAGTGGAGCTCTACAATTCTACACCCATTCATAAAGAAAATTTTATCAAACTTGCAAATGAAGGGTTTTACGATGATCTTTTGTTTCATAGAGTCATAAAAGGCTTTATGGTGCAGGGCGGTGATCCTGAATCAAGAGGTGCTGAGCCGAATAAAAGATTAGGATCTGGTGGACCAGGGTACACCTTAGAAGCGGAAATAGGGGCACCCCATTTTAAAGGCGTATTAGCGGCTGCTAGAACGGGAGGTGCCTCCAATCCTGAAAAGCGATCATCAGGTTCTCAGTTTTACATTGTACAGGGTGAAAAACAAACTGACTCAGCAATTCAGAATTTTGAACGCCAAAAAGGCATTACTTATAATCAAACCCACAAGGACAAATACAAAAATTTAGGAGGTACACCCTTTTTAGATATGGATTATACAGCGTTTGGTGAGGTGGTAGAAGGACTTGATGTAATTGATAAAATTGCAAATGTAGCTACAGCGCCTGGTGATAGACCTGTAGAAGATGTGAAAATGAAAATTAGAATGCTATAATGAGAATAACAACACTATTTGTTTTAACAATTGTATTCTTTTCTTCTTGTGCTAAACCTATTGCAAAATTTGCAATCATAGAAAAAGAGGACAAAGTACCTGCAAACGTAAGTTTTGAAAATCAATCAGAAAAAGCGGAGAGTTATTCCTGGGATTTTGGTGATGGCAACTCTTCTAGCGAAGCATCTCCTGTGCACAGATACTACCTTTCAGGTAAATATAATGTAACATTGAAAGCAAAAAAGGGAGGAAAGGAATCAAAGCTTACTAAAGAAATATACTTTGATGCGCCTGAGATATGCCTCGTGGAAATGAAGACCACTTTAGGAACAATGTTGATTCAGCTATATGATGAAACCCCCAAGCATAGGGATAATTTCATTAAACTAGCTGAACAAGGATTTTATAACAACCTCTTGTTTCATAGGGTAATTGAAGGCTTCATGATTCAGGGAGGTGATCCAAATTCGAAAAATGCAAAACCGGGTGCAAACCTTGGTTCTGGTGGACCTGGCTACACTATAGAGGCAGAATTTAATCCTGACCTTGTCCATGTAGCTGGAGCATTAGCCGCAGCAAGACAGGGAGATAATGTAAATCCAGAAAAACGATCTTCTGGATCTCAATTTTATATTGTACACGGAAAGCCTGTAAAGGAAGATAGATTAAAAGCTATTGGCGAACGAGCTGGACTTAACTACAGTCCAGATGTAATCAAAGAATATCTTGCAAAAGGAGGTACACCTTTCTTAGATAATGGCTATACAGTATTTGGGAAGGTAGTCGATGGATTGGATGTAATTGATAAGGTAGCTAAGGTGCGGAAAGATGGAAGAGATAGACCAAATAAGGATGTTAAAATTATATCGGTAAAAGTTATAAAATAGTGGATAATACTATACTTGGAATTGATGTAGGTGGGACGAACACTAAGGGCGCTATAGTAGATCTCACTACTGGGACTCGTGTAACTGAAAAAATTAAGATACCCACTCCCGTTGGAGCTACACCTGAGGGTGTGACTCAGGTTGCAAAAGAAATTTTATCTACACTCGGCTATTCAGGTGATCGCATAGGACTGGGTTTCCCTTCCATTATTAGAAATGGTGTTTGTTGTTCCAATAGCAATATTTCTCATAAATGGATTGGAATGAATTTAAATGATCATTTCACCAATGCATTTGGCATTCCCACACATTGTTTAAATGATGCAGATGCAGCAGGAGTAGCAGAATCTCATTATGGCAACGCACACAATGTCATGGGTACCGTCATTTTATTAACTATTGGAACAGGTATAGGTTCGGCTCTATTCTATGATGGCAAACTAGTGCCAAACACAGAGTTTGGTCGATTACATTTTGAACATGGCATACTTGAACGCTATGCATCTAATAAGGTACGTAAAGATCTTAACTTAAATATGGATGAATGGGCTAGTAGACTCAATGAGGTTCTTTTATATATAGAATTTATATTCTCTCCTAATCTAATAGTTTTAGGAGGTGGTATCAGCAAACAACTAGAGTCCTACCAACACATACTTAAAACGGATACTAAAATTATCCCTGCAGATTTTAGAAACAATGCTGGTATAGTAGGTGCAGCAAAATTCGCATCTCAATACCGCAAGTAAAAAAAGAGCAGATAATTTATCTGCCCTTCTGTCTTTAAAATTGAGTAATGCCCGTAACAAATACATATTACGCTATTTCTTAGTAATGTGATTCTTCTTCTATCTTGTAATACTTAATAATTGCACAAATTTCAGCGTCCAGCATCAATTCAGGATCTATATCAAACAAGATTGTGTGCAGATAAAAACCTTCAACAAGCGCTTCTGACAACAACTCAAACGCTTTCCCTTTATTCCCCTGACGCAACATGATGATAGCTCTACAGTACAATAGGTCTGCTCCAAACGTATACTCTTCTGCTTCATTTAATACATCTAATGCAAGATCTATCTCGCCCTGCTTAATTAAGAATTTAGTGTACTCTGACCAATACGCACTCGTCTCAGGTGCCTTGGATGCAGCCTTTCTAAGATACTGTCCTGCCTTATTAAAACTCCCTAACTCATAGTAACTAAGACCTAGATGTAGGTAATAATCTTCTGTACTATCTTCTAAAGTGATAGCTTTATGAAAAGCATCAATAGCATTCTGCCATTGATTTTCTTTAGAGTAACACACACCTAAGTTGAAGTACACTTCATCGTTGTAAGGATCTAACTTAATCGCCTTAAACAAATTATATTTCGCATCTGAAAAATTTGCTAATTGAATCTGGCAATACGCCATAAGTACTAAGGTCTCACACTCATTCTCTACAAACTCCATAGCTTCAGAAAGTACAGACAAGGCTTTGCTAAAATTCTTTATTTGTATACATAGATCAGCACAATCAAGATATCCGTTCTCAAAATCTTTGTTGATAATGAAACTATATTCAAATGCATCAATTGCTTGCTCATACTCACCTTCAAATGAATAGGCATGCCCCAGATTGTACCATGCCATATAAGAATAAGGTCTGATATTAATTATCTTCTGATGCAAATCAATACACTGAATATAATTTTTGGAAAGTTCAACAGATTGCATGACACGATCATACAAATACTCATCATCGACATTTATAAGCAATGCTTTGGCTAATGCCAAGTACATAAGATCGTACTCTTTGCGAATTTCATAATAACTGCCTTCAGCAGACAGAATTTCAGGTAGGTCAGTGCGTGTTGCTCCTGACTTTAATTCATTGATAAGTGTTTCCACTTTGGTATATTCATTTAGAATACTTAACGCCTTAATTTTAAGAAGTTGAATTTCCAATTCAAACGGAGAAATCTTCTCCGCACTGTCTATTACTTTTAGCGCCTTTTTAGGTTTGTTTATTTGAAGAAGAATTTTTGCTTTTAGCATCAAGAATTCAGCTCTAAAGCTATATTGTGTCAATGCTAGATTACAAACTTCAAGTGCTTTGGTAAACAGTTTTTCTTCTTCATAATATTCGATGACTCGAATAAATTTTTTCTCCGACAAATATCCGACTTGGCCATTGGTAAATTTGGCTTCGAAGTCAGAAACGATGTTCAGAATACTTAGATCTCGTTTCGTTCTATTCTCCATTAGAATTTACTGTTGTTACAGGGATTACAATCAGGCTCTAATATAAATAAATTAGCTCCAAACAAGTATCTACACAACAATTAATTAGCACGCATTTAAAAAAGAAATATACTTGCTTTTTCTGTATGTATTCTAATGATTATAAGTCGAATATGTATGTATAAGCCTTGAGCAACTTGTCTAAATTGTTCTTTAACATGGAGTAATACATAGCACATAATTCCCAAGTGTCAGAATAATATTTGACAATTTATAGGCATATGGACATGGACATGTCTAAGAGTCCAAGTAAAACTTGAAATAGATTGTTAAATCACACATACAAGTTTCATTTTATATGATGGATTATTTGCGATTTTCACGTTTCCCTTTACCCTTTTTTCTTCCCTTCATTTTGTCCAACAATTCCTTTTTGAAGCGCTTAGAAGCCATCATTAACTTTGCAATCTTCGTATCCGGGAGCACTGTCTTTAAATCTCTAACGTAATCAGTCTTTAAATCCAGTAGGGCTCTTTCAATACGCAATTCTTCATCTATCATTTGTGCAGCTTGTGTATTGTCTGTAATCTCTACATTCTTATCCATCTTTGTACGCCCCTCTAATATCTTTTTTCTCTTTTTTGCATGATCATTATATACGGGCCAAAAGCTTTGGGATTCCTCTACAGAAAGATCCAGTGCTTCTGTTAAAAAAGCAATGCGTAAAGATTCCATTTTCTCTGTTCTTTCCTTCTTTTTCTCGGCTCTTTTTTCAGCTCTCTTTTCCGTTTCTTGAGAAAAGCCAACTACTGAAATAAGGCTAAATAGAAATATGAATAAATTCGTTTTCATGTCTAAAGTTTAAAATTGTCTTAGGTTTAAAATATATCCTCAAAATCTTCTACTTGATACTCCTCAAGTAGATCGTTTATAATAATGTCTAATGCGTTATCTGTTTTGGATTCCTCGTCCGCCTTAAAATCCAAGAAGACTTCTTCATACAATAATTCTTCGTCTGAAAAGCCATCCAACTCTGCTAGTAAAAAAGAATATGCCTCTTCAATTTCTGCATCTTCCTCTAACTCATATGTATCTAATGACGATAATGCAATTACTTCTGAGCTATCTATTTGCACTTTTGATAGACCAAAATATCCAAACAAACACAGCAAACAGGCTGCTGCCGCGTAATACATTATACGTACACTTCCTGGCTTATTTGCGCTAGTTCTTAGTTCATTATTCAATTTAGATTCCAGTGAATGAAAATAGTTCTCTGGTAAAGAAAAACCCTCCTTTCTTCCATAAGAAATTAACAAAGGTGCATCTTGACTCAGGTCGATCATATCTTCATCTCCTGCAGCTATTTGCATAAGATCTCTCTGCTTTGCATCAAAATAACCTTTTGGCACTTTCATTTTAGAATTATCCTCCAACATAGGAAATATTAATTTTTAAATACTCTTCAATCTTTTTCACCGCATGGTGATAAGAAGCTTTTAGGGAACCTACTGTCCCACCCATTACTTCCGCCATCTCTTTATACGGCATTTCATTATAATAGCGCATTGTAAATACTGCACGTTGTTTTTCTGGCAACATGTGAATTGCTTTTTGCAAATTCAACAAGGTCGTTTCATGATCAAAATAACTATCCTGAATTAATCTTGTCTCTATATGAACACCTTCTATATCCTCCGTTCGTTTGCGCTTCTTGGCCTTTAAAAAACTAATGGATTCATTTACCGCTATTCGATATAACCAGGTTGATAGCTTTGCATTGCCTTCAAACTTCAAAATATTTTTGTACACCTTAACAAAGGTGTTCTGAAGCACATCATCTGCATCTGCATGAATGGCAACCATTCGTCTAATCTGCCAATACAATTTTTCTTGATAAGTCCTTACCAACAGACTAAATCCAGCTTCCATAGAACCTTTTGATACTAATTGCAAAATTTCTTGATCAGGATTATTCACCATATATTATTAACGTTGCAAAAATTAGACTCCTCCAATTGTCTTAGGTTTAATTGCATTAATATTAAATTAGCACTTATATAGTATATATGCACTTTATTAGCAGTTTCATATTGAGAATTTTGGGTTGGAAAGTCAGTGGCTACGACCCTAATAAGCTTAAAAAGTGTATCCTTATCGCAGTACCACACACTTCCATGTGGGATTTTCCATTAGGCCTTCTTGTTAGATCAAAACTTCGAGTCGATATCAAATTTGTAGGGAAAGAAGAGCTATTTAAAGGATTGACAGGTATTGGAGCCCGTTTTTTTGGTGGCGTCCCTGTAAAAAGAAATGCGCATTCAAACTTTGTTGAAAATGTAGCAGAGATGTTCAACTCGCAAGAAAGCTTTAGAATTTGCTTAGCGCCAGAGGGAACGCGTAAGCAAGTTAAACACCTAAAGTCTGGCTTTTATAGAATTGCCCGTGCAGCAAATGTTCCTGTAATTTTAGTAAAATGGGACTTTGGCAATAAAAACATTCACTTTTCTGAACCCTGTGATATGTCAGAAGATAAAGAGGCTGACATGAAAAAAATCGAAGATTATTTTAGAGGTACAATCGGAAAAGTGCCTGAATATAGTTTTCTTTAGGAAATCATAATTTATCTAGCGCTTTTCACTCCCAAACTTAAACTATCATTCATAATGAAATACCTAATAAATCTTTTTTGGCTACTGGCCATTCTTAGCACCTTCACTCTTATGTCCAATCGCAGTGGAAGAGGCGCACTTGCGGGCGAAGCACTCACCCTTGCCCCAGGAGAAGGTGGCCGCACCTGCTCTAACGCGGGTTGCCATGGCTCAGCTACTCCATTTGACACAGAGGTAAGCATAAGTCTACTCGACCCAAGTGGAACAGAAGTAACAACATATGAGCCAGGGGAAAGCTATCGGGTAAATTTAAATATTACTGCAAATGGTGCGTCAGGATATGGCTTTATGATTGTTTGCTTAGACGGCAATGATCAAGCAATAAATAACTGGGGCGCACCACCTAGTCAAATTAGAAATGTAAACATTTTTGGAAGAGACTACTTAGAACATACTACCCGACTGGCAGATTCTAGTTTTGAATTTGACTGGACGGCGCCTGATGCTGGAACAGGAGATGTCATTTTCTATGCAGCGGGTAATGCTGTGAATGGAGATAACTCGAAATCTGGTGACAATGCTAATACGACCACAAGCACATTCTCAGAAAACATTATGTCAAGTGTAGATGATTTACGAGAGGAACATGTAAAAATCTTTCCTAACCCCGTTACACATTCACTAAATCTAGTAGCGCAAGGAAATTATACAATAGAAATATTTAACCTTCTAGGAAGAAAAGAGTATGCACAATCTCTTAGTCAAAGTGGAAGAAACATTCTAGACATAAGCGCCCTAACGCAAGGCTCATATATCATGCAAGTCTCAGATGAAAAAAATCAATTGATAGAAACAAAACGCATAGTCAAAGTCGACTAAACATGAAATATTCTAAGGAAGAACAGAAAACGCTTATAGATCTAAGTAAACAAGTTTTAAATACTGATGTAAAAGATGTAGAGACCCTGATAAGTATTCTAAATTTTCATGAGTATAAATACTATATAGAAAACAATCCTGTTATCACAGATACAGAATACGATAGCTTGTTTCATCAATTAAGACGTTTGGAAGAAGATCCAGACAACCTTAGACCCTATTCTCCAACGCAGCGTGTAAGCTCTGATCTCAACGAAGGTTTCACCACTGTTAAGCACATCACCCCAATGCTATCCTTGGGTAACGCATATAATCTTGAAGACTTACAAGAGTTTGATAAACAACTGAAAAAAATCTTAGGTGAGGATGCTAGGTTTAAATATACTATTGAACCAAAATTTGATGGCGGCAGTATTGCCCTCGTTTACGAAAACGACCTACTTGTCAGAGCAGCAACACGTGGTAATGGACAGGAAGGAGATGATATCACTGCAAATGCGAAAGCAATCAAAAGCATACCTCTCAAAGCTGCATTTTCAAAGTATAACATCGTAAAAGCAGAATTACGTGGTGAAACGGTTATTCACAAAACGATTTTTGACCAAAAAAATCAAGCACGTGCTTCCGCAGGGCAAACAATTTTTGCGAATGCACGGAATGCTGCAACGGGTGGCCTGCGCATGAAAGACCCTGCAGAGGTAGCAGACCGAGGATTAGAAACATTTATTTTTCAAATTGCCTACGCCATAGACAAAGAGGGGAATGACATATTGATGCAACTCCGCTCTCATTTTAAAAGTTTAGACATACTGACCGCACTAGGATTTAAAATCGCTGATAAAGAACGAAAGCTTTGTAATTCGATAGAAGAAGTTGGGGAATTTGCAGAAAGCTGGCAGGCAAAAAGAGAAGGTTATAGTTATGAAATTGATGGCATGGTTGTTAAACTGGACGACTTTGCAATGCAAGAGCGCTGTGGCATGACCTCCCACCATCCTCGATGGGCAACTGCCTTTAAATTTAAAGCAAAACAGGCAACCACGACCTTAGAAAACGTGGAATTCCAAGTTGGAAAAGTGGGTTCGATTACGCCAGTAGCAAAAGTAAGCCCTGTCCATTTAGCAGGCGTAACCATTTCTTCTATTTCCTTACACAATGAAGAATTTATTCTACAAAAAGACTTACATCTAGGAGACACTGTACTTATTGAACGGGCTGGTGATGTAATACCCTATATAGTAAAAGCTATACCCGAGGCTCGCACAGGGAATGAAGTAAAAATCACCTTCCCTGAATTTTGTCCGATAAACATTGAAGACAATGTTGCCCTCATTCAAACGGAAGGAGAAGCAGCATGGCGCTGTCCCAATTGCAGTTGTGGTGCACAAGATTTACAGCGTATGATCTTTCATGTTTCTAAAGATGCCATGGACATTGATGGTTTTGGTAAATCAAATGTGGAACGCTTTCAATCAGAAGGATGGTTACGTGACATCAGCGACATTTATGCACTGGATTACGAGGCAATTGCAAAACTAGATGGATTTGGTCAGCGATCAGCAGAAAAAATTAAGGCTTCCATAGAGAAAGCAAAACACAATCCACTTCAGAAAATATTACATAGTCTATCCATACATCATCTAGGTAAAAAAGCTTCCAAACTTATTGCGCAAGAAATTACACATATTAAGGATTTAGCAAATTGGAAGACAGAGGACTTTACTGACATCAAAGACATAGGACCAGTTGTGGCCGATAATGTAATAGAATGGTTTTCGAATGAAAAGAATCTGGCCTTATTAGATCGATTGGAACAGAATGGACTAGACCTAAGCCAAAAAGAAGAAGATAAGCCAGCAGTTATAGATGAGAATTCCATCTTTGCTGGTAAGACTATTCTCTTTACTGGCACTCTTAAACAAATGGGACGCAAAGAAGCCCAAACACTAGCTGAAAGGCATGGAGCAAAGAACATTAGCGCCGTAAGCAAAAACCTAAACATACTTGTTGCAGGAGAAAAAGCGGGATCCAAATTGAAGAAAGCAACAGCACTTGGGACAGTTGAAATTCTAAGTGAAGAAGAATTTATAGAAAGAACACAATAGATTAAATCTCACGTACATAATACGCATCGCAGCTCGAATGCCCTGTACATCCCATATTCTTTTCGAGTGGCTTAAATCCTAATTTGTTATACAGACTATTCGCTTCTACCATACGCTCTACTGTTTCAAGATAGCAGGTATCAAAGCCTAATTCCTTTGCCCGTTCTAAGCAAGTATGGACCATTTTTTTTCCTAAACCCTTTCCTCTAATTTCTGGATAGAAGTACATTTTCTTGAGCTCGCAAATAGTATCATCTCCCCCACTTAATTGATCAAAACCACCACCACCGTAAACCTTTCCAGTCTCGTCAGCAATAACATAATACACTGCTCTTTCATGTTCGTAATATTCAAACATATTATCTACTTCTGGATCTTCAATAGAATAGCCTTCACCAACACATTCGTATTGATGCATCACTTCACGAATTAAGCGTGCCACTTGTTTGTTATCCTCCTTGCGGATGGGTCTTATTTTAAGATGTCCTTGCATTAGCTTAAGATGTTCTCACCAAACGCAAAGAAAAGAAATTTTAAGCTAAATATGATACCGCAATATGTGTAGTCTTAGTGTATAGAAAACTGCTATATGAAGGTTGTAAAAATGCTAATGACAAATTAAATTTTAAGTCTGAATCAACCGATGAGAATAGGAAATTGGATACTAAAAGCAGCTCTTTATGTAGCGAAAAAACACTCTCTTCAATAGACTAAATTTCGCCACATAAAGAACAGCATGTATCACTTCCCCTCCAACTTATACCTAAACACTCCCCCAAAATTCTTAAAGCCCTCACTCCTACTCAATGAAAACATTCCTGGCCCCTTATATTTTAGGGTCAACTCTTTCTCTGATGTAAGCAATGGCAGTAGTTCTTTTTTTCCATCTGATACTTCTGCAATTGCAGTAAATCTTCCTGTGATATCTTTAACTTTGAGCTTTGCTATCTCTTTAGTCTTTTTCGTTATTTTCTGACGATCGTAGACTTTTAATTCTCCCTTATCTACTGGTAGTGTAGTTCTAATAAGTACTTTTTTGACCTCGTCCTTTTTCTGTTCAATAATGCCTATAATTTCAATATCATTTACAAGCATTACATTGTCCACTTCTTCCATTTTGAAGTTCTTATAATCTGTTTGCCAAACTTCTTTACTATCCTTCCATCCGCTAATTTCAGAATCTGATGATACCGTACCATCAGCAGAAGGAACACTGACTTTTACCGTTGCTGTTTTAATAGGATCGGTCTTACTATTATACAAACCCTTTTTCATTTCACCTATCATAACTGTAATGGACTTTCTACCTTTTATATCTGCCATATCAAAATCCTCACCCTTCTCTTTGTCAAGTAAAGGGTCCTTAGTCAGCACGTTTATGTTTCTATTTCCTAAGTACCGCGATTGGAATTGAAGTTCAAATTTTGTTTTGTCTAAATCTGAGTAAGGCAAAATCGTTTCATATAAAAACAAAAAAGATACATTCATTGGGCTTAGCTTGTTTTTGGATAAATCTACATCCATCATGTAATTTTTGTAGCCCATATAAAGTGGACTTCCAGCCGCATGCGCTTTGAAGATTTCTTTTTTCCCTCCACGAACATTTAAGACCTTCTGATTGTCTTTTTCGGCAGGGTAAACTCCACCTTGATCAATTAAATACTTGACGCCGTTTAATTCTTCTTCTGAATAACAGGTAAAACTAAAAGACCCATCTCCTCTCAAAGGAGTCTCGGCGCATTTACTATAGGCCATTTTTTTCATTTTGTCCTTAGATTTTTCCACAGCATCCGTAATACGAACAGGCCCAAGCAAACGTTTAACTAGACAACCCATTAAGGCAGTTCCAAGGGTAGCTTTTAAATTGCTAGTTGTTTCTTCTCGTAGACTTGCAATCTTGTCCGCATGCTTTTCTATCATAGCATCATTCAGCTCGCGATTATCAATCCATTTTGGTTTATACTTGGCTTTTACATCCTCGTCTGGTATTTCCTTATCTATATCTCCGTCTACCCTGAAAATCTCAAGAATAGCATGCTTTTCTCTTTCAGATAAGCGACCATAATATTGGATTTTAGTGCGTACATTCACGCCGGCAACCGTGTATTTTTTCTCTACTTCTTCCCCCTTTTTATTTTTTTCCGTCTTTTTTCGCGTTTCTTTAAACACATAGTTGCGCAAAAATTCTGGCTCTTCCCATATCTCCAAAACGTAAGGACTCGTCCCTGCCTCTACGCTTTCTACCATGTGAAGGGATAGACATTCCCAGGTAGCCTCATCCACATATTCTTGCAATAATTTCTTAGCAGAGTATTCTGTATTAATACTTTGCCCATTAATAACGACGTCCACATCAATAGGATCTGCAGAAATATAGAGGGGCATCCAGCTAAAAAAGAGAATAATTAGATATTTCATTTGGTTAGTTTTTAGATTTGAAATTGTTTGAATTTGAATTAAAGTATAAAATTTACTTGAAATTATGCACCATTCAGAATTTTGATTCATAGAAAAACACGGAAGATTTATCGGGACAAAACCACGGCTAATAGAATAAGTACGACAACTTTCGTATATTAATCGTATTATCGCAGCTGTAAGGCAGAGTACACCTATATATTTAGTACATTTGTCGTTTCTTTTAAATGCATATTATACTATAAATGAACTCTTTCAACAGAATTAAGTCAATAAGTAGCTGGATCGTTTTTGCAATCGCAATGATTGTATATTACCTATCCGCTGAGCGTACAGGTAGCCTTTGGGATTGTGGAGAATTTATTCTTGGAGCATACAAGCTGCAAGTAGTTCACCCGCCAGGTGCACCTTTCTTTCTTCTGGTAGGAAGATTATTTACCTGGGTGGCCGAACTCGTTTCTTCTGACCCAGCTGATATTGCCTTTGCGGTAAATCTAATGTCGGGAGTATGTACTGCATTTACTGCCTTTTTTGTTGCCCGTATAACTATGCTATTTGGACGTCGGACCTTCGATACTGAAAACGAAGAACTCAATGAAATAAATTCTACAACTAACCTTGTTTTAGGAGGAGCTGGAATTGTGGCTGGATTAGCAACTGCATTTTGTAGTTCTATTTGGTTCTCTGCAGTAGAAGGAGAAGTATATGCTATGTCCACAATGTTTACAGCGCTTACCTTTTGGGCTGCAACAAAATGGTATGTAGGACCTGATAATAGACAGACTGATAAATGGCTCTTAATGGTGGCCTACCTTGCGGGACTTTCTATAGGTGTACACCTTTTAAGTTTGCTTACATTTCCCGCCATTGCACTTATGTATTATTTTAAAAAGTATGAGAAAACTAACTTCTTTGGAATTTTCCTTTCTCTTGTTGCAGGTGCAGCAGTCATAGGTTTTATTCAAAAAGTAATTATCGTTGGAATTCCTACTATCTGGTCTGGATTTGAACTCTTTGCAGTAAACTCATTAGGTCTTCCTTTTCACTCAGGAATCTTTTTTGCTCTTGCCATAGTAGCTGCTCTATTTACAGCTCTATTGATGTACGCTAGAAAAAGAAATTCGTATACACTAAATCTTTTTGTACTAGCGAATCTATTTGTTTGTATAGGATTCTCAACCATCGGTGTTGTTGTTATTCGTGCAAATGCGGATACACCAATAAACATGAACGTACCAAGTGATGCGATGCGTTTACTTCCCTACATTAACAGAGAGCAATACGGTGAAAGGCCTCTTTTATATGGACCACATTTTGACGCACAACCTGTAGAACTAGACCGTAAAGAAAAGTATGGTCGCGTAGGTGATAAATACGAAGTAGTAGATGAGGGATTAAGTTATAAGTACAAAGGCTCAGATAAAATATTGTTCCCAAGAATTGGCCATAACGACGCAGGAAGAAAAGCGCTGCACAGACAATGGTACGAATATGTCAACGGTGGAAAAAAGTTAAAAGGTAAACCGGGTATGGGTTACAATCTAAAATACATGTTCAACGCACAAATGGGTTGGATGTATTGGCGTTATTTCTTCTGGAATTTTGCTGGTAAACAAAATGGTGCACAGGGGTACAAGCCCTGGGATAAGACATCAGGCCATTGGCGTTCAGGTGTAGGCTTCCTCGATGAAATGAAGCTATATAATATGTCCGAAGAGACAGACACAATGAAAAATGACCCAGCAACAAACAAATATTACCTGATTCCTTTCATCTTAGGGATTATAGGCTTTGTATTCCAGATAAGAGAAAAGCGTAAAGATTGGATGATTTTATTCTTGATGTTTATTGTAACAGGTATAGGAATTATAATTTATTCTAATCAACCCCCAAGTGAACCACGTGAACGGGATTATGTACTTGTAGGTTCCTTCTTTACGTATTGTATTTGGATAGGACTTTCCGTACTTTCTATGTTTAAAGGGATGATGGGAAAGGTAGGAGCACTACCAGCTGCTGGTATCGCCACTGCTTTAGCAATCACTGCTCCCCTTCTTATGGGCTTCCAAAACTTTGATGACCATGACAGAAGCGATCATTATGGTTCTAGAGATTATGCTTCAAACTTCTTGGAATCTGTAAAACCAAATGGAATTATATTTACTTATGGGGATAATGACACCTATCCACTCTGGTATGCCCAAGAAGTAGAAAATATAAGAACGGATGTGCGTGTAGTGAATTTGAGTTTGATCGCCGTAGACTGGTATATTAATAAGCTTAGAAATAAAGTGAACGATTCTCCGCCACTTAAATTTTCTCTGCCTGCATCCGCATATAGAGGTAAAAAACGAAATCAAGTGTTCTTCGCTGGAAGCGACTCCCGTCCTATTAACATACTCGACGAGTTGAAATTTATAGGTGACGACACTAAAAAGTTCCAGGGCCAAAGTGTAACCCGTACGCGTAATTATTTTATACCTGTTAACAAACAGCTGGCAATACAAAACGGTCTTGTTTCAGCAAGTGATTCTACATTTACGCCTAGGATAGATATCAACTTTAGTAAGAATAAGCAGTATTTTCTTAAGGATGAATTAGCTGTTATGGACATCTTGGCAAACAATATTCATGATAGACCCATCTATTTTGCTGTCACCTGTAAAAATGAAAAGCTCTTAGGTTTAAATGATTACATGCAGATGGAAGGACTGGGCCTAAGATTGCTACCCATTAAAAATACAAGTGATGCAACACTTTCTATTTATGGTTCAGGAAGAGTCGACGAAGAAACAGCTTATGATAATATCATGAACAAATGGAAATGGGGTAACTTTGACAAAGTAGATACACATATTGCCGGTAGCTACGGAGCAGAGCTCCAAGCAATGAAAATTACGATGATGCGAACGGCTAACGAACTGGCTTCTAAAGGAAAATGGGATAAGGCAAATGCACTTTCGAAAAAATTCTTTGAAGCCTTTCCACATTTCAATTTCCCATATGATGAGGGAGTTTCTCCGTTTATTAGCATATTAATTGCAGGGAACGAAAAAGAAGAAGCAGAAAAACATCTTAGAATTCTAGCCGAAGAAACCTATCAAAAACTTAACTTCTTTGAATCTCTGGATGAGGAAGATTTTCAAGCCGGGTTTACAAGAGACTATGGTTTTTCTATTCGCGCTGTAAATGAAATATTGCAATCTGCTCAACGGCTAGGCAAGCCTGAACTTGTAAAGGAAATGAAAGATTTATTGGGTCAATACGACATTGGTAGATTACAAAATTAATTTTAACTATGACTATAGCTATAGGTTGTGATCATGCAGGACCGGTTTACAAAAAGAAGATTCTGGACATCTTAGAAGAACAGAATATTACTGTTATTGATAAGGGCACACACACGGGTGATTCTGTGGACTACCCTGATTTTGCACATCCTGTGGCGCAGCTGGTAGATCGTGGTGAAGCGGACCTAGGAATTTTAATTTGTGGATCAGGTAACGGAGTTGCAATGACCGCAAACAAATATAGTAAAGTCCGTGCGGCCCTATGTTGGACTACAGAAATTGCCGCCCTCGCAAGGCAACATAATAATGCCAATGTCATAACCATACCTGCACGCTTTACTTCAGAATGGCAGGCTACAGAAATTGTAAAAACGTTTCTTTCCTCGGAATTTGAAGGAGGTAGACATGGTAGACGTGTTGATAAAATTTCTTGTTGAGTTAGTTTAAACTTGACTGACTAAGCTTTAAAAAAAAATTAAACCCACGCGTAAACCTGCCTGCGTGCGCACGCAGGCAGGGAACATGGAAAGGAGCTATGCAATTGCTCGTCTGAAAGACCGAACGATCAGAGAGCCCAACCTTAGCAAAAGAAAAAGGATACGCCCAAATCCTTCTTAAATAATAATTTAACTACATCCTTTCCCTTGCTTTTTATTGGGGCGTGCCCTATACCCTTCGTTATACTCAGAGTCTAGGTCGCTCCCTTACAGTCTCGCCATTCGGCTCGGTCCCAAGGGACCACACACTGTGTGACTTCCAGGCAGCTCACGCGAAGTGAATCGGTACAGCGCTAACTTAAATTTCTTAAAAAATGCCTGGCAATCAGTTCGTCCGATTTACTTATCTTAGCCTAGCAATATAAACTATGAAAAATTCTATACGTATATCTATCTCATTTCTATTCATGTGGTCTGTATCATTCTACAGCATCCAAGCACAGTATATCAGTAGTATCACACAACCAGACAAATCAAATCCCGTCGTTACGGATGAAAGTCTTCCACAGGTCAAATACGCTAACATGCTTAAGGGGGAAAACATCAAAAAGCATTTAGACATCCTAGCCTCAGATGCCTATGAAGGGAGAGAAACAGGGGAAGCAGGAATCAAAAAAGCAGCAAAATATATTTCTGATCACTTTGCTTCATTGGATTTTCCTAAAATTGGAGATGATAATTCCTATTTTCAAAAGGTAGCCTTTACCACAACAAAATGGAATAATACTGAAATGTTCATAGATGGAATACAGCACAAACATTTATGGGATTTCTTAAGTTTCCCCAGTTCTAATGCACACATTCCTTTTATAGGAACAACGGAAGTTATCTATGCTGGCTACGGCATTGAAACAAAATCCTATAACGACTATAAAGGGCTGGATGTAAAAGATAAGGTTATAATGATCTATGGAGGCGACCCCATGAATAGCGACTCTATAAGTTGGATTACGGGTTCTAAAGAAACTTCAGAATGGACAGCAGCAAAAAAACTTAGTCTGGCAAAAGAAAAGGGGGCCAAACTTGTTCTCATAATTGAAAACAACCTAAAAGAGATGTTGAACAAAAATAGACGTCTACTTCTGGGTCCACGTCTTTCGGTAGGAGATTCCAGAACTATGTCAATCCCTTATGCTAATCATGCCTATATTTCCCCCACTACTGCACAAAAAATATGGGGCGATAAAGAAAAGGATATACTTAAGTCTAGAGATAATTCTAGGAATAAGGGGAAGGTAAAGTCAATAAAAATTGATAGAAACTTTGCCATGCGCATGGACAAGTATATTGATGTTCTTGAGGGTGAGAATATTCTAGCCTACATTGAAGGGACTGATCTAAAAGATGAAGTGGTGGTTGTCTCTGCTCATTATGATCATATTGGAATGAAAAATAAAGACGTATATAATGGCGCTGACGATAATGCCTCTGGAACAAGTACGGTTCTTGAAATTGCCAAAATTCTTTTGGAAGCAAAAAAGAATAGAGAAGGCCCTAGACGTAGCGTCTTGTGTTTACTTGTCACGGGCGAGGAAAAAGGATTGCTAGGTTCAGAATACTATTCTGAAAATCCTGTTTTTGCCT
The DNA here is from genome assembly GCA_938045585.1 of uncultured Saprospiraceae bacterium. Classification (GTDB taxonomy): domain Bacteria; phylum Bacteroidota; class Bacteroidia; order Chitinophagales; family Saprospiraceae; genus CALCMJ01. Next base: position 112,761 of record CALIAU010000005.1, read on the forward strand.
TAGAAAATCATGTTGCAAATGTAAACGTTGATATGATAGGTCGTACTGACCTAAAATATGCTGATAATCCAGAGTATATCTATGTGATAGGTTCAGATCGACTAAGTACAGATCTCCATAACATTAATGAAGAGGTAAATCAAAAGTATTCTCAAATTACCCTAGATTATACATATAATGATGAAAATGATCGGAATAGATATTACTACCGTTCTGATCATTATAACTTCGCCCGCAAAGGAATACCTGCTATTTTCTATTTTAGTGGAACACATGAAGACTACCATATGATTAGTGACACTGCAGAAAAAATTATGTTTGATAAGGTCGAAAAAGTAGGTAGACACATTTTCCATACAACCTGGGAACTTGCTAACAGAAACAAACGCATCGTTGTGGATGGTGAAGTAAAATAATTAAATAGGAAAAATATACAAGGGATAGGGAAATATTGATGAGTGTATCTCTATCTATATCCCATAATATTGTGTTAGAATAAAAACAAAACAATATGATTAGCTTTTTCAAAAAATTATTTGGATTCACAGTAGAAACCCAAGATGGTTTAAGTAAAAAAGAACTAGTAGATGTAGGCGTATGTCCTAATTGCTGGGGAAGACAAGAATATCAAGATGAATTTAAGCAATTCACCTTTGATAAAACCAAGTCTAATATCAATCACGACAAGTCTAATCAAAAGGCATTTATAGAGCAATTTGTGGAAACACATGTGACTGGTATCAAACTAAAAAATGAAGGTGACAAAGTAGTTTGCCCAAAATGTAATGCAGGTTTCCATAAATAGTTGTTTTTTAATTGCCTAAGCTTTTATCTACCTTTAGTAATTGCATTAGGGGATACATTTTATGAAAAACCAAACAACGATAAAAATCTTACTTAGTATAGGTATTCTAGCCTCCATTATTACCGGCCTTGGAGAATATCTATTACACTATCTCCCAGAAGGACCTGCAGGCGAAGTCTCTATGCTTAATGAAGTACCTCTTAAACGTGCAAGCTTAGGTCATTTCCTAGCCATCATGGGTGCTCCTCTGTATATCGCTGGCTATTACGGACTAAAAGAATTATTTATTAATACAAGTCCACGTCTAGCATATACCCTATTCTCCCTAGGAACATTGGCTTTTTTTATCGGTGGTATATGGATTTCATCAAGATACTTTGGAGCAGAAGTGTTTCAAAAAAGTAGCATGACTGCAGATTATAGCTTCTATCTAAACTCCTACGAAAAACATTATCAAGTCTTGGTGTGGGCCCTGCGCATACTAGTTTTAGCTATCTCAACAGTTTACATTATTTTAATTTTCAAAAATACGCTAGGCTTAGCTAAATATTTGGCACTATGTAATCCTTTTTTTATTCTTCTATTAATATTCTCTACCTTACTCTGGGCTAAACCTATAGCTAATCATCTAACTCCCATTGCGATGAACGTAGCGCATTTTATATTTTTTACCCTCATACTTTACAACGTAAAACAAATACAAACTGATCAGCTTATAAAAACTTAAGACATGAAAAAAATCTTGATTCCAATACTCATCCTTCTTGCCCTAATCATCTTTGCTGCATTATATTTTTTTAAGGCAGATTCAAACAATCCTTACACGCATACGAAGTGGGGAAAGTTCTCAGGATCCTGTGCCTCAGAAGAAGTTCCAGATGAAGATTATGGAAAAGATATAAAGGGATGTGATTATACTGTTCCAAAAGATGAAATTCCTACTTTCTCAGAAATTAACTTTCCATTTAGCAATGATTTTGTTGCAAAAAAATCACTACCACTAATGGCCTCTGCCATGATAGATGTGGATAAGGACGGCGTAGATGAAGTATTCGTGAGTGGTGGTTTGCATCAGCAAGATGCACTCTTTAAATATAAGAATGAATCATTCGAACAAGCAGAATTCAGTATACCAAAGAAACCAGAAAACACAACAACGTTTGGAGCAGTCTCCTTTGATCTAGATAATGATGGGAATACAGATCTACTCCTTGCGGGAGATTATGGAGTGCTATGGTACAGAAATACTGGAAGTGGTTTTGAAGTAAATAAAATTGCAGTACCCTTCAATGAGAAGTCTGTTCCTGTTGCCCTAAGTCTGGGCGATATTGATAGAGATGGTGATGCGGATATGTTTGTCAGTTCCTACATAAAAAAAGATAAGATGGAAGGACAAACTATTTTCAAAGACAAAACCTATGGAGGTTCAAGTTTGATGATGCTAAACAATGGAGATAATAGTTTTACGGATGCTACTAGTTCTTTAGGTCTAGACTATGTCCACAACACCTTTATGGGAATCTTAGTTGATGTAGACAATGATTCTTACCTTGACCTTGTTGTTGCGCATGATACAGGCGAAGTAAGAACATATAAAAATAATCAGGGAGCAAAGTTTGAGATGAAAACAAATCCAACAACAGGAAAGTATGGCTATCCTATGGGGATAGCTGTTGGTGACTATAACAATGATGGAAATGTAGATTTTTTCTTTTCAAATACGGGGTCCTCAGTACCTACTTTTCTTGCACGTGGAGACCTAGACAAGGAAGACGAATTTATTGGTGAGTGGATCTTATTTAAAAATAATGGTGACTTTAGTTTTACGGATGCTGCTAAATCAGCTAAAATTGCAGACTTTGAATTTTCGTGGGGAGCCATCTTTGAAGACTTTAATTTAGATGGTAAACAAGACCTTGTCGTTGCTGAAAACTACGTTGCCTTCCCACCACATAAAGTATTTAAACTACCAGGCAGGTTTTTATTACAACGAGACAATGGAGAATTCGCAGCAGTAGAAGAACAGGCTGGTGTTGTAAATAAAAACTATGGGATTACTCCCCTATCCAGTGACTTTAATCAGGATGGTTATCCAGATTTGTTTTTTGCAAATATAGATGGGACTATGAAAGCACACATCAACAAAGGAGGTGATGCAAACTATATTGCCTTTCGTTTTCCAGAAAATGCAAAGTATGCTGGTGCTAAAATGACTGTAGTAAAACAAGATGGTTCATCATTAACAGATGTATATGTACTAGGTGAAGGTTTGGCCAGTGATAACACAGCAACACTCACATTTGGTCTAGGAAAGGATACACGTATCGCATCTGCTTCTGTGACATTGGCAGATGGTAGCACAGTAGCGTTACCAAATGCTAAAGTGAATGCTGTAAATACTTTGTAATCGTATGCCAAGAATCAAATGGTTCCCTTTTACACTCATCCTTGCTATTCTTGGCTTTACCCTGTATAGTATATTTCCCTTAGTCCATACAGAATGGACTAAGGGAAATATTTGTCCCAAAATTCTGCGTATTCCTGCCTGTTATATAGTAATGGGCTTTTTCTTATTAGCCTTCATTGCTCAACTTATCCCTTTCAAAAAATCAAAACTTTTGTTTTTTATAGGGATAGGAATAAATTGTAGCATTGCCTTAGTTGGAACTATCGGACAGCTATCAGGCCTCACAGAATGTCCCAAAACAACCGGTGGCATACCCATGTGTTTTATTTCTTTAGGAATTTGTCTTAGCTTACTCGTCTTAAAGCTATTTCAAATACGATTACATGCATCAAGGAATTAGCTATAGAATTGGTAGAAAGCAAGACATTGAAGCAATCGCAACACTGCTCATTCAGTCTTGGAAGACAAATTATGCCTCTTTTATACCCTCAAAATTCTTGGATAATCTTAGCCTTGAAAAACAGATTGTCAGACATACAAAATATATGGCAGGAGATACTAAATACTTTATTGCAGAAAATGAAAACAAGGATTTAGTCGGTTTTACCTCCTATGGCAAGAACAGAATAGAGAAATTGACATCTGATAAAGAACTCTATACCTTATATGTAAAGCACCAATATCATAGCAAAGGAATTGGTAGTGCCCTACTCCAATTTGTTTTGGCAGATTTAGAATCAGAAGAAGAATCCCTCAGTGTCGCTGTATTTGAAAAAAATCCTTTTAAGATCTTTTATACGAAACATGGATTTATTAAAACTGAGGAAGAATTGCTTGACTTAGGAGAATCTAAGCTCTTAACTGCTTTGTATATTAAATCCTAAAATAGTTGCTGGCAAAATGCTATAAACTATATAAGCAGCATTTATTATATCAGATTTTTCTTTAATATCTTGGAGCTATGTTAAAGAGAAAGAATCCTACAAACACTCCAGCTTGGAGCAAACTTGAAAGTCATTTTCAAGAATTTAAAACCATGGAGATAAAAACACTTTTCGAAATCGATTCCGATCGGTTTCAAAAATTTTCTCTCAAACAAAAAGATCTTTTTCTTGATTACTCAAAAAATAGAATTTCACTAGAAACAAAACAACTACTCTTAGAACTTGCAGATGAAATGCAATTAAGAAAAGGAATTGAGAGTATGTTCACAGGACAAGCCATCAATGAAACTGAAAACAGAGCAGTCTTACACACTGCCCTGAGGCAGCAAGATAATACCGCTATCGAAATAGAGTCTGAAAACATTATTCCTAAGATTGCCGAGGTAAAAGCCAGGATGAAAAGCTTTATCGATAATTTTCATGGAGACGGAATTAAAGGCTTTTCAGGTAAAACATTGGATACTATTGTAAATATAGGCATAGGTGGTTCTGATCTAGGCCCTGTTATGGTCAGTGAGGCCCTGAAACCATACTGGAAGGATAATATAAAAGCGCATTTTGTTTCCAATGTGGACGCGTCTCATATCGCAGAAGTATTAAAACAAATTAATCCAGAAACAAGCCTATTTATTATCGCCTCAAAAACCTTTACTACCCAAGAAACCATGACCAATGCACATACCGCAAAAAGATGGTTTCTAGAAAATGGTGGAACAAAGGAGAGTATTAAAGATCATTTCATAGCCCTTTCCACAAATAATAAATCTGTAGTGGATTTTGGTATTTCAGAAGAAAATATCTTTGGCTTTTGGAATTGGGTTGGCGGACGCTTTTCCCTTTCAAGTGCTATTGGTATGTCTATAGGTTTGTGCATTGGTTACAATAACTTTGACCAACTATTAAAGGGTCTAGCTGATATGGACACCCATTTCCGTCAAGCAGACTTTGCAGAGAACATGCCGGTTCTTCTAGCACTCGTTGGCATATGGTATACTAACTTTTTTAAAGCCGCTTCAGAAGCAATTCTTCCTTATGACCAGTATATGCATCGCTTTGCAGCGTACTTCCAGCAAGCAAATATGGAAAGTAATGGCAAATCAATAAATCGTTCTGGTGCTCCTGTAACTTATAATACAGGACCCATTATATGGGGCGAACCTGGGACCAATGGCCAACATGCCTTCTATCAATTGATTCACCAAGGAACACAATTGATTCCTTGCGACTTCATTGCCTTCGCTCAAAGCCATAACCCCATCGGTGATCATCATCAAAAACTCCTATCGAATTTCTTTGCGCAAACGGAAGCTTTAATGAATGGAAAAACAAAAGAGCAGGTCATTGAAGAATTTGAGCAGCAAGGAATAGAAAAAGAAGACTATATGTCCATAGTCCCGTTTAAAGTATTCGAAGGCAATCGCCCCAGCAATTCAATACTTGCAAAAAAACTTACACCCTTTGTACTAGGTCAATTGATTGCCTTGTACGAACATAAAATTTTTGTCCAGGGCTATATCTGGAATATTTTCAGCTTTGACCAATGGGGTGTAGAACTGGGCAAACAACTCGCTAAAATTATTTTACCTGAATTGCAAAGTAATACAAAAATAGATGTACACGATGGCTCCACAAATGGCCTGATAGCCATGTACAAATCAATGCGCTAAAAATGAGCAAAGCCCGATTGATAAAAAGATTAGAATGGTATTATCCCACGGAACGCTTCCATACCTATATTACCTTTCCTTTTCTGCTTATTGCAACTGTAATTGCCTATCCGCTCAAAGAAATAATACTATGTATCTATGGCCTAATCATTTGTATCTTCATTTTATATCAGGGACAACAGTATTGGAAGCTTAAGTTGGATAGTTTAAAAGGAATTCAAATTGAACAGGATAGATATCTTCAGTTTTTTAGAACAGCAAAACAAAGAAATCTTGTCTTAATAGCCTTGATTCCTATTAGTATCTTGATACAATTATATCTTATTCAATGGGATTTTACAAACAAATACTTTCTTTGGGGTCTTGTTGCTGCTGCTGTAGCGATTGGTGAACATATTAATTATTATCACACCCAATTAATGATTGATAATAAGTATGATATTGCCTACATCAAGAAAAACAAACGACTTAAAAAAGCGAGTTTGGCAAAAGACCTTCAAGAAAATCGACTTTAAATTTATGTTCATACTTCAATAAAAAATATGGAAGCAATTACAAAAGCAGAAGCAGGTATGATGATTCGTAAACCGGTGGAGCAGGTATTTCTAGCCTTTATTGATCCTAGTATTACTACAAAGTTTTGGTTCACTCATAGTAGCTCTTCCTTAGAAGAAGGCAAAAAACTTACTTGGACCTGGCAAATGTATGGCGTAGTCGTTCCTGTGCACGTAATAAAAATTATTCCCAATCAGGAAATACATATTGAATGGGGAGAAGGCGAACATAAATCACATGCACTTTGGAAATTTACTCCAAAGGATAAAAGCACCTATGTACACATAAGCAATTTTGACTTTCAACAATCTGGTGATGCACTACACCGACAAATTGTGGATTCGGTTGGCGGATTTACCATGGTTCTCGCTGGATTGAAAGCATTCTTAGAACACAACATCGAGCTAAATCTAATAGGGGATAAATGGCCCTCAGAAATGCAATAAGCTAAGTATTTTCCAAAAAATCATTCAAATTTCTTTACAGCGCTTGCTTTTTAAAATACTTAATCGTAATATTACAATTAATTAGAAATATGGGCGCTTCAAAAACAGAATTATATACAGCAAAACAAAACAGAATAGCCACATTGGCTAAGGCAATTGGCCATCCTGCTCGTGTTGCTATCCTACAATATCTCTTAAAAATACAGTCGTGCATATGTGGTGAAATAGTAGATGAGATAGGACTATCCCAATCCACTATATCACAACATCTAAAAGAACTAAAGACTGTGGGACTCATCAAAGGAGAAGTAGAAGGAACAAAGGTTTGCTATTGTATAAATATGAATGTTCTTGAAGAATTACAACAATTACTCAATACTGATTTTTTATCAAGTATCACAACTAAAACAAGCTGCTGCTAATCACAAATTAAAATTTACTACCATGACTATTGAAGAAATAAAAACACACCTAAATAATTCAGAAAAAATCAGCTTCCAATTACCAGATGGTACACTTGTACCAGCACACTTTCATGTAACAGAAGTAGGTAAAATCAAAAAGGACTTTATCGACTGTGGTGGCACCATGCGTCATGAAGAAGTGGCAAACTTTCAACTATGGCAGGCAGATGATTATGATCATAGACTCCATCCTGAAAAACTTGTACATATTATTGAATTATCCCAGAATAAATTAGGTATAGGAGATTTAGATATTGAAGTGGAATACCAAGGAGAAACAATTGGTAAATATGGTCTAGATTATAATGGTAAGACTTTTCTTCTTATGAGCAAACAGACTGACTGTTTAGCCAAAGATAATTGTGGGGTTCCAGTTGCTGCTCCTATGGTAAATCTTGCAGGTGACGCGAATGGATCTTGTACACCGGGTTCAGGCTGTTGCTAAATGCACATTAAGAACATAGAAGAATTCCACTACCCTGCTGTTGCTCAAATCTATGCAGAAGGTTTGTCTACAGGTATTGCAACTTACGAAACTGAAGTGCCTTCCTGGGAGGCATGGGATTCTTCACATTTAGAATCCTGCCGCTTAGCAATATTCGATAAAGAAATACTCCAGGCCTGGTCTGCGCTGTCTCCAGTATCACATCGCCATGCATATCGAGGAGTAGCTGAATTAAGTATCTATGTAGCCGAAGCAGCCAGAGGAAAAGGACTTGGAAAAACCTTGCTCCAAGCTCTTATAAAAGAAAGTGAAAAAAATTCTATTTGGACTTTGCAATCCGGTATTTTTAAAGATAATTTCGCAAGTCTACAATTGCATAAGAATTGTGGTTTTAGACGTATAGGATTCCGAGAAAAAGTTGCTCAGCGTGATGGCATATGGTATGATAATGTAATTATGGAGCGTAGAAGCAAAATAGTAGGTATATAAGTATTTGAATCAATGGGAGAACTTAAAGAAATAGCAAAACTCTTTTTTAAACTGGGCACTATTGCCTTTGGTGGACCAGCTGCGCACGTGGCTATGATGGAAGATGAAGTAGTCAAGAAACGAAAGTGGATGACCCAAGAACATTTTCTGGATCTTATGGGAGCCACTAACCTTATTCCTGGTCCTAACTCAACTGAAATGACTATGCACTGCGGTCATGAACGTGGGGGCTGGAAGGGACTCTTTGTTGCTGGCAGCTGTTTTATTTTTCCCGCTGTTGTAATCACTATGGTCTTTGCTTGGGCCTATGAAAAATACGGACAGTTACCAGAGGTTGAACCATTTATTTATGGCATTAAACCAGCTGTAATCGCTATTATATTATCTGCAGTTTTTAGATTAGGTAAAAAGGCTCTAAAAACTACCGAACTGGGCGTTCTCGGGGTGCTGACGCTTATAGCTACACTGCTGGGTGTCCACGAAATTGTTGCCTTATTCTGCTGCGGTTTAGTAGGCGTACTTTGGTACTTTATCAAAGGAAATAGAAATGCTAGTCTCAGTCTTCTTCCTATCATACTTTTGCAAACGACTAACCTTAAAGTCTTACTGACCTTTTTAAAAGTGGGTGCAATCCTCTACGGTAGTGGCTATGTACTTTTCGCCTTTCTTGATGCTGAATTAGTAAATACAGGAATTTTATCTAGACCTGAACTAATGGACGCTATCGCTGTAGGACAATTCACGCCGGGTCCAGTACTATCTACTTCCACCTTCATCGGCTGGCAGTTAGGGGGATTCTGGGGGGCTATTGCTGCAACAGTAGGTATATTTCTACCCTCCTTTTTATTTGTGTTGTTATTAAACCCGCTTATACCCAAAATGAGACAATCAAAGGTGATCTCTGCTTTTTTAGATGCTGTAAATATTGCTGCAGTGGCTATAATTGTCGCTGTTTGTATTGAGATGGGTAAGGATAGCTTTACAGACTGGCGTGCAATTGTCATCGGTATACTAAGTCTAATAATAGTATTTGGATTCAAAAAGTTAAATAGTGCCTTTATAGTCTTAGGAGGCGCAATACTTGGGTATTTGCTCATGTTGATATAGATAATTTTAACAATAGTTAGGCTACGGACATAAACCAAACTGATAATTGACTTACCTTTGGATTAAATAAGAATACATTTATGGAAATTAAGTATGACGAGGTTAAAGAATACTATGGTAAGCAGCTGCAGAGCAGCGAAGACCTAAAATCGAATGCTTGCTGCCCCATACAAGCTCCTCCTAAACATATTCAGGAGATCCTGAATATTATTCATGATGAAGTAAAAAACAAATACTACGGCTGTGGCCTTACAATACCAAATGAACTAGAAGGCTTAGACATTCTTGATCTAGGTTCTGGAAGTGGAAGAGATTGTTTTATTGCATCAAACTTAGTAGGACAAGAAGGAAGTGTGACAGGTGTAGATATGACAGACGAACAGTTAGTAGTTGCGAATAAACACATTGACTATCACACAGAAAAATTTGGATTTAAATATGCCAATACGAAATTCATAAAAGGCAATATTGACAAGCTTGGAGAACTAGGCTTAGAAAATGGAAAGTTTGATCTTATTATTTCTAACTGTGTCATAAACCTTGCAATGAATAAACAAAAGGTGCTCTCAGATGCCTATCGTTTACTAAAGCCTGGTGGTGAGATGTATTTTAGTGATGTATACGCAGATAGAAGAGTAAGTAAAGAGTTACAGAATGATCCCGTCCTTTGGGGCGAATGCCTAAGCGGAGCACTCTACTGGAATGATTTTCTAAACTTTGCTAAAAATGCTGGATTTACTGACCCACGTGTTGTAGAGAGTCATCCAATTACAGTAGAAAATGAAGAGCTTGAAAACAAGATTGGAGACCATAAATTCTTTTCTGTTACCTATAGACTTTTTAAAATTGATGGACTAGAATCTGATTGTGAAGACTATGGTCAAGCAGTTGCATATAAAGGAACTATTGAAGGAAGCCCGGCATCATTTGACTTGGACGATCACCATAATTTTCAAAAAGGAAAAATTTCTAGTGTGTGCGGAAATTCTTATAAAATGCTAAAAGACACACGCTTTGCTAAGCATTTTGACTTTTATGGAAACTGGGATACACACTATGGCATTTTTGAAGGCTGTGGTGGTAATATGCCCTTTAATGCGGATGACAACAGTGTAATGGGTGCTTGTTGCTAATCATTAATTAATAAAAGAATAACTACATTGAAATTTACAGGTAAGACAAATGAACATTTTGAGATATTAAATATCAGCAGCTCGAATCAAGAATTAATTAGTCAAAAAAACGATGGCCTACTTTCGTTAATTTGGTTTGAAGAAGATAATAATGTACTCAACATTGATACAAAAGAATATATTCTAAATAAAAATCAAATCATTTGCCTCACACAATTTCATAACGTAGAAGTAGTCCAGGTACATTCGGCAAGAGCCCTACTCTTTAATGCTCCATTCTATTGTATTCTTGATCATGATAGCGAAGTAGGCTGTAAGGGAGTTCTTTACTATGGTTCACCAAGTGTCCCCGTACTTAGCCCATCCCCTGATGACATTGATGTCTTGAGTACCGTTTGGCAAATGGCTGTACATGAGTTTAAAGCAGCAGATTCACTCCAGCTTGAAATGCTTCAAATGATGCTCAAAAGAATTTTAATTCTTTGTACACGTATTTACCAATCACAAGATAATTTTGACCACATGGACACTGGCCAAATTGATATTGTACGTGAATTTAATTTCCTAGTAGAACAACACTTTAAAACAAAACATTCTGTATCAGAATACGCTGAGCTGCTTAATAAATCTCCAAAAACTCTATCCAACCTATTCGGAAAATTAAAGAGTAGTAGCCCTCTTCAAATCATTCAAAGTAGAATTATGTTGGAAGTAAGAAGATTGCTCCGGTATACGGATAAACCTGTTTCTGAAATTGGCTACGATGTAGGCTTTAATGATGTCCAATCCTTTAGCCGATTCTTTAAGAAAAACGAGGGTATCTCGCCCTCTGAATATAGAATGGCTTAAGCTCGCTTTACATCAGTGTAAAATCACTTTAGCTACCATAGTTAAGCTATTACTACAAGGAATTCAAATAAAACCTAAGCCCAAAAACACCTAAAAGGAACTATTGCTAAGTCCATAGGAAAAATTGCCAATACCCTTGGGAACAATTGACTATATCTAGGGAAATCTTGACTATTCGTACAACTATTTTCCCCTGCATATTTGTATTATAATTAATTAACAAACAAAAAAATTTTAAATGTCAAGATTTAATATACCAAGCAAAGATCAAGTATCAGAAAGCAATCAAGCAATTTTTGAAGACCTAGAAAAGGGCTTAGGATTTGTACCTAATTTATATGCATACTACGCAAAAAGCGATTCTGGATTAGCCGATTACCTAGCTTTTCAAAATAGAGCAAGTTCTCTTTCTAAAAAAGAAAAAGAAATTATCAATCTAGTTGTTAGCGAAATTAATGGCTGTGGCTATTGCCTTTCTGCTCATACAGTTGTAGCAGGAATGAACGGATTCACACCAGAACAAATTTCAGAAATCAGAACTGGATCTGCTAATTTTGATGATAAACAAAATGCGCTCGCTCGCTTCGTACATGCTGTTACCACTAATAGAGGTCAGGTATCAAATGATGCCAAAGAAGCTTTTTTCAATGCTGGATACACAGAAGAAAACTTAATAGATGTTGTTTTTAATATAGCAGACAAAACGGTCAGCAATCTCATACATAATATCACACAATTTGAGATTGACTTCCCGCTTGCACCAGGAGTGGAAACTCTAGCAGTGCCTGCATAATAATTTTAGTCATAACAGTAGGTGTTTCAAAAGTGAAACACCTACTGTTTTTCCGAAACAATTAATTTGATAAAAATGAAAACCTACCCAATAATTTTGCTCGCCCTAGTAAGTCTTTTTATGCATGCTTGCATACAGGATGATTTTGTAGATGACGAAGTAGACCCAATTCTTAGAATAAACGAAAGCATTGATAGCCTGGAGATAAATACAAGCTACCAATATGAAGCTACCTATCTAAATAATGTAGGAAGCCCTGAATCTGTAGATATTGTATGGTCTAGTTCAGATTCGGAAATTATAGAAATGACAGAAGATGGCTTAGCTACAGCAAAAGCAGAAGGTAGTGCTACAATAACAGCTAGCTTTGATGATGGAAACCGTGCACTTGAAGCTACAAACCTAGTGCACGTTGGAGATAACACAACAATTGTTGAACAAGCATCTATCATGGGCTTTATCGAAACAACTACCTTTTATGATCTCGAAGGTGATTTTATCTATGAAGAAACCGAAACAGGGACTAGACTAAGCTTTGCTGACAATTATGTTGCTTCAGCTGGACTTCCTGGCCTTTACATCTATCTGTCTAACAATAGAAATTCCATAGCAAATGCGTTGGAAATAGGGGGCGTAGAAACATTTAGCGGAGCACATAGTTATGAAATCCCAGATGTAGGACTTATGGATTATCAATTTATTGTCTACTTCTGTAAACCATTTAATGTCAAAGTAGGTGATGGAGAATTTTAATCCTCGAAAAAAAACAAACATGAAAAATACAATTACAAGCCTTCTTATAGTTTTTGTCGCTTATGGATCAGCTCTAGCAGGAGGCCCATGGCCACAATTAAAAGGAAATGGATATTTTAAATTATCGGAATGGTGGACCGTCTTCGATCAACACTATACAGACCAAGGTCTCATTGATCCTAACCTGACTACTGGAATATATAATACATCTTTGTACGCAGAATACGGAATTACAAACAGATTTACAACAATTGTAAATTTCCCTTTCCTTAGCAGGAATTATGTAAACAATCTCCGGTCCGGAACTACAGGTGATATTATTGTCGCTGGTGATGCTATTAATACAATTGGAGATATTGATCTTGGACTAAAATTGGGATTGACCAAACCGGGTGCTAGCGTTCCCGTTGCTCTTACTTTATTCTTAGGCGTTCCAACAGGAACAGACATTGCTGGTGCCGAAGGTAATTTGCAAACAGGAGATGGTGAGTTTAATCAGATGTTGCAACTAGATGCAGGAAAAGGATTTAATCTTGGCAAGACATCTGCATATCTAAGTGCTTACACTGCCTTTAACCATAGAACAAAGGGCTTTTCAGAAGAATTCAGATATGGTCTAGAATTTGGACTAGGTTTACTTAGCGAAAAATTGTGGACAACAGCAAAACTGAATGTGGTAGAATCACTAAAAAATGGAGATACTGCTGAGAACACAACAAACACTAGCATATTTGCTAACAACTCTGAATTCAGTAGCATTGAACTCGGACTGAATTATTATGTAAGTTCAAATTTTGGGATTTCAGCCAGCGTGGCTGGAGCAATTCGAGGTGAGATAATAGCAGCAGCACCATCATATAGCGTTGGCATCTTTTACGACATGAAATAAGCCATAGATAGATATCAGTATCTATATTTGTTACATGACAAGCAAACTCATATTGTTCTTATTAAAACCTAGAACTCTAGTCACTATTGGAATAGTAATAATTATAACAAGCATCTTTGCAGCCTGTGGTGGGATTAATGGTGTTGTGCTCAATTCCTTAAGTACGATTAAAAGTATCACAGGAAATAAAGTAGACTTAGAAAAAATAGAAAACTCTAAGTCTACACAAATGGATAACACTGTTTGGGATGCATTACTTAAAAAACATGTGCATAAAAATGGTGATGTAAACTATGAAGGCTTCATAAGTGATCAAGCCATGCTCGATAGCTATTTAAATCAGCTAAGCTCTAATCCACCAAAAAATAATGCCTCAAGTAATGAGAAAATGGCATACTGGATTAATGCCTACAATGCGTTTACTGTCAAACTTATAATTGAAAACTACCCAGTACAAAGTATAAAAGATATTGCTGGTAACATACCCATGGTGGACTCACCATGGGATATCAAATTCTTCATTATAGGTGGGCAAAATTTTGACCTCAATACGATCGAACATGAAATACTGCGTAAAGAGTTTAATGATCCTAGAATTCACTTCGCTATTAATTGTGCATCTTTTTCTTGCCCCCGCCTAAGAAATGAAGCGTTCAACGCAAGCAGTCTAGAAGCGCAATTAGAAGAACAAACAACTGTGTTTATTAACAACCCAGCTAAAAACACAATCACAGAAAATAGCTTGCAGATTTCAAAAATCTTTGATTGGTTTAAGTCGGACTTTAAAAACGCTGGCTCTGTGCAAGAATTCATTGCTAAATATGCTAAGGTAAAACTGGACACATCTATAAAGATCCACTATCGAGACTACGACTGGAGTCTCAACAAAACATAGCTCCTCTTACAATAGAAGCATCTTCCTCTCATCCATTTTAGAAACATAAAGGGAATACCACTATTCTTCTGTCAGGTGAAAGACCCATTTTAATGTTAATCTTAGGTATTGTATTGTTTTCTATTACAAGAATTGTAATTTGATAAAAATCGTAAAACAGTATGTCAAAAAAGAAATTTCCATACATCTATAGATTATTCGGACTTTTGTTCGCAATAACTTTATTCTTCAGTTTTTCAGGTTCGGCGCCATTAGGAAATACAGGTGCTCCTGGAGATAGTGTATGTAATACCTGCCATTTTGGTGGATCTCAAACAGGTAATGTAGATATTTTGGGAATCATAGATGTTGACAACCCAATTATTCCTGGCAAAACATATAATGTTGAAGTTAGAATTGAACTACTTTCTGGCAATTCTCCACGAGCAGGATTCGAATTTATTGCACTCGATGGAAATACTGCCGTTTCTCCTAGCACAGGTACCTTATCAAATTTTGGTACCAATGTAGGATTTGGCACTTCTGGAAATAGAACCTATGCACGTCACGTAGGCGGCGAAAACACCTATACCGGCGGCATCGCAAGTTACTTCTTCGACTGGACAGCTCCAGCAAGTTCAAATAACCCTATTTCATTTTATGCAGTAGCAAATATTGCGAATGGTTCAGGAACTAGCGGTGACCTTATTGTATTTGACAATGATCAGGCGATTGCACTTCCAGTTGATCTTACAGATTTTAAAGTACGCGACGAGAAAAATGGAACTGTTGCTCTATCATGGCAAACAGCCTCAGAAGTAAACAGTGATTTTTTCGAAGTCTTACGTAGTGAAGACGGAAGTAGTTTCCAAAGTTTAGGGAAAATTGAAGCTGCAGGTTTCTCAAACGAAAACCAAGAATATAGTTTCTTAGACCAGTCCCCTATTTACAATCGGAACTCCTATTACCGTCTTAAGCAATACGACTATAATGGAGACCACTATTTCTCAGATATACAAACTATCCAAGCAACAGAATACAATAACACACATTTAAATGTTTTTCCTAATCCAGCAGTGCGCTCATCCTGCCTATTTATTGATTACTTTTCTGAGCTAGCGTATCCAGACGCACAAATGAGAATTTTAGATATGCATGGCAGAAGTGTTATGACAAATGAACAACTAGATGCTGGAATTGAAAAGGGCCTTACAAAGGTGGTAGTTGATATTAACGAGCTACCTGTAGGCCAGTATATTCTCCATATTACAAATGAAGGAAGAGTATTAGAAAATCACATGTTCGTAGTATCACAATAGATAGAATTAAAGATGCCTTATTTATCTGTTAGGGCCTCAATTTGCTTTAAGACCTTATCCGCTTCAGCATACTTTGCATCGCTTAGTGTTCGGTTTGAGGTAGACAAACTGTGTGCTTCCTTAAGGAGTTTCTTATAGGTTTCATTCAATTTATCTACAGGTGATTTCTTTTTAAATAGATTAAACATAGTCTTAGGTTTTTAAGCTTGACATCCCGCCATCTACAGAATAGATTTGACCGGTTATCCAACTCGCTTTAGAGGAAAGTAAAAAATATGCAAGTTCTGCAATATCCTGCGCTTTCCCAATTCGTTTCAATGGATGTCTATCCGCATTCGCTTGGATCTTTTCATCAGTACTTAGCAATTTCTTAGCCAAGGGTGTATCCGTCAATGAAGGCGCAATTGCATTTACTCTAATCTTAGGAGCAAATTCAGCAGCAAGTGCTCGTGTCAATCCTTCAATTGCTCCCTTAGAACTTGCAACCTGCGAATGAAAATTATATCCTTGCTGGACAGCTACTGTAGAAAAAAGTAATATAGAAGGATCCTCCGATTTTTTTAAACGATCAAAAGCAGCTTGAATAACGCGCACAGCACCTACCGCTTGTAGATTAAAATCATTAATGAAGTCCTGTGGCTTGATACGCTTGAAAGGTTTTAAGTTGATAGTTCCGGGACAGTAAACAAGTCCGTCAATTGCCTCTGGAAGAAAATCTAGATTCACTTCCTCACGTGCATCCAATCTATGTGCAGATATATGCGCATGCTCTGCCACACTATTTTCGAGGTAAGTCCCATACACATGATGTCCATCTTGGACTAAAACATCACTAATTGCAGCTCCAATACCTGATGAAGCTCCTACCACTAAATATGATTTCATGAAAACTAAACCAATTTATAACTGCTTTGTTCAAAGCAACAGCTACTTGCTAAGAATTTTCTCAAAACACACACTATTCTCAATGCCCTGATACTGTCCATAATTTTCAATTACGACATATCCATTTTTATTGTAAAGTCCCACGGCTTCAACTTGCCGTTTACCTGTTTCCAATATACAAGCACTATAAGCTAGTGATTGTGCCCAGGATTCTAGCTCCAGTAATATCTTGCTTGCAATACCCTGCCCTCTATAATCTTCTAGGACAAACATCCGTTTGACTTCCATTCGGGTATTATCAAATTGCTTTATTGCTCCACAACCCACCGCTATATTTTCCACATACACCACCAAGGCATATTTTATAGTATCTAACTTATTATACTGATTGTAGAAAGCATGTTCGTCCCCATCAGTTACACTTAAGTAGCTATCCAATTTTTTTACCAAAGCAACAAAGTCTGGATCATCGGCCGTTGTACGTCGTAATTGTATCATTTATAATTATCAGTAAAGTGTTCTATACGTTTCGCTATGGAAAATAATTCTTTATTGTAACCCTTGGACTTTCCCTTTGCTATAGATAGCGACTCCCATTCATCTTTTTGTATTTGTTTTGCCAACGCTACGATTTGTCCCACATGATAGGCATAATGCGCCAGCTGCCTATGAATCGCCTCAGTCACCGTATGCCCCATATTTCTGATATAGATAATTTCCTCCAAGTCTTCCTTATTTAATTTTTCTAAAGCATCAAACAAACAAGTCCATCCAGCATCCCATTTTGTAATCAACTCATCTCGCGTCTTAATTTGATTCTCAAATTCACCATCCCTATCTCTCCACTCCTTTTCACCATCCGCCGTCATAAAGTCTGTCCACCTTGACAACATATTCCCATGCAGATGATTTACAATGATTGCAATACTATTACTTTCCGCATTTGTCGTCCAGAAAAGCGCCTCATCAGATAGCTGCGCAAAACTTTTTTCGCCTAGGTTTTTATAATACCCAAATTCCTTCTTGATACTTCTAAGAAAACTTGACATACAATATTGATTTGAAACTAAAGATAAGTTGTTTTGACAATACGCAGCAAGAATCTAAGACTCTAAGATTGCAGTTGGGCGTACCCCTTTCTTCCGCTTATGCTACAGAAAGGGTCGGAGTATTTCAGGCGCGTTCATCACTTGGTCCTCCAGACGAGCAACAAGTTGCTCACTTCCATGTTCCCTGCCTGCGTGCGCAATCAGGCAGGCTTACGCAGAAACTAACAATACATACATGCATTTCTCCAATTCATTTCAAGAAACTATTCAAGCAATGTGTGTATTTGCTCTTGAACAAATAAACACTTAGACCTTAGAATAACAGTCCATACAAACGTCATATTCAAAGAAAAACACCTATTAAGTCAATACTTTTTCACTTTAAACACTATCTTGAAACTTATAATCAGAAACAGTTGTTAAAGACAACACATTATATAATTATTTAAACCACTATATGGCAGACAGTTTTAGTAAAAAAGAAAGAGAAAAGAAAAGACAAAAACGGAAAAAAGACAAAGCAGAATTAAAAGCTCAGCGTAAACTTGATGGAAATAAGACCGAAGAGTTTATGTACTTAGATGAAGACGGCAATTTAACTTCCGAGCCACCTGATCCCACAAAGAAAAAGCGAGAGTATAAATTAGAGGATATAGAAGTATCCACTCCTAAGAAAGAAGATATGCCAGAAGTTGATAAAACAAGAAACGGCATCGTGAAATTCTTTAATCACGACAAAGGATATGGCTTTATCGCAGACAAACAATCTGGAGATAGCATCTTTGTTCATATTGAAAATATTACAGGCGACATCAGAGAACACGATCGTGTAAGCTTTGAACTAGGCTCAGGGCCTAAAGGACCTGTTGCTCTTTCTGTAAAAATTATCTAGCCATATTTAACTATCCAATACATCTGACAACAACGCAGATGCATTGGATAATTTTTACTTGCACACAATTCCCAAAATTTAACACTAAGCATTAGACTACTAGCATCCTAAAGCTATCTTGTTTATCTATTTTAGACTTAGTTTGATTACATTTGCAGCTTAATTACAATAACTTATGCTTACAGTAACAGACCTTAGTCACCAATTTGGTAAACGTGTTCTTTTTGATGACGCAAACGTATTCTTTGGACCAGGGAATTGCTATGGCGTCATAGGTGCCAATGGTTCAGGTAAATCTACCTTCCTGAAAATTATTTCTGGTGCAAAAGATGCTACAAAGGGATCCATAACTATAGAACCAGGAAAACGCATGGCTGTCCTAAAACAGGACCACTTTGAATTTGATGAGGTAAAAGTAATTGATACAGTACTCATGGGTCACTCTACTCTTTGGGCGCTTATGCAAGAAAAAGATGCTATCTATGCAAAGCCTGACTTTAGTGAAGAAGATGGTATTAAGGCATCCGAACTGGAAGCACAATTTGCAGAGATGGATGGCTGGTCTGCTGAGCCCAATGCCGCAGCACTATTGAGTGGAATTGGCATAGAAGAAAAAGATCACGACAAGCTTCTCAAGGAATTAAATGGTAATCAGAAGGTACGCGTACTCTTAGCACAAGCACTTTTTGGTGATCCAGATATTTTAGTACTGGATGAGCCTACGAATGATTTGGACATCGAAACTGTAGTCTGGCTAGAAGACTTCTTATTAGATTTTAAAAATACAGTGATAGTTGTTTCACATGATAGACACTTTTTAGATACTGTATGTACGCATATCGTAGATATTGATTTTGCAAAGATTAATACCTACTCAGGAAACTATACCTTCTGGTACGAATCTTCACAACTCGCTCTCAAACAAAAACTTGCTCAGAACAAAAAAGTAGAAGAGAAACGACAAGAAATGCAGGCCTTCATCGATAGATTTAGTGCAAATGCATCCAAGTCTAAGCAAGCAACTTCTAGAAAGAAAATGCTAGAAAAACTAACCTTGGAAGACATTAAACCTTCTTCAAGAAAATATCCTGGTATCATCTTTACACAAGAAAGAGAAGCTGGCGATCAGATTTTAAAAGTCAATAAGCTGAATTATTCCCTAAATGGTGTCCCTCTTCTAAAAGATGTGGACTTCAGTATCAATAAAGGAGATAAAATAACCTTCATTTCAAAGAATGGTTTAGCAACAAGCGCATTCTACCAAATTCTAAATAACGAATTACAAGCAGACAGCGGTGACTTCCAATTTGGACAAACGATAACCACTGCCTATTTACCTATTGAAAATGAAAAGTATTTTAGTGACGAACCAGAAAATCTAATGGATTGGTTAAAGCAGTATTCTGAAAATAAAGAGGACCAATACATTCGAGGCTTCTTAGGTAAAATGCTTTTTGGAGGAGAAGAGGTATTCAAAATGTCAAATGTACTTTCAGGAGGAGAAAAAGTGCGCTGTATGGTATCGAAGATGATGATGAAACAGGCCAACTTGCTTATGCTTGACGAACCTACAAATCACTTAGACTTAGAGAGCATTACTGCTTTTAATAATTCCCTGATTAACTTTACAGGAACAGTATTGTTTACAACGCACGATCATCATTTTACACAGACAGTTGCAAATAGAATTATAGAACTTACGCCCAGCGGCATAATCGATAGGTTAAAAACCCTAGATGAATACTTGGCAGATCCAGCAATCAAAGAACTGCGCAAAGAAATGTACAGTGCTGCCCTTGTAGGTTAAAATAACATATTTACTAATTCAAAAATTGATATCATGGCAAAAGGAAAGAATGTCAAAAAAGCAGTAAAAAAAGAAGCGACTAAAAGCTTAAAAGAAAAAAGAGCTGAAAAGAAAGCTAAAAAAGCTAGTCGCTAATCATATTGCAAGTAAAGTAACTGAAATAGATGCTTTCTAATTCAGTTACTTTACTCAAAGTTTATTTGCAGGCAAATAGCAAATAAGCCAATCCTTGCCAAATTTTTCTTCTTGTTTATTTACCAAAACGACATTTAAATTCTCTTCTATTGTCTCCTAAAAAGAGAATGAAATATATCTTCGCGGCTGAGTTTTAAACACAGATCTATGAGGCTGTATATATATACAATATTACTGAGTACCTTCTTCCTTCCATGCTCCCTATTGTCGCAACTTACAATAGACACGATAGAACTAAACACGACATTCATTCCTCTGAAAGCAAACGAAACAGGAAGAAACATAACTGTCATTTCCTCTGAGAATATTACTGAAACTCCTTTTACATCGCTTGACGATCTTATTCAAAAATTTCCAGGTGTAGAGATGCAAACAAGAAATAGGTTTGGAGCGCAGGCGGATATTACTCTACGTGGGAGTACCTTCCCACAAGTTTTAGTACTAGTAGACGGAATGAAATTAAACGATCCGCTTACAGGACATTTTAATAGTTATATACCTGTAAGCCCAGGAGAAATAGAACGTATTGAAATATTACGTGGTGCAGCTTCTGCTCTGTACGGCTCTGAAGCAGTAGGAGGTGTTATAAATATAATTACCAAGAAATTTGGCACTACACAAGCTACAGTTACAAATCTAAATGGCGAGATCGATCTAGGTCAATACAACTTACGATCCACAAATAATAACATCAGTGTACAAAACAAATCCTATTTTTTTAATGCAGGTATAAACTATGCGGAGAGCGATGGCCAAGAAATAGATTCCAATAGATTAGAAGGAGTAACACTTGATAGTTATTCACCCTTCTTTGACATTCTTACCCTTGGTGCTTCCGGTGGTGTTAAACTAAATGATAATTTCAGTCTTACCGGACGTACATCCTATGATAATAGAGACTTTAGTGCACGTTACTTTTACACAACAAGTAGATTTGACAAGTCCGTCGAAAACACAACGAACTTATTTAATCAGCTCCAACTGAAGCATGTAGGGAATACAAGTTCTACACAAATAAATCTTGCGCATAGAAGAGGAACAGACGAATTTGTCTTTAGCCCAGATTTTCCATCTACAAATGTACATACCACACACTTCTTTAATGCTCAGATACATCACTTACGCAGCATCAATGAAACGCTAAGTTTAAATCTAGGAATACAAGCGGATAGAAGAAAGATCGAAAGTACAGACAGGGGCAATCATAGCGATATACATAGTGCCGCTTTTGCTATGCTCAACTATACACCACAGCAAAACATTTCCATAAATCTGAGTGGGCGCTTAGACAATGATGAAAATTTTGGTCTAGCATTTACTCCACAAATGAATGCCTCCCTACGTCAGGGAAAAATAAACTATAGAGCTTCCGTAGGCAAAAGTATTCGAGGAGCTGATTATACCGAGCGCTATGTTTCATTCAATTTAGAAAATCTAACACCGGGCAGAAGTCTGGGTAACCCAAACCTTAAAGCAGAAGAGGCATGGTCAGAAGAAATTGGCTTTGACTTCTATCCCAATAAGCACTGGACATTTAAGTCTACCCTCTTTGCAAGACAATCATCAAATCTTATCGACTACGTATCAACGAATGAGGCAGATATTGAAAACAACACGAACCTACAAGCTGGCCAAGACTATTTCTATGCACAAAATATAACAGACGTCTCTACAGTAGGATTAGAACTAGAGCTCTGGCATTCCCTAATTAAAAGCAACACGATAAGCTTAGATGGAAGTCTAGGATATACCTATCTAAGCACGAGTAATGATCAGGATATTATTTCTGTCTATATCTCTAATCACGCGAATCATTTATTAAGTGCAAATGCCGTCCTAGGCTATGGAAAATTTGATCTCTCCATTACCAGTCTTTGGAAAGATAGAAGCGAACTCTTTGCAGAATCCATTAACCAAACTATCAAATCAAACTTTAATAATTGGGATATCCAGTTAAGCTACTCTCCTATCGATCAAGCGCGTTTCCATTTAAAAATCTTCAATGTATTTGACCAACAAAATCAAGACATCTTAGGAGCAGTCTTACCAGGTCGATGGATTTCTGGCGGACTACGTTATAATTTTACGAGAGCCCAATAGAGCCTATTTTTTCTAGGCCTAAAAGTACATGAGCAAGAACTTTACTTGATTTGTCCAATTAATTGTAATTTGACAGGTAAAGCTGTACTATGAATCTAAAAGAGAAATTCCAAGACGTAACGGACTACTTTTCACCCAAGATAATAGGAGAGGTAAATGATGTGTATGTGAAAGTAGCACGGATAAAGGGAGATGAAATTCCTTGGCACAACCACAAAAACGAAGACGAACTCTTTTACATTATTGAAGGAAGTCTTCTCTTTGAAGAAGAAGGCAAAGAAGCATTTACTATGCAAGCGGGTGATTTATATATAGTAAAGAAAGGCGTAAACCATAAGGTCTCTTCCACGGAAGAATGTAAAATCATGCTCATAGAAAATAAATCCACAGCCCATACTGGCGAAATAGTCTCTGCAGTAACAAAATCTATTGAAGACCAACTCTAATCACTTCTAGACAAGCTTGCCGCCTACCTTGGAAGGTAAGTTTGTAAAGTCCCTGAAAAGCCCAACTCTATAATTGGAGTCAAGCCCTCAATAACTTATTAATGTATTCCGTGCATCCACTTCTTAAGTGTAGGAACGAGTAGTAAGAGCACAAGTGCAGCAGCACCTACTACAAAAACTCCCCAGTTCATGTACACAGACACGAAACTATTCATAGAATCTACTGCTGAACCTCCCTCCAAAGGAGCCGCAGCGAGTTTTCCTAATTGCCCCGCAATTTCATGTGCAAGAGAAATAGAAAGGAACCACGCTCCCATTACAAATCCTACAATTTTAGGTGGCGATAGTTTTGTGACCATAGAAAGACCTACTGGTGACAAACTTAATTCTCCTGTAGTGTGGAATAAATACATTAAGAATAAGAACACAACGGGTACCATACCATCTCCTCCAAATAATTTTGCACCTAAGACTATCATTGCATAACCAAAGGCTAACTGTGCTAGACCCCAGAAAAATTTCATTGGTGTACTCGGTTCTTTGTCGTTCTTATTAAGACGCAACCACATAGATGAAAAAACGGGCGCAAGTAGCATTATATAAAGCGGGTTCAAACTTGCAAACATCGTTGTAGGAATCCCCAATCGATCCACATTTCTATCAGCAAATAACATCAATGAGCCACCGGCCTGTTCAAACAGTGCCCAGAACAATGCATGAAAGAAAAACAGCACAACAACTACCCAAAGACGCTGTCCTCCTGCCTTATCTCCCTGTCCAATTAACTTAAAGGAGTACCAGAGAATATATCCAATGACCCCAGCAATCAGAACAGGAAGAGCTACTGTTACAATTTCATTACTGTTTAATAAAAAGGCCATAAGAGGTATAGCAAGTAATACTGCAATCATAACTGTCCATTCATTAGAAAGCCCTAAGAATGAAGCGGCCTTTAATTTTTCCTCGCTTGGTGGTTTACCCTGTTCACCAAACTGGTCGCTATTGCGTAAGAACACAAAGATTCCAATTAACATACCTACTCCCGCTAGTCCAAATCCATAGTGCCAGCCAAAGGTCTCTCCTAGGTATCCACACCAGAGGGGGGCAAGAAATGCACCTATGTTTACACCCATATAAAAGATAGTGAAGGCACCATCCTTTCTAGGATCATTGAGTTCATAAAACTTTCCAAGGAAGGAAGATATATTTGGTTTGAAAAAACCATTACCCACTATGATTAAGGCAAGTGAGATAAAAAAGACATTAAAGTTACCCTCAAACATCAAACCTTCCAATCCTAACACAAAATGACCCAGTGCCATCAAGACACCTCCCAAAATTATTGCCTTTTTAAATCCAAATAATTTATCTGCTATCAGACCACCAAGTACAGGCATACCATACACGAGGGCTCCATACGCTCCATATATTCCATATGCGCGCACATCAGCACCATCTTGTCCCATAGATTCAAAAAGTACCTTAGTCATATACAACATTAATAAAGCACGCATTCCATAAAAGGAAAAACGCTCCCACAATTCAGCAAAGAAAAGTGTAAATAATGCTTTGGGATGAATCTTTTTTTGTGAAAGAACTACATAGGGAATCCAAATGAATACAAATATTGTCCCTATAATCATTAACCATAGTCCGAAATTCATAGTTGTTGTTTTTTATTAGTCTTTTGTGTTATTTCTTAGTGTACATCATCTAAAACTAAATCCTCTGCACCGTGCGTTAGACGCTTAAGTGGTTTAAGCATAAGTAATACAATTACACCCACTATCGTACAGAATATTACTATTCCAGTAAAAATTTCTTTTTCTCCAGCATTCTCAGCAGATGAACCAATCAAACCTGCTACCTTATTTCCAAGACCAGTGGCTGCAAAATAAGCACCCATCATAAAGGACGCATACTTAGCTGGAGCAAGTTTGGTAATAAACGAAAGCGCAACTGGAGAAGCACATAATTCTCCAATTGTATGAAATAAATAAGCAAGGACTAACCAATACATAGCTGAAGATCCAGATGCATCGAATTCTTGGGAGGCAAATCGCATGAACATAAAACCCCATCCCATTATTATTACACCTATCGCCATTTTAAATAAAGATGAACCTTCTTTTCCTGCTAGTTTCCATCTATACCAAAAACCAGCTACAGCTGTTCCCAAGGTAATTATGAAGAATGCATTGACTGACTGGAACCATGAGGCAGGCACTTCAAAGCCTCCTAGCATTCTATCTGTTTTTTCATCTGCATAAATATTCATCAAGCCGCCAGCTTGTTCAAAAGCTCCCCAAAAAACGATAATGAGAAAAAAGGATAAGAACATAACAAGCATTCTATCTTTCTCTATTTTGGTCAATGGCTTGTCTGCTAAATCTTTATCTGGATTATCGTCGTTTCTTATAAAATCACCCACTCCTTCCAAATACTTTAAACCCCACCAGTACACAAGCATCCCAATAAGCATCCCAATTCCTGCTAATCCAAATCCATAATGCCATCCTATATTCTCTCCTACATATCCTACAATGAGCGCAGACAAAAAGGCTCCAATATTTATACCGATATAAAAAATTGTAAATCCTTTATCTCGGCGTTCATCACCTTTGGCATACAAACCACCTACCATGGTAGAAATATTTGGTTTTAATAAACCTACTCCAGCAATAATCAACCCGAGTCCAGTATAAAACGCCCAATCTTGAGTTATCGCTAAAATAGTATGACCAGCAACCAGTATCATTCCTCCCCAAAACACAGCTTTTTTCTGTCCTATGTACTTATCTGCTATTAGGCCTCCAGGTATGGATGCTACATATACAAGCATGGTATACCATCCATATAACCAAATTGCGTCTGCATTTGACCAACCCATTCCTGGGTTTGCGTCCATTGTTTCTTTCGTTATGTATAATACCAGTATCGCACGCATCCCATAATAAGAAAACCGCTCCCACAATTCAGTGAAGAAGAGCACGTATAAGCCCATTGGATGTCCAAATAACTGTGGTTGATTTTCAAATAATTTCTTATCCATTATATCATTAGATTTTAACTAAAAATATACTATTTAAGCTGAACATGGTAAGAATAAAGGGAATATATACGGGAAGAAAGGATTACTAAAAAAGCATAGCCGAAAAAGGAAGCTTTAAGGGTGTTAAAGAATCAATTGTAGCTGAAAGCAATAATGATTAATCAACTTAAAAGCAATACGATTCGACTACGCAGATCTTAAGTTCATATCTACTCCAATATCTAATTTTATTAGAATATTAACGAAAAGTAAAGGGAACAAAGAATCTACATTACAATGCTGGCTTTAATACAAGTACCTGTAAATCAGTACTTTACTAAATACTAAGCTAAATTTTAACATTTAGCGCCTATTCCAGAACGTATCTTAATCCAGTATATTCCTTTAAAACTACCTTTACTGAACCAATGGAGACCGGCGATTCCAGTAAAAGTGGGATATGGTTCTTATCTGCGCTAACCCATACGTCCATATAGGTCCCTTCTTCAAATACTTCGCCTGCAATTAACTCTGGTCTGATATGAAGTACCTCATATGTGCCTAAATTCTTAATCTCTTTTTCTTTCTTCCCTTCATAGATAATTGCGGGTTGAAAAAACTCCTTATCAAAGAATATTTTTAAAGGAACATGATCACCCTCTTTAAGCACATCTGTATCCCGGTTTCTTAAATGATATAAAACGGATACAAGATCTTGCATACACGCGTGAGAATCGTAATGGAATGCACGTGTTGCATCAATGGACTTGCCTATAAATTCTGTTAGTTTTTGATTCTCTCTATCAAACGAAATACTATCGTAGCGTATATACTTACCTTCTTCAATTCTTCTCCTAAATGAAACCGGCTGTAAGGTCTCCTTATCGACCTTGCTATAGTAATGATCATCTACTTTGAAGAAACTATCATAGGACGGATAAGTTTTTCCCACAACTTCAAAGTGAAAAAAAGCTTCTTCTTCACGCACAGTAAATGTAACTTCTCCTGCTGGTATCCATATAAATTTCCAATTATAATATGCTTTATAGGTAATCTTTTCTCCATCCTGAAAAACCGTATTCTGTAATACACATTCATCATCAGAATGCATTATAGGGGGCAAAGACCTGTCCTCTTGGAGTACTGCATATCCTCCTAGGAATGTGCACAAAATGAAAAGAAGTGAAATTAACTTATTTACCATATCCAAGTGTCTCTACTATATTTGCTCTCAATATTACTAGATAACCCAACATTGCTGGAAACAGTAAATTGATGCTCCATATTAGAAACGTCATGCAAAGAATAATTAGTTCATTTATTCCGAAAAGCCCCCAGATTAATAGAGAAATTTCTCCCCTCGCCAGGATACTTATAAAAGGTGGAAGTGGTAAGCTAGACTGTATCAAAAGTATGCTGGTGATCCCTTGTAAGGCCGATAAAGGATCTATTTCGATACCAAAAAAGCGGATTACAAAAAAGTACTGTGTTACATACAGTAGATAACGTAAAGATGAGATGCACAAAACAAAGAAGAGAGTCTTCTTTTCAATTCTCCTAATTTCTTGGAAGTATTTAGTAAACCTTGATACATATTTTTTAAGTCCTAGCTTACGAATAACCAGAGCAAGTACATCCACATTAAAATACACGTAGAGCCCTAATAGAAAAAATACTACTGCAGTACTTATTATAGGTATAAAAGAAACATCTAAATAGTTAAAATCTCTGGATAGAAAAATCAAACCAGTGATACCAAAAAATATGGTTGCCAAATTTTGACCTACACTTCCTACTAGGGTAGCTATAATAGATTTCCAATTTTTTTCTGCTGGAATTGTCAGTAACCTTCCTCCATATTCCCCAATCCTGTTTGGTGTAATAATCGCTAAACTAATCCCTGCTAAAATAGTTTTAAACGCCTGTCTAAAGGATATCTCTCCATATACCGCCTTCCACTTATGTGATTCCAAAATCCAGTTTAAAGGCATTAACATTACAAAAGCAATTAACCAAAGGGGATTACCAGTTCTAAAACTATTTAACAACTCTTCCTTCAAGCCATTTTCTCCATTGTAGGCTTTGATCTGATTAAATAGGACAAAGAGCAAAAACCCAGCTATCAGGAGCTTTACTGTTAGATTTATATATTTTGACCTATTCCCCATTGAATGAATAAGTAAACTTATATTATAATTAATAATAATGTGTCCATTAAATAGTCTAATTTTGGCTCTAAGATTAACAAATGCATTCTAGATATAAAATATTAGGCGTAGATCCTGGGACTTTGGCTCTAGGATATGCTGTTATTGAGGTAGATGCAAACAAGATTTCACTTTGTTGCGTTGGTACAATTGAATTGAAGAAATTTTCCGACCAACAGACTAAACTCAAAGAGATCTACCTCCAACTACAAGAAATCATAGAAACCTATCTACCCTCACAAATGGCAGTGGAAGCTCCCTTCTACGGAAAGAATGCACAATCGATGTTAAAGCTAGGTAGAGCCCAGGGTGTGTCTATAGCAGCAGGTATTACCATGGGACTTAATATCGTAGAATATGCTCCAAAAAAGATTAAACAATCTATCACCGGAAATGGAAATGCTTCCAAAGAACAGGTGGCTTCTATGGTGCAGGCCATGTTAAACAAAGACCTTTCGGAAATATCATTAGATGCTTCTGATGCACTTGCTGCTGCGATCACACACTACCATCAGTCGAAATTTGGAGTACCTTCTACCAATGTAAAAGGAGGTGGTTCTTGGAAAACATTTATAAATAATAATCCGGACAGGATTGCTAGTAAATAGTTATTTCAAGGTATTAGCAATTTGCTTAGCGAGCAAAGCTAGTTGCTCTGAATTCATATCCATTTTAGGCTTTTCAAAATTCATATCGTGTAAGGATTGGATAGGAATTAGATGTACATGTGCATGTGGAACTTCTAAGCCAATAACCGTGACACCAATACGAGCACAGGGAACAACAGATTCAATGCCCTTTGCTACCTTTTTAGAAAATAGCATTAAACCAGATAATTGCTCATCTTCTAAGTCAAATATATAATCCACTTCTTTTTTAGGGATACAGAGGGTATGTCCTTTCGCAACAGGATTAATGTCTAGAAAGGCTAGATAGTTCTCATCCTCTGCTACTTTATGACAGGGAATATCACCGTTTACAATTTTTGTGAAAAGACTTGCCATTAGACGGAAATCTCCATTACCTCAAACTCTAAATTTCCTCTTGGTGTTTCTATAACAGCAATTTCGCCCACTGCTTTTCCGAGCAGTCCTTGACCAAATGGTGAGTTTGTAGAAATCTTTTTCAGCTTAATATCCGCTTCAGATTCTGAAACTAATTTATATGTCACTTCTTTGCCCGTCTTTACATTCTTAATCTTCACATTACACAAGACCGTCACTTTACTTGTATCCAACTCACTTGAATCCAATATCCTTGCATTAGCCAGTGCTTTGTCCATTTGACTGATCTTCATCTCAAGCATGCCCTGCGCATCCTTTGCTGCATCGTACTCTGCATTCTCAGACAGATCTCCTTTTTCTCTTGCTTCTGCAATTGCTCTAGCTGCTTCTTGCCTCCCTTCTGTCTTTAAAAGGTCTAGTTCAGTTTTTAGTTTATCGTAACCTTCTTGGGTCATATAACTGATCTCTGACATGGTTATAGTTTTAGTTTTATTAAACGACAAAAACGTCTCCCATAAGAGAGACGTTTCTGCTTTATATAAAATTATAAAAAAATTCTGACTAAAAACTCAGTCTAAGACTGATATTGTGGCTTCCTCTGAAATAGCGTGTAGTTCTATACGCGTAATCTAAACCCAACTTCGTGTCACCAGCTTTCTTTAATGGGAGATCAAATGAAACGCCACCTGCAAACCCATCATAGATGTTATCTGTTCCTGAGGACTGCTGTAGTTCATACTTGTAAGCACCTCTCAGTGCAAACTTATCCAATAGATATATTTCAGCACCTCCCCCAATTTGGTCTCTTGCAAATGCATTCGAAGTAAAATTACCAAGAATTCTTAAAAAGGCTTGGTCACTGAAATGGATATCATAAGAAAGACCTACATTCAACGCGGATGGAAGTTCAAACACATCTGCTCTTTGATTCAATGTAAGGCCATAGTCTATAATAGCATCTGGAGCATCTACCTGTGTTGCAAGACCTGGACCCTTAAACTGCATAGGTGTTCCTACATTTCTTAGGGAGATTCCTAATTTAAATTCGTCATTATCTCCTGACACATATTGTACACCTGCATCTACTGCAAATCCCAATGCACTTACATCTGTTAATGACTCGGAAATAGAACGAAATAATACTCCAACAGAAATTTTATTCTCATAGGTATGTGCATAACCCACACCTAGATGAAAATAACCAGGAGAAAATGTAGCTCCTGTTCCTCCAGGCTGATCAGTAGTAGTCACGAAGTTGTCACCAAAATCTACAGCTGTAAGCGTAAATCCGAGTGCTCCGTTTTCTCCTACCTTAGTAACAAATCCACCTGCATTAAGTCCCAATGTTGAGCCTTCATATAGTCTTGTATTTCCTAAGAGTAATTCCCTTTTTTCAATTCGACCGATACCTGCAACATTTAAACGCATTGCTTCTACACCAGATATAGATGAGGTATTCATTGTATGAATACCTGCACTTCTTGCCCAAGGATTAAAAAGCAATTCTCCTGCGCCTGCCTCTCCTTGTCTATCAGGGTTTCCTGCAAAAAGAGCTAGGGCACTAAAAATTATTGAAAATGTAAATAGTAATTTTTTATTCATAATATACCTTTTTAGGCATTTAAGCAGGCAGATAATTTCTGCCTGCATATGTTTATTATTTTATAATCCTGTCGCGTCAAATTTTCTATTAATACCAAACCACTTAATTGTTCTTTCCTCTCCAAGGTCTGGAGCAACAACATGGATTAGGTAAACACCACTTGCAACCGGTATTCCTCTAAAGTTTTTAAGATCCCATTCTAAGTCAGGGATGGTCTGTCTTGTAGCTACTCCTGGGTTACTTCCAGTTTTCACTGCTGGTAACACAGCTCTTTCAAATTTCTTTACAAATCTTCCATCTAGAGTAAATATGTTGATATCCGCTCTGTCTGGTAAATTTGTAATCTTAACCGTAGTAGTAGTAGCTCCCGTTTCATAGGCAGAATAACCATAATATGGATTCGGCACTACATTTACTATATCAAGAACGCTACTTTGCTGTTCAGCAGTAAGTGCTAAGGCTGCAGCGTCTCTAATTTCAAATTCATACTCTGGTAAGTTTCCTTCTACAACCTCTCCACAACCATCTACACCTAAGACAAAATCTTCTTGTAAACTGTAAGGGTTATCAACTCTTAGTTTTACTGTTAAGTCTGTTGGTATTAGACCTTGGTCATAAGGTAACATTTCTACCTCTGGATTAGTAAGTGCCAGTGAAGTCCAAGTAATAGCCTTCATAACAGAAATCTTTCCTCCTAAATTAAAGTTAGGTTCTAAGAGTTCGTATATCTCTGCACACTCATCATATTTCTGACGAGTAACATAAATAGCATGTCCTCCTCCAGCTGTAAGGAAATCAGGTGTGAAAAATGTTACATCCTGAGAAAGGTTAAACAACTCCGACCCTGGGTTAAATAACATGTCATATCCCAATGCATCGTCACGATTCTCTGGATTCGCCTGAAGGTCCCTATATTCTTCATTAAAGAATGAATTCTCACCAAAGAAGATATTTAATCGTTCACCTGTCTCCACATCAATAGCATAGCCAGGGAAATAACCAAGTCCTACTGTCCCATCGTTTAGAGGATTTCCGTTAATGTCAACAGAAGGTGATCTTCTTAAATCAAAACTTCTTGCACCTTCAATTGTCTCAAGGCCATTATCTGTAAAAAACTTACTTGCTGTTTCAATTACCACACATTTACTCCATTTGCTTCTATCATCTGTCATCACAATATCTACGTTATTCAACTGAGAGAAGCTACTAGCCGTTCTACCAAATGCTTGCTGATCAAATGCAGGCGTTAAATAATAAGGGAAAGTAGTGTTTGGTGGAGGTGCTGATGAGGTCAAGAAGTACGGATAGAATTCTCCTGTACCAAATAAACTAAATGCCTCTTCAGGATCCAATTCATTTTCTACTTCTCCATTTGCTGTTCTCATAAAATTAAACAGTGGTGCAAAGCCTGCTTGAAAATCGTTAAGGTTAGTCGCCCCATTATCCCTGACAGCATTATACCATGATAATGACTCATCTTCATATTCAAGTTCGGTTCCTATACCACCATTCACATCATCACCTGCTTCTCCTGCATCTTCTGTTTGTGTAAGAGAAATGGAGAATCCATAATCAGTTAAAATTTGCTCATTGAGTTGATCAATGGTTTGTTCTGATGCAATGGTTATTCCATTTGGATCAGTGAGTACCCAAGTAGCTCCAGGATCTAATCCACAATTAGCAGCACTAAAATCACCTTCCACTTTTAAATTGTATGTTCCTTCTTGCACTACGAGCGGGTTGAAAATTTTAATTGATATTGGTCCTTCTCCTTCCTGATATTTAATTCTTCCGTCAAAGTTTCCAGCAAGAATAGCATCATACACGGAACTATCCACATCAACAAAATTACCACCGACTCCAACTCCTTGGATTCTAGTAATTATTGCACCATCGCCATAATTTGACTGTAAGCTATCGTAGACAATTGGTCTAGGAATAAAGGTATATACCTGAATATTCTTTCTACCTTCTAAATATGGTTTACGTTGACCTAACTCACTTGATGGATCAAATGGTGCATATTCATTATGTCCATAAGCCACAACTGAGAAATAATATTTAGTATGATTTATTAGTCTATCTCCAAAGGCATCTTCAGTCACTACAAATGAATGCTGCACACCTTGATCAGGAGATTGTATTACTCGTTCTGGAATCCAAATATTATCTACCTGACCTGGTATAATCTGTGGTGTCCAATTGTAGACTTCACTTACACCATTTTTTACATCAAAGGTACGAATAGGTCTTGCTTTCTCAGGATCAGAATATTCCTGCGGCGTCACCTGCGGATTTTGAAGTTGATATACAATATATCCTTCAAAGAAATAATCTCTTTCAGGAGACATAATTTCTTCAGGAGCAAAAATGTCATTCTCAGAATACTCTTCAAATGCATTGTTTGATCTGGTATCATTGGATAAGACTAATACTAATTCTTGATCCAATTCTACTGCACAAACATCTGGTGCATCTGGTCCATCGATAATATCAAAACAGTTATCAAATAATGCCTGTGCAAGGTCATCTGCAGCTTGTAATCTTGAGATATCCGGACAAGGGTAATCCAAGTCTGGTACCCATACTGCTCCAATAATAAGTTCGTTCACAGCACCTGGTAATAGTAAGAAAGGTCCTGATGCTTGTAACGTTCTTCTATCTCCTGCTGCTAATCCACCTTCACACATTGACCATCCACCATCTATATTTGGATCGTCCGGGAACATGTAGCGTACAGTATCCGTTGACATAAGATTAAATCCTGTCCCACCGAAGGTAGCAGCTGTTCCATCTCTCCATCTTCCTTGGAGGTAATTATAATATTCAAAATCTTGGTTTGGATCCGCAGTTTGAGGCAGTGGTGTAGGCGTACTTCCTGGGTTATTAAAATACATAAAAGACGACATACCCAATTCTACGATAGTATCAAATTGCGTTGATCCAAGAGGTGGATCATTCAATACAGTGTCACCTGCTGCATCTAAAGATATAATTTTAGGTCCTAAGGGTCCTCTAAAATAATCTGTACCAATAATAGGTACTTCCTCTTTATATGTTTCTATTCCACCTGGACAGTTTGTTCCAGACTCTCCATCCAAGGCATCTTGATTATACGTATATGCTAATGATCTAGGAACATCACATCCTACATAATCATCTGTAAAACATCCTAAATCTGGATCAACCCACATAGCAAAGTAGCAATCTCTAATATCCTCAGAGGCTCTATTAATCAGTTTATACCTTTGAAAGGTCATGTTATTAATTTCATCATTGGTAGCGTAAGCAAATGCTTGTACCTGCACTTCCATCTGAATGGGACGTCCCATTGTTTCAAAGTGTGTTCTTCCAGCATCATTATAAATCCAAAATGTCATTTCATCTGGAACATATTCGATAGCTTGTTGTCTAGAGACAAGTGTGTTAAAACAGCCACGAATTTCAATTACTGGAAAATCACCATCTCTTGGATCATATTCTCCATCTGCATTCTCATCCCAGAATGAGCCTAGGCCTTGCTCGGCATCTGGAAGATCAAATTCGTATTTATCAAAGAAAAACGGATTTCCTTTTCCAGGCCAAAATTTTACGTTGTCAGGAATAGAGTCTGCTGACAAGGGCATGGTAGGGTCTTCTCGTTCATCAAAATCCGAAAATACTTTACGGACCTCGTCTCCTGTTACTTGGAAGAATAAATCCCAATTATTACAATCCTCTAAGTCAGTACCAAATAATCCAGTTACCTCATCTTCAATCAAAGGTCCAGTAGAGAAGTCTCCACTGTTAATTCGGTACGTATTTGCGGCTATTTTAAGACCACCAGATGGATCATTTCCTCCAATCCAAACGGATCCTGCAAATATGGATGATACCTCAGGAATACCTGAACCAACAGGTGGCTTAGGTACCACATACCTTCCGATGCCATCACCATCCCACCATACATCTCCACCCGTCAAAAGCCTTGCTCTGACGTTGTTGACTTCCACTTCAATTTGGGTTTGTGGTTCTAAACAATCCTCTCTAGAATTCACTGTAAGGTTTGTAGAATTGCTTTTGCCTCTTGCCTCTGGGTTTATGTGCGCCCAAGAAAGGCTGACAAAAAAAGAGAAGAGAACACTTAATATTAATTTCTGTTTACCCATGATATGAGTTTTATATAGTTTTTTAATTGTTATGCTTAAAAGTCAAATATTGCTCCCATATACATTCTTCTTGGTCTGAAGTAGTTTCCTGGGTTTGCAACCCTCCACTGATAGGAAGACAGGTAAGATCGAATATCCTGACCTACTGCAGCTAATTGATCCAACTGATCTCTACCAAATGAAGAAGCAAGGAATCCGTCATCATCTGGATCACCTGTTCCTGCATATACATTTCTAATATTTCTTGTGTCAAATACATTTTCCATTCTGAAATATACACTCATACCCAGTGATCTTCCACCCTCAGAAAGATTGATATTAAATCTCTTATCTATACGCATGTCTGCATTAAAGGTCCACGGTCGTCTAGGACCATTGATATCTCCTTCAATACCTGCTGAAGTTAAAGGACTCGTAATAGTTGAATTGGCTGTATATGGTCTTCCAGATACTGTAGTCAAGAGTAAATTTATACCAGCATCGGCAAAAATATTTTTACCAGCAACTACAGGTCCATTGTAGCTTTTTCCAGAACCATACCGATAATCTATATTAGAAGTAATTCTATGCCTTTCATCAAATGATAACGGAAATACTTCTCTTTGAATACCTCTGTTACTAATTCCTGCTGATGAGTTAGCATCTGATCCTGTCGCATTTGCAAATTGAAGCGTATAAGATGCTGAGAGTTCAAGATTACTTGTTCTTCTCAAATCATAGGTAAATGAAAATCCTTTCACTGTTCCAAAATCAAGGTTACTATAAGCTTCATAGTTATTCAATGGTGCAGGAAGATTAAAATAGAATCTTCTCTGAATCATGTCCTCTAATCCTTTATAAAATGCAGAAATTTTAAGCGCAGAAGAATTTGTAAGTTTTTGGTGGAAACCCATCTCCCAATCTTCTGTTTTTTCTGGTTTAAGATCTGGATTATTTGCCGGAACACCGCCTGGGTTTAATCTACTTCCATCTTGGAAATAATAATAATCCAAGGCTGTCATAATAGTGTTTGATGGCGGTCTTTGTACTAAGATATCATAGTGTGCAAAGAAACCTGCATCCTCAGAAATTGGGAAAGAGAATGATAGTCTAGGCATAAAGTTTAATTGTGGATCATAATCTTTAAATGAACCATCAATATTAAATGCTTGCTCTGCATTGGCTCCAGCCTGGATGTTTCTTAAGTCCGGATTCTTTTCTCTATAAGAAGGGAATACGAGTCCACCTCCAAATATCACATTTCCCCCACTCACAAGAGTACCATCTGGTGTATACCAGTTATCTCCTTCTCTAAATCCAACTACCGATTCTGAGCCTTCTCCAGAAACATATACCTTATAGTCATCACCTACCGATTCAGGTTTTGTCTGGCCAGTATTTGCAAAAAATTCACTAGCCGTTTCGATATCATACAATGAGTATGGATCATTTAAAACTTTGGAGTTAGCATCATAATAATCTGCACGTAATCCTAGTCTAAAAATTATATCCTTGTAAGTAAATTTATCTTGGATGTATCCTGAAAAGTAAATGGGTTGCCAGGGTGCAACATCAAAAGAACGTACCCCATTTGCATCCGTACTTGTGAAGAAATCATTGAACGTTACATCTGTTCCTAATTTATTTCCTAGATAATCATAACCGTAGTAGGTAAGTCCTAACTGTGGAAAACTATTTAATTCCGGTGCAGAAAACATACCTAAACTCAAACTTGACGGATCAAGATCATCTATATTTACAAACTCATCTAGATTATTATTTGTTAGATTTCTTAAGTTTTGGTAAAATAAATTTTCACTTCCTTCTGGTGCTGTATACGCAGGAGCATATACAAAATGGCCACTATCAAGAGTATCAAGTATAATGTTAGTGTTTACACCCACTAAGTCTGCATTTGCAAGCTGTCTAGCCGCAGTCCAAAGTGCTTCAGGTTGAATTTGCCAAAATCGGTTTGTTCTTTTCTCCCAGGCGAATCCAAACTGAATACTGTGTCTACCACTCTCGGAGCCGCCAGGAAGTATATCAAATCCACTGGTCACGTTTAGAGTAAGTATATCGTCTTCGCTTTTATTGAATACATTATATACTTGGCCTACATTTGAAAATAAGCCCCAGATATCATCTAGGTTATTATCAGGAAATCCATTGATGTCATTGTATCTTGCTAAAGTTCCATTGATATCAAGATTAGGTAAAAAAGGCCCCTCTTCCACATCAATATATCCTTGCACTGCCTCTGGAAGACCGTTTGCCGCAAAGATCACTTGACCATCCCAAAGATTGGTATCAGCAATTTCTGAGATTACAGGCATCCACACTCTATCCTGAGATCCAAAATACCCATAGTTAAATAGGTTGTCTGTATGTCTCTTATCTTCTGTTCGTCCAAAGTTCTTCTCATATCCTGCTTGGATTGTGTAAGAAGCATTTTTTATCAGTGAATTACTATTTGCTTTTTCCTCATCTGTAAGATCTTCACCAAATGATTGCTTTCCTAATTTATGCCTAAACCTAAAGTTCGCCTTATAGCCCTGTGTATAAGCCGTAGGATTATTTTGCCAGTTCAATAGTGTCCATGCAGCAGAGGGCGAAAAAATATTTTCACTTACAAAGAAGTTACCTCCAATGGTTAAATCTATTGCATCTGTTATCCTAGCATCAATCTTGGCAGTACCTAAATAATCTGTATCCGCTGTATTAGGTCTTGCTGCAAGTGGATTTCCTACATCTTCTGTGTACCTAAATTGACCAGTAGGCAATTCTGTTGCCCCTAGAAAGGTAGTAGGGTTTGCTTCTAATTCTGAAATTAAACTTTCCGGTGCTCTGAATACACCTATTGCAGAAGGATTACTATCCCCTATTCTTCTATATCTTCCTGAAAGTCTAAATCCTAAAATCGATTTTCCATCTGATCCTTTAAGGATAGGTCCACTTAGGTTTCCATTCAATTCGTTATACCCAAAGGCATCTAAAAATTCTGAAGACTCTACCTCTAATCCTCCTGTAAAGTTTTTAGAAGGTCCTTTAGTAGTAATGGATATAATTCCTCCTGTCACATCACCATACTTAGCTTCTAGTCCACCAGTTACTACCTGCATCTGATCAATTTCAGACTGAGGAATTGAATTGGTATTACTTACACGCACTCCGTCTATATAATAATTTGTTGCATTGGTACGCGATCCTCTGATAGAGATAGCACCTCCATCAACAGATGAAAGACCTGCAGAGGTGGCTGCAATCGCATTAATATTCTTTGTAGGTAGGGCACGAATATTCTCTGCGGTAATCGTTTTACCCTGACTCGTATTATCAAAGTCAATTAATGGTGCTTTATATTCTGTGATGACAATTTCATCCATTAATACCCCCTGGGATATTACGGCGTTCATTTTGTTGGTTTGTCCCGCCTTAACGAGAATACCATTTACCCTGCTAGTTTGATATCCAACATAGGTTATTTCGATGTCATACGTACCCGGATCAATATCTCCAAATATGAAATTTCCATCAAAATCTGTCTCTGTTCCGGTTAAGAGCACATCGTTTTTATAGAGTGCAATGGTTCCGAACAAAATAGGCTCTCCGTTTTCACCATCAGTGACTTTTCCTTCCAGCGAAGTTTGGGCACTTAGAGCCCAAGACATTGATATGAAAATTACTAATAAAGTAATCTTTCTGGTCATAGATTTTGTTTTTAACTAATAAATGTAATTCTGATTGACAGAAGTGCAACAATGTTAACAAATATTGATGCTACAGCAAAATTTTTCTACTTATCCTAGTCCTCTTGGAGACAACCTAGGACGACATTTTTAAGAGATTTTTAAGATTTGTGTCGCGAGAGATGCAGCAATTTTATAAAAAGAGCTAAATGTCCATCCAGCTATATGGGGACTTAAGACCACATTGTCTCTGGTATACAGGCGTTTATACATAAGTTTTTCTTCCAGAGTAAAGGTTTTGGGCCGTTCGTTCTCAAATACATCCAAACAAGCACCCAATACTTTTTCGCTATCCAAAGCTGCTAATAAATCATGTGTTAAAACATTCTTGCCACGGGCACAATTAATTAAAATGAAAGGTTTTTGACATTTCTCAATAAAACCATGGTCTATTAAATATTCAGTCTCCTGTGTAAGTGGAATATGCAAGCTAATGACATCTGCTTTTTCTTGAATTTCTACTAAATCAGTCTCTTTTATCCAGTCACAATCTTCCGCATAGTCCTTTTTGTACTTATCGTAAGCAAGTACCTGGACATCCCAATTTTGCCATTTTTTGGCAAAGGCTGAGCCATTATTTCCAAAACCAATGATGCCAATCGTTTTCCCAGCCAATTCTATACCCCTATTGCTTTCTCTCTCCCATATTGTTTCTCTCAACTGTCTATCTGATCGCAATAAGTTATTGCAGAGACAGAGCAACATACCCACTGCATGTTCAGCTACAGCATTCCTATTTCCTTCTGGTGAACTAAAGACTTCAATGTTATTTCTTTTTGCATACGGCAAGTCGATAATATCTAGTCCTGACCCCAATCGCGCTATAAATTTTAACTGCCTTGCAAGATCTATTGCCTTTGCATTCATCTTAATTTTAGAATTTATAACAATGCCATGATAATTTGAAACTACAGCTAGAAACTCTTTGTATGTAAGGGAGGGAAGATAGTCCACGTGGTAACCTAGGCTCGTCAAAGATTCTATAAGATGTGAATGGACTCTATCGCTTATTAAAACTTTTTTCATGTATTCTCAAAAGATATATTTATAAATTCCTATATATATAACGAATATCTATATTTGCACTCAATTCATTTTCAGCAAAACTACAGAATGCCATTAGATAAGTCTATAAAGTCCGTTCTTATAATAGGAAGCGGCCCCATCGTCATAGGACAAGCATGTGAGTTTGATTATTCAGGAACACAGGCTTCCAAGTCTTTACGTGAAGAAGGAATTGAGGTTAGCCTTATAAATTCCAATCCTGCTACTATTATGACAGATCCTGTTACAGCAGATCATATCTACTTGCTGCCCTTAACGGTAGAAAGTATTGAGAAAATTCTTAAAGAAAGGCAGATAGATGCTGTGCTTGCAACGATGGGCGGACAAACCGCCCTTAATCTTGCTATTGAGGTAGGTAAACAGGGAGTCTGGGAGAAATACGGTGTAAAGCTAGTTGGGGTAGATTTAGATGCCATTGAGCTGGCTGAAAATAGAGAAGCATTTAGAAAGCACGTTCTTGACTTAGGCCTAGATGTCGCACCTTCTATGATTGCAAACTCTTTTCTTGAAGGAAAAAATGCTGCTCAAAAAATAGGCTTTCCTCTTGTAATAAGACCCTCTTATACGCTTGGAGGTACTGGAGGTGGATTCGTCATGAAGGAAGAAGAGTTTGATGATGCCCTTCGTAGAGGTCTCGATGCTTCTCCTACCCATGAGGTACTCATAGACAAAGCAGTACTTGGCTGGAAAGAGTATGAATTAGAACTCCTACGGGATAATAATAACAATGTGGTCATTATCTGTACGGTCGAAAATTTAGACCCTATGGGGATACATACAGGAGATAGTATTACAGTAGCTCCTGCTATGACCTTATCAGATACTGCTTATCAAGAAATGCGAAACCAAGCAATTCTTCTTATGCGATCCATGGGGAATTTTGCTGGCGGTTGTAATGTGCAATTTGCCATAGACCCAGTGACTGAGAAATTAATAACCATAGAAATTAACCCACGTGTTTCTCGTTCATCTGCCTTGGCTAGTAAGGCAACAGGATATCCCATTGCAAAAATCGCAAGTAAGCTTGCTATTGGCTACAACTTAGATGAGTTAAAAAATCAAATCACTAAAACGACCTCCGCATATTTTGAACCTACACTTGACTATGTGATAGTTAAGATGCCACGCTGGAATTTTGCTAAATTTTATGGTGCAGATAAGACACTAGGGCTGCAAATGAAGTCTGTGGGTGAGGTCATGTCAATTGGAAGAAATTTCCTAGAGGCATTGCAAAAAGCTTGTCAGAGTCAGGAAAACAATAGATCAGGATTAGGAGCTGACAAAAAAGAGTGGATAAAGACAGATGATATTCTCGAGCGTCTAGAAAAAGCTTCCGATGATCGTATCTACCGTGTTAAAGATGCACTCCGTCTAGGTGTTCCATCAAAAACTATCCACAAGCTTACGAAAATAGATATGTGGTATATTAACCAGATAAAACGATTAGTAAAGTACGAAGATAGATTACTCAAGTTTAATGTTGCAGAAGATATTCCTGAACCATTTTTCAGAGAATTAAAACAACATGGATATTCAGATGCGCAGATTGCTTGGTTATTGCGCATTACTGAACGTGAGGTAACTAAACAAAGAAAAAAATTAGGTATTCGAAGAGTCTACAAAATGGTGGACACCTGCGCGGCAGAGTTCGAAGCAAAGACTCCATACTACTACTCTACCTTTGATGGCGAGAACGAGAGTGTATCCTCGGATAAAAAGAAAATAATTGTTCTTGGTTCTGGTCCCAATAGAATAGGACAAGGAATTGAATTTGATTACTGCTGCGTGCATGGCCTACTTGCAATAAAAGAGGCAGGGTATGAATCCATCATGATAAACTGTAATCCAGAAACGGTTTCTACAGATTTTGATGTGGCAGATAAGCTGTACTTTGAACCTGTCTTTTGGGAACATTTACAAGAGATCATAGAGTTTGAAAAACCAGAAGGTATCATTGTTCAACTAGGCGGCCAGACTGCATTGAAGCTTGCTGAAAAGCTGCATAAAAGCGGTGTACAGATAATGGGAACCTCCTTTGAAGGGATGGACTTAGCAGAAGATAGAGGACGGTTCTCTGACCTACTGAAAGAGCTTGATATTCCTTATCCAAAATATGGTGTGTCGGAAGACATAGACGATGCTATAAATATTGCCAACAGGGTAAGCTATCCTGTACTTGTGAGGCCTTCCTATGTCTTAGGAGGACAACGTATGCGTATCGTTTTAAATGACGAAGAATTAGAGCGACATGTCTTGAGTATTTTCAAGCATCTACCTGACAACAAAGTTCTTATTGATCAATTTTTAGAGCGTGCAAAAGAGGCAGAAGTAGATGCTATCTGCGATGGAGATGATGTTATGATCATGGGCATTATGGAACACATAGAACCGGCAGGAATTCACTCAGGTGATAGTTCCGCTATGTTACCTACGTATTCATTGAGTGATGCCGTTATTGAGACGATGAAAGAGTATACAAAAAAGCTTGCCATTGCTCTGAAAATTAAGGGTTTGATCAATATTCAGTTTGCCATTAAAGACGAAAAGGTATATGTTATAGAAGCAAATCCAAGGGCTTCAAGAACAACTCCTTTTATAGCAAAGGCATATCAGGTTCCATTCTTAAACATAGCTACCCATGTTATGTTAGGAAATAAGAAATTGAAAGACTTCGATGTCCAGAAAAAACTGAAAGGCTATGCCATTAAGGTGCCTGTATTCTCCTTTAGTAAGTTTCCTAATGTGGACAAACAATTAGGACCGGAGATGAAATCAACAGGTGAAGCAATCCGATTTATAGATGACCTGACTGATCCATTCTTTAGAAAGCTAGATCAGGAGAGAAGTATGTATTTGACTAGATAGCGGGGGTTAGACGCTAGACGTTAGACGCTAGACGCTAGATTTTCAGGTTTACACAAACATAAAATGGAAACTCTTGCGTGAGGTGCCTGGAAGGTGGACGCAGTACAGACCCGCAGGGGCCGACCGAAAGAGAGCCTGTAAGGGACCGACCTAGGCTGCGTGGAACGCAGGATAGGGCACGCCCAAATCCATATAAATCTATTAATTCTTGACGAGCTTCTTTGTAAAGCTAGTTCCCTCTTTAGTCCTAAATTCCATAAAATACATCCCCTCTTGCAGTGCAGATAGGTCAAGGTCAATTTGCGGAGCATCAATGTCAAACTCCATCACTTGTCTTCCTAGTTTATCGTATACAGTCGCCTGTGCTAACTTACTCGTAACTGCAGATGACATATTAATCTTGACAAAATCATAGACAGGATTAGGCACTAGAGAGACCTCTTTTTCAAGGCTATTATCTAGAGTGGAACTGAGTTCCATTTCCTTAAACGTGCTAATAGAAAAATCATCGATGTAAAATCCATCCATGTTGATTCCACCATCTGCTACGAGCATAAATCTCAGCGTTATCGTTTTCCCAATATAGTCCGCAAGATCAATTTCTTCCTTTACCCATTCTGCTTGCACTCCATCATAAATAGGTTCGCCTTCTATCTGATAAATAGATCCTGGATTTGTGTACTTACCACATAGAGATTGGTAATTAAATCCATCTTCTGAAACAGATAGCTGAACATAATCCCACTCCTGTTCTATCTCCCACTTGGCCCAAAAGCTAAGTATCGCTGTTTCCGCTTCTGTTAAATCTATTTGAGGAATATAGTTTAAAATATTTATGCTTGAATTAGGATAATCACCACCTTCAGAGTCCGTGATTGCGAAGGGAGCACTTAGGAAACTTTCTTGCGTCTGCCCCCACAATTGTAAATCCCAGTCTCCTAAACTTGAAAAGTCTTCTTCTACAAGAGGAACTGACTCTACATTAGAACCTAGGTAGGTCTTTTCAATGAGAATAGTATCCGTGTAGGCACCATTGGAAACAAGCACTTCGAAATTGAGCAAATCTCCAGCTACTAAATCATCTTTCAATGCGTAGCCCAAAGCGAGGCTTTCTCTCTCAAAGAAATCCATATTGAGATTTATACTTGGCGCTACATCATCTAGAAAACTAGCTGGATTTAGGCTCACCGTATATTCGCCACCCTGCATTCCCAACATATGCGCATCAAAAAAGAGTTCGCCCACTTCACTTAATACATAGTTAGAGGCATTACTTTCTACAAGCGTCATTTTATCTATAGCGATATGCGCTGTTGTCAGGTTAAGTCGCATTGCTGACCTGTTTAGATAATCTATAGAACCTGGACGAGGCCAGAATCCATCAATTGGATTACTACC
Source organism: uncultured Saprospiraceae bacterium (assembly GCA_938045585.1). Lineage (GTDB taxonomy): Bacteria > Bacteroidota > Bacteroidia > Chitinophagales > Saprospiraceae > CALCMJ01. The sequence continues at coordinate 157,120 of CALIAU010000005.1, forward strand.
TACCTCAGGAGTGTAAGAATATATTTTATTCTTTTCTGTTTGTTCTCCATATAACCAATCGTCAGAGTCACCATTTACTATATAGCCTACTGTTTCTGTTCCAGTCCCCATTACGAAATCATTCTCGGAATTCATTGCACGTCCAAAGGCTTTAAAAATGCTATCCTCTTCTGTAGGTAAATCATTGTAGCCCCATGGATGAATTAACAAATTTCCGAAGGTGTGATAGTTTAAGGCCAACTTAAAATCATGTTCAATACATAGCGTACGCATTGCCTGCGTTTCTACCTCACTAAATGCACTTTCTCCTCTATAGGTTTGGCTATTTTCATTAGGTGATGATCCTGAATTATCAAAGCCCCAGAAGTATCCATAATTTCTATTTAGATCCACCCCTTTTACTTGGTCAAATTCATTTCTCCAAGTGTTCTTCCGCCATAGACCGCCACCATTGGGGTTTTCTATTTGGTTTTTAATGTAGCCATCTGGATTTAGGCAGGGTACGAAGTACATTTCTGTATTATCTACTAGGAATCTAACATAATCATCTGTTTCGTAATTTTCCAGCAGGTACCACATATAGAAAATAAGTTGAGACATACTATTTGGTTCTCTGGCATGGTGTACTGCATTATATAGAATCTCAGGTTCTTCTTCTTCTACATCAGGATTATCAGAAATTTTAAGATAAAAGACTCTGTTCCCATCATTTGTAACGTCACCTACTACGATACGTTCAGTAATAAGATTAGGATATTTTTCTTTCATCAAATCGACATTTTCCAACATCTCCTCATAGAGAAAATAACCTTGCATAGAACCAAATTCATAGTTTTCTGGAGTAAGGTAAGGATACTGGGAAAAGGAGTCAATGTCTTCTTGACCGCATTCATTTATTCTCAATAGTGTTTCCAAATCTTTTCCACGATCTGGATTTTGGTAGTAAGCGATGGCATCTTCAATAAGAATCTCAATCTCAAAGCCTTCCTGTCTCATAAGTGCTATCTCCTCTTTACTATAATCACTGATTAGGAATCTATGTGGCATGTGCTGCCCGTGATCAACTTCTAGTCCTAATTCTGCCAGTTCTTGAATACTATTATTGTATAAATACACCTTTACTCTAGAGTAATCGGCATTTTGCGCCGCAAGGACGAAAGGAACAATTGCTAAAAGAATTAAAAAGAAGATAGATTTACGCATGGATTATGATTGAGCCTGCAAGTTAAGACTATTCATAATATGATAAGCATCATTTTCCGAGAGATAATGTCTGCTGGATATGGTATAAATAAAAAAGGCATCACCTATTGGTAATGCCTTTTTCTATTTTATTTGTTGTATGCTTTAGTTTGCAACATTTTCTGTTGGCCTCCTTTCTGGAATAATCAACTCAGGATTATAAGAAGGTACGAAGACTTTGATACTAGATGCATCATGCTGATCTAGGTTAACAAATTTCCAGTTGTTTCCTCCGTCTAGTGAAGCAGCTAATAGGTTACTATAAGATTTTACTTTAGTACCTCCTATATCTAAAACGATAGCTTGGCTGACGATACAATGTAACTCATCACCTGCCTTAATTATATCTGTAGCCTCATCAATAGAGCCTGATAGAAACTTAATTTTTTGGCTTTCCATCATTGTTCTATCATCGTTGAGTAATTGTTTCATAAAGGTATCACCACCTCCCATTTCGACAATATTTGGATGGGACATCTCAACTACTTTATCAAAGTTTTTATTTACGAATGCGTCTACGAAAACTTTCCCGTCTTTGGTTAAGCCTTTATTTTCAATCGTTTTGAATGGTGAACCATCATCATCTTCAATGATAAGATCCTCCTGGGCAAACATGCTTGTTGTGCATAGTAGAGCAAATAAGAAAGTAAATATTTTCATAGTTCTTAGTTTTCTTTTGTTGTACAAAGATAGTGTTGTTTTCTTGCAAAACAGGGGGATTATGATAACCTTAACCTATTGCAAGCTATTGCCAAATGGGTTTTTCGATCAGCTCTAACTCTCTGTTACAGAAGACCTTAGTAGTTGCCTCAAAGGAATCTGTATATTCTGACACATAGAATGCGTGGCTCCCATTATTTGTCTCAGCAAGTAAATTATTTTCTGCCAATTTCTTCTCTACTACTTCAGCCACTACATCCGTAGAATCAAAGATCTTAATTTTCCCATCGAAGAATTGATCTATACTTTCTTTTATAAGCGGATAGTGTGTACACGCTAATAAGAGAGCATCAATATCTTTAAGCGATTCGTGCGATAAATAGTTCTCTATAACCGCTTTACTTAAATTATTTTTATGAAATCCTTCTTCTATCATTGGTGCAAACAGAGGCGTTGCCAACTGAACCACTTCTAGATCAGGATTTATTGTTCTGAGCTTTTGTTTGTAGATTCCTGATCGGACTGTTGCTTTTGTGGCAATCACACCCACCTTGGAAAATCCTTGGTATGAGACGGAATGAACAAGAGGGTCTACTACATTTACAAATAATGCTTTCCCATCAAAGAACTCAAGTAAGGTATCATATGCCGCAGATGAAGCAGAGTTGCAAGCGATTACTATCATTTTACAATTCTGTTCTAATAAGAACTTGGATATCTTCAAAGAATAAAAGCGTATGGAATCTGCAGACTTATCCCCATAGGGCAGGTGTGCTGTATCTCCAAAATAAATTATCTTCTCATTTGGGAATCGCTTAAAAATAGCATTGGCGACCGTTAAGCCGCCGATACCTGAATCGAATATTCCAATGGAATAATTTCTTTTTAAGTCTTTAAATGTATCCAATAGTTATATGCCCAATTTAGCCTTCACTAAAGCACTTACATCTGAGCTCTGATCAGCATACAGGACAAATCCTGTGCTGAAGTCGAAAATGTATGTATATCCATTTTCTGTAGCTACATCATCAATTGCTTTCTGGATTTTGTCACGAATAGGCTTTAAAAGTGTTTCACTTTTATCAATTATTTGTTGTTGGCTGTTTTGCTCAAACTCCATAATCTTTTGCTCTTCTGCTTTAAGCTTTGCCACCTCTGCTTCTAGTTGAACTGGTGAATAGTTATCACGTGTTTGTTCTAGGTTTACATATTTACCCTGTAGTCCTTGTAACATCTCCTGCCCTTTTTTCAAGAGCTGATTTCTATATGTATCAATATTCACATTGGCTTCTTTTACCGAAGGTAAATCTTGTAAAAGTTCTTGTGTATTTACGTATCCAAACTTCTGAGCAGACATATCTGTGCTCAGGCTCAATGAGAATACTACTAGTAATAAAGTGATTAAATTTTTCATGTAATTATATTAATTGTTCTTAGTCAATTTTATTTTATTCCTAATCTTCGTTTTACTTCGTCTGTTTTATCATAATCATCGCTGGCAAATAGAATTCCAGCGGATCCAGCCTTATCCAAAATAATATCATAGCCTCTATCAGAAGCTAAGTCTTCAATCGCAGCAAATACTTTTTCTTGTACTGGAGAAACCAGTTCTTGACGTTTTCTAAACAAGTCTCCATCTGGTCCAAATCTTCTTTTTTGCAATTCTCTTACAGCTGACTCCTTGGCCATTATTTCGTCCTCTCTTTGTCTTTTGATTTCATCACTTAGCAATACTTGTTCAGCCTGAAATTTATTGTACATACTTTTTACCTCATCCATTTCAAGAGCAATTTCTTGTCTCCACTTAGAAGAGATATTGTCAATTTCACTTTGCGCGTTTCTATAATCTGATAAATCTTCTAAAATTTCATTCACATCCACCAGGGCTACTTTTTGAGCTTGAAGGGAACATGTGAGTAATACGGCTAAAAAGCTAAATGTGATAATCTTTTTCATTTCTTATGGTTTACTTTTCAAAAAGCTCGGCAAAAATACAATTTCGCTGAGTATTTATATAATGGACCGATATTAAGACTTAAAAGTTTCAAAGTCAATATTGGTCAAAATTCGAATCCTAGCATTAAAGGACTGACTTTCAACAACTTGCGGCATTATCCAGCTTTACGTTTAACGAATGTTTAACCTTGCTGTTAAGCCGTTTAACATGGCTTTTTGCCTCTTTAGAACCAATTCGGAAAATTGAACAATAAGATTAGACCCTAATGCTGCACATAAATTAAACACTTAGTCTCAAAAAAATCTTCTTTAAAATAACTACTTAAATCTGTTTTCTCATAGTAAGCGTGCTTTGAAACCTCTTTTAGTTCTTCTTTTAAATCGCCTCCTTTTAACGCGATGATTCCATTGGGTAGTGCATGTATTGATTCCTCTTTTATCAATTTGTTAGTCCACTTTAGCAATGTTTCCGTTCTTGCCACTGCACGTGTTACTATAAAGTCAAACTTTGCTTTATGTTCTTCTACACGTGCATGGACAGTTTTTACATTTGGAATATCTGCTTCTCTGCAAATTTCATCTATAACGAACAGTTTCTTTTTCCTACTATCTAACAAAACGAAATTTACCTCAGGGTGCAGAATGGCCAAGGGGATGCCAGGAAAGCCTCCGCCTGTTCCAAGATCAAGAATGTCTGCCCCTTTTTTAAACGAAACAAATTTTGCAATGGACAAGGAATGTAGGATGTGACGCTCTGTTATGTTGTCCACATCTTTTCTTGAAATCACATTAATTTTAGTATTCCATTCTACAATACCATCAGCAAGTTGAGCGAATTGCTGTTTTTGTTTTTCTGTAAGATTAGAGAAGTACTTACTTATGATTGTTTGATCTACCATTTATTTCTTTGAAATATTAAAAAAGGGCTTAGTACGACATAGTACAAAAACATACAAAAATCCAGAAGTGGGTAGCTCAACTTTAAATCATGTTCCTGAAACTTATCTGCTATGAGTGCATAGACAATCCAACTTACTCCTATTCTGATACCTAGAGCAAAAAGAGCAAAGCTATAAGCTCCATAACAAAGCAATATTATAGGCAATATGTAAGACAGAATATGACTTGCCGAATATAGGGATAACAAAATCTTTGTCAATGCTTTATACCTAGTAGCAGTTGTAATATGTCTTGTCTTTTGTCTGAGAAATTCGTTTAGATTTGAAGCGGGAATAGATTCAGTAAACGAATCAGGTTCTATGCAAATTGTTGTATTCGTCGAATTAGCAACAGAGTCAATAAATAAATCATCATCACCAGATGCAAGGTCATTATGGGATTCAAATTTGTCTGAGTTTAGAAAGACAGATTTCTTGTATGCAAGATTACGACCTACTCCCATATATGGCATCCCTGCAATTGCATAAGACATATATTGGATAACTGTTAAGAGTGTTTCATGCCTGATAAAAGCATTTAAAAATCCAGGCCTTTTTTTATACGCTCCATAGCCCAAAACTATGTCGGCGTTCTGGCTTGCATAACGCATGTGGCTAATCCAATCAAGAGATCTAGGTACACAATCGATATCCGTTAAAATAAGCAGATCATTTTGTGCATGTTCTATTCCTTCCTTCAAAGCCATTTTTTTACCTTTTTGGTCAATTTTAGCAGAAATTATCCTGATTTTTTCATCATTTATCTGATTCAAGGCATCCAATGTGCCGTCAGTTGAAAAATCATCAACTACAATTAATTCGTCCGATTTATTCACAGATTTTAAGTATGTAGGAATACTAGTTAAATGCTGAATTCCGTTTTTTATGCATACGATTAGACTAACACTTTGATCAGAATCATGTGTATTACCATTCTTGTTTAGCAGAGCTAGCTTTGCAAAGGGCAAAACCCAGTAAAAAAGGTTTGTCCCGGTGGCAACAATTACGGCTATTTTTATCCAAATAAGGTCCAAATTTATGGTTCTTTAGAGGCAAACATCGTTATAGATATTGACATATCTACCCTAAAACCAATATAGTTAAGAAATATTCAAAAAAAATAGGGCTTTAGCTCTATTAAAGTGTCTTATAAGTGTCGCAATATTTGAATATTGGGATTAACTTTATAGGAGATACTCAATTACTAAATAAGAACTAACATATTAAGAATAATTATAATATGTAACTACGAACCAAGCCTACGTTGAAAATGAAAAACAGTTTACACCTTGCACTACTCATTGGCCTATTTTTAAGTAGCTTCCAGCTTAACGCTCAAATGGACATAGATGGAGAAATCCTGTATGGAAATGAATGGATAAACTACGATCAAGAATATTTTAAAATTACAGTAAGCGAAGATGGCATTTATAGAATCACTGGTTTTGAATTAGAGAATGCAGGTTTTGATTTAGCTAGTGTACAAGGAAGGTTCTTGCAACTCTATCATCAGGGAAAACAAATTCCAATGTTTGTTTCTGATGCTGACATAATTGAGGATGATGGTTTTATTGAGTTTTATGGAAAGAAGAACAGAGGAGAGATTGACAGACATCTATATCCTGATTGGGAAGAGAACCAATTGAATCCTAGGTACAGTAACTTTTCTGATGAGGCTAGCTACTTTCTAACCTGGGAAGAGGGTTCAGATAACCAAGATTATCGACTTTCTCAAATTGTAAATGATATCTCTGGCAATCCAACAGCCGAAACATATTATCTGCATACAGAAGAAGTTGTTTTTTCAGATAGGCATAATAAGCCAGATTATACGACGAATAATTTACGCTTTTCTCATTTTGACAAATCAGAAGGATTTGGTTCTGATCTTGTAAGGAATAGAACAATTGCATTTCCGATAACAGATCAGGTTAACTCAAATTTTAAACCTGAATTACGTCTACGATTTGGTTCAAATGATACAGAACATAACCTCAATGTTAGCTTAAACGATTCAGAAATTTATTCTGAAGAGTTTAACGGAAATCAGCTTATACAAATTGACACAACATTCGAGTCAAGTTTGCTCACGCCTCAAACTGAATTGAATATCTTAGGAACTATAGGAAATAGTGATAGGTATGTATTAGCGTTTGCAGAAATAGAGTACTCAAGAGCGTTTGAATTTTCTGCAGGAAAATCCATTGCTTTTAATCCTCGTCAAACAGATACTGCACCATATTTTGAGATTGATAACTTTTCATCGAATAGCGATTTAATTTTAGTCTATGATGAAGCGAGCAAAAGCAGGCTAATCGCAAATACGACAAGTAACACCATCCAATTTAGACTCCCAGTAAATGATTCAGAAGATAGAAAGATATTTGTATATGACTATGCAGAAGGGTTTAAAACTGTAGATAGGATAGAAAAAAAGAGTTATACGAATTATGGTGCTTCAAATCCAAGTTTTATAATCTTAACAAGTGACAAATTGGGTGATGATCCAATACAACAATATGCTGACTACAGAAATTCAGAAATTGGTGGAGACTTTAGGACATTGATAGTGCAGGTAGAAGAATTGTACGATCAATATGCGTATGGAGATATAAGAAATCCGATATCTGTTAGAAATTTTATGCAGGAACGAAAATCTGATTGGCCTCAATTGGAATTTGTATTTGTTATTGGTAAAGGACTGGAGTATACTAATTACCGTACGGAAGAGCAAATTAACGATATAGATTTGCCCTTCTATGTTCCTACCTGGGGAATTCCAGGTGCAGATAATCTTATGTTTTCTGAAAAAGAAAAATCAGCACCTATTGTTCCAATTGGAAGAATTGCAGCGAGATCAGATGAAGATGTCAGCAACTATTTAGAAAAGGTATTTGCGCATGAACAAATTGCAAATACAGAATACACTTTAGAAACTAGGGAATGGACAAAAAATGTACTTCATCTTAGTGGAGGAGATACGGAGTTAGATTTGGATGAGCAAATCTTTGCAAAACTAGGAGACATGGAAGAAATCATTGAGGCGAGTACCTTTGGTGGCAATGTTATTACCTATAGAAAAACAAGTGCAGATCCGCTACAAACCGCAACTTCCACAGAAATATTACAAAACATAAGTGATGGTCAAGCTATGATAACCTTCTTTGGACATAGTGGAGCAGGCACATTTGATTTTAGTTTAGAAGATGTAGGTGAGTGGCAAAATTATGAAAGGTATCCCATCATACTTTCTATGGGTTGCCATTCGGGCAATGTGCATGGAGAAAGTCAAAATTTGAGTTTAAGTGAAGATTTTGTTTTAACACCAGACAAGGGTGCAATAGCCTTTATTGCATCTTCATCAACAGCAACATTCTCCTCACTGTCTTCATTGGGTCCAAATTATTATGACAATTTTGGAAATGAATTCCATAACAACGCCATCGGCAAATCCATACAATCCTATCTTATCTCAAAAGAGGATATACAAGAAAGAGGATTTGTCATGTTGAATCAACAACTTACATTTCATGGTGATCCATCTATCAAGTTATACCCGCAGGCTGGTCCAGATTATATTGTTGATTATAACACGATCAGTAATGTCCCACAAGACATTACTATCATTGATGAAAGTTATAATGTAGAATTTGATGTGGTCAACTTAGGCAACTATGTTGACAAAGATTTGAAAATTGTACTATCCCATTACTTACCTGATGGCTCTCTTGCTAGGACTTACAACAAGGTTGTTCCTGCTCCAGGAAACCGTGTAAGAGTGAGTATACCAATAGTGAACGAAGGCATAAATGCCTTAGGTAAAAACAGAATAGACATTGTCATAGATGCTGACAACAGTATTGCTGAAAGACCACTTCCATTTGCTGAAGAAAACAATACGCTAAGTACACTTACTGAAGATAATGGCTATTGTTATTTTGTAACTGGAAGCACTGTTATTCCTGTTTATCCTGCCGAATTCGGAATTGTCTTAGAAGACGATATCACCTTTGTAGCATCAGGAGTAAATGCATTTAGAGACGAAACGCGATATCAACTACAACTGGATACATCTGAATTATTTGAAAATCCTTTGTTGGATGATCAAATTAGTTTGGAAGGAGGTACAGTAAAATGGAATCCAACATTTGACTATCAAGATGGCATAGTCTATTACTGGAGAGTCACACCAGTTATAGAAGATGAAGAAATTCAGTGGCAAAGTAGTTCATTTATACATCTACCGAATGAAGCAGAAGGCTGGAATCAAAGTCATTACTTTCAATTTTTGAAAAACGATCTCTCAGAAATGAATGTGGAGGATCGGACGTTTACTGCGCCCTTAGAATTCGAAGAAAATGTATTAAACTTATTTGTGCCTGATGGGGACGAGATTGTACCTAGATATAGCCGTGCAAATACAAACTTAGCCTTTGCAAAACTTTGGGAGATTCCTCAGACTGGAATATGTGTAGTCATGCGGGAGCCTGTAAATTTCACTTTTCAAGTTAATACTGTTCCAGGACTCCATGGTTCTTGGTCACAAAATTCTACAAAAAGGATTTTCTTTTTCCGAACGGATGAGCAACAAAGCAGAATCGATTTAGTTAATTTCTTGTATGATATTATTCCTGATGGGTATCATTTCTTCTTGAACACCTTACATCATAATCTGGATGGTGACCTGCATACAGATGAATGGGAAGGCGATGCTGCCCTGAACAGTGGCAGAAGTATTTTTAGCTTTTTAGAATCACAGGGAGCAGAACTTACTCAAGACTTAAAAGGAAGGAATACACATTATGCAACTTTCATAACTAAGGGTGAAAAAATGCATGATGAGGTCTTGGGCAACTCGCTAGAAGAAGAAGTGAATATTTCTGCAATAATAGCTCGAAAAGCTTTCAACGGAAAAATGGTTTCTAAGACAATTGGGCCTAGCTCGGCCTGGTTTACATTTGATAGCGGACTAAGTAACATTGAAGATCAGGATGAAACAACTATTGACATCGTTGGTGTAAGAGCCAATGGCGATAAGACAACACTATACAGCGATGTACAACAAGGCTTACTTGATTTAAGTGAGATTCCGGCTGCTGTGTATCCATATTTAGAACTTTCTTATAGTGGAACTGATAGTCTCAATAGAACATTGCCAAGCTTAGACTATTGGAGAGTTTACCATAAACCTGCACCGGAAGCTATTTATGAAAGTGCAGATATTTTAGAGTTTGAAAGTGATGCATTAGAGCAGGGCGAGGAAATTAGTTTCAGAGCAAAAATCTCTAATATAATTGAGAATGATATGGATAGTCTGTTAGTACGATACTCCATAACAAACTCATTGAATGAAACAGTGGAAACATTTGTAAGAAACGAACCTCTATTAGGCTTAGAGAATAATACAATTGAGTTTAGTAGGGAAACTATTGATTTAACTCCTGGTAGATATGTATTTATTTCAGAGTTAAACCCATTAGAGGATCAGATAGAGCAGCGTCATTTTAATAACTATGCGATAACACCGTTTAACATCAAAAGAGACAGGTTAAATCCTTTACTTGATGTAACCTTCAATGAGCAGCATATTAATAATGGAGATGTCATTTCGGACAAGCCCGTGATACGCATTACTCTCTTAGATGAAAACCCATATCTCTTGCTCGATGATATCAATGATTTCCAAGTAGTGATAACACATCCAGATTCTACAAGAGAAAATTTAAACTTTGATACAGATGATCGTATCAGCTTTACTCCTGGAACGACAGATCTTAATCAAGCAGAAATAATATTCTTACCTGAGTTTTTACAAGAAGGTACATATGAGTTTTTTGCACAAGCAAAGGACAAGAGTGGTAATTTTTCTGGAGATGTTGAATACCGCGTCAACTTCCAAATTCTCTTTGAAAATAAAATCACTGATGTAGGAATATGTCCTAATCCATTACAAGCAATCACTGATGAGGCATTCTTTAAATTTTCGTTACAGGGTAAAATTCTTCCAAGCCCTTTCGAAATCAGAATTTACTCAATTGATGGTCAACTTGTTGAACTCATTCAGACCGACAGGTTAGGTAATGTGCTCATTGAAGGTGTAAACCTTGTTCCATGGGATGGAACAAGTGCTTCTGGTGCACCCCTATCATCCGGTACCTATTTTTACAAATTTGGATTTATACCTGATCATTACAGAAACAACCTCCCTGCGTTATATTTCAAAGATGCCCATGGCTCTTTTGTAATTATAAACCAGGACTAAAAAAGTAAACTATGAAATTGACAAAGCAATTAATTATACTTTTCATTTTATCCTGCTCGTTTACTCAAATCTTCTCTCAAATGGAGATAAACGGCCAATCAATTTTTGGTAATGAGTGGATAGATTACGAACGAGATTATTACAAAATTTCTATTTCGGAAGACGGCGTATATAGAATATACAGTTCCGATCTTGAAGAAAATGGAATAAACTTATCCCAATTCCGCGGAGAGGAATTACAACTCATGCATTGGGGACAAGAAGTACCTATATATGTCTCTACAGCTGGCAATTTTGGTTCCAATGATTTTATTGAATTTATTGGTCGTAAAAACACGGGCGAATTGGATAAGCAATTATTCTTAGAATGGGAGGAAGCGCAACTAAATTTAGAATACAGCCAGTTTACAGAAAGTTCTGCATATTTTTTAAGTTGGAAAAATGGATCAACTAACAATAATAGAATTACGGAGGAGGAAAATACTTTTAACAATTCTATCCCTGTAGAAGATTACCATATTCATACTGAAACTTTAGTATTTAGCGATGTATTCACAAAACCAAGTTATACGGAGAGTGTTAGGTTTTCGAATTTTGACACAGCGGAAGGTTTTGGTACAGGGTATCAGAGAACGCATAATATAAGTTTCGATTTAACTGACCCTGCATCAACGAATGCTTTTATTCCTGAACTTAATATCCGAATGGGTACAAATGCTACTACTCATATTCTGGAGTTAAGCCTTAATGACCAAGAAATTCATACTACTAATTTTTCTGGTTACAAAGTAATTGATCACACTGCCGAGCTTGATCCAAGCCAATTATTAGCTAGCAACACTGTACAAGTGCATGGAGCAGTAGATGCGAATGACAGATACACGGTAGCGCATTCAAGTTTAAAGTATGCTAGACGATTAAATTTTGGAAGTTCCAATTATGTAGAATTTCAATCAAGAAATAATTCATCTGCGTTTAGTTATTCCATAAACACAATTGACAATAGTTCAAATGAATTTGTGGTATTAGACGAATCAGAAGGAATTAGATATTCTGTAGAAACTTCCAATGATAAAATAAACTTTACGCTACCTGCAGGTTCTACCTCACGTACTATTCACATGTTTGACCCAAGCGATGGATATAAGATTGTAGACAGAATAGAAGCACGCAGGTTCATTGACTATACTACAGAAAATCCAGAATATCTTATACTAACAAGTGAAAAACTCAACCCAACTTCTGGCTTAAATAAAGTACAAGAATATGCAGATTATAGATCATCTGAAATTGGTGGTGCTTATAACTCGTATGTTATAAATGTGGAACAACTCTATGATCAATTTGCTTTTGGAGTTATAAGAAATCCATTATCCGTTAGAAATTTTTCACATTTTATAAGGAGCCATTGGGAAAACTTAGAATTTGTTTTCATCGTAGGAAAGGGTGTTGAATATGCGTCGTACAGAACGGAAGAACAAATAAATGACCCTACTACCCCGTCCTTTTATGTGCCAACATGGGGATTCCCAGGATCGGACAATCTGTTACTTGCTGACAAAGGTTTTTCTGCTCCTTCTGTTTCTGTGGGAAGAATTGCAGCGCGCGATGCTGTAGATATTTCAAATTATTTAAACAAGGTTATTGATCATGACCTTGTGTTTACAACTGGACAGACGCAAGAGGAAAAAAGTTGGACAAAAGAAATTATTCATTTAAGTGGAGGTGATCCTACAATCCAAGAAAGTTTGTATCAACATTTACTAGATATGGAGGATATAATTGAATCTAGTGCGTTTGGAGCTGAAGTCACTACCTATAGAAAATCAAGTGCAGATCCATTGCAGTCTGCAACCTCTTCAGAGATACTTAGTAATATAAATAGAGGTAAAGCCATTATTACATTTTTTGGTCATAGTGGTGTGGGTACCTTTGATTTTAGCTTAGAGGATGTCGCAGAATGGAAGAATGAAGGAAAATTACCTATGATAATTTCCTTAGGATGTCACTCTGGTAATATTCATGGTACTTCAAATGCTTTAGGTCTGAGTGAAAGTTTTATTTTAGAACCTGAGAAAGGTGCTATTCTTTTCTTAGCATCTTCAAGTTCTGCATTTATAAGTCCACAAGCAGTTGCTGGAAAATCTTATTACGATTCATTCGGTAACGCACATTTTGGTAACCCTGTAGGTAATTCTATTTTCGACTACTTAAGTAACTTTAATAATGCACAAAGTCTTTCTGTAAAATCATTAAATCAGCAACTCACTTTTCATGGTGATCCAGCAGTGGAGTTTTATACAAATCAATCACCAGATTATATTACAGATAATACTTCAATAAAAATAGCAACTGAAAATCTTACTATAACGGATCCAGAAATTCCGGTTAAGTTTGATATTTTGAACCTAGGAAGTGCAATTAGTGATGAGATGGAGGTGCGTGTGTCTCATTATCTTCCAGACAACACGTTGTTTAGAGAATATACCGAGAGAATTGGTAATATACGCTACAAAAGCTCTATCGAGTTTACTCTTGAAAACCCGGGTCTAGCAGCTGCTGGAAAAAATAGAATAGATATCGTTCTTGATTCTCAGAATGAAATTACAGAATTACCGAATCCAGATGCTGAGGAAAATAATACCTTAAGCAACACTGTTTCTGATGATGGTTTCTGCTTTTTTATCAATAGTAATATTGTTAAACCAAAGTTCCCAAATGATTTTGGCATTATAAACACATCAGATATCAAGTTCATTGCTACAGGTAACAATGCATTTAATATCGAAACAGAATATATTCTTGAGTTAGATACGACTGATGTATTCAATTCTCCCCTTCTAAGCGAAACTATAAGCCAAGAAAACGGTACAATTGAATGGAATCCTAGTTTTGCCTATCAAGATGGGACGGTGTATTATTGGAGAATATCACCGAACAATGTTGCTGGTACAAATTTATGGCAACACAGTTCATTCATCTATTTAGAAAATGAACCAGAAGGATGGAATCAAAGTCATTTCTACCAGTATCTATATGATGATTTATCCGAGGCAAGGTTTGAAGGACGTACACTCAGATTTGGTCAAGAATTAGAGGAGACAACGTTAAATCTTTTTGTACCGGATGGATCTACTGTAAGACCTAGGTACTGGAGAGCAAATACAACTTTAGGATTTGCAAAAATTTGGGAAATTACAGAAACAGGAATCTGTGTACTTATACGAGGAGAGGAAGATCTCGCCTTCGTTGAAAACGCACCACCTGGGGAACATGGTTCGTGGTCAAAAAGTGGTACAAAACGTGTATTCTTTTTTGCGACTGATAGCGCAGAAAAGCGGATTGCTCTAGTCAACTTCTTGGAAGATGTTGTAACTGATGGTCAGCATGTTTTCTTGAACACTATTCATAATGATGAAAATGGCAACCTATTCGGTGAAGAATGGGCTCAGGATTCTCTCAGTAATGATGGTAAAAACATATTTAACGTCTTGGAGTCTTATGGAGCTAATGATATTCGCAAATTAGAAACAAACAATTCACACTATGCTATCTTTTTCACGAAAGGTGGAGCAGTGTCTGACGAAGCATTTAGTGTGAATCTGAGTGAAGAAATAAATCCTTCTGCTACACTTCCAAAGACAAAGGAAGATGGAGTTATTCAATCAACTCTTATAGGGCCTAGTGTTGCATGGTCAACCTTACAAACGCGGATTGAGGGCATAGAAGACCATGATTCTATTTCTTTGAATGTGTATGGTATTGATTATGACAATAACGAAACTCTACTGTATGAAAATATCAGTACGGGTCTTTTTGATCTTAGTGAGACTTCTGCCAGCTCATACCCATTTTTAAAATTGAGGTACTTTGCTGCTGATGCCACTAACTATACATTCCCAGAATTAGAATATTGGAGAGTGAATCATAGACCTGTCCCTGAGGTAATTTATAACACAAATGAATTACTTAGCTTTAATAGCGATGAATTATTCATTGGCGAGCAATTACGTTTTGATGCTAGTGTTAAAAACATTACTAGCTCAGACATGGATAGCTTATTAGTTAAATACAGTATTATCGATCAGGAAAACAATATAGTAGATACTTATAATCGAAATAGCCCTTTAACGGCGAACGATGCATATAGTATCCAGTTTGAAAATTCTACAGATAACTTAGCACCTGGTGATTATCAGTTTATAGCTGAATTAAATCCTGATGAAGACCAAGCAGAGCAAGAACATTTTGATAATTTCTTTGTAAAATCATTCTTAGTAATTGGAGATCAAATCAATCCTATCTTAGATGTAACCTTTGATAAGAAACATATTCTTAATGGTCAAACTGTTTCTAGTAGTCCTCTTATTGAGCTAATACTAACAGATCCAGAAGCAACACTGCTCCTGGATGATTTATCAGATTTTCAAATTGCTCTTTTCCATCCAGATGGTTCACAGGAAAACATTGATGTATTGAATGATACAAGAATAACTTTTACTCCAGGAACTATAAGCAATAATCAAGCTATCGTTCTTTTCTCTCCAACGTTTGAACCAGGAGAGTATACCTTCTTAGCGCAGGCAAAAGACAGATCTGGTAATTTCGCTGGAGGCTTAGAATATCGAGTAGATTTCGTGGTAAGTGGAACAAATGCTATTAGCGGTATAACTGTATTTCCAAACCCAAGTAGTTCGGTAATAAATCTGATGATAGATATAGAAGGAGAATCCGCACCCGAATCTGTTGACATTTATATACACAATATGCTAGGTCAAAAACTTATCCAATTAAACACATTGGATGCAGGAATAAACCTTACTGTAGGTAGTAATATTATTCCTATTTCGGAGTATATATCTAGAGGGCTTTTACCAGCAGGAATTTACAATTACAGTCTAGAGTTATCAGAATCTGCTCAGGGTAATTTTCCTGAAAATTACACAGAGAGTTCAGTGGGTAAATTTTTGATTGTAGATTAAACAATATGACCACCATTCCAAGGAGTAGTGTGCTACTTCTTGGAATGGTGGGAATGTTAAGCCATATAACTTAAACAAATATGGCTCCCCCCTATCTTTAAGATTGCAAACTACTTTCCTTACTTTTGACTCAAACATGAGTTATTAAAATCAAGGTTCTACATATTGTTGCATCATACCCTAGCTCTACTCAAATCTGGTTAGAGAATTATTTAAATGCAAATCAAAACTATGAGATATTTTTGTTTGCTGAAGAGCTTAACAAGAATGCCGTCATAAATAAGAGCATTAGCCTTGTTAACAGTCCCCAAAAAAAACCTAAAAACAGGTTATCCAGCAAATTGTACTATATAAAAACTCTGCGTTTCCTTAGGTCCTATATCAAAGAAAATAATATTTCACACGTACATGTTCATTTTGCAAATTTAGGATACCTATATCTAGGACTTAAGAGCAGGGACCTTCGATACGCTGTTTCCTTCTATGGTTATGATTATGAATCACTCAGCTATGAGAATAATAAATGGACAAAGGCCTATAAATCACTATTTTCAGAAGCAGACTTATTTTTCTGTGAAGGAGAACATGGTGCCCAGAGACTTATACATCTAGGTTGTGATAAAGAAAAAGTAAGGGTGCAAAAATTAGGAGTTAGAAAAGAACACATCCAATTCTTAAAAAGAAAGAAAAAAAAGAATTCTTTAAAGCTTATACAGATTGCATCGTTCGCTGAGAAGAAAGGACAAATTCATTCGGTCAATGCTATTAAAAACATTTGTAAAGAGTGCCCAAATATTTCACTCAGTTTTTATGGAAATATTAGAGATAGTGCATATTATAGAACGGTTATTGATCTGATCGCACAGCATGGTTTAGAAGAACATATTCTTGGACATGATTATTTAGATTATACAAAGTTACATGAGACCTTAGCAAATTTTGATGTATTCATTCATCCGAGTTGTTATGCTCATAATCGTGATTGCGAAGGTGGCGCACCGACTATTCTCCTGGATGCCCAAGCAACAGGAATGCCCATCATTAGCACTATGCATTGTGATATTCCAAATACTGTATTGCATGGCAAGACTGGTTTACTCTCTGAAGAGAAAAACTTAGACCAACTCTCAGAACACATAAAACAGTTTTATAAAATGGATGAAGAAGAATACAATGCTTTTTCATACTCCGCCACAGCTTATATCGAAGAGAACTATGACATCCAAAAAAACTTATTAAGTCTTCGTTATGAATAAGCAGATTGAAAAAAGGATAAGTTTTATTGTTATTGGTGCAATGAAATCGGGTACAAGCTACTTAGCAAATAATCTTGAACAACATCCTGATATCTCTTTTTGCCGTGAGAAGGAACCCCACTATTTCTCAAAAGAAAAGATAAACGCATCTACTTTAGAAAAATACCATCAGTTATTTGATTTCTCAAAACTACAGCAAGGAGAGGCAAGCACCACCTATACATTTTATCCTGAATACAATAAGGACGTTGCAAAAGATATCTATACCTATAACCCAAATATTAAGCTAATTTATATTGTTAGAGCTCCATTGGATAGAATAAGCTCGGACTATATGCACCTTTACTCTAGAAAGTACACACACTTAGAGTTTAATGAGGCCATACGCAAAGTGCCAGGTATAATAGATCGCACGAAATATAATAGTCACATCCAGAGATACTTACAATATTTTAATCGAGATCAGCTCTTAGTTCTAAAGTATGAAGAGTTAAACAGCGAACCAGAATTTACATTTAATCAAATTACTAGTTTTTTAGGCATTACGCCTTTTGACGCTGTAGATACCCAACGTGTAAATGCAAGTCTCAATACTAAAAAGACGAGCCATCAGTTTAACAAAATTCCCATGCCACTACGAAAGATCACAAGTTTGCTCTTTCCTACATTTATAAAAGAGACTATTAGGAATACCTTCTTTATGGGAAGGCAATTGCATGCAAGACCGATCCTGACTAAAGAGTCCAAAGAACATATAGAAAACGCTTTAGCAGGCGAGATGGAAGCATTATATCAGTTTGAAAATGGAATTGATTATCGATTTTAATCCTATGGCAATTCCTTAAAAGAATCTTTATACTCCTCTATTTCAAAATACTCTAAAACTTTGCGCATTGCCTGTATTTGTTCTAAAGTAAAATGACTTTGCCATAACGAAAGTTGCTCCTTCCCTTTCAAGGGACTGTTTTTAGTTGCTGTAGAACTTGCCCTACTGAACTCTATCCGAGATAAGTCATACTTCAAGTTCCACGTTGCCAAGACTTTCTCTAGTGCACTTTTGGGATCCATTACTAAATCCTCGTAGTATAAAGTCAACCATTTTTTGTCTCTGTCTTTATGTTCAAGTAAAAGCTTATTTGTCATACACCAGATCGCTGTTAAACCTTCGTGCGGTGTTTTTAAGGATCGAATATAAGTGGAATACTGAGTATAATAGGTACTACGGTCATTTAAACTATCAAGGAATTTGTCTGGATTAAACCCCCAGCCCATTTTAATCTGAGAAGATACTACACTGAATGGATGCCTAAGTAAATGTATGGGAGCTCTTTCAAAGGTAAATTTCGACACGAGCCAGGGCAACAAGGCATTTGCTCTAACAAATTTAAAAACACCTGCTTGTGCCTCCTTGATTTTTGACCTATCAGTTTCACTCGTAATCCAATGATTTAGAATTTGGCCCTTCAAAAGTTTATTGAATAGTTTTTCCGCCTCTTCCCATTCATCATCAGCAGCAATATACGGACGCCAACTGAATCCTAAGCTTTTGAATGCTTGCACTCTCTTCCTATGAAAGGGCTCCCAAATTTTAGGATAACCGGTAATCTCAGATAAAATTTCCGACACCCATGTACTACCTCCTCTGGGGTCAGAAAAGATAATAATGTTCTTACTGACTTCAAAATCCATCTTACGTGCCAGCCACTGCATTTGCACATCTATTATCTTTTGCTCAATTCTCCAAAGTCCTGGTATCCGCATATTATCTTGATTGCAATTTTTTCTGCGAATGTAAAACTTCAGTATAACTCGTTAAGTATTGCTGAGCAATGACTTGGTTACTGTATGTTCGAATAGCTCTCTCTCTTATGCTTTCCTTCTTATATTGATTCAAATTTTGAGCCGTATAGCTAAGAGCCTTATAAAATGCGCTCTTATCCCGTGATGGCACGAGTATACCTAAGGAGTCATCATCCACAATCTCTGAGATACCACCCACATCTGATGACACAATGCTTAAGCCACAAGATTGTGCTTCAATCAAAACACAGGGTAAATTTTCTGTTAAACTAAATAAAACAAACACATCATGTTCTCGCATTACTTTTGCTACTCCAAGTTCGTCCAAACCAGATAAAATTTGGGTATGCGTTAGATTAAATTTTTCAATAAGTGTTTCTGCCGCTTCTTTCCCCGTCTCTGCAACAATGGTTAATTGGGAATTTGGAAATTCCGTTTGAAAATTTTTAAAGACTTCTAGTAATTCTTCAATGTTTTTTTGTTCAGAGAGATTTGAAATATGTAGGTAACGTACTCCAAAACTTGGTTCATTTCGAATTGAAAATATTTCCGTGTCTACCACATTGGGCACCACCTTAAAAACACTTTGCGCAGAAATCAATTTTAAATTCTTTTCTAGATCTTTAGAGACAGGAAACACAGCAGAACTATTTTTAAGCGCACTCTTTACAAATGGCTTTTTATAAAATGGAAGATCAAATGTACTAGTGGGTAGGTAGATAGTAGAATGCTCTGTTATCACATAAGGAATGCCATATTTCTTTTTTATCCGTCGTGCAACTATACCTGCTGGTAAAGTAACATTTGCGTGCACAATGTCGATTTTTTGTCTGTTCTTTAGGTAGTTAAACCCAAACATAAATGCCTTAAATCTGGCTCGCGCTTGTAGTCTTCCCCGCTTACTTGGAAATAGTACTTTTACCTGAAGCACTTTTTCTCGCGTATCTTCTACTATCTTTGTTTCAGTGAGGCTGTGTACTTCGATAGACAAAACGCTTACTTTATTGTTTGTCTGCGCTATTGCACGTGCGTGCTTGTAAATAAAAATGCCGTTGAATGGTTTTTTCTCTGAGGGGTACCAACTTGCTAAAAATAAGACACTAATATTTTCTATTTTGTTCATGTAGTATAATACTATTACACAATATCAAAAATACATTTAATTCTCTTGGTATCCGTATCTACAATCATACCTTTTTACAATAACGCAGACACACTAAAGTCGTGCATACAATCAGCGATTGAGCAGGAGATTCAGGGCTCAGAAATATTACTAATTGATAATAATTCGACAGATAATTCTCTACACATATCAAATGAATTTGCGCAAAATAATTCACAGGTATATTTATACCAATGCACAGAGCAAGGTTCAGCCTATGCTAGGAATTTGGGACTTGAACATGCTAAGGGTGAGTACATACAGTTCTTAGACGCGGACGATTTACTAAAAAAAGATAAAATAAAAATTCAATTAGAAGAGAACAAGAACAATGCTGACATCATTGTCTCTCCGTACACCGAACATTTTAAAGGAAAAAAAATAGCCTACAACTTTAACACAGATATTTGGGCAGCTCTGATAGAGGGAAAACTTGGCATTACTAGTTCCAATTTATTCAAGACATCATCAATAAGAGACATTAAGGGTTGGGACACAAACATCCCAAATCACCAAGACTATGAACTTATGTTTCGCTTACTTAAAAACGGCGGTCTAGTGCAGTTTGTTAACTCTTCGCTCACAATTAAACGCTCAAGAGAATATCATTCTATTTCTTCGGAAACCGAGCAATCTTATCCAAAGGTAGGCATAGAGCTAAGGGAGAACATCAGGCAATATTTACAAGAGAAAAATATTCTGAATGAAAAGTATGAAAAACTAGCACTCCGCTATTTTTATGATAAGATCACCTGGCTATATAGGTTTGATCCAAATGAAGCGGTACGCCTTTATCATCATTATTTTTCAGAAAAGAAAAATCGATCTGTAATCCCTCTTAAGAATAGAATAATCGAGTCAGTTTTTGGTTTTTCTACTTCGCGCAAAATAAAACATAGTTTATTTTCCAAGTAGTTTTTTAATTCCTGCCTTAATCCATTTAACTCGTAAATCTAAGTTTGACGGGGCCTTATAATCAGGGTAGTCTCTTTTTATTTGGTCTAAAATCGTAGGTAAATACTCCCAATCAACCTGAGCAGTCCCTTTTAAAAGTTCATCATATTTACTATACACAATCGCATTCAATTCGGAATCAGAATACGGTAAATACTCCTGTAGGCTCACAATTACGCGACAGATATTATCTCTCACTTGTTCATACATCTGTTCCTTGTATTTATCATACTTTGTTCCTGTAATTCTTTCTTTATGTCTGTGGACTGTACAAGAAATAGTATCTATACATTTCAAACTATTTTGTGCGATTAGCGGAAGAATGTAGGGTACATCTTCATACACTAAATCATCTTCATCAAAACGTCTAGATTTGGCAAGCTCATTTGGATATACAAAAGGAATAGGTGAATAGCTCTCTTCAATGTATTTCTTTACAAATATATCTTCTGCCCCGGGTGATACTGTTCTAATAAAAGCCCCATTTAGCTCTCTCATTTCATAAGCAAAAACAAGAATTTTATCTTTTTCGGCATGTTTAAAAATTGTATCAAAAAAGTGTGGTGCATAGAGATCATCATCATCCAAATAGCAAAGGTAGTTTCCTTTTGCACGTTCAATTCCAAAATTTCTTGCGGAAGCGAGTCCTCCATTGGTCTTGTAGTAATATTGAATACGCTCATCATCAAAGTCTTCTACTATCTGCTTTGACTTAGGTAATGAACCGTCATCAACTACAATTGCTTCCCAATCATCGAAAGACTGCTGCAGAATACTATTTACTGCCTTACTAAGCAAATCGCTACGATTATAACTTGGAATTATTACTGATATGAATGGATTCTTCTTCAATGTTCCAAATTAATATTAAAGACTGATAACCATCGAGAAAAAATAAACACTCTGAATAACTTTTTAGTATCTCCTTCAGCAAATAATTCGTCCAAATGCACAATGGGTTCTAATTCTTTTTTTGATTCCAGAAGTACACTTTTAATATAGGCAAGATGTTCCTTCATCCATTTCTTTTCTGGTGTAGCAAATCCTAGTTTATCTTTTCTACTGTAAATACGTTGAGGAAGTAAATCTTTCGACGCCTCTCTTAAAACCCACTTTGTTACACCTTCCCTAATTTTTAAGCCATCGCTTAAACTAAGCGCACATTCCACTAAATGATGATCCAAATATGGCACACGTGATTCTATACCATGCGCCATTGCATTTCTATCTTCATATCTTAGAAGGGCCGAAACACCTAAACTAGACAACAAATTTCTAGACATCTTTAATATAGTATCTTCTGGTTCTCTCTTAAAAAGTCTTGACTCGTCAAAGGCAAGATGTATGCATGTTTCATTCTTCTTTTTACCCTTCTTTAGATATTGCACTAAATTTTCTTTGGCATTAATTTGAGGAAAACTATCCTTTGCTGTTTTAAACAATTTTGCTGCTCGAATAGGATTCGTTACTAGTAAGTTTTTAAATACTGGTAAAAAGAATTTTTCATAGCCTGCAAAAATCTCATCTGCTCCTTGACCATCCAACATAACGCGTACTCCATCCTTTGCTGCTTTTTTAAATAAAGCAAACTGTGCGTACACAGCCAATCCATTAAAAGGTTCTTCTTGATGCCAGACGAGCGTATCCAAATCACGAAGAAACTCTTCAAAAGTAGGAGCTAAAATATTTCCTTCAAGTTTTGGGTTTTTTAAAACTTCATCTACATATTCCTTTTCATTAAATTTCTCTTCTGCATATACAACAGAATAGGTTTTATAGTTTTTTTCTACGCTTTCAGCAATATGCAAAGCAATAACAGAACTATCCAAACCACCTGACAGGGCACTTGCTGATTCAACATCTGCTCTTAAGCGTAAGTCAATTGAATTTTTAAGAAGTGTACGCACTTTTGAAATAGCCTCATCAGCTGAATATTCCTTTTCTTTTACATTAGCTAAACTATAGTATTCTTGTATTTCTACAGAAAAGTCACTGATATCAATAGTCATGCAATGTCCTCGTTCTAACTGGAGTACATCTTTAAACATTGTCTCCTTCGTATGATCGTGCATACCATATTCTAAGTATTCAAAAACCCGAACAGGATTGATCTTAGCGTTCCAGTTTTTAAAAGTGGTAAATGACTTAATTTCAGAAGCAATACTTACACGATCTTTTTCTAACAAGTAATAAAACGGTTTTATCCCAAACCTATCTCTCGCACAAAACACAGTTTGTTTTTCTTTGTCATAAATTAGAAAAGACCATTGCCCATTAAACATGGAAAGACAAGCCTTTCCATATTCAGCATATGCAGCTAAAATTACTTCTGTATCAGAATCAGATGTAAACGAATAGCCTTTTGCTCTTAAATCATCTCGAATTTCTGGATAATTATAAATTGCACCATTAAAGACTATGACAAGACCAAAGGCCTCCATCGGCTGTTTGGCTAATTCTGAGGTATCAAAAATGGAAAGTCTATGATGTGCTAGACCAATTTGGGCATCGACGTACACATCGCTCATGTCTGGACCACGATGTTGTAATTGGGAAAGAGCCCCATTAAGTTCATCTATTTGAACACCTCCTTTATTCCTATTTATAATTCCAAATATTCCGCACACCTTGGATGTCGATTTAAGAGTAAAAATAAAGAAGTTCCTTAGAGTAATACCATTCTATAGCCTCTTATAACGAATTGTACCCTATCTCAGCCTAGGAATAGCCATAACTTTATATCAATTCCGTACTTTTATCATAAGATACATCGGATGAAGAGAAAGCATGTCAAATAGGAATAAGGAGATAAGAAAAAACTATATACAGGCTTGTGCTGAGCATAAGAATCTACCTATATATTTCCAAGCATGGTGGTTAGATATTGTATGTGGGGCGGATAATTGGACTGCCCTTATAGAGTATGGTCATAACAAGCGTGTTGATGGTCTTTGGCCTATACCCTTAACTAAATCTTATGGCTTAACAGTCACTAGACACCCTGCTCTTACTCCCTTCTTAGGGATCAAAATTTTCACACCAAGCGATATTGAAAAAACTTCATCACGACTAAAATTTAGGCAAAGGATTACAGAGTCATTAATTGAAAAATTTAAGCACTTAAACTTGAGCTTTTTCAACCAACACTTTCATGAAGAAAATAATGACCTTCAAAATTTATTTTGGAATAATTTTAAACAACAAGTATATAATAGATATGTAATTAGTCCCATTCAAGTGGACACACTTCTTCAATCTTTCGATGGAGACATCAGAACCAATATTAAAAAAGCCAATGCCATTGCTCATTGCAAGCGCTCAAATACTTGTATAGAATTATATGAAATGTTGCGTTCAGGATTTAGTAATTCCTCAACAACGATACCCTACTCTGAAGAAACATTGAATGCATTATTAACTAAGATATTTGAAACAACTCCGAGTAAATTAATTGTTGCAGAAAAAGAAGGGAAAATAATTGGTGCCTGTTTAATACTTATTGATAAAGAAACAGCATATCTCAACTGCTTGGGAGTCAATCAGAACTATAGAAACTCCGGCATTTCTAGCTTACTAATTTGGGAGGGCATACAGTTTGCAGCCGAACATGTAAATCGTTTTGATTTCTCTGGTAGCATGATACCCAACATTTCTAACTTCTTTAGAGGCTTTGGTGGAGAGAAGGTAAATTATAATAACGTCAAGTGGTACAAGAATAAACTTGTGCATTTATTACATCAAACCTTCATAGCGTAAATACCCATGGAGACGTCAAAGCAAATAATTGTATTAGCAACTGTAGAAGGGTTCGTATCTGAACGTCTTGCTTATACTATTGCTTTTATTAATGCACATCCATTAAAACCTCAATCGATTGATATCGTCTTATCTGAGGACGATACTGATTCGAAGGGCTTGGTACTGCGGTATGGTGAAAAAGAAATAATTCCAGCACAAAAATATTTTTTCCTCAAGGAGGTTCCTGAACATGCCTACTATATAAATCGATATCAAACGAAGGATACACATGTATGCAGCGTAGAAACTAAACAATGTGAAAATGATGTTTTCTTTAAAGAAGGTGCTTTTTCTTTTGACATTTTTGAGACCATCTTTTTTCATATCAGTCGATATGAAGAAGTGCATGCACATGCATCGGACATAAATCAAGCAGGATGGTTAAAAGAAACAGAACACATTCTCATACAATATAAAATTCAAGATATTCCAGTCGTTGACCATTTGGTTAGAGCATTTTTTAATGAGGTTTTACAAGAACACATAGATATCTCTAGTACTTATTCACTTTCTCATGATATAGATATCCTAACACGCTTTCAACCTGCATTTAAATTTTATCGCTCATTACTCGCGACAATGTTTTATCGTAGGGGAATCCAGCAGCTAAATGAAAGTATACGGTATTACAAGGAGATGAAGAGTAAAAACTTGCCCGACCCTTATTACAACTTTGAAGCTTTGCTTTCACAAGAACTCAATGTAGTTTCTCGTGTAATTTATTTTATGGTAGGTGGAAATTCTAAATATGATAATAAATACAAGATAACAGATGAGAAAGTGGATGAAATTGCATCACTAGCAAGAAATAATGCTTATCAAATAGGCTTACACACTAGCTATAATACTATGTTTGACATAGACAGATTTAGATCTGAGAAAAAACGCTTAGAAAATCGTCTAGATATTCAGGTAAGGCATAACAGACAGCATTGGTTACGATGGGATTGGGACAAGACACCATTTATCCTTGAAGAATTATCAATAGAAACAGATTCCTCAATGGGATATAATTCACATTTAGGATTTAGGTGTGGAACAGGCTTTCCTTACAAGATGTATAACTTTATTAAAGAAGCAAGATTTTCTTGGACAGAGCTACCCATGTCATTTATGGAAAGTTCAGCTATACATAATAGCAAGTTAGCTCATAATGACATAGAAGAAATCATGGTTGACTTTATCCAAAAGAATAAAAACAATACACATGTTGAGATGAATTTTCACAATTCAAATTTCGATCCCACATTAGAATCAGGAAAGAAGATACATGCATTTTACTTCATGCAACTAAAAGAGCTAATTGGATAAACCAAAGAAAAAGATATTACTTATCGGTGAGCTCTATAAGCCACTAATTCCTTGGTTCCTTGAGTCAAAGGTTCCACAGGGTGTCCCAGGTGTTTACAATTTATATAAGTATTTAGGAAATTCAGATAGGTACAGTTTTTACTCTATTGTCTATAATCCTAAAATAAATTTTCAACGCCAGTTTGATAATGGCTCTGTACTAGAACTACACAAATTTTACTTTCCATTCTACTATCTTTGGAAACTTCTTGTGTTTTTTAAACTCATTTTTTGGGGAAACAAAAAACTAAAAGAAGAGTCTTTTGATCTTGTCTATGGTTTGAGCACCTTTTCTACGATTGCAGCCTACTTAGGTAAAAAACATGGCATCGCTTCCGTAGGAAGAATTTATGGCACCATTTTAACTAAGAATGTTAAAAATAAAAACTACCTGAAATTATATACTCGATTCTTCTTTGACATACTTGCAATAAAATATCCAGCAGACCACGTTATTTCTACTCTTGATGGTACTTCTTATGACAAAGTGTTTAATCACTTTAATAAAAATAAGGAGGTTATACTGTATTACAACGGCATGGAGCAAAAACTACGGTCACAGCTATTAGCACAGCCAGCAACGAAAGTTTTAAGCAGTACAAAGCCAATTAGACTTTGCTACATTGCCCGTTTAGAGAGCTATAAACGTGTAGAACTAGGTATAGAACTTGTGTCTTATCTCGTACACCAGAAACAAATAAAAAATATTGTTTTATCCATTCTTGGCAGCGGCTCTGAAGAGAATAAATTAAAATCATTGCTTAGCAAATTACAACTAGAAGACTATGTAAACTTTATTCCAGAGATGCCTCATGAGAACCTAGCAGAATTTATTGCAAATGAGCAAGTCTCTCTTTTTTTCTATGAAGGAGGGAGTTTAGGAAATATCTTATGGGAATGTGCTATGGCGGGTAAACTTATACTTACAGTCGACAATGGTGACACTGCAGATCTTTTTAAAGACGGTAAAAATTGTCTGATTGCGCAAGACAATGAACGATTACCTCAGGTGATGGGTGATAAGCTTGTTGCCCTATTAGACAAGGACATTTCAGCTATAAGTGAAGCTGGTCGGAAAGTAGTCGAGAAACATATAGGAACCTGGGAAGACAGATTTGATAAAGAATTTTCCTCCTTATTTGAAGAGTAAACGTTACAACTCACCTTTTAGCTTAAGCTTTGATTTTACCAAACTATCATAGGCGCCGTGCAACCATCGATTCCAAATTCTTGTGTTTTGCCAAAGTTCTAAAGAGTCTCTATGATTGAGATAGTTGTTATCATTTCTAAAGCCCGGAATAATTGTGAAGGCAGCTTTGTATCCAGCTTGTTTAACAAGATTTTGAACTTCTCTAGGGGCATTGACTAATTGACCAAAAGGATATGCAAAAACATGTATCGGCTTTTTAATAATTTCTTCTAAAGTTTGTTTATCGCTAACTATTTGTTCTTTCAAAACTTCTTGCGAATGGCTTTGACTAAAGTCACAATGATCTTTTGTATGGCCACCTATACTCACAACATTGTGCGCAGAAAGGCTGATTAAATCATCTTTACTTAATACATCAAGAAAAGTCTCCTTTCTTCTAACCTTCTCTTTTAGAAATGCTCTACCCTCATTTCTTTCTAAACCTAAAAGACCAGAGTTTACAAAAAAACAAACGGGGATTTCAAGTTCCAGAATTACCGGTAGGACATTGCTTATCCATGATTTATATCCATCGTCAAAACTTATAGCGACTGGGTTCTCTTTATCTGTAGTATACACATCTTCTATTGGCACAATATTAAAATTATCTTTAAGCCAAATCATCCGTGTTTTGAAATTGCTTTTATCTTGTATATCATGGAAGCACAAAACACGCGGACCTGTTTTTCTTTGAAAGAAGGGCGTATACCCTATCCATAAATCTCGAACTCTATTTCTAAACCTCCTTTTCAAAATTCCAATTTAGTTTTCTATTTAATAATTCTTCGACGTAGACAATATCTTCTTTAAAGGTAGTTGCAATTTTATAGTACTGTTCTTTTGAAATTATGTTTTTCTTTTCTTTTGTATTTACATTT
The DNA here is from genome assembly GCA_938045585.1 of uncultured Saprospiraceae bacterium. Taxonomy (GTDB): domain Bacteria; phylum Bacteroidota; class Bacteroidia; order Chitinophagales; family Saprospiraceae; genus CALCMJ01. The sequence continues at coordinate 185,547 of CALIAU010000005.1, forward strand.
CTCAACAGACTTGGCAAACCAGAGTTTTTAACAATCCACCAAATCTTATCTCCAACAATGGACTCTTGCAATTTTTCTGAAATAGTATTCATAGAAGATTCCATTTTTAGGTTTTTGGGTATCCTTCCAGAATTTATAATGTTCTCAAGTTGCGAGGGTACAAAGTTGGAGTCCACACCTAAAAATCTAAATATATTCTGGGTACATAATAAAGCATTTGATTCAATGTCTTCGTAAATTAAAATATGCAATTGTTCCCTGGGTATAAAATCAAATAATCTATTAAGTTGTTTTTTATATCTTCCTTGACCAAGGTAGGTCACATCAGTTTCTAAGGCTTCAGTAAATGATGTATTGGGATCAAGGGTGCCTGCCTTTATACTATTATAATACTGCGAAAAGGCTCTATCTACTGGATCTCTTAAACTTACTAAGAGTTTTATGTTTGGATATGTATGGGCTATTCTTTCTAATGCCTGTTCTGTAAAAAGGTATTCTGTTGAAAACTCTCCAGCTAAGGCTTTACCATTACTACATCTTTTTTCATACTGCTCTTCGTACCAACTTATTCCCTTTTTCCACTTTTCTTCTCTTGAGAAAAAATTAATTTCCTTATAAGGAAGACAGAGCTGCGGATGCTCATACATACAAGCATAAATCCATGAAGTGGCTGCTTTTTCTACTCCTATTCCTAGAAAACTTGGTCTCATTGTAATACGCTCTTAGTGCGAATTATTATAATTAAGATAAATTACAAATTTCAATTAAATCAACTAGCTATCCAACATAGTATATGTCTGGTAAGTTGACATAACTAAAAGTAATTTAAAATTAGAAAATTCTGAGAATTGAATTGAGAGGAGAGAAATGAAGTGAGTGCTTGAAAGCTAAGGAAGCTAAGCTATTGATTAGGATTTAGTATACTGCTTGACGACTTCATTTACCACATCAACAATATTCTTTGCAATAATCTTATCATCAAAAAGAGCTATAGTCTTTTGTCGACCGTTGTTGCCCATTTCTTCTAATTCTTCATTTTGCATGTTGATTATAGTGTCCATAGCAGAGCGTAAGGCATCACTATTCTTTACGGGCACTAGAAGACCATTTTCTCCATGGTCAATAGCTTCTCTACATCCAGCAGTTTCTGTTGCAATGACAGGTTTACCCATAGCCATAGACTCAGTTAAAGATCTAGCAATTGCTTCTCTATAGGATGGAAGCACTATGCAATCAGAATCAGAGATAATTTTCCTAACGTCTTTTAGATAGCCTTTGTAGTCAATAATATCTTCATGTACCCAGCGTGCAAGTTCGTCTGGATTCACTGAAGATGGGTTGTCTTTATCCAGCTCTCCTACAACTGTAAATCGAGATTTACCTTTATATTCTTCTTTGATTTGTTCTGCAGCATTAACGAATTCTTTGATTCCCTTATCATACAAGAGTCTACCGATGAATGTAAATCGAGTTACTCCGTTTCTATTAAATGCTCCGTCAGGGGAAAAGTGATTAATATTCACCCCACAGCCTTTAACAGAGATTGCATTTTCTGCTTTTACCATACCCTTGTCAGAAAACATCAATCTATCGTCTTCATTTTCAAAGATTACTTTCTTATGAAATCGAGAACTAAGTTTATACATAAAGGAAACGAGCCATTCCATCCAACCCTTTCTTAAGAAAGGATAACCTAAGCCAGTAACAACTCCTATCGTTGGAATACCACTTAATTTACCCGCTATTGCTCCATAAATGTTTGGCTTATGTGTATAGTGCAATACCAGGTCCAATTCTAATATTTTGTACTTCCTTCTGAGTTCCTCAATAAATATGAGATCTTTTATTGGATGCTTACCATCTCTGGTTATAAATCGTAAATGAATGTGTTTGACCTTAGGGAATCTCTCTTTGTACTCTATGAATTCATCCATTGGGGCAAGAACAAATACTTCATAGTTATCTGCTAAGAGTTTCTCAATAACGTTTAGTCTGAAATTATAGATGTTCCAGGTAGTATTTGCGACAATTCCTATGCGTTTGCGTGGATTCTTAGATTTCATCACTTACTATAAAGGTACAAATTTTTAAATTCAAAAGAATTAGTAGAAAATCAGACACAATGCGTTTTAAGGTACAGAAGAGTGTTAAAGTCTTATTGATAAGAGAGATTAGCAGCTTAGACAGAATTAAGGCTAGAATTAAGCCTTTGTTTTTATAAGTTTGCCAGGATTACCCACAACAAGATTATTATCTTCTATATCTCTTGCTAAAAATGCGGCAGCAGAAATAACATTATTATTTCCTATTGATTTTCCTTGGATGACAGTAGAATTTGTTCCGATTACATTTCTATTTCCAATAACACAATCTCCTGATATATTAGCAGCTGGATTAATTACATTAAATTCACCTATTACCGTATCATGCCCAATTGTACAGTTAAGGTGTATAAGGTTAAAGTTAGCTATTCTACAATTGACAGACATGATTACGCCTTCGGCGATTATGTTTCCAATAGTACTACTTAAATCTAGGCCGTTTAATGAAGAGTTTGGATGTATTAAATTTGGAAAGTTAACATTTAGTCCTTTATACTTATTGAATATCTTTTCTTTTACTTTTGGATAACCTGTTGCAATTAATATATTCACTTTCTTATTAACAGCACTCTCGAAAAAAGAACGTTCGCTCTTTACTTCAATTTCTTCAGAACGAATAGAGAGCTTTCCATCTTCCATATCAATAAATGATATAAAATCAAAGGTTCCAGGATGCACTCTGTTTATTTCCTCCATAATGATATAGGCGTCTTTACCTACACCACCCTTGCCGACAATATAGAAGTTTTCATATTTCATGTCTTACTTATTAGCCATTTGCTATTCATTATAACCCCAAATTTCTTTTAGATTCTTGTTGATTAAATTCCCAGTACGTTCTACGATTGGAGTTAATTCAACTTTCAATGCTCTTTGTGTTTCTTGACTTAAAGTTTCGTTCTTTGACTCACTCAAAAACATATGTTCATATAGACCATGAAGTTTTTTTAATAAGTAGGTGTCTCTCAAAGGGAGTAGTTTCCTTTGAAGCCAAAATAAATTTTTATCCACAAAAAGTTTGAGCTTTTGATTTTTTACAGATTTTGCACTGTTCTTTACTGTTTCTAATTCAAACGAAAAGCTATCATCTACATTTAAAAACTGACAAATTTTCTTCAACTCTAATCTTAGATCCTTTTTCACATCATCAAATAACAAGACTTGTACATTATCTTGACCAAAGAGCTTTATATATTTTGCAATATGATTATCAAATTGTACGATCTTTCGATAATAAAGGAATTGCTTGAAGAATACAGTTGGTGGAATTGATTTATCGTGTCTTCTTTCTTCTTCTAAGGCTAATGCCTCTTCAAACGAGTTAGCTGTTTCTTGAGAGTAATATTTTAGATAATTATACCAAGAGAACATAAGCGAAGAAGGTTCTCTGAGAATTATCAAAATTTTCGCATTGGGATTAAATTTAAATATTTCCTCTGCGGAATTATCAGAGTACAAATTCGAAGTAGACGCATCTCCAACAATCTTTTTGCCTTCTCCATCTTTAAAGAAAGATAAATATTTCTCTTCTTCAAATTCAATAGGAAATTGTTTTAGACCGATTCTCTTGTTATCTTCCTTAAAGTCAGTACAGAAAAAATGAGGTTCTTTATTAGCGGATAAATAAAAATCTGGATGCTGGTTTAGATAATAATGAATTGAGGTAGTAGCAGCTTTAGGTGCTCCTACCATAAAAAAGTTGGGTCTAATTACGTTGGATGTTTTTGTTGTATTCAATCTTAAAGTAGTATGGTTTATACTTAAAGAGATTAAGTTACTTAGGCTATTTATTTAGTGATTTTACTAGTTGTTTTATTTCTTGTTCTTTCGATTTAGGATATATTAATAGGGCTCCTGGTTCGTCCACTACTATATAATCATCTAAACCTTTGATAACTATAATTTTATTATCATCCCCACTAACAAGTGAATTTTTTACATCCGATACATAGGTTTGTTTTGCATGGATAACATTACCATCTGTGTCTTTCTCTAAAAAGGCATATAGACTTTTCCATGTCCCTAAATCTGACCATCCGATATCTGCAGGTATAGTATACACATTTGTTGCCTTTTCTAGTATAGCAAAGTCAACGGAAATGCTCTTGGTGTTTGGATATGCGGAATCAATATAATTTTGTTCTTCAGCTGTACCAAACTTCTTCTGATCAGATAATAAAACATCTAAAATTTCATTTGCATTTTCTTCAAATGATTTAAGAATCGTGTTTACATTCCAAATAAATATTCCAGCATTCCAAAGATAATTTCCTGAGTCTAAGTACAATTGTGCAGTTTCCCTATTAGGCTTTTCCTTGAATGCTTTAACAGTATAGACTTCAGAATTTGGAGTACCTCCCTGCTGATTACCAAGCTCTATATAACCATAACCAGTATCAGGTCTACTAGCTTGTATGCCTAGAGTCACTATCGCATCATTATCCTTTGCAAAAAGAAATGCCTGGTTCATTTTACTTAAAAACTCATTTTCTTTAAGAATAATGTGATCAGAAGGTAGGACAGCGAAGGTTGCTTCTGGATCTTTAGAGGCTAAATGCAAGGCAGTATATGCTATACAGGGTGCTGTATTGTTTCTGGAAGGTTCTGATAGAATGTTTTGTTCTGGTAAATTAGGTAACTGTTCTAATATGAGATCCTTATATGCCTTATTACTAACTACTAAAATATTTTCACTAGGGACAATTTTGACACATCGTTCATAGGTCTGTTGCAATAATGAAGATCCTACATTTAGAATATCTAAAAATTGTTTAGGTTTTTCCTCTGTAGAACTAGGCCAAAATCTTGATCCGATTCCTCCAGCCATTATTGCTATATAATTATGCTTAGTCATGCCCAACTCTATTTAGTTTTCTTTTCTCGAATTGCAGAAGTTCCGTTGTTATCAAAATAACACCAAGTAATATCCAGAATTCCCTTTTCATTAAATGAAAAGTGTAGGCCCAAGAAAAGCAAGTACCTATAATAAATGGTGTCATGAAATACAATAAATCACTATATACATTCTCTCGTATTCGCTCTCTAAAATTATCGATGAATATTTTAAAGAAGTAGCATAAAAACAATACATAGACAATTGTACCTAAAATTCCAGTATTGCTAAGAATAGTCAGAGGTGTACTATGTACATTATTTACATCATAATACTTTGCAAAAGAACCCACGCCTACTCCAGTTAAAGGATATTTCTTAAACCCATCAATTGCAGCTCTATAATTTCTTTTAATAAACGTATCCGTTGACTTTTTCTTTGGCTTTGTATCAGTGAACCACACCAGAATTCTTTTTCTATATTTAAATCTTCCATACTTTAACAACTCAGGGCTTACTTTTGCTATTACTACTCCAGACAAAAACACCACAACCAATAAGCCAAAGAAATAACTGTAAATTCTTCTACTATTCATAAATATCGTAAACAGAACGATAGAACTTATGAATGAAAGTAGAATAGAGATTTTAAAAATATATACAATTGCAAATGAAGTTATAGCTAAAGTGAATAAGTACATCAGATTATACGGAGTGCTAAACTTTATTTTTTTCTGAAAGTAAAAAGGGATAAGAGCAACAATTAGAAAGTAAAAATAATTACTTGCTTGCCCTGTATTTCTAAATCCCGAAATAATATCCTGTCTTACTACCTCTACTAGAACTCCATTCTTATATATTTCTCTTGGTGGGATCAAATTTGGAAGTGCAGTATAATTTGCAATAAAATCATATACACCGATAAATGCACCAACTCCACAACTAATCAAAATTGTGGACATAAGTAATATAAATCTTCTTTCGCTATTATATAAGTTGAATATACTAAGAGCCAATAAAATACAATACAAAATAATCCCTATTGATAGCAATGTTGCCTCTATATTCTTTGACACAAAAAGACCTGTAAAAGTGATAAGAGAAAATAGTAGAAGTATCCAAATCAACTTGGGAATAGTATAATTGTTTGCCTTAAAATTAGCAAGCACACCAAGGATAGCTAAAATCCCAAAAACATCACATGGGCATATCCTACAAAGAAACTCTTGGTAGTTAATAGGCATGTTTGACAAATGACAAAAAGTAAGAGTAAAAAATGAGCTAAAAAAGAAAATACTCATCATCAACAAACTGAATCGTTCACCTCCCTTTGCATTTTGAAAAGTCTCAAAAACGATATCCTTCAAATACGAAAAACTTAATTCAGTTTTCATTTCGTTTTGGTAAGTCCTTAAAAAACTTATCCGTTAAATTTTGATTTGGTAAAATAATTGAGATTGCCGTCAAGAGTAAGATTTTAAAATCTGTCATGAATGATTTATTCTCCAGGTACCACAATTCTAGTGCACCTTTATATGGAAAAATAACTTCGTCATAAAAATCTTCAGGGTCTATTCCTTTCTCATGAGCATCTGTCACAAGTTTTTCTTCATCTCTAAACACAACTGAACCAATTCCTGTAATACCAGGCACAGAGTCATATACCTTACTTTGCACTTCATCATTATAACGAGCAAAACTCTTTGGCATAAGTGGTCGTGGCCCTACAAAACTCATATCTCCTTTTATCACATTCAGCAGCTGTGGAAGTTCATTTAATTTAGTGATTCTTAAATATCTACCCATAGGGGTTATTCTAGGATCTTTTCTCATAGTTATGGTACCACCAGACATGTTTGGACTGTTCTTAAGCATGGTTGCAAACTTTATGATTCCAAATCTTTTGGTCTTATATCCAACCCTATTTTGATTATAAAACACTTCCCCTTCACCTGTTAATCTATTCGCTATACTTATAGGTATAAACAGCGGTGAAATAAGAATCAGTCCAAGCAAAGAAAAAATAAAATCAAAAAATCGCTTTATGTAACCGTACATTCGTTTAGTTTCTACTTATGATAATATTTACTACTATACATTCGAATAGCTTTTTTACATTTTTTCATCAAGACTCACTCCTGTTTCAACATGCATGAAATCTGGAATAAATTCTGAGATTAAATTTACTATTTTGGCCTTTGAGATATTATCGCTATCCATCAATTCCTGAAGAGCCTGAATCATTTCATTAATCTCGGACTTTGATTTTTTGACACTATTCTTTATAACTCCAAGACTCTTAAACGCTTCTAGGTTAACAAGATCTTTTTCTGCATAAAACTCTTCGAATAGTTTTTCGCCCGACGTATTCGTTTTAAAATAGTAAACAGGATACGAAGTGTTATTATCTCCCAATAATAATCCCTTTTCCTTTGCTTCTGCTTCTGAAGAACACAGATCAATTGAATACCCTTGACTTTCTATAAACTTATCTGTAATATCTTTAAAATTTTCCATTTGAGATTCTTTCAATTTTGGAAAAAAGATATCACCAGATTCACCTAACATACAAGCTAGCATACATATTTGCCCACTTTCTTCAGGAGAAACAAAAAACCGCTTTACATCTGAAGGACATGACAAGGGTTGTCTTTTCAACATGCGCTCTAAGTAACCATACAAAAGACTTCCATTTGAAAATGCAACATTTGCAAATCTTGCAGTTGTTATAGGGAGCGTATTAGCATAACTCATTATTACTTCTTCCATGAGTTTTTTTGTAGCTCCCATAACATTTACAGGATTCGTTGCTTTATCTGTAGAGACACAGAAAAACTTTTCGGGAGGATTCGTTGATAATAAATCTAATAAAGACTTTGCTTTGAAAGCATTGTTATCAATCATGGCCTCGATGGAATAGTGGTCTTTTTCACTTCGGACATGTTTATGCGCAGCAAAATTCGCAACTATATCAAAAGGACCTTCATTTTTAAAGATCTTCTTAAACACCTTGTCACTAAAATTAATTGGATACGTTTTGTACGCATCAGGTACCTTGAAGTCCGTTGAGCTTCTCAAATCCCTAGTAAGCTCAGTTAATCCGTTCTCATTAATATCAACTACATACAAGGAGGAGGGATTAAACTTCAAAACAGCCCTTATAAATGAGGATCCTATTGTCCCTGCACCACCAATTACAAGTACAGATTTATTTTGAATAGCACTTGAAAGTTTATCATGATTTTCTTCAATATCCTTAATAAAGAAACTTCTTTCTCTTTTTGTTATATGCTGACTAATGAATTGCTGTAGATTAATAAACATTATGTTGTTTTAAAAAGTAAATAAATCACAAGTAACTTTACTTGCTTAAAAGCAGGAGGTAATAGTTTTTACTACTTTTACTAACTGTTCCTCAGTCAAATTAACAGAACTTGGAATACTTAAACAATTTTTATGAATGTCCTTGGAATAGTCTTGCTTAGTAATATAGTCATGGTCTAGAAACATCGGCAACTGGTTCATTGGCATCCAAAAAGGTCTAGCTATAATCGCATTCTCTTTCAACGCTGCTAGTATTTCACTTTGTTTTTTTGAATAAAAAGTAAATAACCAACAATTAGGATCTACCTCTTTCGGAATTTTTTGAAACTTAATATCACCAACTCCTTTTAGTTCTTTACGGTAAAAAGCATCAATCACTTTTTTACGCTTAATAAATTCAGGTAGTTGCTCCATCTGAGCTACCCCTATTGCTGCAAGTACATTTACTAATCTATAATTAAATCCAATTTCGTCATGAAAATAAGTCTCAGGGTTAACCTTAGACTGTGTAGACAAGTGTTTTGCTCTCTTTGCATGTTCCTCGTGATTTGTCACTATTACTCCACCACCGCCTGTTGTAATAATTTTATTTCCATTAAAACTAAAAACATTCATCACGCCCCAACTCCCAGAATGTTGTCCATTCCAATAAGATCCCAATGACTCACTTGCATCTTCTATAACAGCAATATTGTGTTTGTCTGCGATCTGCATAAGACGTGGCATGTCACACATATTCCCAAGCACATGGACAGGCATTATAGCCTTTATTCTTTTTTCTTTATTTTCTTCCAAGTATTCTTCAAGCAGATCTAAATCCATTTGCCATGTGTCTGGATCTACATCAATAAAAATGGGTCTTGCATTCGTGTAGACTGCTGCATTGGCTGATGCTATGAATGTAATGTTTGGAACAATTATAAAATCATCCCTATCAATACCTAGCATATGCATTGCTAGATGCAAACCAGAGGTTCCGTTTACAGCTGCAACCCCATACTTACTCCCTGCAAAATCCGCAACCATTTCCTCAAACTTAGTAACATATGCACCAGCTGAAGAAACCCATCCTGTCTCAATACATTCTGTAACGTATTTTAATTCATTTCCATTTAGATGTGGAATGGATAAAGGTATCATAGTTTATACTTTTTATACATTATCGAGTTTCTAACATTTCTAAAATCAAATTATGATATTGTTCATTAATATCATGTACATCAAATTCTCTTTCAGCTTTTTTACGTGCCTCAAGTCCCATTGTGAGCTTCTCAGACTCATGTAAATTTGCAAACTTCAACAAGGTCTTAGAAAGCAAGTCTCTATCTTTAGCTCTACATAAATAACCAGTCACTCCATCATCAACTACTTGCTTACACGCATCTAAATCAGAACAAATTACAGGAGTTTTCATTGCTGCAGCTTCCATTAAACTTTTTGGCATGCCTTCATTATAATACGTTGGAAGGACAACACAACTTGCTTCTTCAAAAAAAGACATTGGATTTTTCCTATGCTGAAAATATGTAATCTTATTTTCTTTTATGAAAGAATTTAGCACGTCTCTACTAATTGCATCATCGTCATTGTCAATAATTTGTCCTGCAACCTGAATATCAATTTTTGGGTTCATTTCTTTGGCCTTCAAACCTGCCTCTATAAAATCTAGTATTCCTTTTGATATCATTAGACGCCCAATAAATAAGAACTTAATTCTTTCATTATTTTTTTCACGCACAGTACTAAATCGTTTCAAGTCAACCCCTTCCCCATAGATAATAGTGGCCTTAGATTTTTCTATATATTTATTTTCAATGCAATACTTATAATCCGCTGGATTATTGAGGACAATTTTATCTGATTTTTTATAAGACACTTTGCTAAGCGCTCCAATAAGTTTTCTTCTCAAAGGGTTCTTTCCACTAAACACACGCCCCCTCCCTGTCACTACGTTTATAACTTTTGTTTTTCTATTCCTAAATATGAGGTTAGAATACAGATTTGGTTTTATAGTAAAACTTATTAAAACATCTGGGTTATGAATTCTCAGCTGTGAGGCAAGTTCTCTATATGTCTTGTATTCTTGAAAAACATTAACACCGGTACGGCTGATATTATAATCAATATACTTATCAGCAATTTTTTCTATATCCGTCCCAAAGCCATTGTCGTGTGCAAACACAATAACATTATAGTTTTTTTCTTTTAGATATTTAACAAAATTCATTTTGAAAATGAATATGTTACTGGCCATATTTGAAACTACTGCTATTGTTTTTTTAGCTCTTTCTCTTCCAGCCATCAAAATATTTTTTTAGATAAAAACTGTTCATCAAAGAGAACACCAATAAACCTTCTGCCCGCTCAAAAATGCTTTCTGTTAACATTGCCATAAGTATAAAAAATAATAATCCAAGATGAATTGGATTGTGCAGGGCTATCTTAAGAGAGAAAAGTATTACAATCGAAAATAGAATAAAACCTACAAGACCACCATTAAGCAATTCTTGTAAGTACTGATTATGCGCATTTAGGTGCTTTTCCTTCAATTCATTGTAACCTAAGGACAAATAACTTCTGTTTAATTCTGATTGCAAATTGCTATATCCGTAGCCAATTATGGGTTTTTCTTTTATAGTATATATTGCACTTGAATAAATTTTCCATCTTGAGTCTTTCTTAGCACTATCATCATGCACAAAGAGTTTTCTCGGTAGATTTTTAATTCGAACTCTGTTCAATCGTATCGAACTTATTAAAGCGATTCCTAAAAAAAGAAATGCAGTTATCATACTCAAGACTTTAATCAGAGAAAATTTCTTTCTAATTACCATATAACCTGAGCAAATCAATATTATATATAAACTAAAGATTGCATTCCTTGATGTCAATAGAAACAAAAAGAAAAACAAGAATGCTACATGAGTCCAAATGCGTACATTTTTTACATTTGACTTCAATCTATTAAATAAGATCCAAATTGATAGATTCACCCATAGGGCAATATAATGCGGATGGCTGTTGACCACTTTTGCAAGACTAGTAAAAGTTTTAAATCTGCCTCCTTGTAAAAAGCTTATACAGGCAGATAAAAAACAAACAAGACAAATTGCAGTAATGACTATTATAAAAATATTTTCTAGAGGTCTCAACTTGATTTCAAAAGGCATGAGCAATACAAATGGTGCTATTAGCCAGCTAAGTTTTAGCCATGGAATTGGTGATATAAAAAAACTTTGCGGATGCATATAATACCAACATGTTAACAGGACGAAAGAGATAACTACTCCTTCTCTAGCTCTTTCCACTTCTTTGCACTTTTGTTCTTGTATTCGTTTTACCTTTTGAGAAAGTCTCAATTTTCTCTTCACCAGAAATATTTTTGAGCTCTATTTTATTTCCGTCACCTTCCTTATACTTTATTAAATAGCTCCCTTTCTTTCTTTTAGAATTTGGATTAGAAACATTATCTAAAGTCACATTGTACTTTCCTTCCGAAGAAACTTTGTCTGAGTTTAAATAAATAGAGGTATTTGCTTCTAAGCTTGTATTTACTATATCCATATTGCCTCCGTCACTTAAATATATTCCATAATCGCTTTCACCTATGAATTTGCAATTATTAACTTGTAGATGATTTCTATCAGACTTTCTATCATTTCCACAATACAAAGCTTTTGGTAAATTGTTGCTTAAAAATGTACACGCATTAAACACAAGTTTTTGATCCTTTCCTCTGTACGTTTTATCGCCCCATCTAATTCTAATACCCTCTTTATATTTTGAGTACTTGTCTGAAGTAAAATTAAATTTACAGTTATTAAATACTACGTTCTTAGGATATAGAATTCTAAATATGCCGTCTTTGTTTTTTGAGAAGTTTGAATTCTCAATCAAGATACTCCCGTTACGAGCTGCTATATAAGTGGGTGGACCAGCACTATTTATATTATAACCATAAAATTTTCCATGTCGCATTGCAATATCAAAATCACCATCTACCCAGATATTTCGCATTTCAATATCAACTTCGAAGTTTTTATTAAAGCCAGGATAGTCTACTTCTACGTCTACACCTGTTACATATGCATCTCCATATGCTTTTAAACTATCCACATAAACTTTGGTATTTCCTCCTGTTACTGTAACAGCACCCCTAAATACATTCTCTGCTTCACAGTTATAGACTTCAAGATCTACATTTCTAAAAACTCCAATGGCATCTCCTGCTCCTTCTTTAAATCTACAATTTCTTACAATCGCCTTTAGTTGCTTTTTTGAATTTTCAGGTGCAGATAAAAACACCATTGCTTGATGTTCGAGTTCATAATTATCAAATTCTCCTTGATTCTTATAGTTCCCATCAAAGAGGAAATTCTGAATAATCAAAGGTTTTGTAACAGTTTGAATTTTTGCTTCAAACTTCTTTGTTGTAAACATTCTACTGAATGTCTCTGAATAAGGTTTCTTTTTAATTATAGCATCTTCTCCATTGACAAATGCACCTGGTGGAAGATGTAGTTGATCAATTATATATTCGCCTTTTTCAAATTGAAAGCTATCAATTCCAGTTGAAACAGCAAGATTAACTAATCTTTGTAAATGCTCTGTATGATGACCATCCTTCAATTTTAATTTTGCTACGGATACACTTAATACGCCTGAGCTATGGTAGCTGTTTTTCTTTGACCTACATGAAAAAACAAGAAGGCTGGCGATTAATAGAACCCAAGCTAATTTACTATTTTCTAAAATTGCTATTTTCATTTCTTTCTTCTAAACTCATATTGGTAAGCATAATATGCGTGCACAAATAAAGGGATTGGATCCCAAACACTCCAAAATGCTAAGCGCTTCGCTGTAAACAAACTTTTAATATACTGCAATACTGAAGTATTCTTATTCACTAAAACGTTATGCTTTAAGTCCATAGTTGGGAAAAACCAATTTCCTTTATACTTATCTTGTTTGATAAGCTTGTCACTTATATTATTTGTAGCGTGCTGTGCTGCTATATAGGATAAATTTACACCACCATACTCCATTAAAGAAATCCAACTCCAGGGTCGTGGATTAATTTCCATCAAATAAAAATCATCTTCAAATTTTTTAAACTCCAATTGGCAAATACCCGTTATACCAGATTCCTTTACTAATCTATTTGCATATAGTTCTAGTTTATCTTCCCAAAGCAACTCTCCTAAAGAACACTCTCCAAGATTGGGTGGAAACTGCCTTAATTTTCTCCCACACGCTATAGCTTTTAGTTCACCTTTATGAGCATATATTCCTGCAGTATATAAACTATCATCTCCTCCAGGAATATATTGCTGAACAACATACGCGCTATCTACTGCATTCATTTTTGCAATAGCATCTTTTAATTCTTGCTGGTTTTCAGGTTTCGCGATTCTAAATGCCTGTTTTACAATATCTACCTTTGAGGTTTTCTTAAATGCGGGCTTTACTATTATTGGAAAGCGTCTTTCCTTATCTAGATCAATAGGACTATATTCTGATTTTGGATAGGGTACATTTGCTTTTTCACAAATTTTATACATTCCTGTTTTATCCAAACAGGGTTTCAAAATAGATGGGTCTGTTTCAAATGTAGCTATGAAATAATCCTTCAGCGTTTCCCAGTGTTTAACGAAAAGTAAGAGATAATCATCACTTGGTGTGAATAATAACATCTTTTCATTCGCGCTACAATTCTCTTTGACAACACGTTTAAATTCACTTATAGTTAGCTCTTCACCAACATCTATCATTTCTTTTATAAGATAATGCTTCTTTGTATACCTACTGTAAAACCCTTCTGCTTTATAGGTGTCACATGCGTAGACCTTAACTCCTTTTTTACCTAATGATCTAATTATCCCTAAGCCTGTTCTTCGTGTATGAACTACTAATGCTTTCATTTCTTAATATTTATGCACAGTAATTCATTATTTTTTATCTGCAATTTATTCATCAGATTTACATTTTCATAAACATACCTTGCTTTGAGATAGCGCATCACTGCTCCATGGCTAAAACAAAGTACATCTTCTAAATCGATATTTTCATTTATATAATTATCTATTCTGCTAAAGAAAGCTAATAGTGATTCTCCTAAGACAAGTTTTTTTGGGTTCTCCATCCACAATTTTAAAATCTCACCCTTCATATTCGCTTTGGGACCTCCTTCAAATGTTCCAAAATTTAGTTCATTTACATCTGCTGCAGTTTCAAAATCTTGATAGCCATAAAGTTTTGCAGTTTCTTGTGTTCTAATCAATTCTGAGCAATAAATTCTATCTAACTTAATATTTTCTAAAATTGCCTTATTCTTTTCAATTTGCTGAAGAATTTCGTCCGTTGGCCGGGAGATAGGAATATCTAAACTTCCTTGTAGGATTTTCCTTTGATTTAATTCCGTTGGTAAATGTCTTACTAGATGCAGTCTCATTCTTCTATATAAAATGTTTCACTTCTAAGCCCCACTCTTTGTGCTTCCAATAAAAGTAAATCATGCGGATTAACATTACCCAAATTTACGTTTGAGCCTAGTTGGTTTATAAAATACATTTGTGATTTAGGAGATGGTGCTTCAAAAATTATTTTCTCTGCTGGTACATTCGAAATTATATCTGCTACTAAACCAGTCCTAATTTCTCCACTTGGGCGGTATACACCAGCAGTACCAGAATTCCTACCTTCAGTGATAACATATTTGCAGCCAGCCTCTAATAAAGTGTTTAACTCTTTAATCCATACACTAGGAGGCATGATAGCTTCGCCATCTTTGGAACCAATTTCAGAAAGAACATCAAAATCTTCATTAAATTCTTGCACCAGGGCAACACGCTCTTCTAAAGAAATATCAACTGTGCCCATCGACACTTCAAGCATCTTTATATCATTCTCTTTCAAATATTTTTTATACTCAGGCAATTTGTTTTGGTAATAAAATTTTTCAAACAAAGTACCCCCAAAGTACACATCAATAGAATAGCTTTTATACAATGCTATTTTTTCTTTTAAGCGAGGAGTAACATAGGCTGAGCCCACTCCCAGTTTTGCTACATCAATATAATCAGAATAATCTTGCAGTATATTTTTCAGCTCTCCAATGTTTTGTCTCACATCGTGCACTGCTGTTATGCCAGACAATCTTGGCTTTACAGTTCTTTTAGGAAGCTTTAAATAGCTCATAGGTTTTATTTTTTTGTTTTGGCCTTATCAAATCTTACTAAGTAAAATTTCTTTTGCCTTTAGATATAAACTATGTGATGAAAATGGATTAGCATCCAAAATTTTAAATACAAAATGAATATTGTTCTTTCCAAAAAAACTTGGCATATAGTTTAAAATAGCAAGCATAATAAGAAAGTCAATAAAAAGCACAATCAGTATAGTAATCATTCTTCCAGTTTCTGGGGGAATCGTATTACCCAAAAAGAAATTGATTAGCAAATACATCAAACCAATTCTAAATGCTGGAGAAATCGTTTTTAATATTTCTCCCCATTTTACATTAATAATTGATTTTGAAAAATGTACACTTAGAAATACATAAATTATATAACACACTGCCAAGGCTACTGACACCATTTTAACGTTGGAAGAAAAGAAAACTGTGGCTAAAATGATACTTACTAAAAACACAAATTTTATTCGACTTGCTAGAAAAAGTCTGTTGTATAATTTGAATAGTACATCGGACATTTTGGCAAATAAAAGAAAAGGTAGCACCATACCAAAAATGATAAATACAGGGTGTGCGTCTAACCATTTTACTCCTAAAAGAAAAATTATCAAATTTTTAGAAAAAATAGATAGAAAGGAAGCCATGAAAAAGATAATCATACTTAGAAGACCAAGGATGTCAAGATACATGCCTTTCACCTTTTTTTGGTTTTCATTTATTTTTGCCAAGTAAGAATAAAACACATTGTCAAACGCGTTTCCAAAAAACCTAACGGGTAACCTTGGCACTTGTTGTCCTTTTTCAAAAATCGCTAGGCCCACAGGACCTAGAAACTTCCCTAGCAACAACTTATCGATAAATTGTGCCGAGTTATTAAATATCTCTGTTATCGTATACGAACTACTGAAATAATACAATTGATCAAACTCTTGCTTTCTTAAATAAGGAACAAGTGAGAATGGCCTACTTATAAAGTAGAAAACAAAAGCAAAGAAATGATAACATACAAGACCAATAACAAATGCCCACACCTCAAAACCATTATAAGCAAGGTATGTCCCTATTACAATGTTACCAAGAAAGTAGGCACCACACTGAGAATAAAATATTCTCTTGAAACTTAAGTCTCTGACCAATAAGCCTCGTGCAATTGAACCTGTTGCTGCAAAAATCAATGCTAGGCTTGCTGCTAATAAATACTCTCCAATTTTCTCTTGGCCGTATATGGAAATAACAATATTCTTTGTCAAGAAAATTATTAAAATAGATATTATAGAAAGTATTAGTGTTGCATAAAAGGTAAAACTAATTATCTCACGCGAATTTTCTTTACGCCTCACTAAAGCCTGACCCATCCCAGCCTGGGAAGCCATAATAAAGAAAAATATAATTGCATTTACTATAACGAAAATGCCATGCCCTTCTTTTTCAACTAATCGAGCCATAATCATTAAAAACACAACGTTTAGAATAGCAAAGAGAGAAATATTTAATCCCTGCCAGTAAAAACTCTTTATTGCAAGTTTTCTTAGATTCACTCTATTTCTTCTAAATTAAATTTCCTTAACACGGAACGAAATTTACCATTTTTCCCAAGCGGAATTTTATCTACTATCTTCACTTCAATTTCTACTTCTGAACCTAGCCTATCCCTAAAGTTGGAGATCAACTTATTCTCTAAAGTTTTGTTATACCCTTCATCTACTTCTTGCACTATTTCAATTCTGCTTGGACTATGTTGTATTATTTGAGACCTCTTGATATTAGACAGTCCTTTGTAGGCTGGGTCCATTCTTCCAACAAATCCTTTCTCATGTGTAAACAATATATCGTCTTCTCTTCCAATGATTTCATCTACAATTGGCATATGAGAACCGCAGGGACAATCTATATACGCTTCTTTAGCTAACTTTATCATATCCCCTGTTTTATATCTAATCAAGGGAGTCTTAAGGTTCCTAAAACTAGTATTGATAAGTTGAGCAGATTCTCCTGGCAGAGCATCTTCACCTTCACTGTTTTGAAATTCAAAAATGCCCGAATCCAAATTTAGATGGAGATTTTCATATGCACACTCTGTGATAAAAGAACCTCCCTCTGAAGAAGCATATTGATTAAACACTCTACTTTTAAATGCGGCTTCAATATCTTTTTTGTGATGACTATAGAGAGTTTCTGCCGTAGTCGCAATCGCTATTGGAGTAAAGCTAAGCTGAATATTATTCTTAAGAATATAATTTGCTAGTACGTATAAAGCAGATGGGTAGCCATCTAAAAGTTGTGGCTTAAATTTATCTATTTTGTCTATAATCGCTTTTAGGTTGGTTTCTGTCAAGTGGTAGGTAGAAATTAATAATTGCTTATTGACTTTATTATACACCCAAAACGGCGGTTTTTTCTGTTGTGGAGCGATGATTATCTTTCCGCTGAAACGAACTGAAGAATATTCCTCAGGCAAGCCGATCCAAGTATGAAATCTTTTCCATAATGCAAACGAATAACGCATCGCTTCCTTATCATAATTTATCTCTGTAGGACTTCCAGTAGAACCACTAGTGAAGTTTAATGCATCAGCATCTCTTGCTATATTATCTACTTCAGAATTTCTTAAGCTTTCTTTATCCAGTAAGGGTAATTTTTTTAAAAAGATCAATAGAGCCTCATACGAGTTAATGCTATCGAGTTCTTTTTTATAGACTTGTAATTCTTTATAATGTTCTGTATTGTCTACGGATTCTATAAAAAGGGATTTAAATTTATCTACTTGTAGATTTCTAAGTGCGTCTAGATCCTTAAATGTATTAGAATTCAGCTCTTTTACAAACTGCTTATATTTGCCTTGTAATCGTATTTTAGAGTTTTTCTTTGCCTTTATTCCTACAAGTAAATTCTTAATAGGCTGAGGCATTCTAAAATATATACTCTCAATTAGACTATTCATTTTCTAGAAGTAATGTTTTTTCTTTTTCTAATTTTTGTGTTCTCTCCCATTCCCTCATGAGATAATAAGAAATGATAATTATAGTTACAAGAAACCAAAATGGTCTTTTACGCATATGGAAACTATAGCCCCAATTTATAAAGCAACCAATAATGAAGGGTATCATATTTTTTAAATAGTCCCTATATGGATTTCCACGACTGTACTTCCATATTTTTGCGAAATGCAGTAGGAATAGACTCATAAACAAACAATACCCAAGAATACCAAGAATACCTGTTTCTCCTAACAATTTGAATGGTGTACTATGCACCTCATATTTCATATAAACTTTTGCGAATCCTCCCAGGCCTGAGCCAGTTAACGGTTTATCTTTAAATGCATAGTAAGCCATTGAATAATTGGAAACTATAAAACTATTTTTTGAGTTCCTATCTTCTGTTTCATACTCTTCATATACGTGTCTAAGAACTCGAGTTCTTAGCTTATTATTAAATCTATTGTAGAACTTGGGAGCAAAGGCGAGTAGAGTTGGTAGTGATATGATAACGATGCCCAAAAAGACACCAATTCCCATTATTAATCTTGTTTTTCTAAACATGACTGCATAGATAGGAAGTGCAACCACGAAACCTAAAAGTGAGGCAATTTTGACTGTTGCTATTAAATAAATAGCTGACAGGGTCATTGATATTCTTAATATCTTTTGTCTAAAAGGTGTTAGGTTCTTATAGAGCATTGAATAACGTAATGGGAACATAATTGTTACCATAATCAAAAAATAGGTGCCTGCTTGACCAGCATTACGAAATCCAGACTTTGCCTCTCCCATTAATCCTTCTTGATAAACTTCGCCTACCATCAAGCCTTCTCTTCTTGGCGCAAAAATATGTGGTAAAGATGTGAAGCCTGCTAATAAATCCCAGAAACCAACAAGAGCGGCTAACAGAGAAGTAAATATTATCAAATTTAGTAACTCATAAAATAATTTCTTCTCCCTGAAATAATTAACCATTAGAACTGTCAGAGTACCCATGAAAGTCAAGATGAATACTTCCATAAAAACATTAAAAGGACGAGGTGTTATAAAAATACCCGGAACTAAAAGCAAGTAAAATAAAAATAACACTCTTAATGTCTCAGGGAAATAAAATTTCTTTTGATAGGAAGTAATGATATATAGAAATATTGCGGCAAACCCACATAAGTCTCCCATTGTCATTCTTACCAAAGGATTTGCACCTTGGCCATCTCCCAAGCCCATACCAAAAAACATCCTTCCTACAGTATGGGTAATCCAAGACAAAAAGATATATAATTTAAGAAATAGATAACTATACTTCATACTTCCATTTCTTATTGAGATCCATTTTTAAGAATCTCTCCAAGCTAGCTACTTTAGGTTTATAAATTTCTTTTAAAGCATCAAGAAATAATTCCGGTTTTTGCTCTGTGGACTCTTGAAACATAATATCATGGTACTTGCTTCTCAAGCCTTTAACAAGTTTATTATCAGTCCTAGCTAATTTATACTTTAGGCCTGTTAAGTGTGTATCTACGAATACTTTAATTGCTTTATGTTTAACAGACCGCTTTGAATTAGAATGTAATTTTTGAAAAGAAATTTTTTCTATGTCCAAAAATTCACAGATTTCATGCATCATCCCATTGTCTGATTGTATGAAATCTTCAAACAGTACAATCTTAATTCTATCTCGCTTAAAATATCTAAAGTATTCTTCTATTTGATTCTCAAAATCCACAATTCTACTATACATCAGACGTGTTGGTGTTATGCACGACTTGGGAATCGCCTTAAAGTTTGAGCGTTCATCTTGTAAATTATATGCTTCTTCAAATGAGCTTACATTTTCATCAGAACGTGATGAAATATAAGTAAACCAAGAATACATTAAAGCCACTGGTTCACGTAAGGCTATTAATATTTTTGCATCCGGGTTATAGGCATAAATATTTTTTGCTGCATCCTTAGAATATAAATATGAAGTACTAGCCTCTGCTATTATTTTCTGGCCTGCATACTCCTTGAATAAGTCATGATATGTTTCATCAGTCCTTATATTATAATGTCGTTTCTTACCGTGAAACTTATCTGACTCTTTATGCAAATCTGTACAAAAGTAGTGTGGCTCCTTTTCCTTACTTACCGCTATCTCTGGGTGTAACTTGAGCATATCAAACATGGAAGTAGTTCCTGCCTTCGGCGCACCCACAATAAAGAAATTTACCTTATCCATTTTCTAAGATAGTTTCAAAGATGTCTACAAATTCTTTAACCTGTGCCTGTCTAGACAAAGGAAAATATGCTTCTTTCGTTTTGCCTATTTCTTTTTCTTCTGATCTTAGCGCTGAGACAACCTTCTCAGCATTTTTAGTAACTACATCGATTTGATTCGAGTTCTCCAGAAAAATACCTTTGTTATACTTTTCTATTAGAGTCCTTACTTCTGATGTTTTAGGACCCATAGACAGTATCATTTTACCTGTAGCTAGATATTCAAAATATTTTAGAGGAATGGTCATATAATGATTTGGATCATCACCCGTAATCATCCACAGGATATCTGTAGACTCAATATGTGTCCCAACCTCTGACTTTGGTATTTGGCCTAAGAAATGTATTGAATCAAAAAGGTATGATTCTTTAAACATTGCTAAGGTTACTGGATCAACATTTCCAGCAACTGTAATTTCAAATCTTATTTCTTCTTTGCTATATACATCATATATCTTTTCAATACAACGCAATAGAGGTAATGGAGATCTAATTCCACCATAGAATGATCCTCCATAAAAAACCTTAATACAATTTTTACTAATAGGTTTCTTATTAAGTGTGAGCGTATCTAGATCAAAGCCATTATATATTCGTGTTGACTTTCCCATCAAACTGGGATACCTATCCTGATAAAAATTTAACATGCTGTCTGTAACGAAACATACATGGTCTGCAAAACGAATAACTTTTTCTTCAATTCTTTTATCGATAGCTTTTCTAAAAAGAAAATTCTTGTTCTCTAAATGATTTGTAAAGTAAAAGTCTCTAAAATCTGCAAGCCATGGAATGTTATATCTTTCTTTAACATGCATTGCTATTAGGTGATTAGTTACAGACGGAGAAGTTGAATACACGACATCTACCTTCGACATATCTATCTTGCTTAATGCTTTTATAGCATAAGACTTCCACATTCTCCCCTTATCAGGAATCGTAATCTCAGGTATAATTCTTTTATACAGCTTAGCCTTTAAGGATTTTACAAAAGATTTCTTTTTTGTTCCCAAAGATTTTTTGTCAGCATATAACTTATCGAAAGTTCGATTTCCTGTTTTTACAACTTTAAAATCAAAATCTCTTTCTGCATCAAATCCTAGTGCACTATATGCCTTTTCTGGGGTTAATACTATCGGAGTATAATTATACTTTGAAATGCACTTAGCCAAGAAATATGGTCTTTGCGCACCGGGAGCATTCGATGGTGGAAAACTTAAGGATATAATTAAAATGGTTTTCAATTATTAATATCAAATTTTCTTTTACCAATATTCATTTTCTCCAATGGTATTTCTTGCTTATCCTCAGTACGTTCTACATTATCTTTAATAAGATAAGGAGAGATGCTGTTTCCGCTTTTTTTGTCTAGATATAAGATGCCATTTGCAGATGAGAACACATTGTTTACAATTTGAATATTCTCGTTTTCTGGATGATCTTTTATACTGAGAATAAACTTAGAATTTGTAGACTCAATTGTATTATTAGAAATCCTCAAGTTCTTAACTCCCATAATGGACATTGTAGCTTTATCAGAATAGCTTACAATAGTATTTGAATCAATGACAATGTTCTCTGGAATTAAAGTTTTTCTAGGTTGAATTTTGAAAATATGATTCGAATTAGCACTGATGGTGTTATTGATTATTCTGATATTGTTATTGTAAGTAAGCATATTAAAAATAGGCTTTCTACCATTTGAATTTTCAAAGGTATTATTTTCAATTAACACGTCTTCTACACGAACAATTGCAACTGTAGAATTCGTGAAGGTATTGTTCCTAATTGTAATTTCTCCAGTGAGCATTCTTTTAACACCTTTTGTCCCAAAGCCCATCCCATCTGTTTGAAAATCATTGCCCTCAATAAGTACTTTTCGACAAATTGCTTTGCTCGCTGGTTCTGCATCTACCCCAGATCCTCTATTATCTCTAAAAATGTTATTTAGAATTTTAATATTTAAAAACCCACTTCCCAGGGTAATGCCTGATCTCTTATTGTAATTGAACTCAGAATTAGAAATTGTAATATTCTCACATGGCGTCTTTATTCCTCTCATCCCAAGTCCATCGCCTCCAGAATTTTTAAAAATACAAGAATCGATAACAACGTCTTTCGCTCTGTTTAGAAATATTCCCTTTAAGTGTTCGTAGGGTTTATCTGGATTTCTTTGGTTCTCTACATTCCCATCAAAACAGATGTTTTTAATTTGCACATTTTCAACATCTTCAATATATAACTGTCTGGTATAGTTTCCTTGATCAGGTGCCATTAAAAGAACACTATTCGTTTTGTCTTCACCTTCTAAGCGTATATTTGATTTAGCACGCAGGCACCAAGGATTACTAAACGAATTCCTTGACACTTTATACTTTCCTATTGGAAAATACAATGTAGCATTTGACGGCAGCTCATCTATTAGCTTTTGAATAGAATTTGAATCATCTGTTAGGCCATCCCCTTTAGCTCCATACTCTTTTACATTAAATATCATCTTACTTTTTACTGAAGAATCTTTTGAAGAAGAACATGCACTAAAAATAATTGCATTACAAACAAGTAATAAAATTAATCTAAGCATCCGCATATTCAATTAGAATATCTCTAATCCTCTCTGAAGTCTTCCCATCCCAGAACTTAGGAATTTGACTAGATTTTGAATTTCCAGAAATGATATCCTCAAAAGTTTTCAATGTTTTAGATGGGTTTAATTGTTCCATCAAAATATTGGTGCCTATTTCTACAGTAATAGGTCTTTCCGTACTATCTCTAAACGTGATACATGGAACTTGTAGATAGGTAGTTTCTTCCTGAATTCCTCCTGAGTCAGTTACAACTACTGCAGCAGTATCCATAAGTCTAACAAACTGAAGATAACCGAGTGGCTCTAGTATATGTAAGCCAGGCATATTTTGGAACTTTTCTTCAAAGCCAAATTTCTTAATATTATTCTTCGTTCTAGGGTGCATTGGAAATACGATAGGCATATGCTTCGTAATGCCGGAGAATATTTCATAAATGTTACTTAAGCCTTTCTCATTATCCACATTGGAAGGTCTATGCATAGTGGATAGTACAAACTGCTTTTCCTTTATGTCCGCATGTGCAATATCTGAAAGTGAAAGTTCCTGTGATCTTCCTCTATAGTGTATTAATGAATCTATCATTACATTTCCAACAAACTTGATCCTATTCTCACTTACTCCTTCTTTTCTAAGATTTTCTAAGCCGCTCTTTTCCGTAACGAAAAGCAATTCACAAATGCTATCCGTTAAAATTCTATTTATTTCTTCTGGCATCTTCTTGTCACCACTCCTTAGGCCTGCTTCTACATGCACTGTCTTTATCCCAGACTTCACCGCAACAATTGCGCAGGCCATTGTAGAATTTACGTCACCAACAACAAGTACAATATCAGGTTTTTCGTCATTGAGAATCTCCTCAAACTTCAACATGATATTAGCAGTCTGGTGTGTATGACTACCTCCTCCCACTCCAAGAAAATAATTAGGTTTTGGTAGTTCCAATTGATTAAAAAAGATGTCACTCATCTTTGCATCATAATGTTGACCAGTATGTACAATCAATGACTCAATTTGATCACTTTGCATGAAGGCTTTATGGATAGGAGAAACTTTCATAAAATTAGGTCTTGCTCCTACTACGCTTATAATTTTAATCATTTAGATATTTTTCTATTTCTTTTACTAATAATCTGGAATATTGCTCACTCCCTTTTTTATCAAAATGTGATTTATCATAGAACAGATCTTTCTCTAACATAGACTGTCTTAGATCTAGAATGCTAAATTCTCCTGGAAGAGAATTTAAATAAGGGATAAATCCGTTTGCTTCTTTTTTATATTCAGGACTAAGAAGAATGAGCAACTTGACTTGTTCTTGATTCGCCCGTTTAATTATATTTAGTAAGCTACTTTCTAATTTTTTATCAAGCTCCAGAGGATTAAAATCCGTTCCACGTGCATCAAAACTGAGTGTATCAAATGTTATTGATTTTGAATCCAAAGGCATAGACCCTCTTGGGCTTACTTTATTTAATCTATTCTCCTTCTCTGTCCCGCTTATCAGCCATGCTAGTGCCTGATTAAGGTTATCATTATTTCTATAGGTTTTGGACAGTTTACTCAAATAAACATTTTTCTCAGTATTCTTAGTTAAGAATTCAAGCACCTTATTATTCCCTATATAAGCATTAGCAATGTCCTCTCTAAAACTAAGACCACCTACATCATTCTTGGTATTATTTAGTAAACCTCTTTCATTTAAGGTCAAGATTATCATTTCAGTATCATGATCCTTTTGATCAAGAATGATTTCAGCCATCATTTCATGAAAGGTAAGATTAGAACCAGGAAAGCCAATATTAAAACTTTCCTTAGAAAGTCCCTCTGTTAGTATCTCTGCATTTACATTTCTTGATGCCGCTGATTCTCCTAGAATGAAAATTTGATTTGATTGAAGTGAACCATTTAGGATTTTGCCGATTCTATCATCATACCTTCTATTTTTTGCACTTGACTCTAATAAGGTCCCAATACCCCAATCACCTACAAGAAGAAGTAATAAAATACCAATAGCATGCATTAAGTTCTTGCTATTCATCAAAACTGAAAGTAGATAAATTGATAATTAGAATTCGTAGAAAACAACACTATTGAAAAAAACAGTGCAGAATATAAAGAATAGCGCACAAGCCTAGGTGCTTTTTCTAATTGTGCTCTTACACTACCTTTTTCTTGGAAATAATGGATGATAAACATGACAACTGCGGCCATTAAAGAAAGAGCAATAACAAATCTATTGTTAAATAGTTTCCAATGCATTTCATTGTTTAAGGCTAGCTGTGTCTTAATCTCTTCGATATTAAAAGTCCAGTCATTTGCTAGGTTGGAAATAATATAAAATGCATCTGTTAAAGAATCTGCTCTAAAAAATATATTTCCGATAACCCAAAGACTTATGGTTATACACCAGCCTCCTACGGTTACAAGTTTTTTATTAGAAATCCATTTATGAAATTTCCTTAATTGCTTTTGAAAACCATATTCGAAAGAAACAATTGTACCATGAAAAATACCAAACGCAAGGTAGGTCCAATTTGCTCCGTGCCAAATTCCTAGAATTACAAAGGTGACCATTAGGCTGTATATTATTCCTACTTTTCCTTTGGAACCTACTTTTAACATTACAGGTCTAAAGATGTAATCATTTGTCCAAGTAGAAATACTTATGTGCCATCTTCTCCACATTTCAGACATAGAACTGGCAAAAAACGGCCTTCTAAAATTGTCCATTATTTTAATTCCTAAGACGTAAGCTGACCCTACAGCTATATCTGAATATCCTGAAAAATCACAATAAATCTGTAAACAAAATAGGATTGCACCTGCTAACAAGACTATACCTGATAAACCTTCTGGCGCACTAAATATTACTTCAACTAAAATTCCTACTTTATCAGCAATTACAACTTTCTTAAACAAACCCCATAAAATTAGCAATACGCCTTTTTTGACTCTTTCAAAATCAAATGTGTATTCTTTATGTAACTGCGGAAGGAGATTCTTGGCCCTTTCAATGGGACCAGCAACCAGTTGTGGAAAGAATGAAACAAATAAGGCAAAAATACCAAGATGCTTTTCTGCCTTTATCCTTCCGTAATAGACATCTATTGTATAGCTAAGTGTTTGGAATGTATAAAAAGAGATACCTACAGGAAGCAGTATATCTAATGCAGGAATCATGTAGGATAAATTCAAAAACTCAAATAGTGTAGCAAAATTTTCATTGAAAAAATTAAAATACTTAAACATAAAAAGCAATCCGATATTAAAAGCAAGGCTTATCCATAAATATGGTAGTCTTTGTTTTTTATCTGGCAATTTGGCCATTTGGTTTCCACAATAAAAATCTACTAGTGTACTCCCCATTATTAACAATATAAAATAAGGGTTCCACGTCATATAAAACAGGTAGCTGGCTGCTAGAAGTAACAACCATCTAAACCGAAAGGGCAATAGGTAATAGACAATTACAACTATTGGAAAAAAAAGTAAATATTCAAATGAATTAAATTGCATGTATATGCGTCGTCTCTACTTTCTAATTTAAAGAGAGTACTTTAGAATTTTGTCGTAGATAGCTGTTGCCATCTCAATTAAATCTCTTTCCACAGTTGTTTCATCTAGATTATATTGAGATTTTTTAAACCTTTCTTCATTCGGAATTATCAAGTCCGCATTCAGCTGCTTAGATACCTTACTTACAATCATACTTGGGTCCTCTACAAAGGCATCATATGATATAACAAAGCTTTGTTTATTCCCTAATATAGAATGGGCATAATTATAATAGTTAATCCATACAGATAACCAATAATTTAGCTCCAACTTGTCATAGCTTTTAAGATCTAAATTTTGACCAAAATCAAATTCCTTTTGATTTAAGCCAAATTCGAAATGTCCAAGCCAGTTCATATACTGAAGAACAAATGGGTCATCTTGTTGCTGTTTAATAAAATTTTTATGCTGCGCAAGTAAAGAACTTGCATGAGACAAAGGATCCCTAATTACTAATAAGAAGACAAAGTCCGTATCATGCTGCCTCATACCCTCGTATCGCAGTAGAAAATTGTTGTTCTTTGTTAAATAAAAATTATCATCCTTTTTCTTAACTAATTTTTGATAGTGAAGGTACTCTTCATACACCTCAACTGAAGGAGCATGTTTTATGACACTATCCTTTTTAATATAGTTATCATTTTGAAAGGCCTTAAAAAAGTATTCATCTAGTGCCTCTATACTATTTAAACTAAAACTCATACGATCACCATGTGCACGTTCTTTCTCTTCAACGTTTTTTGGCTTATAGAGCTTTGCCCATAAATTAGGGGATAACACTAAGGGCATATTTGCGTAAGAGAGCGAGTCAAATTTCCCTGTTTTAAAAAGTTTCTTCGTAAAGGCAGTTGTACCAGCTCTTGCTAAGCCAGAAACTACTACAAATGGATTATTTACTTCAACTTCCTTTTTTAAGAAAAACCTCTTTTCAATTTTGAATAGAAGTTTTGATAAAAAGTTGTTGTCTAAGACGAGTTCATGAATTAAGCGCGACCAATACGAGTAGCCTTGATTTGCACTCGGAATAAGAAACACCGGTAAACTTCCTATTGCAGTTGCCAGGAGAAATTTCCAAGATGTAAAATCCACTCCACTGAATTCCTGCTGATTAAAGTAGGTAAAGAGGTAAATTGGAATAATTGCTATGAAGAATATTACTAGTGTAAGAATTATAATTTTAGCAAAACCAAGTAAGATATGCTTAAGGTTAGCCAAAATATTCTTTTGCTTAATTGATTCCTCACTAGCGTTATCTAAGATTAGATTCAACTGCTTGGCAGAGGCGGAAACAAAATTATAAAAAGTCTTAGCTGCAAACATTTTCAGACCTAAGAAGAAAAGCAGAGTAGATATACCTACTAGAAAATAATACATCCTACCCGAAAAGGCTTTTTATTTTATTCCAAAACTGTTTAGCCGAGCTTACAATTACAGAAGCAAAACTAAAAAATACAATCGCCAGAATTATAATTACAATGACAATAGTAGCCGCACCTAAACCTGGTCCTATATACAAAAAGGTCATAATTAATAATTTACATTTTCATAAATGCTCATCCAATGCGTTCTATTTGCATATCCCTCATGTGAGCTATTCATGTATTTCTTAAAAATAAATTTATCTTGATTAAACAGATAGATCTTGTCATCATTTGTACTTTCAACAAATACATCACCATTACTTAAAATGGTATACAGACCTTCCGTTGTAGTGAATATTTCTTCTTTTTCGAATTGATCTTTATACAAGGATTCAAATTTTTGTTCCCCAAAATTATATACTTCAATTCCAGAACTTTTAAAACTTGCAGACAAATCTTTCTGATTTAATTTTGACTTCTTCATTTCAGCTCTTCTCATCGTAGGTACATTATTGTTAAATATCGCTATCGTACTATCCGATACAATATCTACATCATGTTGTTGTACAAAGTTACCTTGTATAATCTTAAGAACTTGGTTAGTAGATGGTCTATATAAGAATATAAGACTTCTGTTACGGATACTTACAAAAACGTCCCCCTGCTTATAATATTCACCATCTTTTAAAACAGGTTGTATGTCATTTAGATGAATGGGGTCATTTGGAAAAATAGCCTTACCATTTGTAGATCCAAACAAAACTCCCATCATATCATTTTCAATTAATAGATCAGAAATTGATTTATGAAACATAGTTTCGCCTGTTACACCATTCACCTTAGTTAAGCAGTCATCTCTATATTTTACAATATGTTCGAGTCGTTCGTTTTCAAAAACACCTAATTCTCTAGAACACACCCAAATGTTCTCTTCTTCATCCAGATTCATAGCATGATGATACTTATGGTCCTTATTATGCCAAACGATTTTTGAATCCTTATCTAATCTTAATAAATTATTAGATTCATTGCACATAGCAATTAAGGATCTATCCTTCAGCAATAAAGAGCTCTGAGGAGATGCTCTTTGGAACATTCTGTCTGTACGATGAAAATCATCCTGACTTATTTTCCATTGATGTAATAAATCATCATTTTTTAAATTTATCAAATCAAGATTCCAAGTGTCTTGCTTCTCATTCAAACTAGAATTAATAGCATAGAGATCATAATCTAAATTATTCACAGATTTCTCATCACCGGATAATTCTCTTAGTGATATAGATTTTTCTGTTAGTTGCTCAAATACTTGGATTGCTTTTTTAGGTAGTTTTGAAAAGGCAAGAATATATTTATTTGCTTTACCAAAATGATTAAAATTCAAACTTGCTTCGTGCACCATATAGCCAAAGACACTCAAGAGTGTAAAAAAGATAACAAGAGATCTAAACTTCTTAATCATGTTTAAGTTATTATACAGCTATTATAACATTAGATTGTGCCTGAGTCGACAAATACATTTTGTCCTGTTATTGATTTTGACTTTTCCGAAAGTAGGAAAGAAACGGTAGAAGAAACACTTTCTAAAGAGGTTGCTTCTTTAAGACTCGTACGCTTATAAATTCTAGATTTCTGACTGCTATCCAGTGTGCTGCTCATATTTGTTTCCATAAACCCAGCTACGAGACAATTTGATCTTACCTTTTTGACTCCCCATTCTCTTGCGGTATTTTTTGAAAAAGCTTCCAAGGCACCTTTTGTTGAGGCATACATGGATAAACCCTTGTAGCCTGTATGCACGCTGATTGAAGAGACATGCACTATGGAACCCTGAACATAATTGAACAACATATTTCTAATCGCATATTTTGTTATCATATAAGGGGAAAAAACGTTTACCGCAAACATTTTCTCCAAAGGCTCTAGGTGAATATTAGTTATTATATCGTCGTAAGCTAATGCTGCATTATTGACATAACCATGTAAGGGTGTCTTTAGATTTATAAATTCACGGAATAACTCTTTTTTGATATCCTTTGCATTCACTAAATCAAAACATTTATGCTCAAGTTGTTTCGGAAATTCCTTTTCTAACTCTATAAGTTCGTCCGTCTTGGTCCTACTTACTGCAAAGACCTTATTTCCTTCCAAAAGCAAATCTTTGGTGATTTGTAAACCTAAGCCTTTTGAGCTTCCTGTGACTAGAATGTTTTTCACAATATTATTTTTTACCTGTTCTACTTAATTCAATTTTATCTACAAACTTTATAATCCTTGGTACTTTATGTGATTGCAATTTATCTCTAAGGTGGGCTAAGATATCCTTTTCCGTCAATTCCACTTTATGGTCTTTAAGCACATCAGCCATTAATAAATTCCCAATCATTTTATTTTTTCTACCATATACTTTAGCATCAAGAACCCCCTCTATATTTATCAAGCAAGCATTTACCTCGTTTGGGTCTACATTATAGCCACCTACATTAATAAGGATTCCTTTCCGCGAAACAAATTTAAATTCAATGGGGTTTTCAGATAAAACCTCCACTAAATCTCCGCTGGAAAACCAATCTCCTTCAAAATCAAATTCTCCCACAATTGACTTGTGAAACTTAAGTTCTCCATCCTCTATTTTAATAAATTCAGATTTTGACTCCGGAATTTGGAATCTATCCCCTTTTGAGATCAAAGCAGCACCTACTTCAGTAGATGCATAGATGTTGTTTATTCTAGCATTAGGGAAGGTCTTGTTTAAATTATCTATAAGTTCTTTAGAAGACTTTTCTCCACCCAAGGTAATACGCTTTACGCTGTTACAAATAAAATTGGCGGGAAGTAAGGATCTATAAAACGAGGGACTGGCTGAAATATGTGTAATAAGATAATCATTCACCAAGCCAGTTACATTTGACTTAGAATATTTGAACAGGTTAATCATAGGGTTTTGATTCAAGAGTGCTTGAAAAAACACCTGTAGTCCTGCCATATGTGTGGGGTTAAATGCATAGCCCCATACATCCTTCTTATGACTGTCAGTAATCCTAGCAGCATTCACAAAGTGACTCACTCTATGTCGAATTTTTTTAGGCTTCCCTGTCGTCCCCGATGTAAATATTTCTAAAGTTGCCGTAGAATTTGAAATTGCATTAATCATATCTTCTACAGATGAAAATTCGACTTTAAACTCTTTTTCTACGTTCAATTGTTCGTCACCAACTAAATGCTTCGCTTCTGACTCAGAAAAATCTTGATCTAGTATTCGAACCGATTCATTTAAGATTATTCCCTTGAGCAGATTACAAAAATATACATCTACACTACAATTAGTAAGATTGTGCATATAGACCTGACTTGCATTAATCTTCTTTAATACATCTTCATACGACAGATCTATCTGCTCATCAACATCGTAAAAAAACAATTTATGCATTGTCTCCTGCTTTCTCCAAAATAGATAGCAACTGCCCTACTGTTTCAATAAAATCTTCTTCGAACACATCGATTCCAAATTTATCATCTATTCTAACTGTTAGGTCCGCTAAATTAATCGAATCAAGTCCTAGATCATCTCTTAGACTTTGTTCCTTGTTCATTTCTGAGATTGTATCTAAACCTGCATTTGATAGTACAGTATTCAATAATTCTAATAATTCTTTTTCCATTTTATAATACTTGTTAAATCAATCTAAATTATGAAGGGTTTAGTTCCTTAAAATTAGCTAAATCCTTAAATTATTTTGTTTTCAAATATCAAGCCTTTCTCAACTCAATATCTTCTTATATATTTCATAAAGTTTGAATGCGCTCTTACTAATATCATATTCTTGCTCAATATGCTTTCGTGCTGCTTTCGAGAACGTGTCGTATTCTTCTTGTTCCATTTCTAAAAACCTTAAAATGGATTCTGTTATACCATCTACATCCTTTTCTTTAGACAGCAAACCAGTTTGCCCATGCACGACCTCATCAGGAATATCGCAATGGAAACTTGCGATAACCGGCATTCCTGTTGCTTGGGCATCCAATAACACAACTGGTGCTCCTCCTTCACAATCCATATTTTCAGAGTAACAACTAGGATGAATAAACACGTGAAAATTCTTTAAGAAACTATACAGCTTACTATACTCAATAAATGAAATATACTCAATACTGCTCCCCAATTGGTTTTCTTCAATGTATGCATTCACTTCTTCATAGGTGTCATGTTTTCCACCTATGAGGGTTAATTTTAAGTCAGATGCTTTACTTTCTTGCAAAGCTTTATGAAACGCTTTGACCGTATAAATATGTCCCTTCTTTTCAACAAAAGAAGCAATTTGCACAAGGTGCAAACTCCCTGGTCTTTTCACCCTATTGTGGTAGGCTATTTCGCTAGGAACAATACCAAGATGACACACAGCAACTTTATTCTCTGGACAGCCTTTTTCAATCAAAAGGTTTTTCCCATGTTTACCTTCACAAATAAAGTAATCTACAATATTGAAAAGTTCATCATATCTCTTTTTCCACACTGGCTTATTATGCGGAATGTACTCGTAATCTTTTCCATAGAAGGAAACAACTAAGGGAACCTCCAATTTTTTTGCTAATTTTTTATATCGCCAACCAGCTGGTCCAAAATGTGCGTGGATTAATTCTATATTTTCTTTCTTCACCTTTCCAAAGATGAGTTTGTGAAATAAAATTCTACTTAAATACCTTGACATTTTGGATGTATTTTGAAACCAAAATTTCAGATACTTAAATTCCTTGCTATAGAATTTAGATTTTTTATAATTCGTAGCTATGACTACCGTTTCTTTTGTGTGCTTATGCAGTTCAGATAAGAGGTTAAAGGACCAGGGTTCTGTTTTATTTCCATAAACTAAAAATCCTTGCAATACTCTCATGCGTTTTTAGTCTTAAGTACGGAATTCAATAATACAGTTTTCAGATCTATATATTCTCGCAATTTAATTGCATGTGCAACTGACAAGTAAAATCCTGCCCCCAATAAAGTTCCTACAACAAGTCTAAGTACGTATGGATAGGAATGTAAAAGATACGTTTCCGTAAACCATACTAGAACTGCCATAGGTATTACAAGAAGAAATACTCTAAATATATTTTGCAAGTATTCAGAAATACTAAGCTTGACTAGTCCGCCAGCCACGTACAGGTTTGGGAAAAAGTTAATCAAGACTGCTATGAGATAACAGATTGATACTCCTATTATTCCCCATTTAATTCCTACAATTATCCAGATGATCGTGTTAATTCTTAAGAATACCCCCACCTTAAATTGTTTTCCTGTGGCACCTTGTGATAGATACAAATTCCCAAATAAAGATGTTACGGATTGTATCATACCCACCACTGCCAGTATTTTTAAAATATCAATAGAACCACGCCATTGTTCTCCTAATACTGAAATTATAAATGGCTCCGCAAGAATAGATAGACCGACCATTGCAGGAAAGGTTATAAAAGCGATAACCCTAGTCATTCTTAGAAATATTTGTTTTACTTTTTCCTTTTGGTCTTGAATCTTACTTAAAGATGGAAACATAACATTGCTGATTACTCCTGTTATATTACTGAGCGGGAGCAACATAATACTATAACTTTTTTCATAAAATCCCAGTTGAGCATCACCAATAAACTTACCAATTAGAATTTTATCAAGATTCCTTACCCAATAGTGTATTGATTGGGTACCTAATAGAGGAATACTAAATGAAAACAAATATTTAA
This sequence comes from uncultured Saprospiraceae bacterium, assembly GCA_938045585.1. GTDB lineage: Bacteria > Bacteroidota > Bacteroidia > Chitinophagales > Saprospiraceae > CALCMJ01. Next base: position 219,471 of record CALIAU010000005.1, read on the forward strand.
GTGAGTCTTTACTAAAGTCTACTTTAGGTCTCCAGTTAGAAGAATACCATAGTAATGCTGTTATCATGAAAGATAATACGAGGGCCTGCATCACTAAACTCCAAACTCCATAACCCATATATGCCATTACTATCGCTGTTATTCCGGCTATGGCATTCGCGATCAAATTTATAAAGAACAAGCGTTTAAAATCCATCTCTTTTCTTAAGATTGAATTTTGAACAATATTCAAAGAGCGGATAAAAAAATTAAAGGATGCAAAAACACTAATCCAGTATAGTATTGGCTTATCATAAAAATCTACAATTAAAGGTGCAGAAAATAGGATAATCAACGTTAGGGCCAAGCCCATGCACATGTTAAACCAAAACACGGTGTTCAAGTCCCTGTCACTAATCTCTTTTTTCTGTATGAGAGCACTCCCTAAACCGAAGTCTTGAAAGATTTGTGCAAATCGGATTAAAACCATGACCATCGTAATTAATCCAAAATCCTGTGGAGTCAATAATCTTGAAAGTATTACAAGGATTAGCAAAACTAAGCCCTGTGTTATTACCTTATTCGCCAAGCTCCACTTAAGACCCTTTATTGTCTTCTTCTTTAGGTCTTTCACTTAGGTATGACACTTAAATTATACAACTCCTCTATAATACTCTTGGAGTAGGGCCTATGGTCACAATGATGATCTAAAGGATTCTCATTTAAATAAGATTTTTTTATAACACCCTTGTCCCCAAGTAAATATTTGTCTAAGTCTATAAATTCAAGATTGTTTTGTTTAGCATGATTCCTTAAACTCTCGTTGTACTTTAAAGTCAACTGAGTTCTTTCATCAAGAGATGCAGTAACTTCTTTTCTTAGTCTTGCAATCTCTCCATATTTGGCATGATTATCTGGTATCGTTGGAAGTGGGGCAGATAAGAGATATATCTTTTTAAATCCCCTCTCTTTTAACAAGTCTACAAATTTGAAATAATTTGTTAGTGACAAATCCATTTGACTATCAACACTTAGGCCTTTTTTCAAAGCTCTAAACCAGATCAAAAAACCTGTATCTACTTCTCCCAACATTATTATCACAGGCTTGTTTCTGTCCGCTCTTTCCATCTTATTTGAAAACAGTTTAAGTGCATTCGTTTTTGAGTTTGGATTAACCATTCCCATAGCAGTAGCTCCTCCTACAGATAAGACATCAAAATATACCTTATCCAAATCTCTATTGTCATTTATATAATGGAATACTTTAGCATGACTATCTCCAAGAACGTAGACTACCTCTTTTCCAAAAGATCTTCTTTTCCGCTTTACAAAGTTTTTAAGTTTAATTATCGCATTTGATAATCTAGGCATCTAACTATAATATTTATTATACCATCTATTAGCATTTTCCCCTAAGAGTGGTTCAAGATTTGTAATTCTCTGTTTGTACAATTGTTTTAATTCTTCCAAGCATTCCTCAGGCATATCCAATCTTACACCTTGGTTTATAATTTTCTTAGACAGGGTTTCCTCTTTCGCTTCTATGGTTGAGACTCCAAGGTGATCATACATTTTCTTCAAAGTGCGTTCTGGACTATTCTTTACTTCCTCATTGTATATAATCAGCAACTGTTCTTTATCAAAAACACTCAGCCAGTTTTCTATTATGTTTTTGTAGTCCCCTTTTGTAGATGAAAGCCGAGAATTAAAATGTGCATTAAATCTGTTAACATCTATTTTGGAGTTAGAGTTGTTTTTATCTAACAGAACCATTTTAGCATGAGACCAAGCTCTTGTAATTGGATCTCTTAGAATTAAGATGAGTTTTAAGTTGGGATTTTGTTTTTTAATAAACTGTATCCTTCGCCTGCTGATAAGACCATAGCCAGGAATAACTTCTCCTTTTAGTTTTTTAGACCCCGATTTAAAGTGATTTAAATACGCTCTATAAGAGGTATGGAAATTGCGATCGAAATAATGAATATATCTATTCTCAGGAATAAATATTTCTGGATGCTTTTTTAAATTTTCATACACCCAACTTGTCCCTGCTTTCTGTGCGCCTATACAAAGAAAATTTGGGAATTGATTCCTAAGTTGGCTTTGAGAAATTCCAGTAGGTAATACCAGTTTCAACTCACCAAAATAATACAAAGCTTTATTTTTAAACTTCCTGAGCAATGGTATAGTTCAGTTCACTAAAATACTCCGAACAAGAAGAATTAATACGTTCTAAATTTTTGACGCCAAAAAACTCTTCCCAAGATGTATTTCTATTTCCTTTTGATTGGAATTGTTTGTTCAATGTTTGTTTAAAATCATTCTTCACTGGTAATTCTAAATCCTTACACAATTGTGTAATAAAACTTCCTTTATCTTTCATAAAGTCCTCATACTTCACGAGTATAACTTTATCCTGATGTTCTTTATAGGACTTGTATAAAACTGTCCATCTCAGTGCCATGGACTCTACATAATTATCATAGTTGATACCCATCCAATCCATATACAATACTGTTTGCCAACTCTTCCAAAAAGAGCTATTCCAATCAATATTCTGTTCTTTTAGAGATTCCAAATTTCCAGGAATTTTCAATCTGTTTAGGATACTTCTAATATTATCTCTTGGATCTCTTACAATTAAGACAAATTTAGAATCCTTGTAAAGTTCAATGAGTTCAGGTATAAAAAAGGATAAGACCGGTTCTTTAATGATTTGGTTTTTAAAGTAATACGCATTGTCTTTTATAAAGTCGTTGAGTTTTACTTCTTTTTTATGCAGCTTTCCATGCATTGGGTTCCAAATGGGAGGAATATCTAAGGTTACTTTAAGTCCTGCTGCCTGAGCTACATTTGCTGTAATTGCAGTAGTGCCAGACTTTTCATTGCCTAATATAAATATTGGATTAGGACATAGTGTATCAAACTGATTGCCATAGCGCACTAGTAATTGATTTCTAAGTCTTTTTAAACTTTTCAATGTTTTGTTCCTGTAAATATTGTTATCTCTTGACCTACATCCCAATAGTTTCCTGCAGCCTCTAGTTGACTGAAATAGAAGAGGTCTTGATAAAAACTAGCATTTCTGAGGTACCAGTATTTTCCTGAGTTGGATTCCTCAGTATTCTCTACGAGGCAAATCAAGCCTCCCGTTTTAAGAACTCTATCAATTTCTGGTAAAATCTTTTCGCTTAGAATTTCATCTTTAATGCCTCCTAAGACCAGACAGATCCAAATAACATCCACAGAATTATCATCAACTGGGATATTTGTTTCATCCATTAACAGGTAATCCACTTTATCTGATTTAGGAGCTAGCTTTAAAAATTTCTTTATGGGGTCTACCGCGATGGTTTTCCCATTAGCTAACAAGGCAAGGTCTTCACTAAATCTTCCAACGCCACAGCCAAAATCTAAAACTATTTTATGCTTGTCATTAAGCTTTTTTTGAAGGATAGGAAATATTTTATCCTTTTGAAGTTTAGTTGTTGCTTCAATTTCTTCTTTGGTATGACCAATATTCATAACAGCAGAGCTGCCAAATAGCTTAGCTCTAGTTTTCCAATAATCGATATTAGAATCAAAATTTCTCCCTTTGAGAAATTTATTGCGTAGTCTTTTAAAAATGTTGATAGGTGGGAAATAAAAAAGGCCCCGATTTCTCGGGGCCTAATGATTAAAATATTAATATCTTCTTTGTAAGAACTTCTGATTTGCTATTCACTAAATGTATAAGATATACACCTTGGTCCATTGCTTCTACATTCATATTAAGGTTATAATTTTTTCCATTAAAATTATTCTTTAATACTTCTACGCCTAACATGTTCTTCATAGATAAAGTATAATTATCTGCAGTGTTCAGTTCAATTGAAATTGATACATTTTCCGATGCTGGATTCGGAGCTATAGAAAATGTTTTGATATACTTGCTTAAAGAAACAGAAAGAGCATCACACACATCACCAATACCATCACCATCTGTATCCGCTTGATCTGGATTTGCATCAAATGGGCAGTTATCGTCTACATCTAGAACATCATCGTTATCATCATCCTCATCACAAATATCACCTAAGCCATCATTATCATTATCTGCTTGATCTGCATTTGCAGTTAGAGGACAGTTATCATTCGCATCTGCTACATCATCGTTGTCATCATCCGTATCACACACATCACCTAAGCCATCATTATCATTATCAGCTTGGTCTGCGTTAGGTGTGTTTGGACAGTTGTCGACATCGTTATCAATTCCATCATTATCATCGTCTGTTCCTCCCTGTAGAAGTGTATATTCTTCTCTACAATTTTGGTCAGTTATCCAACCTCCCATTCCGTTAGACGTTTGGAAAAGTGACTGCCAATGAATGTTGTTATCATCATAGTTAAGCACCTCTCTACTTGCATTTACCCAGCCGCCATTTTCCCATGTACGGTTAGTAATACTAATTAGATTACCATCTTCGTATACGTGTTTTACAAGGCTTACGTTTTCCCATGCAGATCCGTTCCAAGTTCTTACAACAAATTCGTCTACTTCTCCATCTACTGTTAATGAAGTTGATTCTAGAACGGAATTTCTCCATCCACCGTCCCAAATTTGAGTTCTTCTTGTGAGTGCTGTATCTCCATCAAAATCTTCGAATAAAACTCTACTTACATTTGTCCAACTTCCCGTCCATTCTCTTTGAATAATTTCTGTAACATTTCCTCCCTCTTCAACTACAATAGTAAGAGTAGAGTTTTCCCAATTAGATCCATTCCATGTTTGTGTTCTAGTTTCTAATCCATCATATAAAACTCTGGAGCTATTTACAAATGATCCAGATTCGAATACTCTAAATACTTCTTGAGTAAGTTCTCCGTCTTCATATATAAATGTAGTTTGATCTACACCTTCCCAAGAAGAGCCATTCCAAGTTCTGTTTGTCAATAAAACAAGGTTACCATCTTCAAATGCTCTTGTTACTAAAGTGCTATTTGTCCAGTTTCCTGTCCATACTTGAAATCTTTCTTCAACAATTTCTCCGTCTTCTACTGTGAATAGAGTTCTATCTACGTTTGTACCAGCATCTTGGTTTCTAATTTGTTCAAGATTACCTGCATCATCATAAAAATAATCTGTGCAGACATTTGCTCCTCCTGGAGGATTACAACAATATGAGTCAATCTGAGTGTTCTGCGCGTTTATTGCAAAGACAAAAAGACTCAAGAAAAATGTGAGTAAAATATGCTTCATTTTCAATAAATTTTTTCGTTAACGATTAATAATAAGCCACAAATATATTATAAAAAATACTTATATATAGTCTCAACTATATATTTAACCTTGTCAATTTCTAATCCATAATATAATGGTAAACGTAAAAGTTTCTCACTTTCACGTGTTGTGTGCTTGTCTATCCCATTAAAGGATGCAAATATACTACCTGCTAAGGCACTATGCAAGGGTATATAGTGAAAAACAGACTGTATTTCCTTCATTTTCAGATGATTAATTAAATTTTGTCTTTCTTCTATATTCTTAGCTTTTATATAGAAAATATGGGCATTAAACCCATAGTCATCTGAAATTTCAGAGATTTCAAATTTTTCAAGCAAATTATAAGACTTAAAAGCTTCATAATATGTCTTCCAGATATTCTTTCTCTCCCTTGTTACTTCCTCTTCCTTCTCTAGTTGTGCTAGTAAAAAGGCAGCATTCAATTCACTTGGGAGGTAGCTAGACCCCAAATCCACCCAGCTATATTTATCAATTTGTCCTCGAATAAATTTAGACCTATTTGTCCCTTTTTCTCTCAAAATCTCCGCCCTTTCAAGATATTTTTCATCGTTTATTATCAATGCACCTGCCTCGCCACAATGTAAATTTTTAGTTTCATGAAAGCTCAATGTTCCAAAATGTCCAATTGTGCCTAAGGCTTTTCCTTTATACGTTGCCCCAATTGCTTGAGCTGCATCTTCCACGACATATAATTGATGCTTATTTGCGATCTGCATGATTTCGTCCATTTTACAAGCTACACCTGCATAATGCACGGGAACAATCGCTCTGGTTTTATCTGTTATCGCTGCTTCTATAAGTCTTTCATCGATATTCATAGTATCTGGGTGAATATCTACAAATACAATTTTTGCTCCTCTCAGTGCAAACGCATTAGCAGTAGACACGAAAGTATATGAGGGCATAATCACCTCGTCCCCTTCTACTATATTCATTAGCAAAGCACTTAATTCTAAGGCATGTGTACATGAGGTAGTCAATAATACTTTCCTAGCGTTTAGTTTTTGAGAGAGCAATGCATGACATTTTTTTGTAAATCCACCGTCTCCACAAAATTTTTGGTTTTTTAAAACCTCATCAAAATACGCTTGTTCATTACCAGAAATGTAGGGTATATTAAATCGTATCATTTTCTTTAAAGTTCAGGATTAGAATTCAAATCTTTTTTTGCTTAAGTAATCTTTCGTAATGCTTGTATAATTCTGCTTGGACAAAATCTCTTGAAAAATTATTCGTAATATTTTCCAATTGTTTATTTGCCATTACGGTCATTGTATCTCGATTATTCAAAGCATAATTTATTTTCTCGAATAGATCATCCTCATCTTTCACATTGAACAACAAGCCTGTTTGTTCATGTGTAACTATGTCCACATTACCTCCTATTTCGGAGCAAATAATAGGTACTCCCATAGAGCCAGCCTGTAAAGGCACATTAGGAAATCCTTCACGATGAGATGGATGCACAAGCAGATCTGCAAAACTGAGATACTCTCTTACGTTTGGTGAAAACCCAACTGCTCTCACATTATCATTCGCTTCAATAATTTCCATTGACTCCTTACTGATAGGGTCTAGCGAATATTCAAATCTCCCTACTAGAATTAACACTAAATCTGGATTTTGCAAGCGATGGAATACACGAATCAATTCTTCTACTCCTTTGTCTTTATTTATTCTTCCAACAAATACTAGATATGTCTTTGTTGGATCATAATCTATAGTTGACTTAATTTCTTGAATGATGCTTTTGTCTGCACTCTTGCTACTAAAAAAGTCTACATCAATTCCATTGGAGCCTCCATTACCAATGACTTCATATTTAGTTTTTCTTGCGAAGGAATTCTCTTTTAACATGTTTAATAAAGAATAGCTATTTGGCCAAACTTCATGTGCCATTTTGAACGTTAGCCACTCGACACTATAAAGAAGCTTTCTTTTTAAACCAGTTTCTGTCTCTAGCCTCCAACCTGCAAGTGTATGTATTCTAATTGGTACTCTACAAAAAAATGCTGCCATCATTCCTATTAGACCAGCTTTTGGAGTATGAGTGTGAATGATATTTGGTCTCACTTTTCTTACAACAGAAATCATCTGAAACAATGCTTTCAAATCTTTGATCGGGGAAATCTTTCTAGTCATTTCTACCACGTGATGTGGGCTCTTTTGACTTTGAATTAATTCATCACGTACGTCCCCATCAGAACTTACCATCTCAACATCAAAGCCCTTACGTTGCATATATAACATCTGATCTGTTATGAGCAACTTCAAAGACATTGGAACTGTGGTAACTCTTAATAATTTAGGCTTATTCAACGCTATTCTAAAATCTCTAAACGGACCCAATTATTTTTCTGAAAATCGCTCGTCCGATCACAAAGACCATGGCAAGAAATGCACCAAGAATCAAACCAACTACAAAGGAATTTTTCCAGGATTTTTTAGAAGGTACGATAGGGCTTCTAGGTAAATCAATTATTTGCACAACTGGTGTTTTATTCTTTAAAGCAAAATCTGTCGCTTCCATTTGTTTTACTACCTCACCATACATAACATTGAGAATTGCAACCTCTCTTTCAAGACGTAATTGATCTAAATATCCTTTTACTGTTACAAGTTTTCTATTACTGTCTTTAAAATCAGCTAGTCTATATTCGGATGTTTTAAGGGCCGTAATAATAGAATCTTTTTTATGCTTGATTATTCGATATGTCTTAGTTTGTTTTTCAGTAGATTTTTCTACAAAAAAGGCACTCAATTTATCGTAGATATTGTTTAATACAGCCAAAGTAATTTCTGGATGTTCTGATCGCATTGTAAGTGTCATAATTCCAGAATCATTATCTAAATCCGAATTTAATGACCGAGTTATTCCAACATCGTCATTCCCTGTAATTTTTTCGTACAGAAGTCTTAGATATTGGTTTTCAATATTTGAGAAACTCGCTGTACTATCGCTAGTAAACTTAAAATTCTCATCGTTTAATAATTTCTTTGGCCACTCTTCAACATAAGAAAGTCCACCCATTGATTGATATGCACCAACTAAATAATCGACGCTATATTTATTCAAATAATGATTTGCTAAAAAATCCTTTTTATTATCAATCGTTACACTATCAAAAAGTGTACTATGGATTATCTTTTTACTTCCAAACAATTGCAAGATTTTATCAAGATTATCTTGTCCTCCTCTTCTGCCTCCAAATAGATCACCTAAAATATCAAATCCTGGAATCTCGGCTCCTCCTGCATCATCCATCATAAACGTTAGACGCTCACTATATGTAACTGGTTTAACAAAGGCTTTATATCCGGAATAAGCTGCAAACAGCAGCGCTCCTATTAAGATAAGTTTCCAATGTTTTTTTACTTCATCAACATACTCGCGAAGTATATCAAAAACCTGTTTTAAGGATATTTCGTCTTTTTCTAAGAGATTAGACATAAGGTAATTTTTCTAAATAATAAATAATTCACTTGTAAAAACATTATCTCACAATAACTTCATGCATAGCCTTTTCATATGTAGAAATGACTTGTTCTTTTGAAAAATTGCTTTTAACAAATTCTCTTGCATTCTCACCAAGTTCCTTTCTCTTTTCTAAAGGAGTTTGGATCATTTTTATAAGTGCACGTTCTAAATCATCTACACTTTTAGGTTTGCACAGATAGCCATTAAAATCTTCACTGACAATGTCTCTACATCCTGTGACATCCGTAGTTACCATAGGTATTTTCATACTCGAAGCCTCTAACAATACATTTGAAATACCTTCTCTATAGGATGGTAAAACAAAGCAATCTGCATTCGCTAAAAAAGGTCTAACCTCATTTTGTCTACCATGGTAAATTATAACTCCTTTATCATCCCAAGACTCCATTTCTTCTTTTGTTATCTTTTGATCGTCGCTATTCTTGTCCCATAGTCTTCCGATTACATGGAATTCTACATTTTGGAAATTCTCTTTTATACGCTTTGCAGCTTCTAAAAACTCAAAGATTCCTTTGTCTTTAATTAATCTACCAATAAACAAAAATCGAAAAAAATTGCTTTCTTCTGATGTATAGTTATCTGAATCAAATTTATTAAAATCTACACCTGAACCAGGCACTCGTATAGTTTTAGATTCGTTTACGTACTCTTTTTCTAAGAACAGCTTTTTATCGTCATCGTTTTGAAAGACTACTTTAGATGCATTTTTTAAGGTTCTTTTTGTTAGAGCTCTTGCAATTTTATAGGATAACGTATTGCTTTCAAGCAAAGGGCCAATACCAGTAATTGTAGATATAACAGGAATTGATAAATTCTTAGCTGCTAGGTTTCCAAACACATTTGGTCTTACAGTAAACGTAAAAATAACATCAGGTTTTCTTTTAATAAACAAATTTCTAAGTTCAGAGATGTATTTTAAAACCGTTAAAGGGAAGGTGCTCTTCGGATACAAGTGTATCGCTTCAATTTCCTTTTTTGTTAATTTATCTTTAGACTCATTATGATCTGAAACTACGAGTACCTCATGACCTTTATTTTTAAAATGAGTCACTAAACCACTCCTTAGGTTTAAACTTGCAGTTCCAATGTTTTCAAGAAATAGAATACGAAAAGAATCTTTTTTTAACACCGTAAAATTCAACTAAGTTTAAAAATTCTACAGATTCAAAATATATTTGCCATACTCACTCTTCTCAATTTCTTTCCCCAAAATTTGTAATTGATCTTTATCTATAAAACCTTTTCTGTAGGCTATTTCCTCAATGCAACTAATTTTGAACCCCTGCCGTTTTTCTAATACCCTAACAAATTCAGATGCATCACTCAATGAGTCAAAGGTACCGGTGTCTAGCCACGCTGTTCCTCTATTAAATACTCTAACAGATAGTTTCCCTTCTTCCAAGTAGTGTTTATTAATGTCGGTGATTTCGTATTCTCCTCTTGCAGAAGGCTTGAGATTCTCAGCTACTTCTATCACAGAATTATCATAAAAATATAGACCCGGCACGGCATAATTTGACTTTGGTTCTTTTGGTTTTTCTTCGATTGACAAGGCCTTATTCTTGTCATCAAATTCAACAACTCCATATCTTTCAGGATCAGAAACTCTATATGCAAATACTATTCCTCCTTCTGGGTTTACACAACTCGCTAAAAGGTCTGTCATCCCCGCTGCATAAAAGATATTGTCTCCCAATATTAGTGCTACCGAATCGTCTCCTATGAACTCTTTTCCAATCACAAATGCTTGTGCTAAGCCATTTGGTACTTCTTGGACTTTGTAATTAAATGAGCATCCATATTTTTTACCATCGCCTAAGAGTCTTTTAAACTGTGCTTGGTCATGTGGTGTTGTAATAATTAGAATTTCCTGAATTCCAGCAAGCATAAGAATCGATAAGGGGTAATAAATCATAGGCTTATCATATATAGGCATGAGTTGTTTCGATATTCCTTTAGTGATTGGATACAATCTAGTGCCTGATCCTCCTGCTAATATTATTCCTTTCATTTAATTTTCTATTTATTTGGTCTTAATTACTTTCTCTTCCAATAGCAAATAAGTTTCCCCACTTTCCTTACATGTGGCTTTCCCTTCAGAATTAAACTCTAAGGTATGACCAAACTCACTCACCCAAGCAATTTGTCTTGATGGATTTCCAACGACTAAAGCAAAGGGTTTTACATTTTTTGTTACTACTGCACCCGCACCTATGAAAGCGTATTCACCTATTTCTACTCCACATACTATTGTTGCATTTGCACCAATACTTGCACCCTTTCGCACAGTTGTATTCACATATTGCCCTTTTCTATCTACAGCGCTTCTAGGGTTTTTAATATTTGTAAATACCATAGACGGACCTAAGAATACATCATCTTCACAAACAACTCCACTATAGATCGAAACATTATTTTGAACTTTGACATTATTCCCTAATTGCACATCGTTTGCAATGAAGACATTCTGTCCTATATTACATCTTTCCCCTAACGTACTGCTAGGCATTACATGTGAAAAATGCCAGATTTTAGATCCATTTCCAATCTTGCACCCAGGATCAATTACCGCTGTGGGATGTACAAAGTAGTTATTAGGCATTAAAGAACTTATGTACGGATTGTATAATATATTCTTGCACTTGTTCTTTCATTTCCGAATGGATTGGTAATGAAATTACTTCCTTGCAAAGTTGTTCAGTTGTAGATAAGTTATCGACATCTGTAAAGGGTGCAAATGCTTTTTGCTTGTATAATGGCACTGGGTAATAAATCATGGCAGGCACCCCTTCTTTCTTTAGATGGTCAATTAAATCATTCCTTCTGCCGTTTACAAGTTTCAAGGTATATTGGTGGAACACGTGCGTTGAATTTTCAATTCTTTCTGGTAGAATTAATTCTTCTATATCAGCAAAATTTCTGTCATACTCGTAAGCCACCTTTGCTCTTTCTTGACAGTACGTATCTAAGCGTTTAAGTTTTACATTTAAGATAGCTGCTTGTATTGCATCTAATCTAGAATTACAGCCAATCACACTATGATAATACTTTTTCTCTTGCCCATGATTTGCAATCATTTTTAACTTAGCTGCCAGAACATCATCGTTTGTAAAGATTGCTCCACCATCTCCATAACAGCCTAAGTTTTTGGATGGAAAAAAAGATGTAGTTCCAATGGTGGCCATTGTTCCAGACTTTTTTGATCCTGTATCCTCAGATGTATATACAGAACCAATTGCTTGTGCATGATCTTCTATTGTAAATATTCCTTTTTCTTTGGCCAATTTCAAAATCCCATCCATTTCTGAACATTGCCCAAACAGGTGCACAACAATAATGGCTTTAGTTTTAGGAGTTATGGCGTTTAATACTAATTCTGCATTAATATTAAATGTGCCATATTCTACATCAATCATTACTGGTTTAAGTCCTAACAAACATATGACCTCTGCAGTAGCTACATATGTAAATGAGGGAACAATCACTTCATCCCCTTTCTCTAATCCAAGTGCCATCAATGCGATCTGAAGAGCATCTGTTCCATTTGCACATGGAATAACATGTTGTGTTCCAAGATACGTTTTCAGATTATCCGCAAACTCATTTACCTTATTCCCACCAATAAATCTTGTCGAATCTAGTACCTCCTGTATCTCTCCATCAATCTCAGTTTTGATAGTAAGGTATTGGGATTTCAAATCTACCATTTGAATTTGCTCTTCTGGTTTTTGCACTAAAGAACTATGCTTCATTTGTAGTCTGTTCTTTTGCACTTTTGTTGTACCATCTATACGCTTCTTGGATTCCTTGGTCAATTTTAATATTGGGATTGTAGTCTAGCTTTTTTATTGCTTTATCAATACTTGCTAAACTATGTGGAATATCTCCATCTCTTTCTGGACCATGTATTACCTCACTTTTTGACTCAGTAACTCTTTTTATGATTGCCCAAAGTTGATTAAGGTCTGTTCTTTCAGCACAGGCTACATTATATACTTGATTCAATGCGTCTGGATTTATACTAGTAAGAGCTAAAATATTTGCCTGCACTGCATTATCAACAAACGTAAAATCCCTGCTAAAGCTTCCATCTCCATTAATAGTAGGATTTGTACCTCTTATTGCATGCTTAAAAAATAAAGGTATGACAGCTGCATACGCTCCATTAGGATCTTGCTTTGGACCAAAGACATTAAAATATCTTAGACCTATAAAGTCTATTTTGTATAAATCATGAAACACTTTTGCGTACAATTCCATGACATATTTAGTTACTGCATAAGGAGAAAGAGGATTCCCAATTTTTTCCTCTACTTTAGGAAGACCTTTACTATCGCCATATGTAGAAGAAGATGCCGCGTAAACAATTCTTTCGACCTTCGTTTCTTTGGCAGCTGTATATATATTCAGGGTACCTGTTATATTTACTCCATTTGTAGTTAGTGGATCTTTGACTGATCTGGGGACAGAACCTAAGGCTGCTTGATGAGAGACTAAGTCCACACCACTACATGCTTGTTTACAGGTATCAAAGTCTCTAATATCACCTTCAATAAATTCAAAATCAGGATTTGATTCAAATTCCTTTAGATTATGCAAAAAGCCTGTTGATAAGTTATCAAGTACTTTTACCTTATGAAACCTTTCATCAGCTAAAAGTCTCTTTACCAAGTTACTACCAATAAACCCAGCACCCCCTGTTACCAATACATTCTTTGGATTGCTAATTTTATCCATCAACTTTTTCGTACATTTTCGCGTAGTAATTCTGATATTCTCCCGAGGTCACATTTTTCAACCATTCCTTGTTTGCCAAATACCAATCAATTGTTTTTCCTAAACCTTCTTTAAATTGTAAGGAAGGTTTCCATCCTAGGTCTTTCTCAATTTTTGTAGCATCAATAGCATATCTATGATCATGCCCTGCTCTATCCGTAACGTACGTAATTAATTTCTCTGCACTTCCTTTTTCTCTATTTAGTTTCTCATCAAGTTGTGCACACATTTCTTTAATAAGATCTATATTTCTCCATTCGTTGTGTCCTCCGATATTGTAAGTCTCGCCCACTTTACCCTTATGAAAGATAACGTCTATTGCGCGCGCATGATCTACTACATATAGCCAATCTCTAACATTAACACCTTTCCCATACACGGGTAGTGGCTTTTCTAAAACAATATTGTTTATAAAAAGAGGGATTAACTTTTCTGGAAATTGGTTTGGCCCATAATTGTTAGAGCAGTTAGAAATCACAATTGGAAATCCATATGTGTGATTAAATGCACGTACTAAGTGATCAGAAGCAGCCTTTGATGCTGAGTAGGGACTACGTGGATCATAGGCAGTATCTTCATAGAAAAAACCTTCATCACCTAAAGAGCCGTAGACTTCATCTGTACTCACATGGTAAAATAATTTACCTTCAAAATTTTCTTTCCAACTCTCTTTAGCCACTTGTAATAACGTTCCAGTGCCCATTACATTTACTCTTGCAAACACTAGGGGGTCTTTAATGGATCTATCTACATGGGATTCTGCTGCCAGATGTATGACACCATCAAAATTATATTTCGTAAAAAGACTTCTGATAAATTCAAGATCAGTTATGTCTCCTTTTTCAAATACGTAATTATTTTGGTTTTCTAAATCTGACACATTTTCAAGATTACCTGCATAGGTTAGCGCATCTAGATTGACAATTTTGTAGTCTGAATATTTGTTTACAAATAATCTTACAACATGCGAACCAATAAATCCAGATCCTCCAGTTACTAATATCGTTTTCATTAAGAAGTGATTATGGTTAAAGGAAATTATTTAATCATCCCTGCGGCAACTGTATTGTTGCTTCCTTCATCAACCAAAATAATGCTACCTGTATTTCTATTTTTTCTATAAGAATCAAAAAACAATGGTTTGGTTGTCCGTATAACTACTCTTGCAATGTCATTACTCTTAATCTCAAAATCCTCAGTAATTCTATGCAAAGAATTAATATCAAGTTTATAGCGTATTTCTTTGATCATACATTTCGCTTCCTGAGAGGTATGACGAATAATATACTTACCTCTAGGCTGCAGTGGTTTTGAATGGTCGAACCAACACAGCATAACTTCTAAGTCTTGTTCAACTTCAGGTTTATTATTTGTACGCACGATCATATCTCCTCTACTAATATCTATGTCGTCCTCCAATAAGAGTGTCACAGATTGTGGCGGAAATGCTGCATCTTGTTCTCCATCAAAAGAATCTATCTTAGAAATTTTGGATGTAAAACCACTTGGCAATACAGTTACCTCATCTCCCTTCTTAAAAACACCGCCAGCTACTCTACCAGCATACCCACGGTAGTCATGGAATTCATCATTATAAGGTCTAACCACGTATTGCACTGGGAATCTACAATCGATGAAATTGTGGTCACTCGATATATGTACATTTTCCAAATAATACATTAGAGTTGTGCCTTCATACCAAGGCATGGCAGTGCTTCTATCAACTACATTATCTCCTTTAAGGGCAGAGATAGGAATAAAGCTCACATCCTTTACATCTAACTTAGTTGCAAATGCTTCGAATTCATCATGAATTCTATTATAGACTTCTTCACTATAATCCACCAAGTCCATTTTGTTTATACAAACAACGATGTGGGGAATTTGTAATAAAGAAGCAACAATCGCATGTCTTTTTGTTTGTTCAATTACTCCATTTCTAGCATCTACAAGTAATAAAGCCACATTTGCAGTGGATGCCCCTGTAACCATATTCCTTGTATACTGAATGTGTCCAGGTGTATCTGCAATAATAAATTTTCTTTTAGGTGTTGAAAAATATCTATATGCAACATCAATGGTGATACCCTGTTCTCTTTCTGCTTTTAAGCCATCTGTTAATAAAGCAAGATTAACACCTTCTTCACCGCGCTTCTCACTAATCTTTTCTATTTGCTCATACTGATCTTGAAAGATGGATTTACTATCATACAGCAACCTTCCAATTAGTGTTGATTTCCCATCATCAACAGATCCTGCTGTGGTAAATCTTAAAAGTTCTGTGGACGAACCCTGATTTGTTTTTTTATTTTCTAAACTCATATCGTTTTGCAGTTAAGTCTTTTTTTTGATTTAATGAATTGCCAATTTGCTATTAGAAGTATCCTTGTTTCTTTCGATCCTCCATTGCAGTTTCACTTCTCTTATCATCGGACCTTCCTCCTCTTTCTGTCATTCTGGTTGTGGCAATTTCTTCGATAATGTCTTCAACTGTGCTTGCACTCGACTCCCAAACACCTGTACAGGTCATATCGCCTATTGTTCTACATCGCACTAATTGCTCTTTTACTTCTTCGTTTGGTTTTTTTGGAATGTAATCACAGTCGGCTAATAGCACGCCATCTCTTTCCAATACATTTCTCTTATGTGCAAAATACAAGTTAGGTAGCGGAACATTTTCCATTGCAAGATATTGCCATACGTCTAATTCTGTCCAATTGGAAATAGGAAATACTCGAAAATGTTCTCCCATGTGTTTTCTGCCATTAAAGAGGTTCCATAGTTCTGGTCTTTGGTTTTTTGGATCCCATTGTCCAAACTCATCTCTATGAGAAAAGAACCTTTCTTTGGCTCTAGCCTTTTCCTCATCTCTTCTTCCGCCTCCCATTGCAGCATCATATTTACCTTTCTCCAATTCGTCTAAGAGTGTATAAATTTGTAGTCCGTTACGGCTAGAATTTACTCCTTTTTCTTCTGTGACAAAGCCCTTGTCTATTGCGTCTTGCACATAACCTACTTTCAGTTTAAGTCCATATTTTTCCACCAGGTCATCCCTGAACTTTAATGTTTCAGGGAAATTATGTCCCGTATCTACATGTAATAATGGGAAGGGCACTTTAGCAGGATAAAAAGCTTTAACAGCAAGATAGGTCATTAAGATACTATCCTTTCCGCCAGAAAAAAGTATTACTGGATTTTCAAACTGTGCTGCCACTTCACGTAAGATGAAGATCGATTCTGATTCTAATTCTCTTAAATGATCAATGTGATAATTTGACATCTATTTATTTTTGAAGCCTAAGTTTAGGTATTAAATAATTATATAAAAGTTCAACCGAAGTTTCTATACTTTGATTTTCTGTTTTTAATTCAAAATCTGGATTCACAGGATTCTCGAATGGTGAATCAATTCCTGTAAAGTTTTTAATTTCTCCTTTACGCGCTTTTTTATAAAGCCCTTTCACATCTCTTTGCTCACATATTTCAAGAGGAGTATTTACAAACACCTCTATAAAATTTTCATCACCTATTATATCCTTAGCTAATTTTCTAATCTTAATAGTTGGACTAACAAAACTATTCAGACAAATTACACCAGCATCACAAAAGAGTTTAGACACCTCAGCTATTCGCCGTATGTTTTCTGTTCTATCCTCAATAGTAAAACCTAAATTATTACAAATCCCAGTGCGTATGTTATCCCCATCAAGGATCTGAGGAAAGTAGCCATTATTAAATAGGGATTTTTCTAATCCTTGTGCAATTGTACTTTTGCCTGAACCTGACAGCCCAGTTAACCAAACAACTTTAGAGTTTTGGTTTAAAAAGCCTTGCTTTTCTTGTCTAGAAAGAATTCTATCAAATATTGGATGAATATTGTTATCGCTCATTCTACAATTTTTCTTACTCTGCCACGAGGCACCATTTGCCAAGCACGTTCATGTCCATAATAAAGTAGAAACTTTATTATAAATTCTATACCACCAATTTCAAGAGCTAAGCTTACATCGCCTGTTTTATAATAAGCAATTACAATAATTGTAGCGGTTGCAATTACTCTCCAACTTAGCCCTTTAAGTACACTTCTTAATCTAGATTCTTTTTCCGTCACGATATTGATTTATTGTTGTTTAAATTAGGTCGTCCGATGCTTAAGTAGGAAAACCCCAAAGATTCCATGTCTTTGTTTTGGTAAAGATTTCTTCCATCAAAAACGAGTGGCGTTTTAAGTAAATGTTTGATTTTACCAAAATCTGGATTCTTAAACACTCCCCATTCAGTACAGATTACAAGACAATCTGCGTTTTCGAGAATATCATATTGATTATCACCGAATTCTATATTTAAGTCTGTTTCGATTTTCACATTTTCCATAGCCTCTGGGTCATACGCTGCTATAGTTGCTCCTGCTTCTAGTAACTCTTTAATTATATAGAGAGCGGGTGCCTCACGTATATCATCTGTGTTTGGTTTAAATGCTAGACCCCAGATGGCAACTTTCTTAGACTGCATATCTCCTAACACGTACTTTACTTTTTTTGCGAGTACTTTTTTCTGTTTATCATTTACTCGCATAACAGATTGTAGGAGTTCAAAATTGTAATTATGCTCATTTGCAATTTTCTCTAGAGCTTGTACGTCTTTTGGAAAACAAGAACCTCCATAACCTATACCTGGAAATAAGAATCGTTTACCAATCCGTGTATCAGTACCAATGCCCTTTCTTATCATATCCACATCTGCACCTACCTGCTCACATAGATTAGCTATCTCATTCATAAATGTAATTTTTGTAGCTAAAAAAGCATTGGCAGCATACTTGGTCATTTCTGCAGATCTTTCATCCATTATTATAATTGGATTACCCTGTCTGACAAAAGGTTCATATAATTTCTTCATGACTTTTGCAACCTTTTCAGAGCTCGTCCCAATAACAACTCTGTCAGGCTTCATAAAGTCTTCCACTGCAACCCCCTCTCTTAAAAATTCAGGATTGGATACAACATCGAACAAGGACTTTTCCAAATTCCGTGCAAGTGCTTCATGCACCTTTTCTGAGGTACCGACAGGCACGGTACTTTTATCTACAATTATTTTATAATCTTCAATGATTTTACTTAAATCATCTGCTACTCCCAAAATATATTTCAAATCTGCAGAACCATCTTCACCAGGAGGAGTGGGCAGTGCTAGAAATATGATATCAGCATCCTTTATACCTGAGGCAAGATCTGTGGTAAAGCGCAGTCTATTTTCACGTGTATTTCTATCAAAAAGTAGATTTAACCCTGGTTCGAAAATAGGCACTACACCTGCCTTCATTTTCTCAACCTTTTCTTTATCGATATCTATACACACAACACTGTTTCCAGTCTCAGCGAAACATGTTCCCGAAACAAGCCCTACATATCCTGTGCCTACGACTGCAATATTCATATTGAATAACTGTTTGTATATTTTATTTTATTGATCGTTGGCTATTTTACTTTTGAAGTATGCTAGAGTTTTTTTCAGTCCTTCTTGCCTAGACACAGATGGTTCCCAGTTTAAAATTTCTTTTGCCTTGCTTATATCTGGTCTTCTTACTTTAGGATCGTCTTTAGGCAATCCTTTGAAAACTATTTCTGAGGTGCTTTCTCTAATCAAGTCCTTTACTTCTTTTGCCAAATCTAAAATTGTTATCTCATCTGGATTTCCGATATTCACTGGTAGGTTATAGTCTGATTGTAACAAGCGATAAATCCCTTCTACCAAATCAGATACATAACAAAACGACCTAGTTTGACTTCCATCTCCAAAGACTGTCATATTTTTATTAGTCAACGCTTGCGAAAAGAATGCAGGTAAGGCACGTCCATCATTTAAACGCATTCTGGGACCATAGGTATTAAAAATTCTAACTATTCTAGTTTCTAATCCATGATACGTATGATAGGCCATTGTTATTGCTTCTTGGAATCTCTTGGCTTCATCATATACGCCACGAGGACCAATTGGATTAACATTTCCCCAATACTCTTCGTTTTGCGGATTTACTAAGGGATCCCCATACACTTCGGAGGTTGACGCAATTAACATACGAGCATCTTTTGCCTTCGCTAATCCAAGAAGATTATGGGTTCCTAATGATCCAACTTTTAAAGTTTGAATAGGCATTTTTAAATAATCAATGGGGCTAGCGGGTGAAGCAAAGTGCAAAATATAATCTAAGTCTCCAGGCACATGAACAAACTTGCTAACATCATGATGATAAAATGAAAAGTTTTCATTCTTAAAATGATGTTCCACATTTTTGATATCACCAGTAATTAAATTGTCCATTGCGATAACACGCATTCCTTCTGCAATCATTCTATCACAGAGGTGAGAGCCTAAAAAGCCTGCAGCCCCAGTGATTAAAATTGTTTTACGCGCTATCTTACTCTTGTTATTCAAAGATTTCTTTTACTTAGTATAAGCCAAGGCTTCGCCGTTCATAAGTCGCAACAACTTATGCGTAATAAAAGTCTTATTAACTCTTATCAGCTAAGCGAAAATATGGTTCCGCACCGGAATTAAATATTCCGGATCTATGTGTATTCTCATCTGCAAGCCAACAGACTGCAGTTCAATGAGAAAATTATTTCTACTCTCTTTTTTTAATAGCTTCCCCTTCAAACCTGTCAATTGTCCTGCGACAATTTCCACTTCATCTCCATCCAAAAACTCATGAGATACCTCTATCTCATTGACCTCCCCTACGACTCTTTTCATGAGTTCAATTTCGGATTCAGGAATTGCGATTAAATCATTCTTTATTTTAAGAAAGCGCATTACGTGTTCGGTTTCAAGTACCTTGACGTAATCCTCCTTTAGAATCTTTACAAAAACATAGCAATTAATAAGTGGCGTATTGTATGTCTTGATTTTACGTAGATATCGCTTCGTGTACGAAATTAATGGCACGTAGGCTTCAACTTTTTTAGCAGCTAAACTCTTAACCACATACTTCTCTGCTTTATACTTTGTGTATACTGCAAACCACTTAAATTCAGTTGAGGAAAGATTATTAATTGCTTTCATAGTATCACATTCTCCAATACTCAATCTCTTCATTTTGAGAAGGAATAGGATACATAGATTTGATATCAAATAAAATTGGGTTTTCCGACATCATAGCTTTAAAGTCTGATATGTTTAAAGCTTTGTATTCATTGTGATTTACTGCGACAATTATTGCATCATACTTCCCTGAGGCTTGATCCACCATATCTATATTATACTCATGCTTCACCTCTGCATGGTCTGCATGGGGGTCTACTACATCTACATGTATTCCATATTTCTGAATCGATTTTATAAGATCAGAAACTTTTGAGTTTCTTATGTCTGCAACATTTTCTTTGAACGTAATCCCTTTAACAAGAACTCTGGACTGCGAAGGGTTTTTCTTTGCTAATACAATTTTTTCTAACATCTTCTGCGCTATCCGTGAAGGCATGCTGTCATTTATATTTCTTCCACTTAAAATTACTTCTGGTGAATAGCCTAGTTTTTTTGCTTTGTACGTAAGATAATATGGATCTACTCCAATACAGTGTCCTCCTACAAGACCAGGAAAAAACTTTAAAAAGTTCCACTTAGTTCCAGCTGCATCTAACACCTCTTTCGTATCAATATCCATTTTATCAAAGATTACTGATAATTCATTCATTAAAGCAATATTCAAATCTCGTTGTGTATTTTCAATTACCTTAGCTGCTTCCGCAACCTTAATGCTTGCTGCTTCATAAACACCTGCTTCAATAATGGAATCATATAATTCAGCAATTACTTTTGAAGATTCTTTATCACAACCAGAAACTACTTTTACAATCTTTGTTAAAGTGTGATTTTTGTCACCTGGATTAATTCTTTCTGGTGAGTATCCCACTTTAAAATCTACACCACATTTCAAACCGGATAATTCTTCTAAAATAGGAACACAATCTTCCTCTGTACAGCCTGGATATACAGTACTTTCATAAACCACATAATCTCCTTTCTTCAATATTTTACCAACAGTTCTTGAAGCACTTTGTACAGGTCTAAGGTTAGGTACTTTATATTGATCAACTGGAGTAGGAACTGCAACAATATGAAAATGTGCATCCTTTAAATCCTCAGGATCAGCAGTAAATTTTATATCTGTGTCATTAAAAGCATTCGATTCTAATTCCTTGGAAGGGTCAAGGGAATTTTTCATCATATTTACCCTTTCCTCATTGATATCGAAACCAATTACGCTATATTTTTTAGCAAATTCTAATGCAATAGGAAGACCTACATAACCCAGACCTATGAGTGAAATCTTCTTTTCTTTATTTTTAATTTCTTTTATCATGCTTGGTGATCTACTTATCCTTTTGCCAAAGCAAAAGGATATAATTTTCATTCAATTCTTTTTTATAGGCGATCCATTCCTTTGAAGAAAAGGACATATATCGAATCTTTTTATTTATGAGTTTTTCGGATTTTTCTATCAGGTTAACCAAATAACTTTTATCCACTTCTCCAATTATGAGCAGGTCAATTATTGGACTGTCTATTCCTTTGGCAAATTCTCCTGTTAAAAATACCTTTTCCACATCTCCTAAGCGTTCAACAATATTTTCGATAATAGTGTCGATCCCTACATATTTCAATAAAAGGTTGTGAATTTCCTGAAAGAGTGGATGTTTTTTGTTGGCTTGAAAATACTTTTTGTTTCCCTTTTGAGAGCTAGTAAGCATACCAGCTTCTGAAAATCTATTTAATTCAACCCTTATAGCATTTGAAGACTCTCCAAATTCGCTTTCCAAGCCTCTCAAATAGCCTTGTGTATTACTATTCAGAAAGAATTTAAGCAAAAGCTTGATTCTCGTTTTCGATGATATTAATGTTTCGATCATTATTGAGTAACAAAATTACTCAATAATGATTAAATAAGCAATAAATTAGTCAATTCTTTGCACAAGAAGGAGTAAGGAAAGTATAGCTGTTACCTGTGCTATGGAGTCTGAAAAGACCTGACCCCAATCCGTGCCTTCACCGTCTTCTATTCCTGCCTGTTCTATTTCTTTCTCTGAACCTACACGCACCAATGATCCTGGTTTTACCTCTGGATATCTATGCCAGAATAGAAATCGTTTTGCTCTTTCTATTCGGCCATTTGCATATTTTACTGATACCATACTTTTCTTCCCGTTTTTCCCAATTCCTCCTCCATATTTTTCTATATAGTATTTTGCATTTTTACCTGGCTCATAGGGAGCTGTTATTTTATTTTGATACAATGTGTCCCTCGAAGTATATCTACTGGCATCATTATTATACAATTCATGAAACTTTAGCTCTCCTTCTAAAGACACGAGAATCTTTTGTTTGGGAATTGAAATGGCATCTGATCTACTTAGAATAATATTATTTACGGAAGATTGATCTCGCAGTCCATCTTCTAAATCAAACACAATAAAACCTGTATTATCCTTATATCTAAAAAGTGTTGCCCCAGCAGGAAATGCTTCTTCAGTAAGTCCACCAGCTCTTTCAATAAGACTACTTACTTTTTCGTTTTCATCGATTAATGCATACGTTCCAGGCCATTTCACTTCTCCACTTAGTGTCACCATGCGCTGCTCTTCAAATTCAGGTGCTCTTCTTACAAAAATCTTGTCAAATGGTTGGATTTCATAATCTCCTCCTATTACGTTGTTATCTTCATCAATTTCAAGATTAGCAGCAAGAACTGATGTTTTATTGTCATCTTCAATTTTGAGCCTAAATACATCTACTCGTTTTTTAGATGCATTGAATTTAAGACCTCCTGCAAGTGTAATCACATCTTTTATTGTCAAAGATTCATCATAAACAAATTCTCCCTCTTTTCTAACAGCACCCCCGATTGTTATAGTTTTGTTTTCAATGAATTCAAGCTTAGAATAGAAGCGAATTTTATCTGAAGGATATAACTCTGTGTTAGAGACAACATTAGGGTCTGTTAGATCAACTCTTAGGTATTCTTCTTGATTTGGTTTATCCAAGTTTTTCCTACGGATGTATGCAAAATCAGTAGCATCTGTTTTTAGTCCTCCGGCCAAGAATATAGCGTCAGACAATTTCAGTGCTTTGCTGTTGTCAAAATTGAATTCGCCTGGAGCTCTAACCGCGCCATCCACGCTAAAAACAGCTGTATCTACATATCTACTTTTCGGATAAATAACTATCTGATCTTTATTTTGAAGTAAGATATTGTCAGCACTATTTGTATTGTTAACGGCATTGTCAAGATTTATAGGAATATAACTAATTGATTTCCCATCACTTTGAAGTCTTCTTACATATACCAGTTCAGTAAGAGCATTATCACCTAAGTTAACACGCTTAATAACTTCTGCAACTCTTGTATTCTGTTCTATTGCTAACTTTCCAGGTAAGTCAACTGCACCAGATACACGTACAAAATTTTTATATTCCTCAGGGATTGTATTTACAATTACTACATCTCCATTCTTTAAGATAAAGTCGTCGTTTAGATTTATAAGTTGATTAAAATTTACATCAAGAATTTTTTCAACATTATTTTCATAACGTTTTATTTGAATGTTTTGCAAAGTTGCATTTGCCTTAAAGCCACCACAATATTCAATTAGAGATACTAAATTTTCGTTTTGTAAAAGTTCATACTTAAACGGTCTTATAACTGCACCTTGTATCCCCACAACCTTTTCTGCGAACGGGATATGAATGATATCATTTTCTTCCAAATATAGATCTTGTCCATAAGTAGGATTACTCATAAACTTATAGATATCAATAGTTTTAGCCTCTTGACCTGCTCTAAAGAGTTGGATCTTTCTCACTGTACCTACATTATTTGGTCCTCCTGCAGCTACCAATGCATTAAAAGCAGTATTTATTGCAGGAATATTAAAAGAACCATAATTGAATGCTTCTCCTAGAATGTTTACATTGATTGTTCTTGCAAAGTTTAAGGTAACTTGAAATTCTTGAGGTCGGAATCTATAAAAGCCACCAAATCTATCTTCTAATAAATCGCGTGCTTTATCAAAACGCAGACCCTTCAAATAAATTCTAGGCATGCCTTCGGGTTTTATATACCCATCATTATTTATTTCAAAGATTAAGTTTTCTTCAGAGTAACCCCAAATGGCTACAGCTAATCTATCTCCTACTCCTAAGATATAGGTATCTGGAGGCTTTACATCCTCAGATTGTCTATACAGTTTGATACTTTGGGTTCTAAAGATTTCTTGTCCATAAACTTTTGCAGCAGGTAATAATTTGTCTTGCGAATCGATTAATTCTTCTGAAACCGCTTCTTCTAATGTTGCTCCTTCATCGATAGCCTCCGAAATTTCTTCACTGTTTCTAGCGAGTTCTTTAGCTTGATCATCTGTGATATCTTTTAAATCCACCTCTGCAGGTTTTGTATTACCACCTCCTCCTGACAGCTTTTCTGCTTCTAATTCCGCAATAACCTCTTTTAATTCTTTCTCAACTTTAAATATTGCAGCTGGGTCATTTACATCAATATTATCGAGATTTATACCTCTTTGTTCTAATCGTGCACGCACTTCTTCATCACCTAAGCCTCGTCTTTCTAACTCTTGTCGTGCTCTATCTTCCGGAGATTGGGCATACGAAATCTGCACCGTGCTACAAAGTACGGTTAACATAAGGCAAAGTCTCACAAAAAGATTCATTCTAATTTATTCTAAACAGTCATTAAAAAGCAGGGAATGCCCCTATTAATACGTAATAAAGCCGCAAAAGTATCTCTTTTTTTAACAAATCTTCTATATGTCCATGAGCGGATTCAATAATCTTACCTCAAAATCCGTACCCTTTCTGGTCAAATAGTCCATCTTTTGGTCTTCTGCAATGCGATTTATCCCAAAATATCTACTATCTGGGTGGCTAAAGTACCATCCAGAGACTGCAGCAGCAGGGTACATAGCAAAGGATTCAGTCAGTTTTATCCCAGTATTCCTTTCTACATCTAAAAGAGCAAATAACTTAGCTTTTTCAGAATGCTCTGGGCAGGCTGGATAGCCGGGTGCTGGTCTTATTCCTTGATATTTTTCCTTAATTAGCTCATCATTTGACAAAGATTCCTGATTTGAATAGGACCAAATTTCTGTTCTCATCTTCTTGTGCATCAGTTCTGCAAATGCCTCTGCTAATCGATCAGCTAGGGATTTAAGCATAATAGCTGAGTAGTCATCATTATTATCTTCGAAATGTTTCACCCATTTTTCAATGCCAATTCCTGTAGTCACTGCAAACATTCCTAAATAATCTTCCTTTTGTGTTTCCTTCGGTGCTATAAAATCGGTTAAACTGTAATAAGGTAAGTTTGCTGCTTTCTTAGTTTGTTGACGCAGGTTGCAGAGGGTATTTAAAACCTGTGATGGGTTTTCTGGATTGTATACTTCTATATCATCGTCAGATACAGCATTGGCAGGGAAAAGACCTATTACTGCTTTCGCAGTAAGCCACTTTTCATCTATTATTCTGCGCAACATACTATTCGCCTCATTAAATAACTTCTTAGCCTCTGCACCAACAACTTTATTTTCAAATATCTGTGGATATTTTCCTTTTAACTGCCAACTAGAAAAGAATGGCGTCCAGTCAATAAAGTCGGAAATTTCTTCTAGTGAATAGTCATTGAACACCTGTACACCAAGTTGTTTTGGCTTAGGCGGTGTATAACTGGACCAATCTGCTTTAAATTTATTTTCTCTAGCATGAGCTAAGCTTGCGTACTCCTTTGATTTAGTATTCGCTAGTCTCCTCTCTCTTGTTACTTTATAGTCTTCTTTGGTAGAAATTATAAAATCATTTTTTGCTTCGCTTAACAGCGTACTGGCCACTGCTACGCTTTTTGATGCATCTAAGACATGTACAACAGGCCCCATATACATTGGATCAATCTTTAATGCTGTATGTATTTTAGAAGTTGTTGCACCTCCAATTAATAATGGAATTTTAAACCCAAGCCTTTCCATTTCTTCTGCAACGTGTACCATCTCATCAAGGGAAGGCGTAATCAAACCACTCAAGCCAATGATATCCACCTTATGTTTTTTTGCCTCTTCTAAAATTTTATTTGCAGGGACCATTACACCTAAATCAATAATCTCATAGTTGTTGCAAGAAAGTACTACCCCAACTATGTTCTTTCCAATATCATGTACATCTCCTTTTACGGTAGCAAGTAGAATCTTTCCTTTTGCACTGGTATCATTTGATTTTTTCTTTTCTTCTTCGATGAAAGGAGTTAGATGTCCAACTGCCTGTTTCATCACACGTGCTGACTTAACGACTTGTGGCAGAAACATTTTTCCTTCCCCAAACAATTCACCAACAACATTCATCCCATCCATAAGAGGTCCTTCAATTACAGAAATTGCATTAGGGGATTTCTGACGTACTTCTTCCGTATCTTCAATTATAAACTCAGTAATTCCTTTTACTAAGGAATGAGACAATCTTTCTTCGACAGAGGCTTCTCGCCATTTAAGATCTTTAACTAATTTCTTTCCTCCTCCTTTTACTCGTTCGGCATATTCAGTTAAGGCCTCCGTCGCATTTTCATTTCTATTAAACAAAACATCTTCGACTAAGGTAAGTAGCTCTTTTGGAATGTCCTCATAAATTTCCATCATCCCTGCATTCACAATTCCCATATCCATACCTGCTTTAATGGCATGATATAAAAATGCAGAATGCATAGCTTCTCGTACGTGATTATTTCCTCTAAATGAAAACGAGATATTACTTACCCCACCACTTACTTTTGCTCCTGGACATAATTCCTTAATTTGCCTTGTTGCTTCAATAAAGTTTATAGCATACTCATTATGCTCTTCTATTCCTGTTGCAACAGCGAAAATATTTGGATCAAATATGATATCATAGGGTTTAAAACCTACTTCATCCACTAAAATACCATATGCCCTTTTGCAAATTTCAACCTTTCTTTCTATTGTATCTGCCTGACCCTCTTCGTCAAATGCCATAACAATCGCAGCTGCACCATATCGCTTCACTAATTTTGCTTGCTCTTTAAAGGTTTCTACTCCTTCTTTCATAGAAATAGAGTTTACTATACACTTCCCTTGCACACATTTCAGTCCCGCCTCAATTACTTCCCATTTAGAAGAGTCAATCATTATAGGAAGCTTGGCAGCATCTGGTTCAGACATAAGTAAATTTAGAAACTCCACCATCTCTTTTTTAGAATCGAGTAGTCCTTCATCCATATTTACATCCAGTACTTGGGCCCCACCCTCTACTTGTTGTTCTGCAACTGATAATGCTTCCTGATACTTTCCTTCTTTAATTAGTCGAGCAAACTTTCTAGATCCAGTAACATTTGTTCGTTCACCTACATTTATAAAGTTCAGATTACTTCTGGCTATTAAAGGCTCTAGTCCACTATAGGTAGAAAGTTTACTTTGTTCGGGAATAGGACGCACTGGAATGCCCACCGCTGCCTTTGCCATCTCACGTATATGGTCAGGCGTAGTACCACAGCAACCACCTACAATATTGACAAACCCACTTGACATAAAGTCCTTCAAATACTGCTGCATTTCCTCTGGAGACTGATCATATTCTCCTAACTCATTTGGTAAGCCTGCATTAGGATATGCACTGACATTGCACTCTGCGATATTTGACATCGCTTGAATATAGGGTCTTAATTCCTGCGCACCTAAGGCACAGTTTAAACCGACACTAAACAAATCTATATGGCTAACAGATATCCAAAATGCTTCGACTGTTTGCCCTGAAAGCGTTCTACCACTTGCATCCGTAATAGTTCCTGAGACCATTATTGGAAGCTTGGTGTTTTTCTCTTCAAAAAGTTTATCTATTGCAAATAGCGCTGCCTTACAATTCAATGTATCAAACACTGTTTCTACCAAAAAAATATCCACTCCTCCTTCAAATAAACCCTTGGCTTGCTCGTAGTAGTTATCTACAAGTTCATCAAAGGTAACTGCTCTATACGCTGGATTATTTACATCAGGAGACATCGATGCAGTCTTGTTCGTTGGACCAAATGCTCCCGCTACAAATCTGGGTTTAGAAGGATCTTTCGCTGTGTATTCTTCAGCAGCTGCTTTTGCTATTTTCGCCGATTCAAAATTAATTTCATAAGCAAATGCTTCCATGTCATAATCAGCTTGTGCTATCCTTGTACCACTGAAGGTATTCGTTTCTATTATATCAGATCCTGCTTCTAAATATTCTTTATGAATTGCAGATATTACTTCTGGTTTTGTGATAGAGAGAATGTCATTATTTCCTTTGATATCCATATGATAGTTCAGAAAGCGATTGCCTCTAAAGTCGTCTTCGCTTAACTTGTACCTTTGAATCATAGTACCCATAGCCCCATCCATAACTAAGATGCGCTCCTTTGCTATTTCTTTTAACCTTTTCAATTAGTAATCGATATTTAGATTTCCAGTATTTACTCTTAAACCAAAACTCATATAGTTTGTTTCAAAAGCAAATTGGCTGTTGTCACTTTCTTGTGACCTTAACATCAGTTTTACATCCAAAAAGTAATTATGGTAGAACATATAACTTGCTTCTAAGCTAATGAGTTGCACATCCACTTGTTCTCCTTGCCCTACACTGTTTCCAAAATCTTGCTGCCTTGACTCTGAAGGAAGCAATATGTTTCCACCCCAATTTTCACCATCCACACTATCCCCATAATTTGCAAAAATAAACCTTCCATTCAGTGTTAACCTGTCCATAGGTTGATAACGAAGTAAAAACACTAATTCTTTAAAATTACTTCCTAAAGGATGCACCATAGATTGATTACTATGTGAGTAATTTGCTAAACTTACTGGGATTAGCAAGTCACTAATAGTGTCTCTATGCGAATAGGTAAATGGTCTTACGATATTATATTCTACTTGGGCATCCAAATGATCCACATTTAAAACATTGACATATTTAAGCCCTGCTTGCAGTCCATATTTATTTGCCCACCAACCTGAGCCATCTCGTATTGCACTGAGTAAGAATTCATCCAAAACAAATTGCCCATAAAGTGAAAACTTATTAAATGCATTCCATTTAAGATTCAATCCTAGTATGACATTATCTGGACTTCCTATTGCCTGCTCCACGGTCCTATATAGTATGACTGGATTTAGATACTGAAATTCAAAGTGATCTTCTCGAGAGAAAATAACTGTCTCAAACAATCCTATTTCAATATTCTTTTTTGGCTTAAATGATAAGAAGTGGTTTGCCATATATTTTTTCGGCAATATCAAGTCGCCAATATTATTTCTCGCCGATGTTGCGCTCAACTCTGAAAACAAAGTCTGATAATTAAATTTCCATACATTCAAAATAAATTTAAAATAGAACATGTTGTCTGCGTTATCAGACAGAAGTATGGAACGATACCCATTTCCATAGAAGCTCTTACCATGACCTACTTCTAATGAGATACTCTTACTTAAATTAAAACCAAGGTAGCCAGAGGAATTTAAAAAGTCATATCCTACAAATCTATCGCTCACTCCACTTTCAAAATCTTTAAACAATCCTTGTCCAGGAATTGCTTTGAACCTTTGTATGCGAGCATCATGAAAATCATTAAAGCTGGCTTGGTTTTCATAGATGTTCGTATAAAAATATGCTCGATTGTCTATATCTCCACTTAGTTCAATTCCTCTTGTGTTCTGAAAAATTAGATTGTCATTATCTGAATCTTTTCCAAAGTTTAGGTTGAGTATTGGATTTACATACAAATTGAAATTATCCGTATGCACTTCAAAAAAATTGGCATCCGTCTTGTAAAAGTATCCAAACAAGCCTTCCCTAGGAGTAATTGTATAGTTTGTCTCTTCGGAACTAAGTATTTTTTCGTCTAAAGTATAGAACAAGCCTGTACTATCTACATATTGCTTGTCAATACTATAATCAATAATTGAATTTGTGTTGTCAATTGGCCATGCTCCAAAATTGTCTTTCTGCAAATAAAACAGATCTGTCTGATCTTTAGCAGAAAGCCTAGCCTGTGTATTCCTGAGACTGGCTAATTCTTTTCTGGTATAAAACTTTATGGATGTATGAATATCTTCTACCCCACCAGATAAGATATCAATGCGGTCAACTATATGATAGCCTGGATGTCCTACTGGAAGATGATAGGATTGAGAATGAATGACACAACTCCATACCACCAGAATTAAAATAATTATATTTCTCATTATCGTTACAGTGAATCAAATCTTGAATTTCAACAGGAAATCCTTGATATAATCATCAAAAGTACGACCTTCTGCATAATGAAAGGCTACTTTAACAGGTAAAATATACACCGGAAGTTTTTTGTCCAAGAGATATTTTCTATGCAAGTCAAGGCGAGTTGCGTCTTTCTCTGTAGATAAAATCAGCTTTTTTTCAGAAACATTCTCTTGATGTGCCTGCGCTAATAAAGAAACTTCATGTTCCGTATAGATGTGATGATCTTCAAATTTGAAATTCGAAACAGTTTCTACATGGGTATCTAAATATTCCATTAGATAATCCAACTTTGCTATCGCACTGACTAGAACAATAGATTCCACCTGTGCAAGTTTTACCCTATAGTTTGCATTATACATATAATAAGGATCTCCATACTTATAGTAGCTAAAAAACACTTTTTGGGATTCTGTAATATTCAGTCTTTGGATAATTCCATTTTTATCAATCATATCTGAATCAAATGGACATTTGGTAACAACGATTATATCCGCACGTTGTGCCGCAGACCTCCACTCCCTTAATCTCCCAGCGGGTAATAATAAATCATCTACATATAAATTGCTATAGTCTGTAAGTAGAATATTTAATCCAGGTTCTATAGCACGGTGTTGAAATGCATCATCCAAAAGAATAACATTAGTTGATGGATAGTTTTTCACAATTTCTGGTATTCCCAAGGCTCTGCTTTCAGATACTGCGACGACCATTTCTGGATATTTCTTTTTGTATTGTAAGGGTTCGTCTCCTGAAGCAAGAACACTGTCCTGGATTTGTACAAACTTAAACCCTTTGCTTTTCCTTTTGTAGCCCCTTGATAGCGTTGCTACATTTAGATAGTCTTTTAGCAGTTCAATAAGATACTCCACATGCGGTGTTTTTCCTGCTCCACCTACTGTTAGATTTCCAACGCTGATTACTGGTAGATTATACTTTACTGATTTCAGTAATTCTAAATCGTACAATAGATTACGCATGCCTACTCCCATACCGTATATGATAGTGAATGGAAAAAGTAGTATTTTAGATATTAAGTTCAATTCTGAGTTTTTAATAAGGTATAGCCTATATCACAAGATAGACATTGCATATTTGAGCAATAATTATTCTTTAAGTGAATAAGTGCTTGACTATTTTTAGCTGTTTTATTTTCCATACCCAAGGATTCCCATTGCTTGGTAATCTTATTTTTTTCTGCTTTTAGGTCCTCTAAAACCATAATAGCACGGTCTTTATATCTTTGATCATCATGTTGTTGTCCATATAGGAACAAAAAAGGGGAGAAACAGTTTATACATATCAAATCTTGGAAGGTCTTACCCATATTTTTTTTTGAAATAGTTGACTCCTGTCCTAAGGTGAAATGATTGTTCCAATAGCTTGATAGCTCTACATTAAATATGTTTTTAAGATCTAAATTTACATCCAATTCTAAAACCTGATTTAAAATATCCTGCTTTTGATTCAAAAGTGCACAGAGTTGTGCTATTCTAATTGTAGGGAAATTCTGAGGGCGCATGCGCGAAAACTTCCAAATATTTTTGGGTAAGCTTTGTAGCTGATATTTTTGTTTTAAAAAAATATATTCCTTGGCTAAGGAAAGACTGTACACATCTTGACCATCCTCCAAAAACCCAGATAAACCAAAAAGATAAGCCTCTAAACTATTAAGCTTCGATCTCAATTGTAAGATTATTCTTTTATCAAGTCTTTGCCCAAGCATGATACATGCTTCTTTATTCACTTTCGTACCGAAAGCTACTAACAACATTCTAATAAATATCATGTACCAATCTCCTTTTTCTTCCTCATATATTTCCATGGCAAATTTAGACTTATACTCTAGACGCTCAACGAGGAGGCGTTCTAAAAATATATTCTTTCTAAGATCAGAAACAGTATGTAAGAGAGACTGACAGGGTATCAAATTCTCGTTCTTTCCAGCTTGCAACTTATGATATGTGCTTAATACATTTTTGGGGATTCTGTTCTTAAATTCAAAACATGGAATGTTATTTCCTTGAGAATTTTGGATTTGAATATCTTCTTCATAAACAACATGCAAAATTACTGAGTCATAAGAGGAATTCTGGCTATGCTTGTGCTTATTCCAATCAGAAGCTTTTATGTGAATCTCGACATTACCAACCCAAATATGATTGCCAATTCTTAGTTTTGCATTTGAAAAGTCTGGACCTGCATCATGGTTATGCACTCCTAAATCCAAGATTTGAATTTCGTCTCCGCTAGTTGTATTTAGCGTTTTTACATCAAAGCCTTTTGTTTTCCATAAAAAGTGTAAGAAATCCTCAGATGGTATTTCCATGTTTAACGATGATATACTTTAAATACGTGGTCAAACTCGTTTTTCTGGTCTTTAGAATGTTCCTCTGTAGACACCAAATTCCATTCAGAATAATTCATCTCAGGAAAAAAAACATCTCCTTCCACTTCTGTATCTACTTCCGTAATATATAATCTATCCCAAATATTTTGGGTTTGTTCATAGATTGTTCCTCCTCCAATTATAAAAACTTCTTCTTCTTGATTTTCATACGCTACACTAAGGGCCTCTTCTATAGACGAGCTTACTATACAATTAGATGAGATAAAGTATGGATCTCTTGTAATGATAACATTCGTTCGTTTCGGAAGGGGTTTACCAATAGATTGATAACATTTTCTCCCCATAAGAATATGATGATTCAGAGTTCTTTTTTTAAAGTACTTCAAATCATTTGGCAAATACCAGGGTATATCGTTGTCCTTACCAATTACATTATTCTTTGCTATTGCTACTATACAAGAGATTATCATAGGTTCGGTTTTTCAATTAGGGATTTATTTATCAGATATTCTTCTTGAGGCTTTTTGTATTCTGGCACTTCTCCTTTCAGGTATTTCTCCATCATTAAGCCTGCGATGGGTGCTGCAATAGCCCCACCAAAACCAGCGTTTTCAACATATACTGCGATTGCGATTTTAGGGTCATCTTTGGGTGCAAATGCAAAGAACACAGAATGGTCCTTACCATGTGGATTCTGAGAAGTCCCCGTTTTACCACAAACACGCACTCCTCTGATCTTTGCCTGCTGTGCAGTTCCAGTTGAAACGGCTTTCTCCATTCCCCAAATCACTGGATTAAAATGTTTATCGTCTATACGCACCTTACGTTTTACTAAAAACCTATCTGCTATACTTGCATTTTCAATTTCTTTAACCAAATGAGGAATATAAAACTCTCCTCTGTTTGCAATAATAGCAGCAAGATTTGCCATTTGTACAGTTGTTAACTCTAACTCGCCCTGTCCAATTCCAATAGACATAATATAAGTAGACTTCCATCCTGAAATTTCTTCTTTATATAGATTGTCATAAAACTCAGGTGTGGGAATAAATCCTGTTTTTTCGTTCTTAGTATCAATCCCTAATAGTTCTCCTAAGCCAAAATCTTTAAGATGGTCACGGAGTAAATTTAAACCAATGTGCGGCTTAGAAAAGCCTTCGGTCTCTATTAGGTCTCTAACTACTTGAAAGAAATATGAATTGCAAGAATGTTCAATTGCAATAGGCATATTGTAAGGTACAGGGTGTGGGTGACAACCATATCTAAAACCACGATATTGATAATATCCATCACAGAAAATTGTCCTAGATTGATACGTGGCTTTTTCTTGTAAAGCAATGAGTGATAGCACTGGTTTAAATATAGAGCCTGGAGGATATTTTGCATTTACCGATCTATCCAAGAACGGTTTATTAATTGTGTCTGAGGCAAGTTCTTTATACTTTTCACCTCTTCCTTTTTTTAATTTAAAGACACTGGGGTCATAAGATGGTGCACTAATCATAGATAGTATTTCACCCGTTGCAGGTTCTATTGCTACTATGCTTCCTCGTTTATTTTGCATCAATTGTTCTCCATACATTTGGAGCTCTAAGTCTAATGACAGATGCACATCTTTTCCAGCCAAGGCAACAGAGTCTAACCGGCCTTCTTCAAAGGCAGAAACCTCTCTACCTAGATTATCTTTTATAAGGTACTTTACTCCCTTTTCTCCTTTTAAAATTTCTTCGTATACACTTTCTACACCTGATTTTCCAATATAATCTCCTAGTCCATAGGATTCTGGATTTGCACTTAAATCTTTATCATTCACCTCTCCTAAATACCCTACTACATGTGCTGAGGTTTCTAACGGATAGTTTCTAATATTTCTTTTGACTAGTGAAAATCCTGGGAATTCATGTTGATGTTCTTGATAGCGTGCTTTAATTTTTGGATCTATCTTAGATAAGAAGGTAAAAGGTATAGACTTATGATAGCGCTGATCTGTCCAATTTTTGTTTAAGTTCTTCTCGAATTCTTCATTCGTAATTTCTAATAGGGTGCAAAAGAAACTTGTATCCATAAGAGGATTAACTCTATTAAAGGTTGCCTGCATATCATACAAGGATTCATTTACTACAATGAGTTTTCCATTTCTATCATAAATAAGTCCTCTAGTAGGATACTGATCTTCCTTTTCGAGTGTTGCCTTTCTCGCTTTATCCGCAAAGCTTCTATCCATTATTTGGATTTGAGCAGATTTGGCCAAAAGGGTAACTGCTGCTACAAGAAATAGCAAAACTACTATGTTCTGTTTGTCTTTATTATCCTTCACTATCTATTGATAATTATTTGGATGAGTATCAATAAAATTATAGATACAATAAAGCTAGCAATAGTTCGCAACAATATTTCACCAATAAAGACAAAAGAAAATGCTTCAACGCTAAAGTAAAATAGCATATGGAGACCAAGTAATATAGAAGCATATATAATAAAGCCAGTAATCCCAAAATCCTTCATGGATGGAATAGTGGATGTTGTATATCCATCTGCTGATTCCAAAATCTTCAAAACAAAAGAACGGATAAAGGCAGTAAAGCAAAGTGCACTAGCATGTACACCAGGTGAGTCGTAAAACATGTCAATAAGCAAACCCATTATAAAGCCTAAACTTACGACCAAGCCCTTAGGCGTTCTGATTGGAAGAATCATAATAAACAGAGGATAGACCAGAAGGTGTATGTAAGAAGATCCACCTGGATTAATATCAACTCGTTTCAAGATAAGCACCTGAAATAGAAATATAATCAAAAACCGAATTCCATATTTACTTACTTCATTCATTCAGTTCTACTTGAATTAGTGAGTCTTTTTCTTCCCAATACTTATAATCTATTGCGTACGCATTTTCAATACGACTTAGATCTTCAAACATTCTTACATCTATTCTGTATTCACTTTGGCCCTCTAAGATTTCAATATCACTTACAATCCCTATAGGAATACCTTCAGGAAAAACAGTGGAGCGTCCTGATGTTTCAATAGTGTCTCCAATTTCAACATTTGCAAACTTTGGAATGGAATACATCGTAAGTTCTCTTTGATCTGATGATTCCCATTGCACTCTACCCTCGTATTCTTTTGTCTTTATTTGTGCATTAATTCTGCTTTGTGAATTTATCACATAAATACTTTTACAAAATCGTTCTGTACAATTTGTGATTATCCCTACAACTCCTTTCTCAGTAATAATCCCCATCCTCTTTCTTAGACCATCATTTTTTCCCTGACACAGAGTAAAGTAGTTGTTCCTGAGATGCGTTGTCTTACTGCATAAATTAACAGGAACAAGATTATACTCCATAAGACTAGAGTCTCCTTGGAAGGTGTTGAATAAATTAGCTTCTCTAAAGTTTCTATAATTTATTGCTTCTGCATGGAGTCTTGCATTTTCTTGTTGCAAGCT
The DNA here is from genome assembly GCA_938045585.1 of uncultured Saprospiraceae bacterium. Classification (GTDB taxonomy): domain Bacteria; phylum Bacteroidota; class Bacteroidia; order Chitinophagales; family Saprospiraceae; genus CALCMJ01. Next base: position 256,123 of record CALIAU010000005.1, read on the forward strand.
GTCGTTCAGTTCTTTTAGGTGTGTATAGTTTGAAAAGTTTTGAATTTTTTCATTTATACTTCCTGAAAATACATTTACAGAATTTACCCAAATATCATTTTGAGTCTTGTTATAGTTGATAATAAGAAAGAGGCATATCAATTGAAAAATCAAAAAAAGTAAGACGTGCCCAAATCGCGTGAAGAGTAAAAGTAAGTTACGCATGGATGTTTAGGTTGACTATATACTCTGTCTGTCTATAAGGAATGAATATTTACCAGAGTTTTTCAATGCTAATCCAGTTCCACGCACTACTGCACGTAGGGGATCTTCTGCTACAGTAACTTTTAACTTTGTTCGTTCTGCTAATCTTCCTGATAGACCTCTTAGTAGTGCTCCTCCTCCTGTCAAATAAATTCCTCTTCTGTAGATATCTGAGGCAAGTTCGGGAGGAGTATCTTCTAATGCTTTATGCACAGCTTCCTCAATCTTTACAATGGACTTATCGAGTGCCTCTGAAATTTCGATGTGCGTTGTAAAAACTTGTTTCGGAATACCTGTAAGCATATCCCTTCCATTCACTGCATATCTTTCTGGTGGATTTCTTAAATCATTGACTGCAGCTCCTACATATATTTTTATGTTTTCAGCAGTACGTTCTCCTATGAGAAGGTTATGCTTACGTTTCATAAAATCTATAATATCATTGGTGAACTCATCCCCTGCTGTTCTAATAGATTGGTCCGTAACAATTCCTGAAAGTGCAATAACTGCAATTTCTGTAGTACCACCTCCTATATCGATTATCATATTGCCTTCAGGCTCCTCTACATCCAAACCAATCCCTAAGGCCGCAGCCATTGGTTCATGAATTAGATAGGTTTCACGAGAATCTACATGATCCGCTGAATCAAAAACTGCTCTTTTTTCTACTTCAGTAATCCCTGAGGGGATACAGATAACCATTTTTAGATGTGTAAAAAATCGCTTTTTTTCACCAATCATACCTATAAGGCCTTGAATAAGCGCTTCCGCTGCTTGAAAATCTGCAATTACACCATCCTTTAGAGGCCTAACTGTACGAATATTATCGTGTGTCTTTTCGTGCATTTGCATAGCTCTTCTACCCACGGCTATCGTCTCGTTGGTCTTTCTGTCAATAGCGACTATAGACGGCTCATCTATTACCACTTCTCCATCTTGGATAATTAGTGTGTTTGCCGTTCCTAGGTCAACTGCTAACTCTTGTGTAAAAAAACTAAATAGTCTCATCTATATGTTTGAAAAAGGGTCTTTAAGAAACTATCGCAAAAGAAACTAAAAATCCTGAGATTTAAGAACATTTCAGGCCTTATCAGATATAATAATTATTAACATATCTAACTGATAATAAACATATTAAGAAGATTTATGATACGACTACAGTAGTAAAGCTTTTTTTAACGAAATATTGCTTTGCTAAGTCTTGCAATTCCACTGCACTTATTCCTCTAATTTTGGCAACCAACTGAGTGATATTTTCTAATGTTCCTCCAGTAACTAAAAGGTTTCTAAGTGTTGATGCACTATTGAATGGACCATCAAGTTCCCTCAATATTTTACCTAATAAATAGTTTTTAACCATTTTCAGCTCGCTTTCTGGGATTAGAGTCTCTCTTAAGAGATCAATTTCTTTAAAAATAGCGCTTAAAGCGAGTTCTGTGTACTGGGAGCCTACCTCTGTGCTAATATTCAAATATCCAAGATTTTCCAAGAGTTCAATAGAAGCATACACATTATAACTATATCCATGCTTTTCGCGAATAGATTGCATAAGTCTTGACCCAAAATAACCCCCTAGTATCGTAGTGAGTATGTACAGTCCTTCAAAATCTTGGTGCCCTCTTCCAAAAGTTGTTTTTGCCACTTTTATAGAGCTTTGCAAGCTGTTTTCTATACTTAGTTTAAGGTGTTTTCCTTCTAATGATTCTGCAACTTTTTGATTAAATTTTGGATGTTTTTCGTTCTCTATCAGGCGTGCATCTAAGCTGCCCTTTAAAGTCTTGATTAAACTGTCAAGTTGGATTGTTGAAACATTCCCAGCCAGCAGTATATGGGCATTACTCAGCTTAAATTGCTTCTTAAAAAATTCAAGTATATCTTCCCTTGTTACCTCTAAAAAGTCCTGTGGCTGTGTATTGTATCCATAAACATGTTCTTTGCCAAAGATTGACTCCGTTACTGTTCTATAAGCAACAAATTCATTTCTTTCTAGCTGAATTTTTAAATTATTTGAAGCTGTTCGTTTAGTTACATTTAATTCCTTTTCAGGAAAATTTGCAGTATTAATGATTTCAAAAATCAGTTCCAATGCTTTATCAAAGTGCTTAGATAAACAGCTTATTGATACAAAGGCATGGTCAAAGTCATTGCGCGACTTAAAACGAAAGCCATAAAAGTCCAATAACTCTGCAATTTCTGTAGAAGACTTTTTTTCTGTGCCTTCCTGGATTAGAGACGATGTGAGTGCTGCAACTGCCCTTTTATTCTCGAACTTTCTTCCTGCTGGAAAAACAAATTCGATACGAGCTATTTGTTCTGTTCCTCCTTCAATAAAATAGATTGGAATAGTACCTTCAGAGTCTAATCTTTGGATATTAGGCAATCGAATTGAATCTATTGCTTGAATCTCTGGACCATTTTTTCTATCCTCTCCTACCATAATTGGGCAAATGTAATAATTTGACACCTCAAAATAGGGTCAAAACCCCTTACAAACATGGAAATATTGTACTTGGGAATTCTTAAATGGTTCGAGGTTAAGATTATCGGTATAATATGGTATTTTTGTTTATCGAATAACAAGATAATATTCCATTAACTATGAAATTTAGTGTTTCTTCAACTGACTTCTTCAAAAAATTACAAAAGGCAGGAGGTGCCATTGTTAGCAATCCTGTGCTCCCCATCTTGGAGGACTTTTTATTTGAGGTGCATGATAACACGCTTACAATAGCGTCTACTAATTTAGAGACCTCTATTGTGACAAGCATGGAAGTGCAGGTAGAAGAAACTGGTAAATTGGCAGTACCTGCCAAAATATTAATGGATACTCTTAAAGAACTTCCGGAGCAGCCTATCAGTTTTATTTCCAACAATGAGAATCACAGTATTGAAATAACTTCGGCGTACGGTAAATACAAATTGGCTGGAGACAATCCTGAGGATTTTCCAGAACTTCCAGTTCAAGAAGACACGAATACCATTCACATTACTCCCTCGCAGCTTTCAAATGCAGTTAGCAAAACTTTATTTGCCACCAGTAATGATGAACTTAGACTAGCCATGACCGGAGTATATTTTTTAATTGACTATAAAAAGCTTTTGCTGGTTGCTACAGATGCACACAAATTGGTAAAATACTCCATAGGGGATATATCAAGTGATGTTTCGCAATCCTTTATTGTCCCTAAAAAGGGATTGATGTTGGTAAAGAATATCTCTTCTGATCATGATGGGGATGTTGAGCTAAGTTTTAATAGTAAAAATGTGTTCTTCAACCTAGGAGAAACTGTTATTGCATGCAGACTTATTGACTCAAAGTATCCTGATTACAATGCTGTGATTCCAGTTGATAACAAAAACGAATTGCAGGTTGGTAGAAGCGATTTTCAAAATTCATTGAAGAGGATTGCTATTTATGCTAACAAAACTACAAATCAAGTTGTACTTAATCTTTCAGAAGGTAGTTTAACAATTTCTGCACAAGACATTGATTTTTCAAATGAAGCAACCGAACAATTACCTTGTAATTACTCGGGCGATCCTATGTCAATTGGCTTTAATGCGAAATTTTTAATTGAAATGCTAGGTGTAATGGGTGGTGATGAAGTAAAGATGCAGTTATCCACTCCTAATAAAGCAGGAATTCTATTACCTAACGAAGAAGACGGAACAGAAAGCATACTTATGTTAGTTATGCCTGTGATGATGAGTCACTAATTCTATCTTATGCGAATAGGTCTATTTTTTGGAAGCTTTAATCCTGTCCACGTAGGTCATCTTATTATAGCAAATCATATAATTACGCATACATCTTTGGAAAAGTTGTGGATGGTGGTTTCTCCACATAATCCCTTTAAAAAGAAATCGAGTCTAGCAAATAATCATGACCGTTTGCATTTGCTAAATTTAGCCATTGGAGATAATCCAAATATTCATGCTTCCGATATAGAATTTAATCTTCCTCAACCCTCTTATACTATAGACACACTTATGTATCTGAAGGAAAAATATCCACAACATGAGTTTTGTCTCATTATGGGTGGCGATAATTTAAAGTCATTTCATAAATGGAAGAATTATGAGCAAATTCTGCAGTACTATCAAATTTTCGTTTACCAGAGACCTTCCAGTAAAGACCTTGGGAATTTAAAAGATCATGCCAGTGTCACCATTTTGGATGCTCCTCTCTTAGAAATTTCTGCAAGTTTTGTCCGTCAATGTATTGCAGAGGATAAATCAATCCAATACCTTGTGCCAGAGTCGGTATATGCATATTTAGAAGAAACTCCTATATATAAAAACCTACTTAAGACATAATATTACATTCGATTAGAAAGTTTAATGTTTTGTATGACAAAATTACGTTTCGTTTTCTTGCTTAGCCTGTTCGCCTTTGGCAATCTCATTGCTCAAAGTGACATTCCGCTAGGAAGCTGGAAATCTTACTTACCATATATTAACGCCTTAGAAATTACAGAGAGTAGTGATAAAATTTTTATGGCTACTTCCATTTCTGTTTTTACTATTGCGAAGTCAGATAACTCCATTGAATTTCTAAGTAAAGTAGAGGGACTAAATGATGTAGGTATTGCTAAAATCGCCTATGTAGAAAATTTAGATCAGCTCATTATAGCATACGACAATAGTAATATTGATATTGTAAGCTCTGACAATATTATCAACATTTCTAATATAAAAGATAATACTAGTATTCAAGGAGATAGAACTATTTATGACATATTTGTGCATGAAAGCAAGGCATATTTTTCTACTGGGTTTGGTGTTATTGAATTTGATTTAGAGCGGAGTGAATTTGGTTTCACAACATTTACAGATGGTCTCTCTGTAAATGAATGCACCGTTTATAATAACAATTTGTATGCTGCCACTGAAGAAGGCGTATATTTTGTAGAACTTGCAGATAATATTGTTCAAGGAGATTTTGCCCAATGGTCATTCTTAGGTGAAGACTCCGGCTTAGCAATACTATACAATCCTGTTTCGATTGTTAGCAAATGGGACAGAGTATATTTTGCTACTGATCAGGTCCTATATAGTTCTGATGATGGGATTAATTTTGACACACTGCGCGTGGAAACAGATAATCTCACCACTAAGTTTATATCAGAACAGGTGGATGAATTAGTTTGGTGCAACACCCGCAGGGAGGCTTCCGTTGCTAAGTATTATTACTTTAATAGTGATAACGAAAATGTTTCTCGCAAAAGTTATGAACAGACCAGACCCTGTTTTATGATTGGCGCTGTGAATGAAAAACTTTGGTTAAGTGATGAATTTGAAGAAATACGTTTTTTAGAAAACAAAGAGTCAGGTATTTCTACAATAGAAATTAATGGTCCGAATTCTGAAAAAGTATACGACCTCCATTACGCAGATGACATTATTTATGCTGCAGCAGGTGGTCCTGATGAATTCTTTGCAAATACAGCTACCAGAAAGGGTTTTTACTTTTTATCAGATAAGGAGTGGACGAATATCAACCAAAATAATAATCAAGCTATTCTTGATAGTAATCTTATTTCCTTAAACCAAATAGTTAAACACCCCTCCAAGAACATCCTTTATGTAGGTTCTTTTTTTGAAGGTTTGTTAGAATATAATCTTGATACAGATGAAAGTCTTGTGTATAATGAACACAACTCCAGCTTACGAGGTCAGATAGGAAATGACAAACGTATTTTTGTAACAGAACTCATCTTTGATGATGAAGAGAATTTGTGGATATCTAATTGGGGAGCACCAGAGCCTCTCTCAGTGCTAAGAAATACAGGAGAATGGAAAAGTTTTTCCTTAGGGTCTAACAGAAATCCAATAGAAATGGATATTGATCAAAATGGTTTTTTCTGGATTGTAAATCAGGGAAATAGTGGTGGTGTGACAGTATTTGATCCAGGAGAGGATTTAGCACAACCTAGAACTCGATTTATAAATAGTTCTCAGTCTGAACTAAGTACAAATACAATTCGCAGTGTCCGGGTAGACCATGAAGGGGATGTTTGGGTAGGTACAGACTTGGGTCCTGTTCCTTTTGAATGCGGTGGCTCAGCCTTTGAACCTGAATGTCAAGGAAGTTTGAGAAGAGTATTACAAGATAGTATTCCCGCTATCTTACTTGCCACAGAGGATGTGCGATGCATAGAAATTGATGGTGCCAACAGAAAATGGTTTGGTACTAAAAACGGTGTTTTTGTACAGTCACCTGATGGAGAGACTCAGATACATCACTTTACAGCTGAAAATAGTCCGCTTTTCAATGATAATATTCGAGATATGGTATTCAGTCCTAAAACAGGTGAAATGTTTATAGGAACAGAATCTGGTTTAATTTCATACAGAACTCAGACTACTGAGGCTAATAGCACACACAGTAGCAATGTGTTTGCTTTTCCTAACCCTGTAAGACCAGATTATGAAGGACCAATTGCAATTAAGGGATTAGCAAATAATGCAAATGTAAAGATTACAGATATTAATGGCCGTTTGGTGCATGAATCTGAAGCTTTAGGCGGTCAAGCAATATGGGATGGCAAAGATTATACAGGAAGAAAAATGAATACTGGAGTATATCTTGTCTTCAGTACCTCAAGCGAAACATTTCAAGATCCGGATAGCTTTGTTACCAAAATTCTCTTTATAAAATAATCAAGATACTCTTTTCATTTGCAGACTTAAACAGTTGTAGTCTTAGGTGTAAGTGAAATCACTTTTTGGTATAAGGCCACATACTTCTCAAGGATTCTCTCCAGCTTAAATTCTTGCGATCTATTGAATGCATTCTTTTTCATTTTTGCAAGGTTTTCTGGATCGGACAATAGTTGAATTGCACTTGCTGCCATCCCATCTATGTCCCCAACATCAAATAGATATCCTGTTTCCCCATGCGTATTTACTTCTGGCAAACCACCAATATTCGTTGAAATAACAGGAAGTTCGCAAGCCATTGCTTCCAAGGCTGCTAAACCGAAACTTTCATTTTGAGAAGGGAGAATAAAGAGATCACCTATTGCGAGTATTTCTTCTACTGCATCCTGTTTCCCTAAAAATCGTACATCTTCACAAAAGCCAATTTGTCTGCATAACTCTTCCATGGCTTGACGTTCAGGTCCATCACCTATTAATATAAGCTTACAGGCTAGTTCAGTCCTTACTTTCGCAAAGGCCTTTATCGCATCTCCTACCCTTTTCACCTTTCTAAAATTGGAGGTATGGATAAGTATTTTTTCACCATTTGGTGCGATTGCTTTTCTAAAGTGATCTTTATTCAAGCGCTTAAATCTTTCTGGATCGATGAAATTATAAATGACTTCTATATCATTACTTATGTCAAATTTTTCCATAGTTTCTTTTCTCAGAGAATCAGAAACCGTGGTAACAGCGTCCGAATTATTAATGCTAAACTCTACCACAGATGCAAAGGCCTTGTTCGTACCTACCAGGGTAATATCCGTACCATGCAGCGTAGTAACTACAGGTATATAGATACCCTTTGTTTTTAAGATTTGTTTAGCCATGAATGCTACTGCAGCATGCGGAATTGCATAATGTACGTGAAGCACATCGAGCTTTTCGTAGGTAACCACATCAACAAGTTTACTTGCTAATTCCGACTCATAAGGCGTATATTCAAAAAGTGGATATTGAAGCGCGTTTACCTCATGATAGGTAATATTTTCATAAAAAGCATTTAATCGAGCAGGCCGCTTATAGGTAATAAAGTGCACTTGATGCCCTAAAGATGCCAAACCCTTTCCCAGCTCTGTAGCGATTACTCCACTACCTCCAAACGTTGGGTAGCAAACAATTCCAATTTTCATCTAATTTTTTTTATTCCAGAAATCATAGTACTTTTCACTTTAGAGTAAACTTTTAATCAACTTATAATGTTTTAAAAGTTGTGCCCTAATTTCGAATTCTAGCAAAGATGGTAATATATTCTATAAATGATCTTGAAAAATTATCAGGTGTAAAAGCCCACACCATTCGTATTTGGGAAAAAAGGTATGGAGTAATTACACCAAAAAGGACAAAAACCAATATTCGCTTCTACCAAGACTCTGATTTACAATTACTTCTCAATGTCGCGTTTTTAAACAAGAAAGGCCTTAAGATTTCTAAAATTGCGTGTCTTAGTGAGAGTGAAATTAAAGCCCGTGTCGCAGAATTGACCGATGTTCATGAAGAATTTGAAGATCAACTCGATGCATTGACTTTGGCAATGTTTGAGTTTGATGAATATAATTTCAATAAAATCCTAAACCAAAATATTCAGCAAAAGGGATTTAGAACAACCATGCTTGAAGTTATTTATCCACTCTTGGACAAAATTAGTGTCATGTGGATTGCTGGCTCGATCAAAAATGTACATGAATCATTTATAACCCAAATTGTAAAGAGAAAGATTCTACTCGCTATAGAAAAACTGAATCTCGAAAAAAACATCCTTAAGAAAAAGTATCTGATCTATTTGCCTGAAGGAGAAAACCATGAACTCTCCTTACTATTCTTAGAATTTCTTCTTAAAGAACATGGTTTCAAGGTCCTAAACATTGGTTTAGGTATAAGACATGATGATATTGTTGAAGCATCTGAAAGTTTCAGACCAGACTATATTTTCACGATCATTAATGAAAGTTATACCGGTCAAAACTTGCAAAACTATATAGACAAAATATTAAGTTCTAATCAAGAAACACACCTACTTGTAACAGGTTTCCAAGTTTCTCAACAAAGAAACCAGAACACATTCCGCTGCACGTATTTTGATAGCTTAACGGAGGTGATGAATTTTATAAAAGAAAAGCAGTACGCCAACTCATAAATAATTAGCTTAGCAACATAAATTAAACATACACAAATGAAAAAACTCATTTTATTATGCATCCCTATGCTTTTCATAGGCTTAATGGTTTCTTGCAAAAACGACAAGAACACAACATCAACTTCTGACGCTGCTAAAGCTGCAGTTGCAAAAGGAACATCTTACAATATTGATAATACACTAAGTAAGGTAGTCTGGACAGGTAGTAAGCCGACTGGATCTCACACAGGCACATTAGATGTATCTAGTGGTAATGTCAGTTTTGATAATGGAGCTCTTACTGGTGGAAAGTTTACCCTTGATATGAATTCCATTAGCAATACAGATATGGAGGGAGATTCCAAGGCTGGACTTGAAGCACATTTAAAAGGAACTGAAGCAGGAAAAGAAGATCATTTTTTCAATGTCGCAAAGTTTCCTACTGCTGAATTTGAAATTACTAAAGTAACCGCATTATCAGGTAATGACGATGCAAACTGTATGGTCTATGGTAACCTTACTCTAAAAGGTATTTCAAAGCAGGTTGGCTTTAGAGCAAAAACTACAGTAAGCGGTAATAACTTAACAGTTTCCACACCTAAGTTTTCGATTGATAGAACTGACTGGGGAATCAAATTTAAATCTAAAACGTTTGTTGATGATATAAAAGACAAATTCATCAATGACGAAATAGAGCTACAAATAAACCTTATGGGAAAAGCATAGTCATTATTTGATTCATATAAAAAAAGCTTGGCGTTAATTGCCAAGCTTTTTTTATTATTGATTTAGATAATTCTTTTCGAAAAAGGCTCGATACGCTTTTTCAGACTTTTGTTTAATTATCTCTCTATAATTTCTTTGGGTGACAGCATACATAGTATAATCGATATCTAGACCCTTCATAAGTTCTTCGCTTCTTGAAAGCGCTGTAACATAATACTGCATAGCTTTTGGTTTATCCTTAAATCTTCTTATTAGGACAATCTGTGATTGGTCATCTCTATTTAAGAAAATAGAGGCGACTTTTAGTTTATCTTGTTTATGATACGTCTTGTTATAATTGGAAATGGCGACTTTTAGGTCATTCATTTCATTATTCGTAATATCATACACTACAATGATATTGTAATGCAGCTTTTCCTCTTCTAATTTAAAGACATCCGATTCTTCTTCATAAATCAAGTCAGAAAATGCATCTCCCTCTCCTCTTAGAAAACGCAATATTTCTTGTGCTCTCGTTTTTTCTGGTGTATTTGGATAACGCGTAGTAACATCTCTCAAAGCTTTCACATACGCATCTTTCCCCTCCATACTACCTACACACATGGCACTCAATAACCCTAATTTCGCTGAATACGGATTAGAAGTTTCCAATTCTGTGTTGGCTTGATCTATTCTCGCTTTTGCCTGTGCATATTTTTCATTTTCAAATAAACTATATACCTCTTTATACACACGTTCTACAGAGCCTCCATCTGCAATCAATTCATCGAGATAGGAAGGATCTGCGATGATACGTGCATAATCAGATTCAGGGAATTCATCTGCAATTTTAGCTGCATACACATTTGCCATAGAGCTATTGTTCAGATCATTATAAGATAGATACAAGTAATAATATGCGTCTAATCTTTTAACATAGTCTGGATATCTTCTTAGTAATTCTTCCAAGGTCTCTGTAGATTTCTTATAGCTTTCTAGGTTATCACGGTACTTGACGCCTAAATCATACATAGCGTCCGCAATTTTATTATTTGCAATTTCTTGCTGCTGCGGAGAAAAAGGAATATCTCCAAGGATTCTACGAATTTGTTCATCTGAAAAATCCTTTTCTTCTTCTTGCACTACTATTTCTTCAGATTCAACGTCTGTTGTTTCTGAAGCATTGATTCTGTTAGATCTTCTCCAATCATCCTCAAGTGACCGATCTCCCCACTTTCTTTTAAAGTCACTTTGTCCCTGTATTTTAGCTAAGTCATTATACGCAAAGAAACTACTCCCTGTTCTTCCCGTTCTCCTATTTACTTTACTAGGGCCTTTAGGAGCGGTTGGCTTTGTCGTATTGACTCCTTTTTCTGCATTCTGTTGTTCTCTTTTTTCAGCGAGTTCCTTTAACTCATCTCTAGTCAAGGAAGCCATGCTCAACAAACTATCTTGTTCATTAATTATTTTTAGATTCAACGCTATATCCTTGAGGTTTCGTGATCGCTTATCCACCTCTAAAAAGCGCTCATCTTTTTTGTCCAAAACAATCAAAGTAGAATCGTAGTAAGTAGATGAAGGGAAGTACTTCTCTTGCTCATAGAAAATACTAGCAAGACTGTAGTATACATTTGCTTGCTGCAATTTTGAACTACCTGGTTCGTTCAGTGACTTTTGAAAATGAACAATTGCCTCATCAATATTATTATCTTCTAGCTCAATTTCTCCCTTAGCGAAATATAACTGCGATTTAAACTGTTCGTATTTATCTTCTTTCAACATCTTATCCAAACTCTTTAGAGCTGTTTCTTTTGATGTTTTGGAAGTACTATTTGAAAGCTTTAATTTTTTAAGCTTGGCATGAAAGTCCATTACAAAACTAGCTTTGTAATTATCTACTTGATTATAATATTTCAATGCCTCACTTGGTGCATTGCGCTCTTCATAAATTTGTGCTAAGATAAATGCATACCGCGCTTTTATTTTTTTGTCCCCCTCTTTATCAATTGCATTTTCTAAGGCAGGTATCGCCTTGTCGTAATCTTTTTGTTTCAGATACAGATGCGCGTATGCTGCTGGTATGTCTTCTTTAATTTCGTCATATACATTATCCTCCTCTAGGGTCTTCAATAAATATTCAGAACTGAAAGCGTTTCCTCTTTCTGCGTAGGTCATTGCTAACCATAATATCCCTTCGTAATAGGCAGGTTTGTGTTTATTAAACAATCCTCCACCTGGTACCTCTCTTACAGACTTTTTCTTGTCTGAGCTTTTAGTTTCTTCCTCTTTTTCAACTTCTGCAACTGGCTCTTCTACGGCTACTTCCTCGGAAGGAGTCACAACAGGTGGTTCAGGAACTTCTTCTTTAGGATTCCTTATTCTATCTAACTCTGCTTGCTTTGTCTCTAACTTAGCCTGTAATGATTTTTCCTTTGCACTTCTATTATCTGCCTTTGGATCTAGTTTCTTAAGACGCTTCTTTTTCTTTCTTGCTTCTTTTTCTAGTTTACGTCTTTCTTCTTTTCTTTTCTTTTCTGCTTCTTTGAGATCTTTTCTGATATTTCTGATTTCATCATTCAGCTTATCAATTTTCTTTTTCTTATTCTTTCGTGCTTTATCTATTTCTTTTCTTTCTTCCTCTTTCTTCTTTTTTTCGTCTTCTCTTTTTTCTTTGGTCTCTTTTTTCTTCTCTTCTACTTCTTTTCTCTTTACTTCTCTTTCCTCTTGTCTCACTTGTTTTTGTACATCAGAAGATTGCTTTCTATTTTTTTCATACTTCGCATTATAAATACTGTATGGGTCAAATTCCTCTTGAAAGAATCGAAATGTTTCCTCCGCTGATTCAAAATCTTGTTTTAGGAATTGTGCCTTACCCAATAGTAGGTAACAATCATCCACCCACTTGCTAGGACGGTGTAACGAAATCACAGTCCCCGCCTTTTCTATTGCTCTATCTAATTCAGCAGTCGCTGACTTAGGATCAGCTGGTTGAAATGCATATAAATTTAATATTTGGTCATAATTATCATCATTACTCTCCTCTAACACCACGAAGCTTTCTTTCAAAATTTCGTTCGCATTAAAATATCCATTGTACTTAGCTGTTAGATTGTGGTAAAACCGGCCAAATTTGCCAGTTTCTCCCTTTTTCTTAGTCGAAGAACAAGAAACACAAAGCAGCAGAATACTAAAAACTAAAATTACTTGTTTCAAGTGTAGTATTTTATTTAAATAAATCCAGCAAATATTGCATCATTCACAGTATTATGGGCAATTTTGTACCAATTTATATAACTCTATTTATGGTATAAATATTATGATTCCAATCAGAATCTATGGATAAAGACCTGCAAAATAAGGCCCAATTTCGTGAAAAACTTCGAAATACGTTCCGTCTGATCATAATGAATGACGAAACCCTCGAAGAAACGCACTCATATAGACTGAGTTTACTCAATGTTTACACGGTTTTGAGCATCATTTTGGTCCTTTTAAGTCTTTTAATCATTTCTTTTATAATTTTTACTCCTATAAAACGATTTATACCTGGTTATGGCGATGTGAATAGAAATCCTCAATTTCTGGAGCTAAAGGAAAAAGTAGACTTACTTGAAGAAGAATTGGATAATCAGGAGCTCTATATTGATGGATTAACCAATCTTTTTGATGGTGTCGAAGAAGATAAAGGCACCATAACAGCTAAGATTAGTAATACAGAGAATACTGTGAAGTCTTCAATACAAGAAGCACCCAATATCAGCTCTAATCTATTAGATGAGTTGTTTTTTATAAATCCAGTAAACGGAACGATATCAGAAGGCTTTATGATTGATAAGAAGCATTTCGGAGTTGACATCTTGGCCCCTAAGAATACACCTATTAAAAGTATTCTTGATGGTGTTATTCTCAGTTCGGACTGGTCTTTGGAAACTGGAAATACTATTAGCATACAACATGCAAGCAATATAATATCTGTATACAAACACAATTCTGTACTTTTGAAAGAAACTGGAAGTTTGGTAAAAGCCGGTGAGGCAATTGCAATAATTGGAAACACAGGCACCTTATCAGATGGACCACATTTACATTTTGAACTTTGGTATAACGGGAAACCGGAAAACCCAGAAGAATACTTTTCATTTTAACTATGAGCAAACACGAACTAAAAAATATTACAGGAGAAGATGGCAATTTACTAAGTCCAGTTCTTCCTGATGAAGTCAAAAATTATCTAATTGATATTGACGGTACCATCTGCGATGATATTCCAAATGAAGAACCTGAGCGAATGGAAACTGCAGCTGTTTACCCAGATGCATTAGAAATTTTAAACAAGTGGTATGACGAAGGTCATATAATTACCTTTTTCACTTCAAGGACAGAAGATCACAGAACTGTGACGGAGGCATGGTTAGCCAAAGAAGGCTTTAAATACCATGGCTTGTTAATGGGTAAGCCGCGCGGAGGAAATTATCATTGGATAGATAATCACATGGTAAGAGCAACACGCTTCAAAGGTAAATTTACGGACCTCATTATGGCAAAAAAGAATATTGAAATCTTTGAAGATTAGGCTTATATTTCATCGTATTAAGTTTTAAATTATTTAGTAGAAATGGGCGTGCCCCATGCCTGCTTTACACCAGCTGCCTGCACACATAGGCAGGGTCGCTCCCTTCCAGACCTGCCTACGTGCGTAAGCAGGCAGGTTCGTTTGTGTAGAAACTTCGTACTCTGGCTCCGCCAGATCCTCCAGGCAGCCTGTCTGCATTCCTTGGAAGGCAGGCTCATGCAGAGGATTCGCATTGCAAATAGTTTATAACAAAAGGGTTTCCTTATCTGTTCTTTTAATGCACATCATATACATGCTCGCGAGAGGGGTAGTAAGGGACCTGGTACAGGTGTCGCCGAAGGCGACGGAACCCCTGGATGACCCGACCCTCAAAGAGGGGCTCGCCCAAGTCAACAGCATGCCTAAATTACTCCTAAACTTTTCGTGCATATAAATCCTTGATAGCATTCTCTAGGCTGCCATAATTATATGCAAATCCCTCCTCTAATAATCTCGTCGGATACACCCTATTACTATTGAGAAGTACATTGGACAAGTTTCCCATAAACAATTTGAGTGCAAAAGCAGGGACAGGAAACATGATCGCTTTTTTACCCATTGCCTTATATGTCGTCCTAGTAAATTCCTTGAGTGACAGGGGCTCATTTGCTACGCCATTAAATACTCCAGACTGTTTTGATTGTATAGAAAGGTGGATGATTTGA
The DNA here is from genome assembly GCA_938045585.1 of uncultured Saprospiraceae bacterium. GTDB lineage: Bacteria > Bacteroidota > Bacteroidia > Chitinophagales > Saprospiraceae > CALCMJ01. Next base: position 271,166 of record CALIAU010000005.1, read on the forward strand.
GATACTAGGTCATCAATATGAATCCAAGAATAATACTGTTTCCCATTTCCAAAATAAGGTGCTAATCCAAAGTGCATAGGCATCGTAATTTTTGGCAGTGCACCACCTTTAGTGGACAGGACAATACCTATGCGTAATTTGATCAAGCGTTCTATTTTACCTATTAAGGGATCAATGGAGTTTTCCCAAAGTGAACAACACTCCACCATAAATCTGTCTGCTTTACCTAGAGGACTTTCTTCAGTAAGTTTTTCGTCTGCTCTGTCACCATATATCCCTATAGCCGAAGCGCTTAAGAAAACATCTGGTGCAATTGTTCCATCTAGAATTGCTTGCACAAGTATACCATTCGACTCTACTCTACTGGATATTAATTCTTGCTTTCTTTTTTTTGTCCACAGTTTATCAGCTATCCCAGCTCCTGCAAGATTAATTACAATGTCTGGTTTAAAGCCTTGTAATTCCAGCGTTTTATTTTCTAAATCCCATTGTAAATAGTCAGCGGATTTATTTTTGAGTGACCTTGTTAAAACCCGTACCTCATATCCTTCCTGCATGAGTCGTGCCCGCAACTGAGTGCCCACTAATCCAGAACCGCCTCCTATTAAAATTTTAGCCTTCATAATGGGTAAAATACTACTTTGTCCTCACATCCTATGGCAAGTTTCCTCTGAATATTATTAACTTCATAGCAAGAAATTATCCTATGAACTCAAGATTACATTGGAGTATTAAACTTTTAGTCTTTTTTGTTATTCTTTCAGGATGCAGAACAGAAGCACCACCTCTTGCTGATCTTGACACGCTGAACATTCGACTTAAAAAAGATCCTAACAAATTAAACCCCGTGTTTAACCCGTCTGCTAGTTCTAGAGAAGTTTTCCAATATATCTTTGTTCCTCTAGCAGATTATCATCCAGAAAGTTTAGAATTGTATCCAATTCTCATTGAGAAAATTCCTGAGGCACAAATTTTATCTGAGGCACCCTATACAGGTGATTTAGCTTTTGATATTTCTATAAAAGAAGATGCTGTGTGGAGTGACGGAACAGCCATCACAGCAGCGGATTATGCATTTACAGTGAAAGCTGTCAAACTGCCTACAACGAATGCGCGTGCTTGGCGCTCTCTTTTTAAGTATATAAAGAATGTAATTCCGGATGCCAACAATCCGAAAAAACTACGTGTGATAATGGATAAAGATCATATGCTTGCTAAAGAAATCGCACTGACTCTTTACATACTGCCAAAGCACATCTATGATAAAACATCAGCCTTAGATAATATGCCAAATGATATCAGCTTTGCATCTGACTACAAAGCTGATGCAAACGTAGTACAGTTTAGTGAAGCATTTAATAGTACATCCACATTAAGAGACACACTAATTGGAGCTGGTCCTTATACCTTAGAATCTTGGACCACGAATCAAAGTATAGTTTTACAAAAACAAGAAAACTATTGGGGTAAAAACCATGCTGACAATCCCTTTTTACAGGCAGGCGCAAACTCTATGGTATTTAAGATCATTCCTGATGAAAACACAGCAGTTACTGCATTTAAGGGAGGGGAATTAGATGTTCTTCCTATAGGAAATGCAGGATTGTTTGACGATCTACAAAAAGATGAGAACTACAAAAATAAAGCAGCATTTTTAACGCCTTCTCTTATACGCTACTACTATATTGCTCTCAATAATATAGATGAGAAGTTAGAGGATAAGCGCGTGCGGCGCGCCGTTGCCCACCTATTTGATATGGAAACTATTATTAGTACCATAGAATATGGTTATGGTGATAGAACAATTGGTCATTTTAATCCAGCCAAAACTTACTATAACAAGGATTTAAAACCTATACCTTTTGATATTTCAAAGGCTAAACAATTACTCACTGAGGCAGGCTGGGAAGACAGTAATGGAAATGGCATTGTGGACAAACGCATCAATGGAAAACAGGTAGAAATGGATTTAGAAATCTTGATCACTGGAAGTCAACTCTCGGAAAACATCAGTTTACTTACCCAAGAAGCCGCAAAAAAAGCCGGCGTAAATCTTAGCATAACGCGTAAAAAAATGGCTCTCATTAATTCCGAAAATATAGGTCCCAAAAAATATAATCTTATTGCTTTAGTCATTTCACAAGATGCAGCACCTGATGATCCATATACACGATGGCATTCAGACAATATCAATGCGGGTAGAAATTATTACTCGTATAGCAACCCTGCTGCCGACAAACTAATGGAAGACATTCGGGTAGAAAAAAATGAAGCTAAGAGGAATGCACTGTATATGCAATTGCAAGAAGTCATGTATGAAGACCAGCCTGTCATCTGGTTGTATTGTCCACGCCAAAAAATAATAGTTGACGCAGACCTAGAAGCAAAACAAACTTCTAAACGACCAGGCTATCTGGCAAATACATTTACGCAAAAAGTTTCTGCAGTCAAATAATTCCTATGTTTTGGTATCTGTTAAAACGTACTTTAAGAATACCTTTTGTACTGCTAAGTATCTCCTTTGTTATTTTTTTTATAAGCAAACATGTTCCACAAGATAGTGTCATAAACATCCTTGCACTAGAAGGAAAAATCGAGCAGTCAAATAGTGATGAAGGATACTCCAAAGAGGACTATCTTCAAGTAGCTAAACAATATAATTACCACCTCCCTAATTTTTATATTGGCCTGAGACCTGCACATTACCCAAAGCAGCTTAGTTTACTACCTGAAGAAAGAAGTATAGAAGAAAAGCAATTACAAACAGAAAAGCGATTTTCGCTTCCAAGTATACAATGGAATGGATTAGACAATCAATACCATGCTTGGATAAAAAAAATTATTAGTGGAGATTTTGGAATATCATTTGTTGATGGTAAAAAAGTGTCTACTAAAATTGCAGAGGCCTTCCGGTGGACAATTGTCTTGGTTCTCCTTGCTATTCTCTTAAGCTTTGCTTTAGGGATATCCATGGGCGTTTTTTCTAAAACTACTAAGAACAAAAAATCGTTTGAAGTCTTAAAGCTCACCTCTTACTTCTTATATGCAATCCCAGTATTTTGGTTTGCGACTATAATGCTTATCTTTTTCACAACTGATGATTACGGCGCTTGGACAAACATTTTTCCATCAGTCAGTATACTGGACCCAAGAGAAGATTCTTTTTTTCCCATGCTCTTATCTGCAGGAAAAATACTCATCCTTCCCTTACTGATAATGACTCTACATGCCTTTGGGTATATCAGTAGACAGATGGAATCCAGTCTAACAGAAGAAGTCAATAAATTGTATGCCCGTACTGCCTTAAGCAAGGGCCTGTCCTATAAGGAGATGATAACAAAACATGGATTCAAAAATGCTCTTCTCCCTATTATCACCCTACTCAGTTCTGCCATTCCAGGTACAATTGCTGGCTCAGTCATAATTGAAACTATATTTAATATCCCTGGACTAGGGAGACTCATTTTTGAATCCATCCTTGTAGCGGACTGGAATGTTGTCTTTGGAGTAGTCTTTATGGTAGCTCTTATTACGAGTATCTCCTTTTTATTGAGTGATTTGTTATATGCTAAAACAAATCCTAAAATCAGACTAGACCTGCAATAGATGATGCATACGATCAAACGCATATTAGGGTTTATTCAGAAAAAGAAACGAGGAAAAATTTCATTGTTATTTCTATTTGCATTATTTATTGTTTCACTGCTTACTCCTTTTATTGCAAATGATATACCCATAGTATGTAAATCAAAAACAGGCTTAAAGTTCCCTGTGATACAAAAGTTGTGGAAGGGTTCTGCGCAGGCTAATATGGATTGCGAATGGAGCCTAAACCCATTAATTCCCTATAGCCAGAAAACAATAGATATTAAAAACGGAAGATTCGCCAGTCCTTTTAGCAAGCAAAATACGACTAGTCTAAGAACGCGTCATTGGTTAGGGACTGACGCCCTTGGTAGAGACAGTTTAGCAGGTCTCATGTATGGAAGTTCGATAGCATTACGCGTGGGTCTTTTTTCAGCGCTAATTGCGCTCTTCCTTGGCCTTCTTGTAGGAACGTTTGCAGGCTACTTTGGGAATAACATGCTAAAATTAAATGGCTTACAAGTTGTTCTTGTCATTGGACTCATTGTTCTTTTACTATATCAGTTGTCCTATGGTTTCTTTTTTGGGCATGCTTATGACGGCCTAAAGGAATTTGTTCTTTTTCTGCTAATTCTTGCTTTGGGGAGTATAGGAATTTTGAATTCAGCTTCACTATTAAAACAAACAATCCGAGTACCTGTAGACAATATTGTTCTTTGGATATTTGAAGTTTATAAATCCATTCCAAACATTTTTTTCCTGCTCGTCCTGCTAAGTATTTTTGTAAAGTCTGGAGTCGCAAGTTTGGTGTTTACCTTATCGTTTATTCTTTGGCCAATTGTAGCTAGATATACGCGGGCTGAGATTTTAAAATTGAAAGAAGAAAACTTTATTAAGAGCGCGCAGGTATCTGGCATTTCTAGTTGGGGTATCGTGCGTTCGCATTTGCTTCTAAATGCAATAGGTCCTGCCTTAGTAAGTTTTGCCTTTAGTTTTTCTGCAGCGATTCTATTAGAAGCAACTTTATCTTTCTTAGGATTGGGATTATCTGTGGAGGAAGTGAGTTGGGGGAGTATGTTATCAGAGGTTAAGAACAATTACAAGGCATGGTGGTTAGCTCTATTTCCAGGTCTAGCCCTGTTTCTTGTTATAAGTGCATTAAACTATATAGGAGAGATGATTGGAGAGTTTTATGCGCAGTCTTAAGAACCGTTTCTCTCTCTAATTTTCTTACTTCTTTTCTTACCAAATAAGGAAGATTTTCCTCTTTTGGTTTTGCTTAGGTCTACTTCTTCAGCCATTTTTTCTGTAGCTAAACAGCCCTCACCAGTCTTACAAGAAGGCAAAGTAATTATGAAAAAGGCTGGCAAAATGCCTATAAATACGAGTTTTTTAAGTCGTGATATCATCTATCCAAAGATAAGCTAATCATCCGATAATTGCTAGTACTCTTCAAAATACCAGTAAAATGGGGCATTTATATCTTAAAAACCCCGTATTTACTTGATTTATATATATAAATATTTGTTTATATGTTCCAGTTGACATACTTTTGAGTATCTAATTCATAAATAAAATTTATATAATGAACAAAGGAGATCTTATAAACAATGTAGCTGCTAAAGCTGATATTTCTAAAGCAGAAGCGACTGAAGCTGTAAATTGCGTATTCGAATCTATTGAGAAGGCCTTAAAAAAAGGTGGTAAAGCATCTTTCGTTGGATTTGGAACTTTCTCAACTAACAGAAGAAAAGCAAGAGATGGAAGAAACCCTGCTACTGGAGAAAAAATTAGAATTAAGGCGAAGACCTTAGTAAAGTTTAAAGCTGGTAAAGCGTTAGTTGACTCAGTGAACTAATATTACTTTCAAATAAGATATTAACTTTACGGGCAGTTTGAATTTTCAAATTGCCCTTTTTTATTATAAGACGAATGACCGAAACAACAAAACTCAAAAACATTGCCTCTCAAGTACGTAGAGACATAATTAGACAGACACATGCCGTATCTTCTGGACACCCGGGAGGATCCCTAGGGTGCACAGATTTTCTAACAGCTATGTACTTCCACATAATGGATCATAATCCTGATTTTAAAATGGAAGGTAAAAACGAAGATGTGTTCTTCTTAAGCAACGGACATATCTCACCCGTATTCTACAGCGTTCTTGCGCGGAGTGGCTACTTCCCTATTGAAGAACTGGCTACGTTCAGAAAATTAAACTCAAGATTACAAGGACATCCTGCTACCCACGAAAAATTACCTGGGATACGGGTAGCAAGTGGGTCACTTGGCCAAGGAATCTCCGTGGCATTAGGCACCGCACTTTCAAAGCGCCTGTATAAGGATGACAAATTTGTATATGTGCTTACTGGTGATGGAGAATTACAAGAGGGTCAGGTCTGGGAAGCTATCATGTTTGCCGCCCACCATAAGGTTACTAACATGATTGCAATAGTCGACTGGAATGGACAACAAATTGATGGACCAAATGATGAAGTGATGAGTCTTGGAGACCTCCCAGGCAAGTGGGAATCTTTTGGCTGGAACGTACTTACCATGGATGGCCACAATTTTGAGGATATTATTAGCACTATGCAAACTGCTAAGGAAAAATCCGTTGAAGGCAAACCAGTCGTAGTACTTATGAAAACAGATATGGGTAAGGGTGTGGATTTTATGGAAGGAACACATGCATGGCATGGTAAGGCACCTAATGATGAACAAAAAGAAATTGCATTAGCACAATTAGAAGAAACCTTAGGAGACTACTAAAATTATGATTCAAGAAATAACATTCACAGAAAAAAAAGCCACAAGAGATGGCTTCGGAGAGGGACTCTTAGAAGCTGGAAAACGTAATCCAGAAGTAGTAGCACTATGCGCAGACCTAATTGGCTCTTTAAAAATGCAGCACTTCATTAAAGAGTTTCCTGATCGCTTTTTTCAAGTAGGAATTGCAGAAGCAAATATGATGGGGATAGCAGCAGGTCTTGCTATTGGAGGAAAGATTCCTTTTACTGGCACCTTTGCCAACTTCTCTACAGGAAGGGTTTATGATCAAATTCGCCAGTCTATCGCTTATTCTCATAAAAATGTAAAAATTTGTGCATCACATGCTGGTTTAACCTTAGGAGAAGATGGAGCAACCCATCAAATATTAGAAGATCTAGGCATGATGAAAATGCTACCAGGTATGACTGTTATAAATCCATGTGATTACAATCAGACTAAGGCAGCAACTATTGCAATTGCTAATCATAAGGGTCCTGTATATCTAAGATTCGGAAGACCTTCTTGGCCTGTATTTATGCCTGCTGATCAAGAATTCGAAATTGGCAAAGCCATCACTCTTGCAAAAGGGAATGATATAAGCATATTTGCTACAGGACATATGGTATGGCAATCAGTGGAAGCAGCTAAAATTTTAGATAAAGAAGGTATTAGTGTAGAACTAATAAATATTCATACTATAAAACCTTTAGACGAACAGGCTGTTCTTAGTTCAGTAGCGAAAACGAAATGTGCTCTAACAGCAGAAGAACATCAAGTGAATGGAGGTCTGGGCGAAAGCATTGCTAGTCTTTTATCTAGAAACAATCCTGCTCCAGTAGAAATAGTAGCAGTAAATGACAGTTTTGGAGAAAGTGGAAAACCGGATCAACTTTTAGATAAATATGGTCTTGGTGTTGCAGACATAGTTGCTGCAGCTAGAAGGGCCTTAGCAAGAAAATAAAAACTTAAACAGAAATTATAATGAAATTTGGCACTAAAGCAATACACGCAGGTATAGAGCCTGATCCAAGTTCAGGAGCTATAATGACTCCCATTTTTCAAACCTCTACCTATGTACAGGACGCACCTGGTGTACATAAGGGCTATGAGTATGCACGTACTCAAAACCCAACAAGGACAGTACTTGAAAAAAACCTAGCTGCTTTAGAAAATGGAAAACGTGCCATATGTTTTTCTAGTGGTTTGGCTGCTCTAGATGCTATACTTAAAACATTGAATCCTGGAGATGAACTTATTTCAACAAATGATTTATATGGAGGTTCTTATCGTTTGATGAATAGTCTGTATGGCAAGTATGGTATTAAGTTTCATTTTGTTGCCATGGACAATATGTCAGATCTTGAGCAAACAATAAACGAAAACACAAAAATGATATGGGTGGAAACACCAACAAACCCCATGTTAAACATTGTAGATATAAAAGCAGTGTGTGATCTAGTAAAAGGAAAAGACATACAGGTCTGTGTTGACAATACTTTTGCATCTCCTTACTTGCAAACACCTCTAGATTTAGGTGCAGATATTGTAATGCATTCTGCAACTAAATATATAGGTGGGCACTCTGATGTAATCCATGGCTGTGTCGTTACAAATGACGAATCCTTTGCAGACCAGTTACAGTATATTCAAAATGCTGCTGGTGCTGTACCTGGACCACAGGATTGTTTCCTTGTTTTAAGAGGTATCAAAACGATGCATGTACGGGTTCAACGTTCTTGTGAAAATGCTGCAATTATAGCTGAGTTCCTAGATGCACACCCAAAAGTTTCAAAAACCTATTACCCAGGATTTAAAAACCATCCTGGCCATGCAGTTGCAGCAAAGCAAATGCGCATGTTTGGCGGTATGGTTTCATTTGACTTAGTGGACGGTAGCGAAAAAAATGCAAATGCTGTATTGAGCAATACACATCTTTTTAGTTTGGCAGAATCTCTTGGTGGCGTAGAGTCTTTAATTGGGCATCCTGCCTCTATGACACATGCCTCTATTCCTAGAGAGGAGCGATTAAAGGTAGGTTTGACTGACTCCTTAATTAGGTTAAGTATAGGCATAGAAGATGTAGATGATTTGAAGAATGATCTTGCACATGCCTTAGATCAAATATAAAAGCTCTACTTGTTTACCTCAGCTTGTATTCTACCATACTAGGTAGATGACTTACTCAAATAATACTATTAAGTCTTGGGCAGCGGAAGATCGCCCAAGGGAAAAGTTAATCCTAAAAGGAACGAAGGCTTTAAGTACTGCAGAACTTTTAGCAATCTTAATTGGTTCAGGATCTAGAGACAGATCTGCTGTACAATTAGCCCAAGAAATTCTAGGGTTTTACGCTAATAATCTTCAAGAGCTTTCCAAAGCAAGCGTTAAGGACCTCAGCAGTTTTAAAGGCATAGGGGAGGCAAAGGCTATATCTATAATTGCAGCCTTGGAAATAGCAAGGCGCAAACAAAATAGCCAAGCGAAAACCCTTCAAAAAATTGAAAGTAGTAAGGATGCATATCAGATAATTTCACCTTTCATTGCAGATCTACAACACGAGGAATTCTGGATACTTTTACTAAACAGAAATAATCGAGTAATTGGTCAAAAGCAAATAAGTTCTGGAGGTGTTTCAGGTACAGTCGTGGATCCCAAGGTTATCTTCAAAGTTGCGTTGGAGCACTTGGCTAGTGCAATCATCCTTTCTCACAACCATCCCTCAGGAAATTTAAAGCCAAGTAGACAAGACTTAGACATCACAAAAAAATTACATCTAGCTGGAAATGCCATTGAAGTAAAAGTGCTGGACCACCTAATCATATCGCAGGAAGGATATTTCAGTTTTGCAGATGAAGGTTTACTATAGCCAAAAAAGCTATAAACTTTAAAATTCTAGAATAAAATCACTCGTTTACAAAACAATATCCTTAGATAGACTGTATTATTGTGTTCAGAATGGCAGATAAGAAAAAATCATTGGATTGGTATTTATTGGCTAGAGTGCTCGCTCTGTCCTTACCCTATAAGAAGTTACTATGGGTAGCGGTAATTCTTGCCGTTGTATTAGCTCCTTTGACCAACATTCGCCCCTACCTCATTAAAGTGATGTATGATGACTATATCATAAAGAATGATATGGAAGGGCTAAAATTAGTCGCCCTAATATTTATCGTTGTTATTCTATTGGTTGGGCCCCTTCGTTACCTATTTATTTATTTGACCTCTTTGTTAGGTCAGTATGTCGTGCTTGACCTTAGAAACAATGTGTTCAAACATATTTCTGAACTTCAACTTAAATATTTTGACAAGACTGCTGTTGGGCAATCTACTACACGTACTATAAATGATGTAGAAGCAATTAATACGGTATTTACTCAAGGCTCATTTACTATAATAGCAGATATGTTGGGACTATTTGCGGTCATTGGAATTATGTTCTATACAAGTTGGCGTTTGGCCCTTATATGTTTGTTAGTTATTCCTTTCCTAATATTGGCTACATATATTTTCAAAGAAAAGGTCAAGGTTTCATTTCAAAGAGTGCGTACCCAAATTTCCAAAATGAATGCATTTCTTCAAGAACGTATTTCTGGGATGCGAGAAATACAAATCCTCAATGCGGAAAAAAGAGAAATGGATAAGTTTAAGATTATAAACAAAGCATATACACAGGCCAATTTGAATTCCATTTTATACTATGCCATCTTCTTCCCAGTAGTGGAATTATTTTCTTCAATCGCCTTTGCATTACTTATTTGGTATGGTGCTAGTGGATATTTGGAAGGAAAAGTTTCTTTTGGTTCGCTGATCGCTTTTCCAATGTTCTTATCTATGCTCTTTCGCCCAATTCGAATGATGGCCGATAAGTTTAACACACTACAAATGGGCTTAGTTGCCTCTGGAAGAGTTTTTGATGTCTTAGATAACAAAGATAAGATACCGAACTACGGTACGATTTCTAGAGATAAAATAGACGGTAAGGTAGAATTCGAAAATGTACGCTTTGCCTATGATGATGAAAACTATGTATTAAATGATATTTCTTTTGTTCTCAAGCCAGGTGAAACGGTTGCAATTGTAGGTAGTACAGGTTCTGGAAAAACTACGATCATTAATCTATTAAATAGACTCTATGAAGTAAAAGAGGGATCAATTAAAATTGACGATGTTGATATAAAGAAGTATGAGCTACACATGCTGCGTAGGAGGATCTCCATGGTCCTGCAAGATGTATTTTTATTCAATGGAAGTGTATTAGATAACATCCGTCTGAGAAATGAAGAAATCACTAAGGAAGAAATTTTAAAAGCATCCAAAATGATAGGTGCACATTCCTATATTTCACAATTGCCAGGCGGGTATGATTTTATTCTTTCAGAACGTGGATCTAATCTTTCCGTAGGCCAAAGGCAACTTATATCCTTTGTCAGAGCTCTAGTGTTTAATCCAGATATTCTCATTCTTGATGAAGCAACCTCCTCAATTGATACAGAAACAGAGCTTACGATACAATATGCGATCGAACAGCTTATCCAAAAACGGAGTTCGATCATCATAGCACATAGATTATCTACGATTAGGCATGCAGATAAGATTTTAGTACTAGACAAAGGGCGTATAGTAGAGATGGGAGATCACAATAGCTTACTGCAAAAAGAAAATGGTAAGTATAAAGATCTATATGAAATGCAATTTTTAGAAATGTCAAATGAGTCTTAGCCTTTAAAAACTATTTCTTAATCCAAATTGTATTATTTTTAGACTAAGCATCTAAACAATGACGAATCAAAGACAGAAAAGGCAATCAAACCCATTAGGGGGAATAATAGGAATAGCAATTTTCGCTATAATCATTTTTGTATTGTTCAAAATGGTGTCAGGAATATTTACCTTACTCTCTTGGTTGGCGCCTATATTATTTATACTTGCTCTTATCTACAATAGGCAGGTTGTATTTGACTACGGTAAAATGCTTGCAAGAAACCTAAAAAATGATCTACCCCGCGGTCTTGTTTATAGTGTCTTATCTTTTTTAGGATTTCCTCTAGTCAGTGCCTTCTTATTTTTTAAAGCCTTTGCTACACACAAAGCAAAAAAGATAGTTAAACAAAAAGAAGAAGACTTTGATGATTATGAAGAAATTGAGGACGAAGACTTTTTAGATCTACCCGAACTTGAAATTACAAAGGAAACTAGGTCACAGAAAGGAAATGATGCTGACACTGACTCCACCTATGATGATCTCTTTAAGTAAGCCTATTGATTATTTACTTTGCTATATCACTGCTACTTATTTTAATTTACGGAGTCCTTATGTTAGACATATTTGGACACTGGTCTGAGCAAAAAGAACATCATATTTCGCAGGACTTTACTCCAACTGCATTTTTAAGTATTATAATTTCAGCAAGAAATGAACAAGATAGTATCACTGACTGTCTGCAGTCAATTTTAGACAATGACTATCCTAAGAATCTCTTTGAAATAATAGTAGTGGATGATCATTCAGAAGATAATACCGCTAAACAAATAAGATACTTTCAGGATGAAAGGATACAAGTATTCCGTTTAGCAGAAACAGGCTTATCTGGTAAAAAACAAGCAATTGAATATGGTATTTCAAAGGCCAAAGGAAACATTATTTTAGTGACAGATGCAGATTGTCAAGTACCACTACAATGGTTACGCTTTCATAGTTCATTTTACACACATAGTGATGCTCAATGCGTTACCGGTCCTATCAAATATAAAAACACCAATACGCTCATAGAGCGTTTTCAGTCTTTAGACCTTATAGGAATGATGGGTGTTACGCAGGCAGGCATTTTCTCTGATAAATGGTACATGGCGAATGGAGCAAATATGTCTTTTATAAAAGAAAAATTCTACGAAGTAGGAGCATACCACTCTTCAAAGCAATTTGCATCTGGAGATGATATTTTTCTTATTCAAGCCATTGCAGACATCTATCCAGATAAGGTGTTTTTCTTAAAAAATCCAAAAGCTGCAGTAATTACAGACGCAGAATCAACATGGAAAGATTTATATCATCAACGATTACGCTGGGGAACTAAAAATAAGTCATATAAGCAGAAAGCCATTACAATAACCCTCGGTATTGTCTTTATTTTTTGTTGCAGCATTGTTTTGAACCTAAGTCTCATTCCATTTTTTGGGATGACTGCGCTATTCGTATTAGGAGCTCAATTAATATCAAAATTTACAATTGACTATTTTTACCTTCAAAGGCTAAATAGGTATTTTAATAATTCTAAGCGCATTCCTTCCTTCATATATTCTAGCTTGATTTATATTGTATATATCGTCTGGATTGGTATTGCCAGTTTGTTTCTCAAAAAATATACTTGGAAGGGTAGAGAGTTAGAGTAAGAAAATGTTAAAGTGTATTGCTTCTGACATCCATTCTGTCGACTAGTATTCAAATCCTTAGGTAAATCAATAAAAACATGGGGTATTGGCTTATAAATCTGTCTTATAGGTGAGAAACTTGATACACCCTTATCCTGTCTTAAATTAGCCTCATATGTGCATGATGGTATAAGAGTGTTTAAGTATTTATTACCCTAATACTTTGAAACACTTATTCTAAATGAGAAATCTTAAATTTTTAATTCTTGCGATTATTACATGCGCAATCACTCTCTCACTAAACGCACAAGAAAACTTAAACTTAACCGCTCCTCTGTTAGCTCCAGCCCCTATGGGATCTGTGGAATCTAACGGATCTGGATGTTTTAGTTTTTCTATTCAAAATGTAAATAACCCAGGTTATCCAAATGCTGGAGATACTGAAATTGAAATACAACTAGATCTGATAGCAGCTTCAAACGGAGTAGCTGACCTTTCTTCAGACCTATCTCCAGGTGCATATGATTGGTCTTATGATTCTGGAACTAATACATATACTGGAATTCAATCAGGCCCAATTGGGTTTTTATATTCTGAGACTATAACAGTTTGTTTTGATGTTATAGCAAACTCACCTTGTCCAGTCGAAGAATTAGGATTTACAGCAACTGGAACCATCAATTCAGGAGATGATGGAAATACAACGGATAATATAGCATCTTCATATACATGTACAGAAGAGTCAATTGTGTTACCTGTTGTCTTATCTCATTTTACTGCTAGCAGAAAGGATGCAACAAGTGCACTAGCATGGACTACTGCAACAGAAGTAAATAATTCACATTTTATCGTAGAGCGTTCTACAGATGGACAAACTTTTGAAGAAATTGGAAAGGTAGAAGGACATGGAACAACATCTTCTTTTACACAATATACATTTATTGATCTAAGCCCAGTTACAGGTAAAAACTACTATCGCTTAAACCAGTATGATTTCGACGGAAGAAATGATAAGTCTGAGATACGAGTTGTAGAATTTGTGGATACAAAAACGAGTATTACAGTGTTCCCAAATCCTGCAGTTGATTTTATAAGAGTCTCGCATGTAGAAGAAGAGGCAAAACTTGAATTCTATAATATGTCTGGAAAGCTAGCATATGTGAATACTATTTCTGAAGATACTGTTGTAAGTACAAAAAGCTTAGCAGGAGGAACTTATATTCTTCAGGTACTAGATATACATGGTAATAAACTACATACTGAAAAGATAGTAGTCAATAAATAAATTCACCAAGGCACTATTAATCTTAGGATTGAAAGGTCTTAAGATTAGGGTACTAATAGCTCGTCAAACTGCAAAGGCAGCAGGCGGGCTTTTTTTATTCCTTGGTTTACAAATTCATATATAGTCTAATGCTCAATTTGAAGAAGTCAATTACTTTACATTTTTATTGACAACTTCTTGTCAAATTAATGCTTAAATGAAATTAATCCTATTATGTATAGGGGTCATTAATTTTAAATTTGTCCTTTCGATGGAGGTCGCTATATTATTCACATCCTTATTTTTTAAGCAATACTTCCAAATAATTGCTAAAGTGTAAATACCCTCTTTACTTAACACTTAAAAATATAGGTTTAATGAAACAAACTATTCTCGCCTTATTGGTACTATGTATCAGTATGAATGACTCCTTACGTGCTCAAGAAAATTTAAGTATTACCGCTCCAGGGATAATTCCTGCCCCTCTAAACATGGAGGAAAATGGTGGATCTGGTTGCTACTTTTTCTCCATTCAAAATGTCAATTTACCTGGATACCCTAATGCTGGGGATACAGAAATTCAAATCGAAATGAACAATATAACGCCTCCTAATGGCCTTGATGATCTTAGTTCTGATCTTTCTCCCAGCCATTATACTTGGAGCTATGATGCGGCAACAAATTCATATCTAGGTGTGCAAACACTGCCTATTGGATTCCTATATTCAGAGGTTATAACAGTTTGTTTTGATGTAACAACAGACTCCCAGTGTCCAATCGAAAACAATGGACATACCGTTACAGGTATTGTGATTAATGGAGAAGATGGAAATACGGACGACAATGTTGCTGCGTCTTTTACATGTACGGATAATATCACTGCTTTACCAATTGATCTTTTAGCATTCGTTGGGAAAAACCATGAGGGAAAAACTCATCTTAACTGGATTACAGCATCTGAAATAAATAATTCTCATTTTATAATTGAACGTTCTACTAATGGTGCTCACTTTGAAGAAATAGGAAAAGTAGAAGGGAATGGAACTACCTTAGATATATCACACTATACATTTGTAGATGACAATCCAACTGCAGGAGAAAATTATTATAGACTCAGACAATATGATTTTGATAATACGAATGAACTTTCAAATATTGTCTTTGTAGAATTTGATAGTCCAAGAGCAAATATCTATCCAAATCCTGCAAGCAACTTTCTACGCTTCCAAAATATAGAAATAGGTTCTTCACTGGAGATATATCGCATGGATGGTCAACGCATCTCAGAGCAGACAGTAGAGAATGGAACAATCAATGTAAGTCAACTCGAACAAGGAACTTACATCTTCAAAGTAGTAAGTCCAACTGGTGCTTTAGAACTGGTAGAAAAAATAATAATCACATAAACTTAGATAAATTGCATATCTATAGAAAAAGCGCATTAGAAATTTCTAATGCGCTTTTTCTATTTTAGTTTTTCTTTCAAGAATTTTCCAGTATGCGAAGTTTTTACCTTTACTAGATCTTCTGGTCTTCCCTCAAACACAAGATCACCACCCAGCAGGCCTCCATCTGGACCAAGGTCTATAACCCAATCTGCAGATTTTATCACTTCCATATTATGCTCTACTACTAACACTGTGTGCCCCTGCTCTATCAATGCATTCAATGCAGTTAGCAACTTATTAATATCATGAAAATGTAAACCTGTCGTAGGTTCGTCAAAAATGAAAAGTATATTCTGTGATGCATTCGATTTGCCTAGAAAGGATGCCAATTTTACTCTTTGTGCCTCTCCCCCAGATAAGGTACTAGAGGCCTGTCCAAGTTGAACATAACCTAGTCCTACATCTTGTAAGGGTAGCAACTTATTTAAAATTGCTCTCTTATCTTCAAAAAAATCTATAGCACCATCAATACTCATATGTAGGATGTCAAAAATATTTTTACCCTTATACTCTACCTCAAGAATCTCATCCTTAAACTTCCTTCCTTTACAATCCTCACAAGTTAATTTTACATCTGCAAGAAACTGCATCTCCACCGTAATTTCTCCCTCTCCCTTGCAATTCTCACATCGACCTCCTTCTATATTAAATGAGAAATGCTTCAGCTTATAGCCCCTTATTTTTGATAACTGTTGGTCCGTAAATAATTTACGAATTGCATCCCAGGCTTTAACATAGGTTACAGGATTAGATCTTGAAGATTTCCCGATAGGGTTTTGATTAATCATCTCCACCGCGTCTATTTGCGCTGTATCCCCTTCTAATGCATCGTAGACTCCCATGGCAGAAGCAAATGATTCTCCTAGTTCTTTCTTAACTGCTGGGTAAAGAACATGTTTCACCAAGGATGTTTTACCAGAACCAGACACGCCAGTTACAACTGTCATTGCTCGTAATGGTATAGTAACATCTATGTTATTTATATTATGCTGCCGTACACCTTTCAATATTAGTTTATTAGAAAACTTTCTACGAGATGAGGGTACATCTATCGACATTTCATTTGTAAGGTACAGACGAGTCAAGCCCTTATTTTTTTTTGAAAGCATCTTTTTATAAGGACCTGAAAACACCAACTCTCCACCAAAGACCCCTGCCTGTGGTCCAATGTCAATAATGTGATCAGCATTTCTTATTACATCCTCTTCGTGTTCCACAACTATAACTGTGTTCTTCAAATCTCGCAGGTTTTTAAGGACCTTTACTAACTTCTCTGTATCCTTTGGGTGCAAACCTATACTTGGCTCATCTAAAATATAAATAGAGTTAGTTAAATTTGAACCTATCGTTCTCGTAAGGTTAATGCGTTGTGTCTCTCCCCCACTTAAACTAGAGGATACTCTATTAAGATCTAGATACGAAAGCCCTACATCCATCATTGTCTGAAGACGCATATTTATTTCTAAGAGTATCCTACTTGCTAATTGTGCATTATACTTAGATAGCTTGATGTTTTTAAAAAATGCATGCAGCTCGTCTATAGGCATTTTTATCAACTCGGAAATGCGTTTATTTCCCACATATACATACTGTGCTTCTTTCCTTAATCGGCCTCCTCTACAGCTTGGGCAGCTTGTCCTTCCTCTATAGCGCGCTAACATTACACGATTCTGAATCTTATAAGACTTCTTTTCTATTGAAGCAAAATAATCATAGATACCATGTACATCTACATTTCCATTCCATAGCAATTCTTGTTCGTCCTCTGTAAGTTCTTCATATGGCCTATGTATAGGAAAGTCGTAAGCTTGCGCTGCTAGAATAAACTTATCTAACCAACGTGAAGATTTCTCTCCTTTCCAACAAAATACAGCACCTGATTGTACAGACAGCGTTTTATTAGGAATCACCTTATTTTCATCGATACCCAAGACACGACCATACCCTTCACATTGTGGGCAGGCTCCATAAGGGTTATTATAATTAAACAACTGATGGGAAGGCTCTAGGAAAGTCATCCCGTCTAATTCAAACTTATTATTAAACTTGGTAAAACTCTTTTTACTTTCATCAATATAACATTCACCCCCTCCTTCATAAAAAGATGTAGTAACAGAGTCGGCAATACGTTTGCGATTTTCTTCATCCTTATCTATGACAAATCGATCGATTAGTACATAAATCTTCTTCTTAATCTTTTCCTTCTTTTTATCCAAGAGCTTAGAGCCAGAATCTATAAAATCTTCAATGTATTGTAATTCATCATCTATTAAGATGCGGGTGTATCCTTTTTGCAACAATAGGTTTAACTCTTGCTTTAGTGTCCTATCTTGATAAGCCTCTTGTAGGAGTATATATAAGTGCACACGTGTTCCTTCTTTTTTCTTCCACAAGTAATTTACAACATCTGTAATTGTGTTTTTCTTAACTGCCTTCCCCGACACGGGTGAAATGGTTGTACCGATACGTCCATATAATAGCCTGAAGTAATCATATATCTCAGTCAAGGAGCCTACTGTAGATCGTGCATTACTCGTTGTGACTTTCTGCTCAACTGCGATCGCAGGACTTATCCCTTTAATAAAGTCCACTTCTGGTTTTTTCATTCGAGACAAAAACTGCCGTGCATAGGAAGATAAGCTTTCTACATATCTGCGTTGACCCTCAGCATATAGCGTATCCATTACGAGCGAAGATTTCCCCGAACCACTTAGTCCCGTCACCACAATCAGCTGTTCTTTGGGTATTTCTAGCTCAATATTCTTCAAATTATTGGTGCGAGCACCCTTAATATGTATGTGTTTTGTAGGGCCTGAAGCCCCATTTTTAGCGGTTTTTAGAGATTTTGTCATAAATATACGGTCAAAGCGTAGGGGTAATGTAGTATTTTTTATGTCTATAAGTTAGCATCTCAAACGTGAGATCTTACTGAAAATGAGGCGTTTCTGAGCTATCCGGTTAAAATCACGTTAATATAGCTTTGAAAATGGATTATAAGATGGAATGGCCTATATATTGCATCTTAAGGATTTATTATTTACTTTTATTCAAAATTACTACTTATAGCATAGATATCTACAATTAAACTAACAAGACTAGGGCCTTGGGCCGATTTTTTAATATTTAATTGTGGAATTATGCAAGTGAGTCAAGTAAAAGATAAAGACCTTATCATCCAGTACCTTGAAGGGAATCATAAAGCCTTCGAGATCCTCCTTAACAGACATAGAAATAAGATTTACACTTCAATCTACTTATTCGTAAAGGATAGGGATTTAGCTGAAGACATTTTTCAAGATGTGTTCATCAAGATCATAGATACGCTGCGTAAGGGAAAGTACAACCATGAAGGAAAATTCCTCCAATGGGCAATGCGTATCTCTTACAATATGTGTGTGGATCATTTCAGAAGAGAAAAGAGAAGAACTAAAGTATCTCCATCTGAAACATTTGACATTTTCGATGTACTCGAGAGCAAAGACGACAACCGTGAAACTGCAATTATTAAAAACCAATTGCATACGAAGGTGCGCGAACTAGTGGATCAGCTACCACCAGAACAAAGAGAAGTCGTTATTCTGAGACATTATGCAGATATGAGTTTCAAAGAAATCTCGCAACTGACACAGGTTAGTATTAATACTGCCTTAGGAAGAATGCGATATGCTTTGATCAATATGCGTAAGATGATCGAAAGTAAAAAGATGCAGTTAGTTTAGACTCAACAATAAATATTAATCCATAGCTTTTCAGGCAGCAGCAATAATGATTGTTCTGCCTGTTTTTTTTGCCCTATTAAAGAGAATGTTAGGGTGTCACCCATATCCCTCGACTGCGCTCAGGATATGCGTCGCTCCCTTCCATACTCCGCTGGCGCTCGGTCCTTCGGACTCAGCCTGCGGCTGATATTGCAGGCAGCTGACACAAGCCAAATTTTAAATCAAAGACCAGAGACTTATTATAACATTCTTCGTCTTAAAAATATAAATAAGAACAATGAGAGGACTAGTTCGTATGTTGATTATGTTTGCCCCAATGCTTATTAGGCAATTCGAAAAATATCAAAGAAATAAAGCTAGACGTCTGCCCAAACAAAGCTCTGAGCCTTATCCAGCCAGAGAATCACAATCCTCTAGAAGACAAGAGCACCATTCCAGACAAAACGAACATAGAGATATCAATCTAGAAATAAAAACAACAAAACGAAAAGAATTAAGTGTTGAAGAACGGAATTTTAAACTTAAGGAAGAAGACATCATGTTAGATAAAGAAGACTTACGCTATCTGAAGGAAGATACTCAAACTGAAAAATTAAATAGCCTTGATCTTGAGGAACAAATGGAAGAGCTTGAGCAGATGGGCATTGAAGAACCTGACCAGAACGGTAATGAAGAACTCAAGAAGAGGCATATCGAAGAACTTCCACCCGAGAAAAAAAACGAGTCTAATCTTGATTTAGAGGATTTACAAGACCTCTTTGATACGGAGTAAAGAAAAAAGTGGAGTCCACATGTGGCAACAAGTAGTTACATCAAACAAAATATCATTAGTCCGCCATTTGTCACTTTAGTTAAAAGACTTTTTTTTGTCCTATAAGGAGACAGCGAATTGCTATGGCAATTAAGAATGGGGTAAAGATAGTGCGGTAGGTACTGGGATTTGAGAGAGAATAGGCTTTATCTGAAGCCATAAAAATATCATATGTCTTAAAATCCCCTAAATGTTAAAAAACAAAAAATGATGTTACTTACTGAATTTAGAACGTCTTAAGAGTACACACCAAAAGAAAATATTAATCCATAGCTTAAAAGGCAGTAGCAATAAAGATTGTTCTGCCTTCTTTTTTTGAATACAACTCTTACTTAACAGGTTCCAAGCCATATTCCAATTCCACCTACTAGATGTAGGTAAAAATTCATTTACCAACCTTTTTACTTTTCTCTGCATCATACTATTAATTAGCTACACGAAAAAACGCAATGTATGAGCACACACAAATATCCCACCTGGGACAGGAATCGGTCTGTCTTTTTGAAACTAGGTTTCATCCTTGCACTCCTAACTGTAATCATTTTATTTCAGACAGAATCAAGAGCGACTCCTCCAGAAGAGTATGACATAGAACCATTAGAAGAAATTTTAACAACACCCGAACGTACGGTACAAAAGAAAAAAGTAAAAACACCTCCTGTCAAACCACCAGAGCCAGAAGATATTATTGAGAAAATAGATGAACAGGACGAATTTGTAGAAGAGAAAGAGGAGCCAATTGAAGACAAAGAAAATACACCAGTTCGTGATTCAAAAGAAGAATACATACTGCCTAAAGTAGATACCAGTGCTAAGACAATTGCTCCTCCTACTCCAGCACCTGAACCTGATCCAGAACCTGAAGAAACACCCTTAGTAATTAGGGCAGAAAAAATGCCAGCATTTGATGGTTGCGTAGATATAATTGAAGAGGAAGACAGAAGAAAGTGCACAGAAGAAGCACTCCTCTCATTTATCTATTCTAAGTTACGTTATCCTGTTCTTGCTAAAGAGAACGGAATTGAAGGGCGCGTAGTATCTAGTTTTGTAGTAGATAAAAATGGGAGGGTAAGGGATATTGAGATTCGTAGAGATATAGGAGGTGGATGCGGAAATGTTGTTGAAAAAATACTAGAACAAATGCCTACCTGGATCCCAGGAAAACAAAATGGCAGACCAGTTCATGTCATGTATACCATTCCGATAAAATTTCAGCTTGATTAGCTTAATCTAGACTTGGACGTTTATGCTTTTATCGTCCAAGTCTTTTTTTACCATAGTTAGAAATAACAATTAGCTTACAAGGATAATCATTTGATTTAAGCTAATAAATTAAGAACGCCACTTCCCTTTGGAAATGGCGTTCAAAACAACATTTATTAGTCTACGGTAGTAAAACCTGACTAAGAACATGGATCACTCCATTATTTGCTTGTACGTCAGTGACGACTATGTCTAATTTTCTATCCTGCGCATCTATAATACTTGCTCCGTTAGTAAGGTCCACTGTAAAGTCTCCTCCACCTAGAGTAGTAACAACTTGACCATCTGATAAATCTGCTGCTCTAACATTCGCACCAGACAAAACGTGGTATTGCAGTACTGCATTGAGCACATCATCAGGTAATTCTGATAATCCACCTATTGCCAACTCAGCTAGTAGGGCTACAAAGGCATCATTTGTAGGTGCAAAAACTGTAAACGGTCCTGCAGCAGATAGTGTTCCTACATAGTCTACGCCTAGGCTTTCAGTAGTTAGTGCCGTTACTAATGTTGAAAAGCTAGGATCTGCAGTAGCGAAACTTACCACTGTTGGTAAACCTATAACTGCGTCTACTATGTGAATCACACCATTGGATGCATCAATATCTGGAGTAGATACTGAACTTACTCCATTTATTGTTACTGCTCCGTCTGTTGAGATATACATATTCATTGTATTTCCTCCGGCACCCGTAGCAGATGATTCTACATAACCAGTTGTTAGGTCTGCGGAAACTACTTTCCCAAGTACTACATGATTCAATAAAATGTTAGTTAAGACATCCTTAGGAACATCTGCCAATGCTGCAAAGCCATTATCACTTAGGAAACTGCTAAATGCAGCATCTGTTGGAGCAAATACAGTAAAGGGCCCATCTCCATCTAAAGTACTTACAAGATCTGCTGCATCGAGTGCTGCTACCAAGGAACTTAGATTAGCGGTTTCTGAAGCTAGTTCTGCAATTGTTTTTGGACCCTCCACAATTGGATCATCGTCTCCGCAGGCAATGAATCCTATCGATAAGGTCAATATAGTAAACGCTAAAAGTCTTAAATTTTTCATGCAATTTTATTTTTGTTAAATGATCTACAGCTATAAGTGCAGAAAAAATAAAAGGGTTGCCCTGAGATGAAAAATTTATATTGAGTAGGACATCAAAGCAATCAATTGATAGCTTTTAAATATTCTATCGCTTTTTCTGTATTAAGAAAATAGTCATTGAAAACCACTTGATTATTCTGGTCTATAAGAATAAACCAGGGTGTGCCACCTGTTTTGTAGTCATGCATGACACTCGAGATATTTCTAGTTGTACTATCGCCTTCGTCATGCGCAAATGGAATATCTAAGTCATACTGCTTTTGTACTTCTTTCATGCGTTCGAACGTATTCGCATGTTTTCCTTCAAAGACTGTTTGAATCGCTAAAAAAGCAACCTTAGAATTTCCCTCCAAAGCTGTTACCATTTCTTGTAAAGCTGGTAGACCCCGACTGTGGCAACCTGGGCACCAAGATTGGAAACAGTAAATCACTTTGAACTTTCCTTCGTAATTTTTTAATCCTATTGCCTCCGTTTCCTTCCCTTCTGCTTCTATCCAATTCCCAACTCGTAATTCTGGGGCTGACGATCCAGCTATTCCATAGTTATGTGATCTTGTTTGCATTTTTAATGAATTTATGTCCATTTGTGCGTTGCTTGTTTCTAAAAAGCCCAAGAAAAGAATACTCATAGATAGAGTAATCATTCGTAATTTTTGTCTGTACATATGCTTATAACTTTTGAGCGAATAGAAAAGTTGCTCTAAACTGAATTCTTGGATTGATTCTTACATCAAATGTAATCATCAGGACAGGGACGAAGAGACGTCGGATAAGGGAGAAACTCGCTAAGAGAACTACATAGTGAGCCTTAGTCAGAAGCACAAACAAAAAATTAATATTATCTTAAAGCCTCATTATTATGATTCCTTCTTCCTAAATCCACGTTCTTTCAGTAAGCAAAAAATAAAACTATGCGTAAACTATTTGTATTTATTATGATTCCATTCTTTATGATGTCTTGCGATCCGCAAAACTTCCAAAAAGCTATGGATGCATTAAATTCACCACTGTCTAATACAGAAATAGCAAATGGACTTAAATCAGCACTCGATCTCGGTGTTGGAAACAGTGTGGATTTCTTATCAGCAAAAGATGGTTACTATCAATCTATCTATAAAATATTACTGCCGCAAGAGGCTCAAACCGTTACAAATAAACTCAAGTTTATTCCAGGTTTTGAAGACATAGAAGAAGTATTGCTACAGAAAATAAACAGAGCCGCGGAAGATGCAGCTGGGAAAGCAGGTCCCATCTTTTTATCTGCAATCAAAGGCATTAGCTTTAACGATGCAATGGGTATCTTAATGGGCCAAAATAACGCAGCAACGCAATACTTGCATACAGGCACTTATAGTCAACTTTATTCAGAATTTGATCCAGTAATCGGGAATTCCATGAATAAGTTTAATGTGGAAGGCTACTGGTCTAATGCAGTCAATGCGTATAACAAAATTCCATTTGTTGACAAGGTAAATCCAGATTTATCAGATCATATTACAAATACAGCCTTAAAAGGAATGTTCTCACTTATTGAGCAAAAAGAGTTAGGTATACGCACAGATCTGAACCAAAGAACTTCTGCATTATTACAAAAAGTATTTGCTAAGCAGGATGGGAAATAGACTACAAACCACCCGGCATATAATATAAAACAAGAAGGGGAGCAAGATTTGCTCCCCTTCTTGTTTTGCTTAGTGCAGATACAGGTATCATTTCATTCCATTATCCGATTTTCCATACTTCTAAGTAAAGAGCCTAGAATTATAAATCATTTAGCCTTTGCTATACTTAGTCTCATTAAAATTTTTACATTTGGATTCAAATTTAGACAAATGAATTTAGAGCCCTATGTTGCGGTAAGTGGAATGCCTGGAATTTATAAGATTGTGAACTCGCGTTCAAATGGACTTGTGGTGGAAGATCTGGACTCTGCTAAAGTGAAATTTTGTCCTACACGTAAGCATCAGTTTACACCCCTTGGAACAGTTGCTATTTATACTCTTGAAGATACAGAGCCGCTCAATGAGGTGTTTAAAACAATGTTAGAAAAACTAGATAGTATACCACCTGTAGCACCCAACTCTAAGAACCATGAATTGTTTGAATACTTTGAGCAAATTCTGCCCAACTGGAATGAAGACCAGGTCTATGCAAGTGACATCAAGAAAATCATCAAATGGTTTAATTTTCTCAATACCAGGGGTCTTCTCACCACCTCAGATGAGGAGGAATAAGGTCATAGCATAATATTCTTATCTGAGTTTTTTCTACCTTTGTTTTGAACTTAAGAAAACTACATGGCAACGCCACATACTGTCGCATTTCATACCCTAGGTTGTAAGCTCAACTACTCCGAGACCTCTAGTATTAAACGGATGTTTGAAGAGCATGGATATACCTCTGTCCCTGTAGAGAATGCCGCTGACATCTATATCATAAATACCTGCTCTGTAACTGATTTTGCAGATAAAAAATGTAGATCCTTTGTTCGGAAAGTTTTGAAAACAGCACCGCAGGCCAAGGTAGTAGTGATTGGATGTTATGCACAGCTTAAACCTAAAGAAATATCTGAAATCCCAGGTGTGGACCTCGTATTAGGTGCAACAGAGAAGTTTAATATCCTAAACTATATCGATGAACTTAGTCTAAGCTCAGAAAAGGGGATTGTCAAAGCAGGAGAGTTAAGTACTCTTGATCATTTTCAAGGCGCATTTTCTTTTGGTGATCGAACGCGTTCTTTTCTTAAAGTA
This sequence comes from uncultured Saprospiraceae bacterium, assembly GCA_938045585.1. GTDB lineage: Bacteria > Bacteroidota > Bacteroidia > Chitinophagales > Saprospiraceae > CALCMJ01. The sequence continues at coordinate 296,252 of CALIAU010000005.1, forward strand.
CAGGATGGCTGTGATTATAAGTGTTCTTTTTGTACCATTCCTCAAGCACGCGGAAAAAGCAGATCTTCTTCTCCTCTCATGGTAATGGAAAATGCCAAAGAGATAATAGCTATGGGTGTCAAAGAAATTGTATTAACAGGAGTAAATATTGGTGACTACAGCTATGACAACAAAAACTTCTTGCACATTCTAAAAGAACTGGATAGTCTGGAAGGTCTAGAGCGTATCCGTATTTCTTCCATTGAACCTAATCTTTGTTCGGATGAGATCATTGAATTTGTAAGTCTTTCCAAACGTGTTGTTCCCCATTTCCATATGCCCTTACAAAGTGGTTCTGATAAGTTATTAAAGCGCATGCGGAGGCGCTATAAATCGGACTTGTACAAAGAGCGTGTTAGAGAGATAAAAAATAGGATGCCCCATTGTTGTATTGGTGTAGATGTTATCGTGGGATTTCCAGGTGAAACAGATGCTGACTTTATGGATACTGTTCTTTTCTTAGAAGGTTTAGATATTTCTTATCTGCATGTCTTTACATATTCTGAAAGAGACAATACGCCAGCGGCAGAAATGGGCGAGTCCGTTCCTATGGAAACTAGACGAAAACGAAATGCCATCTTGCGTTCTCTTTCTGAAAAGAAAAAAAGGAAATTTTATAGTAGCTACCTATCGCAATCCCGCAAGGTACTTTTTGAGCAATCTAAATCTGAAAGCACAATGACAGGTTTTACAGATAATTATATTAAGGTTTCTCTTCCCTTCGATGCCTCTAGACTTAATACGATAAACACCGTGTCGTTACAAAGTATAAATGAGGAAGGTTTGGTTACGTCTCATTTAGTTTAATAAAATAAATGTGCTTTCTATTTCTATAATATCTATTATTCTTTTGTCTTGAAACAAAAGAACCAAAAGTTCAAGGCTGTATAAGTTTTACTACTCTTCTTGCAGAAGAGTAGCCGCAAAATATATCCCCAAATTCCTAAAATCGCTAAACTCGCATCGTTATAGTTGCTTGCATTAACAAGTTACTTACTAGTAAACTTACTTCTTACAAATGGTTTTTTCCAGCTCAAACAGTACCGATTATTTAACGGAATTTGTGAACATATTTTGCTAAAACTTCTAAGGCCGGCAAATAGCTTTATCGTCATACGTAGTTTCCGAACTACGTAAGCATATTAGCACGCAAGGATTTTTTTTGCTAGCTTTTTTTATCAAGAAAAAAGTAGACACAGGACTAGATAATCAAAGTAAGAGTACATTTATTAATATCCACGTGAAGTTTGGAAACTACACATCACGATTTAATATTTTTCGTTCTGTTTTTCAAGAAAAAAGGACAACAGAAGAATAATAAAAACTAATCAAAAGTGTAAGCAAGCTTCCATTACAACAGGCCAAAACCATAAAATCTGTTAAATTTTTGACACTTAAAGCTAATTCAATTCAAAATATGTGTCTTCTCCTTCATGAGACCGTCTTAAGAGTGTAACAAGATTGAAAAATGGATTTAAGTTACACGTAAGCTTGAGAAACTTACTTAAATATTGAGAAACGACACCCGGATTTAAAGCGATTTGAGAACTCGCTTGTTTTTTTGAGAAACAATAACACCCTTATTAAAGTGAACTGAGAACTCACTTGTTTTTTGAGAAACTACACCCTTACAGCGAACTGAGAACTCGCTTATTTTGAGAAACTACACCCTTATAGCATTACCAGCGGAAGATATATTCTTCCGTTTTTTTTGCCCATACTCTATCTTTATATATTAGATTCTAGAAGTTACATTTGCAGTTTGCTAAGAAATTGTCAAATTAAATAATCTCCATCTAAAATATGTGGTACTCATTACTGTAGACGTCTTATAAGTGTAATGAGAATGAAACTGGATTTAAATTACAATGATTGGTTAGAAAGTGAGCTTGAGAAACTCACTTAAATATTGAGAACAGAGCCTTTTAGCGAATTGAGAACTCGCTTTTTTGAGAAACACACCCTTTTTGAACATTACCAGCGGAAGATTTATCTTCCGTTTTTTTTTGCCCCTACTTTGTCTTAAGATTTTAGACGCTAGATTTTAGACGCTAGATTCTTGTACGCCAGAGTACTTCCAGTCTAATAGAGTACTAGAACATGAAAAATATCGGACTAGGGTAAACCCTAGGACAGAGAGATGTTAAATTCATTAATTTTATAGTCTATCCTTATAACTCCTTCCTATATTGATTGTACTTAAACACCTTTATCCATGTTATACGGAAAACTACAAACTATTCTTATTGTCCTATTCTTAGCAAGTTTATGCAATGCTCAAAGTGAACAAGATTATTTTTGGAAAAATGTTCCCATTGGTGGTGGTGGATATATTACTGGCATGCAAATACATCCGCTGGATGCAGAGATGCGGATTTACAGAACGGATGTGGGAGGTGCATATCGCTATGACCCCAGCACAGGGCGCATGGTCCAGTTAATTTATTCTACAGAAGAATCCCATTATAGTGTTGCAGGTATTGCACTCCATCCAGATGATACTGATATAATTTATCTGGCAGTAGGTAGAAATTGTAATGCAGCTACCTCTGCAATATATGAATCTACAGATGGTGGAGAAACATTTATTGAACTGGCTGTTACCGGTGACAATGATTTTTATTTTTCTGGTAATGGTGGAAGAAACTGTTCTGGTAATAATGAGGATAAAGATCGTGAAGGCACACCCATCGCAATCAACCCAAATAATACCAATGAATTGTACCTGGGTACAACTGATAAAGGATTATATATTCTAGACCTGGCTACCTTAGAAGCAAGCCAAATACCAGATAATCAAATACCATATAATACCAATCGTAAAAGTATCCGTTCGGTTGTTTTCCATCCAACAGAAGATCTTGTATATGTAGGATATGCTGATCATGGAATTTATCTTGGTAACACAAACAATCAAGAATTCACACTTGTGAATAATTCCGCAGCTGCCTTAGATGTAATAGACATTTCGATTTCAAAAAATGCAGATTATTTAGTTGCAGCTTGCAAGCGCGAGGGAATACTTAAGTGTGAAAATATCATAGCGGGAACAAATTGGTCTTTATTAACAAATGGATTAGATACAGACTTCACGGATAATGCGGATAATAACAATGATGGCTTTCTCACTGTAGATTGTAGCCCCCATGATAATGATAAAATTATTACCGTCACTGCTGACTGGAATCATCTCAATGAATTTTATGTAACGACCAATGGTGGCGATCTATGGACGCAGGTGGATGGTGATTTACCAGATGCTAACAATGCCTTTCCTTGGCGTGATGTCTTTGGTTCTCATGTAGCGCAAATAGCCTACGATCCATTTGATGAACAAACCATGCATTTTACAAGTTGGTTTTCTACCTTTCAATGCGATAATTTCTCTTTTACCAATGGTGGCACCTGGGGCAATTTACAATCTAAGGGGCACGAAGAAATTGTACCAACAGATCTACTATGTTTCCCTACGAATTCCAAGGGCAATTTTTTCATCTCTGGAAGTGGAGATCATAGTGGATTCGTATTTAACTCTGATATAGAAGACATAGAAAATTTTGCAGAAGAAGACATCAGTGCAAAGACCAACGATAATTTAGGCAAACTAAAGAAAAGTGCGAGTTATAGTTTTTGTGAAAAACAACCAGATCATTTGGCCCTCTTACTAACAGATGAATGGACACCAAATGAGGGCGGATTACTGACTTCAGAAGATGGCGGAGATACCTGGAATTTAAAAGCTGGTTATCTAAGTGATGATCTCAAAACTGTAGTAGAAATGTCTTCCGATGATCCTGATAACATAGTCATCTTTGGACATAATGGATTAAAGTATACTGAGGATGGAGGAGACACGGATTTTATTGCAGCTTCTGGAACAACGACTAACAATCCAGACTGTGCACTCCCCTTTGATGTGACTTGTTTAGCTTCGACGGATGTAAATTCCGGGAATTTTAATTCTAGTGTCTTTAATGTATACAGAAATATTGCTGCTGATAAAGAAGTACCCTGTGTATTCTACTACTACGATTGGAATGGAACATTTAATATTTCCACAAATGGTGGTAAAGATTGGTGTGTGGTACATAACGATCTGTCTCAGTTACCCGCCAATACAAATTTTTGGACCAAGGCACGGATGTTCACGGTGCCTGGGCATGCAGGACATATCTGGATCAATGTAAATAATACACTATACTTCAGTGATGACGCTGGAGCAAGTTGGTCTAATATAAGTAATTCTAGCTCAATTGATAAAGCACGTGCCATCTCCTTTGGTAAGGGTGTAACGGATAGCTATCCAGCTATTTATGTGTTTGGAGAAAAAGACACTGATGCAACAGATTACTTTTATAGGTCTGATGATATGGGGCAAACTTGGATAAGAATAAATAATTATGCAGAAAAAGAATTGTGGACAGATAGTAAGATAATTGCGGGTGACCGGAATATTGCAGGGCGTTTATATGCTGGAGTAAGTGGACAGGGTGTTGTGTTTGGTGATGACATTGAATTAATTGAGGCTGGTCTTTGTGCTAATGAAGAGCTGGTGATACAAGGAGAATTCGAAACAGCAAGTAGCAATATCCCAAGTTTTAGTTTGCATGACGGGGGTACAGGGTTAGCAAGTGGTTTTGTAAATGATATGGGTGAGGCTCAGATTGAAATTGAGAATGGAGGAAATTTTGATTATGATGTGCAAATGTGGCAAGACAACCTAGCTATTACGGCAGGAGAAACCTATCTACTCACAACAATAGCACGTGCTGATGCGCCTAGAGATATCGTGATTAAACTTAGAAATAGAGCAAATGGCTCTATCGTATATCACGAAACAGATTTAGCATTGACTGAGAGTCATCAAGTGTTTACACATGAATTCGTAGCGCCAAATGATGATGACGATCTCAGGTTGACACATCTAGTAGGCATCTCTGACACAGATGTATATTTTGATCAAATTAGTTTGATGCAAGTAAGTGGATTAGACGCGGATGGTGATGGTATCTGCGACGATGAGGATCCATGTGTGTTTTGTGCAGATCTTTCCATGACAAAAACAGTCCTTCCTAGCTTAGTGAATGGACCAACGAATTCCGCATGGCAGATTCGTGTTAATGAAATAGCAGGCAACCCAACAGATGGAATCATTACCGTGGTTATGACCAAGGATGAAAGACTAAACATAAACTGGCAGCAGAACGAAAATCAAATTGGACCCTTCTCTATTAACAATATTGACTGGACTTTTGACAATTCGCATCCTAGCTTTTATATATGGACTTCTGATGCAAGTGTCTCAGGTGGCGGTATAAGTGCTCTAGGGTTTGAAGCCGTGTACGATCCAGAATTTACATCTGGGACCGTAACCTTTACAACTACCATATTTGCTGGCAGTGGTGGAGAAGAGAATGGTCTCAATAATATTGATGCGGAAACGATACTCTACTTTCCTGATTGATAAAGGCATTCTTTTTTTAGTAGAGGATTATTTGAGTACAAGAAAAGATAGCTACTTCTTTTTGCGTATTCATATCAGTTACGACTACACGCCATACCTGTGTCTTTTTCCCTAGGTGTTCTGCAATGCATTTCCCTTTCAGTTTTCCTTCACGTGCAGCTCCTATAAAATTACATTTGAATTCTAGGGTAGTAAACATTTTTCCTCCCTCTGGTAAATGCGCGACTGCAGAGTAGCCTGCTATTGTATCAGCGAACGTAGCTATGCTACCTGCATGCAAAAAACCATTAGGAGCAAAAAATTCCTTTTTAATTTCCATTTCAGCTTCCATAGATCCTTCTTCAATATGCGTAATTTCTATACCCATCATACCTGGAAAATGGCCCTTACTCAAATTATTAAAAAACTCAAGATTTAAACTTTTGTTATACATGCTATTCGATTTTCTATTTTGGCTTGATAAACATTTTACAATGTATACAGAGTTTATTATTAACTATTAGTATTTTAATCAAAATAAAATTCTTCTGTAGAATTAATAATTACAAGATGGTCAAACAACTCTTTATTTCTATCCTATTTCTTTTTTGTCTCTTAGATGCAAATACCCAAGCACCTCCAATTTACGGAGCAGAGTCTATTCACCATCCACTCATTGCAGAGCAGGGCATGGTAGCAACGCAGCATGATGAGGCAACGAAGGTAGGTTTAGAAATATTAAAAGCAGGAGGGAATGCAGTGGATGCTGCTGTAGCTGTTGGTTTTAGTTTGGCTGTTGTCCTACCTCGAGCGGGCAACTTAGGTGGAGGTGGTTTTATGTTAGTCCACGATGCCAAAGGCGGTAATACGCGCGCAATTAATTATAGAGAAATTGCTCCTAAGAAATCGGATAAGGACATGTATTTAGATGCTCAGGGAAATGTAGATAATAAAAAATTTAATTCCAGTTATCATTCCATAGGTGTTCCTGGTACGGTAGCGGGTCTTTGCCAAGCCTTAGATACGTATGGCAGTATGTCCATACAAGAAGTGATTGCACCTGCGATTCGTCTAGCAAAGGAGGGCTTCCCTATTAGCCATGACCTAGCGCATGTCTTGGAAAAATATCAGACCCGATTAAGAGTGTGTCCTGAAACAGAAAAAATATTTTACCCTTCAAATACTTCCACATATAAAGCAGGTGATATACTTATACAAGAAGATCTTGCATGGAGTTTGGAGCAGATTGCGCAAAGGGGTTCCAAAGGATTTTATGAGGGAGCACTTGCAAAACGAATGGCAGAAGATATTCAAGAGAATGGCGGAATAATCCAGACTAACGATTTAAAAGATTATAAGGCAGAAGAAGTAGATGTGGTCAAAGGTACATACAGAGGCTACGATATTTATTCCATGCCTCCTCCCAGTTCAGGAGGTGTCCACATAATCCAAATGCTAAATATTCTCGAAGAATATCCTCTTGGCTTTCTTGGTCATAACTCTGCAGAGACAATTCATTTAATGGTGGAAGCAATGCGCTTGGCCTATGCAGACAGAAGTGAACATTTAGGAGATCCCAATTACTGGGATGTACCTGTAAAATGGATTAGTTCAAAAAAATATGCTACAGATTTACGTAAGAAAATTAGCACATTTAACGCAAATATATCCGAAGAGATTAAGCCTGGCAAGGTTACAGATTATGAAAGTGAGGAAACTACCCATTATTCTGTAGTAGACAAAGATGGGAATGCTGTCAGCAATACCTATACTTTGAACTTTAGTTTTGGTACTGGACTAGTTGCTAAGGGAACTGGTATACTACTCAACAATGAGATGGGAGACTTTTCTGCTAAACCCGGTTCTGCAAACGCCTTTGGACTTATAGGTGGTGCAGCAAATGCTGTGGAGGCTGGGAAACGTCCACTCAGTTCTATGACGCCCACAATGGTGTTTAAAGATAACAAGCCCTATCTTATTACTGGCAGCCCAGGAGGGAGTCGGATCATCACTACAGTCTTACAGATCATTCTTAATGTCATAGACCACAACATGAACATTGCTGAAGCCACACACGCTCCACGCATTCATCACCAATGGTATCCAGATATATTGTACACAGAAAAGGTCTTGAATGCAGACACAAAACGCCTGCTAGCAGCCAAGGGACATACTATCAAAACAAGAGCTGCAATGGGAAGCACACAAACACTGATGATACGCGATGGACTTATCTTTGGATGTTCTGATCCGCGTAGGCCAGATGCGAGTACTTTGGGTTTTTAAAAAAAATGACTACTTAAATGGCTCCTAAAAAATAAACCCTAAGCTCAATGCAAGTGAATTATTCCTAGTTGCTGTCAGTAACGGAGTTACGTCTGACAATCCTTTCTCATATTCTAAAGAAATAATTCCTGGCCCCAATATAAATGAAGCGCCTCCTACTGCTGCTAAATAAGCATCATTCAGACTTCGTTGTGGAATATCTTCATCAGTCCTTGGTAGGTTCGTTAGTAGGGGGACCGAAGCAAGTGCATAGATACGTAGACCCATACCCTCTCTTATCTCAAAACCTCCGTTCATCCCAAATCTCAGTTTAGTATAAGAGACATAGTCATCCATACTGAAGAATGCAGAATTTTCTGTTGCCACAAAATGAAATTGATGATATTGGAATCCTGCCATAAGATTAATACCCTTTCTAGAGAGCATTGCATCTAATCCTATCATGAATCCAGGATGGGATGCCCCTTCAGGAGTAATTAATTTGTCTTGATTTGTTAGCTTTGCAATGCCTCCGTGGAATACGGCAGCGGGTTGTGCCTGAATTACTAATGAGCAAAGCAATAAAACAAGTATACAATAGAGTTGATACACTTTCATGATTGTTTTCTTTTAGTTAGATTGGGTTTCTACCTTTAATATAAATAAATCGTTCAACTGTTCTGAATAAGGGACACTACAATATAAGAATCCATGTATCCAGATTTATCTTATTTTTTCCATGACATCTTTGGCACACAGGTGGACAATGCATTTGCTGTATTCAAAACCTTTGGAGTTTTTCTTGCCTTTGCTTTTTTAGCGAGTGCCTTTGTATTATACAGAGAGCTCAAGCGAAAAGAAAGAGAAGGCATATTTCACCCCATGCAATATATCTCACTTTACTCCAAAGATGCCGTGATTAAAGAATCTCTTTTCAATGGATTACTCATAGGTTTTGTTTGTTTCAAAATTCCTCACATTATGGATAACTTTGATTTGTTTAAATCAAATCCTGCGTCCATAGTATTTAATCTGGAGGGAAACATTTTGACGGGCTTGCTAGGTGGTCTTGCTCTTGCAGCATTTAACTACTACAAGGGAATGCAATCACCCCTACTAAACGAAGCGAAAGAAGTAAAAGTATATCCTTCCAGTAAAATTTCTGACATCACCGTAGTAACTGCAATTTCTGGCATCTTGGGTGCACGCCTTTTTTCCATCTTTGAAAACATGGACGCCTTTCTAGAAGATCCCATCGGCCAATTATTTTCTGGTAGTGGCTTAACCGTATATGGAGGGCTTATCGTAGGCTTCATTGCTGGGTATTGGTATGTAAGAAAGTTGGGTATGCACGGACGACATGCCATGGATGCCTGTGCACCAGCCATGGTTATGGGTCAGCTGGTAGGAAGAGCAGGTTGTCAGTTTTCAGGCGATGGAGACTGGGGAATTGTAAACACGGCACCTAAACCTTCCTGGTTTGCCTTGCCTGATTGGGTATGGGTATATGATTATCCGCGCAATGTTTTACAGCGCGGTCAGAAGATGACAGACTGTGTAGGTGAATATTGTAACCATCTTGTCCCAGGAGTATTTCCTACTCCTATCTATGAGGTGACTGGATACGCTATCACCTTTGCTATTCTTTGGTTTCTGCGTACACGCATTAAAACAGCCGGTGTACTATTTTTCATCTTTATGATCCTAAGTGGCCTCGTGCGTTTCTTTGTGGAAGACTTACGTGTTAACGAGACCTATGAAATGCTTGGTCTGAATTGGTCTTTTTCTAAGTACATAGCAGTAGCCGTTATTGCGGTAGGCATTGCCGGAGTAAGTTGGTTATTACAAAGAGCTACACCTAAGGCTGCATAAAATCTCAAAACAATTCACTAGAATTTAGTGTGTATGTAAACTCATTTGGGCGTGCCCCAGCTTAGCTGAAATTCAGCTAAGCTGGGTCGCTCCCTTACAGGCTCGCCATGCGGCTCGGTCACTCTGCGACCACCTGCGGTGCCTTCCAGGCAGCTCACGCAGAAGATAAAATTAGACATAGCTATATCCTAATGCTGAGAATGTTAAACATATTTATCCTCTTGCAGTTAATAATAAATTATCCGAATTTGAAATTATCTTAATATGCAATTAAAATATTTCATACAACTTTCTCATATATTATTGCTTCTTTTTTCTACCCAAGAAATGAATGCTCAAGATGTATACAAAACTCCGTACGGTGCTAAGTATCATCTTGCATCATGCAGAATGGTTGAGAATGTTTCTGAAAAAATAATTTTATCTGAACTAAGTTCTTACAAACTAACACCTTGCAAATTCTGTAAACCGCCACAAATTAATGCATTAGGCTATTCTTCAATTAGAGATAAATCAGTAGGTGAGTCAGTGTCTGTCCAATGTAAAGCTTATACTCAAAGAGGTACGCTTTGTAAACACAAAACTAGACTGGCAAATGGTTATTGTTATCAACACACTGCACAGGCAAATCAATTTAACCATATAAAAAGATATCAAACTAAGAGAGCATCCAAATCACCTAGTCCCTCCTGTGGTGCAAGAACTAAGTCAGGCAGTTCTTGCAAAAGAAAAGTAAAAGGAGGAGGATATTGTTATCAACATTCGTAAGAAGGTAGTTTACAATTAGCTCATTTGCTAATACAAAAACAACTTAGCAGAGTAGGTCCTTGCATCATTCCCTATGGCTTTTACAAAATACTGTCCAGGTTCTAAGTTGTATTTTGACAGATCCAATTGTTTATTTACAAGGTTCTGATTAAGCATGAGTTTGCCGGAGATATCATAAATCATTAATAACAAATCTTCATCCTCTAAGTCCATGTGCACCTGTGCTTGTGTGCTTGCTGGATTGGGATACATATGAATAGATTCCATACTCTGCTGTTCCAGGATACTACTTATTGTTGTATTGCCTTCGAAGGCGCCAATAGAGGGTGGAGAACTAAATTCTTTCAAATCAAAATCTTGCGTAACCTCAGTAAGTACAGCACCCTTAGCAATTGCAGCACTTCCGTCTAACAATCTAAAATTTCCAAGGCTCTCATCCATAAATCCTGGGGAAGCTATTATTTGATCTACATCTATGACAGGAAGATTAGGGGTCCAATTATTACTTGATTGATTATACCAGAGATTATTGCTCAACTTAAAAGATTCTGGATCTGTATTGGGCCCAATGTTTACCTCTGTAAGATCAGATTCTAGATAGACAATATTATTTTTAAATTCATTATCTGCACAGGTCAAAAACCCAGGTGTTGTTGTTTCTTGTAAAATTCTAAATACCCAGTTTTGTGGCTGGTAAAACGTGTTGTTAAATACTTTTACCCGTACTGCTCCTACATAGGCAATGGGTGCATGATTACCTATAAACACATTTGAAAACACTTCTATGTCTGCAGCTTCAAACGCATCTACAATGGGATCTGCTAGGGGTGGTCTAAAAAATTGTAAGCCTGTGCTTCCTCCTAGGTTAAGTGCACGTTGGGATATATTCGTAAACACATTTCTCTGGATTCGTATATGCTGTGTACCTCCCTTATTTTGTATTCCACTGGTACCTGAATTATCAAAAACACAGTCTTGTACTACACCATAATGGCAGCCAACAAAGTCTACACCACTGCCTCCCTCACCTCCATTAACAAAGGAGCAGTTTTCGATTAGAAAATTATCTATACCAGACATTTTTAATAGGTCATTATTACCTGATGCTTCCATTTCTCGGAACATGCAATTGCGGACAACTATATGTTCTGAAGGAGTACTATAATCTCCCCCATCGTCTATGTTCATTCCATTACCCGTTTGCCCTTCTATCGTCAATCCATTTATTTCCACATGATGACATCGCACTAGATGAATACTTTCTGTGCCACCCCGCATGATTGTCTGATGTCTTTCTTTCGCTATTATAACAATGGGGGCTTCTGCAGTGCCTTCTAGATCGTATAAAAATTGCGTGCCGTCTGTAAAGACCTGAGATTGCATTTCTAAGGTGTCCCCTGCTTGTATAATAGATGCCGCTGCGGACAGATTAGGATAGTCTCCTGTTTCTCCAATTGTTATTTTTTGGCCATGTACAATACTTGTAAAGGATAGGCACAAGATTATATAGACTAAGAAAGTCTGTGTGGTGTAAGTTCTCATGTTGGTATGTATTTACAAATACTCCTTTGGTAGTCCTGCTCGTACAAAGTTAGAGAAATATCATTCTTATTCTATAGGGGTAAATCCTGATTAATCTAAAGTATACATTGTGGTAATATAGAAACTATGAACATGCGCCAATGATGTCTTATTGCTCACTTGTCCGACCAGCCCGTGTCAGTTGCCTGGAAGGTCTGCTGAAAGCAGAGTCCACAGGACCGAATTTCTACGATTAAGCAAATTTATATGTAATTATTTATTTATGCATAATTCATAAGTTTGACATATGGTGTTTTTCTTTTAACTACAGCAAAGACTCTATGGACAATTTTGTTCTTAATTGCATTTAGTACT